>NZ_CP042862.1:0-1200000 GCF_008001015.1 Serinicoccus profundi | reverse complement strand
ATGGACCACGCGGGGGTGCTCGATCGCAGCAGCTTCGTCGCCGCCGACCCGAGCCGATGGGCGGACGCGGCCGGCCGCAAGGAGCTCTGGCGAGACCTCGTCGTCTCCGACGAGCTGCGCCGCGCCGCCGGGCGGCCGTGGTACGTCGAGCCCGACTACGAGGACCGCATGCTCTCCTTCGCCGAGAGCATCGCCCACCACCAGAGCTTCTCCGCCGGCAGCCAGTGGGCGGCCTCCGCGGAGCGCCAGCTGCGGTGGCCCACCGTGCCCTACGTCGCGGTGCGCGGGGGCGCCGGTGAGCTGATGCGGACGGCCTTCCGGGCGATCCGCACCGGCACGCCGTTCGGGGTGATGGAGCAGACCGTCCCCGCCCTGGCCGCCGACCTGCGACGGCTTCACCCGCTCGTGCTCCACCGCGGCGTCGAGCTGCCACCGGGGGCGCGCGAGGCGGGCGAGGCGGCCGTCGCCGAGGCCTTCGCGATCCTGCCGGACGCCCCGATCGGCGAGCAGGTCGACGCGCACTACCGCCTGCACCGCAACCGCTCGCACTTCGGTCACGTCCTGCACTCGTTGCACCGGCGCAGCCTGGCGCTGCACCCGCTGGCGACGCCGGAGTTCCTGCGCGCCGCGCACCTCCTGCCCTTCGCCGAGCGCGACCTCGGCCTCGCGGCCTTCGACGTCGTCGAGCGGCTGCGCCCCGACCTCAACCGGCACCGGCTGGCCTCCGGGTCGTGGCCCGCTGCGGTGTGGCAGCAGCGGGGCGGGGCGCCCACCCCGCTCCCGGCCGCGCCGACCGGACCCTTCGGGCGGGAGCGGGTGCCCGGCTACTTCGACGCCGAGGACCACAACCACTTCCGTCGCGGCTGGACCAGCGGGCCGCTGCGCTTCGACATCCGGACCGCCGCACAGACCCGCGCCGTCACCGACCTGTGGCGGCTCCACGAGCTAGCACCGCAGGAGGCGCCGAGCAGCTTCGTCGCCTCGGTCGCCGACCTGGTGACCACCTCGGCGCTCAACCCGGCCACCACCGTGGTCCGGCTGGCCTCGATCCTGCGTGCACTCGACGCGCCGGGCACCGACCCACCTGCCTCGCTCGAGGTGCGGGTCCGGACCGGACGACGGCTGCCCTGGAGACGCAGGGAGCGGGTCGAGGTGGCGCCGGTCCGCTCCGGCCCGACCGGCTCGGTCCGGAGCCTGCAGGGGTATGCCGCGAACGCCCCGTCCGCGGGGCTGGAGACCTTCGAGGTGGACCCTCGGACCGAGCCCGGCGTCTTCTGCCACCTCGCCATCGAGGACGGCACCTTCGTGGCGCGCCGCATCGGTGCCGAGCGCGCAGGGTGGCCGCTGCGGCATACCTTCACGCTGGTGCGCGGTGGCGAGGAGGCCGCCGAGGTCACGACCGAGGCGGCCCGCGCCGTCCTCGCGACGCCGGTGACGCCGGGGCGCTGGCGGGTGCACCTGGCCGCCCGACGCCTGGACCGACCGGAGATCGTGCTGCGGGCGAGCTCGCCGCCGGTGGTCGTCCCGGAGACAAACTGAGCCGACGAGAAGCGGCCCCGTGGCAGCACCGGACGTGACGCGCGTCACACCATGCGAATGGTCAAGTTTTCCCCATGAAAGAGTAGAGAAGGAGTAAAGCTCCTCATCGGTAACCACGAGATGAGGTGCAGATCATGACCGTCCAGAGCACGTCGACCACCGGGACGATCACCGGGACCTACCGCGTGACCCGGCAGAGCCAGGGCGCCGGCATCGACTACTACTTCCGCGTGAGCGGCCCCGACGGCCGCGCGAGCGAGCACAAGGTCTACTGGTACCCCTCCATGACACCGTTGCAGGTGGCCGAGGCCGTAGTCGCCGCTCGCCTGGAGGTAGACGTCGCCACGCAGGTCACCACCACGACGGCCCGGCAGGACCTCAACGAGGGCGGGTTCGTCGTCACGCTCACCTGAGGTCGGCGGAAGGCCTCTCAGCCTCCGACGCTGGCCGGGCCCAGCAGGGCCTTGAGGTCGCCGAAGAGCTCGGGCGTGGCCGTGACCCGCAGGCTCTCGTCCAGCTTGAGCAGGACGGTGCGGCCGGGCTGGGTGAGCTTGACGTGGACGTCGGTCGCGCCGGGGTGGTCGGCGAGGACCCCCTTGAGCTTGTGCGCGAGGCCGTCGGTGACACGGGTCAGCGGCAGGTTGAGCACCACCGGGCCGCGGGGGCCGGACTTGATGTCCGGCAGCGTCATCTCGTTGGCCATGAGCTCGGTGGAGTCGTCCTTCTTGAGCCGGCCCTTGACCACGACCACGGTGTCCTCGGCGAGCATCGTCGAGATCGTCATGTAGGTCTTGGGCCAGAAGACGACGTCGAGCGAGCCGGCCATGTCCTCGACGGTGGCCCGGGCATACGGGTCGCCGTTCTTGGTCCGCTTGAGCTGCAGGTTGGTGATGAGCCCGGCGACCGTGACGAAGTCGCCGTCCTTGGCGCCGTCCTCACCGACCAGTTGCAGGATCGAGGCGCTGGCGTGCTGGGACAGGATGTGCTCGATGCCGTTGAGCGGGTGGTCGGAGACGTAGAGCCCGAGCATCTCGCGCTCGAAGGCCAGGCGCGCGGTCTTGTCCCACTCGATCGCGGGGATGGCCGGGAGGGTGACGATCTGCACCGGCTCGCCCTCCTCGTCATCGCCGCCGCCGCCGCCGAAGGACAGCCCGGAGAAGAGGCTGTCCTGGCCGATCGCCTCCTGCTTCTTCTCGTCCGCCAGCGCCTCGACATACCTCTCGTGCACGGTGACCAGCCCTTGGCGGGTGTGGCCGAGACCGTCGAAGGCTCCGGCCTTGCACAGCGACTCGATGGTGCGCTTGTTGCAGACCACAGCCGGGCACTTGCGCAGGAAGTCCTCGAAGGAGGTGAAGGCGCCCTTCTCCTCCCGGGTGGCCGCGATCGCCTGGACGACGTTGGAGCCGACGTTGCGGATCGCCTGCATCCCGAAGCGGATGTCGTCGCCGACGGCGGCGAAGGTGCCGATCGACTCGTTGACGTCGGGCGGCAGCACGGGGATGCGCAGCCGCCGGCACTCGGCGAGGTAGAGCGCGGTCTTGTCCTTGTCGTCGCCGACGCTGGTGAGCAGGGCGGCCATGTACTCGGCCGGGTAGTTGGCCTTGAGGAAGCCGGTCCAGTAGGAGATGACGCCGTAGGCCGCGGTGTGCGCCTTGTTGAAGGCGTAGTCCGAGAACGGCACCAGGACGCCCCACAGGGCGGCGACCGAGGCCTCGTTGTAGCCGTTCTTCTTCATCCCGTCCGAGAACGGGATGTACTCGGCGTCGAGGACCTCCTTCTTCTTCTTGCCCATCGCGCGGCGCAGGAGGTCGGCGTTGCCCAGCGTGTAGCCCGCCAGCTTCTGGGCGATCTCCATCACCTGCTCCTGGTAGATGCAGTTCGACAGCACCAGGCCACGGGAGATGAAGTTGTGAACGTCGTCGACGGTGATGTCGTAGACCGGCTCCGGTGGACCGACTGAGATGTCCTCGATGCCGGTCCAGTCCAGCTGCTCGTAGGGTCCTTCTAAGGTCTGCACCCGGCGAACAGGTGGAGGAGCAGCAGGCGCGCCGACCGCTCCGACGAGGACCGGCTCGCCCCGACCAGCCACGACACGCTCGTCGTGGGAGAAACCGATGCAGTCCTGTCCGACGACGAGTTCGCCCGCCTCGACCCATCCACGAGGGGTCAGGACCGGGTGGTCCGCCGAGAGCCGGACCGAACCACCGGCACCTGTACTGATGGTCAGGATCGGCTTGTCCGGCATCTGCCACCAGTGCGTGACCTGACGCCGCACCACCGCGCCCCGCTCGTCGACGCCGAAAGTGAAGAACCCCTGCTTGACTCGGCTCTCGAGCTCATCGATGCGGATCTGCTCGCCGGTGTCAGCATCGACGATAGGTGTCTCACCGGCGACGCACAGACCGTAGGTGTTCTCCAGGATGGGCTGCAGGGCTGCCTCCATCTCCGGCTGCAGCTTGCCCTTGAGCTCGGGGTCCAGCGGGGTGTTCTCCTGCTTGCCGTTCTTGCGGAGCGCGAAGTTGGTGTGCGCGTTGACGCCCATGGGGCCGGGGCGGTAGAGCGCGAGCGCCGCGGAGATGTCCTCGAAGGTGTCGGGCTGCATGAGGCGCAGCAGCTGGCGCATGCCGTTGCCGTCGAGCTGGAAGACCCCGAGCGTGTCGCCCCGGCTCAGCAGGTCGTAGGTCGCCCGGTCGGTCATGTCCTTGGACAGCGCGTCGAGGTCGATCTCCTCGCCACGGTTCTCGCGGATGTTGTTGATGGCGTCGTCCAGGACGGTGAGGTTGCGCAACCCCAGGAAGTCCATCTTGACCAGCCCGAGCGACTCGCACGTCGGGTAGTCGAACTGGGTGATGATCTGGCCGTCCTGGTCGCGGCGCATGATCGGGATGACGTCGAGCAGCGGCTCGCTGGACATGATGACGCCGGCGGCGTGGACGCCCCACTGGCGCTTCAGCCCCTCCAGCCCGGTGGCGGTGTCGAAGACCTCCACCGCGTGCTCGTCGTCGGCGAGCAGCTCACGGAACTCGCCGGCCTCGGCATACCTCTTGTCCTGGGGATCCTGGATCCCGGCCAGCGAGATGTCCTTGCCCATGACGCTGGGCGGCATCGCTTTGGTGAGTTTCTCCCCCATCGCGAAGGGGAAACCCATGACCCGGGAGGCGTCCTTGAGCGCCTGCTTGGCCTTGATCGTGCCGTAGGTGACGATCATCGCGACCCGCTCGTCGCCGTACTTCTGGGTGACGTAGCGGATGACCTCGGAGCGTCGCCGGTCATCGAAGTCGACGTCGAAGTCGGGCATCGACTTGCGCTCGGGGTTGAGGAAGCGCTCGAAGATCAGGCCGTGCTGGATCGGGTCGAGGTCGGTGATCCCCATCGCGTAGGCGCACATGGAGCCGGCACCCGAGCCACGGCCGGGCCCGACCTTGATGCCGTTGTCCTTGGCCCAGTTGATGAAGTCGGCGACGACGAGGAAGTAGCCCGGGTAACCCTTGTCCATGATGACGCCCGACTCGTACTCCGCCTGCTTGCGGGCGTAGTCCGGCACCCCCTCGGGATAGCGCCGGTGCAGACCGGTCTCGACCTCCTTGATGAACCAGCTCCGCTCGTCCTCGCCCTCGGGCACCGGGAAGCGGGGCATGTAGCGGCCCTCGCCCTCGGTGAAGGAGATGTCGCAGCGGTCGGCCACCAGCAGGGTGTTGTCGCACGCCTCGGGCAGCTCGCGCCAGATGTCGCGCATCTCGGCGGCGGTCTTGAGGTAGTAGCCGTCGCCGTTGAACTGGAAGCGGTTGGGGTCCTGCATCGTGGACCCGGACTGCACGCACAGCAGCGCCGAGTGCGCCTTGGCGTCCTCCTGGTGGGTGTAGTGCAGGTCGTTGGTCGCCAGCAGCGGCAGCGAGAGCTCCTTGGCCAGCCGGAGGAGGTCCTGCCGGACGACGCGCTCGATCTGGATGCCGTGGTCCATGAGCTCGAGGAAGTAGTTGTCCGCGCCGAAGATGTCCTTCATGTCCGAGGCGTACTCGACGGCCTTGTCCCACTGCCCGAGCCGCAGCCGGGTCTGGATCTCCCCCGACGGGCACCCCGTGGTGGCGATGAGGCCCTGGCCGTAGGTCTCCAGCAGCTCGCGGTCCATGCGCGGCTTGAAGTAGTAGCCCTCCATCGAGGCCAGCGAGGCCATCCGGAAGAGGTTGTTCATGCCGTTGTTGTTGCGGGCCAGCAGCGTCATGTGGGTGTAGGCGCCGCCACCGGAGACGTCGTCGCGCCCGCCGTCGCCGTACTTCACCCGCGTCTTGTCGGTGCGGTGGGTGCCGGGTGTGACGTAGGCCTCGAGCCCGATGATGGGCTTGACGTCGTAGCGCTGCGCGGTCTTCCAGAACTCGTAGGCACCGAAGATGAAGCCGTGGTCGGTCGTCGCGATGGCCGGCATCCCGAGCTCGGCGGCCCTCTCGAACATGTCGGTGATCCGCGCCGCACCGTCGAGCATGGAGTACTCGGTGTGGTTGTGCAGGTGGACGAAGTTCTGCTCGCGCGGGACGCTGCTGCTGGTTGGTGCTGACATCAGGACGAGATCCTAGTTCGCCGCGCTGACACTCCTGCCGCCCTGCCCCGGATCACCCGCGGATGCGCTCCAGCGCCTGCTCGAGGTCCTGCGGGTATGCCGAGACGAAGGTCACCCGCTCACCGCTCCCGGGGTGGTCGAAGGCGAGCTCGGTGGCGTGCAACCACTGGCGGTCCAGCCCCAGGTCACGCGCCAGGGTCGGGTCCGCGCCGTACGTCAGGTCGCCGCAGCAGGGGTGTCGCAGGGCGGAGAAGTGGACGCGGATCTGGTGGGTGCGGCCGGTCTCGAGGTGGATCTGCAGCAGGCTCGCCCGACGGTGCGCCTCGAGGAGCTCGTAGTGGGTGATGCTCGGCCGTCCGCCGGTCATCACCGCGAACCGGTAGTCGTGCCCGGGATGGCGGCCGATCGGGGCGTCGATGGTGCCCTCGTGCGGGTCCGGGAGGCCCTGGACGAGGGCGTGGTAGGTCTTGTCGACGACGCGGTCGCGGAAGGCCTGCTTGAGCACGGTGTAGGCGCGCTCGGACTTCGCGACGACCATGAGCCCGCTGGTGCCCACGTCGAGACGCTGCACGATGCCCTGCCGCTCCGGCGCCCCCGAGGTCGAGATGCGGTAGCCGGCCGCCGCGAGACCGCCGACGACCGTGGGGCCGTTCCAGCCGACGCTGGGGTGGGCCGCCACGAAGGACGGCTTGTCGACGACGACGATCTCCGGGTCGTCGTGGACGATCCGCATCCCCTCGACCGGCTCAGCCACGACGGCGAGCTCCGGCGGGGGCCCGGCCGGCGGCATACGCACCTCGAGGGAGGCGCCGGCGATCAGCCGGTCGGACTTGCCGACCGCCCGCCCGTCGACGAGCACGTGCCCGTCGGCGGCGAGCGTCGCCGCCTTGGACCGGGAGAGCCCGAGCAGTCGGGGCAGCGCCACGTCGACCCGCTCCCCCTCCAGCCCGTCGGGGACGGTGAACATCCGGAAGTCGCTCACCGGGCCTCCTCGAGGTCCTCGTGGCTCTCCTGGCCCTCGCGTGTGCCGTCCGGGTGGTAGCCGCGCAGCGAGAGCAGGATGATGAGCCCGGCGGCCGTCGTCACGCCGATGTCGGCGATGTTGAAGACGGGGAAGTTGGGCAGCGCCAGGAAGTCCACGACGTGCCCCAGCCCGACCGAGGGTGGGCGGAAGTAGCGGTCGATGAGATTGCCGACCGCACCCCCCAGGAGCAGACCGAGCGTGAGGCCCCAGGCCAGGCTGCGGGTGCGGAAGGACTGCCAGACGATGGCGAGTGAGACCAGGGTGGCGATCGTCGTGACGACGCCCGTCCAGCTCGTGCCCAGCGAGAAGGCCGCCCCGGAGTTGTAGACGAGGTGCAGCTGCAGCAGCTCACCGACCAGGGGGACGGACTCACCCCGCGTGAGGGCGGCCTCGGCCCAGGCCTTGGTCGCCTGGTCCAGCCCTGCCCAGAGCAGCGCGACGAGCAGCACCACGGTGGTGCGCCTGGGAGGGCGAGTGGTCAGCGGCGTTCCTGCTTCTGCTTGCATGTCAGGCATAGCGTCGCACGCGGGAAGGCCTGCAGCCGCATCTTGCCGATCGGCGTCCCGCACGACTCGCAGTCGCCGTAGGTGCCCGCGTCGATGCGATCGAGGGCATGGGTGTTCTGCTCGATGAGGTCCCGCGCGTTGTTGGTCACCGAGAGCTCGTGCTCACGCTCCCAGGTCGCGGCTCCGGCGTCGGCCTGGTCGTCACCGGCGCCGTCGCCGAAGGAGCGACCGCGGTCGTGCAGCTCACGTTCGGCCTCCTCGACCTCCTCACGCAGGCGGTCGATCTCGCCCTCCAGCTCGCTGCGCACCTCCTCGAGCTCGGCAGCGGTCCAGGGGCTCTCGCCCTCGCGCACGCTCAGCGCCTGGTGCTGCCCCTGCCCCTTGCTCCCCCGGCCTGCGCGCGTCGTGCTGCGCGAGGCCTCCTTCTTGGCGGTCGTGGCCACGGTCGTCCTTCGTTCGTGGGCTGCGCTCCCCCTGCCAGGCGAGCGATCGTGCTGGGAGGATAGATCACGTCCCTGCCGATGACAACGGCAGGCGGCACCACCCGGAGACCGGAACGCAGGCGGCGCCCCGTCCGCAGGTGCGGACGGGGCGCCGAGGTGGGGCGGGAGGAGGCGATCAGCCGGACGGACGGGTGCCGTCCAGCCGCTCCATCTGGTCGGTGAGGAAGGCCCGCAGGCGCTCGCGCAGGTCTCGCTCCTGCCTCTGCAGGCCACTGATGGTGGACGACAGGGCGCTCTCCCGTGTGTTCAGGTCCTCGAGCACGGTGGCACGCTGCTGCTCGGCGTCGCTGATCATCTGGTCGTGGTCGGCCTGACCCTCGCCGACCAGGCGGTCGCGGGTCTGCTCACCGGCGCTCACGAGCTCGTCGTGCCGGCTCTGCCCGGTCTGGACGAGCTCGTCGTGGGTGGCCTGGCCCTCGCTCACGAGTCGGTCGTGCGTCTCCTGGCCGGTGCTCACGAGCTCGTCGTGCCGGCTCTGCCCGGTCTGGACGAGCTCGTCGTGGGTGGCCTGGCCCTCGCCCACGAGGCGGTCGTGCGTCTCCTGGCCCGTGCGGAGCAGCTCGGCGCTGCGCTCGTCGGCCTCGGCCACGGTCGCGGCCTTGTAGCCGTCGCCCTCCTCGATGAGCCGGGCCCTGGTGCTCTCGCCCTCGGCGACGTGCTGGTCGTGGAGGCGCTGCGCCAGCGAGATGATCGAGCTCGGGTCCTCGCCGTCGCCCTGCACCGCCTGACCGCCAGCGGGGGCGGCCACGGCAGCCATCGACGCGCGGGCGTCCTCGCGGTCGCTCTCGGCGGCGGCCGCACGCTCCTCGGCCTCCTGGGCACGCTGCTCGGCAGCCGCACGGGCCTCCTGGCACTCGCCCAGCTGGCGACGCAGGTCCTCCAGCTCGGCACCGGAGTCGCTGCCCTGGGCAGCATCAGTGGAGACGGTCGCCGCGTCGCTCGGCTCGGTGGTCCGGGCGGTGTCGCCGGCACCGATGCCACGGCTGGCGCGGCAGTCCTCGAGGTCGGTGCGGAGGCCGTCGTTCTCGGCCACCAGCCGACGCAGCTCCACCACGACCTCGTCCAGGAAGTCATCGACCTGGGTCTCGTCGTAGCCGCGGCGCAGGTGCGTCGCGTTGAAGCTCTTCTTGATGACGTCCTCGGGGGACAGAGCCATGTTTCACCTCATGATCCAAGGGGGTCACCACCACGTCGGGAACCCGCGACGTGCGGGTGTGGCGATGACGTGCGGGTATGCACGGTGTCCAGCGAGCACTCTAACGCACCGGCGGCGCTCGGTCACCGAGTCGGCCGGGCCGCGTCGAGCACCCTCACGAGAGGCTCGGCGGCCTCAGAACGGCAGCGACAGGGCCAGCGAGCGGCCGATCCCCACGGCGATGATGAGCACGAGGAAGCCGAGGTCGAGCGCCACCCCGCCCAGGCGCAACGGGGGGATCACCCGGCGCAACGCGCGCAGCGGCGGGTCGGTCGCGGCATACACCCCGTTGGCGAGCACGAGCACCGGGCCCTTGGGGCGCCACTCCCTCGCGAAGACCTGCACCCAGTCGAAGACGAGGCGGGCGATGAGCACGAAGAAGTACAGGTTGAGCAGGAGCGCGAGGATCTGGCCGATCATGCGGGCAGCCTACGCGGGCACCCTGAGCACCGACTGCGACCGGGCCGGTGCACAGGGCCGTCGTCAGCTCTGGTTGAACGGGCCCTGCGCCCCACGCGTCTGCTCCGCGGTGGTGGTGCCACCGTCGACCTCGACGAAGGAGGGGCTGAGCAGGAAGACCTTGCTCGTGACCCGCTCGATGGAGCCGTGCAGGCCGAAGGCCAGGCCGGCGGCGAAGTCGACGAGCCGCTTGGCGTCGGAGTCGTCCATGTCGGAGAGGTTCATGATGACCGGCACGCCGCCGCGGAAGGCCTCACCGATGGTCTTGGCCTCGTTGTAGGTGCGGGGGTGGATCGTGGTGATGCGGTTCAACTCGCCGACCTCCGGCTCGCGGACGACCTGGGAGACGGGGGTGCGCGAGGGCATGGTCGCGACGGCGGTGGCGGCGCGCTGGTCGCCGGTCCCGTCGTCCTCACGCAGCTGGCGCACGGTGGCTCCCGAAAAACGCTGGTCGGGCGTCTCGTCGGCGTAGGTGTCGTAGTCGTCGAAGCGCTCGTCGGACTCGGCGAGTCCGAGGTACTCCATGGTCTTGCGCAGTGCCCCGGCCATGTGTGCGAGCTCCTAGGTGCGAGACGGGCGTGAGCCCTGGTGGATCGGTCGTCCCCGACGCTACCGCTGCGGCGGTCGCGAACCGAGGATTGCGCTCCCGACACGCAGGTGTGTCGCCCCGGCGGCCACGGCGGCCTCGAGATCACCGCTCATCCCGGCCGACACCCAGGTCGCGTCGGGGTGGGTATGCCGCAGCCGCTCCCCCAGGGTGGCGAGGCGGTCGAAGGCGCGGCGGGTGTCGTCATCGGTGAGGTCGCGCGGGGCGATCGCCATGACACCGCGCAGCCGCAGGTGGCCGGCGTCCGCGACGGCCTCGGCGAGCGCGGCCAGGTCCGCGGGCGCGGAGCCACCGCGCCCCGCCTGCTCGCCCTCCCCCAGGTCCACCTGGAGCAGGACGTCCAGCGGGTCAGTCACCTCCCCCTCCTCGAGGGCCGCCTCGCGGCCGGTGTCCAGGCCGCGGACGAGGCGTGCCCGGTCGACCGACTGGACGACGTCGGCATACCTCGCGACCCTCCGGGCCTTGTTGGTCTGGAGCTGACCGACGAAGTGGACCCGCAACCCCTCGCGGATCGCGCCCGCCAGCTCCGACACCTTGTCCCCGGCCTCCTGGTCGCGGCTCTCGCCGATGTCGCGCACCCCCATCCCGGCCAGCAGCTCGACATCGGTGGCGGGGAAGAACTTCGTCACCGCGACCAGGATGAGGTCCTCGGGCCGGCGCCCCTCCACCGCGCAGGCCGCGTCGATGCGCTCCCGGACGGCCGACAGCCGCGCGGTCAGCTCCTCCCGCCGGTCCACGCTCACGCCACCTGCTCCGGAGGGAGCAACCGGACGACCCCGGCGAAGCGGCCCGTGGTGCCGTCGCGGCGGTAGGAGTAGAGGTCCTCCCGCTCGCGGGTGCAGCCCGGCAACCACCGCACCGCGATGTCGAGGTCGCTGTCGGCGAGCTGCTGGACCACCCCGGCCGCGACGTCGATCGCGGGGGTGCCGGTCCAGGACACGCTCGCCGCGGCGGGGACGAGGGCGGCGGCCTCGTCGCGCAGGTCGGCGGGAACCTCGTAGCAGCGCGGGCACACCGACGGGCCGACCACCGCCTCGAGGCGGCGGGCGCCGAGCCCGGCGAGGGCCTCCAGGGCGGCCGGCACGACACCCGCGAGCAGGCCGGGGCGCCCGGCGTGGACGGCCGCCGCGAGACCCTCCGTGCGGTCGAGAAGCAGCAGCGGCACGCAGTCGGCGACGAGCACGACGAGCGCCTCGTCGGTCTGGTCGGTGACGAGCGCGTCGACCGGCGGAGGGGGCGAGAGCGACGGCTGACCAGCTGTGGCAAGGCCCGCGGTGGCCGCAGGGGCGCTCGCCGTCGTGGTCGCGGCGGCCGTGGCGGCCGTGAGGGCCACCGAGCACCCGTGCCGCTGGTCCATGAGGCGCAGGTCGGCGCCGCGCAGGCCGAGCTCGTGGGCGAGCCGGTGCCGGTTGGTGTCGACGGCCTCGGGGAGGTCACCGACGTGACCGCCGAGGTTGAACGCCGCATAGGGCTCCTGGCTGGCGCCGCCGTGGCGGTCGGTGACGGCCCACTCCACCCCGTAGCTGTCGCCGGTGGCCTCGAGCCGCTCTCGCCAGGTGAACACGGGCACGACAGTAGCGGCCCGGGTCGGTCGCCTCATGACACTGCCCCCGCCGTAGGACGGCGAGGCAGTGGTGGAGGCCGGGAGATGGGGCGGTCAGGTCACTTGAGGAAGTCGGGAACGTCCAGGTCGTCGGAGTCGTCGAAGGTCACCTGGCGAGGCGGCTGCGGCGACGCTCGGTGGGCTTGGGCCGGCTGAGCCTGCGCATCCTGCTCCTCGTCCGGCTGACGCCCCTGCCCAGCGCCCTCCGGCTGGCCCTGACCGCTCTGCCGCAGGCCATCGGGCGCGGGCGTGGCGCCAGCGGGCATCGAGCCAGACCCGTGACCGGTACCTCGCTGGTCCGGGACGGGCCGCTGCTGCGGCGGCTGCTGCTGGCCACCGGCGGGCCGCTGCTGGCCCTGAGCAGGCTGCTGACGGTTGGTGCCACCCGCCTGCACCTGCCCAAGCGCACGGTCGTTGCCCTCGCCGCGGGCCTGCGGCGCGCCGCCGTCGAAGCCGGCCGCGATGACCGTGACGCGCACCTCGTCGCCGAGGGAGTCGTCGATGACCGCACCGAAGATGATATTGGCCTCCGGGTGCGCGGCCTCCTGGACCAGGCGGGCCGCCTCGTTGATCTCGAAGAGCCCGAGGTCGGAGCCACCCTGCACGGAGAGCAGCACGCCGTGGGCGCCCTCGATGCTGGCCTCGAGCAGCGGCGAGGAGATCGCCAGCTCGGCGGCCTGCACCGCGCGATCCTCTCCCCTGGCCGAGCCGATGCCCATGAGCGCCGAGCCGGCCCCTTGCATGACCGACTTCACGTCGGCGAAGTCGAGGTTGATCAGGCCCGGCGTGGTGATGAGGTCGGTGATGCCCTGGACACCGGAGAGCAGCACCTGGTCGGCGCTGCGGAAGGCGTCGAGCATCGACACGGTGCGGTCGGAGATCGACAGCAGCCGGTCGTTGGGGATGACGATGAGGGTGTCGACCTCCTCGCGCAGCGTCGCGATGCCCGACTCGGCCTGGTTGGCCCGGCGCCGACCCTCGAAGGTGAACGGCCGGGTCACGACACCGATGGTGAGCGCACCCAGGCTCTTGGCGATCTTGGCGACCACCGGCGCACCACCGGTGCCCGTGCCGCCACCCTCACCGGCGGTGACGAAGACCATGTCGGCGCCGCGCAGCGCCTCCTCGATCTCCTCGGTGTGGTCCTCCGCCGCACGGCGGCCGACCTCCGGGTCGGCGCCCGCACCGAGACCCCGGGTCAGCTCGCGGCCGACGTCGAGCTTGACGTCAGCGTCACTCATGAGCAGGGCCTGGGCGTCGGTGTTGATGGCGATGAACTCGACACCCTTGAGGCCGACCTCGATCATCCGGTTGATGGCGTTGACGCCACCTCCGCCGATGCCGACGACCTTGATGACGGCCAGGTAGTTCTGCGCTGCGGACACGATGGACCTTTCGGAACGGGTGCGGGTGCGATGCATCGAATGCGGTGCGTGCCGCGAGCATACGCGTCACGTGCGAGGGCGGCCCTCAGCATGAACCTCGACCTCAGGTCGAAGGTCGAGGTGGTTCAGCCGGTGGCCTCGGGAAGCCCCGTGACCACGGGCGTGCCGGGGATGCGCACGTCGATCGTCATCGCGAGGGCACCCTGCGGGTCGATGGTCTCCTGCCCCACGAGGGCGGTGACCACACCCCACTTCTTCTCGTTGTCGGTGGGCTCGCCCCACAGCAGGGTGAGCTGCCCGAGGTCCATCTCGATGGCCCCGTCGCGGGTCACCGACGGGGGGCTGAGCTCGCCCTCGAGGGTGTCGGGATCAGGGCGGGTGCGCCACAACTCGGCCAGCCCGGTGACGGTCTCACGGTCCAGCTCGGTCGGGTCGGTGCGCAGCGCGATGAGCGGCAGCTTCTTGCTCGGGCGGTCGACCTGCTCGTAGATCACCCCGGAGGCGTCGGCCAGCCAGGTGGACCCGGCCCCACGCAGCGCCAGCGCAGGGTCACGCTCGGTGACGACGAGGGTCACCGACGAGGGCCAGTCGCGCTCCACCTCGACCGAGGCGATGCGCGGGTCGGCCAGCACCCGCTCGCTGACCCGGCCCTCGGAGACGCGGGCCAGCGGCCGACCCTGGGGGATCTGCGCCTTCTCCAAGGCGCTCTGGGCCACCTCGTCGCGACCACCCGTCGCCTGGACGTCCTTGACGACGAAGGCCGCCGAGAAGAAGAAGAGGAAGACCATGCCCAGCGCGGCCGCCAGCATCCCGCCCGACCACAGCAGGAGGGTGCGCCGACCCACGCCCGTCAGTCGACGCCGCGCGACCTTGCCTCGACCACCTCGGCGTGTCGCCCCACGCTTCCACGGCCACCGGGGACTCATGATGCTCCTTCGTCATCGACCGAGGGCTGCGGGTCGGCACCGGGAGGCTCCGGGTCGCGCAGGAGTGCCAGGAGCTCGCCGCCGACCCTCGTGACGTCCCCGGCACCCACGGTGACGACCAACGACTCGACCCCGTCGGAGAGCACCTCGCCCAGCGCCGGTGCCGCCGCCGCGACCGAGTCGACCTCGATCACCGTCGGGCCCACGGCGGGCCCGCCGAGCCCCTCCGCCAGCAGGCCCGAGGTGATGGTGGGGTAGTCCTCCTGACGCTCCCGCGCCGGGTAGACGGGGAGCAGGACCACGACGTCGGCGGCCGCGAGACCGGCGCAGAAGCCGTCGGCGAAGTCGCGGGTGCGGGAGAAGAGGTGGGGCTGGAAGGCGACCACGAGGCGCCGCCCGGCGGCGGCGCTGCGCGCGGCCCGCACCACGGCGGTGACCTTGGCGGCGTTGTGGGCGTAGTCGTCGACGATCTCGACCTCGTCCACGCCACCGACCCGCTCGAAGCGCCGGTGCACCCCGGCGAAGCGCTCCAGCCCGTCGACCGCCGCACCGAGCGGCAGACCGAACCCGGAGGTCGCCACGAGCAGCGCGGCCAGCGCGTTGTGCACGGTGTGCTCCCCCGGCGCGGGCAACCGCAGGGTCACGGTCGTGCCCTCCCGCAGGTGGGGCACGTCCGGGCCGACGACGAGGGTGCCGGAGGCGGTCATCCCCTCCGAGCGCACGTCACGCAGGATGACGTCAGCCCCCTCGCTCCCCCAGGTCAGCACGCGCGCACCGGCCCGCCGGGCGTGGTCGGCGAGCCGGGCGGCTCCCGGGTCGTCGGTCGAGGTGATGAGCAGCCCGCCCTCGGTGAGGGTGGCGACGAAGTCGCGGTAGGCCTGCTCGACCGCGGCGACGTCGCCGTAGTGGTCGAGATGGTCGGCCTGCACATTGGTGACCACCGCGACCTGCGGTCGGTAGGTGAGGAAGCTGCCGTCGCTCTCGTCCGCCTCGACGACCATCGGGGCGTCCTCGACCCCTGGTGCCGCGCTCACCCCGCTGCTCGCCAGGGGTGCACCCACGACATACCCCGGGGTGGCGCCGGCCGCCTCCAGCGCCCCGGCGGTCATCGCGCTGGTCGTCGTCTTGCCGTTGGCCCCCGCGACAGCGACCGCAGGGCGCCCGTGCAGGAGGGCGGCGATCCCCTGTGCCCGGTGCAGCACGGTGAGCCCGGCCCCCCGCGCAGCGCGCAGCTCGGGGTTGTCCTCGCGGATGGCGCTGGAGACGACGACCGTGCGCGCCTCCCCGAGGTGGGCGGCGTCGTGCCCGATGTGGACCCGCGCACCCGCCTGCTCCAGGGAGCGCACGGTCGGACTGTCGGCCTGGTCCGAGCCGGACACCTCGATGCCCCGGGCGAGGAACATCCGGGCCACCCCGGACACACCGGAGCCGCCGATGGCGATGAAGTGCACCGGCCCGAGCTCCTCGGCGGGCGGGACATCGGCGGTGAAGTCGAAGCGGGCGCCGCTCATCGGGCCCCTCCCGCCGCCTCCAGGATGAGGTCGACCATACGGTCTGCGGCGTCCCGGTCGCCGTGCTCGGCCGCCGCGACGGCCATCGCCTCGAGCCGGGACGGGTCGTGCAGCAGGGGGAGCACGACGCCGCGCACCCACGCCGGGCCGACCTGGGCGTCCTCGACGAGGAGGCCACCCCCCGCCTCGACCACCTCGCGCGCGTTGAGCCGCTGCTCACCGTTGCCGATCGGCAGCGGGACGTAGACCGCGGGTAGCCCGACCGCCGCCAGCTCGCAGACGGTGCCGGCACCGGCGCGGCACACGGCCAGGTCGGCGACGGAGTACGCCAGGTCCATCCGGTCGGTGTAGTCGCGCGCGACGTAGCGCGCGCCGGTGCGCGGGTCGGCGTCGGGCACCTCGACGTCCTTGCCGGCGCCGGTGAGGTGCAGCACCTGGATCCCGGCCGCCAGGAGGTCCGCGCCCGCCGCGGCGAAGGCGTCGTTGAGGCGCTGCGCCCCGAGCGACCCGCCGAAGACGAGCAGCGTGGGGCGGCCCTCGTCGAGCCCGAACTCGGCCCGGGCCTCGGCGCTGCGGGCATCGCGGTCGAGGGTCCGGATCTCCTCGCGCAGCGGCAGCCCCACCTGCGTGGCGTGCGGCAGCTCGGTGGAGGCGAAGGTCGTCGCCACCCGCTCGGTGAAGCGGGCACCCAGCCGGTTGGCCAGGCCCGGTCGGGCGTTCTGCTCGTGGATGACGATGGGCACCCCTGCCCTGCGGGCCGCGAGGTATGCCGGTGTGGCGACGTAGCCGCCGAAGCCCACGACGACCTGGGCGTCCGACTCGCGGATCGCCCCGGCCGCGGTCGCGACGGCCCGGCGCAGCGCGCCGGGGAAGCGCAGGGCGCGGGTGTCCGGGCGACGGGGGAAGGGCACCTTGGGCACCACGGTGAGCGGGTAGCCCCGCTCGGGGACGAGCCGCGCCTCGAGGCCCTCGGCCGTGCCGAGCACGCGGATGTCGGCGTCCGGGACCCGGCGGCGCACGGCGTTGGCGGTCGCGAGCAGCGGGTTGACGTGGCCGGCGGACCCGCCGCCGGCCAGCACGACGCGCAGGCCGCCGCGGCTCCCGGGGCTCACCGCCGCCCGCCCGGCGCGCGGCCGCGCGCGGTGGGGCGGGCCGAGCTCTGGCGGGACACACTCGGGCGGGACGTGCTCTGCCGGGTGGACGTCCGGGCCGGGGTCGACCGCCCGGTCGAGGGCCGACGCACCGTGGTGCCGCGCGCGGCACCCGCCGACCGGCGGGAACCCGCGCCGCTGGGGACAGCGGCCAGGGTGCGGCGCAGGGTGCCCGGCCGACCTCGCATGGCCTCCTCGCAGCCCGGCAGCGAGCGAGCCAGGGCCAGCAGCAGGCCGATGCCGATGAGGGCCGCGATGAGTGCCGACCCGCCGCTGGAGACCAGCGGCAACGGCACCCCGATGATCGGGAGCATCCCGATGACCGACCCGATGTTGAGCAGGGCCTGACCGAGGAACCACACCATGATCCCGGCCGCGGCGAGGCGGGTGAACCCGTCGTCGGCCTGGGAGACGACCCGGAAGCAGGAGTAGGCCAGCACGGCGAAGAGCACCAGCACGGCCAGGCTCCCCGGCAGCCCCAGTTCCTCCCCGATGATGGCCAGGATGAAGTCGTTGTGCGGCTCGGGCAGGATGCCCCACTTCTCGCGGGACTCCCCCAGGCCCAGACCCCACCACCCGCCGTCGGCGAGGGCATACTCCGCGTGGACCTTCTGGTAGCAGCCCTCGACGTGCGGGCTGTCGCAGATGCCGCCGATCCAGGTCTGGATGCGCTGCATGCGGTTGGCGCTGCCGGCCGCGAGGACGGCGACCCCGATCGAGGCGACCGCGCCGAGCCCGACGAACCACCGGGCCGGCAGCCCGGCCGCCCACAGCAGACCGGCGATGATCGCCAGCATGATCATGCCGGTGCCGAGGTCGCGCCCCTGCAGGACGAGGCCCACGATGAGCATGCCGAAGGGGAAGATCAGCGGGATCGCCGCGTGGAAGGGCTTGTGCATGACCCGGCGCTTGGTGGCGAGCACCGCGGCGCCGAAGACGACGAGGGCGATCTTGCCGAACTCCGAGGGCTGCAGGGAGAAGCCCGCGATCGACAGCCAGTTGCGGTTGCCCTGGAAGTCGGTGCCCAACGGCGTGAAGACCGCCACCTGGAGCGCCAACGCGAGGAAGATCCCGGGCCAGGCGAGCTTCTTCCACATCCGCACCGGGAGCCGGGACCCCAGGACGGCCAGGGCGATGCCGGCCGAGCCGAAGATCAGCTGGTCGAGGAAGACGGTGTAGGAGTTGCCGTTGTCGCGGTAGGACCCGACGCTGGAGGCCGAGAGCACCATGACGAGGCCCAGCCCGGTGAGGATCGAGGCCGACACGAGGGCGAGGTAGTAGGGCGCCACCGGCGAGCGGAGCCACTCCCCCACCGACTGCACGCTCCATCCGGCCTGGCTGCCGTCGGTGCCGCCGGAGGACGCGACCCCGCGGGGGCGGTCGAGGATCGTCGTCACGCGGGAGCCTCCCCGAGGTGTCGGCGCACGGCGGCGGCGAAGACGTCACCGCGGCTGCCGTAGCTGGGGAACATGTCGAGCGACGCGGCCGCAGGGGAGAGCAGGACCACGTCGCCGGGCTGGGCGAGCGAGGCGCACCGCGCCACGACGTCGTCCATCACCCGGTCCAGCGCAGCCATGTCCCCATGGTCGGTGACGCCGGCGTCGTGGACCGGGACATCAGGCGCGTGTCGGCGCACGGCCTGCGCGATCCGCTCCCGGTCGGCCCCCAGCAGCACGACGGCGCGCAACCGCGGGGCGACCTCGGCGGCGAGGTCGTCCACCTCGGCGCCCTTGAGCTGGCCGCCGGCGACCCAGACGATGTCGGGATAGGCCCGCAGCGCGGCGAGCGCGGCGTGCGGGTTGGTCGCCTTGGAGTCATCGACCCAGGTGAGCCCGTCCCGCTCGGCGACCACGCTCATCCGGTGGGCGTCGGAGCGGAAGGCGCGCATCCCCTCCCGGACGGCGGCCGGGGTGATGCCCGCGGCGCGCGCCAGGGCGGCAGCCGCGAGCGCGTTGGCGACGAGGTGCGGGGCGGGGGCGGCCGTGCCGTCGCCACCGGAGGCCCGCGCCAGGTCCTCGAGGGTGCCCAGCTCGGCGGCCGAGGTGCGGCGTTCCTCGACGAAGGCGCGGTCGGCGAGGACGTCGTCGACGAGGCCCACCATGGACAGGCCCGGGGTGCCGAGGGTGAACCCGATGGCGCGGCAGCCCTCGACCACCTCGGCCTCCTCGACCATCGCCTCGGTCTGCGGGTCCTGCACGTTGTAGACGCACGCCACCTGGGTGCGGGCGTAGATCCGGGCCTTGTCCGCGGCATACGCCTCGAGCGATCCGTGCCAGTCGACGTGGTCGGGCGCGAGGTTGAGCACGCACGAGGCCAGCGGGCTCATGGTGTGGGTGAAGTGCAGCTGGAAGCTGGACAGCTCGACCGCCACGACGTCGTAGGGGTCGGGGTGCTGCACGGCGTCGAGCACCGGGGTGCCGACGTTGCCCGTGGCGATGGCCCGGAGACCGGCCGCCTGCAGCATCGAGGTGAGCAGCTGCACGGTCGAGGTCTTGCCGTTGGTGCCGGTCACGACGAGCCAGGGCGCGGCGCCGACCCGGGGCCGCAGCCGCCAGGCCAGCTCGATCTCGCTCCACACGGGTATGCCCCGCTCCAGCGCGCTCGCGAGCACCGGGTGGTCGGGGCGCCAGCCGGGGGAGGTCACGACGACGTCGACCTCCAGCGGGGCGCCGTCGTGCTGCGGCCACGCGTCGACGTGCTCGGGGCCACGGCGGACGTCCGCCCCGAGGATGCCGAGGATCCCGGCCTGCGTCTCCTGCGTCTCGCTGGCGTTGCCGACGTCGAGCACGGTGACCTGCGCCTCGTGCTGCATGAGGGCGTCGGCCGCGGCGAAGCCGGTGACGCCGAGGCCGGTGACCAGGGCGCGCAGACCGGCCCAGTCGGCGTCCCGGTGGGTGAGCTCGGACAGGGGGGCGCTCACAGGTTGGCCACCCACTCGCCGTAGAAGAGGCCGAGCCCGACGGCCACGCAGATCCCGGCGATGATCCAGAACCGGATGACGATGGTGACCTCGGCCCAGCCGAGCAGCTCGAAGTGGTGCTGCAGGGGCGCCATCCGGAAGACCCGCTTGCGGGTGAGCTTGAAGCTGGCGACCTGGATGATCACCGACAGCGTGATCATGACGAAGAGCCCGCCGAGCACCGCCAGGAGCAGCTCGGTCCGGGTGGTGATGGCCAGGCCGGCGAGCCCGCCGCCGAGCGCGAGCGAGCCGGTGTCGCCCATGAAGATCTTGGCCGGCGAGGCGTTCCACCACAGGAAGCCGAAGCAGGCACCGGCGACCGAGCACGCGACGACGGCGAGGTCCAGGGCGTCGCGGACGTCGTAGCAGTTGGCGCCCGGGGCCAGCTGGCAGTTCTGGTTGTACTGCCAGATGCCGATGACGGAGTAGGCGGCGAAGACCATGACCGAGGCGCCGGTGGCGAGCCCGTCGAGGCCGTCGGTGAGGTTGACGCCGTTGGAGGCGCCCGCGATGAGGATGTTGGCCCAGATGATGAAGAGGATGACGCCCAGCACCGGCCCCGCGAAGGCCAGGTCGAAAGAGGTGTCGCGGACGAAGGAGATCGCGGTCGAGGCCGGGGCCCGGGTGCTGTCGCCCTGCAGGAGCAGCGCGGCGAGGGCGAAGAGGATGGCGATGATCGTCTGGCCGGTGAGCTTCTCCGCCGACGTGAGGCCGAGGCTGCGCTGCTTGGAGATCTTGGTGTAGTCGTCGAGGAAGCCGATGAAGCCCAGCCCGGTGATGAGGAAGAGCACGAGGATCGCGCTGAGGCTGAAGCGGGAGTGGGTGACCTCGAGGATGCCGGTGACGTCCAGCAGGATGAGCAGCACGTGGGACAGGACGTAGCCGGCCACGGTCGCGCCGATGATGACCGCCCCGCCCATCGTCGGCGTGCCGCGCTTGGTGTGGTGCGAGGTGGGACCGTCGTCGCGGATGAACTGACCGTAGCCGCGGCGCACGAGGAAGCGGATGAACAGCGGGGTGCCGAAGAGGGAGAAGACCATGGCGACCGCGCCGGCGAGCAGGACGTTGACCATCAGGTGTCCACCCCGACGAGCTCGTCGCCGAGCAGGCGCAGCCCGGAGTCGCGGCTGCTCTTGAGCAGGACGACGTCACCGGGGCGCAGCGTCTCCTCCAGGTGGGTGCGGGCCTCGTGCCGGTCGGTGACCGTGGTGGCCCGCGCACCTCCCGCCGCGAGGTATGCCGTCGCGGCCGGCCGCGCGACCAGCCCCACGACGACGAGCTCGTCGACGCCCAGCTCGGCCGCGGTGGCGCCCACGCCCTCGTGCTCGGCGTCGCTGTCGGCACCCAGCTCGAGCATCCCGCCGAGGGCGGCCACGGTGCGGCCACCCTCACGCCGCATGGCGGCCAGCGCCCGCAGCGCGGCCCGCATCGACTCCGGGTTGGCGTTGTAGGCGTCGTTGACGACGACCACCCCGTCGGCGCGCTCGGAGACCTCCATCCGCCACCGGGAGCGGGGCGTCGCAGCGGTGAGGGCGGCCGCGACCTCGGCCCACGGCATACCCCACTCCGCGGCGACCGCGGCGACGGCGAGGGCGTTGCCGACCTGGTGCTCCCCCGCGAGCTGGAGCGAGACCGGCTCGGCGACCCCACCGGGCGCCGTGAGCAGGAACGATGCTCGACCTCGGTCGTCCAGGCGCACGTCCTGCGCCCGGATCTCGGCGTCCGGGGCGAGACCGACGAGGACCGTGCGGGCACCGACCCGCTCGGCGACCGGGGCCATGGCGCTGACCAGGGCGTCGTCGGCGTTGAGGACGGCCAGGCCACCCTCGCCCAGCGCTGCCACGATCTCCGCCTTGGCCTGCGCGATGGCCTCCCGCGAGCCGAACTCGCCGAGGTGGGCGCTGCCGACGTTGAGCACGACCGAGACGTCGGGAGGCGCCGCCTGGGTGAGGTGGGCGATGTGCCCGATCCCGGAGGCCCCCATCTCCGCCACGAGGTATGCCGTGTCCTCGGTGAGGCGGCACACGGTCAGCGGCAGCCCGACCTCGGAGTTGTAGGACGCCTCGGGCGCGAGCGTCGGCCCGAGGCCGGCCAGCACCTGCGCCATGAGGTCCTTGGTGGAGGTCTTGCCGGAGGAGCCGGTGATGGCGACCGTGCGCAGCCCGTCGTGGGCGACGCAGCGGTCGTGCACCTCGCGCGCCAGCGCGGCGAAGGCGCGGGTGACGGCGTCGTAGGGCGGCCGGTCCGGCCGGGGGGACAGGCGTGCCGGGTCCTCCTCGACGACGACGCAGGGCAGGTCGTCGACGGGTCGGTTGGTCAATGCAGCGGCGGCGCCGAGACCGGCGGCACCGGCGACGAAGTCGTGCCCGTCGGCGCTCTCACCGCGCCGCGCGACGTAGAGCCCTCCGGGCCCGGCCTCGCGGGAGTCGGTGACGACAGGGCCGGTGATGAGCGTCGCTGCGGTGTCAGGGGAACCCGGGTGCACACGACCGCCGGTCACGCGGGCGATCTCACCGAGGGTCAGGGGGATCACCCATCGGTCCTTTCGTCCTTGATGGCAAGGTCCCCCAGTGTGACACCCTCCTGGCCCGGGACGGGCTCCTCCGGGTCGTACTCGATGTCGATCTGCGTCGGCGGGGTGGTGGCCGGCGCGATGCCCTCCTGCTGGAGGGCGTAACGCATGAGGTCGGAGAAGACCGGACCGGCGATGACGCCACCGAACTCGCTGATCCGGGTCGGCCGCTGGATGACGACGGCCACGACGTACTTCGGGTCGTCCGCCGGGGCGAAGCCCATGAACGAGGAGGTCACCTCGCCCTGGTACCGACCCGTCTCGGGGTCGACCCGGCTGGCGGTGCTCGTCTTGCCGGCCACGTGGTAGCCGGGGACCGCGGCCAGGGGCGCGGTGCCGCCGGTCGACGGCACCGACTGCATCATGTCGGTGAGGCTCTGGGCGGTCTCCTCGGAGATGACCCGGCGACCGCCCTTCTGCTCCTCCTCGGTGTAGCGCCCGTCCTCGTCGACCATGCCGGCGATGATGCTGGGCGACACGAGCACCCCGTCGTTGGCGACCGTCTGGAAGACGCCCATCTGCTGCAGCATCGTGCCCGAGAGGCCCTGGCCGAACATGAAGGTGAACCGGGTGGTGGCGCTCCACGTGGAGGGCTCGGGCACCAGACCGGCCGATTCTCCGGGAAGCCCGAGACCGGTCCGGTCACCGATGCCGAACTTGCGGATCCAGTCGTAGATCTGCTGATCGCTGAGCTTCTCGCCGTAGAGGATCGTGCCCATGTTGGAGGACTTCGCGAGCACGCCGCCGAAGGTGAGGTACTCGATGGGGTGGGGCTCGGCGTCCTTGAAACGTGACCCGGCGCGGGTCATGGTGACCGGCACCTCGATGGGGGTGTCCGGCTCGACGATGCCCTCCTCCAGGGCGGCCGCGGCCGTGATGAGCTTGGAGGTGGAGCCGGGCTCGTAGACGTCCTCGATCGCCGCGTTGCGCATGTCCTCGGCGTTCTGCGTGGAGTCCGAGGGGTCGAAGCCCGGGTAGCTCGCCAGGGCCCGCAGCTCACCGGTCTCCACGTCCATGACCGCGGCGTAGCCGGAGAGCGCACCCGCCTCCTTGACCCGGGTGCGGACGGCGTCGTAGGCACGCCACTGGAGGTCCGCGTCGAGGGTGAGCCGGAGGTCCTGGCCGGGCTCGGCCGGGTCCTCCTCGTAGACGCCGGTGCTGATCCGCTGGCCGTCCCGGCCGATCTCGTAGAGCGCCTCCCCGGGCTCGCCCGTGAGCTCCTCGTGCTTGACCAGCTCGAGCCCGCCGGCGGGCATCTCGCCCGATCCGATCCACCCGATCAGCGGCGCCGCCGCCTCCCCGAGCGGGTACTCCCGCTGCATGAACTCGTCGCTGGTCACGCCCCGGATGTTCTGGGCCTTGATCTCCTGCCACTCCTGCGGCGAGGCGTTGGGGACGAGGATGGCGTACTGCTCCCCCAGCGGCTCGACGAGCCGCTGCAGGACGTCGGACTCGTCGGCGCCGGTGATCCCGGCGACCACCTCCGCGGCGGCGGCATACCCCGTGCCGACGACCTGCGAGGTGCCGTCGGGACCCTTCTCGCGGCGCTCGTAGTCGACGACCAGGGTGGGGTCGGCGATGATCTGGCGCCGCTCGACGCTGACCGCGAGGTTCTCGCCGTCCACGTCGGTGATGCTCCCCCGGGCCGCGGGGATGGTCCTGGACTGCAGCCGCTCGCCCAGCGCCGCGGCGGACACGCTGGCGGCGTCGAGGCCCTGCAACCGCACGAGCTGTGCGGCGAAGAGGCTGAGGACGATGAGGACGCCGAGCATGAGGGCGCGGGCGCGGCGGGCCGGGTGGGCGACGCCGGCCGCGACGGCGCGAGAGGACGGGGAGCGACGACCGGTGCGTGGTGCCACGGTTCTCACCCCTGTCAGTCGTCCTTCGCCGGTGCCGTGCCCGTCGAGGGCAGATCAACGGTAAGCGTGCGCGAACCGTCGACCTTGGACGCCACGCCGGTGATCGAGCCGTCGGAGAGACGGAGGGTCGCGGTGGACGTCGAAGGGACCATCTTGAGCTTCTTCGCCGCCTTGGCCAGGCTCTCCGAGGAGCCCTTGCTCTCGAGCTGGTCGGCCAGGGTGACCTTCTCGTCGTGGAGCGCCGTCGCCTCGACCTCCAGGCTGCTCAGCACGTAGGACCCCTCGGCGCGGACCGTGTTGAGCACGAGCACGGCGGTGAAGGTCAGGGCGACGACGAAGGCGCACAGGAGCCGGAACCCGCCATGACCGGAGGTCGGGGCGGCGTCGACGGCGCGGGCACCGACGCGGGTGGCGGGTGCGGCGATGCGGCCGATCCTGCTGGAGATGGTCATCTGGCTCATCGGGGCTGGGTCTCCTCACGAGTGGGGCGGGTCGGTTGGTCGGGGGTCGCGCGCAGGCGTTCGGCCGCGCGCAGCCGGACCGAGGCCGAGCGGGGGTTGCTCTCCTGCTCCTGCGGCCCGGCGCGCTCCGCGCCCCGCGTCAGCAGGCGCAGCCACGGCTGGTGCTCGGGCAGCTCGACCGGGAGGTCCGGCGGGGCCGAGCTCGTGGAGCCGGCGACCAGCCCCTGCTTGGTGATGCGGTCCTCGAGCGAGTGGTAGGACAGGACGGCGATGCGGCCCCCGGTCGCGAGGGACCGCAGGGCCTCCCCCAGCCCCGTGCGCCAGGTCGACAGCTCGGCGTTGACCTCGATGCGCAGCGCCTGGAAGGTGCGCTTGGCGGGGTGGCCACCGCTGCGCTGCGAGGCCGCCGGGACGACGTCGTGCAGGAGCTCCACGAGCGGCCCGGAGGTGGTGAACGGCTCCTGCTCGCGACGTCGCACGATGGCGCGGGCGATGGGGCGGGCGAACCGCTCCTCGCCGTAGTCGCGCAGGATCCGCACGAGGTCGCGGGCGTCGTAGGTGTTGAGCACGTCGGCGGCGGTGCCGGGGACCGACTGGTCCATGCGCATGTCCAACGGGGCGTCGGCGCGGTAGGCGAAGCCTCGGTCCAGCTCGTCCAGCTGGAGGGAGGAGACGCCGAGGTCGAAGAGCACGGCATCGGCCAGCGGGCCGCCCGGTCCCACCTCCGCCAGCGTGGCCGGGAGGTCGTCACTCACGTCGTGGACCGGGATGAAGCGATCGCCGAAGGGGGCCAACCGCTCGCTCGCCAGGGCCAGGGCCTGCGGGTCACGGTCGATGCCGACGGCCCGCGCCTGCGGGCAGGCCCGCAGCACCGCCTCGGTATGACCGCCCATCCCCAGCGTGCCGTCGACGAAGACCGCCCCCTCGTGCTGGAGGGCGGGGGCGAGCAGCTCCACGCAGCGCTCGAGCAGGACCGGCACGTGCCGGTCCTGCGTCGCTCGCTGCGTCTGCGCTGCCATCGGTGCGGTCGGTCCCTGGTCGCTCGTGACTCCGTCGGTGGCCGGGCCCTGGTCCCCCACCGTCCGCCGGCCCCGGCCCGGGGGAAGTCGGGTCGGGATCCAGGTGGCGTCCCGGCTCCGGGGAAGAGGAGTCGGGGCGTCCGCGGACGGGGGGAGGCCGGGGTGCGGCCGCCCGTGGTCACATGAGTCCGGGGACCACCTCCTCGGACAGGTCGGCGAAGGAGTCCTCGTGGGCCTCGGTGTAGGCGGCCCAGGCCTCGGTGTCCCAGACCTCCAGCCGGTTGCCGGCCCCGATGACGGTGCAGTCACCGGTGAGGCCGGCATACGAGCGCAGCAGCGGGGGCACGGTGACGCGGCCCTGCTTGTCGGGGATCTCGTCGGAGGCACCGGAGAGGAAGAAGCGCTGGTAGTCGCGGACCGTCTTGGAGGAGGTCGGGCTGTCCTGCCACTGCTGGACGAGGCGCTCGAAGTCGGCCTGCGGGAAGACGTAGAGGCAGTGCTCCTGGCCGCGGGTCACGACGAGCCCACCGGCGAGCCGCTCCCGGAACTTCGCCGGCAGGATCATCCGGCCCTTGTCGTCCAGGCGGGGCGTGTAGGTGCCGAGGAAGAGCACGTCACCACCCCTTCGCTTGATCGGTCGGCGTCTCCAAGTGGCCCCACTCTACTCCACTTCGCCCCACTCTGACCAGCAAATCTGCGTCATCGTGCCACAGATGTCGCTATCGCCGCAGGTCACAGGCGGTGGTATGCAGTGGAGGGGATTCCGCAGGCGCACGCCGGTCAGCCGGAGCGTGGGCACCTCCCCCACCTGGCCCCTCATCGCATCACCCCAGGTCACAGCCTTGCGGCCCGCACCCCGGACGACAGGGGTGCAACCGTCAGGCACGTGTGGGGACCCGGGTGGGGGAAAGTGGGGGCCGCGCCGGAGGGGGTCCTCGACCACGTGATCGGGAGGGCGGGGCGCGAGGCGTCGGGGAGTTTGGCAGTATCGGGGTATGTCAGCCATCTCCCCCGCGCCCGACACCGTCGACCTGGACGCCGTGAGGTCCGTCGCCGGGGCGGTGCACCGGGCCGTCGCGACCGTCATCGAGGGCAAGGACGAGGCGGTCTCGACCGCGGTGACCGCGTTGCTGGCCGAGGGCCACCTCCTGGTCGAGGACGTGCCCGGCGTGGGCAAGACGATGCTGGCCAAGGCGTTGGCCAAGGCCATCGACTGCCGGGTGAGCCGGGTGCAGTTCACCCCCGACCTGCTGCCCAGCGACATCACCGGGGTCAGCGTCTTCAACCAGGACTCGCGCGAGTTCGAGTTCCGACGTGGGGCGATCTTCGCCAACGTCGTGGTCGGCGACGAGATCAACCGCGCCTCCCCCAAGACGCAGTCCGCCCTCCTGGAGTCCATGGAGGAGCGCCAGGTCACGGTCGACGGCACGACCTACGAGCTGCCGCGTCCCTTCCTCGTCATGGCGACCCAGAACCCCATCGAGATGGAGGGGACCTATCCGCTGCCCGAGGCGCAGCGCGACCGCTTCATGGCGCGGATCTCGATGGGCTACCCCTCGGCGAGCTCGGAGATGACGATGCTCGAGACGCACGGCTCGGTCAGCCCGCTGGACGCGCTCACCGCCGTCACCACGGCCGCCGACGTCGAGCAGCAGATCGACAATGTCCGCGGCCTGCACATCGCGCCCGCCCTGCGCCAGTACGTCGTCGAGATCATGTCGGCCTCGCGCTCCCACCGCATGCTGCGGCTGGGCGCCTCTCCCCGGGCCGGCCTGCAGCTGCTGCGCGCCGCGCGTGCCCACGCCGCGCTGGCCGGACGGGACCACGTCCTGCCCGAGGACGTGCAGGCGATGGCGGTCCCGGTGCTCGCGCACCGCGTGCTCCCCACCGGCGAGGCCTCGCTCGCCCACCGGGGCACGGCCGACATCGTGCGCGACCTCATCGAGCGCACCACCGTCCCCTCGGGTCACTGAGACGGACACGACACCGATGACGGAGGCGAACCGCCCGTGGCGCGTGCTGACGACGCGGGGCAAGGTCTTCCTCGCCGTCGGCGCGCTCCTGGTGGTCGCCGGGACCTTCCTCGGCTACGAGGACGTCACCCGGGTGGGGCTGGCGCTCGTCGCCCTGCCCGTGCTGGTCCTGCTCCTCATGCCCAGGCGCCCACCCCGGATGACCGTCTCCCGGGAGGTCGACCCGGCCCGGCTCGTCCCGGACGAGCGGGGCGAGGTCGAGGTACGCTTCCGCAACGTCGGGCCCCGCTCGGCGGTCTACCTGGCCGAGGAGCACCTCGACTACCAGCTCGGCGACCGGCCCCGCTACGTCCTGCCGCGGATGGGCACCGGGGAGGAGCGCCGGCTGCGCTACACCGTCCGTTCCCGGCACCGCGGTGCCTACGCGCTCGGGCCCATCGTGCTCCGGCAGCGGGACCCTTTCGGGCTGACCTTCCGCACCCTCCAGCTCTCCTCGCGCACCGAGCTGCTCGTGCTGCCCCGGGTCCTGGGCCTGGGCGACGACCGCCTCCGCGGCAGCTCGCGCGGCAGCGAGGGGGAGATGCCGCAGATGGTGGCCCTGCACGGTGAGGACGACGTCAGCATCCGGTCCTACCGCGACGGCGACGAGCTGCGCCGGGTCCACTGGCCGGCCACCGCCCACCGGGGCGAGCTCATGGTGCGCCAGGAGGACCGCCCGGCGCGGCGTCGCGCCGTGCTGCTGCTCGACTCGCGCGCGGAGGCGCACCCCGGCTCGGGGCTGCGACCGTCCTACGAGTGGGCGGTCAGCGCCATCGCCTCGGTGGCGCGCCACCTCGTGGCTGACGGCTTCGTGGTCCACCTGCTCACCGATGCCGCCCTGCGCGACGGCAGTGCCGAGCACCCGATCGAGCTCGGCACGGCGATGGATGCGCTGGCGCGCGTCGAGACCGAGACCGAGACGCGGCTCGACCAGCTCTCGGCGGCCGCCTCGGCCTTCAGCTCCGGCGGAGTCCTGCTCATCGCCGCCGTCGTCGCCCACGACGAGGGCGAGCTGCGGACGCTGGGCGCCATCCGCCAGCCGGGCTCCCGAGCCCTGGCCTTCGTCATCGACCCCACCCGCTTCGATCCGCGCCCCCGTGGTGAGCCCCCGACCGGGGTGCTCGCCGAGGCCGGGTGGCGCACCGTGACCGTGGGGCCGCAGACCGAGATCCCGGAGGCCTGGACCTCCTTGCGCGCCACCGCGGTCGGGCGGTCGGCATGAGGACCAGCGACCGGGACTGGATCGCCCGCGGGATGTGGGCCGAGGGTCTCGTCGCGGCCCTGGCGACGCTGTCCGTCGCCTGGCCGCTCACCGACCTCCTGCGCGAGGAGACCTGGCTCGCGCCGGCCGTGACGATGGTGCTCCTCATCGCGCTGGGCGGGGCCGTCCTGCGCTCCCTCGACACCCCGCCGACCCTGGTGGCCCTCGGCCAGCTCGCGCTCGGGCTGTCCGGACTCATCGTCCTCTACCTGCGCGACACCCTGTGGCGGGGGGTGCTGCCGACCCGGGAGACGCTCGAGCTCGTCGGGGCGCTCCTGGCCCAGGCGGGCACGGTGCTGCAGACGTATGCCGCACCCGCACCCACCACGCAGGGCGTCTCCTTCCTCGTCGTCGCCGTCCTCACCCTCACCGCGGTCTCGGTCGACTCGATGGGGGTGACCGGCCGCGCTCCGGCGAGCGCCGGCATACCTCTCGTCGCGGGGTTCCTCGTCTCGGTCTCCAACACCGGGCAGGCCATGGAGCCGTGGTACTTCGCCGCCGTGCTCGTCGCCTGGCTGCTCATGCTCGCCCAGCAGGGACAGCGCCTCACGCTCTCCTGGCCCTCCGCCGACCGGCGGGAGTCCCGAGGTGGCGGCGATGTGTCGGAAGGTCCGCGGGGCTATCGCGGCCTGGCCCAGGCCGTCGGTGCTCTCGCCCTTATCACCGCCGTGCTCGGCGCTGCCTTCCTCCCGCACCTGCCGCCGACCTTCTTCGGCGACGGACTGGCGCGCAACCCCGACGCCCGCGACGTCGACGCGGAGGCCGGAGAGGTCTCCTTCACCGAGACGATGGATCCCGGGCAGGACCTGCGCAACCAATCGCAGGCCCCGGTCCTCACCTACCGCGCCAGCGGCGTCACCACCCACCCGCTGCGGGTCACGGCGACCGAGCGCTACGAGGGCGGCGAGTGGGTCGCCCCCGAGCGACTGAGCTCGGCGCTGCTGCCGCAGGGCGCCTCCCTGCCCGCTCCGCCCGGGCTGGGTGAGGGGGTCCCGGTCGGTGAGTCGCAGTTCGAGGTGCTCACCAACGAGCTCGAGCCACCGCACCTGGCGGCCCCCAGCCTGCTCACCTCGCTGCAGGTGCAGGGCGCCAGCTACCGCTACGACCCGGAGGACGCGACGGTCGTGCTCCAGGGGCAGGCCTCGCGCTACGTGGCGTCCTTCCTCAGCCTGGACGCCGGCGGTGAGCTGCCCGCCGGGGTGGGCGAGCAGCCGGCGACGGCCGCGGACTTCGACGAGGACCTCCTGGCCGTCGACGAGGTCTCGCAGGAGCAGGTGGCCGCGCTCGCCGACGAGGTCGTCGGCGGGGAGGACAACGCCCTGCGGACCGCGATCCTCATCCAGGAGCACCTGCGCAGCGACGGCGACTACGAGTACTCCCTCGAGCTCGCCCCGGCCGCCGAGGCGGGCACCGACGATCCGATCGGCGGGTTCCTGGAGACGCGGCAGGGTTACTGCGTCCAGTTCGCGACCGCGATGGTCATGATGGCGCGGCACGAGGGCATCCCGGCGCGGATGGCCGTGGGCTTCCTGCCGGGCAGCCCCCAGCAGGACGGCACCCGCCAGGTCATCGCCTCCGACGCCCACACCTGGCCCGAGCTGTGGATCGAGGGGCTGGGGTGGACCCGCTTCGAGCCGACGCCGGGGGTCCGCGCCGGCACCCCGCCGGCCTACGCGCGCTCGACCGAGGAGGGCGACGCCGGCCCGAGCACGCAGACCATCCCGCAGGAGCTCACGCCGACCGCCGAGCCGACGGCCGCCCCCGCGCCGGCCGACCCCACGCTGCTGGACCGGCTCGGCGACCTGCTGCCGACGGTGCTCCGCGCACTGGTGGCGCTGCTGGTCCTCGCGCTCCTCGCGACGATCCTGCCGCTGGCCGGTCGACGGCACCGGCAGTCCGGGGTCCGCTCGGCCACGACCGCCGCCGAGCGCATCGAGGGCGAGTGGCAGCTGCTCACCCGGTCGCTGGGCGATCTCGGCATCGACACGCCGCCGGAGCGCAGCCCCCGCGTCATGCACCGCCACTACCTGCGCGGCACGACCATGGAGCACAGCGGCGACGAGGCGCTCGGTCGGGCGACCGCGACCCTGGAGCGCTCGAGGTATGCCGCACCCGGCACGCTGACCGAGGAGCAGGCGACCCGGATGGGCGAGGACGTCCGCACCGTGGTGGACGAGGTGCGGCATACCTCTCCCTGGAACCAACGCGTCAACGCCGTCCTCATCCCCCGCAGCGGGGTGGAGGGGGTGCGCGAGCGCGTGGGGCGGCTGCTGCGCCGCTGAGCGAGGCCCGTCGCCTCTCCCGTCTCACGGCAGGTGGCGCTCGGGCGCCCGAGCAGCCAGAGTGGTGCCCTATGACAGCACCCATGACCGTCGTCCTCTTCGGTGCGACCGGCGACCTGGCCCGCCGCAAGCTCATCCCGGGCCTGCTCCACCTCTTCCTCTCCGGGCTCGTCGACGACCTGCGCGTCGTCGGCACGTCGCTGGACGACCTGTCGGTCGAGGAGTTCCGCGACCTGGCCATCGACGCGGTGGCGGAGTTCAGCACCCGGGACTGCGAGGACTCCTCGCTGCGGGACTTCGCCCAGCACCTCGACTACGTGCCGGGCTCGGCAGGACCAGAAGCTCTCCGGGCTGCCGTGGACCGCTCGGAGGAGGAACTCGGTGGGGGCGAGCCGCTGCGCCTGCACTACCTCTCGGTGCCGCCCCGGGCCGCGCTCAAGGCGGTGGGCACCATCGCCGAGGCGGGCTTGGTGGAGCGCAGCCGGATCATCATGGAGAAGCCGTTCGGCACCGACTACGCCTCGGCGGTCGAGCTCAACCGGCAGCTGCACGAGGTCTTCGACGAGGAGCAGCTCTTCCGGATCGACCACTTCCTGGGCAAGGAGCCGGCGCAGAACATCCTCGCCTTCCGCTTCGCCAACGGGCTGTTCGAGCCGATCTGGCACCGCAACCACATCGACCACATCCAGATCGACGTGCCGGAGACGCTGGGGCTTTCTCAGCGGGGCGACTTCTACGAGCAGACCGGTGCCTACCGGGACATGGTCGTCACCCACCTCTTCCAGATCCTGGCGTTCACGGCGATGGAGCCGCCCACCTCCCTCGAGCCGTTGGCGATCAGCCGGGAGAAGAACAAGGTGTTCCGCTCGATGCTGCCGCTGGAGCCCGGCGACGTCGTCCGCGGGCAGTACGTCGGCTACCGCGAGGAGCCGGGCGTCAAGGAGGACAGCCAGACCGAGACCTTCGTCGCGCTCAAGTGCTTCGTGGACAACTGGCGCTGGGCGGGGGTGCCGTTCTACCTGCGCACCGGCAAGCAGCTGGCCGAGGGGGCCCGGATCATCTCCATCGCCTTCCGCGAGCCGCCCCAGTCGATGTTCCCGCCCGGCTCGGGCGTCGGCGACCACGGCCCCGACCACCTGACCTTCGACCTCGCGGACCGGGCCCGGATGTCGCTGAGCTTCTACGGCAAGCGCCCCGGCCCGGGCATGAAGCTGGACAAGCTGTCGATGCAGTTCTCGATGCAGGACACCGACTGGGCGGGCAACGTGCTGGAGGCCTACGAGCGGCTCATCTACGACGCCGCCCGCGGCGACCGCACGCTCTTCGTCTCCGCCTCGGGCATCGAGCGGCTGTGGGAGATCAGCCAGCCGCTGCTCGACAACCCGCCGGTGGTGCGGCCCTACCAGAAGGGCTCGTGGGGCCCCAACCAGATCCACCAGCTCATCACGCCCTTCACCTGGCGGCTGCCCTTCGAGCGGCAGTGGCGGGAGTCGGGGAGCTCGCGCTGACCTCTCGATAGTGGGGGCTGTGCATCAGCCCGAGCAGGTTGCCGAACGGGTCGACGACGGACGCGGTGCTGAACCCGCTCCCGCGGTCGACCACGGGGTCGTACTCCGTGGCCTTCGCCTCCACGAGGGCGCGGAGAACCGCGGCGACGTCCTCGACGTGCCAGTAGACGAGCACTCCGGCTCCCCGGTCGCCAGATCGGAGCGGTCCGGCGTACCTCCGGTCCATGATGGCCAGCTCGTCCTGCGCGTCGCCGACACGGAACTCCACGTACCCGGGCGGGCCGGTCTCGGGGCGGACGAAGTACGGCTCCACCCCGAGCACGCGCGCATACCACTGGGCCGCCGCGGCCACGTCGTCCGCGATGTAGTTGACGTTGGTCAGTCCTGTGAACATGCACGCTATGCTCCAGGACAAAGTGCTCATCTACTGACTACTTCCCCGGACGGATCCTCGGATGCGCGCAGACAGACTGGTGGCCACAGTCCTGCTGCTCCAGACCCGAGGACGCATGACGGCGGCCGACCTCGCCCACGAGCTGGAGGTCTCGGTGGCCACGTCCCGCCGGGACCTGGTGGCGTTGTCGTCGGCAGGTGTCCCGGTCTACCCCCAGCGAGGCCGTGGAGGTGGCTGGTCGCTGGTCGGCGGAGGACGAACCGACCTCAGCGGGCTCACCTCGACGGAGGCCAACGCCCTCTTCCTGGCCCTCGGACCGGTGGCCGACGCTGCGGTGGTCTCCGCGGCGCGCAAGCTGCTCCGCGCGCTGCCGACCACTTTCCGCGAGGATGCCGAGCGCGCCGGAGAAGCCGTGCTGGTCGACCCGGTGCCGTGGAGCGGGACGGCAGCGGCGATCCCGGACCTCCACCGCCCGCTGCAGGAGGCGGTCGTCGCCCGCCTCCGCATCCAGCTGAGCTACGTCGACCGGACCGGGCAGGGAACGCGTCGCAGCGTGGACCCTTATGGCCTGGTCGACAAGGACGGGCTGTGGTACCTCCTCGCCGGCACGCGAACCGGCATCCGGACCTTCCGCCTCGACCGCATCACCGATGTCGTGATCACCGACACCCACTTCGAGCTACCGGAGGACGTCACCGTGGCCGAAGCCTGGGCACGGGTGGTGGCGGACGTGGAGCGGCAGCGGTCCTCCACCACCGCCCTCATCGAGCTGCCGACGCGCCATCTCTGGGTGCTGCGACGTCAGTTCGGTCGCCACTGCCTGGTGGAGGCCACCGACGGGGATCACGTCCGCCTGCGCGTCGCCGCGTCGACCGCGCAGGAGATCGCTCAGCAGCTGGCCGGGTGGGGCGACACGGTCACGGTCATCGAACCTGAGGACGTGCGGGCACGGCTGGCCCGCATCGGCGCTGAGCTCGTCCGCGCCTATCACCGGCCCGCAGCCGACCGAGGTATGCCGAGAGTCGCGGGTCAGTCCAGGTAGTCGCGCAGCACCTGGGAGCGCGACGGGTGGCGCAGCTTGCTCATCGTCTTGGACTCGATCTGGCGGATCCTCTCGCGGGTGACGCCGTAGACCTTGCCGATCTCGTCCAACGTCTTGGGCTGGCCGTCGGAGAGACCGAAGCGCATCGACACCACGCCGGCCTCGCGCTCGGAGAGCGTGTCGAGGACAGAGTGCAGCTGCTCCTGGAGCAGCGTGAAGGAGACGGCGTCCGCGGGCACCACGGCTTCGGAGTCCTCGATGAGGTCACCGAACTCGCTGTCGCCGTCCTCGCCGAGCGGGGTGTGCAGGGAGATCGGCTCGCGGCCGTACTTCTGGACCTCGACGACCTTCTCCGGGGTCATGTCCAGCTCGGCGGCCAGCTCCTCCGGGGTGGGCTCGCGCCCGAGGTCCTGGAGCATCTGACGCTGCACACGGGCCAGCTTGTTGATGACCTCGACCATGTGCACCGGGATGCGGATGGTGCGGGCCTGGTCGGCCATGGCGCGAGTGATGGCCTGCCGGATCCACCACGTGGCGTAGGTCGAGAACTTGTAGCCCTTGGTGTAGTCGAACTTCTCGACCGCGCGGATCAAACCGAGGTTGCCCTCCTGGATGAGGTCCAGGAAGAGCATGCCGCGGCCGGTGTAGCGCTTGGCCAGGGACACGACGAGGCGCAGGTTGGCCTCGAGCAGGTGGTTCTTGGCGTTCTTGCCGTCGTTGGAGATCCACCAGAGCTCACGCTTGAGCTTGGCCTCGATCTTCTCCCCCGAGTTGAGCTTCTCCTCGGCGAAGAGGCCGGCCTCGATGCGCTTGGCGAGCTCGACCTCCTGCTCGGCGTTGAGGAGGGCGACCTTGCCGATCTGCTTGAGGTAGTCCTTGACCGGGTCGGCCGTGGCGCCGGCGGTGACGACCTGCTGCGCCGGGGCGTCGTCGTCATCCGCGGTCGAGAGGGTGAAGCTGTCCTCATCACCCTTGGTGGCGGGCGTCTTGGTCTTGGCGGCCTCGGGGGTCTCCTCGACCTCCTCCGCCTCCTCGACCTCGGCCTCCTCCGGGGTGTCGGCCCCGACGATCTCCTCGACGACGTCCTTCTTCTTGCGGCCGCGGCCCTTGGCGGGCGCGGCGGGCGTCGTCGTGGACGACGAGCCGGCAGCCGCGGTGGACGCGGCGCGGGTGGTCCCCGAGGTCTTGGCTGCGGTGGTCTTGGCGGCCGTGGTCTTGGTCGCCGCGGTCTTGGGGGCCGCCTTGGGCGTCGCGCTCTTGGCGGCTGCGGACGTCTTGGCCGTCGAGGTGGTGGACGCGCTCTTGGTCGTCGAGCTCGCGCTGCTCTTGGTCGACGTGGTGGCTCCGGACTTGGCCGCGGTCTTGGGAGCGGCCTTGCGCGTGGTGCGCTTGCGGGCGGGGGCAGGCTCGGTGGCACGCACCTCGATCGCCTGGTCGCTGAAGACGCGCAGCACCTTCTTCTGCGTCGCGGCAGCCGTGACGTCAGCCGCCTCGAGGGCAGTCTTCACCTGCTCGGCCTCGACATACCCCTGCTCGGTCCCGGTGACCAGGAGGGCGCGCAGGGCCTCGTGCTCGAAGGCGGGGGGCAGTTCGGGAGTGCTCGTGCGGGTGGTCCTGGCTGTCACGGGGTGAACCAACTCTTTCTGACGCTGCAGGTGTGTCGCAGCCGGGGCATGAGGGAGCCCGACGCGGGTGAAGAAGTGGTGAGTGGTGCCGGATGCGGCACTCGGCTCCCACCATTATAAAACCTGAACGCCCTCACGCACATTCCCCGGGTCCCCCCGGGCCCGTCAAGGACGGGCCCGGCACCCGAGCGACGGTCCACGGACGGACCGTGGATCAGTCGCTCTCGCCGGCCTTGACGGCAAGCACCGGGCACTGCGCCTCCAGCAGGATCCGCTGGGCGTTGGACCCCAGGATGAGCTTGCCGATGGGCGTGCGTCGGCGCAGGCCGATGATGATGAGGTCGGCCTCGCTCTCCGTGGCGACCTCGATGAGGTCCTCGGCGGGCTCGTTGCCGCGGGCGAGGGCGCGCACCTCGTGCTCGATGCCGGCGCTGTCGAGATCGGCCCCCACGCTGGCCAGCTCCTCCTCGAAACGTCGCGCCTCCCCCGCGTCGAAGTCACGCCCGCCCCGGTGGGAGTTGACGACGATGAGTTTCACCTTGCGCAGCAACGCCTCCGTGCGGGCCGCGACCAGGGCCGCACGGCCCTCGCGGGTCGGGATGTAGCCAACGATGATCGACACGAGAGCGCGACCTCCTCCGGGTGATGGACGTTTCCGCGAGGTTACACCTCACGCCGCAGGTCGCCCTCCCGAGCGGCGCGCGGCGCGTCCCGCGGTCCTGCCGCGAGGGGGCCGCAGCCCGACGTCGAGCGCCTGCCGCAGGAGACCGGCGAGCCGCGAGTCGGGGTCGATCTCCAGCGCGAGGTCGCAGGCCTCGTTGGCGAGCGTCCCGTCGCCGCGCGTCCACGCCACCATCGCGGCGATGGTGAGCAGCGGACCGCCGAGCGGGTACGGCACCCGGGAGACCAGCACCAGCAGGCGGTCCAGACCCTCCCGGTATGCCGTCGCCGGCCACGCCCGCAGGTCTGCCACCACCGCCACGAGGTCCTCCGGCGTCCGGGCCACGTCGACCCAGTCGAGCTCGGGCAGCCAGCGGGCGAGCACGGCGTCGCGCACCTCACGGTCGTGCAGCATGAGCGCGATCGCCGCGCGGTCCCGCGCGCTCGGCTCCTCGCCGCAGGCCACCCACTCGCCGAGAGCGGACAGGGTGTGGCCGAGGTCGATCCGCTCGGGAGCGAGGTCCAGCACCGCCAGGGCCACGGCGCTCGCCCGGGCTGCCGCCTCGTCGCGACGGCGCACGGAGGCCGCCAGCGCGGACCTCGAGGGCAGGGCCGAACGTCCGCGCAGGACGAGGTCTGCCGCGACGGGGACGTCCTGCGGTTGCGGGGCCGCCTCCCAGCGGCGCAGCGGCGCTTCCACATGATCACCGGAGTCGATCACCCGGCAGAGCTCGCGCGAGCCGTCGCGGACGAGCATGAGCTCGTGCACGTGGGTGCCGGTCTCCTCGGCGAGGCGCTGCGCGGCGGACAGCAGCCCCTCGGTCGCCTGCGCCTGCACCTCCCCGCTCTCGTCCTGGGGCAGGTCGATGCCGTAGACCGCGAGGAGGGTGACCCCCGGCCACGCGTCCGCCGCCTGCTGCACCGCGAAGCGCAAGCGTTGGAGGGCCTCGTCGAGATGCTCGGTCTCCGGCAGGTCGACCCGGCCGGTGAAGGTCATCTCGGCCATCGACGTGACCGGGTCCAGGCCCGTCACGACGACGACGATGCTCCGCTCGAGGCGGTAGCCGAGCAGCTGCGGCAGCACGGCCAGGAGCTGGGCGGCACCGCTGAGACGGAGCGGCGCGGGTGAGGTGGTGGTGTGGTGTGCGGGGATGGCGGGGTCCGACGAGCGCCCCCCGGGCTCGTGTGTGGTCATACCCCCAGCGTGCCGCGAGCGGGCCCGCCGTGGCGGACCCGCTCGCAATCTGTGGATAACTCTCAGCCGGGCTGGGTGCCCGCCGCCGTGCGCGGCGTGAACTCCTGGCGCGCGTGGTCGGCGATGCGCTTCATGAGGTAGCCGTCCAGGCCGGCCCCGATGACGCCGCCCGCGACGGGCACGAAGCGGATGACCCGGCCGAGCGCCTTGCCGCCGACCGTGGTGAGCAGCCGGAAGCCGACCGCCTTGTTGACCATCATCGCGGCCGCCTTGGGCAGCCGCGACGTCGCCAGCCGGGCGAGCCGTCCGGAGCCGGTGAGACCGGCAGCCGTGGAGACGCCCGCCTTGCGCATGAGCTCGTCGGCGTCCGCGCCGACCAGGGAGAGCAGCACGGCGGCCCGCGCGGCCTTGTCGGTCACGTCATACCCCCGCTCCTCGGCGATCGCCGCGACCATGCGGGTGGCGAGGGTGTAGAACTCCAGCACGTTGACCGGGATCGCCACCGGCATCGTGAAGATGCCACCGACACCGGTGAGGAAGCCACCGACCGCGGCCTTCTTGATGTGCTCGGAGACGATCTCGTCGATGACCTTGTCGCTGTTGCCGCCGTGCTCCTTGCGGACCCGGGCAAGCGCCTCGCTGGAGGACTGCAGCGGCCCGATGCCGTCCACCCCGAAGTCGAGCAGCTTGCCGACGAAGGCGTTCGCCACCGAGTCCAGCGGGCCGTCCTTCTCGGCCTCCGCGTTGTTCGTGGTCACTACCTCGGACTCGCGTCCAGCCACGTCATCTCCTCACGTCTTGGGGTCATTGCGTTGCGCCTCATCCTGACACGCGGTGCGTTAGGTTGCGCGGTATGACGTCACGACAGCGGGTGCCGGGCGTCCGCCTGCTCTGGCCGATGGCCGCGCTCCTCAGCCTCGCCGGGGTGGTGCTGCTCGCCCTCGGAGCGGTCGGCACGTCGGGGCGCGCGTCCAGCGACCTCGTCGGGGTGGTGCGGGGCCAGGAGGTCGCGGTGCCGGAGGAGGGGATGTCGGTCTGGTCGCGCTCGCCGCAGACCCGCGCCGAGGCGGTCTGCACGGTCGACGACACGGTCCTGCTGCGCCCGGTGGAGGACTTCACGGTGCGGGTCTCCGGCGAGGACTTCCACGAGGTCGCCCGCACGGGACCCGAGCTCGGCGGCTCCACGGGGCCGCTCGTCTGCGACACCGAGGACGCGGTCTTCGCCGGTCCCTACGCCCCCGCGACCGCCCCCACCGGGCTGCGCGGCGGCACCGGGCTCACCCTGGGTCTGGTGCTCCTGCCCCTGGGTCTGGTCTGCGCGGCCCTGGCGCTGCTGGTGCGGCGCGGCCCGGCCACCGCCGAGGCGGGACCGGATCCTTCGACCTACACGCTGGACCCGCGCTCGGCCCCACCGCGGACGCCCGCGAAGGACGCGCCGAGCGGACCGCGCTACGACCTGCCTCCGCCGTCCTGATCCTCGGTCGGGGCAGCCGGGCCGTCCTCGTCCTCCACAGACTCCGGGTCGCGCAGGAAGGCCTCGAGCTGGGCACCGATCTCCTCGGCGCTGGGCAGGTTGGCCACCTCGGCCGCGAGCAGGCTCTTGCGTCGCTGGCCCTCGATGAAGTGGTCGTACCTCTTCTCCAGCCCCTCGACGACCTCGCGGGCCTCGTCATTGCTGGCCAGCTCCTCCTCGATGCGGCCGCGGGTCACCCCGGCCATGGCGACGAGGTCGGCCGTCGGCAGCACGAGCCCGCTGAGGTCCATCACGGCGTCCGCCGCGGCGACCACCGCGTCGCCGAACTGCGTCTCGGCGAGGTAGTGCGGCACGTGCACGGCCACGCCCATGGTGAGCAGGCCGGACTCGGCCAGCCGCAGGTGCAGCAGCGAGTCGACGCTGGAGGGGATGCGCACCTGCCCGAAGATCGGCGTGTAGTCGCCGAGCACGGACCGGTCGCTGGCGAAGCGGGTCGTGCCGACCGGGCGCGTGTGCGGCACCGCCATGGGGATGCCGTGGGCGCTGACCATGCGACGCACCCCGAAGGCGAGCCCGAGCTGGCGCACGGCCTCGATGAAGGCCTCCCAGCGGTAGTCCGGCTCCACACCGTGCAGCAGCAGGAACGGCTCGCCCGCGGCGTCGACCATCCGGTAGAGCACGAGCGAGGGGTCGTCGTAGTCGGTGTAGTGGTCGGAGTCGAAGGTCATGAGCGGTCGGCGCGAGCGGTAGTCGACAAGCTCGTCGACCTCGAAGGTCGCGACCACCTCGTGCTCGAGGGTGTCGAGCAGGTGGTCGGCCAGGCTGGACCGCACCTGGCCGGCGTCGAGGAAGCCCTCCAGCGACATCAGCAGCAGGGGGGCGGGCTGGGGCTGGCGTGCGGCGTCGGCCTCCAGCCGGAACAGTGGCGAGTGCGTCGTCACGGTGTCTCCTCTCGGGTCTGGTGTCGTCAACGCGCGGGGGCGGTGCAGGATTCCACGACTGGTCAGGGGTGTGCGAGGACGCGCGCCGCAGATGATAGGAACGGGGTATGACGTCACCGGAGACCTCGTTCCACGACCTGTCCCATTATGTCGCGCTCCCCCGGGTCTCGGGTCTGGCCCTGAGCGCCGACGGCTCCCGGCTGGTGACCTCGGTCGCCACCCTCAACCGGGCCGGCACCGGCTACGTATCGGCCCTGTGGGAGGTCGACCCCGCGGGCGAGCGGGCGGCATACCGGATCACGCGCAGCGCCAAGGGTGAGGCGGGCGCGGCGTTCAGCGCCACCGGGGACCTCTACTTCACCTCCGCCCGGCCCGACCCGGACGCCGAGGAGGACAAGCCGCGGTCCGCGCTGTGGCAGATCCCCGCCCACGGCGGTGAGGCGCGCATCGTGCTCAGCCGCCCCGGTGGCGTGTCGGGTGTCGTGTGCGCGCGCGAGGCGGACCGCACCCTCGTGGTCGCGGGCCTGCTCCCCGGAGCCACGACCGAGGCGCAGCACGCGAGCCTGCACGAGGGCCGGACGACCGCCAAGGTCGACGCCATCCTGCACTCGACCTACCCGATCCGGTTCTGGGACCACGACCTCGGCCCGGACGTCCCGCAGGTCTTCGCCCTCGAGGACGGCCCCACCCCCGGGCCGGACGCGCAGAGCTCCGCCGACGAGGGCGGCGCCGAGGAGGCCGAGGCGCTGGCCCCGCTGCCCGGGACGAGCGACCGGGCGGGCGAGGTGCACCTGCGGCTGCTCACTGGTGGCCAGCACGCTCCCCTGCACGAGCCGCACCCGGTGCTCTCCCCCGACGGCGGCTTCGCGCTCGTCGGTGTGACGGTGCCGATGGGCCGGGCGGACCTGCGCGAGGCCATCGGGCGGATCGACATCGAGACCGGCGAGCTCCGCACCCTGCTCGACCTCGACGACGGCGAGGGTCACGCCGGCCCGGTGAGCCCGGACGGCACCCGCGCCGTGGTCGTCCTCGGCGAGATCACCGCCCCCGACCGCCCGCCGCACCCGCGCCTGCACCTCATGGACACCCGGACCGGTGAGACCACCCCGCTCGCCCACGACTGGGACCGCTGGGCCACGCCGGTCGCGTGGACCCCCGACGGCGCTGCGGTGCTCGCCCTGGCCGACAGCGACGGACGCCGCCCGGTCTTCCGGATCGACGTGGAGAGCGGCGCGGTCGAGCAGCTCACCCACGACGACGCCGCCTGGAGCGACCTCGTGCTCTCCCCCGACGGCGCGACCGCCTACGGCGTGCGTTCCTCCTACCTCTTCCCGCCCGAGGTGGTGCGCCTCGATCTCGCCTCCGGTGAGGTGACGCCGCTGCCCGGCCCGGTGGAGCGGCCGACGATCCCCGGGCGTCTGGAGGAGGTCGAGACGACCGCCGAGGACGGCTCCCGGGTGCGCGCCTGGCTCGCGCTGCCCGAGGGAGAGCCCGAGCAGGAGTCGGGCCACCCGCTGCTGTTGTGGATCCACGGCGGCCCGCTCGGGTCGTGGAACGCCTGGACGTGGCGGTGGAACCCGTGGCTCATGACCGCCCAGGGGTATGCCGTGCTCCTCCCGGACCCGGCGCTGTCGACCGGCTACGGGCAGGAGTTCGTGCGACGCGGGTGGGGCGCGTGGGGCCAGGCGCCGTATACCGACCTCATGGCGATCACCGACGCCACCGTGGAGCGGGCCGACATCGACGCCGACCGGACGGCGGCGATGGGCGGGTCGTTCGGCGGCTACATGGCCAACTGGGTGGCCGGGCATACCGACCGCTTCCGCGCGATCGTCACGCACGCCTCGCTGTGGGCGCTGGACGGCTTCGGGCCGACGACGGACGCCGCGTTCTACTGGCAGCGCGAGATGACGGCGCGGATGAGCGAGGAGAACAGCCCGCACCGCTTCGTCGAGCAGATCGTCACGCCGATGCTCGTCATCCACGGCGACAAGGACTACCGCGTGCCGATCGGGGAGGGTCTGCGGCTGTGGTACGAGCTGCTCTCGCGCTCCGGGCTCCCGCAGGCGGAGGACGGGACCACGCCGCACCGGTTCCTCTACTTCCCGCAGGAGAACCACTGGATCGCGAGCCCCCAGCACGCCCGGGTGTGGTACTCCGTCGTGAGTGCCTTCCTCGCCGAGCACGTGCTCGGGCAGGAGGCTCCCCCGGCCGCCGAGCACCTGGGCCTCACCGCGCCGACCGAGGACTGACCGGCTCGCCCGACCTCCGGGTCGGGCGCTGGCCCTGGCCTAGCCGTTCTCCCGGCCGTGCAGGCGCAGCCGCACCGGCAGGGCGGGGTCGGCGGACGCGATCACGCGCCCGGTGGGGCCGGCGGCGTGCGTGTCGCGCCCGACGTCGGTGACGTTTTCGTCGGCCTGCACGAGCAGCCCTCGCCGAGCCAGCCGCTGCCGGACGCGGGGGTCGTCGAGCAGGTGGAGGTCGCTCATGATCCCGGCGAGGTCGAGGGGGTCGCTCGTCGGGGCGGTGGAGTTCGGTGCGACGGGCTCCCCCACCCCGGCCTCGACGCGGGCGAGCAGCCTCGCCAGCACCGGGTCGGACACCTGGGTGGTGGGACTCACCGGGCCCGGGTGGCTGGGCCGCCCTGCCTGGAGGTTGTCGCGGAAGGGCAGCAGCCGGTGCGACCACAGCTCACCCACCCTCCCGTGCAGGTCCTGCGGCGAGGTCGAGTTGTCGAGCAGCACGTCGGCCGCCTCCGCCCGCTCGGCGTCACCGGCCTGGGCCCGGATCCGGGCGCGCGCCGCAGCCTCGTCCATGCCGCGCAGCTCCACGAGACGGCGCAGCCGCTCGGTCTCGGGGACGTCGACGATCACGGTCAGCGCGTAGTCGGCTGCGAGGCCGAGCTCGACGAGCAGGGGTATGTCGTGGACCACCACCGCGTCCTGCGGCGCGGCGGCGATGAGCTCGGCCGACCGACGCCGGATGCGCGGGTGCGTGATGCCCTCGAGGTCGCGGCGCGCGCCCTCGTCACCGAAAACTTCCTGCGCGAGGGCGGGGCGGTCGAGCGAGCCGTCCTCGGCGATGACGCCCGGCCCGAACCTCTCCCTGATCTGCGCCAGCGCAGGGGTGCCCGGCGCGACCACCTCACGCGCCACGGCGTCGGCGTCGACGACGACGGCACCGAGCGAGGCGAGCTGCGCCGACACCGTCGACTTGCCCGAGCCGATGCCGCCGGAGAGTCCGACGAGCAACGTCATACCCCGGGCTCGCCGCTGTCGTCCCGCCCCTGCCAGGTGCAGACGCAGACCTCGTTGCCCTCGACGTCGGCCAGGACCCACCAGGAGGGCGCGAACTCGTCGGTGACCAGACGCCCACCGGCCGCGAGGGCGGCGTCGACCCGCTGACGGGCGATGTCGTGCGGGACGTTGATGTCGAGGTGGAAGCGGCCGCGCCCGGGGCGGGGCTCGCCCATCTGCTGGAACCACATCGTCGCGTGCCGGGCGGCGCCGTCGGCGAGCTGGTGCTCACCGTCCTGCTCATAGCCCAGGACCGCCGCCCAGAAGGGTTCCACCGCGGGCGCGTCGAGGACGTCCAGGGCGATCTCGAGGGCGCTCACCTCGTGCGGTGCGGCCTCGACCCCTTCCTCGCGGGCGATCCGGCTGATCGCCAGCGCGAGGTCGCGGTCACGGCTCGTGAGTCGACCGACGTCATGGCTGACCGTGCTGATCGTGAGGTGCGGGTAGCGCAGGTCGAGGTCGGGGTGGTGGCCGAGCTCGTCGGCGACCTGCGCGATGCGGCCGGCGATCCGGGCGCCCGATGCGAAGTCCCCGGTGAGCAGCCGGGTCTGCAGCGTGCCGAGGACGACCCGCCAGTCGCCGAGCTCGGGGTCGGTCGACAGGTCGTGATGGGTCGGGTCGGTGGAAGACATACTCCGACTGTGCCAGACCAGCCAGCGGAGGTGCACGGCAACCATCTGCGACGCTCGGTCGGGTCAGGGGCAACCATCTGCGGCGCCCGGTCGGGCCAGGGGCAACCATCTGCGACGCTCGGTCGGGTCAGGGGCGACCATCTGCGACGCTCGGTGGGGGTGGAAGGTGTGAGGGGGTGGAGGGGTGGGAGTGGTGTGGGTGAGAGCTCAGGGGGCGGACTCGGCGCGGTCCATGGCGGCGTAGATCCGTTTCGCCGAGACCGGCGCCGGGGTGCCGAGGCGCTGGGCGAAGAGCGAGACGCGCAGCTCCTGCACCGACCAGACGATCTCGCGGACGTCCGGGTCGTGGCGCCGGTGCGGCGGGAGGGCGTCGAGGAAGTCGGCGAGCTCGCGCTCCACGACGGCCACCTCCTCCATCCGTGCGCGATCGCGCGGCAGGTCCTGGACGCCCTTGTCGAGGCGCTCGGTCATGGCGCGCAGCCACACCACCATGCGCGGCAGCCGGGCATACCCCACCTCGGTGACGAAGCCCGGGCGCACGAGCGCGTCGAGCTGGCGCCGGAGGTCGGTGGCCAGGTCGGCCGCCGCCGGGGCGTCGAGGCGTTGCAGGCGCAGCGACACCTCCCGCGCGGTGTCGAGGATCGGCACGAGCGACTCCACGATCTCCAGCACCCGGGGCACGCTCTGCTGCCGCACCCCGGTCAGCGCCACCTCGAACTGCGCCGGGGTCCGCACCCCGGCACCGGGCTGCTCGGCGACGACCGAGTCGACCGCCGCGGCGAGCGCGTCCTCGAGGAGAGCGGGCACCGAGCCGTGGGGGTTGTGGCCGAGGGAGAGCTTCTGGGCGTTGGTGAGCAGCGCGAGCAGCCGTTTCCACGGCGGGGTGGTGCCGAGCAGCAGGAGCCGGCGCACCCCGCGCAGCGTCTCGCGGTCCGCCTCCGACCGGGTCGCCAGGACGCGCACGTCCACGGCCTCACCGGTGTCCACCAGCGCGGGGTAGCCCTGCACCTCCCGCGGACCCACCTGCCGGCTGAAGGTCTCGGGCAGCGGGTCCAGATCGGCGGGCCAGGACGTGAGCCCGGTGCGCTCGACCCCCGAGGCGGCCGCGGCCATGGTGGTCCGGACCGCCCCGGCCAGCTGCTCCTGCAGCACCGCGAGGTCCTTGCCCTCGCCCAGCACCTCGACCCGACCGCGGCCCCGACGGCCCTTCCCGGACCGGGGGCCCCGGGAGCCCGGTCCCGAGCCCTCCCCCTGGCCCGAGCCCTGGCCGTCGGCACGACCCTGACGTCCTGCCCGGTCCTCCCCCGCGTGCACGGCCCGCTCGACCCGGAAGGTCATCCGCAGGTGGTCGGGCACCCGCGCCCAGTCCATGTCCTTGGGCGACACCCGGACCAGCCCACGCCGGGTGAGCTCCTCGGCGAGCGCCTCGCGCACGGGGACGACACCGACCGACCCGGCCTCCCGCATACCCCGCAGCGCCGCGCGCGCGTGGTCCGGCGCGGGCACGAAGTTGCGCCGGATGTCCTTGGGCAGCGCCTTGACGAGTGCCGTGACCAGCTCCTCGTGCATCCCGGGGACGAGCCAGTCGAAGCCCTCGGCGGTCACCTGGTTGAGCACCTCGACCGGCAGGTGCACCGTCACGCCGTCGGCGTCGGCGCCGGGCTCGAACTGGTAGGTGAGGCCGAACGTCAGCTCGTCCTGGCGCCACCCGGTCGGGAAGTCCTGGGCGCTGACGGTCTCCCCGGCGTCCCCGACGAGCAGGTCCTCGGTGAAGGTGAGCAGACCGGGGTCGCTCGCGCGGGCGGTCTTCCACCAGGTGTCGAAGTGGGTGCCGGAGATCACCTCGGCAGGGATGCGCTCGTCGTAGAACTCCACCAGCGTCTCGTCGTCGACGAGGATGTCGCGCCGCCGGGCCCGCGCCTCGAGCTGCCCGAGCTCCTTGACGAGGCGACGGTTGGCGTGGAAGAACTCGTGCCGGGTGTCCCAGTCCTCCTCCACCAGCCCCTGGCGGATGAAGAGGTCGCGCGCGGTCTCCGGGTCGATCCGGCCGAGGGGCACGGTGCGCCCGGCAACGAGGGGTATGCCGTAGAGCGTCACCCGCTCGTCGGCGACGGCCGAGCCCGCCGAGCGTGACCAGCGCGGCTCGCTGTAGGACCGCTTGACGAGGTGCGTGGCGGCGCGCTCGACCCAGGCCGGGTCGATGACGGCGTTGGTGCGCGCCCAGAGCCGGGTCGTCTCCACCAGCTCGGCGCTCATGACCCAGTCCGGGTTGGTGCGGTGCAGCACCGAGCCGGGCTGCAGCACGAAGCGGGCGTTGCGGGCGCCGAGGTAGGCCCGGGCCTCCCGCTCCCACATCCCGACGTTGGACAGCAGCCCGGTGAGCAGGGAGGAGTGCACCTGGTCGGGGTTGGCCGGGTGCTGGTTGACCTCGAGGCCGAGCTGCTTGGCCGCGCGCTTGAGCTGGGTGTGGAGGTCCTGCCACTCACGGACCCGCAGGTAGTGCAGGAACTCGGCCTTGCACATCCGGCGGAAGGCGCTGCCGGAGAGGTCCTTCTGCTGCCGCTGGAGGTAGCGCCAGAGGTTGAGAATGACGAGGAAGTCGCTGTCGACGACGTCCTTGGCGGACCCGCCGCCCTCCTGCTGGCGCCCAGGCGGGCCGGTCGCGCCGCCCACCCGACGGAAGCGCGCGTGCGCCTGGTCGGCCTGCTGCTGGTGGTCGGCCGGTCGCTCGCGGACGTCCTGCATGGACAGCGCCGCGACGACGACGAGGACCTCCTTGAGCGCGCCCTGGCGCTCGGCCTCGAGGAGCATCCGGGCCAGCCGCGGGTCGACCGGGAGGCGGACGATCGCCCGCCCGTAGGCGGTGAGCCGTTTGCGGGGCAGGTGCGCCGGGGCCGTGGGGTCGATGGCCTGCAGCTCGGTGAGCAGGCGGACGCCATCGGCGACCTGGCGGGAGTCGGGGGGCTCGAGGAAGCCGAACTTCTCGATGTCACCCAGCCCGAGGCTGGTCATCTGCAGGATGACGCTGGCGAGGTTGGTGCGCAGGATCTCGGGGTCGGTGAACTCCGGCCGGGCCGCGAAGTCCTCCTCGGCGTAGAGCCGGATCGCGATGCCGTCGGCGAGGCGGCCGCACCGCCCGGCGCGCTGGTTGGCCGAGGCCTGGCTGATCGGCTCGATGGGGAGCCGTTGCACCTTGAGCCGCTGGCTGTAGCGGCTGATGCGCGCGGTGCCGGTGTCCACGACATACCGGATCCCGGGCACGGTGAGCGAGGTCTCGGCGACATTGGTGGAGACGACGATGCGGCGTCCGGCGTGCCGCGAGAAGACACGGTGCTGCTCGGCGGCCGAGAGGCGACCGTAGAGCGGCAGCACCTCGGTGCCGGGCAGGTCCAGGCCGGTGAGCGCATCGCAGACGTCGCGGATCTCGCGCTCGCCGGAGCAGAAGACGAGGACGTCCTCGCCCGCGCCGTCGCGGCCCGACGCCTCGGTCCACAGCTCCTCCACCGCGTCGACGACCCCGGTGACCTGGTCGACCTCGACCTGCGTGGCGGAGCCGTCCTTGGCCGGCGCACCCTCGCGGACGAGCGGGCGGTAGCGCACCTCGACGGGGAAGGTCCGACCGGAGACCTCGATGACCGGGGCCGGCTCCCCCTGCGCGTCGGCGAAGAAGGCGGCGAACCGCTCGACATCGATGGTGGCCGAGGTGATGACGACCTTGAGGTCGGGTCGGCGGGGCAGCAGCTGGCGGAGGTAGCCGAGGATGAAGTCGATGTTGAGGCTGCGCTCGTGGGCCTCGTCGATGATGATCGTGTCGTAGCGGCGCAGGTCGCGGTCGCGCTGCAGCTCCGAGAGCAGGATGCCGTCGGTCATGACCTTGACGAGGGTGTCGTCGCTGGAGACGTCGGTGAAGCGCACCTGGTAGCCGACGACCGTGCCGAGGTCGACGCCCAGCTCCTCGCTCACCCGCTCGGCGACCGACCGCGCGGCGATCCGGCGTGGCTGGGTGTGGCCGATCATCCCCTCGACGCCGCGGCCGAGCTCGAGGCAGATCTTGGGCAGCTGGGTCGTCTTGCCGGAGCCGGTCTCGCCGGCGACGATGACGACCTGGTGGTCACGGACGGCCGCGAGGAGGTCGGCGCGGCGCTCGCTGACGGGCAGCTCGGGCGGGTAGTGCAGGGCCTCCGGCGCCGGTCGGGCGGCTCGACGGGCCTCGACCGCCCGGGTGTGGGCCTCGGTCGATCGGGTATGCCGGGCGTCGCCACCGCGGCCGGGGCGCCGTCCGCGCTGGTCACCTCCGCGCTGGCCGCCCCCGCGACGGCCGCCCCGGCGACCCTCCCCGTCCGTGCGCGGGCGGTTGCCGCGCTCGCCCTCCGCGTGGCGGCGGGCCGGTCTGCGCTCACGGTCACCGCGGCCCGGGTCGGGACGTCGGTCGGGCTCGGGCACGCCTCCCACTGTAACCAGCGGGCGCCACGGGTTTTCGTCGTCGTGCGCCGCTCAGGCCGCGCCGGTGCGCGGCACGAGGCCAGCGGCCACCGGTAGCAGGCTCACCCCGGCGTGCGTCGCGAGGTAGGTGCCCCAGAGGGTCAGGCCCGCACCCTCGCAGGCCTCGAGCGCGCGTTGGTGCACCCGGCGGTCGGCGTCGTCGACGAGCCCGCGGCGGCGGGCGATCGCCAGCACGAAGCCGGGGGTGTCGGGCAGGTCGGCGATGATCTCGACCATCCGGGTCACGACGTCGACCGGGTCCTCGCGGTCCAGGTCGCCCACCATGACCGGCTGGGCGAGCGTGCCGCCCGGGCGGCACAGGAGGAAGCCGAGCGCGCCGGCGCTGCGGTCGGCGTCACTGACGACGAGGTCGACGACGTCGGCGGTGAGCACCGGGTCGTCCAGCACGCGGGCTGGCCAGTCCGAGGGAAGGTCTTCGAAGCTCATGCTCCTGAGCCTGCCCCGGTCCGGCTCGCGCGCGCAGAAGTTGTCCACAACCCCCTGGTGCGGGACTGCTGGCCCCCGTGGACCCGGTCAGTGTCGAGACGCCTCCGGGCACGGGCCACGGTGCTCGGTGGCGCCTCGTGGTCGGATTAGGCTGGTGGCGCGGTGCGGGTGAGGCTCGACCCTCGCCGACCCACCGTGAGCCGTGCCGACGGCATACCTGCCAGGAGGACCCGTGGAGACCACCGTGAACCGCATGGACGACGCCTCCCGGCGCGCCGGGCTGCGTCAGATGCGGATGGTCGCGACCGGGCTGCTGCTGCTCATGGCGGTCATCTACATCCTCACCCACGGGCGCGACGGGGTCTGGGGCTACGTCAACGCCGGTGCCGAGGCCGGGATGGTGGGGGCGATCGCCGACTGGTTCGCGGTCACCGCGCTCTTCCGGCACCCGCTCGGGCTGCCCATCCCGCACACCGCCCTCGTGCCGCGCCGCAAGGACGACCTGGGTGCGAGCCTGGAGCAGTTCGTCACCGACAACTTCCTCACCCCGCAGGTGCTGAGGGAGAAGATCCTCGACGCGCAGGTCGTGCGGCGCCTCGGTGACTGGCTGCGCGAGCCCGAGCACGCCGAGCGCGTGGTGTCCGAGGCGGTGCCCTTCCTCGTGCGCGCCGTCGAGCGGGTCGACGAGGAGGAGATCCGGGTCTTCGTCGACGACGTCATCCTGCCGCGGGTGCGCCGGGAGCCGCTGTCGCCGGTCGCCGGGCACCTGCTCGAGCGGGTCGTCGAGGACGGCTCCCACCACGGGCTGGTCGATCTCGGCGCCCGGGAGCTGCATGCCTGGCTGGCCCTGCACCAGGACCAGGTCGAGGCGATCGTGCGCTCGCGCGCACCCTCCTGGGCACCGACCTGGGTCAACGACCAGGTCACCCGGAGGGTCTACACCGAGGTGGTGCGCTGGGCCAAGGACGTCAAGGACGACCCACAGCACAACGTGCGGCACGCCCTCGACGCCTACCTCACCGAGCTCGGCCGGGACCTCCAGCACGACCCCCGCACCCAGCAGCGCTTCGAGTCGCTCAAGGAGCGCGTCCTCGAGCACCCCCAGGTCAGCGCCACCGGCGTGGCCCTCGGCGAGACGCTACGGACCTCCGTGCTCGACGCGCTCGAGGACCCGCACGGGGCGTTGCGGGGGCGGATGTGCAGCGCCCTGGTGGCGCTCGGTCGCCAGCTCGGGGAGGACGAGCGGCTGCAGGCGCGGCTGGACGCCTGGACCGCCGACACGGTCGTCAGCCTCGTCCAGCGCTACGGCCCCGAGATCACCTCGGTCATCTCCGGCACCATCAAGCGGTGGGACGCGCGCGAGGCCGCCGACAAGATCGAGCTCCACGTTGGCCGCGACCTGCAGTTCATCCGGCTCAACGGCACCATCGTCGGCGCGCTCGTCGGCCTGACCATCCACGCCCTCTCCCAGCTGCTCTGAGGCGCCCGCCCCTGTGCGGGGAGGATCCGTGCACGCGCAGGCATCCTCACCGGTATGCCGCCGCTGAGCGGGGAGGATCCGTGCACGCGCAGGCATCCTCACCGGTATACCGGCCCTGCGCGGGGAGGATCCGTGCACGCGCAGGCATCCTCACCGGCACGGGGCTCGGGCGGGCCCCTGCTGACCTGCGCGGATCATGCTGCGTGATGAGCCGATCGCCCCGACCCTCGTTGTGCCGGTCGGGGCGATCGGCCACGCTGGGGCGCCATGACCACGACCCAGGCGCCCACGGCGGCGAGCCAGGCCCCCCACCCCGGTGACCACCCGCTCCTGCGGCGCATCCGGGAGTCGGTCATCGGCGAGGACCACGTCATGACCACCCCCTACGGCCGGCGGCGGGTAACCTACGCCGACTACACCGCCTCCGGGCGCGCCCTGAGCTTCATCGAGGACGCCATCCGTGACGTCGTGCTGCCCAGCTATGCCAACACGCATACCGAGTCCAGCGGCACCGGCCTGCAGACCACCCGGCTGCGCGAGGACGCGCGGGCCGCGATCCACGAGGCGGTCGGCGGCGACGAGGACAGCGTGGTCATCTTCGCCGGGTCGGGGTGCACCGGCGCCATCGCGAAGATCGTCGGGGTCCTCGGGCTGCGCATCCCCTCGTCGCTCGAGGACACCCACCACCTGTCCGCCCACATCCCGCCCGAGCAGCGCCCGGTCGTGCTCATCGGACCGTTCGAGCACCACAGCAACGAGATCCCGTGGCGCGAGAGCATCGCCGACGTGGTCCAGGTCGCCATGGACGCCGACGGGCACGTCTGCCTCGACGACCTGCGTGCGCAGCTGGAGGAGTATGCCGACCGTCCCCTGGTCATCGGCTCCTTCTCCGCGGCCTCCAACGTCACCGGGATCATCACCGACACCCACACCGTGACCGAGATCCTGCACGAGCACGGCGCCCTCGCGTTCTGGGACTTCGCGGCCGCCGCCCCTTACGTCGACATCGAGATGAGCGCACCCGCCGGTCGGCCCGGGGCCGCCAAGGACGCGATCTTCCTCTCGCCGCACAAGTTCATCGGGGGCCCCTCGACCCCGGGGGTGCTCGTCGCGCGCCGCGAGCTCTTCGCCAACCGGGTCCCCGACGTGCCCGGCGGTGGGACCGTCGCCTACGTCAACCCGGCCGAGCACTCCTACCTCTCCGACCCCGCGCACCGCGAGGAGGGCGGCACCCCCGCCATCGTCGAGGCGATCCGGGCCGGGCTGGTCTTCCGGCTCAAGGACGCCGTGGGCGTCGAGGTCATCCGGGCCCGCGAGGACGAGTTCCTCGCCCGGGCCGTCCGCGCGTGGCAGCAGGAGCCCGCGCTGCAGCTGCTGGGCAACCTCGACGCGCAACGGCTCTCGATCCTCTCCTTCGTCGTCCGCGGCCAGGGGCGCCCCTACCTGTACCACAACTACGTGGTCGCCCTGCTCAACGACCTCTTCGGCATCCAGGCCCGCGGCGGCTGCTCCTGCGCCGGGCCCTACGGGCATACCCTGCTCGGGATCGACCTGGAGCGCTCGCACGCCTTCGAGGCGCGGATCACCAGCGGCTGCGAGGGCATCAAGCCGGGCTGGGTGCGGGTCAACTTCAACTACTTCATCTCCGACACCGCCGCGGACTACGTCATCGAGGCGGTGCGGCTGGTCGCTCGCGACGGGTGGCGGCTGCTCGCCGACTACCGCTTCGACGTGGCGACCGGGCTGTGGCGGCACCGAGAAGGTGTCGTGGAGCCCCCGGTGCGCCTGCGGGACGTCGTCTTCGGGGCCGACGGCGAGGTGCGCCTCCCCCAGCCCGGTCCGACCGGTGGTGAGGAACTGCTCGCCGAGCAGCTCGACCAGGCACGGGAGATCCTCGCCGCCGCACCCTCGAGCCCCCTGCCCGAGGCCACCGACGAGCAGGCGGGCGGGGCCGCGGAGCTGCGGTGGTTCGACCTGCCGGAGGTATGCCTGCGCTGACTCGCCCGCCCCCGTCTCGCGGACGAGCGCTGTCCTCGGCGGGGGCTAGCGTGGCGCCCATGAGCGAGGCTTGGGACCTGAAGTTCACCGGCGAGGTGGTCGAGTGGCGCGGGCCGGCCCCCTTCCACTTCCTCATCACCCCACCGGAGGAGAGCGAGTGGCTCACCGAGGTCATGCGTGAGGTGACCTACGGGTGGGGCATGGTCCCGGTCACCGGTCGGCTCGGCGGCACGAGGTTCACCACGTCCCTGTGGCCTCGCCAGGGGGCGTTCTACGTGCCGCTCAAGGACGCGGTGCGGCGGGCCGAAGGGGTCGAGCTCGGCGACACGGTCACCGTGGGGCTGACCATCCGCACCTGAGGGTGGCACCCCCCGTGTGAAAAGGTGGAACTCGGGACACAATGGGCACGTCGCAGCGACGGCGCCGCGTCCTCGGACGGGGGCGGGCGCCCCCGCACCAGGCACCCTGAGGAGAGACATGACCGACCAGCCGCAGCCGCTCGCCGCGCCGGAGCCCGCCGAGCCCCTCGTGCTGACCGCCCCCTCCCCGACCGAACCGGTCGCCCAGACCGCGGCCCCGCGCATGGCGCCGCAGGTCGACCCCGAGGCGATGCCGGCCCTCGACGCCAAGGTCGAGGCCTACCTCACCGGCCTCACCCAGACCGAGACCCGCTCGCCGGAGTTCTCCCAGCGCGCCGCCGACGTGCGCACGATGGGCGATGCCGACATCCGGGCCGCCGCCGAGACCTCCAACCGGCTGCTCAAGTCGCCCGTGCGCGCGATCCAGCAGGGTGGGGTCTCCAAGGAGTCGAAGGTCGCGCAGACGCTCACCGAGCTGCGGCATACCGTGGAGGACCTCGACCCCGCCCAGGCCAAGGGGGTCAAGAAGTGGTTCGAGCGGCTGCCCTTCTCGGACCGTCTGACCGCCTACTTCCAGAAGTACGAGTCGGCCGAGAAGCACCTCGACGCGATCCTGCACGCGCTGCGCAGCGGCCAGGACGAGCTCGCCAAGGACAACGCGGCGCTCAACCTGGAGAAGCAGCAGTTGTGGGAGTCGATGGGGCGGCTCAACCAGTACGTCTACATCGCCGAGCAGCTCGACGCCAAGGTCGCCGCGGCGATCGCCGAGCTGGACACCAGCGACCCGGACCGCGCCAAGGCGCTGCGCGAGGACGTCCTGTTCTACGTGCGGCAGAAGCACCAGGACCTCCTGACCCAGCTCGCGGTGTCGATCCAGAACTACCTGGCCATCGACATCGTCATGAAGAACAACATCGAGCTCATCAAGGGCGTCGACCGGGCCTCGACCACGACGGTCTCCGCGCTGCGCACGGCGGTGCTGGTCGCCCAGGCGCTCAACAACCAGAAGCTCGTCCTGGACCAGATCACCGCGCTCAACCAGACCACCTCGCAGATGATCCAGAGCACGAGCGAGCTGCTGCGGGACAACTCGGTCGCGATCCAGGAGCAGGCGGCCTCGGCCACCCTCGGTCTGGACCAGCTGCAGGCGGCCTTCTCCAACATCTACGCGACGATGGATGCGATCGACGAGTTCCGCGTTCAGGCGCTGGACGGTATGTCGCAGACGATCGGGGTGCTCGAGGGCGAGGTCGAGAAGTCCCGCACCTACCTCGACCGGGCCCGCCGGACGGACACCCGCCTGGCCGGCGGCCAGCTGGACCTCGACGGGGGCACGCCCGGCGGGTCGGTGTCCTCGGGGTCGCGCTGAGGTGGGCTTCTCCGACCTGCTGGACCGCATGCTCGGCCGGTCCGCCCCCGCGGACGACCGGCTGACGCTGCCCGCGCCGCCGACCGCCCAGGACGTGCAGGACGCGCTGGCCTCGACCGAGGAGCTGCTGGCCTCGACCGCACTCCCCTCGGTCGTCGTCGCCCGGGGCACCCGGGTCATCGACACCGCCCGCGACACCCTCCCCCGGCTGGAGAAGCTCAGCGGCAGCGACCTCGGCTACACCCTCGTCGCGACGGCCACCGACTACCTCCCCGAGGCGATCGGCGCCTACCAGCGCCTCCCCCGGAGGTATGCCGACACCCGCCCGGTCGACGGCGCCAAGACCTCGCTCATGGTGCTCGTGGACCAGCTCGACCTCCTCGGGCTGACGATGGACCGGGTCTTCGACGCGGTCTACCGCCAGGACGCCCGCGAGCTCGTCGCGCAGGGCCGCTTCATCGCCGAGAAGTTCGGCTCCTCCGGGAGCGGCGGCTCGCTGCGGGTCACCGACGCCGAGCACGCGCCGGTGCCGTCCGCGCCGTCGCAGACCCCCACGGCGGCCGACGGCGACGACGCCCCGCAGTCCGGTGCCGTCACCCCGCTGGCACCCCCGACCGGAGGGGCACGATGAGCCAGGTGACCGAGGCCGTCGACCTGCTCGCCCGGGTCGGCCGCGAGGCCGGCCTCGACGAGCGCGCCGCACGGACCGAGGGCCAGGTCATCGCAGCCTCCGTCCTCGAGCAGCCGGGACCGAGCAGCGCGCACACCGTGTGGGCCGACGCCTTCGACCTGCCGGCCAGCGACTTCTTCGGCGCGGTGCCCAAGGGTCGGCGCTACGCCTCGATCCCCACGCCGCTGCTCTCGGTGCTCGTCGCCGAGCGCAGCCCCCGTGCGGCGGGCTACGCCCAGGCCCTCGCCGACGTCGCCACCGCGACCTGCTCCCTGCCCCAGGCCGGGCAGCTCAGCGTCGGCAAGGCCACGTCGGTGGCTCGGCGCAGCTGGCCGCCGCCGGCGTCGCGGCCTCGCACGGACCCGGCACCGCCACGGCCGGACTCACCCCGCCCGCCGCCGGACCCGGCTCTGCGGGCAGCGGCGCGGGGGCGCCGGACCCGGGCGCACTGCATACCTGGTCCAGCGAGCTGTTGCGCCGCGCGCAGGAGCAGTCCACGCGCCTCGGCGAGCTCCTGGGGCAACCATCTGCGACGCCCGGTGGGGTCCCAGGGCAACCATCTGCGACGCCCGGTGGGGTCCCAGAGCAACCATCTGCGACGCCCGGTGGGGAGTCGGCCGGGCAGGACCCGAAGATCGCCGTGCAACCCCCGCCCGCGAGCGAGGAGACCACCGAGGAGCCGGAGGAGAGCGAGCCGGAGCGGTCGGTCGAGGAGCTGCTCGCCGAGCTCGACCAGCTCATCGGCCTGGAGCGGGTCAAGGCCGAGATCCACCGCCAGGTCGCGGTGCTCAAGATGGACGCCCGTCGGCAGGAGGCCGGGCTCAAGGTCGCCACCCTCACCCGGCACCTCGTCTTCGTCGGCAACCCGGGCACCGGCAAGACGACCGTGGCCCGACTGGTCGGCGGGATCTACCGCGCGCTCGGGCTGCTGAGCAAGGGCCAGCTCGTCGAGGTGGACCGCAGCGAGCTCGTCGCGGGCTACCTCGGCCAGACCGCCGCCAAGACCGCTGAGGTCGTGGGCAGCGCGCACGGCGGGGTGATCTTCATCGACGAGGCCTACAGCCTGGGCGGCGATCAGTACGGCAAGGAGGCCATCGACACCCTCGTCAAGGAGATGGAGGACCACCGGGAGGACCTCGTCGTCATCGTCGCCGGCTACCCGGACCCCATGGACGACTTCATCGCGACCAACCCGGGCCTCGAGAGCCGGTTCCGCACCATCATCGACTTCGCCGACTACACCGACGACGAGCTCACCGCGATCCTGCGCCACCTGGCCGCGCAGATGGACTACGACCTCAGCGAGCCGGCGCTCGAACGCTTCGCCGAGATCCTCGCCGCCACCCCGCGCGGCAGCAGCTTCGGCAACGGCCGCTTCGCCCGCAACCTGCTGGAGGCGGCGATCGGTCGGCACGCCTGGCGGCTGCGGGACGTCGACGGCGCCACCGTCGAGGACCTTCGCACCCTGCAGCGCGAGGACTTCGAGGACCGTGACGCCGTCGACCTGTCCACCGCCGACGAGACCGCCGACGGCCCTGCGGCGTCCGATGAAACCCAGGACCCAGGCGCCTCCGGCGCCCCGAGCGAGCACGACCTCGCCGACCCGGGGCACGACCAGGGCTGCGACGCCGACCCGCGTCCGCGGCCGGAGGACGAGGCGTGAGCACCCCGGCCGGCGACGGCACCGCAGCCCGAGCGACCGCGTCGACACCGTCGACCCAGGCCGCCGCCTCGCCGTCGACCACGCCCGACGGGCAGACACCAGGGCAGCCGACCACCCAGAGCACGCCTCCCGCCCCGGCACCGCAGCAGCGCGCCTCGGTGCGCCGCCCGGCGCCCTCGAGCACTCCGCGGCTGCTGCGGCTCGCCCGTGCCGGGGCGGCCGCCGCGGCGCTGCTCACCGGGATCGTCGCGACCGGCACCTTCTCCACCGACGGCCTCAACGCGACCCCCAACGTCATCGCCGGGGAGTGGGCCGCCGCCGAGCAGGCGCGGGTCGACATCCCCCGCGCCGACCTCCTCGCCGCCGAACGCCTCACCGGAGGTCCCGACGGCACGGACCTGGAGGCCTACGACGAGGTCGTCAGGGCCGTGACCGTCGGTCTGAGCCGCATGGGCGACGGCGCTGGGGTGGCAGCCGGCGATTGGAGCACGTTCGTCACCGGTGTCGAGCGCTCTGCGGCCGAGTCGTCGACCTCGGGGTATGCCGAGGCCTCCGCCGCGGCGGTGTCGGCGACCGAGCAGGTGGCCGCCGTGGCCGACGAGCACGCCGCCGACCTCCTCACCGGGTCCAGGTCGACCCTCACCACGGTCGTGGGCACGCTCGGCGTCCTCGTCCTCGTCGGCATCATGGTCTGGCTCGCGCTGCGGACGCGCCGCATCGTCAACATCCCGCTGGTTGTCGCGACGCTCATCACCGGTGGCCTGACCTGGATCTCGGTGAACCCGGGTGCCCTGCCGCTGGACTACGACCAGTACGTCCAGGACACCCGTGCCTCGACGCGGGCGCTGCAGGAGGTCTACCAGGCCCGCACCGCCCAGGTGTCGGCGCAGGCCGGCCTGAGCGTCGACGATCAGGGTGAGGTCGAGGAGGCCACCGACGCGATCGCCCGCCTCGACCTGGCCGAGGTGGACCAGGCGTGGGGAGAGGCGACCGACGGTGAGGGAGCAGACGACCAGCGTGACGCGGCCTACGACCGTGTGGAGACCGCGCTGGCTGCCGAGGTCCGCGAGGACCTGGGCCAGGTGCGCCCGGGCGTGAGCTCGCCGGCCGTCCTCACCGCGGCCGGGGCCCTGCTCCTGGGCCTCGTCGCCGCCGGGCTGGCCTGGGCCGGCGTCACTCAACGGCTGCGGGACTACCGATGAGCCGCCGCGAGCGTCGGGAGCCCGACCTGCCCCCGATGCCGGTCATCGGCGAGGACCGACCGGACGTCGAGGACACCACGGTCGAGGAGCTGCGTCGCCAGCAGGAGGAGTCCCGCGCCCAGCTCGCCCGGAGGCAGGCAGATCTGGACCGGATCGAGCGCCGACTCGTGCAGCGCCACGGACGCTCCACGGTGGAACGCGAGCTGGACCTGCAGCAGGAGCAGCGGGCCCGACGCTCGCGAGGCGGGCTGCGGGGCTCGGTGGCAGGCTTCTGGGCTGCGCTGGCGGCGATCGGCCTGCTCGTGGCCGGCACGATCACCGCTGGGACCGACCAGGATGCGCCGGGGTGGGCCGAGATCGGGCGCACCGACGCGGCGCGGGTCGCCTGGCTCGGGTGGCCGTGGCCGCCGACCAGGCGTGGGCGCTCACGGAGGCAGGTGACACGGCGACGCCCCGCGACGGCGGGCCGGCCGACCCGGTCGCGCAGGCCCAGGAGGCCGGTGCCCTCGCCGGGGACTACGCCGATCAGCAGCAGGTCTTCTCCGCGACGGCCGACGGCCTGGGCGCAGCGCCCGGCTCCGCGCGGGCTGCGAGCGCCTGGAGCACCGTCCACGCCACCGCTCTCGGCGTGGTCGACCCGGGGCAGGTCAGCGACGAGTTCCACGAGCACGTGCGACAGGGCAGCGTCCCCATGGTGCTCGTGACGCTCGGGGCCCTCGCCGTGCTCGCCGTGCTCGTCCTGGCGCTGCGTCTGCGGGCCTGGTGGCAGGCCGGTGCCCTCGCCCTCGCCCTGGCCCTGGCCGGGCTCACCGTCATCCGTGTCGACGGTGAGGCACCGGGCGCCTACTGGGAGGACGCGCGCGAGCACCGGGCGGCCCAGCAGGAGATCACCGCGATCGTCGACGAGCTGCACACCGATCTCTCCCAGCACCTCGACAGCGACCCCGGGGCCGATGGCGCCGCTGCGCAGGACCGTGCCGAGGAGGGGGTCCGGCTGGCGGAGGAGGGGCGCTCGCGCTTCGATGCCACCGCCGCGCACGTGCAGGAGGAGCGCGAGCTCATGCTCGAGCGTCTCGAGACCTCGGTGGGCCCTTCGGCCGGCACCGCCGCCACCGGGCTCCTGGGCGCAGCGCTCGTCGGTGCCGCGCTGGCCCTCCCCGCGAGAGGAAAGACGTCATGAGCGATTCTCGTCGGCGCTCCGACCCGGACGACCCCCCACCCATGCTCGTGCTCGGTGAGGACCGCCCGGACCTCGAGGACACCACCGCCGAGCAGCTGCGGGAGCAGCAGGCCGAGCTGGAGCGGCAGCGCGCCGAGCTGGCCGAGCAGGCGGCCCGCGAGAGGGACCGCGCCCAGGAGCAGCTCGCCTCCGAGCGCCGACGCGCCCAACGGGAGCTGGCCACGCGCCAGCGGGAGATCGACGACGCGGAGAGACGACTGGTCCGCACCGAGCGGCGCCTGCGCAGGGAGGCCGCGCGCACCGGCCACGGCGACGTGCCCGAGGTCTCGAGCCGGCTGAGCCGGTCGCGGCGCACCGACAACGCCCTGCTCAAGGGGGCCCGCCACGAGGGCGCCGGACGCGGTCGTGGCCGCGTGGCCACCACCCTCGCCGTGCTGGCCGCCCTCACCCTGGGGCTGGGCACCCTGCTCTCGAGCGACCGGGCCGACACGGAGCAGGTGCAGGAGCTCGCCGTCCTCGACACCGCCCGGGCCGACCTGCGTGAGGCGATCACGGTGCTCGACACCGAGCTGGTCCGGCACGCCACCGGCGACCCGGTGCCCCTGGACGCCGACGGCGACCTGCCGAGCGTGAGCCTCGCCGAGGACGCGATGGACCGGGCGGGGGTGCGCACCACCAGCTCCGACACCGAGGCCTTCAGCTCCCTCAACGCCGCGCTCTCCAGCGACGAGGGCAGCCCGGTGCGCGCGGCGACGACCTGGCAGGAGGACCGCCGCGAGTTCGCCTACGTCGTCGCCAGCTGGGACGTCGAGGACCAGATCGAGGCGCTGTCGCCCGGCTCGGGGTGGGGCACGACCTTGCTGTGGGTGGGCGCGGCACTGCTGGTGCTCACCGCCGTCGTCCTCCTGCGCGGCGGATCACGACTGGCGGCGGGCTTCGTGGCCCTCGCCGCCCTGTCCTCCGCCCTCCTCATCACGCAGGACCCGCGCCTGCACGGGTGGGCGGACAGCGTGGTGGCCCACGACGAGGCCACCGAGCGACCCGAGGACCTGCAGGACGTCGTCGAGCAGGACCTGTCGGTGCTGGTCGGCCTGCGCTCCCTGGACGCCTACGAGCTCGAGGACGACGAGTACGGCTACTGGAACCGTGACTACTATCTCGACGAGGTCTCCGACCCCGACGGCACCGTGGCCGACGCCCGCCTCACCCTGGGCCGGACGCTCGCCGACGACGGCGCCGGAGAGGAGGAGGTGCGTGCCGCCGCCCTGGAGCTCGTCTCGGCCGCCGACGCGGCCCGGCTCCCCCTGGAGGACGCCGCGGTCGCGGCGCGCGACGACGTGGTGGCGCGGGCGACGGCCGACCCACCCCGCGGTCAGATCGCCCTGGGCCTGGGGCTCGTCCTGCTCCTGCCCGTCGCGGGCCTGGCCCTCGACGCCAGGACCCGGGCGCGGGAGGAGAAGGAGTGAGCAGCACGTCCACGATGGCGCCCACGGCTCCGGGCAGCCTGGGCTCCGACGTCCCCGACACCGAGCTGCTGGCCTACCTCGACGCCATGCTCCGGTGGAAGGACCGGCGCCGCACCGAGCTGGCGTCCTTGGACGAGGCTGCCCTGGCCGTCGACGACGCCGACGACCGGGCCGCGATCACCCCGGACGTCACGCTGTCGATGACCCTGTGGCAGGCGGTGTCCGACCGGTTGGCGCTCATCCAGGCGACGTGGGACAGCGGCCGGGTCGGGGAGCAGGAGCGGCGCCGGATCACCACCCTGGTCTGGGGCAGCCTGGAGCAGCCCGGGACCCGCGGCGGCCAGTCGCTGGCCGTGTCGCTGCCGGAGGCGTGCCGGCTGTCGGACTCCCTCGCCTCCTCCTTGCGCTCCCGCCTGCGCCTCGACGGCGCCGACCCCGACCTGGCGGGACGTCTGCGCTCCCTGCGCCAGCAGGTCGAGCGGATCGCCGACCAGGTGGCGCTCATCCCCGGCTCCCGGTCCGGGTCCGCCGCCACGGCCCACCGCGCCCTCGACGAACGGCTCAGCGACGTCACCGAGCGGGCAGCGCGGGGGGCCGACGTCGGCGGGCTCCTCGGTCCGCTGGAGTCGCAGGCCGCGACCATCGAGCGGGACCTCATCGTCGCGGCCTCGGCGCGGGCTCACGCCAAGGCCGACCACGCCCAGGCCAGCCGCGAGGTCGCCGAGCTCGCCGCCCGCGGCGAGGCGGTCCGCGCCCTCGCCCTCCGGGCCCGCGCCAGCGTCTCCCCCGCACCACGCCTCGGGATCCCCGACGTCGCCGCCCTCGGCCCGGTGCCCGGCGACCCGGCGGGACTCACGGCATACCGTGAACGGCTGGAGCGGGTCGAGCGGGCCCTGACGATCGCCCAGGGCGAGTATGCCGCCGCCCTCACCCGCCTCGAGGACCTCACCGAGCGTGCCGCGCGCGTCCGGCGCTCGCTCACCGAGGGCGGGGCGGGCGACCCGGAGCCAGCCATCCTCGCGCTGGCCGACCAGACCGACGGCCTGCTGGCCGCCCGACCGACCGATCTCACCCGGCTGGAGGCCCTCGTGCAGGCCCAGGAGAGTTTTGCCACGGCGATGGGAGGACGCTCATGACCGCCTGTCAGGAGCCGGGGTGCACCGGCAGCTACGAGGACGGCTGGTGCAACGTCTGCGGCGCGCCCGAGCCGCGGCAGGCGCCGATCGAGGCGACGCCGGTGCGTCCGCAGCCCGCGGCCGACCCCGGGCGTGGCACGGGTGACGCGGCGGCGTCAGGGCGAGGCGCCACCACGGGGGCCGATGGCGCCGACCCGGCGCAGGGATCCGTCCAGGTCGTGGCCACCCCGGCCCCCGGGCAGACCCAGCAGGCGGTCAGCGCGGCCCGCGTGCGTCGTCGACGGGCCGGGGCGGCCGGTCGACGTTCCCGCCTGGGCCTCGGGCTGACCGACGTGCCCGACGTGCCGGTCACCGACCCGACCGAGAAGCTCATGGTCGACCCGCGGGTCCCCGAGGACCGGCGCACGTGCCCGGTCTGCGGTGCCGACGTCGGTCGCGGCGCCGGGCAGGAGGAGGGCCGCCAGCAGGGTTTCTGCCCGCAGTGCCGCGCGCCCTACTCCTTCACCCCCAAGCTGCAGCCGGGCGAGCTCGTCGCGGGGCAGTACGAGAACGTCGGGGCGCTCGCGCACGGCGGGATGGGCTGGATCTACCTCGGGCGCGACAAGAACGTCTCGGACCGTTTCGTCGTGCTCAAGGGCCTGCTCAACACCGGCGACGAGGACGCCCTGGACGCCGCGGTCGCCGAGCAGCAGTTCCTCGCCCAGGTCAAGCACCCGCTCATCGTCGAGATCTACAACACCGTCCAGCACGACGAGGACGCCTACACCGTCATGGAGCACGTCGGCGGCCGCTCGCTCAAGCAGCTGCTGCAGGACCGGATGGCGCAGGCCGGGCGCTACACCCCCTTCCCCGTCGACCAGGCCCTCGCCTACGTCATCGAGGCGCTGCCGGCCTTCACCCACCTGCACGACCTCGGTCTGCTCTACTGCGACTTCAAGCCGGACAACCTCATCCACGAGGGCGACGGCATCAAGCTCATCGACCTCGGCGGGGTGCGCCGCCAGGACGACCTGGACTCCCCCATCTACGGCACCGTCGGCTACCAGGCTCCCGAGGTCGCCGAGGTCGGACCGTCGGTCGCCTCCGACATCTACACGATCGGGCGCACCCTGTGCGTCCTGACCTTCGAGTTCCGCGGCTACCAGAGCGAGTACGTCCACTCCCTGCCGCCGATGTCGAGGGTCCCCGCCTTCACCGAGCACGACGCGTTCTACCGCGTCGTCGCACGCTGCTGCGCCCCGGACCCCAACGACCGCTTCCTCTCCGTGGAGGAGCTGCGCAGCCAGCTCATCGGGGTGCTGCGCCAGGTCGTCGCCGCCAGCGGCGCCGACCGACCCGCCACCCTCTCGGCGCACAGCCCCGCCTTCGAGCCACCAGTCACGACCGGGGAGACGTTGTCGTGGTGGGAGCTGCCCGAGCTCAAGCGGGACGACACCGACCCGATGCTCGACTGGATCGCGGGGCAGTCGAGCAACGACCCGCAGGCGACCTTCGGGGCGCTGCGCAAGGCCCCCGAGGAGACGCCCGAGGTCTTCCTCGCCCGGGCCCGCGCGGGGATCCGCATCGGCCAGGCCACGTGGGTCGAGGACGCCGTCCGCGGGCTGCTCGCGCTGGACCCGTGGGACTGGCGCGGGTCGTGGATGCGCGGCCTGTGGGCGCTGTCCCAGGCCGAGGGCGATGACGTGCGGGAGCGGGCCCAGGAGGCGGGCGGCTACTTCGCAGCGGTGCGTGATGCCCTCCCCGGCGAGATCGCCCCGCGGATGGCGCTCGCGCTCGCGACCGAGCTGGCCGGCTACGACCAGGCCGCCGAGCTCGACTACGAGCGGGCGTGGCGGACCGACGCCGCGTATGTCGCACCCGCCGCGTTCGGTCTGCACCGGGTGCGCCTCCAACGCGGCGACGTCGACGGGGCGATCACCGCCCTGGACTCGGTGCCCGCGAGCAGCCGGGCCCATCCCCGGGCGCGGTGGTTGCGGGCCGAGCTGCTGCGTCGTCGCGGCGGTCTGGCCGACCTGCGGGAGTCGATGAACTCGGTCCACCGGCTCACCCTCGACCCCCGCCAGCGGGCGCAGTTCAACGCCGTGGTCTTCGAGCAGGCCCTCGCCACGGTCACCGAGCACGGCCCGAAGCCGGACTGGCAGGTGGGCGAGGTCACCCTCACCCGCGACGCCCTGCAACGCGCCCTGGAGCAGGAGTACCGCGTCCTCGCCGACTACACCCCCGACCCGCAGGAGCGGGCCGGGCTCATCGACCGCGCCAACGCGGTCCGTCCCTGGAGCTGGACATGAGCGACCCGACCCCCGACACGATGCCGGACGAGCCGACGGCACGCATCCCTGCGCCGTCCCGCTCCGCGACGGAGCAGCCGCTCCAGCCGCCCGACGAGCCGCAGCCCCTCCAGCCGCCCGACGAGCCGCAGCCCCTCCAGCCACCGGACGAGCCGCAGCCGCTCCAGCCACCGGAGGAGCCGCAGCCCGAGTCGGCCCCCGTGGAGCCCGAGGAGGAGCCCGCGCCGTTCAGTGGTGGCCCACCGCCGCTGCCCGAGCCGATGCTCGTGCTGGACGGTGACCTTCCCCCCGCCGACGTGGCACCGCAGCAGGAGCAGGTCGACCACGGCACCTGCACCTCCTGCGGCGGCGCCTACGACGAGGAGGGCTGGTGCACGCAGTGCGGCGAGCGACGCGCGGACCCCCGTCATCACGTCACCGCGGCCCCCTCGTCGGCCGTGGCAGGGGTCTGCGACCGGGGGCGCCGGCACCGCGACAACGAGGACGCCATGGCGTTGTGGGCCGACGACGCCGAGCCCGACCGGGCCGTCCTCGTGGTCTGCGACGGCGTGTCCAGCGCGCCCCGGTCGGCGGAGGCGAGCCTGGCGGCCGCGCAGGCTGCACTGGAGGTGCTCGTCGGGGACGGCGACCCGCAGGAGCGGCACGAGCGCGCCGCGGAGGCTGCCGCCGACGCAGTGATCGAGGTCGCGGCCGCCCATCCCGGCGAGTCACCGTCGTGCACCTACGTCAGCGCGGTCGTCCACCAGGGTCGGGCGAGCGTGGCCTCGATCGGCGACAGCCGGGCCTACTGGCTGCCCGACGACAGCGAGCCGCTGCGGCTGACCAGTGACGACTCCATGGCCGAGGAGCAGGTCCAGGCGGGGATCTCCCGCGCCGAGGCCGAGGCCGGCCCGCTGGGCCACACCATCACCCGGTGGCTGGGCCCCGACGCCCCCGACCACCGGCCCGCGACCGTGGAGCACGACGTCTCCTCCCCCGGGTGGTTGATGCTGTGCAGCGACGGGCTGTGGAACTACGCCTCCGAGCCGACCGATCTCGCTGCGGTCGTGCGCGCCGTCGCTGGACGGACCGGCGACTCCCCCGGTGAGCTCGCCCAGGGCCTCGTGGACTGGGCCAACGAGCAGGGCGGGGCCGACAACATCACGGTCGCCCTCGCCCGCTGCGGCGCGGCGAGGCAGGATGGTCGGCATGGCTGAGTTCACCTCGACCGTCCACCAGAACGAGTTCCTCCCCGATGGCGGCACCGACGTGCACGCCATCGTCTCGCTCACCTGCTCGGGCGCCGGCGAGGTCGCGCCGTGGAGCGCGTCCGGCGGGGAGGCCGGCGAGGTCATCATCGTCGACGTCTCCGGCTCGATGGACGTGCAAGGGGTGCAGGCGGCGGCGTATGCCGCGTCCGCGGCCCTCGACCAGATCGTCGACGGCGTGTGGTTCGCGATCGTGGCGGGCAACCACGAGGCGGCCCTGTGCTACCCCACCGGCACGACGGCGACGATGGCCCGGATGTCGCCGCAGACCCGGCTGGAGGCCAAGCGGTCGCTGCAGCGGCTCGTGCCCGGCGGTGGCACGGCCATGGGGCGGTGGCTCCTCGCCGCCGGCCAGCTCTTCGCGACGGTCCCCTCGCTGACCAAGCGGCACGCCATCCTGCTCACCGACGGGGCCAACCAGCACGAGACACCGCAGGAGCTCAGCTGGGCGCTCGACCAGGTGCGCGGCCGTTTCCAGGCCGACTGCCGAGGGCTCGGTGCTGCCTGGCAGGTCGCGGAGGTGCGCCGGATCGCCGAGGCGCTGCTCGGCAGCGTCGACCTCATCCGCACCTGGGACGGCCTGAGCGAGGACTTCGCCGCGCTCATGGCCTCCTCCATGGGCAAGGGCGTCAGCGACGCCCAGCTGCGCGTGTGGGCGCCGCAGGGAGCCGAGGTGCTCTTCGTCAAGCAGGTCAGCCCGACGCTGGAGGACCTCTCCGGGCGACGCGTCGAGGTCAACGCCCTCACCGGCGGCTACGACACCGGTGCCTGGGGCGATGAGACCCGCGACTACCACGTGGCGGTGCGGCTCGCGCCCAAGGCGGTCGGCCAAGAGCAGCTCGCCTCGCGGGTGCAGCTCGTCGTGGGCGAGGAGGTGCGCGCCCAGGGTCTCGTCAAGGCCGCGTGGTCCTCCGACGACGTGCTCACCGCGCAGATCAGCCCCGAGGTGGCGCACTACACCGGGCAGACCGAGCTGGCCTCGGCGATCCAGGAGGGCCTGCGCGCCAAGGCGATGGGCGACGACATGACCGCGACGTCCCGCCTCGGCCGGGCGGTGCAGCTGGCCCGGGAGACCGGGGACGACGCGGCCACCTCGCGGCTGTCCCGCGTGGTCGACATCGACGACGCCGCGACCGGCCGGGTGCGGCTGCGCAGCAACGTCGACAAGCTGGACGAGATGGAGCTCGACACCGCCTCGACCAAGACGACCCGGGTCCGGCCCTCCTGATGGCGCGGTGCCCCGAGGGCCACGAGAGCGAGGCCACCGACTACTGCGACATTTGCGGCTCGCCGATCGGCGCTTCGTCGGCGGGTTCGGCCGGCCCGCACCCTGCGGCCGCCGCCTCCGGTGCCCCGGGCCCGGGCAGCGGATCGGTGCTCGAGCTCGATGAGCCGGTGAGGCCGACCCAGACGTGCCCGCACTGCAGCGGCGTCAACGTCGCGGACGCGCTCTTCTGCGAGGCGTGCGGATACGACTTCACCACCGGGGCCGCCCCGCTGGGCGACGAGCCGGCCTCCCCGCCCGTGCCTGAGCCGGCTGACGATGCTGCCGAGGTCGAGGAGGCTCCCCCACCCGAGGAGGCGCCGGCGGACGAGGGCTCGGAGGAGATTCCCGAGCCGACGCCCGAGCCCGAGGCCACGCCGCGTCCGGAGCCGGCCTCGGAGCCTGAGCCCACGCCGGCGCCTGCGCCTGCGCCGGAGTCGCCGCCTGAGCGGGAGCCGACGGCACCGGAGCCCGAGCCCGAGGTCGCGGCGGCCCCGGACACGCCCCAGCCGGAGGCGGTCGCGCACGCCCGGCCACGGCATACCCCTCCCTCCCGCGACCTCGCCGACACCTGGGTCGTGGAGATCTGGGTCGACCCCGACTGGTATGCCGTCCAGCAGACCGCGGAGGCGTGCCCCAGCGCCGGAGTGCCCGACATCGTGGTCGTGCGGCGCAGCGTCGTCACGGTCGGTCGCCCCTCCGGCAGCCTCGGCGTGCGGCCCGAGATCGACGCAGGTGCCGACAGCGCGGTGTCCCGTCGGCACGCCCAGCTCACCAGCGACGGCAGCCGCTGGTGGATCGAGGATCTCGACAGCAGCAACGGCACCTACGTCGGCGTCGTCGGGGAGCCGTTGCCGACGCAGGCCCTGACGCCGGGGCAACGGGTGGAGATCGATCGCGACGACCGCATCTACGTCGGTGCCTGGACGAGGCTGGTGCTGCGGCAGGCGACGGCGGCCGAGCAGGCGGGGCAGGGCTGAGGTGGGAGCGACGGCGCGCCGTACCCGGCGTCAGGTCCGTCGCTGCACCTAGAGTCGTCCCCATGCCCACCGACGACCCGGCCCCGACGACCCGCAGCAGCCGTGCCCGGCTGCGCCGCTCCGGCCGTCACCTGGTGCGCCTGGGTGGGCTCCTGGCCATCGTCTCGCTCGTCGTCACCCTCGTCGGCGGATGGGCGACGCGCTCCTTGCTCGACCACCTCCAGACCAACTCCGCCGAGCTGCTCGACGGCACCGCCACGGTGTCGCTGACCGAGGGGACGGAGCGCACGCTCTACGTCACGGGTGGGCTCATCGCCCCCGGCGAGATCGTGCCCACGCCGGTCGAGCAGATCAGCTGCACCATCACCGGGCCGGGGGGCGAGCTGCCCTTCAGCACGCTCGCGGACGAGGGCCGCCGGGTCGGGATCGACACCGCGCTGGCCCGCTTCCAGGTCGTCGGTCACTTCCAGGCCACGGACACCGGCGAGCACCAGATCGACTGCGACGGCCTCGGTGTCGTCGTGGCACCAGAGGTCGCTCCCGCGGGCGCCCTGCTGCGCCTCGGCGCGCTGGCGCTGGGCACCCTCGGCTCCTTCGTCGGGCTGTCGATGCTGCTCATCGGCGCGGTCCTGCTCCTGCTCATCCGTGCGCCCGAGGACGGCGAGGACCCCGACGAGATCGTCGACGACGCTCCCCCGCTCGAGGGCGCGGACGAGTGGTGGGAGGACGAGGCCGGCGAGCACGGCCACGCCGGTGAGCCCGGCAGACCCGGCACCGGGGCGAGCCCCGCCGGCGGCGCGGTGGCGACCGGGGTGGTCGCCGGCGAGCCCGGCGAGGACGACTTCGTCGAGCTCACCGACGAGGAGCTCGCAGCGCTCTCCGAGGAGGAGATCGCCGAGCTCGTGGCCTCGGGTCAGCTGGTCTTCGTGGACGACGACGAGGACGACTCGCCCAGGCCGTAGTCGCGCAGCACCCGCGCCAGCGCGGGGTGCTCCGGCTCCAGCAGGTCGGCCGCCGCAGCGATCTCCTGCTGCGCAGCCGCCTCGCCCAGGATCCTGCGCACCGCCTGCGCGTCGTCGGCCGAGGGCAGGTCGTGCCGTGTCCTCGTCCAGGACCCGGTCGACTCCCGCACCCGCTCCAACTGCTCAGGTATGCCCTCGGCCGGCACCTCACCCGCGCGCACCTGGTCGAGCAGCTCCAGGACCTCGGCGAGGCGGCGCTGCACGACGGGGTTGCCGATCTTGGCCCGCTTGCCCGAGCCGAGCTGGCTGAGCATCGGCGGTGACATCCCGAGGGTGCGCGCCAGCTGGGCCTGCGACAGGCCCAGCCCCGCAGTCAGCCGCGCGACGACGTCGGCCAGCGGCTCGCCATACAGCTCGACCTGCGCCGCGACCGTGCGCTCGACCTCCGACATGTGGCCATCCTCTCCTGCTCCGAGACCTCCCCACCTTAGGCTCGGGACGTGCCGATCGGGCTGCGGCCACGCCGGTTGACTTTGCAATCGTGAACGTTTACTTTTGCTAACGCACTCGTCCGCACCGACCAGGGGCGACATCGTGACCAGGATCCGCCGCACCTTCATCGCCGCCGCGACGGCGGTGCTGCTCACGCCCGGCGTGGCCACCGCGTCGACGACCGACACGGGCGAGGACGCCCAGCTCCTGCTGCTGCTCGACTCCTCGGGCTCGATGGAGGACCCGGACGCCGAGGGTGCCCCCAAGATCGACGCCGCGACGGCCGCCGTGTCGAGCCTCGTCGACGGCCTCAACCCCGATCAGCGGGTGGGCGTGCGCCTCTTCGGCGGCGCGGTCCCGCTGGACCAGCCGCGGGAGGACAAGTGCACCGACAGCGAGCTGGTGGTGCCGATCGGCTCGGACAACACCGACGCCCTGCGGGCCGCGGTGGAGGGCTACGAGCCGCTGGGTGAGACCCCCATCGCGTATGCCCTCCAGCAGGCTGCGGACGATCTGGGACCGGACGGCAACCGGACGATCCTGCTGGTCAGTGACGGGCTGGCGACCTGCGACCCGGACCCGTGCGAGGTCGCCGAGGAGCTCAGCGCCGACGGCTTCGACCTGGTCGTGCACACGGTCGGCCTGGGCGTGGACGAGGAGACGCGCAGCCAGCTGCGGTGCATGGCGGAGGCCGCCGGCGGCACCTACTACGACGCCGACGACACCGAGAGCCTGACCACCGCCCTCACCCGGATCTCCACGCGGGCCTTCCGTCCCTTCCAGCTGTCGGGCGAGCCGGTGCAGGGCACCGAGACCGCCATCGACGCCCCCGTCATCGCGCCTGGGCAGTACCTCGACGAGCTCTCCCGCGAGCAGGACACCTATCTCGTGGAGCGATCCAGCCCCGGGACGAGCCTGCACATCGGGGCGACGATGCGGCCGACGGAGGGTGCTGGGCTCTCCGCCTTCGACGTGACGTTGGAGACGCTGGACGGCGAGGCATGCGACTTCAGCACCGCCCGCGCGTGGGGTAACGCTGGTCGCAACAGCTTCGGCACCACCGACGTCACCGGCTTCGCGGATCACGACGACCCCGCCGACCCGTGCGGGACCGACCCGCAGCTCGTGCTGTCCATCCGCCAGCAGCAGCAGTCCACCCTCGAGGGCTTCCCGGTCGAGCTCTGGGTGAGCGAGGAGCCCGCGGCCTCCGGCACCGACGCACTACCGGACGACCAGCGATATGCGCAGTGGCAGGACACGAGGATCGGCCGGCCCACGGCCGAGGTGGTCGGCGGCACCTCACTCAACGACGCTCCCACGATCGAGCCCGGGACGACCTACACCGGTGAGATCGTGCCCGGCGAGGTGCTCACCTTCGCGGTGCCCGTCGACTGGGGCCAGCACATCGAGGCCGTGGTCGACTTCCCGGCACCCGAGGACGGGGTGCCCGAGCAGCTCGGCAGCCTGCCCGTCGCCGAGGTGGGGGTGGTCGGACCCGACCGGGGCGATGCCTCCAACATCCTCAGTCAACCTGACGGATACCCCACCAGCGTCAGAATGGCGCCCAACGACCCCACCACCGTCGCGACGATCTCCTACGAGGTCGAGTGGAACAACCGGGACTGGGGCAATCCGGCAGCGGCCGACCGGGCCGGCGACTACGTCGTCACGCTGAGCCTCACCTCCGACGAGGCCACTGCCGAGTCCCTGCCCTTCCCGTTCAGCCTCGTCGTCGAGACCCCGGGCGAGGTGACGGGGGCTCCCACCTACCTCGAGCCGGGCGAGGCGGCGCCCGTTGCCGACGGGGAGGCGGGTCAGGCGCCACCCACCGCGGCGGACGGGGAGGTGGCCACCCAGACCCCCGCCGATGCACCGTCCGCCTCGCCGGAAGCCGCCGCCGGGGAAGGGGAGGACACGTCCGGCGACGGCGGGCTGCTCACCCTCATCTGGGTGCTGGCCGGAGCCGGGCTCGTGGTCGCCCTGGTCGGAGCCTTCCTCATGGTGCGGGCGCGCCGCGCGAGCGTCTGACCGCAGAGCGCGCCCCGCGCTCACCGCGCGTGGCCGACCGCGCCGACCCTCAGCCGAGCAGGGCGAGGAGGGCCGCGACCAGCACGAGCAGCAGGCCGATCGCGAGGAGCACGGCACCCAGGCGGGAGCCGTGCGCCGGTCGAGCCACACCCAGACGAGAGCCAGACGTGGGCCGGGGCTCACCGGCGCCTGGGACGGGTGTCGGCGCGGATTCACCCGAGTGCCCGCTCGGCGTCGCCGGGAGCACGCTGAAGGGTCGGCTCGGCTCCGCCGGTCGAGCGTCCCGCGGGCCGTCGGGGCCCCATCCCTCAGGGAGCTCCTCGACCTGGTCGAAGACCTCCACCTCCCCTGCGTCCCACCCGGCCCCCTGCCCGACCAGCCCGGTGCGGGCGAGCGCCGCCCGCGCGGCGGTGGCGTCGGCATACCTCGCTTCGGGGTCGTGGGCGCACAGGTCACGGATCAGGGCCACGAGGTCACTGGGGGCGCCGGCCCGGGACAGCCGGGCGAGAAGCGTGGTGCCGGTGCCGTCGGTCGGCCGCTCGCCCAGCAGCATCTCGGCCGCGCTGAGCCCGGCGGCGTAGAGGTCCGCCCGGGGGTCCGGATCCCAGCCGGCGCGCAAGGACTCCGGCGCGGCATACCCCCGCGTACCCACGACGTGGTGGACGTGGGTGAGCCGCGGGTCGTCCACGCCTGTCACGATGCCGAAGTCGGCAAGCCGGAGCCTCGGAGGCGCGACGCCGGTCGCGTCGAGAAGGAGGTTGGCAGGCTTCACGTCACGGTGCACCAGGCCCTCGGCGTGGAGGCGTTCCAGCGCGGCGAGGGTCTGGTCGAGCAGGGTGGCGACCCACGCGGCCGGCAGCGGACCGTGGTCACCGACGAGCGTGGCCACCGACCCGCCGCGCACCAGCGGCATGGCGATGAGCACCCGGTCGTCGTCACCCGTCCAGCCCAAGGGGGTGAGCACGTGCGGGTGCTCGACGCGCACCGCCTGCTCCCGGACGAAGCGGAGCAGGGTCGCAGCGTCGCTCTGCCGCAGCACCTTGGCGGCGACATACCGGCGCTCCCGGTGGTCCCAGGCACGCCACACGACACCGGCGCCCCCCTCTCCCAGGGGGTCGACGAGCTCGTAGCGTCCACCCAGCACCTCTCCCACGCGCATACCTTAGGTGCGCGAGGTCGGGCGCGGGGCGGTTAGGGTCGGACCATGACCTATGCGAACCCGCCGGCGCGCCGGCGTAGCGGCCTGACCACGGCCGGCAAGTGGATGTTCATCATCGGGCTGATCCTGTCGGTCCTCGTGGGGGCGGTCATCGCCTGGGGGGCCGTCCAGGGCTCGCGGATGATCAGCGGCTTCGAGGACGGCGAGACGCAGATGGACGGGGGCCAGGCCACGGTCGCGATGGAGGAGGGCGATATGCGCTTCGTCTCCTCCACGACGACCGGTGAGACGCCGACGTGCACGGTGACCCTGCCCGACGGCAGCGAGACGCCGCTGCCCGGCGACACCATGATGGACACCGGCGACCCCCAGGTCGACGCCCAGATCGTGGGGTCCTACTCCGCGACGACCGCGGGCCAGCACACCTTCACCTGCGAGGGTGGGAGCACGACCCTCTCGCCCAGCATCAGCATGAGCGCGATCATCGGCTTCGGCATCGCCGGGGTCGGCATCCTGCTCCTCATCCCGCTCCTCATCCTCACCGTCGTCGGCCTCATCATGTGGCTCGTGGGTCGCGGCAAGGACAAGCGGGCCGAGCAGGAGCCGCCCGGAGGGTATGGCTACGGCACCGGGCACGCCTACCCGCAGCACGGCTACGGTCAGCCTCAGCAGGGCGCGGCCTACGGCCAGCCGCAGGACCAGGGCTACCCGCAGGCGCCGCAGCAGGGCTACGGCCAGCAGGGTGGTCAGCCCGGCTACGGCCAGGGCACGCCCCCTCCCCCGCCGAGCGGTGACGGCGGCACGCCCACCGACCCCTACCGGCGGGACTGACCAGCGGGTCTGCGCTGAGCTACTCGCAGCGCACGCGGTCACCGTCGCGGTCGAGATGTGCGGCATACCCCGGGTCGCCGATCCGGACCGGAGCTGCTCTGGCAGCGCGGGAGCCGGGGAGAACACGAGGCGCGGCAGAGGTCAGGGGCTGTCGGCGCCGCCGTTGACGTTGAGGGTCTCCCCGACGACGTAGCTGCTCTCTGGGGAGGCCAGGAAGACGTACGCCGGGGCGAGCTCGACGGGCTGGCCCGCGCGGCCGAGGGGCTGCCCGAGACCGAAGTCCGGGATCGCGTCCTTCGGCTGGCCCTCGACGACCTGCAGCGGCGTCCAGATCGGCCCGGGCGCCACGATGTTGACCCGGATGCCCTTGGGGGCGAGCTGCTTGGACAGGCCCTTGCCGAAGGTGTTCATCGCGCCCTTCGTCATGGCGTAGTCCAGCAGGTGCTCGCTGGGGCTGTAGGCCTGCACCGAGCTCGACAGGATGATCGCCGAGCCCGGCGCGAGGTGCTTGACGGCGGCACGGCACATCCAGAACATCGCGTAGACGTTGGTCTTGACCGTCAGGTCGAACTGCTCGTCGGTGATCTCCTCGATCAACGGCGTGCTCACCTGCTTGCCGGCGTTGACGACGAGCACGTCGAGGCCGCCGAGCCGCTCGGCGGCCTGGTCGACCAGCCGCTCGCACGTCTCCCGGTTGGTGACATCACCGGGCAGCTGGACGCAGGTCCGTCCTTCAGCCTCGACGAGCTCGCTGATGCGGTCGGCGTCCTCCTGCTCATCCGGCAGGTAGTTGATGGCGACGTCGGCGCCCTCACGGGCATAGGCGATGGCGACGGCCCCACCGATGCCGGAGTCGCCGCCGGTGATGAAGGCACGACGACCCTCCAGCCGACCCGTGCCGCGGTAGGACGTCTCACCCCGGTCCGCGGGCGGGTCCAGCTCGGCGTCGAGGCCAGGCATGGGCTGGTCCTGCTGCGGCGGGGAGATCCGCGGGTGGCGGGTGGTCGGGTCGTCGAAGGTCAGCTGGTCGGTCTTTTTCGCCATGCCCCGATCCTCCCGCCACGTCGGTCCCATGGCATCTCGGAGCGACAGCCGGTGCGAGCCAGGGCGGAGGCAGGAGGGCCGGCACCGACCTGTGGCTCAGGCCTTGAGGTCCTCCTCCCCCTCGCCGGGCTGCACCGTCCACTCCGGGGGGACGTCCGTGCCGGCGTCCTCGTCGGCCTCGGCCTGCTCGGCCGTGTCCTGGACGATGCCCTGGGCGTGGTGGGTCGGGGCATACACGGCATAGAGCCGCATCGGCTCCTCGCCGGTGTTGATGACGTCGTGCCAGGTGCCGGCGGGCACCTGGATCGCCCACCCGTCGCTGACGTCCTGGGTGAAGCTGAGGTCGTCCTCCGCGGGACCCATGACGCAGCGTCCCTGCCCGGAGTCGAGGCGCAGGAACTGGTCGGTCTCCGGGTGCGCCTCCAGCCCGATGGACTCCCCCGGCGGGATCGACATCAGGGTGACCTGGAGGTACTTCCCGGTCCAGGCGACCGTGCGATAGGTGCCGTTGGCGCGCGTCTCGGTCTCGATGTCGAAGGCGTTGGGCCGGGGGCCGTTGTCGGTGACCATGCGGGTTCCTGTCGTCGGGTGTATGCCGGTCACCAACCTACGACCCGCCACCGACACCGCGCAGGTCACCCCGACCGCGTGGCGGTCGCCTCGTAGCGCAGCGTGCTCGCGCGGCGCGACGGAACCCTGACGCCCCTGGCTGAGTCAGTAGGGTGTGACGAGCCGTCGGCGTCCGGCCGGTGGCGGGGAGGTTCAGGCATGTCGAACGGTCGCCGGGCGCTGGTGAGCGGCGCCGCGCTGGTGGGGGTGGTCGGCGTGGGCCTGGGTGGCTTCCTGCTCCAGGCCCCCGAGCACGAGGCGAGCAGTCTGGTCGTCGACGACCAGGCCGGCATCGTGCACGTCCCCACCCTGGAGGAGGCGCTGGAGGGCGTGCGCTTCCACGAGCCGACCGACGTCGCGGTCTTCACCCACGAGGGCGGGGAGGAGGCGCGCTACGACGACTACGCGCTCAACGACGCCGTCCTCGCGCACGCCCGGGCGGAGCGGCCGGAGTGGCTCTCCGACGACGAGCAGAAGTGGGCCGACGACCTCTACATCTACGCGGTCGACCCGGAGGGCCGCTTGGTCGGCACCTACTTCGGTGAGAACCGCGAGGTCTCCGAGGACCGCCAGCTCGACATCCAGGACGCCACCAAGGACGCGCTGCGCGCCGGCCAGTGGACCGAGGGCGCCGTGATCGGGGTGCAGGAGGCCGCTGACCGCATGAACGCGCCCTTCCTGCGCACGGTGCCCGGCGCGATCCTGGCGATCGTGGCGGGCCTGGTCGCCGCCGTCGGCGGCGGGGCCTGGGTCGGCACCGGCGTGTCACGGGCGAGGGCCAGCCGCGCGCTGCGGGCCGAGGGCGACCGTCGCATGGCCAGCGTCGTCGGCGACGCCGACGTCACCGAGCTGCACGCCCGGCTCATCCCCGAGGACTCCCGTTACGGCGGTCTGGTCCTGCGCCGCTTCGACGAGTACACCGCGGGCCTGCGGGCCCTCACCGAGCTCGGCAACGAGGTCCGCTCGATCCCGGAGTCGGACTACAACCGCCGGGCCTCCAAGGAGCGGTTGACGGCATACCGCGACCAGGCCCTGAAGCTGGACACCCTCGACGACGTCATCGCCGACACGGCAGCCTTCCTCGGGGGGGAGCGGCTCTGGCGCGAGGCGTGGGACCGGCAGGAGGCCCCGGTCCGGGCGGACCTGGAGGGCGTCGACGCGATGCTGCGCGACGACGTGCCGGCCGCGGGCCGGGGGCTGGTGGAGGCGCAGAGCGTGCGGGAGTACGCCACCGCCGGGCTGGCCCTGCTCGACCAACTGCGCACCCAGCTCGAGCAAAAGCAGATCTCACCGGACGACGCCCTGGACGAGTTGAAGCGCACCCGGGACGGGCTCAGCGGGCGGTTGGACGCGCTCGCCTCGGCGGTCGTGGACGAGATCGGCAAGAACGAGGCCGAGCGGGTGGCGATGAAGAAGGCCATGCGGGAGGAGCGCTCGCGGCGGCTGCCCGAGGTCACCATCCTCACGACGACCGACCCGGGGTGGAGCTGGTACCCCGTCGACTCCTTCCGCAGCGGCCTGACCGCGGGCGCGAGCGCGCTCCAGCAGAGCCGAGCAGGCTCCAGCGGCGGGTCCACGTCGGGCTACAGCAGCAGCAGTGGCGGCAGCTTCAGCGGCGCGGGCAGCTCCTCGCGGTTCTGAGCAGGTCGGACACCCCGCGGTCCACCGCCTGCCGGTCGCGGGAGGCAGCGCATACCCGGGTATGACGCAGGTCGAGCCCGCGGTGCGACGACGGACGCGGCCGTGGTCGCACAGGGTGGAGCCATGAACACCACGAAGACGACCACGAGCACCTCGACCGACACCCGCGGCTCGCAGCTGCTCGTCCTCGGGCTGGCCTGCGGCGTGGCTCTCGCACTGGCGCTGGACAACTGGCTCTATGCCGCCACCGGCATCGCCCTCGCCTTCGGCTGGCGCCCCGGCAGTTCCGCGGACTCCGGCCGCTGAACTCCTCCTCCTCGACCCCTCCTCCTCGACCCCTCCCTGAGACCAACGTCGGGACAGCAGGACCTCCATCGGGAAGTTCGCCGATGGAGGTCCAGCTATCCCGTGGTCGGTTGTCGGCAGCAGGGCTCATCTCGGGGAGATCGCCCCTGCGGCGGAGGGGTGTCCGCCGGATGGCCGATGTGTAGCGCACGCCGACGGGGCAAAGTGAGGCCATGACGATCACGAACCCCACCGAGCCCGCCCGGCACCGCGGACTGCCGAACGCCGGTCGGGCCGGTCTGGCCACGGTCGGTGTGCTCGCAGTCGCCGGGACCAGCCTGGGGCTGTTCCTCGCCCAGGCACCAGATGACGCAGCCACCGGCCTGACCGTGGACGACACGGCACAGATCATGGAGGTCGACCGGCTGGACGCGGCGGTCGAGGAGCTGGAGTTCCACGACCCCACCGAGCTTGCCGTCTTCACCTATCGCGGTGGCAGCGACGCCGATGACCAGTCGCTCAACCGCGCGGTGCTCGACCACGCACGCGGGAGCCGCCCGGAGTGGCTGAGCGAGGACGGGCAGCGTTGGGCCGACGGGCTGTTCGTGCTGGCGGTCGACCCCGAGGCCCGCCTGGTGGGCACCTACTTCGGCGACGACCGCGCCGTCGGCGACGAGGAGCAGCTGGACATCCAGGAGGCCACGAAGGACGACTTCCGCGCCGGTCGCTGGACCGACGGCGCCGTGGCCGGACTCACCGACGGAGCAGACCGCATCAACGCACCGTTCATGCGCAGCGCTGGCGGCCTCGTCGTCGGCATCTTCGGCTCGGCCGTCGCCCTCATCGCCGGCGCGACCTGGGTCGGCGTCGGCGTCGCGCGGTCCGCCGGGAGCCGACGGATGAAGGAGGACGCCGACCGGCGCGTCGCGGACGTCAAGCGCGACGCCGCCGACACCGAGCGTCACGCCAAGAGGATCCCCGATGACTCGCGCTACGGCTTCGAGGTGCTGCGTCGCTTCGACGACTACCGGCGTGGCGTCCGCGAGCTGACCGAGTTGGAGCAACGGGCCGCCCAGCTGGCGCCGTCGACCTTCAACCGCAAGCCGGTCGCGTCCGAGCTGACGGCATACCAGGAGAAGGCGGTCGAGCTCGACCACCTCGACGACGCCATCGCGGACACCGCGATCTTCCTCACCCAGGACGCCGACTGGCGAGAGGCCTGGGCGCGGCAGGTCGACCCCGTCCGGGAAGACTTGAAGCGGGTCACGCCGCTGCTGGAGGACGAGCTGCCGGAGGAGGCGCGCGACCTCCCCGAGGGAGAGACGCTGAGGGGTTTCGCGACAGCTGCACTGACCCGGTTGGACAAGGTCCAGCACGGTCTCGAGCGCGGTGAGGTGTCGCCGGACGACGCGCTGGACGCCCTGCGGGACACCCGCGACGGACTCAGCGAGCATCTCGACGAGCTCTCCGAGAGCGTGGTGCAGGCGGTGGGCAAGGACGAGACCCAGCGCGAGACGCTGCGCACCACGCTGGCCCGGCAACGCGACGAGGCCCGCCCCGGTCCTTCGATCATCGGGACCGCCTACCCGGCGTGGGCCTTCTTCCCGGTCGCGGCGATGAGCAGCGGGGTGTCCGAGGGCACGCAGCAGATCTCGGCGAGCAGCGGGAGCGCGGGGTCGTCCGGCTACTCCGGCGGGAGCTTCAGCGGGGCCGGGAGCTCCTCGAGCTTCTGAGGCGGCTGCTCACTCGATCCCTCGCCACCTGCGCGGGACCGACGTCGGGATAGCACAAGCCTCATCGGGAAGTACGCCGATGGGGGTCTGGCTACCCCGACGTCGGTCAGTGCCAGGGATGGTCAGGAAGACTCCGCCGGGCTCAGCCCGCGAGCGTCTCGGTGTCGATGACGGCGCGGTAGCGCACCTGGCCGTCGACGACCTTGTCGTAGTAGTCGTCGACCTGACCGGCGTCGATGACCTCGACCGTGGCGGTGATGCCGTGCTCGCCGCAGAAGTCGAGCATCTCCTGGGTCTGCGGCAGGCCGCCGATCATGCTGCCGCGGATGGCCCGCCGGTTGCCGATGAGCGAGAAGGCGCTGACCTGGAGGGAGTCCTCGGGCGCACCGACGTTGGCGAGCACGCCGCCGCGGTCGAGCAGCCCGAGATAGGAGTCGAGCGGGATGCCGGAGCCGACGGTGTTGAGGATGAGGTCGAATGAGGAGGCCAACTCCTCGAAGACGCTGCCGTCCTCGGTCGCGCGGTAGTCCTTCGCGCCGAAGGCGAGGCCGTCCTCCTTCTTGGCGTCGGTGCGGCTGAAGACGGTGACGTCGGCGCCCATGGCGCTGGCGATCTTGACGCCCACGTGCCCGAGGCCGCCGAGCCCGATGACGCCGACGCGGGTGCCCGGCCCGACACCGGCCTCCTTGAGCGGGTGGTATGTCGTGATGCCGGCGCACAGCAGCGGCGTCACACCCGCGTGGTCGGACTCGGCATACGTCTCGGGGATCCTGACGACGAAGTCGTCGCGGACGACGACCTCACCGCTGTAGCCACCCTTGGTGATCTCGCCGTGGTAGTCCTCCGCGCCGTAGGTCTGGACGGCGCCCTTGGCGCAGTACTGCTCCTCGCCGTCCTGGCAGGCGGCGCACTCGCCACACGAGTCGACCAGGCAGCCGACACCGACGACATCGCCGACCTGGTGGTCGCTGACGTCGGAGCCGACCTCGAGGACGGCGCCGAGGATCTCGTGGCCGGGGGTCAACGGGTAGAGCGCCTCGCCCCACTCACCACGCTTCATGTGGATGTCGCTGTGGCAGATGCCGGCCCAGCGGATGTCGATGCGCACGTCGTCGGGGCGCAGGTCGCGCCGGTCGATCTGGACGCGCTCGAAGCCGGCGTCGGCCGATGCTGCGGCGAGGGCGGGCGTGGTCGTGCTCACAGGGTGCCTCCTGGATTGGCTTGCGCTGACGTCGTGCCAACAGGGTGGTCGGGCCATGGCATTCCCTGCGTCACCGGTGACTGCGGGTGCGGCGCTAGCGTGGCCGCGTGACGATGATCCACCTGCGGGTGAGGCACCTGCCTCGAATCGGTTTCCTCGGTCGGCTCCGCCCGGTGCAGATCGAGGTCGACCCGTGGCCCCCGGACTGGGCCCGTTCCCCTGTCACGACCGAGCGCGCCTACACCCTGATCAAACCGCTCATCGGGTGGGACGAGGCCATGCTCGTGCTGCAGCGCGCGCGGCGGGAGTGGACGGGCGGGACCGGGCCATGGGTGAGCGCCTTCACGGGCGTCGTCAGCGAGGAGTGACTTCGCGCAACCCGACCACCTGGGCTCTGGCCGGAGGACGAGCGACGGACCACCATCATCATCAACCTAGCCAGACTTAGCCAAGCAGATATATCCTTGACTGCATGATCCAGGTCAACGTGCATGAGGCGAAGTCGCAGCTGTCCCGCCTCATCGAGGCCACGCTCGCCGGTGAAAAGGTGACCATCGCGCGTTCCGGTCGGCCCGTCGTTGACCTCGTCGTCCACTCCTCTCCGCCGGTCGTCATCGGCGTCCCAGGCTGGGCCGACGCTGAGGTAGACACGGATGCGCTGGACGCGCCTGATCAGCAGATTGACGCCTTGTTCGCCGGTGCGGACGAGTGAGCGGCCTCCTTCTCGACACCAACGCCTTGCTCTGGACCTTGACAGGTGACGCACGCCTGGGACGGAAAGCACGGAAGAGCATTACCGGGGCAGGCGTCGTGAAGTACTCGGCGGTCTCGGTCCTCGAGATCACCGTCAAGACGATGCTCGGCAAGCTCTCGCTCCCCGGTGACTTGCCGACGGCGCTCACCGCCAGCGGTCTCGGCGAGATCCCCTTGACATCCCGGCATGCCGGTGCCCTGACCGAGTTTGCCGAGCTGGCCCCCCACGACCCGTTCGATCGGATGCTCCTGGCCCAGGCACACGTGGAGCACCTGAGCCTGCTCACGTCGGATGGCACGCTCCTCGGACTGGGTCTGCCCTGGGTGACCGACGCTCACCAATAAGCCGGACCTCGTCATCGTCGACGACGGCGTCGACATCACCGCCCTCGGTGATCGGGGCGCCTACCTGCCCGACGTGGACGACCTCGTTCTCGTCAAGGTCCGCCACCGGCAACGGTGCGGTGAACATCTCGGGGTCGTGGCTGCAGCGGGGGAACAGGGCGCCGCCGGCAACCTTGGCACGAGCGGGTCAGCAGTGGCGAGGGCGTGTTGTGCCGATGCGGCAACGAGGGCTGTCTTGAACGCGATCGCCGCCGGGCCGGCACTGGCGGCGGTCGTTAGTCCTCGGTGGTGGCGGTGGGACTCGGCCGAGGTTTCGATCCTTCAGCCGGTAGAAATCGCCTCAGAGGTTGATGAACTCGGCGCGGTCGACGAGTCGGTCGACCTCAGGCCGGCTCGGCCGGTCCCGACGGGATGTCCGGCTCAGGGTGCTCGCCGAAGCGGTCCCAGTCGCCCCAGACGGGGCGCTCGCGCCAGTGACCCGACATGTCGAGATCACTGTACCGCGTGATTTTCACCTCTGACAGCCCCTTTATCGCTTCCCGGCAATCCGCAGTACCGTCCTGCCGGAAAACCCATCCTTTGTTGCCCACACTTTCGGAAAATCCTTGGGGCCCAACCCGACCCTCCGGATAAACCCAGGTCCCGTAGCCCGTGAGAAACAGTTGGGTCTCACCTTCAACTTCGGCCCAATCGAACTGCTCTGTCGTCGATCCATCAGCGTTGTAGAGGTATACCCGAACATGCCTTCCCGCGGGAGCCGTGACAACGGTATAGTCAGGCACGCTGGTCTCATCCTGTAGACGCGTCACGGAAACGTGCTCGTGATCGAACCGCTCCCTTGCTGTCTGCTCAGTGATCTCCTCCACTGGCTGCATCATTCGAACGTTCCATCGACGCCCAAAACGAAAGTACATGAACGACCCATTCCCTCCACCGTGGTGCACTAGGCAGTGTAAGCAAAGCCGTTGATGTCGACTATGCGAATTTCTCGGACCTTGGCATACTCGATCAGGTCCGCCGGGATACTTCCTCCTCGCTGTGGCGGCACCTGGAGAACAAAATCACCACGTAGCGGTTGGCCCGCCAGGCCGCTAGCGACATTGCCGGGTGAGTTCCGGATCATGGCCTCCTCAGGGTACTTCTGTGCCAGTTCGCGAATGTACGACCGCGCCGTTGACAGGTCCACATCGTTTAGTTGGGTCAACTTGCGCGAGACGATCTGCTCGCCCGGCATATAGCTGTCCAGGACGGCGTAGCCGCCTCGCCCACCAGAGTAATCGACCCTCACCTGGTTATGCGGATAGTTCGGCGCCATGTAGGAGTCGAACTTGCGACCCGAGATCCAGTTGCGTATCCAGGGACGGTTGGCGAAGAGCTTCTGCTGCCAGGGCGAGAGGAAGGCGTCCTGCGTGAAGTTCGCGGGGTCACGCATGTCGTCGAGATTGCGCAGGACCTGACCGCCGGGCAGCATCCGCTGCACGTCGAGGCCGTTGTCCACAGCCCGCTGGAGGGAGGCCATCTCCTCGGCGGTGAGGCACGCCGCACCCACTTGCCACCCACGGAGAACCAGCCGGCGAAGGGCAGCATGCCGGCGCCGGAGATCGCCGCGTCAGTCGTGTTGCCCTCCGCCAGGTACCAGGTGGCGTTGAGCCCGTTGGCAGGCTCCCCCAGCCCGGGCACCATGCCGATCAGGTCGAACAGGAAGTGGCCTGCAGCCGAGTACCAGGGCGGCTTGTTCTCCTCGCCGATCCGTACCTCACGCTCGATCGCGCCCACGATGGCGTCGAGGTCGGCAGCGACCTCCGGCTGCCATGCCGGCTCACCCTCGACCGGCGCAGAGGCCACTCCCGTCTGCAGGCCCAACACAAGCTGCTGGATGCCGACCTCGTCGGTGCCCCGATGCCGCAGCACGTGCCAGAGGTAGGCGTTGACCTCGACCTCGCCGTCATCGGTCGCGACCGTGGTGGTCTCACCCTCGGCGAAGAGTCGCCGCAGAGCCTCGGGGTTGCCACCCATCGCCTGGAACAGCGGCCCCATCGGGTCCTGGACCAGCTGGGTCTCGGGGCTCTTCGAGAGGTCGGGGTCATGCACCGCGAGACCGAAACCGACGCCCCACGCGCCCGCTCCCTCGTCACCCTCGTGCTCCTTGAGGACGTCGTGAGCGCCGATGAGCATCTCCGTGCTGAAGGTGCCGCGGCTCATGACGAGGGTCAGGCGCTGGACTGCCCCGTTGGGATACTCCGCGGCCTGGTCGAGATAGGTCGTCCACCGCTCGGTCAGACCGTCCACCCGCAGGTCGCCGGTCCCCTGCGAGGCCAGGCCGACAGCCATACCCAGCCCGTTCAGCACACTGTCGTAGCGCGTGTCGAACTCCTGGACCGCCTCCTCGTCGCTGAGGTTGGCAGGGTTGCGGAACTGGTTGACCGCGAGGAGGTAGTAGTCGAGCTGCTTGTGCGAGACCCGCTCGGCCAGCAGTTTGGCGAAGTAGGGGTCGTGCGCGTGCTCCTGCAGGATCTCGACCAGTCGCGGGTCGATGTCGGTGGAGTACTCCCCGTCACCGAGCGCCATCGCTTCCTGTACCTCACCCACGAGCGCAGAGAGCTCGGCGTCCGACAGGTCGCTGACGTAGTCCTCGTCGATCTCGACGACCCCGACAGCCGGCACACCCGGGCTGCTGCCCGCCACCAACCGCGCGAGTGCCAGCCGACGGTGCAGGTCTCGAAGGCGGTCCTCGACCACGTCCATACCGCTGCGGCAGGTCGGACCTGCTCCACGCTCTGCGTCGTGACGAAGACGTTGTCGAGCTGGGCCGAGATAGTCGACGCCGCCGAAGGCAACGTGTCCTTCGCCGCCGTCAGGTCCGCGATGAGCGACTCCATCGCCTCCAGATCGATGCTGACCAGTGCCACGTAGTACCCCCTAGCGCGGCGACAGCCGGTGCCAGTGCACCTGCCACGCGTCCTCAGGGACTCTGTCAGGCTGAGCTGCGATGGCGGTGTCCAGATCCGCAAGCGCCTCCGGCCCTGCGTCGTTGAGCGTCCGCCGACGGTCGCGCAGCTCCCCTGCGAAGTCCTCGCCCATCGGCCCCTCCCACGCACCGGCCTCGACCGCGCGGATGGCGGCTGCGAGAGCGTCCTCGAGGTCCCCGGCGGGGCCGACGACAGCAGACCGTGCGCGCTCCAGCGCAGACTTGTAACTGTTGTTCACCATGACGACCTCGTCGTCCCCACCGCTCATGCGACCCCTCCTTCGCTGCGCCGTCGCTCCAGCATGCCTGTGCGCTCACCGCGCCTGCAAGCCCAGGGGACTTGGCACGGCCAGGCATCCCCGTAGCTTCAGGACCACTACCCGACGTGAGAAGGCCATGCCTCAGGACCTGCCCGACGACGATCTGCTGCTCACCGCGCGCGTCGACATCGAGCGTGTCAAACCGCCGAGTCGCGCCCGGCCTGCCGCGCGCGGGCGACGGTCGCGGCTCAGCCCTGGTCGAAGGCGGCGTCGAAGGAGGCGGTCGAGGGCGGGAAGTCCAGCGCCTTGAGATAGTCCAGCGCCTCCTTCGCTCCGTGCAGCCGGTCCATGCCGGCGTCTTCCCACTCCACCGAGATGGGACCGTCGTAGCCGGCCCCCGCGAGCGCGCGGAAGCAGTCCTCCCACGGCACGTCGCCGCGGCCGGCGGAGACGAAGTCCCACCCGCGCCGCTGGTCGCCCCACGGCAGGTGACTGCTCATCCGCCCGTTGCGGCCGCCGCCGACGCGCATCCGGGTGTCCTTGCAGTCCACGTGGTAGATCCGATCGGCGAAGTCGGTGATGAAGGCGACCGGGTCGATGTCCTGCCACATCATGTGGCTCGGGTCCCAGTTGAGCCCGAAGGCCTCACGGTGGCCGATCACCTCCAGCGTGCGCACCGTGGTCCAGTAGTCGTAGGCGATCTCGCTGGGGTGCACCTCGTGCGCGAAGCGGACCCCGCACTCGTCGAAGACGTCGAGGATCGGGCCCCACCGGTCGGCGAAGTCCTGGTATCCCGCCTCGATCCGCTCGGCCGGCACCGGCGGGAACATCGCGAAGTACTGCCAAATCGAGGACCCGGTGAAGCCGACCACGGTGTCGACGCCCATCTTCCGGGCCAGACGTGCGGTGAGTTTCAGCTCCTCCGCGGCCCGCTGCCGCACCCCCTCGGGGTGACCGTCGCCCCAGACCTTCGCGCCGACGATGGATCGGTGCCGCTCGTCGATCGGGTCGTCGCAGACCGCCTGCCCCTTGAGGTGGTTGGAGATCGCCCACACGCCGAGCCCGTGGCGACGCAGGATCTCCAGCCGCCCCTCGACATACTCCTCGTCGTCCCACCGCCGGGCGTCGAGGTGCTCGCCGGAGACGGCGATCTCGAGCCCGTCGTAGCCCCACCCGGCGGCCAGCTCGGCCACCTCCTCCAGGGTGAGGTCGGCCCACTGGCCGGTGAAGAGGGTAAACCTGCGTGCCATGTGCGTCTCCTTCGTCGTCAGGTCAGCGTGTCAGGCGGGGATCTCGACGGGTATGCCGCCGCGCCCGCTGCTCGTCTCGATCGCCTCCAGCACCCGCTGGACCGCGAGGCCGTCGGCGAAGTCGGGGTGGATCGGGGCACCGGTGTCGATCGCGCGCAGGAAGTCGGCGGCCTGCGTGGTGAAGGTGCTGTCCCAGCCGAGCACGTGCCCGGGCGGCCACCAGCCGGCGAGGTAAGGATGGTCGGGCTCGGTGACGAGGATCGTCTCCGCTCCCCCGGTGGCGCCGGTCACGACCAGCTCGTTGAGCCGCTCGAGGTCGAAGCGGATCGAGCCGGTCGAGCCGTAGACCTCGATCTGCAGCGCGTTCTTGCGGCCGGTGGCCATGCGGCTCACCTCCAGGCTGGCCACCGCTCCCGACGAGGTATGCAGCGTGGCCCAGGCCGCGTCGTCGACCGTCACCTGCTCGCGTCGGTCACCGTCCCCGGTGGGTCGCTCGGGCACGAACGTCCGGAGCTGGCCGCTGGCCCTCGTCACCTGCTCACCCAGCAGGAAGTGCAGCTGGTCGACGGCGTGCGAACCGAGGTCGCCGAGGACCCCGGAGCCGGCGGTCTCCTGGCGCAGCCGCCAGCTCATCGGGGCCTCGGCGTCGGCGAGCCAGTCCTGCAGGTAGGCCAGCCGGACCTGCCGCACCTGCCCGATCCGACCCTGCTCGATGAGGTCGCGGGCGAGCGCGAGGGCGGGGACCCGGCGGTAGTTGTGCCCCAGCATCGAGCGCCCCGCCCCGGGCGCCCGCGCGGCCTCGACGAGCCGCTCGCAGTCGGCGACCGTGTTGGCCAGCGGCTTCTCGACGAGCACGTGCTTGCCGGCGGCCAGGGCGGCGAGCGCCACCTCGGCGTGCAGGTGGCCAGGGGTGCAGACGTCGACGATGTCGATGTCGTCGCGCTCGAGCACGTCCCGCCAGTCGGTCGCGGCGTCGGCCCACCCAAGGCGCGCGGCCGCACCGGAGACCTTGGCCGGGTCACGCCCGACGAGGGTCTGCATCCGCACGGTCGGCAGGCCGTCGTAGACGGCGTTGACGTTGCGCCAGGCGTTGGAGTGGGCCTGCCCCATGAAGGAGTAGCCGATGACCGCGACCCCCAGCGTGTGGGCCACCGAGGCGCTCACCGACTGCCGGTCGAGGCCCGGGGCAGGCGCCTCGGCGCTGGTGAGGTCAGACATCGTGCTCCCCCTGGGTGAGGCTGCGGAGGAAGGCCAGGCCGTCGGCGGCCAGGTCGTCCTGGGTCGGTGCCAGCGGCCGCCAGATCGAGGCGGCGGTGGCGATGGTGTCGTTGTCGGCGGTGAAGGACTCGATGACGAGCGGGCCGGCGTAGCCGACCTCGTCGAGAGCCCGCGTCACCCCGACCCAGTCGGTCTGGTCGCCGCCAGGAGCGCCTCGGTCGTTGCCGCAGACCTGCACGTGGACGAGGTGGTCGCCCACACGGCGGATCGCGTCGGCCGACGAGCGCTCCTCGATGCCCAGGTGGTAGGTGTCCAGCGCCAGCCCGAGGTGGGCCCCGAGCGGCCCGAGGAGCAGCTCACCGAGCCCGGTGAGCGCCTGGTCGACAGTGTTGACCAGTGACGTCTCGTAGCGGTTGAGCGGCTCGATGCCGATCTTCACGCCTGCCGAGGCGGCGTGCTCGAGCACCGGCACGAGGCCCTCCCGCCACTGCGCGTAGGCGTCGGACCGCTCGGTCGGCGACATGCGCCATACCCGACCGGTGGCGGCGTAGAACGGCCCGCAGACGGCCGCAGCGCCGATCCCGGCGGCGAGGTCGACGCAGGCGCGGAGGTAGTCCTGGGTGGACCGGACGGTGGCGGCGTCGGCCGCCACGAGGTCACGCCCGGGGGCCATCGCCCCCACGACGCACGGCGTCAACCCGCTGTCCCGCAACGCATCCCGGGTCGCGGCGACGCTCAGGTCGCCAGGCTGTTCGAGGGGCAGCTCGACCGCGTCGAACCCCATCCGTGCGACGCGGTCGAGCACCACCCGGGTCTGGGCGTCGCGCAGCGGCGACGCCCAGACCCAGGTGTTGACGCCGATCATCCTCACGGGATGATCCGCTCCTGCCAGACCTCGGGGTAGCCGGGCAGGTCCTCGCCACCGAACTTGGCGTAGTGCCCGTCGGGCATGCCGTCGTTGGCCGCGAGGAAGTCGGCGCGCTCGTCCTCGGTGATCGGGGTCTGCGGCAGCACCCACTCCGCGGGCACCTCCTCGCCGGCGAAGATCTTCTCCACCGCCAGCAGCGGGGTGCGCCACTGGAAGTTGGAGTAGACCGGGGCCAGTCCGGTGAGCCCGGTGTCCTCCCACTTGCGCAGGAAGCTCATCTCGTCCTCACCGGTCATCACCGGGTAGTCCTGGCCGGCGTCCTCGAAGGCCTCGATGGCCGCGACCGCGCCGTCACCGGCGTCCATCCAGACGCCCTGCACCTCACCGGTGGCCAGCTCGTCGGAGATGATCTTCTTGATCTCGGTCGGGTCGGCGCCGGTGAAGTAGTCGACCGCCTCGATGCCGTTCTCCTCGAAGATCTGCTCGGCCGCGGCCCACCGGTGCTCCAGCACGTCGACGCCGGGCAGGATCCGCAGCGCGACGACCTTGTCACCCTCCTCGAGGTTCTCGGAGAGGAACTCGGCGGTGTCGATGCCCCAGGCATACCCGCCGATGGGGTGGATGAAGGTGGTGGCGCAGTCGGTCTCGACGCCGCGGTCGAAGACGACGACCGGCATCCCGGTGTCGCAGGCGCGCTCGACCGCGGGGGTCAGCGCCGCGGTGGAGTTGGGCGAGATGACGAAGGCGTCGCAGTTGCCCTCGGCGATGAAGTAGTCGATGTCGGAGATCTGCGTGTTGTCGTCCGCCTGGGCGTCACGGGTCTCCATCTCGGAGATCACGCCGCTGTCCTGGAGCACCTCGAGCTGCTGGTTCATGGTGATCCAGCCGGTCTGGCGCCACGGGTTGTCGATGCTGGCGTTGGAGAAGCAGACCTTCTTGGCGCCCTCGGAGGCGAACTCCGCGGTGTCGGTCATCTCGCCGTCGATGTACTGCAGCCACGGCGTGCTCTCGTCGCCCTCGAAGGTGGCCGAGCGCTGCTCGAACTGCTCGTCGTAGTCGGCCTGGTCGAACCACTCCTCGGAGCCGGCCTCCTCGCCGCCCTCCTCGCCGTCCTCGCTCTCACCACCCTCCTCGGCGGACTCGGTCACGGCCGGGTCGTCGAGGGACTCGTCGGTGGAGCAGGCCGCCAGCATGGCGAGCGCGCTCAGGGCCACGACGCTGCGGCCGAGTGTTGTCCTGCGCATGGATCTCTCCCTTAGGTGGTGCCCGGGTCGGGCGTGGTGGTGGGTCGGTCTGAGGACTCGGTATGCGCCCGCTCGGGGGCCTGCGTGTGGTCGAGGGTGCGACCGGTCGGGGTGGTGCGTCGTCGGCCTCCCTGCCAGGCACGGGCCCCGATGGCGACGGCGACGATGATGATGACGCCCTGGACGGAGTCCCTCCAGGTGGAGGCGACGCCGACGAAGTTGAGCAGGGTGAAGAGCAGCTCGAGGGCGAAGGCACCTGCTGCGGCGGACAGCACCCAGCCGCGTCCGCCGCCGAGCACGACGCCGCCCACGACGACCGCCGTGATCGCGGTGAACTCGTAGCCGCGCCCGACGGAGGGGTGGACCCCGGCATACCCGACGAGGATGATGCCGGCGACGGTCGCGGCGAGCGAGGACAGGATGAACGCGCGGGTGGTGAGCCACCAGGTCGAGGAGCCGGACAGCTGCACCGCCTGCCGGTTGTCGCCGACCGCGACAAGGGTGCGGCCGAAGGGGCGGCGCATCAGCCAGAATGCTGCGGCAGCCAGCACGAGGAGGATGATCGCGGGGTAGGGGATGACCTCCAGGAGCGGGACGCCCTGGATGCCGCCGCGGCCGATCTGGCGGAAGGAGTCGACCGGGTTGCCGGTCGCGGCGCCGCCGGTGAGGTAGAGCACGAGGCCGGAGAGCGCGAGCATCGTGCCGAGGGTGACGATGAAGCTGGGGACCTTGAGGATCGTCGTGGCCAGGCCGTTGACGAGGCCGACGAGGGCGCCGAGGACGAACATCAGCAGCAGCACAGGCAGCACGCGGCTCTCGTCCTGCCCGATGAGGTTGCCGGCCAGCACCACCTGCATCGCGACGACCGAGCCCATCGAGAGGTCGAACTCGCCGGAGACGATGACGAAGTACTGCCCCATGGCGGCGATGGCGATGGGAGCGGTGCGACCGATGAAGCGGACGAGGGAGCCGGGCTCGCCGAAGCTGGGGTTGGCGGCGATGACGGCCAGGAGCAGCACGGCGACGAGCACGAAGACCGCGCCGCCCGGCGTGCGCAGTGCCCGCAGCAGGCGCCCCATCGTCCCGCCCTCGTGCACCGGCAGGGTGGTGCCGGAGCGGGTCGCCGCGGCGTCAGCGGTCATGAGGCACCTCCGGCGGTGGCCGCCTGGTCGGTATGCCGTGGGCCCGGTCTCGGCGTGGGTGTCGGGCGGGGCGTGGAGGAGCCGCCGGTGAAGCGCGCGGGCCGCAGGTCGGCGTTGCGGCGGGCGTAGACGGCGACCGCGACGACGATGACCAGGCCGCGGACGACGTCCTTGAGGAAGGCGTTGACCTCCAGCACCCCCATGACGTTGTCGAGGACGGCGAAGATGGCGACGCCCCCGAGGGTGCCGAGGATGTTGCCCTTGCCGCCGGCCAGGACGGTGCCGCCGAGGACCACGGCGGCGATGGACATGAGGTCGTAGCCGCCCTGGGTGCCGATGGTTCGGGCTGCCGACGGACAGGCGCGCCAGGAGCAGCAGCCCGGCCATGCCGGCGAGCACCGAGCACAGGACGTGGGCGAGGACGATCGGCGGCTGGGTGCGGACCCCGGAGAGGCGCGCGACGTCCTTGCTGCCGCCGACGGCATACAGGTGGTGGCCGATGCGGGTGCGGCCCAGCAGCAGGATCACCAGGCCCGCGCAGCCGAGCATGATGATCGTGGAGAGCGGGACGGGGCCGATGTTGAGGGCGCCGATGAGGCGGAAGTCGCGCGGAGCGGAGCCGGCCGAGCCCTGGTAGGTGGTGCCGAGGTAGCCGGCGAGGATGAGGCCCATCCCGAGGGTCGCGATGAACCCGTGGACGCCGGCGTAGGCGACGACCAGCCCGTTGACCAGGCCGATGAGGGCGGCGACGCCGAGGGCGACCGCGACGGCGAGCGGGATGTTGCCGGTCTGACCGGCCATCGTCACGCCGCCGAGGAGGCTGGCGAGGCTGGCGACGTAGGGCACCGAGAGGTCCAGGCTGCCGGCGAGGATGACGAGCGTCTGGCCGATGGCGATGAAGCCGAGGATGCTCGTGCCGGTGAGGATCGCCGAGATGTTGCCGGCGCTGAAGAAGTTGCGGCCGGCGGTGGCGGTGAGGACGGCGCCGACCACGAGGACCAGCACGAGGACGAGGTAGACGATGCCCGGTGCTGGTGAGGCTGCGGGGGCGCAGACGCGAGAGGCTGCTCATGCGACGTCCTCGGTATGCCGGGCCTCGCCCGCGCCGGTGGCCAGGGCCAGGACGTCCTCCTCGGTGGAGCCGCGCGAGAGCTCACCGGCGAGGCGACCGTCGCGCATGACGAGGATGCGGTCGGACATGCCGATGACCTCGGGCAGCTCGCTGGAGACCATGAGGATGCCGACGCCGTCGGCGGCGAGGCCGCGCATCAGCTCGTAGATCGCGTGCTTGGCGCCGACGTCGATGCCGCGGGTGGGCTCGTCCATGAGCATGACGCGCGGGTTGGTCGACAGCCAGCGGGCCAGGACGACCTTCTGCTGGTTGCCGCCGGAGAGGAACTGCACTTCCTGGTCCATCGCCCGGGCCGAGACGGCCATGGAGGACAGGACCCCCGGCATACCCGCGCGGGCCTCAGAGGTGCGGCCGGGGAAGACCGAGCGGACGACGCCGAGGGCGTTGTCGAGGATGGACTGCTGGAGAGCCAGGCCCTTGGCCTTCCGGTCCTCGGTGATGAGCGCGAGGCCCCGACGGATGGCCTGGCGGGGCGAGCCGATCGTCGTGCTCTCCCCGTGCAGCGTGAGGCTGCCGCGGGTCAGCGGGGTGACCCCGAAGATCGACTCGACCAGCTCGGTGCGGCCCGAGCCCTGCAGCCCGGCGAGGCCGACGATCTCCCCGGCGCGCAGGCGCAGGTCGATCGCGTCGACATACCCGTTGCCGGCGCCGGTCAGGGTGAGGAGCTCCTCCCCCACCTCGGTGCCGGGGGCGGGCTCGGGGAAGAAGGCCGACATCTCGCGGCCGACCATGAGACGCACGAGGGCGCCCTCGTCGAGCTCGGCAGCCGGGCGGGTGGTGACCTGCCGCCCGTCCTTGAGGACGGTGATGACGTGGCAGAGGTCGAAGATCTCCTTGAGCCGGTGGGAGACGTAGAGGATCGCGACGTCACGCTCGAGGAGGCGGGCGATGATGGCGTAGAGCAGCTCGACCTCGTGGTCGGCGAGGGCGGCCGTGGGCTCGTCCATCGAGATGATGCGCGAGTCGTAGCTCACCGCCTTGGCGATCTCGACGATCTGCTGCTCGGCCACCGAGAGGGAGCGGACGGTGCGGTCGGGGTCGAGGCTGGTCACGCCGAGGCCGTCGAGGAGGGCCGCGGTGTCGCGGCGCATGGCTGCGGTGTCGACGAGGGGGCCCTTGCGGGGCTCGCGGCCGAGGTAGATGTTCTCCGCCACGGTGCGGTCCGGGAGGAGGTTGAACTCCTGGAAGACCGTCGACAGGCCGACCTGCTGCGCCTGGACCGGGTGGGTGAACCGGCGCTGCTCCCCCGCGATCTCGACGGTGCCCTCGTCGGGCTGGTGGACTCCGGCGAGGACCTTCATGAGGGTGGACTTGCCGGCGCCGTTCTCACCCACGAGGCCGTGGACCTGGCCGGGGTGGAGCTCGAGGCTCACGTCCTCGAGCACGGCATGGGAGAAGAAGCGTTTGGTCAGCCCGGTGGCACGCAGGACCGGCTGCGTCGGGGTGCTGGCCGTCGGTGCGACGGCGTCGTTGGACGTCACAGTCGTGACTATGGCACGCCGTCGGCACTTTTGTCGAGAGTTCGGCAAAAGTTGCTGGTTGAGCGTGTCGAAGTGGCCGTGGTTCACTTCCGTGGTGCGCACCAGTGACGTCTTCGAGCTGCTGCGGGACGGCATACCCCGGACCCGGGCGCAGCTCGCCGAGGAGACGGGGATGGCCCGGTCGACCATCGCGGCGCGCGTCGACGTGCTCCTGCGGATGGGGCTGGTGGCGCCGGTCGGCGGCGCCCGGTCGACGGGAGGGCGGCCACCGTCGCTCATCGCGATGAACCCGGCGGCGCGGGTCGTGGCGGGGGTGGACGTCGGCGCGACGCACGCCGTGGCGGCGCTGACCGACCTCAGCGGCGCGGTGCTGGGCGAGCGGCGGGCCGCGCTGGACGTGGCGGACGGCCCGGATGTCGTGCTGGGGTGGGTGACCTCGGCCATCGCCGAGCTGCTCGAGGAGACCAAGCGGCCGGTCCGGGACCTGGCGGCGGTGGGGATCGGGCTGCCGGGGCCGGTGGAGCACTCGAGCGGGCGACCGATCAACCCGCCGATCATGCCGGGATGGGACCGGTATGACGTGCCCGGTCACCTGCAGCGGACGTATGCCGTGCCGGTGCTGGTCGACAACGACGTCAACATCATGGCGCTGGGTGAGCGCGGCGCCTACCTGCCCGAGGTCGAGGACCTCATCTTCGTCAAGGTCGCCACCGGCATCGGCGCGGGGATCATCTCCGGGTCACGCCTGCAGCGGGGCGCCCAGGGCACCGCGGGCGACCTCGGGCACGTGCGGGTGAGCGCCGGCGACGGCGTGCTGTGCCGGTGCGGCAACGAGGGATGCCTGGAGGCGATCGCGGCGGGGCCGGCCCTTGCTGCTGCCCTCGCGGCGGGTGGCCTTGAGGTGGACTCGACAGCGGGGGTGGTCGAGCTCGTGCGGGCCGGGAACGGCGCCGCGGTGCAGGAGGTGCGCCGGGCCGGCCGTGACATCGGTGAGGTCCTCGCGACCATGGTCAATCTCATGAACCCCTCCGCCGTCGTCATCGGCGGGCGCCTGGCCGACGCCGGCGAGCACCTCCTGGCGGGGATCCGGGAAGTGGTCTACCAGCGGTCCTTGCCCCTGGCGACGGAGCATCTGCGGATCGTGGCCTCCGCTGCAGGGGCGCAGGCAGGCGTGCTCGGGGCGGCCACCATGGCGGCCGAGCATGTCCTCTCGCCTGAGGCGATCGAGGCAGCTAGCGCGGGGGTCGCCTGAGTTGCGACGGGATGCTCCGCCACTATCGACACACTCTGCCGGCAGCTGAGGGATGGGGCGGATTCTTTACTTGCCGAACACGGCCCTATGTGAGATATGCGGCTCATCCCAATCGGGGGTGTAGAAGTTGGGGTCTGAAGCCGCCGGTCTCGAGCAGGCTTCGGGCGATGTAGTTGGTCAGATTGCGGAACCCGAGTGCGGAGCCGCGCAGGTGTTCGAGCCGTCCGTTGAGCGCCTCGGTCGGCCCGTTGCTGGTGCCGGGTCGTTCGAAGTAGGCGAGCACGTCAGCGGCTCGCTTCTTCAGGGTCCGGCCCAGGGTGGTGAGCTCGGTGAGCACCTTGGGGACGCCGGCGCTGAGGTCGGTGATCAGCTTCTCCATGAGCTCGCGGCCACGTTGCCGGTCCTCGTGGCGATAGGCGGCGATCATGCGCTGGTAGACACCCCAGGTCGCCTCGACCTCGACGTGAGCGTCTCCAACGAACAGCGCGCGTAGCCTGTCGCTCTGCTTGTCGGTGAGCAGGTCCGCGCCGGTGTGCAGCGTGCGCCGCGACTTGTAGAGCGGGTCGTCCCTGAACCCACGGTGCCCGTGGATCGCGAGTTGGACCCGGCGCCGGCACCTGTCGAGGGCGTCACCGGCCAAGCGCACGACGTGGAAGGGATCCATCACCGTGACCGCGTCCGGGATCTCCTCTGCAGCGGCGGTCTTGAACCCGGTGAAGCCGTCCATCGCGACCACCTCGACCGCGTCACGGAAGGCGTCGTCGCGGTCGGCGAGCCAGGTCTTGAACGCCGCCTTCGACCGGCCCTCGACCATGTCCAGCAGCCTTGCTGGGCCGGCGCCATCGCGGGACCGGGGTGAGGTCGATGATCACGGTGACGTACTTGTCGCCACGCCTGGTGTGGCGCCAGACGTGCTCATCGACGCCAATGACCTCACGCCCTCGAACCGCGTGGGGTCGTTGATCAGCAGCCGCTGGCCTTCGGCCAGGACCGCGTTGTTGGCGGTGTCCCACGCGACTCCGAGTCCCTCGGCGACACGGGCGACGGTGAGGTGTGCGACCACGATCCCTTCCAGCGCCCACCGCAGCCCGGTGCGCGAGAGCTTCGCGCGTGGCTCCGCCGCGGCGCTGGGGTCTTGGCGCCACACGTGTCCGCAGTCGGCACAGCGGTAGCAGCGCACTACAACTTCCAGCACGGTCGGTCGCCAGCCCAGCGGCTCGTGGGCCAACCGCCGGATCACGGTGTCACGAGCAGCGCCTTCGCTGCCGCACCGTCGGCACCACTGATCTGGTTCCACCATGCGGCACGCGAGGGCACGATCCGGTTCAAGTCGTTGTCCGGTCACGCTCAGACCGAGGCCGTCGAGTCGAGCGAAGGCGGTCAGGTCAGGGCGGCCGAGGCCGGCCGGCGGGGTAGCGTCGGTCACGTCGAGGTCTTTCGGATGGATGGCGTAGGAACCTCCGTCGTCGGGAGACCTCGACGTCTATCTGCGGACCGACGCGCCCGGCCAACCTACACCGTCATCTGGGAAGACCCCTGAAACGTCTTCGACGACGACGGGACCGGCTAGGAGGAGGGCGCGGTGAGCTAAAAGAATGGAGCTTGCTCGGCGTCGCCGCCGCAAGCTCCGGTGAAACGGTCGGTACTGGTCGGTCGTCGTCGGTCACCACCGGATGGCGGCGCCCCCACTCTCGGCGTTTGCGCAGGTCAGCGGCTCGTTCGCCCAGTGGGCGCATCAAGCGATAGACGCAAAGCCGACGTGATTAGGTCGTCGGTTCGATTCCGACAGGCGGCTCTGGCGAACAGCCCCTGACCTGCGGAAACGCAGGGCAGGGGCGGTTCGGTTTTGGTGGTCGCGCGATGCGCTGGCCTCACGGCTCTGCCCGACACCGACGTCGCTCTCCTCTACGACGGACCCCTCGCCGGCTGAGCGCTCGCGGCCGGCATCCTGTCCGTGTGCCGATAGGCCTCGCTCCGCTCGGCAACGCGGCGTGGCGTTGTGTCGCGACCTGTACGTGCGAGGTGTCAACGGTGCGTCGGCGCAACGATCGTTGTGTGCGCAGCGAAATGTTCCATGCCGCACGGGCGACGCGCACGAACGCAACGCCCCGGAACGCCAACGACCCGTCATCGCTGCGACGCGCAACGCGTCTCCCGTCACGGCAACGGATCGCAACCGAGACCCGCCCACGGCGCCTAGCGGGACGGAGGGCAAGTTGACACAGTTGCGCTGCCATAGAACCGCGCTGGCTCTCTCGATGACCACCGGTGAACCAGTGCCGCTCCAGGCTTGCGCCTGGTGTTGCCTGGCCCCCCTCGTGATCGGCCCATCGGGGATCGTCAACGTGGTGCGGGTGTCGAGGCGGTCGGGTCCGACGGCTCGGCGGGGCGCGATCGTCTCGTGCGTTGGCGGACTACGGGAGCTTGGACGCGAGGACGTCGGCCGCCAGGATCTCGGGTGCTGCGCCGAGGAGGTGCTGGTTGGCCATCAGGGCTGCGACGATGGCGCCGTTGGCGTGGGCGTCGCGAGCGGCCTCGTCGGGGAATGCATCGAAGATCCAGAAGGTGTCGGCGTGGGTCCTGACCGCGAACCAGACAATCGTTCCTACTTCTTCGTTGGCGAGCGCGACAGCGCCGGCGAGCAGATCGGCGAGCGCGTCGTGCTGTCCATCGGCCGCGACGATCTTGGCGACGAAGGCATACGGAAGTGATGCGGGTGTGGACATGAGGGGTTCTCCTAGGTGTCGAGGTTTCTTGGTGAAGCGAGTTCAGCGTATGACGAGCAAGGGCATGTGAGAAGTGGCGTATACGACAGTATTGCTATTGTTCGCGCCATGCGTATCGGACTGATCGCGATCGACGGCTGCTTCGGTTCGGCTGTCGCGTCGGTCATCGACATCGTGCGGGTGGCCGACGGAGCCCGCGGCGATGTCGACCCGCGGATCGACCCGATCGAACTCGCCATCCTCGGACCGAGACGGAGAGTGACCACGACGGCATCGATGACCCTGTCGGTTGACCACCCGCTGTCGGAGTCCGCAGAGTTCGACGTGGTCGTCGTCCCTGCGCTTGGAACCCTCACGGCCGCCGCTACCAACGACGCCCTCCAGAGCCGAGATGCTCGTTCGGTCATCGCCTCGCTCGGGCGCCTCGACGACGCGACCACCCGGATCGCCGCGGCGTGCACCGGCGTGTTCGCCGTCGCCGAGACCGGACGGATGCATCATCGGCGGGCGACGACCAGCTGGTTCCTGGGGCCGGAGTTCCTGAAGCGCTATCCGACCGTCGCCCTCGATCTCGACACCATGGTCGTGGTCGACGGGAACCTCGTCACCGCCGGCGCCGCGTTCGCCCACATCGACCTCGCGCTCTCACTCGTGCGATCGATCAGCCCCGACCTGGCCCAACATGTCGCCAAGCTCCTCATCATCGACGAGCGTCCGTCGCAGGCGGCCTTCGTCGCCTACGAACATCTCCGGCACGAGGACCCGATCGTCGTCGAGTTCGAACGCTTCGTGCGCGCCCGCCTGGACGAACCGTTCAACGTCGCCTTCGTCGCGCAGTCGCTCGGCACCAGCCGGCGCACCCTCGAACGACGAGTCCGTGCGGCGCTCAACCTCACTCCGCTCGGCTTCGTCCAACGGCTTCGCATCGAACGAGCTCGGCACCTCTCAGCAACCACGGACCTCACCTCCGCCGAGATCGCGCTACGGGTCGGCTACGCGAACGCCGAGACTCTGCGCTCCCTCCTGCGCAGGGAGCGACGCCGTTCCTGACCTATCGTCATGCCTGTAGCCGGTGTCCTAGCGCCCGGTTGGAACCACCTCTCAGCACGTCGCGTCGACGCTCCTGCGTCGCCCCTGGACGACCCACTCGACACGCCCGCAGCACAGGCCATGTGACGTGCCCCGGCTTCCCGGCCGGTCGGGGTTGGGTGGCTGTGATGTCGCTGCGTTCTCGTCGAGGGGGTCAGCAGACCCGATCAGGGTCGATGGGGATGAGACGCGAAGGCGGTCAGGTCAGGGCGGCCGAGGCCGGCCGGCGGGGTAGCGTCGGTCACGTCGAGGTCTTTCGGATGGATGGCGTAGGAACCTCCATCGTCGGGAGACCTCGACGTCTATCTGCGGACCGACGCGCCCGGCCGACCTACACCCTCATCTGGGAAGAGCCATCAAAGGCAAGACGCTCAAGGTCTCACACCTCGACGCGGACAGCCTGCTCGCCATGCGTCCGGTGCTCATCAGCGTCGCTCAAGATCGCACCACGATCACGTATGGCGACCTCAAGGCCAAGGCCGCCTTGCCTCACATGCCAACCGGAATGGAGCGCCTGCTCGACCTCACCAAGGTGGAGTGTGAGCGGCGAGGAGAACCCGACCTGGCTGCGCTCGTCGTCAATGCGCAGACGCGCGAAGTAGGCGACATGTACGGCACCGGGGTCGTGGGCGAGCGTGCCGAGGTCTATCGGCATTGGTCGCGGGCGTGACCTGACGGGCGCTCGGAAGGCTGCTACCCCGCAGCGACGGTCGCGGCTGCGAAGAGGTCAGCCGGCATCGGCCGGGCCAGCTTCCACGTCACCGCAATGGGTTTCTCACCTCGATGAGAGACGTAGGTCGCGGGGCCGAGGTAGAGGTACGGACTCGTCCCGAAGTCGTCTCTCTGCTCCTCTCGGACGAAGAGCAGGACTGTGCTCGTGCCGTCGATGTAGCGCTGGCCGGTCTTGGACCGTTCGGTCGTCGTCGACTGGCTCTCCCAGTGGAAGAGTTCCTGGCTGATGGGGTAGTCGCGATACATCGTGGTCGGTGAGAACCGCTCCTCCGTTTTGCGCAGGGTGATGAAGAACGCGTCGACGTTGAGCTCGGGGACGTAGAGGACACCTTCGCGGAACGAGTTGGGCTTGCGGTTCAGCGAGGCGTAGCCCAGCGCCGCGAGCACTTCCTCCCGCTGGTAGCGAGCGTGGACCTGGAGCGGCAGCTCCCCCAACGAGCCTGGGGTGGGCATCACGGGTCGCTCCGCCTCGTCGAAGGCCACTTCGATGACGTCACGCATCTCCTCGGCCAGATCGGGAGTCCGCGCTAGCTCCCTGAGTCCCGCGCGCACGGAATGATGCCCTCCCCCGTCCGGCCACAACGTGAAGAAGAGCATCTGCGCGAGGCGCTCCTCCATCGGCGTCAGAACTGTCCGATCAGGGTCAACGAGCAGGGCTTCATACCCTTGCCGCCGCACGGGGTCGTCCACGTGCGCCAGGGCTCGCACTCGCTTCGCCAGCGAAACCTCTGTTTCACTGGGCGCGCCCTCGAGGTGCCCAGCGGCGCGGCGCAGCTCGGTCCACGACTTCTGCCCCCGGCGCAGGATGTCGGACAGTGAGTAACCAGACTCGTCGATGAAGGTGCGCAGCGGGGTGCCCGGGCCACTGGCGCGAAGCTGGTTGACCAGGTGGGCCCACCGGGCACTGAGTTGAGCCTTCAGGCTGGTCAGAACGGTCTCCTGGGCACGCCGGTCCAAGACGATCTGGCACCCACTCGGGAGGTAGGGGAAACCGTCTTCGAGATCACGGGCCAGGCGCCGACGTGGGCGACCAGTGAGCGCGGCCAGCTTGGCGTCTAAACGGAACTCTTTGCGCTGGTTGCCGACAAAGTCCAGGACCGTGAGCACAGGCTTGTCCGGTCGCTGCCGGAGGCCACGCCCCAGCTGCTGGAGAAAGACCGTGTCGCTCTCGGTCGGGCGCAGGAAGAGGAGGGTGTCCACGTCGGGGAGGTCAAGGCCCTCATTGAAGAGGTCTGCAGCGAAGAGAATGTTGAGACGACCGGTCCGAAGATCGCTGAGTGCCGTATCCCGTTCGCCTCGCGACGTGGCTCCACTCACGGACTGTGCCGGGATACCTGCCTCGGTGAAGACCTTGGCCATGTATGCGGCGTGCTGCACCCCGACGCAAAAGCCGAGCGCCCGCATACCGTGCACATCGAGAACTTTGTCGCTGAGCTCGCGCAGGATGATGCGGGCCCGCGCCTCGTTACCGGTGTAGAGCTGACTCAGCTGCTCCTCGTCGTAGCGACCGCGAGCCCAACTGACGTCACTGAGGTCCGTGCCATCGGATGCCATGAAGTAGTGGAAGGGGCAGAGAATGCCGGCCTGCAGAGCCTCCCACAGGCGCAACTCTACGGCGGTGCGCCCGTCGAAGTAGGCACGCACGTCGAAGCCGTCGGTGCGCTCGGGTGTCGCGGTGAGCGCCAAGAGTTCCCGTGGCTGGATGTGCCTCAGGATGTCTTGGTAGCTCTTGGCTGCGGCGTGATGGAACTCATCGATGACGACGACATCGAAGTGACTGGGGTCGAGATGGGCGACTCCGTAGGAGTTCAGCGACTGAATGCTGGCGAAGACGTGCTGCCAGCGCTCGGGGCGTGCGCCGTCAACGTAGAGTTCCCCGAAGGACGCGTCCGCCAATACCTCCTGGTAAGCGCGTCGGGACTGCTCCAAGATCTCCCTGCGATGCGCGACGAACAGCAACGTGGGGTAGCGCTTGGTCACCGGGTCGGAGAGCCGGCGGTAGTCCAACGCAGCAATGATCGTCTTACCTGTGCCCGTCGCCGCGACGACGAGGTTTCGGTGCCGTCCGTGGAGCTCCCGCTCTGCCTCCAGGGCGTCGAGAATGTGCTGCTGGTAGGCGTAGGGCCGGACATCGAGACCAGACAGGGTCCACTCAGTGTCAGGGCGCACCTTGCCACCAGCGGCAGCGAGCGCATCGTCGAGTCGGTCGCGGTCAGCAACATTGGTCGGGTCATACGGGACGAAACTGGGGTCGTTCCAGTAGGTCTCGAACGTGCCCGAGAACTTCTCGATGAGGTGAGGCGTCGCCACACGCGAGAGCCGCACGTTCCACTCCAGTCCGTCGAGGAGGGCACTGCGCGAGAGGTTGGAGGAGCCCACGTATGCCGTGTCGTAGCCGGTCTTGCGGTGAAACATCCAGGCCTTCGCGTGCAGCCTCGTCTTGGCCTCGTCGAAGTGGATCCTGACGTCTGCCCCAAAGTCCTCGACGAGCCGATCAACGGCGCGGCGCTCGGTGGCTCCCATGTATGTGGTCGTGATGACGCGCAACTGGGCGCCACGGTCTCGAAGGTCCCGCAGGTCGTCCTCGATCACCCGCAGGCCATGCCACTTGACGAAGGCACAGAGCAGGTCGACCTGGTCGGCGGACCCCAGCTCTGCCCTGATCTCGGCGCCGAGGCTTGGCTCGCCCTTGACGTTGGTGAGCAGGGCCGCATTGCTCAAGGGTGTCGCTGGGCGAGGACGTTCGTGAATCTCACCGGACGGCCGCACACTCACGAGGTGGCGAACAGGCAGTTCGACGGCCTGCTCGCTCGCCAGTTGGTTCACTACTCGGTTGACCAGATCAACACGTGCGTCCTCGCGAACGCCACGAAGAGCATCACGAATGACATCAGCAAGGTGGCGGGCGAGAACGTCAGGCTGCTCTGCCTCCTCGATGGGGTGCAGGCGGACCGCAGCCGAAGCCTGGTCGAGTTGCTCTGCGAGGAGGCGGGTCACGAGACGCTCGTAGATTCCCTCCTGCATCTACTCAGCTTGCCAGACACTGCGGAGATCGGTCGCGAAGGTAGCCGCGTCACTCCGCCTCCCTTCTGTTGTCAAGGGGTCGGGATCGGCTCTCTCGAGTCTGCGTCGACGCTTGTCGCCGTCAAGGTCGTTCGTCCGGTGGGGCGCTGCACCTTGACGGTTCCGGCACGTCGGCGCGGGTGCTGGGGAGCCGGTCCTGGGTGGGGCTTTTCGGTGAGCCTGGTCAGCGGTAGCGTCGTGGGTGCGGGTCCGGGAAGTGGCTGATCCGAAGTGCCGGTGTGCGGGTGCGAGCCGGTCGCGCTGGATAGCAGAGACGCCCCGCAGTGCCCTCCCGGACCCGCCTCGAGGTGTTCGTCGAGCACGCGTTGGGCGTCGGTGACCAGCTGGCGATAGATGGCATCAGAGATCCGGCGCTTGAGGCAGCGCAGTGCTTCCATCGGCTTCTTGCCCTCGGATCTCTTGCGCCGGTAGTAGGCCCGGCCGTCGGTGTCCAGGCGCAGCTGGGTGACCGCGGCGATGTGGATCATGTGGTTCATCCGCCGGTTCCCGGCCCGGGAGAGCCGGTGCCGGTCCTGCTGCCCGGAGGAGGCGTCCAGGGGTGCGGTGCCGGTCCAGGACGCAAACCGGTTCCGGTCGGCGAACCGGGCGATGTCGCCGACGTCGGCCAGGATGCGCGCGGCGACCACGGGCCCGACACCGCGCAGCTCCATCAGGTGGGAGTCCCTGGCCAGGACCAGGGTCTTGAGCTCGGCGGTGGCCTTGCGGATCTTGGCGTCCACGACGACCAGCTCGGCCAGCTCCTCGGCCGCGATCCGCCGACGGGTCCTGCCAGCGACGTCACGTGGACGCACGCTGGCCAGCAGCTGCTTGGCCTGGCCTGTGGTGATGTCCTTCTTGGCCTGTCCGGGAAGCAGCTCGGCCAGCAGCGCCTGCAGCCGGTTCACCACGGCGACCCGTCGCCGGGTCAGCGCCTCGCGCCGGTCGGCCAGCATCCGCAACGCCTCGAGCTCACCGTCGACCTTCAGGACCCGCAGCCCTTGCGTGCGGACCGCGACGATCGCGATCGAGTGCGCGTCCAGGGCATCGGTCTTGCGGTTGTGCCCGGTGTCGAAGAGGCGGACCCGGGCAGCGAGCTTGGCCGGCACGTCCACGACGTGCTCACCGGCCTCAAGCAACCGCTGCGCCAGGGGACGGCCAGCACCGTTGGCGCCCTCCACCGCCCAGAGGCGCTCGGGCCACGACCTCGTGTACGTGCGCATCGCCGCGCAGCCGGCGCGGTCGGTGCTGAACCGCCCTGCGCCGAGCAGCTTCTCGTCCTGGTCGACGACCTCGATGGTGGCCGACAGTTTGTGGGGATCGACCCCGATGATGACCTGTCCCATGTTCTTCCCTACCTGACGCTCGTACCAACTGTGGTCGGCGAGGTGGGCAGTGCTACTACGAGCAGGGCAGTCCCTTCTTGAGCCACGCCTCGTCAGCGGTGCCCGACGGGCTGCAGACCGAAAGTGAGCCACACCCCCACCGGAACGGGGGGTGGGCAGCCCAAAAGAGAGCGTCCCGTCGAGCACCTGGATCGAGTCTGGCCAGACACCGACCCTCCGTCCAGTCTCTAGTAGCCCACTATGGGCTACCCGCGGACTTGGGCCGCTCCAGCTCGATCGACGCTTGATACATCACGACTCCGCCGAGAGTCTGACGTTGGAGCGGAGCCGTCCCCCGACGGGCGTGACCCCCCCAGATCTGCCCCAATCATGCGTGAACATCACGACATCTAGGGTGAGGAGGTCGTGCCGACGAGCGGTGAGCTGTCTGAGGGCTGTCAGTTCGTCGCCTGGGCGAAGAGTGGCCTGGCCGGGCAGGCAGGGAGCACCTGGGTGGCAATCAAGGCCGCGACGCGCAGTCCATGAAAGACTTGGTGAATGGAGTTTCAAGTAGCCTTGGCTGCCGTCATCGTAGCGGCGCTTAGTGGCTTGGGTGGAATTCTGGTGGCCGTGTGGACCACCCGACGGAACGAGCTGATGACTCGAGAGACACTCGCTAGCAACGAAAGAGTGACTCACGACAACAGAGTCGAAGACAAGCGCGCTGACGCCTATGTAGAACTCTTGCGCTTGATCGAGCGTGAGGCGATGGCCCTGGCTTCAACGATGGAGCAACTGGAGCACCGCACTGAGCCAGATTACGGACAACCCAGCCCTCGGCGGATAGACCGGCCCCCGCCATACGATCGCGCATCCTTGAGCGCTCTTGTCGCAGCCTTCGCCTCCCCCGCAGTGCGACAGCTCATCGGACAGTGGAGCGAGGTTGTGGCCAGTTTTGACAGAGAGCACGGGCGCTTACAGTTCGAGTGGGAACAGAGTGGAGACCCCCAAGAGCCGCTTGATTGGACGAGTCTCGAGGGCCTGCGAGATGTGATCCGGTCAGAGGCGGTCGCTCGTCAAGCGATCAGAGAACGAGTCGTTAGCGAGTTGGACTCACGACCATCGAAGCACTGAACGGAGGATCTGGGGCCGCACTGGCATCTAAATCCTGCGGACGTTGCCCAACATAAGCCGCTCGCTCTAGACCCCGGCGGCGTTAAGCATGCGATGATCTTCGCAGCATATTCGCAAGCAGGATGACCGCGTCAGCCGCAATTCCTGCATTCCTTCGGTCAGGAGTCCGGTGATTCACGGCCTGAGCCATTTCGATGGTCGCGCGGATTGACTTGCGCAACTCTACATTGGAAGGGCCAGTCAAGTCGACTTCCACCACGCGCTCCAGCCGCGCCTTAGTTTGCGCTATTGGTGGCTCGACCTCGCCGTCACGCAAGTGGCGATCCTTCGAGTACGCGGCTTCACTCAGGCGTTCCATGACAGCCACGCAATCATTTCCCACGTTGCGGTAATCTTGAGGCGACTGGGCTGCATGAAAATGTCGCCGAAGTTCGGCAACCTCTTCGTCCACGCGCGTCCAGCCAGTCCGCAAGTGTGTCGTTACCGGCTGCGCGAGTGTGGTGCTTGCAGAGCCGGCCTCGATGTCAGCTAAGACATCGTGAATAGGATTGAAGAGTTCGGCCAGGTAAGCACGCCGCTGACCCCAAGACCCTGCCCCGGTCATGCCTTCTCTGCGCCAGTACTTGTAGAACGTGGCAAAGTCACTGAATGGAGGTAAGAACGGGACGCCGAGCCTCCCCAACACGGACCGCAGTGCCGCTAGAGCTGCGCGGGAGTCGGGGACGCTAAGCCGAGGTGAGTCGCTGGTCGCCCGCTCCTGAAACTCGTCGTGCACGAGCCGAGCCAAGGCGACAGCGACTTCGACATCAGACCGATTCGTCATCGTCCCCGCGTGCGTCTGCCGGATGAGGTCTTCGTCGAAGATCCGCTGCTCCGTAGACCAGGGGTCCCCAGAGACGATGTCCTTGAAGAAGTCATCTGCACGCACACCGTGAAGCCTACAGACGGACGCCGTCACGTCCCGGTGGTCTAGCCCTCCTTCGGTCACCCCTCGGCGACGATGGGGCTCCGGAGCCGTTCTGGCCTGCTAGAAATCTTGGGGTCAATGAGCGCACTTACATCGGCCAAGGCCCAATAGGAAATCCGCTAGGTCGCCCCGAGGACGACCTGCCAAGCACTGCTGGCCCATTCTGGAATACATCAGCGACGGAGCTTATGTGTCACCATCGCCATCCACACTCGGAATCCGGAGGTTGAGCGAACTTGCAAACTCGTCTAGTTGCATTTTGTGAGGTGGCGATGGCGCGAGAAAACCCGGCTCAAGTTGACGAAACAACAGATCGTCATTGAGCAGCATTACCTTTCGGCGACCTCGGGCGAATTCGTCGGGTTCAAATAGACCCATAACGACTTCAATGGTCGGGTCTAACACTACAATTCGGACCGTCGCCCCGGGCAGGCTGCGTGCAAACTCATCGCTTAGGTCTTTTCGCACCTGAGCCGGCATGCCGTCGCCGTCAGTGACTACCACGAAACTACACGGTTGAGTAAGTGCGGGGTACAGGGATTGGGCAAGCTTGCCGAAGTTCGCTCTCCCCCCTGCGGGTATGACGGCAACGCGGTCGGGTTCAGTCCCAAATCGATCGATGAGAAGCCGCACGATTCGCTCGTCGAGCCGGCCCTCAACTAGAACTACCCTAGTTTTTTCGAGCTTACGTTGTGTTTGGGTGAACTCGGTGAGTGGTACGAAAGGAGTGCCAGACTCGGCTGCCGCACGGAGTTTCGTCTCTATGGCTAACTCGATGCCAATTCGACCATCCACAATGGCTCGGACGTCTTCACCGTCCATCAGCACTATGTTGATTTCTTTGCCGACGACAAGGGCGTTCACGGCATCTGCAGAGTACCCGCTCATGCTCACGAAAAGACCGACGGTTCCCGTAAGTTTGCCGCCAACTTTACCCGTGAATTGGTACAGCGTGGATGCGGGCTGGGGGGCCTTTTGCCATTTTAGTTCTAGCAGCATCGTCCTGCCATGCATGACGAATGATCCGCCAAGCTCTTCACCGCTAGGTTTATAGGAGAGTCGTGGCTGGAGACCCGCCTCGTCGAGCATGTCGTGAAAGATCTCTTCGAGCCTACGCCCGCGGGCCGCCTTTTCGGTCTTCGAAGCATCCTCAGCCAGCGCCTCCTGGGAGCGGAAGGCCTCTCGCCAGTCAGCCGTACCTGGATTCATACCTGAGGGTACCGAGGCACAAGGGCAGGGGGCCATAGGGGCCCTCGTTGCTCGGTCGCAGGGGGGGTCTTCCCGTGCCGTCTGCATGTCGCCGCGAGGATGACCCCGGCCGGGAAGGTTGGAGTCCCCGCTTTGTGTGCATCCATCCGACTATGCCGCGGGCCGGTCGCTTGGACTGGCTCGAAGTGTTCCACGGAACACTCCGCTGCCGTTCGCTCGCGCTGTCGCTGACACACTGAGGACATGCGGTCCCTGCGGGCAGAAGAGGTGGCTGTGGGGCAGAGTGTCCTCTACGCCGGCCCCGCTGACTTCCTCGGGATTGCTGATGCGGAACTGCTACGGCGTGGACACATCCTGATACCTCACCACCCCGGCGTCGTCCAGAAGTCCTACGGGCCCGGTGTCAATCACTGCATCGTTCAGTTCGTCGGACTCGAGGAGGAGCCGATCAGCTTCGCGGTGGGCTTCGACCACCTTGAGGACGGTACCTATCCAGGTCTCCTTGTGCCTACTGAGGGTGAATGGCAGCAAGCACTCTCCTCCGGGTGGTGGACATCGACGCCCGGACTCTGACGCCAGCGACGACCGCCTCAGTGCGCCGCGGCATGGCGCTGGCCGCACGCTACTGTCGCTGTGAACGCGTAGCGTCCGACCTGAGTTGTGACGTTCGCTTCGATTCGGCGGGTGTGACCTGCGCTGACCTGCGAGTTCGCGTCGCAGGGTGTGACTAATCGGCGGCCGCGGGGTGGGTAGCCTTGCTCGGTGGGCTCGTTCGTGCGCAAGGTGGAGACCGCCTCGGGCGCGACAGCGGTGCAGATCATGCACAAGCGGGGTCGACGGGTCCTGGCGATCGATCACATCGGCTCGGCACGGACAGATGCGGAGCTCGCGCTGCTGGAAGCGATCGCACACGAGCGGTTGCACGCCGGCCAGCAGCAGCTGCCCCTGGACTCGGCTGGGACCAGCGCTCCGGCTGCGGCCGCGGGGGTGGGCGCCACGGTCGCCGGTACGGCGTCGCTGGTGCTGTGGGAGGCCCTCGAGCGGGTGTACACCGACCTGGGCTTCGACGCCCTGGGCGATGAGGCGTTCAAGCAGTTGGTGCTCGCCCGGATTATCGAGCCGACGTCCAAGGCCGACACGGTGCGGGTGCTGGAAGAGCTCGGTGTCCCCACCCGTACGAGGGAGACGTTCATGCGGTGCCTGTCCCGGGTCGTGCAGCGCGGTTACCGGGAGCAGATCGCTGCCGCGTGCTACGCCCACGCTGCCCCGACCGGGCGCCTGTCTGCGGTGCTGTACGACCTGACGACGCTGCACTTCGAGACGCCGAAGGAGGACGGGCTGCGCAAGGTCGGGATGAGCAAGGAACGACGGGTCGACCCGCAAGTGACCGTCGGGCTGCTGTGCGACCCCGGAGGGTTCCCGCTGGCCGTGCACCTGTTCGAGGGCAACAAGGCCGAGACCAAAACGCTCATCCCGGTGCTGCAGGAGTTCCAGGACGCCCACGCCGTGAGGGACATGATCGTCGTGGCCGACGCCGGGATGTTGTCCGCGGCCAACCTGCTGGCCCTCGAGGACGCCAGCTTCTCCTTCATCGTCGGCTCCCGCGCGGCCAAGACCCCGTACGACCTGGCCGACCACTTCAGGACCAAGGGCAACGCCTTCGCCGACGGCCAGACCGTCGAGACGAGTCGGGAGATGGGCACCGGCAAGGACCGGCGCACCCGACGGGTGGTGTACCAGTACCGCTTCAAGCGCGGCAAGAACGATGACCGGGCGATCAACGCGATGGTCAAGAAGGCCGAAGACGTCGCCGCCGGCAAGCGACCGCTCAAGCGCGACCGGTTCGTGCGGATCGACGGCGCGAGCAAGGGCGTGGACTGGGACCTGGTCGAGCGGGCCCGGTCGATGACCGGGCTGAAGGGCTACGTGACCAACATCGGCCTCGAGCAGATGGACGGGCCCGCGGTCGTCGCCGCCTACCAGGACCTGTACCAGGTCGAGCGCTCCTTCAGGATGGTCAAGTCCGACCTGCGCGCCCGCCCGATCTTCCACCAGCTGCGCGACTCGATCGAGGCGCACCTGACCATCGTCTTCGCCGCCCTGGCAATCTCCCGCGAGGCCCAGCAGCGCACCGGCTCCTCGATCAAGAAGATCCTCAACACGCTCCGGCCGCTGCGCACCGCCACGATCGCCATCGGTGGCCACCAGATCACCGCCACCCCGCAGATCCCCGACGAGGCCCGCGAACTCCTGAACTACCTCAACCCCGGGGTGTAACTAAGCCTCGATCCACCGATGGGCAGGTGGATGGGCCGCTGTAGGACGGGGTCAGGTCTGTGACGGGGCGAGGGTCGTGAGGGCGCGCGTGGACTGCCGGTCTGCCCGGCTTTTCCACTGGGTTCCTGCTGGTAGGGACGGGGGCTGGGGTCAGGCGGGTGCTGCGGCCCGGCCGGGGCGGAGCGCGTCGTAGAGGACGGTCCAGGCGTGCTCCCAGGGCCAGTCGCGGGGTAGGTGCAGATGCAGGCGGCGGGCGGAGGAGGCGACCCGGGCTGGCAGGTTGACCAGCTTGCGGCGGAGCGTGGGCGTCGTCGCCCGCGCCAGCTGGGTGCTGCCGGTCAGGGTGGCCGCGGCGCGGGTGAGGTTGAACGCCATGACCGCGGCGATGAGCCAGGCGGCGTTGGCAGCGAACTTGCCCGAGGGCAGGTGCGCCAGGGCCGAGGCTTTCAGGTCGGCGTGGACGTTCTCGATGACCGCGTGGCCCCGGTGGACCTGGTCGGCGGCCACGGTGTCCCGCTCGGTGGCGGGCGTGGTGGTGAAGAACGCGTGGAAGCGCCAGGTGTCGAACATCGACTCCTGCCCGTCCTTGGCCCTGGGGTTCAGGTCCGGGACGCGGCGCACCACCAGCCGGCCAGTGACCTGCTCGGACTTCTTGGCCGAGGTGAACGCGGTGTAGTCGATCTCGGCGACCTCGGCCCGCGAGACCCACCTGCCGGTGGCCTGGTCGTAGATCGCGTCGGTGTACCTGATCGTGGTCCACGCGTCCTCGGCGATCGCGGCGATGGCGCGCTTGACCGCCGGGTCCAGCCGCACGGTGATCGAGACCTGTGCACCGGCCCTGTCGGCGGCGCCCACCAGGGCGGCGGAGTAGAACGCGGAATCGGCGCGCAGGAGCACCGGTCGCCCGGCCAGGTGGCTGCGCCGGACCAGCGCCAGGGCATCGGTGGCCAACCGGGCCGCGCCACGGGAGGAACCCACGGAACCCTTGCGCAGGCGTTGGGCGGCGATGACCGGGGCGGTCTGCTCGGTGGACACGGTCGCCAGCAGCGCGTTCAACCCTCGGACCCCGCTGTAGCCGAACCCGGCGCCCTGCTTGACGTAGCCGTGGACCTCCACGATGGTGTCGTCCAGGTCGAGCAGCACCGTCCCGGTGTCGCCGGCCCGGCCCAGCAGCCCGGTGCGCCCGGCCAGGGCGAGGGTGAAGCGGGAGGCGACCGCGTCGCCCTGGCGGACGTGGCCGAAGGTGAACGTGCGCAGGAACGAACCGAGCGTGGAGGGGGCATAGGGCCGTTCGAACAGCTTGCCCATCGCGCCATGGCGCAAGAGCCCCATGTCCTCGATGCTGTCCGCGCCGGCGGCCATACCCGCCACCAGGGCGGCCAGCTTGGCGCCGGCGTTGGCGCCCTTGTCGGTCGGCAGGCTCAGGTGCTCATCGCCCAGGGCGTGCAGGCCGGCGTCCTGAGCCAGCGACATCAGCGGCACGAGACCCGCGGTCGACACCAAGTTGGGGTCATCGAACGTCGCGGAGACCACGGGGAGGGTGTGAGAGAGTTGCATCTACGAGATGCCCTTCCGGTTTGGGTGATACGTGCTCTAGACAAGTCGTATCTTCCCAGGTCAGAAGGGCATTTCTCGCTTTCCCACGCCGCTACACCGGCTCACCCGATCGGTGGATCCAGGCTAAGGCGTCACAACTCAGGTCCGACCATGCCGCCAGGAGCACGCTAGCCTTCGGCGCGTCCGACATTGCCGCAGGTCGCTGGCAGGAGGTTGGCCTCAATTCACGAGGCACACCGAGCAGGGCCACACGTCCCCACCGACCGTTCCCAGAGCCCATCGTTCCAACTCGTCTCGGGAGCCGCAGAACTTCACGTAGGTCGCGGTCCAGTGCTTGCCGTTCGGGGGTATGCCTGCAAAGAGCCGACAGTCGGCGCGATGTAGACGGAGGTTGTCGGCTCTAGGCGATCGATGGGTGTTGAGGACGAACAAGCCCTGGTGCTGCGTGATCCATCGAAGGAACCCGTCGTCGTCGTCCACGAACTTCTCCATGGCCCGATCATGTCCCCATACGACGGGATGCACCAGCCTTGTGCGGGGCTTCAGCCTCTGCCACGAGGCGAACGTCGCGATCCCACCCGGGTGCGTCCTTCCGCCGCGTAAGCACGGATCAGGGTGTACCACCGGCCCATGGCGTCTGCACATGGGGTACATTGAGTCGATCCGTGTGGCGATACATCATGGTCATCACCACCCGTCGAGGTGGTCCATACGTTCTTGCGCCTCTGTCTCGTCGAGCTCCTTCTCCAGGCGTGCGCAGGCGGCCTCAGCGACCTCTCGTAGCTCCGGTCGCCTTTCTGCGAGGTCAGCAAAGAATCCGAGATCTGCTCTGATCGACTCGGCCACCGATCCAATGCCTTCGCGACCCCACAAGGTTCGGCCTGCGATGACCTCAGGATCTACTCCTGCGCCCACGAGAACGGGTGCCAGGTTCTCAATGGTGTGGTCCCGGTGCCCACTCAAGGACCGCAGCAGGAGGTCGACGTTGATCACTCCTTCGCTGAGGAGCTCGAAAGCGAGGACTTCGTCGCTCCCAAGTAGGTCGCTCGCGAGGCCACTTTGAACGAGCGTGTCTGCTGACAGTGAGGAACAGACACGGCGCTTCTGCGCCCGAGGCAACGCCCTTACGACCTCTGAGAGGAGCTCCAATTTGCGGTGGACGCGGTAGGACCAGTTGGACGTGTCGGCGTTGGCGATGAGCCAGTCTGCGCAGAGTTCGGGATCCACCTTGGTGGCGTGCTTGAGCATCTGTTCGAGGCGCCACGTCGCGTGCTGAGGCAGCTCTTGGGAGTTTGCTCCCAGCAATGCTGAACGCCATGGCGCTCGTAGATCCTCCGGAAGGATTGGGCCGTGTTTGAGCCCCTCGCCGAAGGAGACTGCCGCCACTGCCCTCACCTCCCTGAGAGGGTGAAGGAGCAGCGCACGGAGCATGGGGGTGACGGCGCCTAGTGTCCAGAGATCGTCCATATATGCGACATCTCCGGCGTGCAGGACGGCAAGGACTTGCTCGGCGAGCGGATCAAGGTCCGCGGTTTCACTGAGGACTGCACGGAGTACGACGCCACGCAACTCCTTCTGTTCGAGCGTCTCGCGCACCAGTTCGTCGACCGCGACGCTACTTGCTCGTGCCGTTGCGAGCATTGGTCCTATCATGCTCCGGGCGCCGTGGCCCACTGCTTCACGGAGCCAGTCTTGAGGATTCATGACGTGCTCTGCGACCCGCGTTGCCACGGACTCGCCACCATGGGGCTCGCCGAGCATCTGTGCGTCGGTCACGAGTCGCTGAAACTCGGTCACGCCGGCTTCTGCCCCGAGGGCGACAAGTTCAATCGCCAGCGAGTCCTCCTCGCGGGAACGCTGCGCCCTCCACTCGTGCCCGTCGTCACCTGGGTCCCGCGTACCGACGAATCGCGCGAGGCGGACGTCTTGGACCGGTAGCTCCGCAAGTCCGGTCGGACCCTTGTTCCAGAGCGTGACCAACGCCAGTTGGCGATTGACCCGGATCGGGATCGCAGGGAACCGCCCCGACAAGTACCCAAGCGTGTCGAGCATTCGCCGGGCTCCCTCGAGCGCGGCTGCACGGTGGTCGTCGGACGGCTTGTCTTCGCTGCTCGTTCCGCGTGCCACGAGTGCAGACCAGACGTCGAAGACATCACAAAGGTAGGCGACGGCGGCCCCCGATAGGTCAACTCCGCTGCTGCTTCTGACCCGCGAGTCCATCTCCTCCCAAAGGTCGATGAGCGTCGACATGGTGCGCGCCGTCGCAAGACCATGACTAATGGTTATGGTCCGGCGCTGTCCAGGGTCTGGCCAACTGCCCTCGACGTGTGGATCAAACACAAAGGAAGCCACTTCTGCAGCGACAAGCCACCTGGCTCTTCCGGCATTCTGATCCAACCACTCCAAAGACGATTCGAGTATTCGTTCGCGCAGCTCGGAGATCGGGCCCACATCAGGATCCAGGTACTGGCTTAGTTCTTGGATGACTCGAATTGGGTGATCCGGGTGGCTATTGCGGGGACGGTCGTCGTTGACAGCGAGGTCGAGCAGACCCTGCAGCGCCTCGCGAGAGCAGCTGTGGCGGAATGCCGACCCTAGAACCTTGATCGCTCCCTCGGTGATCGGATCATAGGTCGAACCGAAGATAGTCGTCTCGGGCTCACGGGGCGTGGCGAGTAGTTCGCGTGCCAGGGCTGCTGCTCGATCTGCTGTGTCTGGTGTCAGTAGGCCGTACGACTCAACGAGATCAAGCACCTCCGGATCGACCGGTTCCCCTTCCTGAACTCGGGCGAACCATTCATCTGCGAGGTCCAACGCTTCTCGGCCCGGGACGAGACCCGCAACTTGCAATAGGGTCTGATCGAGCCTCGTGTCGGCGTCGAAGAGGTTCGTGAGACTGCTCCAACGTCGGGTCTTGCGCGCGCCGAAGAACCAGGCCGCAGGCATCAACGGTTGTAGCGCCGCGAACACGGTCCAAGAGTCCCCCGTACGGGCAACCACCCCGCCCTGCGCTGTAGCCTCTAGCCAATTCACGAGGTCCCCGTAGCTGACATGCGTCAGACCTGCAACGATCTCGAGATCCTCCAACGATGCCTTGCCGAGTGCAGCTATGCACGCCAGGACATCGTTGAGTGCCGCGGTTCCCGCGATTGACAAGGCGAGACTATTCACTTGGTCCAGCAGGTATTGCCCGGAGGTCAGGCGCTCACCGCTGCCGTCTACGACGAGCTTGCTTAGAACGGAAGCCCACCCCGGGCGACCATCGGACTGGTCCAAGATCATCTGGCGGGCGCGAAATCCGTGAACTCCCAACTGTTGAATGAACTGGTCTATTTCCGGGCGCGGCAGCCGTTCTAACCAGACTTTTGTGGGCGTCGAAAGCAATGACTCGACCCGTGCTTCTTCTCCTGGCCACATGACCGCGATGATCCTGAACGTCAGCTGCTCTCTGCTTCGCACACGAACCAGATCCTCAAGAACATCGAGATGGAGGTGTGAGTCATCAAGCACGACGAGATCGGGGTCGAGCGAGTGGAGATCATCCGTCAGGTATTCTTTGGCGCGACACTCGATGAGATGGATCTCACCGCGAATTTCTGATATCAATCGACTCTTCCCCACGCCAGGCAGACCTACCAGCATCGTGTCCCCGGGGGCCTGTACAGCGGCCTGGAGCTCACGAATCTCCTTGGTCCTCCCGACCAACTTCGGCTCGTCCGGGGCTAACGGCAATGCCGCGCAGTTAGCCGTCGTGGTTGGTGTCAAGGACGGTGAGCAGGTGTGTCGTGATCGTGGTCTGGTAGTTGTTCCGGTCGACGGTCCCTTTGGCGCGGTGCTTTGAGATGGCGCGTTTGGTGACTCTGGGGCTTGAGCGTGATCGGCGGGCGGGCATGAGGCCGTCCAGGACCGCTGCCCCGATGCGCCCGGTCAGGTCGGTGCCGCTCTGGGTGAGGATGCTCGCCGCGTTGTGGATGCTGTCGCGGGCGGCGGTCAGGGCGATGGTGAGGCTGAGCCGGTCGGGCGCGACGCCGCCGGCGGTGCTCAGGGCGGTGTCGGCGATCGCGGTTCGTAGTGCCTGGTGGACGATCAGGACGGCGTAGACCTCCTGGGCGATGCCGGCGGGGGTGCGTGCGCGCAGGACCCGCCCATCCAGGATCCTCGCCTTGGCCTCTCGGTAGCTGGTCTCGATCTCCCACCGTTGGTGGTAGAGCTCCACGATCTCCATTGCCGGGTGCAGGAGGGGGTCGGTCAGGGTCGTGACCAGGCGGTACCGGCCGGTGCGCTGCTCACCGCCCGAACCCAGGTCCACGGTGATCCGGGCGTCGATGACACGCACCCGCAGCTGGCCGAGGGCCACGATCCGGGTGCCGTCGCCCAGGTGGGACAGGACCTGGAAGCGGCGGTCGTTCTTGCACCGGATGAGCAGGTCGGCGCCGGTGGCGGCGAACTGCTCCAGCAGTGCCGTGGCGGCGAAGTTGCGGTCACCGAGCAGGATCATGCCGGGTCGCAGGCAGCCGGCCAGGGGGGGGCGTAGGTGGTCTCACCGACCAGGTAGGACCCGAAGACAGCGTCCAGGACGGTGCGTGAGCCGCACGCGATGATGCTGACCAGCCTCAGCATCGGATACCCGGCCGGGGAGCCCGGACGGGCGGTCTGCCGGCCGAAGCCCGCCGCGTTGGCGGCGCTGTCCGGGACCGCCATCGTGGTCCCGTCGATCGCGCACACCAACAGGCCGTGCCAGCGCGGGGACCCGGCCGCCGGCCCACGAACCAGGTCGAACAGCTCGCGCAACGGGGCGACCCCGATGCGCCGAAAGGCCTGGGACAGCGCCGAGCTTCCCGGCGGCTTCACGCTCAGGCCCGCACCGCAGACCAAGCGTCGCAGCACCTGCTGGTAGCCGACGTCGGCGAACAGCACCGCGGCCAGCAGGAGGTAGACGACCACCCTCGTGGGCAGGCGCCGCACCCGTTTCTGGGCCGCCCCCGCGGTCTCGATCGCCGCGTCGACCAGATCGACGGAGACGATCCGGGTCAGCTCGCCCAGATGACCTGCGGCGAAGGGGTCCACCGGCGCGAGCACCCGCGCAGAGATGACAGACTGGGACGACAACGGAGCTCCATCGGTAGCGGGACGTCTTGCAGGACATCCCTTCACTACCGGGGGAGCTCCGTTGCTCTGCGCCCGACACGCCGACCAGCAGTCACACTTGCAACACCAGCCACACCACTAACTGCGCGGCATTGGGGCTAACGGCGTCCGCCGCGACACCGCGTCCAGGCGTCCCTCCACTCCGGTCAGCGCGATGCGCCACTCGGGGTCTTTACGCAACGCTTCGACGAGCCAGTCCCGGGTCCAGAACTGCGGGACGGGCAGGTCGTGCGTCTCGGCGTACCTTAAGACGTTCCGCCGTTTCGCGTCGGACAGCGGCGCGTGGGTCACCAGGACTAGTTGGTCGACACGGAAGATCTCGCCCGCGCCACGGATCTTCTCCCAGGTCGCGCGGCTTCTCTTCAGGTTGTCGAGAACGTCCCCGGTCGTGACAAGGATGCGGCCCCTCGAGTCTGGGTCGTTGGCGACCGGCCCGTATATGTCCGCGTCACGACCCCCATCGCTGCCGCCTTCCACCGGTTCAACGTTGTTGTACACGTTCGTCAGCAGCGCCACGGCGCATCGCTCGAAGACGTCGGGGTCCACCCCACGATCAAGGGCCGCTGTCACGCGTGCAAGCAGGTTCACGAGCCAAGCCTGTCATGAGCAGCCGACACATAAGGGACGGCGGCGCGTGAAGGAAAGGTCGGGGCACCGACGACCGCACTGATGTCACCGCCGTCCACTCCAGTGGAGCGATTCGAAATGTGTGCAGGGACTCGCCGCGAACGGACGACACTTCTAGGCTGCGCCTAGCCTACTCATACTGACAAAGCACACCTCAAACTCCGTTCCGCCAGTGCGTCATATCGCCGCGTTCCGCGCCGAGGAGGCTTCCCTTGCGACCACCTGGCTCGAGACGACCTGCATGCACGGCAGCCTCACACCTGAGTCGGTCATCCGCGAAAGCCACGGGGCGCCGGTAGAACTGTCGCTGACGTCCACCCGTGGGTCAGTCCTCGTCGTCGCCCTGGGCGAGCGCCTCATCGAGAGCGACCTCTGACAGCCCTTCACTCGAGGGCGTTGGCTCCGGTCCATGGGTCCTGAGCTTGTCTTGGATGCGGGTAACGAGGTTGGCACGACGCTGCTCGTAGAAGGCCATGAAGTCGTCAATGGAGTGTGGCAACGTCGATGGCAGCGCGTTGCGGGCAAGGAACGCGCTCCGATCGTCCGGCGACGGGTATTCCGCCGCCAGCCATTCGTCAGGCGCCTTGTGGGACTTCCCGATGTTCTCAAGTCCCGGTAGCAGTTGCAGGTTCGGCAAGGTGTCCCGAAGGGAGACCAGCTCGGCGATGTGTTCGGCCGAAAACTTTGGGGTGCCGTCGTCAGCTTTTTGTTTGGCCAGTGCTTTTTTGTCGAAGCGCGCTGCCGGGAACACGTGGTCGATGTGAAAGAGGTTTCGTGTGTCGACGTGCGGGAATAGCGTGGCGAGAACTGCGAAGGTGCGGGCCTTGCCGTATTCGAGGGTAAGGACATCTTCGATCAGAGCATCAGTGACCGCGAGGGACTTGCCGCGCAGGGCCATGGCCCTCTCAACGGCCGCAAGCGGGAACGACGACGAGCCCTGGCTCTTGATAACATCGCGTAAATCGCGGAGCAAGGTGTCCAGGCCTGAGCCCCAGATGCCTCGCACGATGAGCGATCTAAGCACCCAGGATCGGAGAGTTTCTCGATCTTCGCGCGTGTTGGGAGACTCGCGGTAGGAATGTCCGAGCTTCCCATGATGGACGTAGTACGCGACCGGAATGAGGACGCTGTCGGCAGTCAGTGCTCCGCCGGAGAGTCCAAAATCGCTGAGGAGGCCGACCGCAACGTGTAGAGAGGTGCTCATGGCGTCCCAGTCGAATTCCAGTCTGGCCATGTTCGCGGTTGTGAAGTTTTTGACCTTGAAGCCGATGTCACCCACGTCAGCGAGGACGAGGCCCGATTTCAGGATGGTGTCGCGGGAGAAGTTGAACCCCATGCCGGTCTGGTTTAGCGAGTCCACCAGGCCGTGCACTGCCGCCCTGGCATCGCCTTCCCACTGGGCGGTTGCGATGGACAGGAGTAGGTCACTGTAGGAGAGCACCGTGCCACCGGAGTTGACTCGGACGAAGATGTCGAGGACGCGTTCGATGTCCTGCACGTCCTCCTCGTAGAAGTGGAGGCTCGCGTTGTGGTGGATCTCTTGCCAAAGTTTCGCAATCAGGGCCACGGCGGTCTCGCTGTTGCCAACGCCGTACTTCGCCGGAATCTGCATCATGGCCGCAGGCTCGGCCGACTCGAAGATCTCGCAAACAGGGAACCACATTTTGGTGTCGTCCTCAGCGGTTGCTTCGAGGTCGAGTTTGGTCAGGAATTGAAAGTGATACTTGAGCCCGAGCTCGTTCTCGGGGGCCTCGCCGATGAGGTTGAGGTAAAGCCGTCGCTCTGGGTAGGACCATGCCTTGTTAGACCAGCCACCGTGGTTCTTATACGCGTACGTACCGCGGAGCCCAATGTTGAGCGAGGTCAGTCGTTGCTGCCCGTCGAGCACTGCGACGACCTCCCGGTCAGTGGGTATGTCGACGACCGGGTTGTGGCGGTTATTGAAGGCGCTGTAGTCCTTCATGAAGCCGTAAAACTTAAACTTGCTGATCGTCTCGGGCGCCACCCTCCACGAGAGAAAGCTCCCGACCGGATAGCCGCGCATGACCGAGTCGAAGACCCGCACTACCTGCGACGGCTTCCACACGTACTCACGCTGGATGGCAGGCAGGATCAGCTTGTGCTCTTGGATCTGTCGTAGGGCGGCGGCGATCGTCATCGGTTCCCTGTGTCCCACATGTGCACCCTAACCGAGGGCTCGGGCTCGGGTGGCTCATGACGTGCGAGGGCGTGGTGCCCCGCCATCGTCTGGAGGAATTACGGGCCGCAGGACGTGCGTCAATCCGCCGCTAATGACCGTATCTTCCGTTCACCAAGACCGCCCGCGGCCGGGAGACAACGGCTTGTCGCGGGCGGCCCCTCAGCCCCGACCTCTAGCGACGGCACAAGGGCTGCCCGGAAAACTCCGGACAGCCCTTGTGATCAATGCCTCGTGTCAGCTGCAGCCGCTGGTGCTGCCGCAGCCCTCGCAGACGTAGCAGGACCCAGCCGGGCGCATCTTCGTCCCGCAGGTCATGCAGATCGGGGCGTCGGCGACCTTGCCCTGGAACTGCTCGAGCAGCTCGGCCGACGAGTGGACGCCAGCCTCAGCCTTGCGGGCGTCAGCGGCACCCGCGCCGGACTGATCGGCCACCTTCTCGGCCTTCTCTGCCTTCTTGGCCGGCGTGGTCGCCGCGGACTGGCTGAGGTTCTCGAGCTCGTCCTCGTAGTCCTCGTCGTCGTTGGAGGACGTCACCGGGGCGTAGGAGCCGGTCTCGAGCTGGCGGGCGCGCTCCTCCGCGGTGTGGATCCCCATGAATGACCGGCTCTCGAAGTCCAGGTAGTCCAGCGCCAGGCGGCGGAAGACGTAGTCCATGATCGACTGCGCCATGCGCACGTCCGGGTCGTCCGTCATACCGGCCGGCTCGAAGCGCAGGTTGGTGAACTTCTCGACGAAGGTCTCCAGCGGCACGCCATACTGCAGGCCGATCGATACCGCGATCGAGAAGGCGTCCATGACACCGGCCAGGGTCGAGCCCTGCTTGCCGAACTTGAGGAACAGCTCGCCCAGGTCGCCACTCTCGTAGGTGCCGGCGGTGAGGTAGCCCTCGGCGCCACCCACCGCGAAGCTCGTGGTCTGGCTGCTCCGGCGCTTGGGGAGCCGCTTGCGGACCGGGCGGTACTCGACGACCTTCTCGACGGGAGCCTCGACCTCATCGGGCTTCTTGGTCTTGTCCTTTTTGCCGTCGGACAGCGGCTGGCCCACCTTGCAGTTGTCGCGGTAGACCGCGAGCGCCTTGAGGCCGAGCTTCCAGCCCTGGAGGTAGACCTCCTCGATCTCCTCGATCGTCGCCGACTCCGGCAGGTTGACCGTCTTGGAGATCGCGCCGGAGAGGAACGGCTGGGTGGCCGCCATCATCCGGACGTGACCCATCGGGGAGATCGCGCGAGCGCCCATGGCGCAGTCGAAGACCTCGTAGTGCTCGGTCTTGAGGCCCGGGGCGTCGATGACGTGACCGTTCTCGGCGATGTACTCGACGATCGCCTCGATCGTCTCGTCGGCATACCCCAGGCGGTTGAGCGCGCGCGGGATGGTCTGGTTGACGATCTGCATCGAGCCGCCACCGACGAGCTTCTTGAACTTCACGAGCGAGAAGTCAGGCTCGATGCCGGTGGTGTCGCAGTCCATCATGAAGCCGATGGTGCCGGTCGGCGCGAGCACGGAGGCCTGCGCGTTGCGGTAGCCGTGCTTCTCCCCCGTCTTGACGACGGCATCCCAGGCCTTGGTCGCAGCCTTGTGCACCGCGGCGTCCATCGAGTGCAGCGTGCGGATCTCGTCGTTGGCCGCCTGGTGCTTGCGCATGACGCGCTTGTGGGCGTCGGCGTTGCGGGCATACCCGTTGTAGGCGCCGACGACACCGGCGAGCTCGGCGGAGCGCTTGTAGGCCGCGCCGGTGAGCAGCGAGGTCAGCGAGGCGGCGAGCGCGCGGCCACCCTCGGAGTCGTAGCCGTGGCCGGTCGCCATGAGCAGCGCGCCGAGGTTGGCGTAGCCGATGCCGAGCTGGCGGTAGTTGCGGGTGGTCTCACCGATCGGGTCGGTCGGGAAGTCCGCGAAGCAGATCGAGATGTCCATCGCGGTCATGACCAGCTCGGCGACCTTCTGATAGGTCTCCACGTCGAAGGTGTCGTCGTCGCGCAGGAACTTCAGGAGGTTCAGCGAGGCGAGGTTGCAGCTGGAGTTGTCCAGCGACATGTATTCGGAGCAGGGGTTGGACGCGGTGATGCGCCCGGTCTCCGGGTTGGTGTGCCAGTCGTTGATGGTGCCGTCGTACTGGATGCCCGGGTCGGCGCACTCCCAGGCGGCCTGTGCCATCTTGGTGAACAGGGTGCGGGCGTCGACCGTGGAGATGACCGAGCCGTCCTTGCGGGAGGTCAGACCGAAGTCGGTGCCGTCCTCGACCGCGCGCATGAACTCGTCGGAGACGCGCACCGAGTTGTTGGCGTTCTGGTACTGCACCGACACGATGTCGGAACCGCCGAGGTCCATGTCGAAGCCGGCGTCACGCAGGGCGCGGATCTTGTCCTCCTCGCGCGCCTTGGTGTCGATGAACTCCTCGATGTCCGGGTGGTCGACGTCGAGGACGACCATCTTGGCCGCGCGACGGGTCGCGCCGCCAGACTTGATGGTGCCCGCGGAGGCGTCGGCACCACGCATGAAGGAGACCGGGCCGGAGGCGGTGCCGCCGGAGGAGAGTAGCTCCTTGGAGGAGCGGATGCGGGAGAGGTTGAGGCCGGCGCCGGAGCCGCCCTTGAAGATGAAGCCCTCTTCCTTGTACCAGTTGAGGATCGAGTCCATCGAGTCGTCGACGGACAGGATGAAGCAGGCGCTGACCTGCTGCGGGCTGGCCGTGCCGACGTTGAACCACACCGGGGAGTTGAACGAGAAGATCTGGTGCACGAGGGCATACGTCAGCTCGTGCTCGAAGATCTCGGCGTCCTCGTCGGTCGAGAAGTAGCCGTGCTCCTTGCCCGCCTTGACGTAGGTGAGGACCACGCGGTCGACGAGCTGCTTGAGGCCGGTCTCGCGGGCCTCGGTGCCGACGGCGCCGCGGAAGTACTTCGTGGTGACGATGGTGGAGGCGTTGGCCGACCAGAAGTCCGGGAACTCCACGCCGCGCTGCTCGAAGATCGTGTCCCCGGTCTTCCAGTTGGTCTGGACGACGTCCCGCTTCTCCCAGGTGACCTGGTCGTAGGGGTGGACACCAGGCGTGGTGAAGATGCGCTCGATCGTCAGGCCCTTGCCGTTGCGGCGCGTGCGCGTCTTCGACCCGGTCGTCTCGGTCATGACTAGCTCTCCTTGGTGTGGGACTTGCGTTCTGGTCCTGTATGCAGTGCAGCACCGTGCACTGACATACCTGCGTGGTTAGGTCGTCGGTGCAGGTGAGGCGGCCTTCACGTCGCGCTCGGAGCGCAGCAGCGTGATGGCCGACTCGAAGTCGTCGAGGTTGTCGAACGCCTGGTAGACGGACGCGAAGCGGAGGTAGGCGACCTCGTCAAGCGCCTTGAGCGGCTCGAGGATCGCCAGCCCCACCTCGTGGGCGTCCACCTCGGCCTGTCCGAGCGTGCGGATGGACTCCTCCACCTGCTGGGCGAGCAGCTGCAGCTGGTCGTCGGTGACCGGGCGGCCCTGGCAGGCCTTCCGGGCGCCCGAGATGACCTTGTCGCGACTGAACGGCTCGGTCGCGCCGGAGCGCTTGATGACCGAGAGGGTGGCGGTCTCCACGGTGCCGAAGCGGCGCCCGCACTCGGGGCACTGCCGGCGCCGGCGGATGACGGTGCCCTCCTCCTGGACGCGACTGTCGACGACCTTGGAGTCCGTGTGACGGCAGAATGGGCAGTGCATCACTCGCTCCTCTCGGTGTCGCGACAGCGCGCGGCGAACGCCCCTGGAAGAGGCGCCCTGTGGGTGGATCTGGGGACGGTCTGTGGATGACGTGTGGGAACACGCCCTCCGACTGTGCACAAGATGTGGACGAACCACAGGCTTGTAACTACTAGATATGGTGATCGTAGGTCAGTCGGCTACTAGATGCAAGGGGTGCGTGTCGCGGGCTGCGGCGTGGGCTCAGGAGGCCCGCAACGGCGCGGATCTCAGGGCCGTCAGCGGTGTGTCGCCGGGGTGGAGGGGTAGTCAGATCGGCGTGGATTCTCTACTGTGGACAACCGTTCCGGGGGACCGATCTGCGGCACACTGGGACGTGACCGAGGTCGCGGGGGCACTGCGGCCGTCAGATCCAGGAGGGGTATGTCGTGAGACGCACCGCCATCATCGCTGCCGCCGCCAGCCTTGCACTGCTCCCCGCCTGCACGGAGGAAACCGAGCCATCCCCCATGCCCACCTCGGAGGACTCCCTCACGACCGCCACCGAGGAGCCGGAGGACGAAGCCGCCACCTCCGAGCCCGAGGAGACCACCGAGGGGCCCACGACGGAAGAGCCTGACGCCGAGGGCCCCCCCGAGATGCCGGCCGAGGCGGAGGAGCAGACGGAAGGGGGAGCTGAAGCCTTTGCTGAGCACTACATCGCCGTTCTGAACTGGGCCTACATGACCGGCGAGACAGAGCTGGCAGAGAGCCTTAGCGACCCCGAGTGCACCTCCTGCGCTGGGCTGATTGAGGAAGCGGGCCAGTATCAGACATCAAGCGACTACCTCGTCACCGAGGAAACCCAAGCCTTGCTGTCAAGCGATGGCGCACGCGTCGAGGCTTCGATCGAACAATTGACGGGGCCAGGGGCAGGAAGCGCCGACATCGTCATTCGCCTGACGCCCAGCGAGTCGTCCTGGATCGTCGACGAGATCACCCTCGTGGAATAGCCATGAAGAGTGCGAGCAAGCGGGTCGCGGTCGTTGCCCTGACAATTTTTTACGGATCTCTTTCCTGCGTAGCTTTGGCTGCCGAGGCGCCGCCAGGGACCGAACCTCCGCCTGGAGGCTTCAAGAAGAAGATCCGAGAAGGCGGTGGCTCCGAGGTCAGCCTCACTGTTAATGAGACCCGCGCTAAAGCGAACTACTGGCCACCGGGGAGTAGCCCAGATTCGCCTACCTCATGGTACGAGTATGTTGCTGTCATCAATTGCATGCCTCCGAACTCCGTGGACGCTCCTCGGCTGGATATTTGCCAAGCAGCCATTGATGCATGCATTGGACAGCCGGAACCTTCCCTCGCCTTGTCGATCATATACCGTCGCGTTGTGACCGACGGCGGAACCAATGGTGCGTGGGAACGAGATGGACAAACCTGCTTTACGGACTCCGTTCCCCCGCGATCCGGGTCACAGGCTGATGAAGAACTCACCGAAGCGATGCTCATCGAGCAGTTCCACCGCACTCAGTTCGCCCTGCCGCAGGCCGTCATGGAACCCCCTGGCAACCGCACGCTGGTCAATCTCCCGGTCTACTTCGAACTGGCCTGGCCAGAGGGAGGGTTCGAGCCACAGGAGATCGACGTCACCACGCTCATCGGGCACGAGGTGCGCATCAGACCCACGCTGGTCGGGGCCACCTACTTCACCGGCGACGGTGAGCAGATAGGCCCGACCACGAGCCTGGGCGGCCCCTACCCAAACGGCGACATCACCCACCAGTACACCTCGGAAGCAGCCGTCAGTCCCTACATCTCCGTCGAGTACGGCGGGGAAGTCAGCGTCGACGGCGACGAGTGGACCACCATCCCGAGCACGGTGACCATCGAAGGTCCGGAGACGCCCTTGGAGATCGTCGAGTCACGCAACCGGCTCTACAGCAACAACCGCTGACGTCGCGGCCGCGTCACAACCAGCCACGCTCCTCGGCATACCTCGCCGCCTCCACCCGGGTGGCGGTGGCGGTCTTGCCGATCGCCGACGACAGATAGTTGCGCACCGTGCCCGGTGAGAGGAAGAGCCGTGTCGCGATCGACTGCACGGGTGAGCCGTCCAGGGCGGCGCGCAGGACCTGCCGCTCGCGCTCGGTCAGTGGGTTCGGGCCGCCGACCAGTGACTCCGTGGCGAGCGCCGGGTCGACGACGCGCACCCCGGCGTGCACCCGGCGCACCGCCTCCGCGAGCTCTTGTGCCGGTGTGTCCTTGACGACGAAGCCGCAGGCGCCGGCGTCCATGGCCCGGCGCAGGTAGCCCGGCCGACCGAAGGTCGTCACCATCAGGCACCTCGACGGCATACCGACGCCGCGGAGCTGCTCGAGCACCCCGATGCCGTCCAGTCCTGGCATCTCGATGTCGAGCAGACAGACGTCCGGGCTCGCGCGGCGCACCGCGTCCAGCACCTCATCCCCTCGGCCCACCTGCGCGACGACCTCGATGTCGCGCTCGAGGTCGAGCAGCGCAGCCACCGCGCCCCGCACGAGGGCTTGGTCGTCCGCGAGCAGCACCCGGATCACCACCGCACCTCCAGCTCCGTGCCGCGGCCACCCTCGCCGGGGCGCTCCATACCCGGCCGCAGCGTGAGCGTGCCGCCCGCCTGCTGGACCCGCTCTCGCACCCCCTTGAGACCGGTGCCCTCCGCCCGGCCATCGAGTCCCACGCCGTCATCGCTGACCCTGACCCAGCTCTCCCCGAGCTCGACCCGGCAGCGGGACGCGCGGCTGTGCCTGACGACGTTGGTGACGGCCTCGCGCACGACCCAGGCCAGGGTGATGCGGTGCCGTGGGTCGACCACCGAGAGGTCCGGTGGGAGCTCGGCCTCGATGCCGGCGCTGTCCAGCGCGACCCGCGCGGAGTCCACCTCCTCGGCGAGCCGGGCGACGCGCAGACCACCCACCGTGGCGCGGATCTCGGCGAGAGCCTGCCGCGCCAGGTCCTGCACCTGGGCCATCTCCTGCTTGGCGCGCTCGGGGTCGACGTCGATCAGGCGGGCCGCGAGCTCGGTCTTGACGGTGACCACGGTGAGCGAGTGCCCGAGGACGTCGTGGACGTCCCGGGCGACGCGTTCGCGCTCCTCGGTGAGCGACAGCTGGTTGGCCACCTCCTGCGCCGCCTCCTGGCTCTCCTCGAGATACCGGCTCATGACGCTCATCCCGAGCACCAGGACCGAGATGCCCCAGAGCATCGAGGCGGGCCAGAACCCCCAGGCGAGCAGGCTGCCGAGGATCCCGAGCCCGAAGATGGTCAGCGAGGTCGCCCACATCGCCCGCCAGGGCAGGAAGAAGACGGGCAGGCTGACGAGGAAGGGCAGCGTGGTCATGCTGTTGGAGCCGATCATCGCCGCCAGGGCGACGGCGAGGGCGATGAGCACGGTGAGGCCGAGGATGCCGCGGCGCTGGGCCCGGGCGAAGCTGCCCTGCACGACCTCGGCGACGGCGCCGCGCAGCGTCACGACGTAGACGAGGCAGAAGGCGCCGATGAGGCCGGTGGCGGCCAGCTGCGCAGGCAGGGTCCGGTCGGAGGTCCAGACCTCCACGAGCGGGAAGAGGAAGAAGAACAGCCAGATCCCGCCGTAGAGCCACCCCCAGCGGCCCCAGGGGTCGGTGCTGGAGGTCGTCGGGCTCATGGCACCACTCTGCCACTGCGGGGCGGTCGGGGGTATGACGTCTGTCACCGGCATCGGTGCAGGTCAGAGGTGTGTCGGTGGCCGGTGCTTGAGTGAGGTATGGAGTTCTCACCGGTGCAGGAGCGAGGCGGGGCGGGTGCCTGGGCGCCCGGTGCCCCGGTGCCGGTCGAGAGCGTCGACGAGTGGGCCGGTCCGCTGGATGAGGTGGACGCCCTGTCGCCCGCCGACTACCGGGCGTTGATGGACGAGGTCGCTGCCGCGCTGGGCGAGATGCACGGCTCGCGGGATCCTGGTCTGCCGACCGAGGAGCTGGCTGCCGGCCTCGAGGACGCCACGCGAGCGCTCGGGCGGGCCTGTCTGGAGCCGGAGGATCTGGTCTCGGTGCACGACGAGGGTCTCACCGAGGCGCTGGAGTCGGTCGGGAGGCTGCAGTCCCGGCTCGGGGCCGTCGGCTTCCGGTTGGCCCGTCAGGCGGCGGCCCGTGGGCTGCACCAGGAGAGCGGACTGTCGCTCATCGACTGGCTGCGCGTCCGCTGCCCGTGGCTGAGCACCGCAGACGCCGCGCAGGTCAAGGTCGTGGTGGAGGCGTCGGCGACACCCGCGGGCTCACCGATCGGTGACGCCGTCGCGAGCGGCGACGTGCCGTTGCACCGCGCCGCGATGGTGGCCCGGACCATGACGCGCCTGGAGGGGTCGCTGGAGGAGGACCAGCAGGAGTCCTACACGAAGATCGCGACGACGGCGGCCGCGCGCCCCGACCTGTCCGACAAGGACCTGTCGGCCGTCTGCCACCGACTCATCGAGGACCTCCTGCACGAGAGACAGCCGGGCGAGCGCGAGCAGGCGGCGATCCAGCTGCGCAGCGTGACGTCGCGCAGGATCGCGCCCGGCCTGACCCGTTTCACCATCGACGCCCCCGACGGTGCGGCTGCCACCCTCAGCGGCGTGCTCACCTCCCAGCTGTCGGCGCCGACGCCCGACGAGCAGGCCCAGGAGCCCGACCCCCGCTCCCCCGGGCAACGACGCTTCGACGCACTCATGGCCGTCGTCAACCGCGGCATCGGCCATCCGGGCGCTCTGCCGTCCACCGCGCGGGCCACCGTCATCCTCACGATCCCCTTCGACCCGGAGCGTGGTCTCCCGTCTGGGCCGGCGATGAGCTCCGGAGGTGGGTATGTCGCACCGCGACAGGCCTCCGAGCTGGCCTGCTCCGCCGAGATCGCCCCGGTGTGGATGGCCGCCGACGGCGAGCCGCTCGCCCTCGGGCGCACCGCACGGCTCGCCTCTCCCGCGCAGTGGAGGGCTCTCGTGGCCCGCGACGGAGGCTGCACCTATCCAGGGTGCAGCGCGCTCCCCCAGTGGTGCGACAGCCACCACCTGGACTGGTGGAGCCGCGGTGGGCACACCGACGTCGCCCGGATGGCGCTCCTCTGCGGCCGGCACCACACCGTGGTCCACCAGCACGAGCTCAGTGCCAGCGTCAACGGCGGCACGGTCACCTGGCACGTCTGAGGCCCCCGCCCCGCAGCCGACCCGACCACGGGTCGGCGTCGAGGCATGCCCGGCGACGGGCGCGCTCGGCCCGAGGCACGCGGACGTGGGGTGGATGCGGGCGGACGCCGGACCATACCGGGCGGATGCCAGGCGGATGCTCGACGTGGGGGCGGCGGCGATGCGTGAGTGACGGCATGCGTGAGTGACGGCATGCGTGAGTGACGGCATAGGTGAGTGACGGCATAGGTCGATGTCGGCATACCCGGGCGGCACGAGGCGTTGCCGAAGTATGCCCACCCCACGCATCCCCCTGTCCGTCCTCGACCTCGTGCCCCGCTCGCAGGGCATGACCCCCGCCACGGCCATCGAGGAGTCCGTCGCGCTGGCCCGGGAGGCCGACCGGCTGGGCTATCGCCGTCTGTGGATGGCTGAGCACCACGGGTCGGAGGCGTTCATGTCCTCAGCCACCTCCCTGCTCCTGGGGCATGTCGCCCACGCCACCGAGCGCATCCGCCTCGGCTCGGGAGGCGTCATGCTGCCCAATCACTCGCCGCTCATGGTGGCGGAGTACTACGGGACGCTCGCGACCATCCACGGCGACCGGTTCGACCTCGGCCTCGGCCGGGCGCCGGGGACGGACCCGATGACCGCGGCAGCCCTCTCGCGGTCCACGGGCCACCTGCCGGATTTCGCCTCTGAGGTGGCCGACCTGCAGGGCTACCTCGGTGAGCCGCGGGCCGGTGCGCGGGTCCGCGCCCTCCCGGGGGAAGGCACGAAGGTCCCGCTGTGGATGCTCGGCTCGTCCACCGGTGGTGCGCAGGTCGCCGCAGCACTGGGCCTGCCCTTCTCCTTCGCCTCGCACTTCGCGCCCGACCAGCTGCGCGAGGCGCTCTCCCTCTACCGTGACCGCTTCCGGTCCAACGTGGCCACCGCACAGGTGGACCGGCCCACGACGATGGCCGGCGTCAATGTCCTGGTCGCTCCGACGCAGGAGGAGGCCGACTACCTCTTCACGACCGCCCAGCTCATGGCGATCCGCATCCGCTCCGGCCAGCCCGCGCCGCTCGACCCGCCGGTGGAGAGCTTGGCCTCGGTCGTGCCGACCGAGCTGCTCCCCCTCGCGAACGCCCACCAGTCGGTGCGGATGGTCGGCACCGCGGAGACCGTGGTCGCGCAGCTCGAGAAATTCGCCGCGACCCACGAGCTGGACGAGCTGATCGTCACGACGTACACGTTCGACCCTGAACTCCGGCGCCGGAGCTACCGGATGCTCGCGGAGGCCTGGGGGCTCTCGGGCACGGGGTCTTCCGTGGACGTCCTCGCGGACACCGCCTGACCTAGGTCTGCCCCGGTGTGCCCCACGGGCCGTCGTTCGCTGACACCATCCGGAGGATGAGCAACGACGAGTACCTGACCGCCGCGCAGCTTGAGGCGCACCCTGGCCTCGACGACTGGCGCTGCCTGTCCCGAGGTGCGGCGGCGTGGTTCGCCACCGCCTCGCACACCGACGGGGCGCGGCTGGTCGGGCGTGTCCTCCAGGTCGCTGCAGGGCACGGGCACCCCATTCCTGACCTGGACCTACGTCAGCGCGGGGTGCAGGTCCGTCTGCCTCGCGGCCAGGACGGTTTCAGTCCCCGCGCCGTTGCCCTCGCGCGCGAGATCTCCTCGGAGGCGCGAGGGCTCGGACTCAACTCCGACACCGCCGTGGTCCAGGACGTCCAGCTGACGATGGACACCGCGGACCCCGGTCCGCTCATGGCGTTCTGGGAGGTCGCTCTCGGCTACCAGCAGGACGGCGAGGAGGACGTGGTCGACCCCGGGCGTCGACACCCGCCGATCTGGCTCCAGGGACTCGATGCGCCTCGCCCCCATCGCCACCGCATCCATCTTGACTCCGTGGCGACGCAGGAGGTCTCCGTCGCGACCCACGACGCCCTGGTGTCACAGGGTGCAGTCTCGGTCCACCACGGCTACTACGCGACGGTGGCCGACCCGGAGGGCAACGAGGTGGACGTCCTTCCCCTGCCGGAGAAAAGTGACCGATGGCAGCAGTCCGGGACCGAGGACTGGCGCCTCGTCTTCGCCGCCATGGCGTGCTACCCGGTGGGCTCGACCGCCCGGGCCGCCGACCTGGTCGCGGGGGTGGCGTCCCTCGCCGATGACGCCGATCTCCCGCTGAGCATCGACCTCCGCGCCGATCAGGCGTCCGGGTGCATCGTCGTCACCCTCGACACCGGCAAGGACCTCTGGGAGGTGGACGAGGGATACCTGGGGCTCGCCCGGGCCACCCAGCAGCAGGCGCGCGCGCTCGGTCTCAGCGCTGACACCGCTCGCCCGAGGTTCGTCCAGATCGGCCTCGACGCGGCAGACATCCCTCGCTGCAGGAAGTTCTGGTGCGCCGCCCTGGGCTATGTCGAGGACCCCCGTCCGGACGTCACGGACATCGTCGACCCCCGGCGGCTGGGCCCGGTGCTCTTCTTCCAGCCCCTCGACACCGCCGACGAGCAGCGGGTCGCCCAACGCAACCGCACCCACTTCGACGTCTTCCTGCCGCACGACCGCGCAGAGGAGCGGCTGAACGCCGTGCTCGCTGCGGGCGGGCGCGTCGTGCGCGACAGCGCGCCCTTCTGGTGGACGGTCGCGGATCCGGAGGGCAACGAGGTGGACATCTCGGTGACGGTCGGCCGCGAGGAGCGTTGGGGCTGAGTCCGAGCGCCACCCCACGGGCCGTCACAATGGACGCGTGCCCGACACTCCCGCGCCGACGCACCTGCGTTCCCTGCCCCCTGCCGCCGGAGTCTCCGTCTCGGCACTGCTGCTCTTCGGTCTCCACCTACCGATCGCCGGCTATCTGCTGCTCCTCGCCAGTCTCGCCGCTGCCTTCGTGCTCAACCGCGAGCTCTTCCGCGACCTGCTGCTCATCGCCGTGGGGATCGGGATCGTGTCGACGACCTCCGTCGAGGCCGACATCAGCTGGGACATGTTCTTCCTGCTGGGCGCCGTGCTCACCGCCGCGGTCGCCGCACCGGTCCTCGTCGACCGCTTCGTCTACCGCCGGCACGCCATCACCTTCCCGTGGATCACCAGGCGACGGTGGACGAGGTTGCAGTGGGCGTATGTCGTCGCCGTCCCCGTACTCGGCTACCTCATCCTTCCGGCCTACTTCATCCACTCGGGCAGCTACGAGAACTGGCCGCCCATCCAGACCGCCAGCGAGTTCGGCCGTTTCTTCGTCGGCGTCAACGCGGTCGGGCTGTGGGACGAGCTGTTCTTCATCTGCATCTGCTTCGCGCTGCTGCGCCGGCACTTCCCCCTCTGGACCGCCAACATCCTCCAGGCCACGATCTTCGTGTCCTTCCTGTGGGAGCTCGGCTACCGCTCCTGGGGACCGCTGCTGACGATCCCCTTCGCGCTCCTGCAGGGTTACATCTTCACTCGCACCAAGTCCTTGACGTATGTCGTGCTCATCCACCTCCTCTTCGACGCGGTGGTGTTCCTCGCGATCGTGCACGCCCACGACCGCAGCATCTTCCCCTTCTTCATCTACTGACCGGGCTCGGTCACCCGTCGATGGTGAGCGCCAGGGGCAGGACTGCCTCGGCGCCAGCCCGCCGCAACGCGCGCGCAGCGACGGTCATCGTCCACCGTGAGTCGACGACGTCGTCCACGAGCAGCACCGGTCCCCGAGCCTGCTCCAGAGCCTCCGCCAGCTCCGGGCCGACCACGATGCGGTCCCACACGTTGGCGAGCCGGAAGGCGCTGTTGCCCCCGGCCTCGCCGACCGGCCCACCGTAGGCCAGGTCGAGCGAACCCAGCAGCGGGAGGCGTCCGATCTGACTGATCTGCTGCGCGAGCGAGCCCACGACCGCGGGGCGCCGCCGGGAGGGCATGGCCACGACACCCACCGGCCTCGTGGCCCAACCCCACCCAGAGAGCACCTCCACCACCGCGCGGGTGACCTCCTCGGGGACGGGCTGTCCCGGCGTCGTCTCCTGCTCCGGGTCGTCGGGGTCGGCAGGCTGGGAGGTACCGGCCTCCAGCACGCTGCGCAGCCGCTGACCCCAACCGAGATCGGACAGCCTGGCCAGGGCACGCCCCTCCTGCGCCTGCTCCTCCGGCGCGATCTTGCCCTTGATGTCGACGCCGAGGCGGGGCATACCCGTGGGCCACTGTCCGCGCGGCTCGACCGGCACCCCGACCGCCCCCAGCCGCTCCCGTGCCGCGCCCATGGCCTCGTCCGGCACCTCGGTCGGGAACCACACGCCGGCACAGCGGTCGCAGCGGCCGCAGGGCTCCGCGCTCGGGTCGTCGAGGCACTCCTGGAGGAACTCCATCCGGCAGCGGTCACCCTGCTGGTAGGCGACCATGAGCTCGGCCTCCCGAACCCGCGCCTCGGCCACCCGGGTGTAGCGCTCCCGGTCGTAGACCCACGGCTGCCCCGTGGCCGTCCAGCCGCCCTGCACCTTCGCCACGGCGCCGTCGACGTCGAGCACCTTGAGCAGCAGCTCCAGGCGGGTCCGCCGCACGTCCACGATCGTCTCCAGGGCGGGTGTCGACAGGGGCCGTCCACTCTCTCCCAGCGCGGCCAGCACGGCGTCGGCCTGGTCCTGACGCGGCATCGAGACGGTGGCGAAGTAGTTCCAGATGTCGCGGTCCTCCGACCCGGGGAGGAGCAGCACGTCGGCCCGGTCGGTCGCACGACCTGCACGACCTACCTGCTGGTAGTAGGCGACCGGCGAGCTGGGGGCCCCCAGGTGCACCACGAAACCGAGGTCCGGCTTGTCGAACCCCATGCCGAGAGCACTCGTCGCGACCAGGGCCTTGACGCGGTTGTCCCGCAGGGCGCCCTCGAGCCGTTCGCGGTCCTCGGTGTCGGTGCGCCCGGTATACGCCGCCACCTCGTGACCTGCGGCCGACAGCGCCCCCGCGACGTCCTCGGCCGCAGACACGGTGAGGCAATAGATGATCCCGCTCCCCGGCAGCGCGTCGAGGTGGGCCATCAGCCACCCGAGCCGCTGCTCGGGCGTCAGCCGGGGCAGCACCCCGAGCCGCAGCGAGGCCCTCGCCAGCGGACCCCGGATCGTGCGCACCTCCCGACCACCGACCCCGAGCTGCTCGACGACATCACCGACCACCCGCTCGTTGGCGGTGGCCGTCGTCGCGAGAACGGGGGTGTCGGCGGCGAGGGCGTCCAGCAACGTCCGGATGCGACGGTAGTCGGGCCGGAAGTCGTGGCCCCAGTCGCTGATGCAGTGCGCCTCGTCGACCACGAGCAGCCCGCAGCGGTCGGCCAGGTCCGGCAGCTGCTCCTCCCGGAACCGCGGGTTGTTGAGGCGTTCGGGGCTCACCAGCAGCACATCGACCTCGTCGGCCGCGAGCGCGGCCCGCACGTCGTCCCACTCCGTCGCGTTGGCCGAGTTCATCGTCACCGCGCGCACGCCCGCCCGCGCGGCCGCAGCGATCTGGTCACGCATGAGCGCCAAGAGGGGCGACACGATGACGGTGGGCCCGGCGCCCTCCGCGCGGCGCAGCGCGGTGGCCACGAAGTAGACCGCCGACTTGCCCCAGCCGGTCCGCTGCACCACGAGGACCCGCGACCGCTCCCGCACCAACGCTTCGATGGCCTCCAGCTGACCATCCCGGAAGTCAGCGTCCTCGCGGCCCACCAGACGGCGCAAGGCCTTCTGCGCCGCCGTCGTCAGATCCTCATCGCTCACCTGCTGCATGGCGACGACCGTAGCCGTCCCCGCCGACACTCCCCTCCCTCGCCCGCCGTCCGCCCCCTGCACCTCCACTAGGGTGTGCTGCGTGAACTGGGACCCCGTGACCGCAGTCCTCTTCGACCTCGACGGGGTCCTGACCCCCACGGCCGACGTGCACATGCGGGCCTGGGAGGTGATGTTCACCCGGGTCCTGGACCAGCAGCCGACGCAGCAGCCCCCCTACACCGACCAGGACTACTTCGCCTACATCGACGGCAAACCGCGCTACGACGGGGTGCAGTCCTTCCTCGACGCCCGCGGCATCGACCTCCCGCAGGGCCAGCCGTCCGACCCCCCGGAGCTGGCGAGCGTGCACGGCCTGGGCAACCGCAAGAACGAGATCTTCAACGAGGTGCTCGCCGAGGAGGGCATCGCCGCCTACCCCGGCTCGCTCCGCCTCCTGGACGCTCTCGAGGAGCGCGGGATCGCGATGGCCGTCGTCTCCTCCTCCAAGAACGCCCCGTCGGTGCTCGCCCAGGCGGGCCTGGCCGATCGCTTCCCGGTCGTCGTGGACGGATCGGTCGCCGGGCGGGAGCAGCTGCCGGGCAAGCCGCGCCCCGACACCTTCCTCTACGCCGCCGCGGAGCTGGGCCACGAACCGGCCACCTGCGTGGTCGTCGAGGATGCCGTCTCAGGGGTGCGGGCGGGTGCTGCGGGCGGGTTCGCCCGAGTCATCGGCGTCGACCGGGGCGCGGGTCGTGCCGCATTGCTCGACGCCGGGGCCGACGAGGTCGTCACCGACCTCGCCGACCTGCTCTGACCCCACCCTCCCACCCCCAGAGAGGAGAGCCCGTGGCCGCCATGTCTCACCACCGTCCCCCGGCCCCCGTCGACCCCCTGGACCGCACCCGTTTCCCCGCTGATCCCTGGCGCCTGACCGAGACGGCCTACGAGGGCTCAGACCTCGGGGTCACCGAGACGCTGTTCGCGGTCTCCAACGGCTATCTCGGGCTGCGGGGCAACGTCGAGGAGGGGCGCGACACCCACGCGCACGGCACCTTCGTCAACGGCTTCCACGAGACCTGGCCCATCCGCCACGCCGAGGAGGCCTTCGGTCTGGCGCGGGTGGGGCAGACCATCGTCAACGTCCCGGACCCGAAGACCATCAAGTTGTACATCGACGACGAGCCCCTGCTCCTGTCGACGGCCGACCTGGACCACTACGAACGCACCCTGGACTTCCGTTCCGGGGTGCTGGGGCGGTCGGTGGTATGGCGCACCAGCGCCGGCAAGCGGGTCAAGATCACCACGTCCCGCATGACCAGCGTCGTCGAGCGCCACCTCGCCGTCATGACCTTCGAGGTGGAGATGCTCGACGGCCACGCCGCGCTCGACATCTCCAGCCAGATCCTCAACCGCCAGGACGGCTCGGACGAGTATCACGTGACGAGCGCAGCGATGGGTGAGGGAGTGGACCCCCGCAAGGCCGAGTCCTTCGAGCACCGTGTGCTGGACCCCGTGCTCGCCGAGGTCTGCGACCGCCGGCTGCTGCTGGGCTACCGCTGCCACAACTCGGGTATGACGCTCGCCACGATGGCGCAGCACTCCGTCGCCACCGACAACGCGTGGACCGAGCAGCTGAGCGTCACCGACGACCTCGCCAAGCACGTCATCCGGGTCGATGCCCGAGAGGGTGCGCCGGTGCGGATCGAGAAGCTGGTCGCCGTACACACCTCCCGTGGGGTGCCGCCCCGCGAGCTGGCCGACCGGTGCTCCCGCACCCTCGACCGGGCGCTCGACCACGGCGTCGCCGCCCTCCACGAGGAGCAGGCCCGGGTCTGGGAACGCTTCTGGGAGGAGTCCGACGTCGAGCTCCCCGAGCAGCCGGCGCTGCAGCAGGCCGTGCGCTGGAACCTCTTCCAGTTGGGGCAGGCCTCGATCCGGGCCGGATCGCACGGCATACCGGCCAAGGGACTGACCGGCTCGGGCTACGGCGGCCACTACTTCTGGGACACCGAGTGCTACGTCCTGCCCTTCCTCGTCTACACCCACCCGCAAGCCGCCCGCAACGCCCTGCGCTTCCGCCACGGGATGCTCGACGCGGCACGGCGTCGGGCGGCAGAGATGGCGCAGTACGGCGCGCTCTTCCCGTGGCGCACGATCAACGGTGAGGAGGCCTCCGCCTACTTCGCTGCGGGGACCGCGCAGTACCACATCAATGCCGACGTGGCCTATGCGCTCATGAAGTACGCCCGCGCCACCGGCGACCAGCAGTTCCTCCTCGACCAAGGCGTCGACATCCTCGTGGAGACCGCGCGGTTGTGGGCTGACCTGGGCTTCTGGCAGACCAACGGGAGCCGGCAGTTCCACATCCATGCAGTGACCGGGCCGGACGAGTACACCACCATCGTCAACGACAACCTCTTCACCAACGTCATGGCGCAGCTCAACCTCCGGGCCGCCGCCGAGGCGGTGCGTGAGCTCCAGGCGTCGGACCCCACGCAGTTCGCCCGGGCCGTGGCCCGGTTGGACCTCGGTGACCACGAGGTGGACTCCTGGCAGGAGGTCGCCGACGGCATGCACATCCCGTTCGACGAGGTGGCAGGGGTGCACCCGCAGGACAGCCACTTCCTCGAGCGCGAGGTCTGGGACCTCGATGCCACGCCCGCGGACAAGCGCCCCCTGCTGCTCAACTACCACCCGCTGGTCATCTACCGCTACCAGGTGCTCAAGCAGGCGGACGTCGTCCTGGCGCTCTACCTGGCCGGCGATGCGTTCACCGCCGAGCAGAAGCTGGCCGACTTCACCTACTACGACCCGATCACCACCGGCGACTCCACGCTGTCGGCCGTGGTGCAGTCGATCGTGGCGGCCGAGGTCGGCTACCACCAGCTCGCGCTGCGCTACTTCTACGCCGGCCTGTTCGTGGACCTCGACGACCGGCACGGCAACGCCGGCGACGGTGTCCACGTGGCCTCGACCGGCGGGGTGTGGAGCGCGCTCGTCGCCGGCTTCGGGGGCCTGCGCGACCACGGGGGTCAGCTGACCCTCGATCCTCGCCTCCCCGCCTCGTGGCCAGCCCTGACCTGGCGTATGCGTTGGCACGGATCGCGCCTGCGGGTGACGGTCGAGCAGCAGCAGGTGCGGCTGGTCGTCGAGGTCGGCGACCCGGTGTCCCTCGGCCTCCGCGGAGCGCAGGTCACGGTGGGTGAGGAGGAGGTGGTCGTGGGGCTGCACGACCACGGTCCGCGCCGCGCCGGCGCACCGACCTCCGAGGCGGCTGCGACCGGGAGCACCCCGACGGACCGCCGCTCGGGTATGCCGGGACGCCCCGGAGGGGTGGTCCCGCACAGCTGGCCCCAGGAGGAGTGGGAGTCCACCGGCCCCGTACCGGAGTCACCGGCGGTCCCGACAGCGTGAGCGGGATTGGCCCTCGTGCGCCCCATGTGGTCGACTGGAGGGTATGAGCGAGCCCACCGACATCCCCTTCCAGGACGACGACCGCCCGGCCGAGTCCATCTACGAAGGTGAGCGTCCGGCGGCCGAGGGCTCCACCTCGCCGGCCCCGGGCACCGGGTCGGACGGCGATCCTGCGTCTCCCGCAACCCAGGACGCCTCCGGCGACCACACCAGTGGGACGACGCGCCTCGGGCAGCTCGCTCAGCCGGAGCCGACGGAGACCGACACCCTCGCGGCGGGCGTGACCGGCGCAGAGGACCACGAGGGCATGACCCAGCTCTGGCGCGCCACCATGGACCTGCCGCACTGGTGGTTCATCGCGGTCGGCGAGCCCGGTGCGGAGTCCCCGGCTGCCGCGCAGATCGACGGCCAGATGATGCTGCTGACCTTCACCAGCTCGGAGCGGGCCCGCCACTTCGCGGTCCAGAACGAGATGGTGGCCCACGACGAGGACCTGCGCGCCATCGCCCTCACGCCGCAGGAGCTCGTGGACTCCGCACAGACCTACGCCGACGCCGGCATCGCCGGGCTGATGTTCGACCCCCACCTGTCCGGCTACTTCATCCCCACCGACCAGTTGCCCGTCGTCTGGGAGGCCGTGAGCGGCCTGCCCTCCCCTGGCACCGCTGCCGACGGCGCCCCTCGGACCGACAACCCCGCAGGCTGAACGCCGGGGCTTCACGGCCCCGTCGAACCTGCCTCAGCGACCCGGGATCACGAGCTCCTGACCGGCAGCGACCGAGGTGGTGCTGAGGCTGTTGGCCCGCTGAATCGCGGTGATCGCCTGACTCAGCGGGAGCTCCGGGAGCTGCTCACTCGCGATCTCGCTCAGGGTCGTCCCGCGCTCGACGGTGACCGAGCTCGTGGCGTCGGCGGGGCCGAGCAGGCCGACCATGGACCAGATCACCAGCGCCAGGACGAGGGTGGTGGTCGTCGTGATGGCCAGCCGACCCCGACGCGTCAGCCGCAGTTGGCAGGCGGCGGAGCGCCTCCGCGTGGCGCGGCTCGGGCGTCGCTCCTGATCTCCGACGAGCCGCAGGTGCGGCCGACGACCGCCGCGGCGGCTCGGGTCGGTCAGGGGGACCACGGGGGCCAGGATGTCGTGCGCGATGGCGGTGCTCATGGTGTTCACCTTCCTCGGGGCGGTGCGGTGCGGACACGTGTCCGATCGCACGTCTGTCTCATTGATAGCACACCCGTCGGATGATGTCGACACGCTGACCGAACACATGTTTGCCTTCGGCTCCCGGCGGGCGTACGCTGATCTCATGTCAGGAACTCAAGCACCCACCACTGACAGACCCTCTGACCAGCAATGATGCAGTCGGATGGCCACCGTGGCCATCCATGGTCGGACTGGGTGGGGCCCGCACGAGGGGATGGAGAGCATGGCCACGATTCACGAGATGCCGGACCGCGACGGCGGCGCCGACCTGACCAACCGCCAACGGCGGGTCCTCGACGTCATCCGCGACTCGGTGGACCACCGCGGCTACCCACCGAGCCTGCGCGAGATCGGGGACGCCGTCGGGCTCACCTCACCGAGCTCGGTCGCCCACCAGCTCAAGACGCTGGAGCGCAAGGGCTTCCTGCGCCGCGACCCCCACCGTCCGCGCGCCATCGAGGTCGTCCTCCCGGGCAGCGACGGCGCCGGCTACCGCCGGGGCGAGGGTGAGGGTTCCGCCACTCCCGTGTCCAGCGAGAGCCTCGACGAGACCGGGATCGGCGACGCCCGACCCCAGCCGTCCTACGTCCCGCTGGTCGGGCGCATCGCGGCGGGTGGCCCGATCCTCGCCGAGCAGGCGGTTGAGGACGTCTTCCCCCTCCCCCGGCAGATCGTCGGCGACGGCGAGCTCTTCCTGCTCAAGGTGGTCGGCGACTCGATGATCGACGCCGCCATCTGTGATGGCGACTGGGTCGTCGTGCGCCGCCAGCCCACCGCCGTCAACGGCGAGATCGTCGCCGCCATGCTCGACAACGAGGCCACCGTCAAGACCTACCGTCACCGCGACGGCAAGACGTGGCTGATCCCGCACAACCCGGCCTACGAGCCGATCGACGGCGACCACGCCGTGATCCTCGGCAAGGTGACGGCGGTCCTGCGCCGGGTCTGACCCAGACCCACCCTGACCGCGGCGCCGCCCCCGGCACCTCCATCCTCGTCGGGGGTGGCGCCGCACCCCTTTCATGCCGAGGGCGCAGGGCCCTCGTCGATGGAGTAGTAGTCGTAGAGCTGCTCCTCCTCGTCCTCGGTCAGGTGGCCGTCGCACGGGATGTCAGGAGCGTCCTTGATCATGTCGACCGGGTAGGGCACCTCGATCTGTCCGTCGCGGATGACGGCGTTCGACACGGGGCAGAAGATCTTGCGACCGCCGAACCATCCGGTGCGCACCGAGACCCACGCCGGTTCGCCGGTGCCGTTGTCCAGGTAGACCTGGTCGAGTCCACCGACCTTGTGGCCGTCCTGGTCGACGACCTCCGCGTCATACATCTCACCCAGCTGCTCGTAAGTGACCACTGGCGACCTCCTCGTCGCGGCCTCGTGCGGCCGACGCCCCCAGCCTAGCCACCCAGGTCCCGGACCAGGCGGGGGAGCACGTCACCGACGAGTCCGTCGAGACGCAGCGTCGCCTCGGCGTCACCGCGGGTGCTCCCCCGGGTGAGGATGGCGACCGGTATGCCGTCCCGCGCCGCGCGCCGGACGAACCGGTAGCCGCTCATCACCTGCAGGGAGGAGCCGAGCACGAGCAGGCAGCGCGCCTGCTCGACGAGGACGAAGGCCCGCTCGACGACCTCCTTGGCGACCGACCCACCGAAGAAGACGACGTCGGGCTTGAGGCGGTCCTGCCCGCAGACGAGGCAGCGCGGGGTCCGGAACGAGGTGACCAGAGCCTCCGGGAGCGCCACATCGCCGTCCGGTCGCACCTGGGAGGGCGCGTCGATCCGGTCGAGGAATCCGGGGTTGGCGTCGGTGAGCCACTCCTGCACCCGCTCCCGCGAGGTCTCCTCGCCGCAGTCCAGGCAGGTGACCGCGGTGAGGGTCCCGTGCAGCTCCAGCACCCGGCGACTCCCGGCGCGCTGGTGGAGGCCGTCGACGTTCTGGGTGATGACGTGGCGCACCAGACCGAGCCGCTCCAGGTCGGCGACGGCACGGTGGGCGGCGTTGGGCTCCGCTGCCGCGAACCGGCCCCAGCCCACGTAGGCCCGGGCCCAGTAGCGCTGGCGCCCCTCGGCAGAGCGGACGAACTCGCCGTGCTGCATCGGCTGGACCCGGCGGGTGCCGTCGGGCCCGCGGTAGTCGGGGATCCCGCTGCCGGTGGACATGCCCGCACCCGTGAGCGCGACGACACCGGCACCGGACAGGAGGTCGCGCAGCCGTTCTGCGGCCCGCGGGTCGACCGGGACCGCCGGAGGCATGGTCAGGGCCAGGTCAAGAGGCCCGACGGCGCTCACCGCGGCCCGGCCTGCGGCAGGGTGAGCAGGAACGTCGTGCCGCTCGGCGTCGGCTCCAGGGTGATCCTCCCGTCGTGCGCCTTGGCGACGGCCGCCACGATCGACAGGCCGAGGCCGGTGCTCCCCGCAGCGCGAGAGCGTGAGTCGTCCCCGCGGGCGAAGCGCTCGAAGACCGTGGGCGCCAGCTGGGGTGGCACGCCCGGGCCGTCGTCGCTCACCGTGAGCCGGACCTCCCGGCCGGTGGCGACCAGACCGGTCGTGACGCGCGTGCCGGGCGGGGTGTGGGCGCGGGCATTCGCGAGCAGGTTGGCCAGGGCCTGCCGGAGGCGCGCCTCGTCGCCCACCACCTCGACGGGCTCCTCGGGCAGGTCGAGCTGCCAGTGGTGGTCCGGTCCGGCCGCCCGCGCGTCACTGACCGCGTCCAGGCACACCAGGGTGAGGTCGACCGGGAGCCGCTCCAGGGGTCGCCCGGCGTCCAGCCTCGCCAGCAGCAGGAGGTCCTCGACGAGGCCCTGCATCCGCAGCGACTCCGACTCGACCCGGTCCAGGGCATACCTCACCCCCTCGGGCACCGGCTCGCTCTCCCTGCGCGACAGCTCGGCATAGCCCCGGATCGAGGACAACGGGGTCCGCAGCTCGTGCGAGGCGTCCGCCACGAACTGCCGCACCCGCTGCTCGCTCTCGTGCCGCACCGAGAGCGCCGCCTCCATGGTGTCGAGCAGGTCGTTGAGGGCGATCCCCACCTGCCCCACCTCGGTGTCCGGGTCGGCATCGGCCTCGGGCACCCGGTCCCCCACGGCGACCTCCCCACGTTCCAGACGCTGCTGGGAGACCCGCCGCGCCGTGGCGGCGACCCGGTCGAGGGGGGCGAGGTCGCGCCGGACGAGGTAGGCCGATCCGCCTCCGGCGGCGAGGAGCGAGAGCAGACCCACCGGGAGCAGGATCGCCATGGCCTGGCGGGTGGTGTCGGTGACCCCCGCCATCGGCAGCCCGATCGTCAGGGTCGTCCCGTCCGGCTGCTCATCCACCACCACCCGATAGTCCCCCACGTCCTCGCCGAGGTCGACCGAGAACGGCAGCGGGGTGCCCGACCCGACCCCACCCGCCTCCTGCGCCTCGGTGGCGATGGCCTCCTCGATCCGCCGGAGCTGGCCCGCGTCGAGCTCGGTGAGGTCGTTGGTGGTGGACACCACCGAGTTGACGAGCACGGCGCCCTGAGCATCCGTCACCAGCGTGAGGGATCGATCACCGCCACCGGGCGGGCGACCGATGTCCCTGCGGCCGGGGGCCTGAGGCCCGTCGTCCGCGCCCACCTGGTCGGGCGGCGCCGCGCCCGGGTCACGCACCTGCTCACCCACTCTCTCGGTCGAGAGCAGCAGGTCCTGGTCCAGCGCCCCGATGAGGGTATGCCGCAGCGCCAGCGTCGTGGCCAGCCCGGACAGCAGCAGCACGCACGCGAAGATCGCCACCACCGAGGTGACGATCGTGGCCCGCAGCGACCTGCGACGACGCGTCGGTCTCATCCGCCGGCGGCCGGCTTGAGCACGTAGCCGGCGCCCCGCATGGTGTGGATCATCGGCTCCCGTCCCTGGTCGATCTTCTTGCGCAGGTAGGAGATGTAGAGCTCGACGATGTTGGCCTGGCCGCCGAAGTCGTAGTGCCAGACGCGGTCGAGGATCTGCGCCTTGGAGAGCACCCGGCGGGGGTTGCGCATGAGGAAGCGCAGCAGCTCGAACTCGGTCGCGGTGAGTGAGACCTCCTCCCCGGCGCGGACCACCTCGTGGCTGTCCTCGTCCAGCGTGAGGTCACCGACCACGAGCACCGAGCCCGCCTCCTGGGCCACGACGGCGGTGCGCCGCATGAGGGCGCGCACCCGGGCCACGACCTCCTCCAGGCTGAACGGTTTGGTGACGTAGTCGTCGCCGCCGGCCGTGAGACCGGCGACCCGGTCCTCCACCGCGTCCTTGGCGGTGAGGAAGAGGACGGGCACGTCGGGCTGGTCGGCGCGCATCCGGCGCAGCACCTCCAGGCCGTCGATGTCCGGCAGCATCATGTCGAGGACGACGGCGTCCGGGGCGAACTCGCGGGCGGTGCGGACCGCGTCGTTCCCGGTCAGGGCGGTGCGCACCTGCCATCCCTCGTAGCGCAGTGCCATCGACAACAGCTCGGCCAGCTGGCTCTCGTCGTCCACGACGAGCACCCGCACGGGCGTGCCGTCGAGGCGGGTGAGGGAGGGTGCGGTGCCGGCTGCCATGGTCTGAGTCAATCCTGCCACCCCATGCGCCTCCTCTGCGCCTCCTGTGAGGCTGCTGTGCGAGACCGCAGATCGACAGGAGCGGATCAGGTATGCCGTCACCCACCCCGGCCGGCCGTGACCGGTGGATCGTCGCTAGCGACGACCGAGGGCGGTGACGCGGCTCGAGCCCCGCAACGCGCTGACCAGCTCGGAGGGGCCGGCCACCTGGGGGTGGGGCGGGCGCAGCGGAGCGTCCAGCCGCACCGCCTGCGGACTGTGCCTGCGCACCGAGGCGTCCGCGACGAGGTAGCCGTGTCGCTCCAGGACCATCTGCTCCCCCGGGCTGAAGGCGTCCAGGTCGGTGCGCACCTCGTGGATGGCCCCGAGCACCTCGGGGGCGTAGTGCTCGAGGACCGAGGCGTCGAGCTCCGGCCCGGGCAGCCGGGCGAGGTCACCGGGCGACTCCAACGACCAGGTGGCGCCTGCGAGGGTGCCGCGCGCGAAGCCGGCCCGGAGCCAGCGTAGGCGTGCGGTCTGCCCACCGCTGGAGGTGATGGACAACAACCTCCACAGCCGGGACAGCAGCGAGCCCGGTGGTCGGCCACGGAAGACGGCTCCCCCGTCGCTGACCAGGACGACCGCGTGGTCGGCCCAGACCGGTTCGAGCGCGAGGTTGTCGTAGACACCACCGTCGACGAGCTGGATCCGACGGCGGATCGCGGCCCTGACCTGCTCGGGCTCATCGAGGTCGGGTGCCCCGCCGACGAGGCCCAGTTGGTTGCCGTCGAGCTCCAACGGCGCGAAGAACGGTGGGTAGGCGCAGGAGGCCGCGACGGCGTCGACGATCCGCAACCCCGGCGGCGGGGCGCAGTGACCCAGGCGGTGGTCACCCATCCGACCGCGGGGACCGGCCGAGTGGGGGTCGGCGAAGACCCACGAGACGCCATACCCGATCTCGGTGGCGCCGGTGAGGACGACCGGTCCGCGCGTCCTGACGTGCTCGCGCAGGTCGCTCCCCCACCACGGGACCGCCCGCTCCAGGCCGTCGGCGAGCACCCCGACGCTGGCGTCGGGTCGACCCCATCCGCTCGGCAACATGCGGGAGAGCAGGGCGGGGGTACGCAGGTTGCGGCCGGTCAGCTCGCGCAGCGGGACGGCGACCAGCTCCTCGAATCCCCCGACGCGCCCCGCTCCGTCGTGGGGGTCCGGCCACTCCAGCGCGGGGTGCAGCAGCAGGTTGGCGAGCACGGCACCGCCCGACACCGCGCTGATGGTCCGCAGCGAGCCGAGGATGCCGAGCTCGTCGAGGCGTCGGACGGCGCCGAGGTGGAACAGCGCTGCCCGGAATCCCCCGCCGGAGAGGCACAGGGCTGTCCCGGCGCGCGGCCGGAGCGCCGAGGGCCCGTGGTGGGCGGTGGCCCGGGCGGCCTCGAGCTGGGCCAGCGTCGGGTCGCCGGGCGGGGGTGACACGGACACCTGGTGGTGTGGCGCAGGCACGTGCCCAGCACAACGCCTACGGGTGACCGGGGTGTGAACGCGGCCCATGGTGTCGGCGGCGCTCGGATGACGAGCGCCCGGCAGACTACGATGCGGGACATGTTCGACGCCGCAGGGCTGCGCGTGATGCGCGCCATCGCTGAGGAGGGTTCCTTCACGGCGGCCGCGACCTCCCTGGGCTACACCCAGCCCGCGGTCTCGCAGATGGTGCGCCGTCTGGAGCAGCGGGCCGGGACGGCACTGGTGGAGCGCATCGGCCGCACTGTGCGCCTCACGGAGGCCGGCCGTCTCCTCGCCCGCCGGGCCGTCGAGATCCTCGACCGGATCGACGAGGCGGAGGCGGAGGTCGTCGCGATCGCGGGGCTGCAGGCCGGTCGGGTCCGCCTCATGGCCTTCCCGTCCTCCTCGGCCACCTTGGTGCCGAGGGCGCTCGCGGCGCTGCGCCGCAGCCATCCCGCCGTCACTGTGCAGTTCAGCGAGGCCGAGCCGCCGGAATCGCTCGCCGCCGTACGCGCGGGAGCGGTGGACCTGGCCGTCGCCTTCGCCTACGAGGGCACCGACGCCGGTCGCGGCGAGGACGACCTGGCGGGGCTGGTCGTGATGGATGTGCTCGACGACCCGGTGATGCTCGTGCTGCCCCAGGACCACGAGCTGGCCGGGCAGGACGAGGTGGACCTGGCGGACCTGTCCGCGGACCGCTGGATCGCGGGCTGCCCGCGCTGCCGCGGCCACCTGCTCACGCTCGCCGACGGCGCTGGCTTCAGTCCGGACGTGACCTTCGAGACCGAGGATTACGTCGCCGTGCTCGGGCTGGTGGCGGCCGGGCTCGGGGTCGCGCTCGTGCCCCAGCTCATCCTCACCACCGTCTCCCACCCGGACGTCGTCATCCGGCCCGTCTCCCCGCCGTCGCGCCGGACCGTGCAGGTCGTCACCACCCCCGACCTGCAGCGGGTGCCCGCGGTGGCGGCCACCCTGGACGCCCTCTGCCAGAGTGCCCGGGAGCTCGGCGGCTCCCCGTGCGCTCACGTGGACGCCTCCGTCTGACGCATAGGGCCCCGCCTCATCCGTCGTGCCTCGCATGGGGCACGAGTCGTCCGCGCTCGTCCCGGACGACGGCGATGTCACCGTGCAGGTCGGTCCGGAGCACGATCGCACCCACCTCGGCGAGCAGACCCAGGGCGCTCGGCGCAGGGTGGCCGAAGTCGTTGTCGGCACCGACGCCGATGAGCGCGAACTCGGGGCGGGCCTCGCGCACCAGCCGCTCGTCCTGCGCGGCGGAGCCGTGGTGCGCCACCTTGAGCACGTCGTAGTCGCGACCCGCCGTGACCTCTCGGACGAGGCGCGCGCTCTCCGGCTCGAGGTCACCGGTGGACAACATCCGCACCCCCGCCGCCTCGACGTGCAGGACGATGCTGGCGTTGTTGGCTGCCGACGCGCCCACGGGTGGTCGCTGCGAGGGCCACAGCACCGACGCTGCGGTCGAGCCCCACTCCCAGCGGTCGCCCACCTGCGCCGCACGGACCGGTATGCCGCTCTCCCTCACCTGGTCCAGGACGGCCGTCGCCGTCTCGACCGGCTCCTGCACCGGCGTGACGAGCACCTCCTCGACCTGCGCGGACGACAGCACCCCGGAGAGTCCCCCGACGTGATCGGCATGGAAGTGCGTCAGCACCAGCAAATCGACGCGGCGGACGCCGAGGCCCCGCAGGCACTCGCTCATCGCCGCAGGGTCCGGGCCGGTGTCGATGACCAGCGCCCGCTCGGGGCCCGTGGCGACGACGAAGGCGTCGCCCTGACCTACGTCACAGCCCGCGACCACCCAGCCTCGGGGCGGCCACGGGGCCAGGCCGGGCACGGGCAGCAGCCAGACGAGGAGGGCGCAGCCCACTGCGGCGGTCCCCCACCGGTGGCGGCGCACCTGCAGGCCCCACCACCGCCAGGTGAGCAGGAGCCCGAGCGTCGCCGCGACCAGTGCCCAGGCCCCGGCCGCGCCGTCCCACCACTCGAGGGTGCCGTAAGGCAACCGCGAGCACACCCGGGCGATCCGGCCGATGACCCACGCGGGGACCGCCGACAGCCAGGCCACGGCCATCGCCAGGTGGAGCGAGACCGGCGCCAGGACCGCTGCCACCACGCCCAGGATGGTGGTGGGAGGGACCAGAGGTGCCGCGAGCAGGTTGGCCAGCACCGCCACCGTGGTGACGCTGCCCTGCAGCAGGACGATGACCGGCGCGCAGATGACCTGCGCCGCGAGCGGGACGGCTGCCGCGCGCGCCGGCAGGGAGGCCCAGCGCGGCACCACCCGCGCCATCGCCAACCCCCACGGGCGGGCCCAGAGCACCAGGCCGAGCGTGGCGAGGGTGGACAGGGCGAAGCCGTAGGAGCGGGCCAACCACGGGTCGAGGCACAGCAGCCCGATGACCGCCGCCCCGAGGGTCGGCAGGCTCGCCCGCCGACGTCCGCCCGTCAGGGCGATCAGCCCCACGGCCCCCATGACGCCGGCGCGGAGCACCGACGGCTCCGGTCGGCACAGCAGGATGAAGCTCAGGAGCGCGGCGAGCACGACCGGCAGCCGCCAGCGGCGCGGCAGCCCCGTGCGAGCCGCCAACAGCGCCACGCCACCGGCGACGATGGCGACATTGCTGCCACTCACGGCGCTCAAGTGGGTCATCCCGGTGTCACGCATGGCCTGCGTGAGGTCCTCCGGCGTGAGGGAGGTGTCACCGATGACGAGCCCCGGCACCAGTCCGCGGGCGTCGCGGGGCAGCGGGTCGACCGCCTCACGGAAGCGTCCTCGCACGTGGTCGATGCCCCGCAGCAGCGTAGGCGGGGCGTCACGGGTCCTCGGCGGACCGCGAGGCACGAGCACTGCGACCGCCCGCTCCCCCGGCTCGGCCGGAGCCCAGCGGCCCTGCACCTCGATCCGGCTCCGCCAGGCGACGTCTCCCCAGCCCTGCCCGCCGGGCGCGATGACGAGCACCGGGGTGCGTGGTCGGCTCGTCATCCCGCGAGCCGACGCCTCGAGCACCCGCGCCTCGAGGATGACGAGCGGCTCCCGCTCGTCGCCCCGGGCCAGCACCCTCGGCTCCGTGGTCACCAGCAGCTCGGCACGACCGACCGCCCGCTCCTGCGCCCAGCCCGGCACGGGTCCCGCCCGCGCGACGGCAAAGTGCAGCGCCGCGGCTCCGGCCACCAGGCCGACGGCCGCTGCGGAGAGGGCGAGCACATTGAGCATCCGCGACCGCGGCCGCGTCTCGTCTCGACGGCCGGTCGTCCGCAGGAGCCAGGCGGCCGAGGTCAGCGCGGCCGTCGCCACGGCACCGGGCAGCCAGCCTGGGCCCGGTAGGACCGCCACGAGCACGCCCCAGGCGACCAGCGCCGGCACCAGGAGCCGCGCGTCGTGCAGCCCGTCCCCAGGGTCGGGGGGCTCTCCCGGCCCCTCCTGGTGCAGTCGCTCCGCCGTGCCCCCGGGACCCACCTGAGCACGGTGAGTGGGACCAAGGTCGCCATCGTCGTCGGTGGGGTGGCGCTCCGCCGGGCCGCCCGCGTCACACGCTCCGAGAGCCTCCCGTCCGCTCACCTCCCCACCACGACCAGCGGCTCCAGCTGTTCCAGCGTCCGCTCACCGATCCCACTCACCTCGAGCAGCTCGGCCACGGCGGTGAATCCTCCGTGCTCCTCCCGCCAGGCGAGGATGCGACCTGCCGTGACCGGGCCGATCCCGGGCAGCTCCTCGAGGTCGGCCTGCGTGGCCCGGTTGAGGTCGACGGGCGCGAGGACGCCTGTGCCCGCCGAGCCACCAGCCTCGCTGCCGGAGCCGCTGCCGGTGTCGGTCCGGGCTCCGGAGACCCACCCCACCGGCGGATCCTCTCCAGGTGCACCCACCCAGACCTGCTCGCCGTCGACGACGGCCCGCGCCATGTTGACCGAGCCGGCGTCGGCCGCCTCGGTGAGCCCACCAGCGGCATCGATGGCATCCACGACCCTCGCGCCGGCCGGCAGCTCGACGACGCCCGGAGCCGCGACCTCGCCCACCACGTGGACGAGCACCGGCCCGGCGGCCAGCCCGGAGGCGTCACCGACCGCGGCGGAGGGTGCAGCGGGAGGGGTGCTCGATCCACCGTCCCCCGTCGTCCCCGGCGACCCGCCCTCCCCCGCCGCCCCTGGGGCGGGGCTCTCGCCTCCGCCGGCCTGACCACCCACGTCGCCCTCAGCGCCGCCACCGGCGGGGACGGAACCACCCTCCTGGTCGAGGCCAGCGGCGACCGGCAGCGCGGTGGCCTGCTGGTCGACCCACCACCAGCGTGCCCCGAGCACCACCAGGACCATGACGGCGACCAGCAGCAGGCCCCCGACCGTGCGGGCACCCACGCCGATCTCCGCGCCCCGTCCCGCCCCCGGCACGGCGACGAGGCGCAACGAGCTCACGACGTCGGCGCCGTCAGCGACCTCCGCGTCAGCCGCGACGTCCCCCTCGTCCTCGGACGCCACGTCCCTCTCCCGCACCTGCGCGCGAGGACGCGGCTCGACGAGACGCGGGTCGATGCCCTTGCTCCGTTCGGCGTCGTCGTCCGGCGCGAGCATCCGTCGTCTGCGGTGCCGGCCCTCGTGCAGCGCCTCCATGTCCCCCGAGTCCATGGTCGGCACGCTAGGAGCATCGCGAGAGTCCGGCGAGAGGCTGACGCAGATCTGTGGACGGAGAGCGGTGGCGGTCCGGTGATGTGGACGGACGGCGACGTCCGCGTCGACCGGTGGACTCAGCCCGCGTCGGCGATGACGACCCCGAGCGTCCCCGGGCCTGTGTGCACGCCCAGGCTCGGGTCGAGCGGGAGCACGACGGTCTCCACGTCCAGCCGTTCCCCCAGCCGCCCCGCCAGCGCCGCGGCCGCCTCCTCGGCGTCCAGCTCGTGCACACCGAGGCGCGGGCGGCCGCCGCCCGCGCGCACCTGTGCCACGGCGTCGGCCACGATCACCTCGAGGCGGGAGAGCGCCTTGCCCCGCGTGCGCACGCGCTCAGCCAGCACCACCTCTCCCCCGCTCAGCGTGAGCAGGGGCTTGATCGCGAGGGCCGACCCGAGCACGGCCTGTGAACGGGCCAGCCGCCCGCCGCGCCGCAGGTGCTCCAGGGTGTCGACGTAGAACCACGCCTGGCTGCCCTCCAACCGGCGGTGCACGAGCTCCTCGACCTCATCGGCGCTGCCGCCCGACGCCGCGAGAGTGGCCGCGTCCTGCGTCGCCCAGCCCAACGCCATACCGACCATCCGGGAGTCGACCACCCGCACCTGCACCTCGTCGGCCACCGCCTGCGCAGCCAGGCGCGCGGCCTCGACCGTCCCGCTGACCCCACCGGAGAGGTGGACCGAGACGATGTCACGACACCCGGTGCGGGCCACCAGCTCCCGGTAGCCCTCGGCGAACTCGCCGGGCGACACCCGGCTGGTCGACACGCGGACCCCGTGCGAGGACGAGCGCAGCACCTCGACCAGCTCGGCATGGCCCACCTCGCGGGAGTCCCCACGCCGCCCGGCCACGACGACGTGCAGCGGCAGGACGCTCAGGGCCGGAGCGCTGCCCGGCGGCAGGCAGCTGGCGCTGTCGGTGAGGAGGGCGACGTCCACGGCTCGCGCCTCAGGCTCAGACCACGATGTTGACGAGGCTGGGAGCCCGCACGATGACCTTGCGCACGCTGGCCCCGTCGAGGAAGCGCTGGACCTTCTCGCTGCCCATCGCGAGCGCCTCCAGATCGGCCTCGGAGATGTCCGCCGCCACCTCGAGCCGGTCGCGGACCTTGCCCTTGACCTGCACCACGGCCGTCACCGTGTCCTCCACGAGCTGGGTCGGGTCGGCCTGCGGGAAGGGGGCATAGGTCAGGTCGCCGTGCCCCAGGCGTTCCCAGAGCTCGGCGGCGACGTGCGGGGCGACCGGTGCCACCATCTGCACCAACGGCTCGACGACGGCCCGCGGCACGGCATCCAGCTTGGTGAGCAGGTTGTTGAGCTCGATCATCCGCGCGATGGCCGTGTTGGTCCGCAGGGCGGCGTAGTCCGCAGCCACCGCGTCGATGGTCCGGTGCAGGGCCTTGGTCAGCTCCGGCGACGGCGCGTCGTCGATGACCGTGACCTCACCGGTCTCCTCGTCGATGACGTTGCGCCACAGCCGCTGCAGGAAGCGCTGACTGCCGACGACCGCGCGGGTCTCCCACGGACGGTACTGCTCCAGCGGGCCCATGCTCATCTCGTAGACCCGGAAGGTGTCGGCGCCGAACTGGTCGACCATCTCGTCGGGGGTGACGACGTTCTTGAGGGACTTGCCCATCTTGCCGTACTCCTGGGTGACCGGCTGGCCCTCCCAGGTGAAGGTCGAGGGCCCGCCCCCGGAGGACGTGTGCTCCTCCACCTCGGCCGCCGGCACGGCGAAACCGCGCGCGTCGCGGTAGACGTAGGCCTCGATCATGCCCTGGTTGATGAGTCGCCGGAAGGGCTCCTCACTGCTGACGTAGCCCAGGTCGAAGAGCACCTTGTGCCAGAAGCGGGCGTAGAGCAGGTGCAGCACCGCGTGCTCGACGCCGCCGACGTAGAGGTCGACGCCACCGGGGTCGACGGAGCCCTCCGGCGCCCCGGCCACGGTCTGCTCGCGCGGACCGATCCAGTACTCCTCCACCGCCGGGTCGACCGGAGCGGCGTCGTTGGCGGGGTCCAGGTAGCGCAGGTAGTACCAGCACGACCCGGCCCAGTTGGGCATGGTGTTGGTCTCGCGGCGCACCGGGATCGGCCCACGTCCGTCGCCGAGGTCCATCGTGGTGTCGACCCAGTCCGTGGCCCGCGCCAGGGGTGCCTCCGGCTCGCTCTGAGCATCGTCGGGGGCGAAGGTGCGGGGCGAGTAGTCGGGCACGTCGGGCAGCGTGACCGGCAGCTGCTCGTCGGGCACGGGGTGGGCGACACCGTCCTCGTCCCACACGACGGGGAACGGCTCTCCCCAGTAGCGTTGGCGGCTGAACAGCCAGTCGCGCAGCCGGTAGGTCACCGTGGCCTCGCCCCTGCCCGTCTCCTCCAGCCAGACGAGCATCCGCTCCTTGGCCTCGGCGACCCCCAGGCCGTCCAGGCTGAGCTCGTCGTTGGCGGAGTTGATCGCCAGGCCCTCACCGGTGAACGCCTCGTCCTCCGGGTGGTCGGCGCCCGGCTGGACGGTGCGGATGATCGGCAGGTCGAAGACGGTGGCGAAGTCCCAGTCGCGCTGGTCCTGCCCGGGCACGGCCATGATCGCGCCGGTGCCGTAGCCCATGAGCACGTAGTCGGCGACGAAGACGGGGATGCGGGTCCCGGTCACCGGGTTGGTCGCGAAGGCACCGCTGAAGACGCCGCTCTTGGCCCTGCCCTCGGTCTGGCGCTCGAGGTCGCTCCGGGTCGAGGCCTGCCGCTGGTATGCCGTGACCGCCTCGAGCGGGGTCGCGGCACCGCCGGTCCAGGCGTCCTTGGTGCCGCTCGGCCAGGCCTCGGGCACGATCGCCTCGACGAGGGGGTGCTCGGGCGCCACGACCATGAAGGTCGCGCCGAAGAGGGTGTCGGGCCGGGTGGTGAAGACCTCGAGCTGCGCCGCCTCGCCCGCCGCGGTGGCCACCGGGAAGGCGACCTGCGCGCCCGCCGACCGGCCGATCCAGTGGCGTTGCATGAGGCGCACCCGCTCGGGCCAGTCCAGCCGCTCCAGGTCGTCGGTGAGACGGTCGGCATACGCCGTGATCCTCATCATCCACTGCGACAGGTTGCGCTTGAAGACCGGGAAGTCGCCGCGCTCGGACTTGCCGTCGGCGGTGACCTCCTCGTTGGCCAGGACGGTGCCCAGCCCGGGGCACCAGTTGACCGGCGCCTCGGAGACGTAGGCCAGCCGGTAGTCGTCCAGGACCCGTGCGCGCTCGGGCGGCGACAGCTGCTCCCAGGCCCGGCCGTCGGGCAGCTCCCGCTCGCCGGAGACGAACTGCGCGACCAGCTCGCTGATGGGCCGCGCGCGCCCCGGCGCCAGCTGGCCTGATCCCTCACGCGGGGCCGCCTGCGGGTCGTACCACGAGTCGTAGATCCGTTGGAAGATCCACTGCGTCCAGCGCACGTAGTCCGGGTCGATCGTCGCGAAGGTGCGCCGCGGCTCGTGCGAGAGGCCGATCATCCGCATCTGGCGCCGGTAGGTCGCCATGGCCTCCTCCGTGGTGGCCCGTGGATGCTGACCGGTCTGGACCGCGTAGTGCTCGGCGGGCAGGCCGAAGGCGTCGAAGCCCATGGCATACATGACGTTGGCGCCGGTGGTCCGCAGGAAGCGTGCGTGGACGTCGGTCGCGACGTACCCGAGGGGGTGACCGACGTGCATCCCGGCCCCCGAGGGGTAGGGGAACATGTCCATGACCACCCGGTGCTCACGCCCGTCGGCCAGCCGTGCGTCGTCCGGAGCGGCCCACGGACCGGCCGGGTTGGCGGAGGCGAAGGTGTCCTCGTCCGCCCACCGCTGCTGCCACCGGCGCTCGATCTCGCCGGCCACCTCGGCGGTGTAGCGGTGCTGGGGGATGCGCTCGCTCATCGTCTGCTCTCGTCTCGTTCTCGCTGCTGGTGGGTGCTCGCCTCGTGCATACGAAAGCCCCTCACGCAGGAGGGGCTGGCCGCGCTCGCAGGTCGGTGCTCTGCTCAGCGCGGCCCGGTAAGAAGAAGCTCGCAGCGGGTCGCCATGATCGGGCCATGGTAGCGCAGCAGGCGCCCACCCCGGGAGGGGTGGACGCCCGCTGGCTGCTCGGGGTGAGGGGTGCTCAGCCGCCGAGGGTGTTGAAGCGCTTGGCCATGGCCGACTTCTTGTTGGCGGCCTGGTTCTTGTGGATGACGCCCTTGGTGACCGCCTTGTCCAGCTTGCGCGACGCGGCGTGCAGGGCCTCGGCGGCCTTGCCGCTGTCACCACCGTCCGCGGCCTCGCGGAACTTGCGCAGGAAGGTGCGCAGCTCGGACTTGTGGGCGCGGTTGCGCTCGGTGCGCGCAGCGTTGGTCTTGACGCGCTTGATCTGGCTCTTGATGTTTGCCACTGAGAACTTCCTGGTCAGTCGTCTGGTCAGATGTCGTGAGGGCGACACCCGCGTGCGGACGAACTGGCGTGGGGATGCCTGGCGATGTCCGGTACGCGGGGTGGTGCGGTGGTCCTGCGAGCGCGCACGACCCAGCGCGCACGCAACGGTCAAGGCTAGCAGCGCAGCGGGCTCAGACCCAAGTCGCCGGTCAACCGTTGCGCTGACGGCACACGGCGAGGACCGCCTGCTCGACGGCATACTCCGGGCTGCGCACCGCCGCCTCGGTCCGGATCCCGCCCTTGACGTCCACGTCGGCCTGGGCGACGGCCTGGATCGCCGAGCCGAGCCGGGGGCCGTCCCAGCCCTGGCTGGTGCGGCGCGCGGCGTCCACCTGCCAGGGCGCCATCCCGAGGTCGCGGGCGAGCTGGGCGGACCCCCCGCGACCGGCAGAGGCGACCTTGCCGACCTGGCGCAGCTGCATCGCCAGCACCGCCACGATCGGCACCGGGTCGAGCCCGCCGAGCATGGCGTGCCGGAGCAACGCCATCGCCCTGGCCTCGTCACCGGCGAGCGCCGCCTCGGCGACCCGGAAACCGGTCGTCTCGACCTTCTCGCCGTAGTAGGTGGTGACGTCCTCGACCTCGACCAGGCCGTCCACGTCGCGCGTGAGCTGCTCGCAGGCGGAGGCCAGCTCGCGCAGGTCCTTCCCTACGGCCAGCACGAGGGCGCCGACCGCCTCGGGCGCGATCTTGCGCCGCGCGGCGCGGAACTCCCCGGTGACGAAGTCGTGCTTGTCGCGGTCGGTCTTGACCGCCTTGGCCTCGATGACCCGGGCGCCGCCCTTCTTGAGCGCGTCGAGGACGCGCTTGCCGCGGTTGCCGCTCTTGTGCCGGACGATGAGGGTGACGGCATCTGCGGGCTGGGCGAGATAGCTGCCGAGATCCTCGACGAGCGCGTCGTCGGCCTCGTCGAGGTCATGCACGACGATGACGTTCCACCCGCCGAAGAGGCTCGGGCTGGCGTGCACGAGCAGCTCCCCCGGCTGGTAGCTCATCGGATGGACCCGCACCACCTCGGTCTCCGGCTCGACGGCGCGCACGGCGGCCACGACGGAGTCGACACCGCGCTCGGCGAGGAGGTCCTCCGGGCCGGTGATGAGCGCGAGGGTCGGGGGCGCGCTCATCGCTGCCGCTCCATGGCCGTGTCCTCCCAGGGGCCGAGCTCGAGCCACCCCTTGTCGACCTTGGCTGCGCGGGTGCGTCGGACGGCGGACGTGGGCAGCGGGCCGTAGAGGTGCGGGAAGCGCTCGGAGCCGGGGTCGGCCGGGTCGGAGGGCTCCACCCGGACCTCCACCCCCTGCTCGGCGAGAACGGCCGGGTCGATCTCGAGGACGACGAGCTCCTCCTCGTGGTGCGAGTAGATCGCCCGTGCGACACCGGGGAGCTGCTCTGGGCGACTGGCGTGGACGAAGCCCACGTCACGCAGTGAGCCCCCTCGGGTCGACCGGTCGTCGCTCCCCACCCGGAGCGCGGCGTCCCAGTGGGCGCGCTCAGCCAGGTGCCACAGCGCCGCCCCGGGCTCCGGCTGGGTCTCGTCCGTGCTCATGGGGTCAGCCTGCCACGCGCCACGGACAGACCCGAGCCGTCACCGGGCTCAGGTCTGGACCGCGGGCAGCTGCGCGCGGGCCCAGGTCTGTCCGTCCGGCGTGAGGAGAAGGACCTCGGCGACGTCCTCGCGCAGGATCGCGGCATTCATCTCGCAGTCCAGTGCCTCGACGGTGCCGAGGAAGCTGCCCGAGCCCGTCCGTCCGCCAGCCCGGTCCACGAGGACCACGTCGTAGCTGACGCCGGGCTCGGTGCCGGCCACCTCGAGGACCGTCTCGGTGCCCCAGGTATGCGCGATGAGACCCATCCTCACCTCGGTCCCCGACGCCTGTTCCAGGCCCTGCACGCGCTCCAGGGCGCCGAGCGTGCCCGGGGCGCCCTCGCGTTCCTCGGGGCGCAGCCGGCGCACGAGGTCGCTGCCCACGGCCCCCGTGGCCACGAGCCCGGCGGCGGCGATCCCCAGGAGGGCCCGTCGCCGCGGCGCGGTCCCACCGTGCCCGTGGGCGTGACCGGCCGCCGCTCGACGGTCCCCCGACTCCGCGGCGATCTGCTCCTCCGCCCGGCGCAGCACCGTCACCGACGGCGCCTGCTCCCGCGCCTGCTCGTCCCACCCGTCGAGCTCCTGCAGCGACTGCAGCACCGCTCGGAGCTCGGCGACCTCCTCCTCCACCGTCGGGTCGCTCGCCCGGAGGCGGTCCAGCCGCTGCCGCTGGGCGTCGTCCAGCCTGCCCTCGGCGGCCGCCAGCACCAGGTCCTCCCGCTCGTGGTCAGGCATCGTCATGATCGGCCTCCTCGGAGACGGTGGCGCGCAGCGCGCGCAAGGCGTAGTACATCCGGCGGCGCAGGGTCCCCACGCCCACCCCGGTGCGTTGGGCGAGCTCGTCGTAGGAGAGCCCGCGCACCTGCACCTCCACGACCACCTGCCGATGCTCCGGGCTCAGCTGCGCGAGCCCGGCGACCAGGGTGAGCCGGTCGGCCACCCGCTCGTCAACGCCTGGCTCCGGCGGCGGTTCGGGCAGCGCGGCCCGCACGTCGACGGGCCGACGGGCCCGGGCCCGCACGGTGTCGATGATGACGTGGCGCGTGATCGCCACCAGCCACGTCCGCTCCGAGCCCCGGGAGGGGTTGAAGGACTCCCGCGCGCGCCAGGCGCGCACCAGCGTCTCCTGCACGCAGTCCTCGGCCGCGTGCCGGTCGCCGAGCGCGTTGGCCGCGATCCCGAGCAGGAGCGAGCCGTGCTCGGTGAAGGCGCGTGCGACGTCGAAGTCCCGTCCGCTCAGCAGTCTCGCCTTCCGTGGGGCAGTGAGGTCCAGCACAGCGTGGCCGACCGTGGTCATGGTCCGCTCCCTCCTGCTGGTGGTCGCAGGGGTATACGTCACTGGTCGGCCCAGCGTTCGACCAGTCTCGCAGACGGCCCCGAAGTCGGGATGAACGCGGGCGGCCGCGTGGACGTATCCCCCTGCACACCGGTCCTGACCGACGGGGCCGACCACGATGGGAGTCAGCATGCGCACGACGAACACCGCCCGTCCCACCCGCCGGGGCCTCACCGCCGCAGCCGGTGGCCTCGGGGCGCTCGCCCTGGTCGCCGCCGGCACTCTGCCCGCCAGCGCCGAGACCGAGGTGGAGATGCCCGACACCTTCACCTCCGCCTACTCGGTCACGGCCACGCCCGACGCCGTCGTCGACGCGGAGGGCAACCCCGCCCCCGGCGAGGAGGGCGCGACGGGGATGTTCACCTTCATGATCAACTCCGACGAGGAGATCATCTGCTACGACATCGAGCTCACCGGCGTCACCGGCGAGTACGAGAGCCCCGCCAAGACGGCCACCCACATCCACCAGGCCAACGCCGGTGAGGGCGGCCCGCCGCGTCTGTCCTTCCCCAACCCCACCGGTGACGGCGACGTCCGTACCAGCGCGGGGTGCCTGCAGGGACCGTTCACGACGGGCCTGGAGGGCGATGACGGCAACGACACCGGCGAGGGCTTCTCGCTGACAGAGATCGAGGCGAACCCGGCCGGCTTCTCCGCCGACACCCACACCGCCGAGTTCCTTCCCGGCACCGTGCGCGGCCAGCTGCAGGAGATCCCCGTCGGAGGCGCGGAGACCGGCGGCGAGGCCGCCGGCTCGAGCGACCCGCTGCTCATCGGCCTCGGTGCCGGTGTCATGGCACTGGGTCTCGGTGGGGTCCTGCTGGCGGGTCGCGGGCGCCAGCAGAACTGACCGCCGGCTAGCTCGACCCGGTCACCGACCCGGCCTGCTCCAGCTCGAGTCCGAGCTGGCTGAGCCGGGCGGTGACCAGGTCGGGCGCCAGGCCGAGATGCTCGGCCAGCTCGGTCAGCCCGACCGAGGACTCGACGCCGTCGCGTAGCTCCTCGTCCTGCTCCGCGGTCCATGCGTGCCCGCCGGTCACGGCAGTGCGGGGAGAGCGCGCCACCGGCACCGTTCCGCCGGCCTGCACCAGCGGGGCCCCTCCCAGCCCTCGGGCTCCGGGCTCGGCCACCGGCAGCGGCTCGGCCGCCGTCTCGTCGAGCCGGCGCAAGGCGCCCAGCACGAGGGCGGTGTCGGTGGTCGGCCAGAACGGCGGCAGGGACCGCTGGAGGAACCCGGCATACCTCGCGCTGATCATCCGTGAGTCGAGGAAGGCCACCACACCACGGTCGTCCGCCCGCCGGATGAGCCGGCCGGCACCCTGAGCGAGGCGCAGCGCCGCATGCGTGGCCGAGACGGCCATGAAGCCGTTGCCGCCCATCCGGCCGATCGCCTCGGTGCGGGCCGAGGTCAGCGGGTCGTCCGGGCGGGGGAAGGGGATCCGGTCGACGAGCACCAGCTGGCAGGCCGAGCCCGGCACGTCCACGCCCTGCCACAGCGACAACGTGCCGAAGAGGCAGGCGCTCGGTTCGGAGGCGAACTCGCGCACCAGGGTCGGGAGCTGGTCATCGCCCTGGCACCGGATGGAGATGTCGGTGTCGGACAACCTGCCCCGCATCTCCTCGGCCGCTGCCTCGGCTGCCCGCCGGGAGCTGAAGAGCCCGAGGGTCCGGCCACCCGCGGCACGGATCAGCTGCTCCATCTCGTCGAAGACGGCCGGCCCTGCGCCCTCGCGCCCCGGCGGCGGGAGGTGCGAGGCGACATACGCGATCGCCTGCGCGGGGTAGTCGAAGGGCGAACCGACATCGAGCCCCTCCCACGCCGGTGCCCCCGCGCCCCGCAGACCGATGGTCCCGGCGACGGCATCGAAGGTGCCGCCGAGCTCCAGCGTCGCGGAGGTGAGGACGACCGTGCGGTCCTCGAAGATCTTGTCCCGCACCATCATCGCCACACTCATGGGCGCCACCCGGAGCACCGGGCCGCGACGCTGGTCCTGGCTGATCCATACGACGTCGAGGTCGGCCTCGCCGAGCACACGCTCGCTGGTGTCGAAGACGTCCTGCACGGCGGCCTGTGCCATCTGCGTGGCCCCGTCGGCCTCGGCGCCCTTGTCCGGCTTGATCTCGCTGAGAGTCGCCCGGGCGGCGTCGCGGACCAGCTGCAGCGCGGTGACGAGCCGGTCGGGCAGGGCGGCGAGCTTGCCCTCGGGCAGGTCCGCCAGCGTCGACTCGAGCAGCTCGGTGGTCTCCGCCAACCGCTGCGCCGCCTCACCCTTCCCCGCCCGACGCGCCGCCACCGACACCGACGAGGAGGTCACCTCGTCGGTGATGGTCGAGGTGACCCGGTCGGTGAGCTCGTGCGCCTCGTCGATGACGAGCAGGTCGTGCTCGGGCAGCATGAAGCGGCCCTCGAAGGCGTCGATCGCCATGAAGCTGTGGTTGGTGACGATGACGTCGACCTCCGCGGCGGCCGCGCGGGAGAGCTCGACGAAGCAGTCGGCGGCGACCGGGCACTTGCTGCCCAGGCACTCGTGGGCGGTCACCGACACCTGCCGCCAGGCCCGGTTGCTCACACCCGGCACGAGCTCGTCCCGGTCCCCGGACTCGGTGAGCTCGGACCACTCCCGCAGGCGGGTGACCTCCTCGCCGAGCCGCGAACGCTCCCGGTCCACCTGGCCCATCCCCAGCAGGGTGTCCTCGTCGTCGTCGGGGAAGCCACCCACCAGCTTGTGCTGGCAGAGGTAGTTGGACCGTCCCTTGACCAGCGCGAACGTCGGGCGTCGGCCGAGCAGCGGGGCGAGGGCCTCGGCGATCCGGGGCAGGTCGCGGTCGACGATCTGGGCCTGCAGCGCCAAGGTCGCCGTGGCGACCACAGCGGGCTTGCCGGTGCGGACGGCGTGCGCGATCGCCGGGACGAGGTAGGCCAGCGACTTGCCGGTGCCGGTGCCGGCCTGGACGAGGAGGTGCTCCTCGCGCTCGACGGCCCGCTCGACCGCCTGGGCCATCTGCAGCTGGCCGGGCCGGTCACTGCCGCCGACCCCACCGACGGCGGCGGCGATGAGGTCCTCGAGGTCGGCGGTGGGTGGCATGACCTCAGGGTATGCCGTGCCACCGACCCCCTGCGCGCACCGTCCACAGGGCGGGGCTCACCCCTCGAGGCGCTCCCCGCGGGTGTAGACGTTGAGGCTCGCACCGCGGTTGAAGCCGATGAGCGTCAGGCCGACGTCCTCGGCGAGCTCGACGGCCAGCGAGGACGGCGCGGACACGGCGGAGAGCACGGGGATGCCGGCGAGGGCCGCCTTCTGCACCAGCTCGAAGGACGCCCTCCCGGACACCTGGAGGACCGCCCCGGCCAGCGGCATACCGTGCTCGCGCAAGGCCCAGCCCACGACCTTGTCGACCGCGTTGTGCCGACCGACGTCCTCGCTCAGCCGGGCGAGCCCGAGCCCGTCCGCGCCGGGCAGGAACAGCCCCGCGGCGTGCACGCCCCCGGTCCGGTCGAAGACCGCCTGGGCCTCGCGCATCCGGTCGGGCAGGGCGAGCAGATCGGCGAGCGCGAAGCGGGCCGGGTCGGCCCCCACGTCGTGGGCGCCGGTGCGACGGACCGACTCGATCGAGGCGGTGCCGCAGACCCCGCACGAGGAGGAGGTGTAGACGTGCCGCTCCAGCGACGGGTCCGGCGGCGGCACCCCGTCGGCGAGGCGGACGTCGACGATGTTGTAGTCGCGCAGGCCATCGGCCCCGATGCCGGAGCGGTAGTCGATCTGGGCGACGTCGGCCCAGCTGTGCACGATGCCCTCGCCGTGCAGGAAGCCGACGGCCAGGTCGAAGTCGTCGCCGGGTGTGCGCATCGTCACCGAGAAGGACCGCCCGTCCACGCGGACCTCGAGCGGTTCCTCGCCGGCGAGCACGTCGGCGCGCTCGCGGACGCCCCCGTCGGCGGTGAGTCGGCGCACTCGCCTGCGCTGGGTGGCCCTCGTCATACCCTCACGGTATCCCGTAGGTTCGCGAGGGTGGACGAGGCCAAAGACACCCTGCACCGCTACCTCCGGTCGGCGCGCGACGCGGTCATCTGGAAGGTCGAGGGATTGAGCGAGTATGACGCCCGCCGGCCCCTCACCCCGACCGGCACCAGCATGCTCGGGGTGGTGACGCACCTGGCCTGGGTCGACTGCGGCTACCTCGGTGCGTCGTTCGGGCGGCCGTTCCCCGAGCCCGAGCCGTGGGACTTCGACGATCCCGCCACCGACCCCAACGCCGACCTCGTGCCCGACCCGGGGCTGAGCCTGGAGCAGACGCTCGCGTTCTACCGACGCGCGACGGCATGGTCGGACGAGACGATCGCCGCGACCCCGCTCGAGGCGACGGGGACGGTGCCGTGGTGGCGCGAGGAGCGCCGCCACCCCACCCTGCACACGATGCTCGTCCACCTCGTCGCCCAGACGCACCGGCACGCCGGGCATCTCGACATCCTGCGCGAGAGGATCGACGACCGGATCGGGATGATCCCGGACGCCACCAACGTCGTGGACGGCTACGACTGGCCCGCGCACGTCGCGAGGGTGCAGGAGGCGGCCGACCGGTTCCGCTGACCCGGCACCCGGCACCTGGCACCCGGGAGGCTGTGGACAACTTCTGCGCCGCCGCGACCGCCTGTGGTCTGCTCAGGGGTATGGGGATTCGCACCGCACAGATCACCTCTCTCGCCCTGCTGCTCGCGATAGCGGGCTGCGATGCCGGCGAGGTGGGGCAGGAGACCGCTCCCTCGACCGCATCGACCGCATCGGCCGGGGACGATGCCGTGCAGACGTCGGCGTCGCCGCCGGACACTGCTGCCCGGACCACGGAGGCGCCGACCGCACCCTCGGCTCAGGTGGCGTGGCACGAGGACCTGACCCCGGTGTCCGGGCCGAGGCTGGTCGACGGCGTTCTCGTGCTGTATGCCGTGGAGAACGAGCAGCTCCTGCTCGTCGCGCTCGACCCGGAGTCCGGGACGGAGCTGTGGCGCAAGATGTCCTCGGCGTCCGACATCACACCGGCACGCCCGCTGCAGGTCGAGGTCGCTGACGGCCGAGTGGTCCACCTGCAGCCGGGTCTCGGCGCCGACGGTGAGTCCGAGGCGGCAGCCCTCGCTCTCGCCAGGGATCCTCGCAGTGGTGAGTCGGAGGGGCCCAAGGACTTCACCAACCGGGTCCACGCCCAGGCGCCCAGCCGGTGCCCGGGGAGCTCGTCGGACGTCTGCACCTCACCGCTGTCCCCCGACGGCCAGCTCGACTTCCCCCAGGTCCTCGAGAACGGGACGGGCGCGCACGACTGGGCACCCGGTGGCGACCCCCGTGCCATGACGTTCGTCGAGCGCATCGGTCCGATGGATCTGGCCCGCGGCGAGCATCCGCGCCTCGGGCGGTTGCGTGCGGGTGGGCTCCTCTGGAGCGCCTCCACCAACGACCTCGTCGGCCCCTCGGCATCGACGAACAGCGGCTGGGAGTTCGTCGGGTGGAAGAAGGAGCTGCTCATCGGGTCCGTCGGCCTGACGCACGACTTCGCGCAGGACGACATGGACCTCACCGGCTCGGCCGTCTTCGCGCTGGACGCGGAGACCGGGGAGCGACGGTGGATCTCCCGGAAGAGTGATCTGGCCTGCAACACGAGCCTCTACAGCGCCGGCGGCGCCTTGACGGCGTGCCGCTACGACGCCGGCACGACCAGCTTCACCGACGACGGCCGGGTGCTGCGAGACACCGAGGTGAGTGTCGTACGCCTCGACCCCGAGACGGGCAAGACCCGATGGAGCGTGCCCGTGATGGAGGGTGACCTCGACGGCCTCCTCGTCCCCGGGGTCGTCGACGAGCAGCACGTCGCGGTCGCCGGACAGGTCATCGACACCGCGGACGGCTCCTCCCGGGAGCAGACCGGGGACGACGTGGTGTGGTACCCCAGCCGGTCCCGTATCCCGCTGGACCGACCTGGGACCGACTACTCCTTCGTCACCGGGGCCGACACCTGGCGCGTGAGTGGAGACCGGGACGCGAGTGCAGAGGACCTCGCCTGGCCACTGCCTCCTGGCGTGGGCGTCGAGCTCGACGACGGGACTCGCGTCGTCGCTCACGACCACGGTCTCACCGCCTACAGCGCGCCGTGACCCTCACCGGTTCGGTATGCCGTCCGGCGCGCAGATGAAGTGCGCCACGAGGGCGGTCCAGCCCGTCTGGTGCGACGCACCGAGCCCGGCCCCGCTGTCGCCGTGGAAGTACTCGCTGAACGTCGGGTGGACGTCCCACAACGGACCGCCCGGGTGGTGGCGCGGCGTGCTGGGGCGGCGGCCGTCGCTCCCGGGGCGGAAGAGCGAGATCAGCCGCTCCTCGACCTCGTGGGCGACCTGCTCCATACCCATCTGCTGCCCGGACCCGGTGGGGTACTCCACCTCGACGCCGGCCCCGGCCCCGCGGCCGTAGATCCGCAACGCGTCGAGCAGCAACGCGTTGACCGGCAGCCAGACCGGCCCGCGCCAGTTGGAGTTGCCGCCGAACATCCCCGAGTCCGACTCGCCGGGCACGTAGCGCAGCGAGAGGTCGGCCCCGGCGACGTGGACGCTCACGCCGTCGCGGTGCGCCGCGGACAGCGACCGGATCCCGTGCGGGGAGAGGAACTCCCCCTCGTCGAGCAGCGGCCGCAGCAGCGCCGACCACTGCTCCTTCGACACCAGCGACAGGGTGCGCAGCGCATACCCGCGGTGGTTGGTGTGGATGAGTGCGTCGGCGAGCTCGGGGCGCCGCTCGGTCCATCCCTGGAAGAAGTCGGTGACGTCGGGCAGCTCGGTCGCGACCCAGTTGGGCACGATCGAGATGCCGGTGAGCGGCAGCAGGCCCACCATCGAGCGCACCGGCATCCGGTGCGCCGTGCCGTCGTCGTCGACGAGCACGTCGTGAAAGAACTCGTCCTCGGTGTCCCAGAGGGAGGTGTGGTGCGTGCCGAAGTCGTCCAGCGCCTCCGCGATCGACAGGAAGTGCACGAGGAACTTCGTCGACACCTCGTCCCACGCCTTGTCGTGCCGCGCCAGCTCGGCCGACATCCGCAGCATCTTGAGGCAGAACATCCCCATCCACGCGGTGGCGTCCGCCTGCTCCAGCCGTTGCCCGCCGGTCAGCGCCTCGCTCCGGTCGAAGAGTCCGACGTTGTCCATCCCGAGGAAGCCGCCCTCGAAGACGTTGGACCCCTCGGAGTCCTTGCGGTTCACCCACCACGGGAAGTTGAGCAGCATCTTGAGCACGACCCGCTCGAGGAAGTCGCGGTCGCGGCCGCCGTCGATGCTGAAGACCTGCCAGGCCGCCCACGGGTGCACCGGCGGGTTGACGTCGGAGAAGTTCCACTCGTAGGCCGCGAGCTGGCCGTTGGGGTTCATCACCCACTCCCGGCACATGAGCAGCAGCTGCCACTTGGCGAAGAAGGGGTCGACGTGGGCCAGCGCGACGCAGTGGAAGGCCAGGTCCCACGTCGCGAACCAGGGGTACTCCCACTCGTCCGGCATCGAGATGACCTCGGCCAGGTTGACGTGCCGCCACCGGGTGTTGCGCCCGGTCTGCCGGGTATGCCGCTCCGGCGGGGGCGGCGGCTGCCCCGGGTCACCCTCGATCCACCGCCGGATATCGTAGAGGTAGAGCTGCTTGCCCCACTGGAGCCCGGCGAAGGCGCGCCGCGCGATGAGCGCGTCCTGCTCGCTCGTTCCCGCAGGGATGACCTGGGCGTAGAACGCCTCGCACTCCTGCTCCCGCAACGCGAGGACCTCCTCGACCCCGGTGGCGGCGGCCGGTGCGCCCTCCAGCTCGGTGAGCCGCAGCCGGACGGTGACGCTCTCCCCCGGCGGGACGGCCTCGAAGCGCCACCAGAGCGCCGCTTTGGTCCCCGTCTGCGCCGGGTTGGCGGCATCCGCCTGGCCGTGCACCACCGCGCGGTTCACCGCGTCCTTGGGGTATGCCGTGTCGCCATCGCGCGCAGCGTCCTCACCCCAGAGGGCGGCGACGTTGGTCTCGTTGTCGCAGAAGAGAAGTGAGGGCTCGACCTGCTCGGCGCCGGGACCGGAGGACGCCTCGAGGCGCACCCGGCCGAGCTCGTGGTGCTCGCCGATGACGGCGGCGGCATACCCCTGTCGCGGTTCCCCCGCCCACAGCCGGGGCCGCCGCTCGTCCAGACCCCAGCTCCAGGTGTTGCGGAACCACAGCTGCGGCACGAGGTGCAGGGGGGCCGCGTCGGGTCCGTGGTTGGTCGCCGTGATCTCCACGCAGAGGTCGCTCGGGCTCGCCTTGGCGTGGCGGACCTGCACGTCGAAGAAGCGGTCGCCCTCGAACACCCCGGTGTCGGCGAGCTCGTACTCCTCCTCCTCGATCCCCCGCTCACCGTTGACCCGCACGAGCTCCTCGTAGGGGAAGGCCGCCTGCGGGTAGCGGTAGAGCCAGGAGGCGTAGCTGTGCGTGGGCGTGCCCTCCAGCGCCCACCAGTACTCCTTGACGTCCTCACCGTGGTTGCCCTGCGGGTTGGTCAGGCCGAAGAGCCGCTCCTTGAGCCGGTCGTCGCGACCGTTCCAGAGCGCCAGGCCGAGGTTGAGGTAGCCGTCGAGGTCGCTGATCCCGGCCAGGCCGTCCTCGCCCCAGCGGTAGGCCCGCAGGTGGCTGTGGTCGAAGGGGAGGTAGTTCCACGCGTCACCGTCCGCGGAGTAGTCCTCACGGACGGTCCCCCACTGGCGGGCCGAGACGTAGGGACCCCAACGGCGCCAGGCTGCGCGCGAGTCGTCGGAGTCGGCGAGGCGGTCGTGCTCTGCGGTGCTCACGGCCGCCAGGGTGCCACACGGTCGGGCCGACGCACTCGTCAGGACGCCAGGGCCTGCGTGGCCCTACCGTGGAGCCATGCCTGTCAGAGACCTCGCCGGACGTCGGATCGCCATCGTCGGGGCCAGCGGCGCCCTCGGCTCGCTGCTCGCGCGCCGGCTCGTCGACGAGGGTGCGCGCCTGCTCCTGGTGGGCCGCGACGAGCAGCGGCTCCGGGCGCTGGGGATCGACGCCCCGACCGTGGTCGCCGACCTCGGCGACGCCACCGCGGGTGACCGGGTGGCGGCCGCCGCGACCGAGCACCTCGGTGGCCTCGACGGTGTCGTCAACGCCGCCGGCATCGCCGCCTTCGGCTCGCTGGTCGACACCCCGGACGAGGTCATCGAGGAGGTCTTCACCACCAACGTCATCGGCCCGGCCTTCCTGCTGCGCCGGCTCCTGCCCCTCCTGCAGGAGTCGAAGGGGTTCGTCGTCAACCTCAGCGCGATCCTGGCCGAGCGCCCGATGGCCGGGATGGGGGTGTATGCCGCGAGCAAGGCGGCGATGACCTGTCTCGACCGGGCGCTCGCCAGCGAGCTGCGCCGGGCCTCGGTCTCGGTGCTGGACGTGCGTCCGCCGCATACCGAGACCGGTCTCGCCGACCGCCCGATCCACGGCACCGCACCGCGTCTGCCCCAGGGCCTGGAGCCTCAGGTCGTGGCCGACCGGATCGTGCAAGCCATCGCCGCGGGAGACACCGAGCTCGCCTCCGACGCCTTCACGTCCGGCGACTGAGGCCTCGCCGTGGGTCAGGAGCGAGCATGAGCGACCTGCAGTGCCCGGCCCGCATCGTCCTGCTGGACGCCGACGTGGCGCACACCTCGACCGAGGCCCTTCAGGCCGAGCGGGTGGCTCACGTCTACGCGGACAGGGGATGTGGGGCCCTGGACCCGGCCACCGCGCTCGCGGCGGCGTGGGAGGTCGTGGTCACCGGGCTGGATGCCAGCCCAGGCGGCTTGCGCACCGCCTTGGAGGACCTCGCCGACCTGCACCGCGGCGAGACCGTGGTGGTCGTGACTCACGGCGAGGTCATGACCGCCCTCCTGCCCACGCTGGGGTGGGCCGTCGAGGACCGTGCCCCGTGCGCCGGTCTGGTCCTGGAGCGTGACGGGGACGGCTGGCGCAACCGTGGTCGGGTGACCGCACGCCCGGATGGAGGCGCCGCTCAGACGGCGTAGTCGCTGAGGTGGCCGTGCAGGTCGGGGTCGACCTTGGCCTCCATCCGGGTGCCCTCGGCGGTGTGCTCCTCGGTGAGGACCTCGCCCTCGTCGTGCAGCCGGGCGACGAGGTCACCGCGGTCGTAGGGCAGGAGCACGTCGACGAGGATCTCCGGGCGCGGCAGCGCGGCCTCGACGGCGGCGATCAGCTCGGGCACACCGTCACCCGTCCGCGCCGACACGACCACCACGCGGGGGTAGGCCCTGCGCAGTCGGTCCAGCACCTCGGGGTCGGCCAGGTCGGCCTTGTTGACGGCCACGATCTCCGGGATCTTCAGGGCAGCGCCCTCCTCGATCTCCGCCAGCACCGCGTGCACGGCGTCCACCTGACCCTCCGGGTCGGGGTGCGAGCCGTCCACGACGTGCAGGAGCACATCGGCGTCGGCCGCCTCCTCCAGCGTGGACCGGAAGGCCTCGACGAGCTGGTGCGGCAGCCGCTTCACGAAGCCGACGGTGTCGGAGAGCGTGTAGCCGCGCCCCTCCTCGCTCTCGGTGCGCCGGACGGTGGGGTCCAGCGTGGCGAAGAGCTGGTTCTGGACGAGCACGCCCGCGCCGGTGAGCCGGTTGAGCAGCGAGGACTTGCCGGCGTTGGTGTAGCCGACGATCGCGACGCTGGGCACCCGGCCGGCCCTGCGGGAGGACCGCTTGGTGTCCCGCATCGTCTTCATCCCGCTGATCTCGCGGCGCAGCTTGGCGATCCGAGTGTTGATCCGGCGCCGGTCCAGCTCGATCTTGGTCTCACCGGGGCCACGGGAGCCGATGCCCTCACCGCCGGCGACGCGACCACCCGCCTGACGGGACATCGACTCGCCCCAGCCGCGCAGCCGCGGCAGGAGGTACTGCAGCTGGGCCAGCTCCACCTGGGCGCGACCCTCGCGGCTCTTGGCGTGCTGGGCGAAGATGTCGAGGATCAGCGCGGTCCGGTCGATGACCTTGACCTTGACGACGTCCTCCAGGGCGCGGCGCTGGGAGGGGCCGAGCTCGCCGTCGCAGACGACGGTGTCGGCGCCCTCGGCGGCCACGATCTCCTGCAGCTCCTTGGCCTTGCCGGAGCCGAGGTAGGTGGCGGGGTCCGGCTTCTGCCTGCGCTGGATGACGCCGTCGAGCACCGTCGAGCCGGCCGTCTCCGCGAGCGCGGCGAGCTCGCGCAGCGAGTTCTCGGCGTCCTCGAGCGTGGTCTGTCCGTTGTCCTCCCAGACGGAGGCGAGGACGACCCGCTCCAGCCGCAGCTGGCGGTACTCGACCTCGGTGACGTCCTCGAGCTCGGTGGACAGCCCACCGACACGACGCAGCGCGGCCCGCTCCTCGCGGTCCAGCTGGTCACCGTCGATGCTGCCACCCTCGCGAGCGCCGGCGCCCTCGGACTCCTCGCCCCACGAGCCCCAGTTGCCCTCCCGCAGATCGATCGAGTCGTCGTCGCTCAGCGCCTCGGCGCGGCGGTCCAGCACGCGGCCGCCGTCGGTGCCGGTCGGGTCGGTTCGTGGTGCGGTCATGGTCTCCTTCGGGTCCTGCAGACGGTATGCCTGCGGCTGGCTCCCCGCCAGCCTCTCACCGGTCAACGCCGCGGGCCACCGATTTGTTGCCTCAGGTCACGCACGAGGGAGGCACGGCCGGGCGGGGCATGGGAAAATGACGGCGATGAGCGAGCACTCCCCCGACCAGGCGACGGGCACCGACCACTACTTCTCCGCGCGGCCGGCCTCGGCCGACGCGTTGCGCCCGCTCACCGTCCAGCTGGCCGAGCGCGAGGTCGAGGTGCTCACCGCCGCGGGCATCTTCTCCCCCGACGGCATCGACAAGGGCACGAGGGTGCTGCTCGACCAGGTGCCGGAGCCCCCTGATCAAGGACGCCTCCTCGACCTCGGCTGCGGCTGGGGACCCCTGGCGCTGACCCTGGCGCTGCGCTCCCCCGAGGCGTGGGTGCACGCCGTCGACGTCAACGAGCGCGCCCTGGACCTCACCCGCCGCAACGCCGAGCTGCTCGGCTGCGACCGGGTGCAGGTCACCCGCCCCGAGGACGTCGACCTCTCGCTCGCCCCCGACGCGCCCTTCGACCTCATCTGGTCCAACCCGCCCATCCGGGTCGGCAAGCAGGCGCTGCACGACCTGCTCCTCACCTGGCTGCCGCGGCTCGCCGAGACCCAGGAGGCTGCGGCCTACCTCGTCGTGCAGAAGAACCTCGGCGCCGACTCGCTCCAGGCCTGGCTCGCGACCACGCTGCCCGGGGTCATGGGGCCGGTACGCGTGACCCGTGAGGGGAGCAGCAAGGGGTTCCGCGTCCTACGCGTCGGCCGCGGCTGAGGGCCGCGCCGCCCGCGGCCGGGCGAGGAAGGGGAAGATCCGCACCGTCAGGGCGCCGCAGGCCCGGTGCCCCGGCGATCGCGCCGACGTCGACATTCATGCCCGAGGTGACGAAGAAGACGGGGATGAAGAAGCCGTAGGCCGCGCCCTCGAGCCGCTCCTCCAGCGCATGCATGCCCTCGGGCCGTAGCGCGCGGAGGATGAATCCGGCCGCGAACGCCCCGAGGACGACATCGAGCTCGAAGACGGCGGCGGCGGCCATGAGGGTGAGCAGCAGCCAGAAGATGACCCGCATCGCGGTCTGCGACGTGGTGTCGACCCCTCACGCAGCGCTGCACCGATGCCGGGCACCCGCAGGACCAGCCGGTGCGGGAGCACCGCCACCAGGGCCGCGACGGCGAAGAAGGCGAGCAGCACGCCCGCCGAGGCCAGGGTGCTGCGGGTCGAGAGCAGCAGGGCCATGGCGACGATCGGCAGCAGCTCCCCGACGGCGCCGTGGGTGAGCACGGCCGTGCCGAGCGGCCCTCCGAGCTGGTCGCGGTCCTTGAGGATCGGCAGCAGGGTGCCCAGCGCGGTGGAGGTCACGGCCAGGGCGAGCACGACCGCCGCGGAGAAGGTCGCGTCCGGGATGAAGGCCCAGGACACGCCCAGGGCCAGCGCCAGGCACAGCAGCCAGGTCCAGATCGCCCCACGCCCCTGGCGCCCGCGCAGCGACGCGGGGTCGATCTCGGTCCCGGCGAGCAGGAAGAGCAGGCCGAGCCCGAGCTCGCGCACCAGCTCGACCCCGGACTCCACCTGGGCGAGGGCGAGGACGCTCGGCCCCAGGACGCAGCTCAGCACGAGCAGCACGACGACGTCCGGCACCAGCCCCCGCGTCGCGCGCACCACGACTGGGGAGACGACCAGGGCGCTCGCGATCCACAAGAGCGAGACGAGGGCGTCGTCGAGCGCGGCGGAGGAGGTCGCCAGGATCACCGAATGAAGGTCCACGTCACCCATTTCGTGCCGCGAGCCACCACCGCGCTGCGGCCGAGCGCTCAGGGCGTCCCGGCCACCCGGGCCAGCGCCTGCTCGAGAAGGTCCGGCGCGTCGTGATCCAGCCACACCACGCGTGGCTCAGGTCGCCACCACGACTCCTGGCGACGGGCCAACCGCCGCGTCGCCTGCGCCGTCTCGGCGATCGCCTCGTCCTCGCCGAGCTCGCCGTCCAGCTGGCGCAGCGCCTGGGCGTACCCGACGGCCCTGGAGGCCGTGCGCCCCTCCCGCAGCCCCTGCGGGAGCAGCCCACGCACCTCCTCCAGCAGACCCTCGCGCCACATCCGTGCGGCGCGTTCCTCGATCCGGGCCACGAGGACGTCCCGGTCGGCGCGCAGCCCGAGCAGCACAGTCGGTCGGACGAACTCCCGACGCGGCAGGCTGGCGCTGAACGGCGCCCCGGTCAGCTCGATCACCTCCAGGGCCCGGACGACGCGGCGACCGTTGCGGCGCTCGATGCCCCCGGCGGCCTGCGGGTCGCGCTCGGCCAGCAGGGCGTGCAGTGCCTCGGGCCCGCGCTCGCTCAGCTCGGCCTCCCACCGCGCGCGCACCTGCGCGTCGGTCGGCGGGATCTCGAAGTGGTCCAGCAGCGCCCGGACGTAGAGCCCGGAGCCACCCACCACGACTGGCACCCGGCCGCGCCCGACGATGGCCTCCAGGTTGGCGCGGGCGCTCTGCTGGTATGCCGCCACCGTCGCCTCCTCGCGCACGTCCAGGACGTCGAGCTGGTGGTGCGGGATCCCTTGGCGCGCAGCGAGATCGAGCTTGGCGGTGCCGATGTCCATGCCGCGGTAGAACTGGGAGGCGTCGGCCCCGACGACCTCCCCGCCCAGCTCCAGCGCCAGCCGCACCCCCAGGTCCGACTTGCCGGTCGCGGTGGGCCCGACCACCGCGACGACGGGTGGTCCGGGTGGCAGCTGCTCAGGCACTCGGGCAGTCTGGCACGCATGAGCGAGCAGACGAGCACCCCCAGCGGCGACGACCAGGAGGGGACCTTCGTGGGTGGCACCTTCGACACCCCTGAGGACCCTGCCAGCACGGCGCAGGAGATCGAGAGCGAGCAGGACGCCGACGCTCCCCTGGCCCACGCGGGCGAGGTGCCCGCCGCGGTCCAGGAGCAGGTGACCGAGCCGTCGGGCGCCTCCGAGGCCCTCGCCGCCGATGTCGAGGGGATCGCCACCGAGGAGGCGCCCGGGGACCGCAACGAGCCGGTCTGAGCCGGCGGAGGGCATACCCTCGCAACTATGTCGCGCCCACCGATCGAGCTGCACATCATCGCCGACTCCACCGGTGACACCGCCGCGCGGGTCGCCCGGGCGGCGGCCGCGCAGTACGCCGACTACGACGTCCGCATCCTGCGCCACCCGCGGCAGTCCTCCTTGGACGGCCTGCACGACTCCTTCGCCCGGATGCGGCCCGAGCAGGTGCGCACCGTCGTCTTCTCCACCGTCGTCGACGAGGCGCTGCGCCTGCGGGTCACCCAGCTCTGCGAGGAGCGCGGGCTGCCGCACGCGGACCTGCTCGACCCGGCCGTGACCGCCCTCTCGACGGTCACCGGCCAGGACCCCGAGCGCGTGGTCCGCCCGGTCGGGGTCGGTGAGGACTACTTCAAGCGGGTGGCCGCGATGGAGTTCGCGATCGCCAACGACGACGGCAACCTGTCCAACCACCTCCGCGAGGCCGACATCGTCCTCATCGGGGTCAGCCGGACCGGCAAGACGCCGTTGTCGATGTACCTCGGCTACCTCGGCTACCGCACCGCCAACATCCCGCTCGTGCCCGGGATCGCCCCTCCGGCGCAGCTGCACGAGGTCCAGCGGTGGAAGATCGTCGGCCTCACGATCGACCCCGAGCGGCTGCAGCAGATCCGAGGGCGCCGGGTCAAGGCCATGGGCAGCACCCAGAACCACCGGGACGGCTACACCGACCTCGTCCAGATCTTCGACGAGCTCGACGAGGTCGCCCAGCTGCAGCGCAGCCTCGGCTGCCCGGTGATCGAGACCACCGACCTGGCGCTGGAGGAGGCCGCCGGGCGGGTCATCGAGGTGGTGCAGCGGCGTCGCGAGGCTGCGTCCGGCGGCACCGACCGCGCCCGGTAGGCTCCGGGGCACCGAAGGTTCGGGGCAGCGGAGCCCCGTCGACACCGCGAGGAGCGCAGAGATGGCCGGGCGAGAAGAGACCTACCTCTACGACATGTCCGAGGGCAGCGCGCAGATGCGCAGCCTGCTCGGCGGCAAGGGTGCCAACCTCGCCGAGATGAAGCGCCTCGGCATACCCGTCCCGGACGGCTTCACCGTGAGCACCGCCGCCTGCATCGCGACGACGAAGGCCGGTGGCGAGTGGCCCGCCGGGCTGTGGGACGACGTGCTGGCCTCCCTGGCCCGCCTGGAGGACCGGACCGGCCGCACCCTCGGCGGCGCCCAGCCGCTCCTGCTCTCGGTCCGCTCCGGCGCCGTGGTCTCGATGCCCGGGATGATGGACACCATCCTCAACCTCGGCATCGGCGACGAGACGGTCGAGGCCCTGGGGGCCGAGTCGGACAATCCCCGCTTCGCCTGGGACTCCTACCGCCGGTTCGTCCAGATGTATGGCGAGGTCGTCGAGGGCGTCGCCCCGCACGCCTACGAGGACGAGCTCACGGCACTCAAGGCCCGCCGCGGGGTGGAGCAGGACACGGACCTGTCCACCGAGGACCTCCAGGAGCTGGTGAGCACCTTCAAGGACGTCTCCCGCCGCGAGCTCGGCCGCGACCTGCCGACCGACCCCCGCGAGCAGCTCCGGGGGGCGATCTCGGCCGTCTTCGACTCCTGGGACACCCCACGGGCGCGGGTCTACCGCCGCGCCAACGGCATACCGGACGACCTCGGCACGGCGGTCAACGTCATGCAGATGGTCTTCGGCAACCGCGGCGAGACCTCCGCCACCGGTGTCTGCTTCACCCGCAACCCCTCGACCGGGGCGAAGGAGCTCTACGGCGAGTTCCTGCTCAACGCGCAGGGCGAGGACGTCGTCGCCGGCATCCGCACCCCCAAGCCGCTGGGTGAGATGGAGCAGGTCCTGCCCGAGGCCTACTCCCAGCTCGTGCAGACGATGCACGACCTCGAGGCGCACTACAAGGACATGCAGGACATCGAGTTCACCGTCGAGGACGGCACGCTCTACCTCCTGCAGACCCGCAGCGGCAAGCGCACCGCGGCCGCCGCGCTGCGCGTCGCGCGCGACATGGTCGCCGAGGGTGTCCTCACCCAGGAGGAGGCGCTCGAGCGGGTCGAGCCCGGGCAGCTCGACCAGCTGCTCCACCCGGCGATCGACCCTGACCACGGGCGCACGCCGGTGACCAAGGGCCTTCCGGCCTCCCCCGGTGCGGCGGTCGGCGAGGTCGTCTTCGATGCCGACACCGCGGCGTCCCGCGGCGGCGCCGGCGACCCTGTCGTCCTCGTCCGCTACGAGACGACCCCCGACGACATCCACGGCGTCATCGTCGCCCAGGGGGTGCTCACCGCGCATGGAGGGATGACCTCGCACGCCGCCGTCGTCGCGCGCGGCATGGGCAAGCCGTGCGTGGCCGGCGCCAACGGCATCCGCATCAACACCTCCGACCGGACCCTCACCATCGGTGACCGCACCTTCGCCGAGGGTGACCTCATCACCCTGGACGGGTCGACCGGTGAGGTCTACGGCGAGGCGCTCGAGCTCGTCCCGCCGCAGATCAACGAGGACTTCGAGGCGATCGTCACCTGGGCCGACGAGGTGCGCCGGCTGGGGGTACGGGCCAACGCCGACACCGGCGAGGACGCCGCCAAGGCGCGTGAGCTCGGCGCCGAGGGCATCGGCCTGTGCCGCACCGAGCACATGTTCATGGCCGCAGACCGGCTCCCCGCGGTGCGCCGGATGATCCTCGCCGAGACCGAGGAGGACCGCGCCGCAGCGCTCGAGACCATCCTGCCGATGCAGCAGGAGGACTTCGAGGCGATCTTCACCGCCATGAAGGGGCTGCCGGTCACCGTCCGCCTCCTGGACCCGCCGCTGCACGAGTTCCTGCCCGACCTCGTCGAGCAGTCGCTGCTGGTCCAGCGCCTGGAGCTCACCGACGGCGACGCCGACGAGCTGTCGACTGCCAAGACCCTGCTCGGGCAGGTCAAGCGCCTGCACGAGCAGAACCCCATGCTGGGGACCCGCGGGTGCCGGTTGGCCATGCTCTACCCCGAGATCCCCGAGATGCAGACCCGGGCGATCATCCGCGCCGCGCTGGCCGTGCGCGAGCGGGAGGGCGAGACCGCAGGCGTGGAGATCATGATCCCGTTGGTGGCCTACGCCTCCGAGCTCAAGGCGCAGCGGGCGGTCGTGGAGCAGGCGGTCGCCGAGGAGCTGGAGAGCGCTGGCGCCGAGCTCGACGTCACCGTCGGCACGATGATCGAGCTGCCGCGCGCAGCGGTGGTGGCCGACCAGATCGCCGAGCACGCCGACTTCTTCTCCTTCGGCACCAACGACCTGACCCAGACCGGCATCGGCATCTCGCGCGACGACGCGGAGGGCGGCTTCCTGTCGGCCTACATCGCCGACGAGGTGATCCCGCACAACCCGTTCGAGTCGATCGACCGGGACGGCGTCGGCGGCCTCGTGCGTCTCGGCGCGGAGGGCGGTCGCCGCACCAAGGCCGACCTCAAGCTCGGGGTATGCGGTGAGCACGGCGGTGACCCCGCCTCGATCGCGCTCTTCGAGGAGCTCGGTCTCAGCTACGTCTCGTGCTCGCCCTACCGCGTGCCCATCGCCCGGTTCGCCGCGGCGCGCGCGGTCCTGAGCCAGCGCGAGGGCGCCGAGATCCGCACCGACGGATGAGCGGTGCGGTCGCGGCCGGGCCGCCGCCGGACCTGTGGGTGTCACTGCGTGAGCTGGGCGGTTTCTTCGAGCTGACCGAGCCGCGCGGCACCGACGCGGTGCCGTGGGCTGACACACTGGAGCCGCAGGCCCTCCGACCCCGCATCGAGGTGGTGCGCGGCGCCCTGGCGCAGGCCACGGGGCAGCAGGTGGACGAGGTGAACGCCAAGGTGGCGGTCTCGGCCTTGCAGGTGGGCCTCGCTTCCCGGGTGTGGTCGGTGGCGCTGGCCGGTGTCGTCCTGCACGGGTGGCTGCCCGACCTCTCCTCCCGCTCCTTGCGCGCGAGCCCGGTGCACCGCGGGAAGGTCCCCCTCGGCGTGGTCGACCCCACCGCAGGGCAGTCCGTCGACCCGACCGACCCGCACGGGGCTGCTCACGTCCTCAGCGGGGTGGTCGTGCAGGACGCTCTGGCCCAGCTCGACGACGCCTGCGTGGCGGTCGGCCGCGTCTCGGCGCAGGTGTTGCGGTCCAACACGGCCTCCAGTCTGGTCGGCGCGGCGCGGGTCCTCACCTCCAAGGTGCCCTCGGCCGGACCGACGGCCTGGGCGCTCGCCCGGGCCCTGCTCGCCGAGCCCGACCTCGCCACGGGGGGCACGGTGCGCGTGAGGGCGGATCTTCCCGCCGGCACCGGCGGTGCGATGGAGACCCAGGACGAGGCCTTCATGCGACGCGGGTGCTGCCTCTACGACCGGTTGCCCGAGCACGGCCTGTGTCCCGACTGCGTGCGGGCCGAACGCCGGCCGGATCTCGTCACGCCCGGCCACTGACGCAGAGGCCCCACGGTCCGTTCGGCGCTCCACGGGTTGGGAGTGCCGCCTCGCGCCGACAGCTCGCCCGTCAGCGGAGGAATCGTGGCAGGAGTGGTGGGGTGGTCGGAAGGTGTGGGGTGGGGGGTTCAGGTGGCGTGGTCGTTCGCGGTCGAGGTTGCAGCGGGTGCAGAGTCCTTGGCCGTTGTCGGGTGTGGTTGGGCCGCCGTCGGCGTGGCGGCGTCGGTGGTCGATGGTTCTGATGGGGGCTCCGCACCAGGGGGTGCGGCAGGTGCGGTCTCTGGCGATGAGTGCTGCTCTGAGTTGACCGGTGAAGAGGCGTCTGCGGGGGTCGCGTGCGGTGAGGACGCCGGCGGGGTCGGTGTAGAGGCGGCGCACCCACACCCTGGCCGCTGTCGCCAAGCCGCCGCCGGCGTCGGTGGGTGGCGTACCCGGCGGGGCGACCCGGGCGGTCCGCGACGCAGGGTCGGCGGTGCATGGTGCGTCAGAGGTCTGCGTTGTCGTGGAGCCGCCGGTGTCGGTGGGTGCGTTGGTGGTGGGCGTGGTGTGGGTGGGGCTGGCTGAGCGAGTGCGTGGCGCGATGCCGTGGGTCAGGGTGCACTCGAAGGTGGTGCACCGGATGCCGTCGGGGCAGGGCTCGGTCTGGCCCGTATCGTCGCTGGTTGGCTCGACTGGGCTCTGGTCGCGCCCCACCGGGAGGGACATCCCACCCTCGGGTGCCTCGTGGGGTGGGCGGAGGAGGTCGCGGGCGTTTTCGCTGGGGATGGGTCCGTAGCCGAGGAGGTCGGCGGGGTCGGAGGTTCCGGCGAGCAGGGCGGTGTCGGTCATCACGAGGCCGATCTCGATGTCGATGCCGTCGACGACGCTGCGGCCGGTGAGGCGGTCGTAGAGCTCGTCGGCCATGAGTTGTTGCAGGGTGCGGGGGTCGCCGCTGGTGCGGCGGGTGAGGGCGTCCTCGTGCAGGGCTTGGTGGCAGGCGACGGCCTGGGCTGCGGGGAGGCGGGCGGTGAGCAGGGCCATGACATCGGGTGCGGGTCGTAGGGACAAGCCCCGGTCGGCGGCGGCTGCGCGTGATCGTCGGACGAACCCGGCGGGGTCGATCTCGTAGACCAGCCCGCGTGCGGCGGCGCTGATCTCGGGGGTGGTTGAGCGGGCCAGGTGGGGTGCGAGGCGCTCATCGACCTCGGCCCGGTCTTGCGGTGTCAGGCAGGTCGTGGTCTCGGTGATCACGCGTGCTTGGAGGGGGTGTCAGATGGTCTGTGTAAGTGCCGGGTCTCCGACCGAGAAGGAGATTGACTGTGAGCATGACGCACGACGAGATGAGGGCCGAGGATCTGGACCAGGTCGAGGTGGAGCATCGGGCCGCGGCTGCGCGGCTGCGTGAGGAGTTCTTCGACGACGAGCTGGTCGACAAGTTGCTCGCGGCGACCGGTGAGCGCGGGGTGTCCTTGACCGGGGCCGGTGGCTTCCTGCCCGAGATGATCAAGACCGTCCTGGAGCGCGGCATGGGAGCCGAGCTGACCGACCACCTCGGGTACGCCAAGGGCGACGCGGCCGGCCGAGGTTCGGGGAACTCCCGCAACGGCACGACCCCCAAGACGGTGGGCACCGAGGTCGGTGACATCGCCCTGGACCAGCCGAGGGACCGCAACTCCACGTTCTCCTCGGCGCTGGTGCCCAAGGGCGCCCGCCGCCTCGGCGGGCTGGAGGACATGATCATCTCCCTGTACGCCGGCGGGATGACCGTTCGCGACATCCAGCATCATCTGGGCGCGACGCTGGGCACCGAGCTGAGCCACGAGACGATCAGCAACGTCACCGACGCCGTGCTCGAGGAGGTCAAGGCCTGGCAGTCCCGCCCGCTGGAGGCGTTCTACCCGGTGATCTACCTCGACGCCCTGGTGGTCAAGGTCCGCGACGGGTCGCACGTGACCAACCGCTCGGCGCACGTGGCCGTCGGCGTCGACATGGACGGCGTCAAGCACGTCCTGGGCATTTGGGTCCAGGCCACCGAGGGCGCCAAGTTCTGGGCCGGCGTGTGCGCCCAGCTGGCCAACCGCGGCGTCAAGGACGTGCTCATCGTCTGCTGCGACGGGCTGACCGGCCTGGCCGAGGCGATCGAGGCGACCTGGCCGCACGCGATGGTGCAGACCTGCGTGGTGCACCTGATCCGGGCCTCGATGCGGTTCGTCTCCTACGCCGACCGCAAGGCCGTCGCCGCGATGCTGCGCCCGATCTACACCGCCGCTGACGAGGACGCAGCGCTCATGGCGCTGGCCGCCTTCGCCGACTCCAACCTGGGCAAGAAGTACCCCGCTGCGGTCGCCACCTGGGAGAACGCCTGGGACCGGTTCATCCCCTTCCTGGCGTTCGGGCCCGCGCTGCGCAAGGTCATCTACACGACCAACAGCATCGAGAGCCTGAACTACCAGCTGCGCAAGATCATCAAGAACCGCGGCCACTTCCCCAGCGACGAGGCCGTGATCAAGCTGCTCTGGCTGGCAATCATGAACATCGAGGACAAACGAGCCCGAGAACGAGCCAAGCAGGCCAGCAAGGGCAAAGACCGAAAGTCGGTGCCCCGCCTGATCGAAGGCGCCGCCGTCACCGGTTGGAAAGCCGCCCTTGGCGAGCTCGCCCTCGTCTACCCCGACCGCGTAAACGCCTACCTGTAAACCCAATGTGACCCACATCACTTACACAAACATCGTGACAAGCTCTGCTTGGAACCCGCTGATCACCCCGTCCTGCAACGCGGCCAGCGTGTGCGGCATCTCACCGGTGAGGGCGCGGGCACTGGTCAACTCCCGTGAGGACATCGTGGGCGTGCTCATCCGCGCCAGCGCCAGGTCACCGGCCACTGCTGCCCCGGCCCGTGACGGTGCTACCCCGTCCTGGACCTGTCGGGCGATCTGACTGGTCCGGAAGTCGACCTGCACCCGGACCGAGAGCGCCGCCGCCCGCGTCAGCAACTCCAGATCATGCAGCACCTCGAGCCGGCCCTGGTCATCCAGCCCGCCCAGGACACCGGAGGCGATCGCCGACCGCAACAGCGCCAACGCCGCAGCCACCGGCCCAGGATCCGCAGCAGTTGAACTCGTCGCGCCCGCCGTGCCCGCCGTGCCCGTCGCACCCGCTGCTCCGTGCACGCCCGAAATGTCCGTCGCACCCGCAGTGTCGCTGTCCGCCGCGGGCTCGGACCCGCTCCCGGAAGGCCCGGCATACCCCTGGCTGTCGCGTCGCACCTGCCCTCACCCCCGTGGTGACCTCGATGGCCGATCCCCCGATCGACCTGGTCCCTCCAGGATACCGCGAATCCACCCGCAAATCAAACATATGTTCGAACGATCTGGAGTGTTGTCGCAAGGTCTGGTGAGGTGTCAGGACATCGGTGACAGTCCTCATGCAGAGCTGCCACCGATGTCCTGACACAGCACCCTGCGCGAGGTGGTGCGGGGTTCGCCTGCAGTGTCCTCAGCGGGGCAGGACCTGGCCCGAGCCGGCCTCCTCGTCGTAGGCGTAGACCTCCACGCCGTCGATCCAGGTCCGCAGCACCCGGGACTGCAGGTCCAACGGGTCACCGGACCACAGCGCGAGGTCGGCATCCTTGCCCGCGACGAGCGATCCGACGCGGTCCTCGACACCCAGGACCCGGGCCGGGTTGATGGTCACGGCGCGCAGCGCGGCGTCCCGCTCCATCCCCTCGCGCACCGCGAGCGCCACCTGGGTGATGAGGTAGTCGATCGGCACGACGGGGTGGTCGGTGATGATCGACACCTCCACGCCCGCCCGGTCGAGGATGCCCGGAGCCTTCGGGGTGCGGTGACGGACCTCCACCTTGGAGCGGCTGACGATCATCGGCCCGTAGAGCACCGGCACGTCGTGCTGCGCCACGAGGTCGGCGACGAGGTAGGCCTCCGTGCCGTGGTCGAGGACGAGCCGGTAGCCGAACTCCTCGGCCAGCCGGATCGCGGTGGCGATGTCGTCGGCGCGGTGGCAGTGCTGGCGCCACGGGATCTCGCGCTCGAGCACCAGCAGCAGCGCCTCGCTCACGAGATCGGTGTCCACCGGCGAGTCCGAGGCGGCCTTCCGCGCCTGGTAGGACCGGGCCGCGGAGAAGGCCTTGCGCAGGACCAGGGCGACGCCGAGGCGGGTCGACGGCGTCTTCTTCTGCTCGCCGTAGACGCGCTTGGGGTTCTCCCCCAGCGCGGCCTTGACGCCGGAGGGGTTGCGCAGCACCATCTCATCGACGTAGCGACCGTAGGTTTTGAGCGCGACGGCCTGGCCGCCGATGGGGTTGGCCGATCCGGGGTTGACGTTGACGGTGGTGACCCCGGCGGTGATGGCGTCGTCGAAGCCCTGCTCGCGGGGGTTGATGGCGTCGATGGCCCGAGCGGCGGCCATGACCGGGTCGGTGCTCTCGTTGCCGTCGATGCCGGCCCACCCCTCACCCTCCTCCCACACACCGAGGTGCACGTGGGCGTCGATGAGACCGGGCAGCACCCAGCGCCCGGCGGCGTCGACGACCTCGACGTCCTCCGGGACCTCGACCTCCGCACGCGGCCCGACGGCGCTGATCACGCCCTCGCGCACGAGCACGGTGCCCTCCTCGATCACCTCGCCCTCGACAGGGACGACTCGGGCGCCGACAATGGCCAGGGACGGACGGGGGGTGCTCACGAAATCTCCTCGCGACGGTGGGAAGCAGACCATCCACCCTATGCACGGTGGGCCCGGCGGCGGGCGCTCACCCCGGCATCCGGTCCGGACGCCGCCGCGCGAGTGTGACTGATCACTCACCCGTCAGGGGAGCATCGGAGGCGTGTGACTCTTGTGCTACGGCGTGTCGCGATGCGAGGATTGGGAACACTGTCCTTGGGCCTGGCGTTGGCACAAGCAGTGACGGCGGCGCCCGACCCTGACCTGGCACCGCCCGCAAAGACGGAACAACGAGGTGTCGTCGCCCGCCGTACATCTCTGGATTCCGGTCGTGGGCGAGGACAAGATGACGCCCCAGGAGGGGCGCAGACCAAGGAGCAGACACTGATGGACTGGCGCAACCGCGCGGCGTGCCTCGAGGAAGACCCCGAGCTCTTCTTCCCGATCGGCAACACCGGCCCGGCGCTGCAGCAGATCGAGGAGGCCAAGGCCGTCTGCCGCACCTGCCCGGTGATCGACACCTGCCTCAAGTGGGCCCTCGAGACCGGCCAGGACGCCGGCGTCTGGGGGGGCCTGTCCGAGGACGAGCGACGCGCCCTCAAGCGGCGCAAGGCTCGCGCTCGCCGGGCGAGCTGAGGCCGACCGCACCCGATTCCCTCCGTCACCGGAGGAGGCCGTGACCCTCAGCCGGTGGCGGAGCCACGAAGCCGCACGGTGAACCGCACGACGGTCCCGTGCGGCTTCGCCGTCTCCCAGCGGATCTGACCGCGCAGGTCGGTGATCAGCGCCTCGACGATCTGCGTGCCCAGACCCTGGCGGGTGGAGGTATCCGGGGCATACCCGCTGCCGTTGTCCGCGACCGAGACCTCCAGGACGTCCGTCCCGGCCTCGTCGTGCGCGCGCTGCGCGGTCACGACCACCCGCGACGCACCTCCGTGGCGCTCCCCCTCCTCGAAGCCGTGCTCGACGGCGTTGTGCACGAGCTCGGCCAGGACCATGGCCAGGTGGGTCGCGTCGTCCGGGGGGAGCAGACCGAAGGACCCTTCCAGCTCGGCGCCCACCACCGTCTGGGTGGAGGCGACCTCGACGGTGGCGCGCAGGATGCGGGTGGCGACGTCGTCGAAGTCGACGCGTTCGGTGAAGGCCTGGCTGAGCGTGTCGTGCACGAGCGCGACCGTCGCCAGGCGGCGACCTGCCTCGGCGAGGGCCTCCTGCGCCTTCGGGTCATCGAGCCTGCGGGACTGCAGCCGCAGGAGCGCGGCCACGGTCTGGAGGTTGTTCTTGACCCGGTGATGGATCTCCCGGATCGTCGCCTCCTTGCTGAGCAGCTCGCGCTCGCGCCGGCGGATCTCGCTGACGTCACGCATGAGCAGCAGCGCACCCACCCGGCGACCGCTGTGCGTGAGAGGGACCGAGCGCAGGGTGAGGTTAATCGTCGCGGTCTCGATCTCGGTCCCCCAGGGCGCCCGACCCGTGAGCACCAGCGGGACGGTCTCATCGACGGTGGCGCCGGGGGTCAGGCGGGTCGAGACGATCTGGGCGAGGTCGGCCCCGTTGACGTGGTCGGTATGCCCCAACCGGCGCAGCGCGGACACGGCGTTGGGGCTCGCGTAGTCGATGAGGCCTTCCGCGGTCAGCCGCAGGACGCCGTCGCCGACCCGGGGGGTGCCGCGACCGACGCCGGTCGCGACGTGGTCCATGGGGAAGGCTCCCTCGGCGATCATCGAGAAGAGCTGCTGGCTGATCTGGAGGTAGTTGACCTCCAGCCCTCCCTGCTGGCGCATGTTCTGCAGGTCGGTATGCCGCACCAGCACCGCGATCGGTCGGCCGGTGCGCACCACCGGGACGTACTGCTCGCGCACGTAGCCGACCTCGTCGGGCGTGAGCGGCCGACCGGTGTCCATGACCTGCGCGAGGAAGCGCTCACGGTCGGGTCCGGGGGTCTCCCCGATGACGTCGTCGTGGTAGAAGTTCGGTCCGGTCGAGGGGCGCGCGTGGGCCGCGAGGAACCACGGCGACACGTGCGGGTCGGCGTCGTCGTCGCGTTGGACCGGCAGCCACAGCGTGAGGTCGGCGAAGGCCAGGTCGGCCAGCATCTGCCAGTCGCCCACCAGACGGTGGAGCCAGTCGACGTCGGCTCCCGACATCGACGAGCGCGACAGGGTCTCCCGCAGAATGGCCACGAGGCGATTGTCGCAAAGCTCAGTCGGCCGAGCCCTGGCGGACCAGCCCGCGCAGGGTCCGCAGGGCGACCGACAGCGGGGCGAGATCAGGCTGGCTCATGCCGCTGACCGTGCGGAGCACCTGGCTGGTGCGCACCAGCGCCTCACGGTTCTCCGACATCCAGTCCCGCACCCGCTCCAGCGAGTCCTCCGAGCCCTCGGTGTCGGTCCGCTCCACCACGGTGCGCGTGAGCCCGCGCATGACGCCGTAGAGGTCGTCGCGCAGGGCGCCCCGGGCCAGCGAGGACCAGCGGTCCTCGCGGGGCAGGTGGGAGACGTGGGTGAGCAGGTCGTCGATCCGGAAGGCCTCCGAGACGCCGAAGTAGATCTCGGCGACCTCCTCGACGTCACGGTCGATCTCGCCGGCCAGCTCGGCGACGTCCAGCAGCGAGTAGCTGTCGAGCAGCGAGGCGTAGGCCTGCGCCAGCTCCTCGGGGATGCCGTTGTCCCGCGCCCACTGGGCCCGCGCCGACCACCGCTCCCGCTCCTGCCCCTGGAGCAGCACCTCGAGCTGGGGAAGGAGCGCCTGCACCGGCTCGGCGAAGCGGCGGATCTCCTCGTCCATGCCCGTGGACAGCGAGCGGTTGTTGAGGAACCACCGGGTGGCCCGGTCGAGCAGGCGGCGCACCTCGAGGTAGAGCTCGGTCTGCACATCGGTCGGCACCTCGTTGTCCAGCGCCTCGACCGCGGCGGTGAAGTCGCCGAGCGCGAAGACCGAGCGCACGACGTGGAAGGCGCGGGCGATCTGGGCGACCGTCGCACCGGTCTCCTCCTGGGCACGGAAGGAGAAGGACACGCCGCCACGGTTGACCATGGCGTTGGCGATCTCGTTGACGACGATCTGGCGGCGCAGCGGGTGGTCGAGGATCTGTGCCTCAGCCCTGGCCCGCAGCGGCTCCGGGAAGTAGTGCATGAGTGTGTCGACCAGGGCCGGGTCGTCCGCGAGCTCGGTCTCGATGAGCTCGGTCTTGAGCCCCAGCTTGGCGTAGGCCACCAGCACCGAGAACTCGGGGCTGGTCAGGCCGGTGCCGGCCCGCTCGCGTCGGGCCCACTCGGCCTCGTCGGGCAGGAACTCCAGCTCGGGGTCCAGCCCGGCGTGCTCGCCGAGGTGGCGGATGAGGCGCTGGTGCACGGTGGCCATGACCTCGCGCTGGTGACGCCCGTTGCCGATGAGGACGTTCTGGTCGTAGTTGTGCCGCAGGACCTTGCGGCCGACCTCCTCGGTCATCGAGGCGAGCAGCTCGTCGCGCTCCTCCAGGGACAGCTCCTCCCCCTGCACCAGGGGGGTCAGCGCGATCTTGATGTTGACCTCGTGGTCGGAGGTGTCGACCCCGGCGGAGTTGTCGATCGCATCGGTGTTGACGTGCACCCCGTGGGTGGCCGCCTCGATCCGGCCCCGCTGCGAGAGCCCCAGGTTGCCGCCCTCGCCGACGACCCGCGCGCGCAGGTCCAAGCCGTCGACCCGGATGGGGTCGTTGGCGCGGTCCCCGATCTGCGCGTCGGTCTCCGTGGAGGCCTTGACGTAGGTGCCGATGCCGCCGTTCCACAGCAGGTCCGCCGGGGCCTGCAGGATGCCGCGCAGCAGCTCGTGCGGCGTCAGCGAGGTCACCCCCTCCTGCAGCCCCAGCCGCTCGCGCACCTGGGCGCTGACCGGGATGGCCTTCTGCGTGCGGGGGTAGACGCCACCGCCCTCGCTGATGAGCGAGGTGTCGTAGTCCGCCCAGCTGGAGCGGGGAAGCTCGAAGAGGCGCGCACGCTCGGCGTAGGAGGCCGCGGCGTCCGGGTCGGGGTCGAGGAAGATGTGCCGGTGGTCGAAGGCCGCGACGAGGCGGATGTGCTCGGACAGGAGCATGCCGTTGCCGAAGACGTCACCGCTCATGTCACCGACGCCGACGACGGTGAACTCCTCGCTCTGGGTGTCCAGCCCGAGCTCGCGGAAGTGGCGCTTGACCGACTCCCACGCACCCCGGGCGGTGATCCCCATACCCTTGTGGTCGTAGCCGGCCGAGCCACCGGAGGCGAATGCGTCGTCGAGCCAGAAGCCGTAGTCGCGGGCCACCCCGTTGGCGATGTCGGAGAAGGTCGCCGTGCCCTTGTCCGCCGCCACGACGAGGTAGGGGTCGTCGCCGTCGTGCCGCACGACCCTGGTGGGGGGCTGGATGTCGGTGCCGACCCGGTTGTCGGTGACGTCGAGCATCCCGCTGATGAAGGTGCGGTATGCCGCCTTGCCCTCCTCGAGCCACGCCTCGCGGTCTGCGGCGGCGTCGGGCAGGTTCTTGGGGAAGAAGGCACCCTTGGACCCGGTCGGCACGATGACGGCGTTCTTGACCATCTGCGCCTTGACCAGGCCGAGCACCTCGGTGCGGAAGTCCTCGCGCCGGTCGCTCCAGCGCAACCCGCCCCGGGCCACCGGGCCGAACCGCAGGTGGCTGCCCTCGACCCGGGGTGCGTAGACCCAGATCTCGAAGGCGGGACGCGGCTCCGGAAGCAGGTCGAGCTCACGGGGCAGCAGCTTGAGGCTCACCCAGGCCTTGGGCTCGCCGTCCTCGCCGTGCTGGTAGAAGTTGGTCCGCAACGCGGCCTGGACGACCGCGGCGAGCCCGCGCAGGATGCGGTCCTGGTCGAGGCTCGCGACCTCGTCGAGCGCGCGGGCGATCTCCTCGCCGACCTCGCGGGTGCGGGTCTCGCGGTCCGCCCCCTCGGCGTCGGGGTCGAAGCGCGCCTCGAACAGCTCGATGAGCAGCCGCGCGATGGCGGGGTTGCCGACCAGCGCCTCCTCGAGGTAGTCGAGGCTGAAGGTGCCGACCTGGCGCAGGTAGCGCACGAGCGTGCGCAGGATGACGACCCGGCGCCAGTCCAACCCGGCCGTGAGCACGAGGGAGTTCAGGGTGTCGGACTCCGCGGCACCGCCCCAGACGGCCGTGAAGGCGTCCTCGAAGGCGGCGGCGACCTCCTCCTCCGTGCGGTGCTCCCCACCGGTCCACACCGACTCCGAGCCCGCCCGCAGACCGAAGTCGTAGATGTAGTCCGAGGAGCCGTCGTCGTCGCTGCCGTCCAGCTCGTAGGGCCGCTGGACGGTGACCTCCAGGCCCAGGTCGGCGAAGACCGGGAGGACGTGGGTGAGCGACATCTCCTCGGAGCGGTAGACCTTGAGCCGCCGCTCGGTCGCAGCCTCCCCCTCGGCGCGGTAGACGTGCGGCCGGGCCGAGGCGTCGCTGCCGTGGAGCTCTCCGAGACGTTGCAGGTCGAGGTAGGCCGCCTCGCCGTCGAAGTCCTCCTTGTAGGCCTCGGGGAAGGCGTCGGCATACCGCGCCACGAGGTCCCCGGTGACCCCTTCGTCCTCGACGTGGGCCGCGACGGCGTCGGACAGACCCTCCACCCACGTCCGGGTGACCGAGGCCAGGCGCTGCTGGAACTCCTGCTCGTCGACCTGGGGCAGGTCGACACCCCGGGGCACCGTGATGACGAAGTGCAGCTGCGCCAGCGGACCGTCGCCCACGCGGGTGGCGTAGTCGGCCAGCTCACCGCCGTAGGTCTCCTCCAGGAGCTTCTGGACCCGGAGCCGGTTGGCCGTGTTGTAGCGGTCGCGCGGGAGGTAGACGAGCGCGCTGACGAAGCGGCCGAACTCATCGGGGCGGACGTAGGCCTTGGCCGCCGGCCGCTCCAGGAGCCGGACGACGTCGCCGGCCGTGGCCGCCAGGTGCTCGACCGGCGCCTGGAACAGCTCGTCGCGCGGGTAGGCCTCCAGGACGCTGATGAGGTCCTTGCCGGAGTGGCTGTCCGGGGCGAACCCGGACTCGGCGAGCACCTGCTTGACCTTGGCCCCGACGATCGGCAGCCGCTGCGTCGACTCGGCGTAGGCGCTCTGCGTGAACAGCCCGAGGAAGCGGTGCTCCCCGATGACGGTGCCCCGGTCGTCGAAACGACGGATCCCGATGTAGTCCAGCGGTACCGCCCGGTGCACGGTGGCGCGGGTGTTGGCCTTGGTCACGGTGAGCAGCTGCGGGTCACGGGCGGTGCGGGCGGCCTCGGGGCGCAGGACGGTCGGTGCCGCAGCCTCCGGGCCCTCCCGCAGGATGCCGAGCCCGCTCCCCGGGACGGCCTGCAGCGCCAGCTCGTCGCCGGTGTCCACGAGGTCGTAGCTGCGGTAGCCGAGGTAGGTGAAGTGGTGGTCGTCGATCCAGGACAGGAAGTCGACCGTCGAGCTCACCTCGGCAGGGTCGACCGACCGCGGCGGGCCGATCTCGAGCTGGGCGACGATCGCCCGGGCCCGCTGACGCATGGTCCCCCAGTCCTGCCAGGCCCGTCGGACGTCCGCGAGCACCCGCTCCAGGCCGCGACGGAGCTCCTCGCGATCCTCCTCGTCGGGGACCCGGTCGACCTCGACGTAGATCCAGGACTCGACCCGCTGGCCCTCGACGGCGTCCTGCGGGTCGACGTCCACGACGTCACCGGTGGCCTCCTCGACGACGAGCTGGGGGTGCAGGAGCTGGTGGACGCCCAGGCGGTGCCGGGCGACCTCGCCCAGCACCGAGTCGACGAGGAAGGGCATGTCGTCGGTGACCACCTGGACCACGGTCTGGCGGATCGTCCACCCCCCGGCCTCGAGGGTGGGGTTGAGGATCCGGATCGCGGCGCGTCCCCCCTCGCGTCCGGCCGACAGCTCGGACATGGAGGCCGCCATCGCCGCCCGCTGCTCCTCCTCGCGGCCCGCCAGCTCGGCGGGAGCCAGGCGGTGGAAGAACCGGTCGTTGAGGGTGTCAGTCGACGTCATCGGGCGCGTGCACTCCTTGGATCGCATGGCGTATGGCGCACCACGGCGTGCACCCGCGGTCAGCCTACTCGCCTGGGGACAACGCCTGCACGCGACCTCGGGCGGGCCTAGGCTGGGCAGCATGACCGGGAGCATCCGGCCCTCCGGGCCCACCGAAGCCGGGCTGCGGACCGGCGAGGACACCGGCGCCGTGGCCCTGGTGCGCGCGGCTCAGGAGGTGGCCGGTCTGGCACCCGACCTGGGGTGGTCGGAGGCCAGCGGCCTGGTGGAGGCGCTGCTCGACGGCATCGCCCACGTGCTGGCCGATGCTGCTGACGGCCGCGCCGAGCCGCGCCCCCAGCCGGTCGTCGTCGGCGCGATCGGCGCACCTGACCGGCTGCCCGACCACGCCGGGTGCCGCGCGGCCGCGGGACGGCTGCGGTCCCTCGCCCGGTCGCTCGAGACCCACCCTGCGCGCTGGGCCGGCGACACCGCGAGCATCATGACCGACCTCGGCGACCTGTTGGACCGGGTCGCCGACCGGACCAGGAGCGGCGCCCTGAGCCGGGCCGACAAGGGCGTCGTGCTGCGCCGCCTGCACTCCCTGGGACGGCGGCTGCGCGAGGCGCTGCCGGCGCATCCCGGGCAGGACGTACGGTGAGCCCATGAGGATCACCGAGACGGTCCAGCACCCGGCGGACCCCCAGCGCACCTTCGAGATGCTGACCGACCACGCCTACCAGGTCCGGCGCTGCGAGCGCTCGGGCGCCCTGGACCAGACCGTCCAGGTCGAGTCCGACCCGGACGGCACGACGACGGTGACCACGCAGCGGCACCTGCCGAGCGACGGCATACCCGACATCGCCAAGAGCGTCGTCGGCCCGCAGCTGCTCGTGGTCGAGACGGTGCGGTGGGGCTCACCCGACGCCGACGGCGAGCGGGAGGGCGCGATGAGCCTGGAGCTCCCCGGGCTGCCGATCTCCTTCACCGGCGGGGTCCACCTGCGCCGCGGCGCCGAGGCCGGGGTCACCGACCACGTCGTGGACGGAGACCTCGAGGCGCGCGTGCCGCTGCTGGGTCGTCGCATCGAGGCCATGGTCGCCGAGCAGGTGCACGAGATCGTCCAGCTCGAAGAGGTCGTCGCCCGGGAGTGGCTCGCCGAGCACTGATCCCGCGCGTGGGCGACCTCAGCCCATGTGCGGGTAGCGGTAGTCCTTGGGGGGGACGAACGTCTCCTTGATCACCCTCGTGTTGACCCACCGCTGCAGGTTGGCCGCGGAGCCCGCCTTGTCGTTGGTCCCCGAGGCCCGGGCGCCACCGAAGGGCTGCTGCCCGACGACCGCCCCGGTCGGCTTGTCGTTGATGTAGAAGTTGCCCGCCGCGAAGCGCAGCCGCTCGGCGGCCTGGCCGACGGCGGCGCGGTCCTGGGAGATGACGGCGCCGGTGAGGGCGTAGGGCGCCACCGACTCCATCTGGTCGAGCATGGAGGACCACTGCCGGTCCGGGTAGACGTGCACGGTGAGGATGGGCCCGAAGTACTCCGTGGTGACCATCTCGTGCGTGGGGTCCTCGACCACCGCGACCGTCGGGCGGACGAACCAGCCGACCGAGTCGTCATACGTGCCGCCGGCGACGATCTCGACCCCGGAGTCGGCCCGGGCCCGGTCGATGACGCCCTTGTGCTTGGCGAAGGCCTTGGCGTCGATGACCGCGCCCATGAAGTTGCCGAAGTCACGCACGTCACCGACCGAGAGACCCTCGGTGGTCTGCGCCAGGTCATCGCGCAGGGTCTTCCACAGCGAGGCGGGGACGTGGGCGCGGGAGGCGGCCGAGCACTTCTGCCCCTGGAACTCGAAGGCACCACGCACGAGCGCGGTGCGGAGCACGTCGAGATCGGCGCTCGGGTGGGCCACGACGAAGTCCTTGCCGCCGGTCTCCCCCACGATCCGCGGGTAGGAGCGGTAGGTGGAGAGGTTGGAGCCCACCCCGTGCCAGAGCATGTTAAAGATGGCCGTCGAGCCGGTGAAGTGCACCCCGGCGAGGTCCCGGCTCTCCAGGACGACCTCGGAGATCGCCGGGCCCGTGCCGGTCACCATGTTGATGACGCCGTCGGGCAGGCCCGCCTCCATGAGCAGCTCCATGGTGAGGCTGGCGGCCCGCTGCTGGGTGGGGGCCGGCTTCCACACCACGACATTGCCCATGAGCGCCGGGGCCGTGGGCAGGTTGCCACCGATGGCGGTGAAGTTGAAGGGGGTGACGGCGTAGACGAAGCCCTCCAGCGGGCGCTGGTCGATACGGTTCCAGGTGCCCGGGGTGTTGCGGATCGGCTGCTCGGTGAGCAGCTGTCGGGCGTAGTGGACGTTGAAGCGCCAGAAGTCGGCCAGCTCGCAGGCCGAGTCGATCTCGGCCTGCACGGCCGTCTTGCTTTGGCCGAGCATGGTCGCGGCGTTCATCCGGGCGCGCCACGGGCCGGCCAGCAGGTCGGCGGCCTTGAGGAAGATCGAGGCGCGCTCCTCGAAGGACATCGCCCGCCAGGCCGAGGCGGCCTCGAGGGCGGCGTCGACCGCGGCGCGCGCGTCCTTCTTGGTGCCGTCCCGCATCGTGCCCAGGACCTCGGCGTGGGCGTGCGGCTGGACGACGTCGATCGCGGCACCCCCACCGGTCACCCGCTGACCGCCGATGAGGTGCGGCAGGTCGGTGGGGCTCGCCGCCATCTCGGCGAGCGCCACCTCGAGAGCTCCGCGCTCCACGCTGCCTGAGGCGTAGTCGAGCACGGGCTCGTTCAGCGGGCTGGGGACGTCGACGATGCCATCCATGGCGTGATCTCCTCTGGTGGGACCGGCGGGTCAGCCGGTGGTCTCGGTGCGCTCCAGGCGCTCGGTCAGCTCCAGCACGTGCTCGAGCTCGGTGGTGTCGAACCACGACAGCTCGACGCCCTGGTCCAGCGCGTCCGTGACCTGCGCGCGGTCGCCGGTGACGACGTCGTCACCGAGGTGCAGGGCGGCGACCCTGGGCAGGCCCACCGACGACACCTCGATCCAGGCTCCCGCGTCGGGAGCCGTCGTGATGCGCTCGGCATCGACGTCGACCGCGGCCAGCAGCACCGGCGCCCCGGACGCGGCGAGCCGGACGGCCGCCACCTGCGCGGCGGCATACTCCAGCTCGTCGGTGTCGGCTCCCGGCTCCTCGGCACGCAGCGCCTCGGTCACCGTGGTCGCGGGCAGCGGCCCGGTGATCGTGCGGTCGTCGCGCAGCGACACGAGCTGGGCAGCGTCCACCGGCACGTAGCAGCGCACGGTCGTCATCGCCGACCTCCTGGTCATCGGTCCGCCTGGTCGGCCGCGTGCTGCGGCCGCACGGCCATGGTGTCAGATCCGGCCTCCTTGGCGGTGGTCGGGGCACGGCGGGAGCCGGGTGTCAGGAGGCCCCCCGGCGCAGCCACCACCGGCGACGACGGGCCGGGTCGGCCGGTCCACGCTGACCGGTGACGAGGTGGGCGAGCGTCCGGATCGACTCGCGGGCCGGGCTGGAGGGCCGGGTCTCGGAGAGGGTATGCCCGTGCAGCAGCGCGGCGTCGAGCGCGTCGCGGTCCTCCGGCACGAGGTGGACCTGGTCGGTGCCCGCGAAACGCCGCAGGGTCTCGCTGATGCGACGCCCCGGCTCAGGGCCCACCGGGCCGGGGCGCACGCGGGTGACCACGACGTCCGCCCGTGCCGCGGTGAGGCCGGGGAGGGCGTCCAAGGACCGGACGAGCCGCTGGAGGCCGACGGGGTCGCCCGAGCCCACGACGAGGACGCGGTCGGCCTCCTCGAGCGCGCACAGGGTGGCACCGTTGCGCCGGGGCGCGCTGGTGTCGAAGGAGAGCTCCTCGTCCTGCTCCACGGTGGGGGCGACGTCGATGACCACCCAGCGCGCCACGGCCCGCGCGTGCTGGATGACGTCGGCCAGGGCGGTCTCGCGCAGCTCGGTCCACCGGTCGGCGCGGGGCAGGCCGGTGAGGACGAGCAACCCGGGACGTACCTGGGGGGCCAGGTGCAGCAGCGCCTCGGGATCGAGGGTGCCCTGGTCGGCGGCGCGGGCCGCGGCCGCCACCCCGGGAGACTCGTCGAGCACGGCCAGCGCCTGGGCGACGGTCGCCCCGTAGGTGTCGGCGTCGATGAGGATGACGCGCTGGGTCGGTGAGGCCAGCTCGCTGGCGAGGTTGACGGCGATCGTGGTGCGCCCGGTGCTGCCGTGCGGGCCCCACACGACGACGACCTGGCCCTCCTCGGACGGCTCGTCGCCCCCCGCCTCGTCGTCGGTCTCGTCCGGTGCCGCGTCACCGTCGGGCGCTGCCTGGCCCTGGGGGGCGTCGTCGAGGAGCAGCGGAGTCCGCCCGGCCGAGCGCTGTCGGGAGACGTCGCCCTCGACCCCGTGCGGATCCGTGGACCCGCTCACCCCGCGGTCGCCACCGTCGTCCAGATCGCCGTGCTCACCCCCCGGTCGCTCCCGCAGGGCGAGGAGGACGGCGTCGAGCTGGTCGGTCGTGCTGTCCAGCTCCAGCAGCGCCTCGATGCCCCAGCGCCGCAGCGTCCGGGCGGCGTCGTCGTCCTCGCGCGGGTGCAGCCCGACGACCTGGGCACCCGCGGCACCCAACGCCTGCACCGACTCGCGGTCCATGCCGCGCAGGTCGTGGGAGACGAGGGCCACCTCGGCGAGGCCGGCCCGGGTGACGCCGAGCAGCTCTGGCAGGTCGGCGCACCGGCGCACGAGACGCGCCTGCACCGACCCGCCCAGCAGGGCCGCGACCTGGCTCTCCCAGCGAGGGGCCACGGCGGTGACGAGCGGCCGGCTCACCCGCCCGGCTCCGCCTGGGTGCGTGGTGCGGGCACCAGGGTCAGCCGGGCGTCCTGGTCGACGGCGCCGATGACGTCACCCACCCGGTCGGCCGGCACGACGAGGGCGACGGAGGAGCGACCCAGGGAGGCCCCCAGCCCGCCGGGCTGATCGGCGACGTGGTCGATGAGAGCACCGGGCAGGAGCAGCTCAGGGTCGAGGTAGGCCTCACCGGTCGCCTCGGCGTCGCGGCGGCTCACCCAGACGTCGACCGCCGTCCCGGCCTGCAGGCCGGACACCGCGGAGCCGTCGACGGGGACGTTGACCGTCTTGTCGAGGGCCTCGCGCTGCGTGCCGACGGCTGCGGCGGGCACCAGCTCGCCGGCCGAGACTCCCCGCAGGAGGTAGGTGCCGGAGGAGACAGGGTCCGCGGCGTCGAGGTAGCCGGAGGTCGCCTCCCCCAGCTGCACCTGCACGGCGACGAGGTCGCCCTCCTCCACCGGCTGGCCGGGCAGGAGGTCCCGCGAGGCGGCATACACCGGGTGGGTGTCGTCGAGGCTCGAGACGAGGCGGGCGCCGCCGGCCACCGAGAGCACGACGAGCAGCAGCCCCACCACGAGGCGCAGGTCACGCCACCCCGGCGCCTGGAGCCGACGCACCGTCCGTCCCTGCTCGTCGCCTGCCGACCCTGTCGATCCCATGTCGAGGCCCCCTTCGGTCCTGTCAAACCCCTCCGCACGATAACGTCCCGGAGGCAGCCTGCCTGCATCTTGTCCACAGGCGGGTCACGGTAGACCAAAGAATCCGTAAAATCTTGGTCAGGACGACGAGAGGAGACCCGCGTGGCCGGGCCCAGATTCCTGACGCTCACCGACGTGGCGGACACCCTCAACGTCTCGCTCTCCCAGGTCAAGGCGCTCGTCCGGTCCGGCGACCTGCCCGGGGTCAAGCTCGGGGGGCGCGGGGTGTGGCGGGTCGAGGCCGATGAGCTCGAGGCCTACATCCAGCGGATGTATGCCCAGACCCGCGAGTCCCTGCACCTCGGCGACGGCCCGTGAGCGTCTAGGTCCGCGGCGTCTCAGAGCCGCTGGATCATGGCGATGCCGTCGTAGGGCAGCGCCACCACGCCACGCACGGCCCCGGCCCGTCTCGGCTCGTCGTCGGCGTGCCTGGCCAGGTCGAGATGGTCGGCCAGGACCCGGTCGATCGTCCCGCTCAGGTGCTCGCCCTCCTGGTCGTGGACCCGCACGCGAGAGCGGTCCCGGCTGATCGCCCGCAGCGCCTGACGCAGGCTCCGCCGGCGGGGGCGGTCGTCCACGCGTCCGGTCAGTCCCTCGACGGCGAGCAGCGCGTCCAGGACGACGAGACGCTCCTGGTGGTCCGGCTGATGCAGGTCGTGCAGCAGCAGCCAGTCGGGGCCCACGTCGACGAGCCGGCCCTGGAGCCGGCCGACACCCCGCAGACGCACCCGCACCCCACGCCCCACATCGGCCGCGAGCCGGTCCCCCAGGGTCACCCGGGCGCGCTCGGCCCTGGTGTGCTCGGCGGCCTCGGTCTCCCGCTCGCGGCGCTCCCACTCGGCCTGCTGGGCCTCGAGGTCCTCGAAGAGCTGGTCCCACCGCATACCTCTCATCCTGCCAGCCGCACGTCCCCGCACGCGGCTGCCGTCCACAGGCACCTTGACGGGCCCACCGGCTCGTCGTAGATTGCCGTCATCGAACGCAAACGAACTCAAACAGACACATCAGATGCCTCTGAGGCATCGGCAGGGGGACTCATGAGGACCAGCACAGCGCACAGGGCGGATGCGGGGCAGTCCGGCTGGCGCCCGAGCGCCTGGGGTGCGCTCGGCAGCCTGGGCGCGCTCGGCGGGGCGGCAGCAGTCGGACGCGAGGCGGCGCACGCGTGGGTCGGCGCCGGCGCCGAGGGTTTCGCCGCCGACCTCCTCGGAGCGCTGCTCGCGCTCGCGACCGCACTGCTCGTGTGGGTCGCCGCCGTCCTGATCGCGGCCGCGTGGCACGTGCGCCCCGACGCCCGCCCCGCGGCGGCGGCGCGCTCCCGCTCGGCGGCCGTCCGCGTCGCCGCCGCCGTGCTCGTGTCCCTGGGCGCGGGGGTGGCGGGGGGAGCTGGGGCGCACGCCGCGCCGGTGTCGGCCTCCACCCTGTCCGCGAGCGAGGGCACCCTGCCCGAGCACCCGGCCCCCGGCCCCGTGCAGGCGAGCGGTGACGGACCGTCATCAGCGCGTGGTGATGGATCGGAGTCGCTGGACGTGCCGCTCCCGGGGTGGACGCCCCGCACGCCGTCGTCGGAGAGTCGACCTCCGGGGCAGATCGGCCTGGTCAGCGGCGCGCCGGCCGACGACCTGCCCGAGAGTGTCGTCGTCCGCCGGGGGGACACCCTCTGGGACCTCGCGGCGCGGTCGCTGGGCCCGGGGGCCACCTCGGCCGACATCGCCGAGGAGTGGCCGCGGTGGTATGCCGCCAACCTCGCCACCATCGGTCCCGACCCCGACCTCCTCCTGCCCGGCCAGGAGCTCGTCGTGCCCGGGGCCTCGGAGGGACGACGATGACCGGCGCGGAGCGTGCCCCCGGGGTCCTGCACCTGCGGCTCGTGGGCACCGCGGAGCCTGCCGCCGAGGGCGTGGACTGGCAGGCAGCACCGCCGGAGATGCCGGCTCGCGACGACTACGTGCAGGGATCGCTGGCGGTCGACTTCCGGCAGGAGGCCTACGACACCTTCTTCGGCCCGCAGGCCACGGCTACCGACGACCTCCCCGAGGCCCGGGCCTGGGCCGACCGGATGATCCGCGCCCTGCTGGAGATCTATGCCGGGACGCGACCGGTCGACCAGCTCTCCCGGTGGATGGCACCCGAGGTCCGGGAGCGGGTGGCCCGGCGCGCCCAGCTGGCGCGTCGACGCGGCCCGCAGCGAGCCCAGCCACCGCGGGTGCGTGCCCTGCGGGAGTGCCACCCGGCCGACGGGGTGTGCGAGATCGCGGCCGTCGTCCACCTGGACGGGCGGGTCCGCGCCCTGGCGCTGCGGATGAGCGGCGTCGACGGGCGCTGGCTCATCACCGCCCTCGAGCTCGGCTGAGCGCAGCGACGGCGCTGTTCTTCGGTGCAGCGACTGTCAGCCGCGATGTCATCCATCAGCCTGCTCGAGGCGGCTGTCAGATGACGTGGAGGCCGTCAGTCGGCGCAGCGGCCGGTGAGAGTGGTTCAGCTGCCGCCGCGCTGGGCCGCCGCGCGACGCTGGGCGCGGTTGCCCTGCCCGCCGTCGGACGACCCGCCCTCCGGCGGATCGCTGTGGCTGCCGTCGGCCCGGACCGCGCTGGTCTGCGCCTGGCCGCCCTCGCCGGGAGCGAGGAAGGTCAGCCCCTGCTTCGGCTGACCCTGCTGGGTCGGCTGCGACGCCGGTGAGACCTCGGCCCGGAAGAGGAAGCGGACCGACTCCTCCTTGATGGCCTCCATCACGGCCTGGAAGAGCTGGTAACCCTCCCGCTGGTACTCCACGAGCGGCTCGCGCTGGGCCATCGCCCGCAGGCCGATGCCCTCCTTGAGGTAGTCCATCTCGTAGAGGTGCTCGCGCCACTTGCGGTCCAGCACCTGGAGGACGACCCGACGCTCCACGTCGCGCATGACCTCCTCGCCGAGCTCGGCCTCACGCTCGTCGTAGGCGTGCTGGGCATCGCTCGTGAACTCCTCGACCAGCAGGTCGGTGGTCACGCCCGCCCGGCTGCCGGCCCGCTGCACGACGTGCTCGATCGTCAGCCCGACCGGATAGACGTCGCGCAGGTCCGACCACAGGGTCTCGAGGTCGATGCCGTCGGCCAGACCGGCACCGCCGGCGCTGGTGACGTAGTCGGCGACGACGTCGTTGACGAAGTGGCGCACCTGCTCGTGGAGGTCCTCGCCCTCGAGCACCCGGCGGCGCTCGGCATAGATGACCTCGCGCTGGCGGTTGAGGACGTCGTCGTACTTGAGGACGTTCTTGCGGGTCTCGAAGTGCTGGGCCTCGACCTGGCTCTGGGCGCTGGCGATGGACCGGGAGACGATCTTGGACTCGATCGGCACGTCGTCCTGGATGCCCGAGGTGGACATGACCCGGTCGACCAGGGCGGCGTTGAACATCCGCATGAGGTCGTCCTGGAGGGAGAGGTAGAACCGCGACTCCCCCGGGTCACCCTGACGGCCCGCACGACCACGCAGCTGGTTGTCGATCCGGCGGGACTCGTGCCGCTCGGTCCCGAGGACGTAGAGCCCACCGAGCTCGGTGACCTCCTCGTGCTCGGCCTGCACCGAGGCCTCGGCCTGCGCCAGCGCGTCGTCCCAGGCCGCCTCATACTCCTCCGGGGTCTCGTGCGGGTCCAGACCCCGCGCCTGCAGCGCGGCGACGGCCCGGAACTCGGAGTTGCCGCCGAGCATGATGTCGGTGCCGCGGCCAGCCATGTTGGTCGACACCGTCACGGCGCCCTTGCGGCCCGCCTCGGCGACGATGGAGGCCTCCCGCTCGTGGTGCTTGGCGTTGAGGACCTCGTGCTTGACCCCGCGGCGGCGGAGCTGGTCGGAGAGGTACTCCGACTTGGCGACCGAGGTGGTGCCGACGAGGACGGGCTGCCCGGCGCGGTGGCGCTCGACGATGTCGTCGACGACCGCGGTGAACTTCGCCTCCTCGGTGCGGTAGACGAGGTCGGAGCGGTCCTGGCGGACCATCGGCTTGTTGGTGGGGATGGACAGCACGCCCACCTTGTAGATCTGGTGGAGCTCGGCAGCCTCGGTCTGGGCCGTGCCCGTCATCCCGGCGAGCTTGTCGTACATCCGGAAGTAGTTCTGCAGCGTCACCGTGGCCAGGGTCTGGTTCTCGTTCTTGATCTCCACCCCCTCCTTGGCCTCGATCGCCTGGTGCATGCCCTCGTTGTAGCGGCGCCCCGGCAGGATGCGCCCGGTGTGCTCGTCGACGATCATCACCTGGCCGTCCATGACGACGTAGTCCTTGTCGCGGGAGAACAGCTCGCGGGCCTTGATCGCGTTGTTGAGGTAGCCGATGAGTGGGGTGTTGGCCGACTCGTAGAGGTTGTCGATGCCGAGGTAGTCCTCGACCTTCTCGATGCCCCGCTCGAGCACCCCGACCGTCTTCTTCTTCTCGTCGACCTCGTAGTCGCCGGTGGACTCGATGCCGCGCAGCGGGTCGGCCGCCTCCCCCCGCTCCAGGCGGCGGACGACCTTGGAGAACTCCATGTACCACTTGGTCGCCTGGTCGGCGGGCCCGGAGATGATGAGCGGCGTGCGGGCCTCGTCGATGAGGATCGAGTCGACCTCGTCGACGATGGCGAACTGGTGCTCGCGCTGCACGAGGTCCTTGAGCGAGGTCGCCATGTTGTCGCGCAGGTAGTCGAACCCGAACTCGTTGTTGGTCCCGTAGGTGATGTCCATGGCGTACTGCTCGCGACGCTGCGCCGGCGTCATCGAGGACAGGATGCACCCGGTCTCCAGGCCCAGCGCGCGGTGCACGCGGCCCATGAGCTCGGACTGGTACTGCGCGAGGTAGTCGTTGGTCGTGATGACGTGCACGCCACGGCCGGTGAGGGCGTTGAGGTAGGACGGCAGCGTCGCGACGAGCGTCTTGCCCTCACCGGTGCGCATCTCGGCGACGTTGCCCTGGTGCATCGCCGCGCCACCCATGATCTGCACGTCGAAGTGACGCTTGCCGATGGTGCGCTTGCTGGCCTCGCGGACGGCGGCGAAGGCCTCCGGCAGCAGCTGGTCCAGGGACTGTCCGTCGGCCAGCCTAGCCTTGAACCGGTCGGTCTCCTCACGCAGCTCGGCGTCGGACAGGCCCTCGAAGTCCTCCTCGAGGGCGTTGACCTGCTTGGCGACGGTCTCCAGGCGGCGCAGCGCGGACTTCTCTCCGGCGCGCAGCATCTTCTCGAACAGGTTCGGCACCCGTCTAGGCTAACGGGCATGGCTGAGGATGCCGCATCGAGCGCGGGGCCGGTGCGCCGCAGCACGGGGCTGCGGATCGTCCCGCCGGGGCCGGAGCACGTGCCGATGCTGGTGCAGCTGGGCCGGGACGAGCAGACCCGGCGGTGGGGCGACGCGGTGCCCGTCCGCGACGAGAGCACGGCGCGTTCGGCGATCGCGGTGGCCCAGGAGGGCTGGGAGCGGACGCAGCCCTGGACCCCCCGCCGGTGGGTGGTCGAGGTCACCGAGCAGCACGGCGAGGACGGCGACGACGGCGAGGGCACGGTATGGCTCCCGGCCGGGACCGTGGAGTACCGCCCGGACGGCCACGGCGCGGCCGAGGTCGGGTATGCCGTCCACCCGGACCACCGTGGTCGAGGGGTCGCCACCCGGGCGCTCGGCCTGGCCCTCGACCACGCCTTCGACGAGGACGGCATCGTCCTGGCGCGCTGGCGGGCCGAGGTCGGCAACTGGGCCTCCCGCCGGGTCGCATGGCGGCTGGGCTTCTCGGTGCCGGTGCAGGTCAGAGGACTGCTGCCCGGGTGGGGCGAGGACACCGCGCCGCACGACGGGTGGCTCGCGACGCTGCACCGCGACGAGCCGCGCGAACCGGCATACCTGTGGCGGGAGATCCCGGTGCTCGGCGAGGAGGACGGCGACATCCGCCTGCGGCCCTGGCGCGCGGATGTCGACGACACCGCCGCCCTGGTGTCGGTGGACGACGTGGCCCGTGCGTTCGTCGGCCCGATCCTGCCAGGCGTCGGCGAGGAGGCCGTGAGCGCCTGGACGAGGTCACGGCACGAGTCGGCGCTGCTCGGGCATGGCCTCACCTGGTGCATCGCCGACGGCCGCTCGGACGCGGCGCTCGGCTCGATCTCGCTCTTCGACCTGCAGGACCCCTTCGCCCGCGGCTGCTGCGAGGTGGGCTACTGGTTGCTCCCGGCCGGGCGCGGTCGAGGCGCGATGACCCAGGCGTTGCGGCTCGTCACCCGGTATGCCGCGGCCGAGCTCGGCGTGCACCGGATCGCCGCGCAGACCGACGAGCGCAACACCGCCTCCCACCGCGCGCTCGTGCGGGCCGGCTTCCGGTGGACAGTCACCGAACCCGCGTCGTGCGTCTACGAGGCCGGGGGCCAGAGGTATGCCACCTCCCGCTTCGCCCTGCTCCTGGACGAGCAGGGGCAGCCGGAGGACCCGCCCCCCGCCCCATCGGCGCAGGAGCCGCTCGCCACCGCCGGTGAGGTGCTGCCCACGCTCCGGTCGGCCGGGCTGGTGCTGCGCCCCTGGCGCTCGGGTGACGCCGACCGGATCGTCGAGGCGGTCAACGATCCGCTCACCCAGCAGTACCTTCCCGAACTGCCTGCCCCTTACGGCCAGCCGGAGGCTGAGGCGTTCATGGAGACCTGCGCCACCGCCGTCGAGCGCGGCGTTCGCCGCACCTGGGCCGTGGCGGACGCCGCCGATGATCGGGTGCTGGGGGCGGTCAGCCTGAGCGCATCGACGGCCTCTGAGGCGCCCGGGGAGCTCGGCTACTGGGCTCACCCGGACGCGCGTGGCCGTGGGGTGAGCACGGCGGCGGTGCGCGCGGTCATCAGGTATGCCGTCGCCCCGGTCTCGGAGCAGGGCCTGGGCCTGCCGCGGGTCTGGCTGCGGGCAGCGGGCAGCAACCTCGCGAGCCAGCGCGTCGCACTCGCGGCCGGACTCCGCGAGGTGGGCCGGGACCGTCAGGCCGAGACCCTGCGCGACGGCAGCGTGGACGACCTGGTGCGCTTCGACCTGCTCACGCAGGAGATGCCCACCCGCGAGTGAGGGCGGCCCGGCAGGCGGGGCTGAGAGCGGCCCGTCGGCCCGCGAGTCGCTGCTGCGCCACCCGCAGACCTGCGGCCCGGCGCCCAGCGAGCCGTGGCAACGCCACCCGGCGGTTCGCGAGTCGTCGCCGCGCCACCCGGCGACCGGCGAGCTCCCGGTCGCCGACGCTCACCCCGCCGGGAGGTCCACCCTCCCCAGGCCGAGCCAGCCGGCCATCGTCTCCAGCTCGGTGACCAGCCGCGGAGCGGCGTGGGCCACGTCGGTGCCCGGCTCCCAGTGGACGGCCCGGGCCCGGAGCACGCCGACCTCGCGGTCCGCCTTGAGGTCGACCCGGCCCACGAGCCGCTCGTCGAGCAGGAAGGGCAGGACGTAGTAGCCGTGCACCCGTTGCGGGGCTGGGACGTAGATCTCCAGGCGGTAGCGGAAGCCCCAGAGCTGCTCGACGCGCTCGCGCTGCCAGATGAGGGAGTCGAAGGGGCTGAGCAGGGCGGCGCCCTCCACCCGTCGCGGCCGGCGCGCCTGCGGGTCCAGCCAGACCGGGCGGTCCCAGCCGCGCACCTGCACCCGCTCGGCCCTCCCCTGCGCCTCGAGGGTCTCCAGCCCCGCGAGCACCCTCGGCCCGCGCACCCGGAAGTAGTCGCCGAGGCAGCGGGCGCTGCCCAGGCCGTGCGCCCGCAAGGAGATCGCGAGCAGCTCGACCACGGACTCGTGCTGACCGGGCGCGTCCGGCTCACCGGGTGCGCGACGCAGGACCTCCGGCGGCAGCACCCGGTCGGTCGGGGCATACAGCCGCTCGAACTGGCTGGTGCGTCCGGCGCTGGTGACCTCACCGGTCTCGAAGAGGCACTCCAGGGAGGTCTTGACGGCCGACCAGTTCCACCCCCAGGGGTCGCTGCGGCGACCGGCGCCGTGCGGCAGGTGCACCTCCACCTCACGGGCGGTGAGCGGGCCGTGCTCGTCGACCACCTCGGCGACGGCGTCGAGGAGACCGGGGTGCTGCCCGCGCAGCTCCTCGCGCCAGGCCAGGGTGCGTGGGCGACGCATCCGGAAGCCGAGCAGCGGCCACGTCGCCAGCGGGACGAGAGAGGCCTCGTGCGCCCAGCACTCGACCATGCGGCGGCCCGCCCGCGCCCTGCCCCGGACGCCCGAGCCGTCGCGGAGCCGGTCGAGCAGGGTGCTGTCGTAGCGGCCCAGCCGGGAGAAGAACGGGAGGTAGTGGCTGCGGGTGAGCACGTTGACGCTGTCGATCTGGACGACCCCGAGCCGGTCGAGGACACCCACGAGCTGGCGGGTGCCCGGGTCGGCGGGCCGGGCGCGACCGAAGCCCTGGGCGGCGAGGGCGATGCGGGCGGCCTGGGCCTGGGTGAGGGTCAGCACGTGGCTCAGCCTGCCAGGTGCCCCCGACAGACCGGCCCCGGAGCCACCCTCAGCGGGTGTCTCCGGGGCCGGCCCGGTGAGGCGGAGAGGTCGCTTCAGGAGGCGACGGCCGCGGCAGGCGCTCCGGCCCGGTCGACCGGCTCCTCACCCTCGGTCTCGGCGCGATCGAGCCGCAGGACACCGTAGGACCAGCCTCGGCGGCGGTAGACCACGCTCGGCCGGTCGGCGTCGGCGTCGTGGAAGAGGAAGAACTCGTGACCCACCAGCTCCATCTGCGACAGGGCCTCACCCACGGTCATCGGCGGGGAGGCGTGGACCTTCTCGCGGATCTCGATCGGGCTGTTGCCACGCGTCTGCAGAGCCTCGTCGACCGCCTCCTCGGGGCTGCGCTCGGGCCGGTCGGCGCCGTCGTCGTCGGGGGCCAGCGGCTCGGTCGGCAGCCCGAAGGTCGCCTCGGCGACGGAGGGGAGCCGGTGCTTGCCGGTGTGGGAGACGCGTCGCTTGTCACCCAGCCGCCGCAGCCGCTCGGTGAGCTTGCCCATGGCGAGGTCGAGCGCGGCGTAGTCCTCGTCCGCGGCCGCCTCCGCCCGGACGACGGTGCGGTGCACGTAGCAGGTGATCTCGCACCGCTCGGCCTCCTTGGCCTGCCGGGGGTTGGCCTCGTGGGTCAGCACCACCTCGGTGCGGCGGACCCGTGGGGCCAGCTGTGGGATCTTGTCGAGCTTGTCCTCGATGTGGCGGCGGAAGCGCTCGGGCACGTCTCTCTTGCGACCGGTCACGGTGAGTTCCATCAAAGTCCTCCATGCACGACGGGGTTGTGTGGGGTATGGCGTCGATAGCGGCGCCTGCTCTCGTCCGGCCTCACCCCCTCACGTCTGCTCGCGAGGTGCTCCATGGACCCACACTAGTCCGCCTCACCCTCCGGCGATAGGGGACACCCTCGGGTCGGTCCGGTCGCGCCGTGCGGTCGCCGCGACGGTCGCCGCGACCACGCCCCCGGACCCTGCGGCACGCAGGGCCCGGGCGCACTCGACGAGGGTCGCCCCGGTCGTGACGACGTCGTCGACGACGACGCACGGGACCCCCTCGAGGGCGTCCCCGAGGCCGGGGCGGACCCGCACCGCGCCGCCGAGGTTGGCCGCCCTGGCCCCGGCGGACAGTCCCGCCTGGTCCTGGACGGCGCGGGCCAGGACCAGGGCACCGACCACCGCACGGGGCGATCCTGAGGCCCTGAGGGCGAGCTCGCGCACCGGCGAGCGCCCCCGCGAGCGGGTGCTCGCCCGCGCCGAGGGCGCCGGCACCACGGCCACCGGCCGACCGGAGCGGACCGCCTCCCGATGCTCCGGCGAGGCCTCGATCGCGGCCACGAGCGCTGCGCGCAGGACGACGGCCAGAGCCGGGCCGAGGTCCACCCGGTCCTGCTCCTTCCACGCCACCACGATCCCCCGCACCGCGCCGTCGTAGGCCGGGCCCGACCACGTCGGCGGGAACCCGGCCGGGCACGGCGTGGGACGCCAGAGGCGGGGGCTCCCGCCTCCCAGCTCCGCGGCGCACCACCGGCACAGGCGTGACCCCTCGCGTCCGCACCCGGGGCACTGCGCCGGGGCCACGAGCTCCACCAGCGCGCGCAGGTCCTCCCCCGGTCGCCACGGCATACCCCAGCCTCGCACCGTGCGGGCGTCACCGGCGGCTGTCCACAGGAGGGCTCAGTCCCCGGGGACGACCACCTGGTCACCGTTGCGGACCGGCTGCCACCCGCTCTGCCCCTCCGGCACGTAGACCCCGCCGTCCTCGGTGCGGGCGATGACCTGCACCCCGGTGGCGCGTGGGACCGGCACCGCGTCGACGAGCCCGGGGAGCGACCCCAGGTGCTGCAGCCACCCACCGAGCTCCAGCCGGAAGGGCTGGGGCTCGGTGTCGTCCTGCCGCTGTCCCACGATGACGAGCTCCCCCGCGGCGCTCCAGTGGGCCGCGACGACGTCACGCAGGTGCGGCACCAGGGGCAGGGGGGCCGTCAGCTCGCGCGGACGACCCGAGGCATCCCGCACGATCCCGCTGAGCAGCAGGCGGTGCGGCGGCGGTTCCTGGGCGTCCTGCCCGACGGTCTGCCGGACGACCATGACCACCCGGCTGCCGTCCGGGGAGATCGCCACCCGCTCGATCCGGTCCTCCGCCTCCAGCCAGTCGGCCTCCACCGGCCGCGCCACGGCGTCCAGCCGGGTCTCGTCGACCACCCAGACCCGAGGCGTCCGGCTGCTGCGATGGATGCCCCCGAGCCAGAAGGCACCCTGCGGGTCGACGCCCGGCGGGGTGAGATCGTCACCGATGCCCTCGTTGGTGTGGACCTGCTCGCCGCGCCACCGGCGGAAGGCGGCGCCGTCCACCGACACCGCCGCGAGGTCCTCGAGGTCCTCCGTCACGGCCAACCCGGTCCAGCGCAGCTCGACACCCGGCAGCTCGACGTCCTCCGCCGGCTCCAGGTCGCGCAGGGCGTACTGCGAGGGGTCGGCCACGGTGAGCTGCTCGCCGACCCGCAGCAGGACCTGCGCCACCTCGCGCTCCACCTCGGTGTAGGGCAGCTCCGTGGCGCCGGTGATCGGACCCTCGACGCCCTCCAGCGGCAGCGACCGACCCGCCACCTGCACGTCCACCCCCGCGACCGAGGACAGCCCCAGGAGGCTGTGGGCCAGCTGGCTGCTGAGGTCGTCGGCCCGGCTGTCGTCCTGGGCCAGGGTGGCCCCCTGGAGGTTGACGGTCGCGACGAGGGTCGAGGGGTCGACCGGCACGGCCGGGGTCGCGAGCCGCACCTCCTCGGTCGCCGCGGTGGTCAGGGCCCCCTCCAGGTGGGGCGGCAGGGGCGCGAGCTGGGCGCGCGTGATGGCGGTCGGCAACCCCTCGCTGTCGGCCAGCCACCGCAGCTCGGGGACGAAGACGTCGCGCTGGGCGTTGAGGTAGGACAGGACCGTCGGTCGGAAGGCGCGCTCGAAGGCGGTGTCGGAGAGCCACAGCCCGGCGTCGTCGGGGAAGGTGCTGATCCGGGTCGCGCCGTCCACCTCGGTGAGCCCGAAGGTCTGCGTGGACGTCTGCGGCACCTGCTCGGTGAGCCGCCCGTCGGCGTCGAGCCGGCCGATGACCTCGAGCTGGACGCTCACCTCGTCGTCGTCGGTGAGGCTGACCGTGGCGTCGCCGCCGTAGACCATGACCGCCGCGGTGGGCACCCAGCTGTTGGCGAGCTCGGAGGTGAGGTAGGTGCGGGAGACGTCGTCGTCGCTGGCGAAGCCTTCGTTGGCGCGCAGGAAGCCCTCGACGATCTCCACCGGCCCGGCGTCCTGCGGGGCGGGCGGCAGCAGCCGCTCGACCTCCCGCTCGGACTGCTGGGAGACCGGGAGGCCGGCCCGCGGCTCCGGGGTGGTCGGCAGCTGACCGGAGCAGGCGGTCACGACCAGGGTCACGGCGGCGAGCGCCGCGAGCAGGTGACGTCGCATCAGTCGTCCTCCCTCGTGGCCAGCGCCAGCACGACCGGGGGCACGACGCCGTCGGTGGCTCTGCCGTCGAGGTCGCGGTCGGCCGGCACCGGTGGTGGTTCCTCGGCGATGACATAGGTATGCGTGCGGGGCAGCACGAGGCGGAGGCACGCCCCACGACCCGGCTCGCTGCCGACCTGGAGCCAGCCGCCGTGGACGCGCGCGTCCTCCACGGCGATCGCGAGCCCCAGCCCCGTGCCCCCGGTGGTCCGGGTGCGGGCCGGGTCGGCGCGCCAGAACCGGTCGAAGACCTGGTGCCGCTGCTCCTCGGTCAGCCCGATCCCGTGGTCGCGGACGCTGACGGCGACCACCTGGGGGGTGCAGGCCACCGTGACGTCGACCGGTCGGCCCTCGCCGTGCTCGACGGCATTGGTGAGCAGGTTGCGCAGGATGCGGGAGATCCGGCGCCCGTCCATGCAGACCTCGACCCGCTCGTCCGGGAGGTGCAGCCGCAGGAGGGTGCCGACCTTGGCGGCGAGGGTCTCCACCCCCTGCACCGCGGCCCGGACCGTCGGCAGGATGTCCTCCTCGTGCCGCTCGACCGTCACCGCGCCGGAGTCGAACCGGCTGATCTCCAGGAGCTCGGCGAGGAGGTCCTCGAAACGGTCCATCTCCTGGTCGAGCAGCTCGGCGGAGCGTGCGACCGGGGCGGTGAAGTCCTCGCGCGAGGCGTGGAGCACGTCGCCGGCCATCCGCATCGTCGTGAGCGGGGTCCGCAGCTCGTGGGAGACGTCGGAGACGAAGCGCTGCTGCAGCTGGGACAGCGAGCGCAGCTCGCGGATCTGGTGCTGGATGGAGTCGGCCATGGTGTTGAAGGAGGTCGCGAGCTGGGCGATCTCGTCGTTGCCGACGACGGGCAGCCGCTCGTCCAGGTGCCCCTGCGCGACCTCCTGGGAGGCCTTCGCCACCTCCTCGACCGGACGGGTGACCATCCGGGTCGCCAGCAGCGCGAGGCCGACGACGAGCGCGACCAGGCCGAGGCCACCGAGCAGGAACAGCTGGCGGACGAGGTCGAGGGTCTCCTGCTCGCGCAGCAGCGGATAGACGAGCACCAGGTCGTAAGGACCGGCCCGCAGCAACGACACCCGCGAGCCCACGACCACCGCGGTCGCCCGGTCCTGCCCCTCGCCGAGCGACACCGGCGTCACGAGGACCTGCTGGTTGGCCGGGTCGGCGGCGATCGCCTCCTGCAGGGAGACGGGGATGTCCTCGGCGGCGACGCCGGTGGCCATCCGCTCCACCACCCCGCTGTCGTTGCCGAGCGCGGGGAGCAGGTGCACGCGCCGGCCGTCCTCGGCCGAGGGGCCGCTCATCGACTGGATCTGCTCCTCGGCCAGCCCGCGCAGCCCGCTGTCGTCACGACGGTCCGTGGAGTCGAAGGCCTGCTGGGCGTTGGCGACCTGCTGGGAGGCGTCCCGTTCGGCGCTGTCGATCGCCTGCTCCACCAGGCCGCGGGACACCTGCTGGTAGAGCAGGCTGCCGAGCAGGATGGCCAGCAACGAGCCGAGCAGCACCGTCGAGGTGATCACCCGCGCCCGCAGCGACCCTCGCCACCAGGTCAGCAGGTGCCGACCGGTGGCGACCGGGTCAGGGGTGCCCGGCCTTGTATCCGACGCCACGCACCGTCACCACGATCTGGGGGTTCTCGGGGTCCTTCTCGATCTTGCTGCGGAGCCGCTGGACGTGCACGTTGACCAGCCGCGTGTCGCCGGCGTGACGGTAGCCCCAGACCTGCTCCAGCAGGGACTCGCGGTCGAAGACCTGGGTGGGCTTGCTCGCCAGGGCCACGAGCAGGTCGAACTCCAGCGGGGTCAGGGGGATCTGCTCCCCGGCCCGGGTGACCTCGTGCCCGGCGACGTCGATCTGGACGTCACCCACCTGGAGCCGCGTGTCGTCGCCGGTGTCGGTGCGCCGCAACCGGGCCCGGATGCGCGCGAGGAGCTCCTGGGGCTTGAACGGCTTGACGACGTAGTCGTCGGCCCCGGCCTCCAGGCCGAGCACGACGTCCTTGGTGTCGGTGCGCGCGGTGAGCATCACCACGGGGACGCCGGACTCGCCGCGCAGCTCACGGCATACCTCGATGCCGTCCTTGGAGGGCAGCATGACGTCGAGCAGGACCAGGTCGGGACGGAACTCTCGGAACATCGGCATGGCGCGACCTCCGTCGGCGCAGGTGGCGACCTCGTAGCCCTCCTTGCGCAGCACGATGCCGAGCATCTCGGCCAAGGCCTGGTCGTCGTCGACCACGAGTACTCGAGCGCTCACGGGTTCCTCCTGCGTCTGTGCCCCTGCACCGGGATCAGTAGCGGTAGTGCTCGGGCTTGTAGGGGCCGGCCACGTCGACCCCGAGGTAGCTGGCCTGCTCCTTGGTCAGCTCGGTCAGGTGGGCCGCGACCGAGGCCAGGTGCAGCCGCGCGACCTCCTCGTCGAGCTCCTTGCGCAGGGTGTGCACCCCGAGCGGGTAGGCGTCCAGGCGGGTGTGCAGCTCGATCTGGGCGAGCACCTGGTTGGCGAAGCTCGCGGACATGACGAAGCTGGGGTGTCCGGTGGCGTTGCCGAGGTTGAGCAGACGTCCTTCGGACAGCACGATGATCGAGCGGCCCTCGGCGAAGCTCCACTCGTGGACCTGGGGCTTGATCTCGACCCGCTGCACGTCCGGCACCCGGGCGAGCCCGGCCATGTCGATCTCGTTGTCGAAGTGGCCGATGTTGCCCAGGACCGCCTTGTCCTTCATCGCCCTCATGTGCTCGACCGTGACGACGTCCTTGCACCCCGTCGCGGTGATGACGAAGTCGGCGGAGGACACGACGTCCTCGAGGCGGGCGACCTGGTAGCCGTCCATCGCGGCCTGGAGCGCACAGATGGGGTCGATCTCGGTGACGATGACGCGGGCGCCCTGGCCGCGCAGCGCCTCGGCGCAGCCCTTGCCGACGTCGCCGTAGCCGCAGACGACGGCGACCTTGCCGCCGATGAGCACGTCGGTCGCGCGGTTGATGCCGTCGATGAGGCTGTGCCGGCAGCCGTAGGTGTTGTCGAACTTGCTCTTGGTCACCGCGTCGTTGACGTTGATCGCGGGGAACAGCAGCTCACCGGCCTCGTGCAGCTGGTAGAGCCGGTGCACGCCCGTCGTGGTCTCCTCCGAGACCCCGCGGACGCCCTCGGCGACCCGGGTCCACCGCTGCGGGTCCTGCGTCAGGGATGCGCGGACCGTCTCGAGGATGACCCGCCACTCCTCCGGGTCCTCCTCCTGCGGGCTCGGCACCGCACCCTGCCGCTCCCACTCCCGGCCCTTGAGCACGAGCAGCGTCGCGTCACCGCCGTCGTCGAGGATGAGGTTGGGGCCCTCCCCGTCGGGCCACAGCATGATCTGGGTCGTGCACGCCCAGTAGTCCTCCAGCGTCTCGCCCTTCCAGGCGAAGACCGGGACGCCCTGCGGGTCCTCGGGGGTGCCCTGCGGGCCGACGACGACGGCGGCGGCCGCCTCGTCCTGCGTGGAGAAGATGTTGCAGGAGGCCCACCGCACCTGCGCCCCGAGGGCGACGAGGGTCTCGATGAGCACCGCGGTCTGCACGGTCATGTGCAGCGACCCGGCGATGCGGGCCCCCGCGAGCGGCTGCTCGGCGCCGAAGCGCTCGCGCAGCGCCATGAGGCCGGGCATCTCGTGCTCCGCCAGGCGGATCTGGTGCCGGCCCTGCTCGGCGAGTCCCAGGTCACGGACCCGGTGCTCGAGCGCGGCCGTGGTCATCGTCGTCGTGTCGGGCATGGGGTCATGCTACGTGGCGTCCCCGACGTCCTCGGGCACCCGCAGGCCCAGCAGGGCGTTCTCCAGCACCTCCGAGAGGGCCGGGTGGATCCAGTACTGCCCCCGCGCGAGCTCGTGCGCGGTGATCGCCGGGCCCAGGCTGAGCGCCTGGATGGCCGGCTGGATGAGGGTGCTGGCGTGCGGGCCCATCGCGTGGACACCGAGGAGCCGGCCGGTCGCCGCGTCACCGACCGCCTTGAGCAGGCCGGTGGTGTCCTCCATGGCCCAGCCGTAGGCCGTGTCGCCGAACCGCTGCACCTTGGTCGTCACGGCATACCCCTGCTCCTGCGCCTGCGCCTCGGTGAGTCCCACGGTCGCGATCTGGGGGTGGGTGAAGACGGCCGAGGGCACGAAGCGGTGGTCGACGGCCCGCAGGTCCTCGGGGTGCGCCAGGTTGTGCGCCACGACCCGGGCCTCGTGGTTGGCGACGTGCTTGAGCTGGTGCTCGGAGGACGCGTCGCCCAGCGACCACACCCCGTCCACGTCGGTGCGCCCGAAGCGGTCGACGGCCACCCGGCCGTCCTCGTGGGTGCGCACCCCGGTGTGCTCCAGCCCCAGGTCGTGGGTGTGAGGGACCCGCCCCGTCGCCACGAGCAGGACCTCCCCGCCGACCACCGCGCCGTCGGTCAGGCTGAGCTCGACCTCCTCCTGGCCCTGCGCGACCGACGCCACCTCGACGCCCGTGTGCACGTCCCACTGGTCGCGGGCGAGGGCGGTGTAGGCGCGGGAGACCTCCTCGTCCAGCGCCCGCAGCAGGCCGTCGCCGCGGGTGACGATCCGCACGGACACGCCGAGCGCGGAGAAGACGTGGGCGAACTCCGCCGCGATGTAGCCGCCGCCGAGGATGACCAGGCTGGTCGGCAGCTCGGGCAGCCGCATGATGGTGTCGGACGTGTGGAAGGGCACGTCGGAGTCGACGACGACCTCGGGCACGTGCGGCCGGGCCCCGGTCGCGATGACGATCTGGTCGGCGGTGAGACGGTGGACCGAGCCGAGCTCGTGGTGGCCGCCGGGCCGGGTGATCTCGACCTCAAGGTCGTGGTCGCCGGTGAAGCGGGCGTGACCGAGGAAGGCCTCGGTGTGCTCCCCCTCGACGCGGTAGTCGCGGCCGCCGTCGCTGATCGGGTCGATCCGGCCGAAGATGCGGTCCCGGATGTCGGCCCAGCGCACCTGGTCCAGCGTCGCGTCGATCCCGAACCTCGCGGCGTCCCGGATCGTCGAGGCGACCTCCGCGGCATACACGAACATCTTGGTGGGGATGCACCCGACATTGAGGCAGGTGCCGCCGAAGACACCGTCCTCCACGACGGCGATCCGCCGCCCCTCCAGCTCGGGGGTGACCAGCGAGTTGCCCGAGCCGGTGCCGATGATGACGAGGTCGTAGTGGGAGGTGTCGCTCACCCTGCCAGGGTAGATCGGGACCGGCCCGGGGGCGGGGGCGCCCCGCACCACGCCTCAGCCGGCGAGCTCCTCCCGGATCGCCTCGAGCCCCTGCCACACCTCCGTGAAGGTCGTCGACAGCGGCGACAGCCCGAGCCGCAGACCGTCCGGTGAGCGGAAGTCGGGGATGACCCCGCGCCGCCACAGCCGGGGGTAAGCGTCCTGGAACCCCGGGTGGCGCAGGGTGAGGTGACCGCCGCGCCGCTCGTGCTCGTGCGGGCTGGCCACGACCACCCCGAGGTCGCGCGGCCAGGAGTCCACGATCGACCAGGCGAGATCGGTGAGCAGCAGCGACTTGCGCCGGACCGCCTCGATGCCCGCCTCGGCGAGCAGCTGCGCGCCGAGACGGACGGGGATCATCCCGACGATGGGCGGGGTGCCGCTGACGAAGGATCGGATCCCCGCGGCGGGCTGGTAGCCCTGCTCCATGAGGAAGGGGTCCCGCCGGCCCATCCACCCCTGGACCGGCTGACGGAGGGTCGCCAGGTCGTGGTGGCGCCGCGCGAGGTAGACGTGCGCGGGCGCCCCCGGACCGCCGTTGAGGTACTTGTAGTCGCAGCCCACGGCGGCGTCCCAGCCCCACGCGTCGGCCAGCACCGGTACCGACCCGGCACTGTGGCAGGTGTCCCACAGGACCAGCGCACCCGCGTCGTGGACGACCCGGGTGATCCCGGGCGCGTCCGCCACGAAGCCGGAGCGGTAGGCGACGTGCGAGATGAGGACCACCCCGGTCCGCTCCCCGACGACGGCCTCCACCTGCTCCGGGGTGACGCCGGAGGCCGGGTCGGCGTCGATCCAGCGCAGCGTGAGCCCCCGCTCGGCCGCGATGCCCTCGGCGACGTAGCGATCGGTCGGGAAGTTGTCGGTGTCGAGCACGAGCTCGACCCGGGCGGGGTCGAGCGCCAGCTGATGGTCCACGAGGGCGCGCAGCGTCTTGTAGAGCAGCACCGTGGTCGAGTCCGCCACGACCGTCTGTCCGGGCGCCGCGCCGAGAGCGGCCTGCCCCACGAGGTCCCCGACCTGCTCGGGCCAGCTCATCCAGCCCTCGTCCCAGGCGCGGATGAGCCGCGTGCCCCACTCCTCGCGGACGAAGCGCTCCATCGCCCGGGCCGCCCCGGCCACCGGTCGGCCCAGCGAGTTGCCGTCGAAGTACGCCACGACCCCCTCGGCCCGCTCGAAGCGCGTGGCGAACGCGGCCAGGGGGTCCTGGGCGTCCAGCTGTCGGGCGTGCTGCAGCTCGGCCGGTTCAGCCACGGCCCTCACCTCCGTGGTAGCCCTGCGGGGCGAGGTCCTGGATCGCCGAGCGCACGTCGTAGAGCTCGGGGAAGAAGGTCAGCTCCAGCGCGCGGCGCAGGAACGGCACGCCGCTGGAGCCGCCGGTGCCCCGCTTGCTGCCGATGATGCGCTCGACCGTCTTGAGGTGCCGGAAGCGCCAGACCTGGAAGTTGTCCTCGAGGTCGACCAGCTCCTCGGCGGTCTCGTACTCCGCCCAGTGCTGCTCGGGGTCGGCGTAGATGCGGGAGAAGACGTCGACGACGCCGGGGTGCGCGGTGTAGGGCTGGGAGAGGTCGCGCCCCAGCACCTCCTCGGGGACCGCGTGGCCGCGCCGCGCCAGCCAGGCCAGCACCTCGTCATACAGGCTGGGCTCGTGCAGCAACCGGGACAGCTCGTCGTGCACCTGCGGATCGTGCGCGAAGACCGGCAGCATGGCGGCGTTCTTGTTGCCGAGCATGAACTCCACCGCGCGGTACTGCGAGCTCTGGAAGCCCGAGCCGGTCGCCAGGTAGGCGCGGAACCGGGCGTACTCGCTCGGGGTGAGGGTCGCCAGGACCGACCACTGCTCGGTCATCGAGGCCTGGATGTGCTTGACCCGGGCGATCCGCTTGAGCGCCTGCCGGTGGTCGTCGGCGGCGAGCAGGGCCCGGGCGCTGGTCAGCTCGTGGATGACGAGCTTGAGCCACAGCTCGGTGGTCTGGTGCTGGATGATGAACAGCAGCTCATCGTGCTGAGCGGGGGTCGAGCGCGGGTGCTGCGCCGAGAGCAGGGTGGGCAGGTCGAGGTAGGCGCCGTAGGAGAGGTTCTCGCCGAAGTCGCGCTCGATGTCGTCCTCGAGGTGGCGTCGGGAGCGGGTATGCCGCGCGACCGGGTCGGCCTCGGGAGCGGGGGCGTCGCTGTCACTGCTCACAGGAGCGAGTCAACCACCCAGGCGTGTGGACGTGCCCTGCGCCCCCGTCCGGAGGCTCAGCGCGTGCGGTCCCGCAGGTCGGCCACGTGCGGGGACACCGAGGGGTCCAGCCCGAGGCCGATCGCGAGGTAGGTCGCGGCGAAGTCGACGGCGACGAGGTGGTCGGCGAGCCGGACGATCGGCGGGCCGCTCTCGGCCTGGACCTCCATGACCCGCACGCCCGCCTCCCGTGCCGTGGTGAGCACGGCGTCGGTCAGCGCCTCGGCCTGGACCGAGGTCGGCGACGGCGGCTCCACGGGAGCGTCCCTGAGCATGAGCAGCCCCAACCGGGGCGGCGCCGGGCCGTCGAGGTAGGGGTCGGCGAAGATGTCGTCCTGGCGGGCTCCCCCGCCCGGCCCGGTGGGCCGCTCCATGAGCTCGCCCTCCGGCTCGGCGAAGTGGTGCGGCTCCCAGCGCGAGGTGTCGATGTCGCCGAGCCGGATCCGGGCGTCGTCGTAGGTCCCCGGCCGCCGCCCACCGATCGGGGTGTAGGGGCCGTCGAAGCAGGCCACGATGCCGCTCGCCGCGTCGGGCAGCTCGCCGAAGGTGGCGGGGATCCGTGCCGTCCGGGCCAGCATCGAGGCCGCCCTGCCCGCAGCGACCCCGCCGAGCGGACCGTCGCCGAGGACGACCGGGACCGTCTCCGCGAGCTGCACCGCCAGCACCTTGGCGGGGTTGACGAAGGCGTCGGAGGAGGGGCGGAACTGCCCGGCGCGGGTGTCCAACCGGTCGGCCACGCCGGCGATCATGTCGGTGGAGGCTTCGAGCAGACCGAGGCGGTCGGCCCCGATGAGGACCGGGGTCAGCAGGGTCCACAGCGCGGTGCGCGAGCTCGTCCGCCCGCCGGTCCCGACGCCGACGTGCACCCCTCGGGCGCGACGGCATACCTCGGCCAACGGCGAGTCGTCAGCCCCGACGGTGAGCAGCATGGCGCCGCGGCGCGCCGCCTCGGCGGCCACGGCGAGGGGGCCAGGCGCGCGGCCCGACAGGGACACGGCGACGACGAGGTCCAGAGGCCCCACCCACCCCGGGAGCGGAAGGTTGCGCCGGGCCTGGACCGGGACCGGTGAGCCGGGCTCGGCGAGCAGCTCGAGCACGTCGGCGACGATCGAGGTGCCGCCGATGGCGGCCACCAGGACCGACCGGGGGCGGTCGGTGCTGGCGAGCCGGTCGATCCCCGCCTCCTCGGCGAGGGTCATCGCCTCCCGGACCTGCGCGCCGGCGCTGGCCAGGGCGCGCAGGGTCTCGCGGGAGTCCTTGCGGGCGAGCTCGTCGGGATCGTCCAGCAGTGCTTCGTCGATGTAGGGCACGTGACCTCCGCGGTGTCAGTCGGCGACGGTGACGACATCGGCGTCGTCGACCAGGAGCACGGGTATGCCGTCGCGCCAGGGATATCGCCGACGCCGGCCCTCGCCCCCGCAGTCCTCGGCGCACTGCAGCGCCGGGCTGCCGGCCCCATCGATCACGTCGAGCAGCTCATGACCGCTGGCCGGGCAGCGCAGGATGCTGCGCACCCAGGGGTCGTACTCCGGTCGTGCCATCTCAGGCCTCCTGTCTCACGAGGTCCAGGACGGCGTCCCGGACCTGCGCCATCGTCTCACCGTCGCGGGCCTCGACATTGAGCCGCAGCAGCGGCTCGGTGTGGCTCGACCGCAGGGACACGCACCAGTAGGGGTCCTCGGCCAGGAGGACCAGGCCGTCGCCCTCGACCTCGCGCGCCTGCCGCTCCTGTCCCCAGCGGCGCACCCGCTCGACGGCGGCACCGGTGTCCCCCACCGAGCTGTTGATCTCCCCTGAGGCGGCGTAGCGGGCGAACGGCGCGAGCAGGTGCGACAGGGGGGCGTCCTGCCGACCGAGCTCGGCGAGGACGTGCATCGCCGCGAGCAGGCCGCTGTCGGCATACCAGAAGTCGCGGAAGTAGTAGTGCGCCGAGTGCTCGGCCCCGAAGACGGCACCGTGCTCGGCCATGGCCGCCTTGACGAAGGAGTGGCCGACCGGCGAGCGCACCAACCGGCCCCCCATCTCCTCCACCACCTCGAGCACGCTGCGCGAGACGATCGAGCCGTGGACGACCGTGGGTCGCGCGGACGACCTGCCCAGGGAGCGCTCGCGGGCGAGCTCCCGGGTGGCGATGAGCGCCGCCAGGGCGCTGGCCGGCACGACGGCGCCGCGCTCGTCGACGACGACGACCCGGTCGGCGTCACCGTCGAAGGCCAGGCCCAGGTCGGCACCCGCGGAGACGACGGCGCCCTGGAGGTCGCGGAGGTTGGCCGGGTCCGAGGGGTTGGCGTCGTGGTGCGGGAAGGTGCCGTCGAGCTCGGCGTAGAGCTGGTCGAGGCGCAGCGGCAGGTCGCCGGTCAGGACGGCGGGCACGGTGTGCCCGGCCATGCCGTTGCCGGAGTCCACGACGACGTGCAGGGGGCGGATCCCGCCGAGGTCGACGAGGGAGTGCAGGTGGGCGGCGTAGTCGTCGAGGAGGTCCACCTCGCGGACCTCCCCGGGCGTCGTGGCCGGGGAGGTATGCAGGGCGCCGCGGTCGAGGATCCACTGCGCCAGGTCGCGGATCTCGCCCAGGCCGGAGTCCCGACCGACCGGCCGCGCCCCGCTGCGGCACAGCTTGATGCCGTTGTCCCCGGCCGGGTTGTGGCTGGCGGTGACCATGGCGCCCGGCTCCGCCCGCGCGCCGCTGGCGTAGTAGAGCGCGTCGGTCGAGCACAGGCCGAGCAGGGTGACCCCGACCCCGTGGGACCTCACGCCCTCGACGAAGGCGTCCGCGAGTGCCGGGGACGTCGCGCGCATGTCCCGGCCGACGACCACGCCGCTGCCGCCCTCGGGGAGGACGACGACCTGGGCGAAGGCCGAGCCGAGCGCCCGGGCGACGTCCGGGCTCAGCGCGCCGGGTGATCGACCGCGGATGTCGTAGGCGGTGACGACATCGGCGACCCGCATGCTCACTGCTCGCTCCCCCGATCTGCGGTCAGCGGTCGCGCAGCACCCGGAGGTGACCTCGACGGGCGATCTCGGTGACCGTGGCGCCCTCACGCTCGGTGTCGGCGGCGTGATCGACGCGCACGATGGTGCCGCGGTGCTCGCGCACGGCGTCGGCCAGCGCGGCCAGGTCGTCGACCGGCGGGCGCGGCTCGCCCTCGGGCAGCTCCAGACGCACGACGTCCCAGCCCCGCGGTGCCGTCAGCCGGGTGGCGTGCACCTCGCACAGGTCGTAGCTGTGGGGCTCGGCATAGGTCGCCAACGGCCCCAGCACGGCGGTCTGCTCCGCGTAGACGTAGGTGAGCGTCGACGTGGCGGGGCGGACGCACGCCGTCTTCGAGCACTGGCGAGTGAGGGTCACGCCTGACACTCTAGGCGCCCCCACCCACGATCCTGCGGTGCCACCCCGGGCCGGCGTCCCGGGTGCTCTAGGGTCGCTGGGCATGAGCACACGCCGCGACCGTCGCGGGCACGGGCTGCGCGGGCCCCTGGCCCGCCCCCGCATCCCGGCGATGAGCACCCGTCGGGACCGCTTCGACGAGCTCGTCCTCGACGCCGCGGAGTCGCTGGAGCGGCGGCTGGACGCCGAGCTGGGGCTGGAGCTCGCGGTCGAGGACGTGCCGCCCTCGGACCCTGCTCCGTGGGAGCACGGGGTCGCGCTCGGCCGGTTGTTCCCCGCCGAGCGAGGGATGCCCGCCCGGCTGGTGGTCTACCGCCGCCCCGTGGAGCATCGGGCCCGCGACGAGGCCGAGCTCGCGGCGCTGGTCACCGAGGTCGTCGTCGAGCAGGTCGCCCGCATGCTCGGCCGCGACCCGGAGGACCTCCTCTGAGCCGGACGGGTCAGGGGATGACGCTGCTGACGTCGGCGACCGCCCTGGTCCACGGCACCGGCCGCAGCGTCGTCGCGGCGCGGTAGGGACCCAGCTCGTCCTGCCCGGTCACGTGCAGGGCTGCCGACACGGGGGGCAGGTCGACCTCCGCCGGTCGCACCCAGACCGCGGCCGTGCCCTGCGGCAGGTCGAGCACCGTGCTGGAGTCGTGGGCGAGCTCGACAGTCCGGGTGCTGACCCCGGCGTCCTCCGACAGCAGGAGCACCTGCGCGGTCGTCGCGTCGAGGACCGTCAGGGAGAGCTCCCAGCGCGCGTCGGGCACCTCGGCGGCGGGCACGGCGGCGCCGACGGGCTGCGCGCTCAGGGCGGTGGAGGGCAGCCAGGTGAGGTCACCGGCCGGTCGCACCACGGTGGTGCCGTCCTCCGACGGCGGCGCGGACGACGACGCCGCGTCGTCCGTGCTCGCGGCGGCGTCCGTGCTCGCGGCGGCGTCCGCCTCGATAGGATCGTCGCCGGAGGGCGCCACCCGCACCTGGAGGGAGGCGGTGACCGGGGCGTCCGAGCGCAGGCGCAGCCCCACGGGCCCTTCGGGCAGCCCCTCGAGCGGGACGTCGGTGGTGGACCCGGCCTCCACCCGCACCGCGGCGGCCTCAGGGGTCGCCGCGCCGGCCTCGGTCAGCGCGACCAGCTCGACCACGGCGGGCCCGTCGGGGGCGAGCACGCGCAGCACGAGGTCCTGCCGCTCCACGTCGCCCGGAACCGCCGGGACGACGAGGTCACGGGCCGGCGCGGCGGACGGTGAGGAGATGCTCAGCCCCAGGTCGGTCGTGCCGTCCCTGACGGTCTCGACGAGCTGTGCCGCCACCGGACCGCCCTCGGCGCTCACGCCCAGAGCGGGCGCCTCGACCCCCGCGGCGAGGGCGTCGACCGGCACCGCCAGCTGGTCGTCAGGAGGCACCACCAGCCCGGCGCCACCGGTGACCTCGGCCGGCCCGTCCTGCCCGCGGAGCTCGAGGTCGACCCGGACCGGGTCGGCCCTGGGGTTGGTGAGCACCAGGGTCTCCGTGCGTCCCGGGGCGGCTCCCCCGGCCAGCAGCCAGTGCTCCTCCCCCGGCTCGACACAGCCGGACAGCGCGAGGCCCCGGGCCGCGGGGGTCGGTGCCGCCTCCTGCTCGTCCCCCGTCGGGGACGCAGGGTCTGCGCCCCCTCCCGTGCCGACGAGGAGCTGCCCGGCGACCAGACCCGGCACCGCGCTGCCGGTCGCCGTGATCAGCGCCGACCCTCCTGCGTCGAGGGCCGCCGTGGCGGCCCCGGCGGACGGGAGGGACACCTGGTCGGCCACGGATCCCCCGGAGAGCACCCGCAGCCGGCCCTCGCCGTCGCCGGTCGCGGACACCAGCTCCTGCGGCGCCACGGCGGCGGACGCCTGCCCGGTCAGGCCCTCGACCCCGGCGCACGCGAGTGCTGCGTCCTCGACGAAGGCCGGGGCCTGCCCCTCTCCTGCGGAGGTCCCGGCCGGCCCGGACGCGTCCTCCTGGCCGCCGCTGCTCCCGGGGCCCCAGGCGCCGGGCAGGGTGGACGTCCAGACGAGGGCGGCCACGGCCGCGCCTCCCAGGGCCGTCGGGAGCCAGCGGCGGGTGGAACGACCGGGCTCTGACACGCTCATCGCTGCTCCTCCTGCGGCTCGTCCTCGGAGCGTCCGACCGGGAGGGCGAGGAAGCCGACGATCCCGGCGAGCGCCAGGGCGAGGACCTGCCACGGCAGCCCGGGGGTCGCCTGCGCCACCTCGACCGTATGCCGGCCCTCCGGCAGCGCGATGCGGCCGGGGTCCTCCACGGGGACCGGCGCACCGTCCACCTCGACCCGGGCGACCTCCGCCCACTCTGCTCCCTCCGCCACGGCGAGGGCTCCACCCTCGGGGACGTCGACGACCCCTGAGGCGGCTCCGTGCGGCCCGTCGGCCGGCAGCGTCATCACGCTCCTGCCCTCCGCGTCCACGACGCGGCTGCGCGCCGGGTCGCCGTCGACCATGCGCCACAGCACCGACCCCGGCGGGCTGGAGACCCGGGTGAGCCCCGAGACCCGGTCGAGGTCGCTCACAGCGGGATGACTCTCGTCGGCGTCGAGCAGGACGTAACCGACGCCGAGGTCGAGCAGCTCGCGCTGCGCCTGGTCCGCCGGGGCGCCCCCGACGAGCGACAGGACGGTGCGCTCCACGCGGGTCTGCTGGGGGGTCGGCCGGGCCGCCGCGAGCTCGATCGTGCGGTCACGCAGGATCCTCCTCGGCTCGGCCTCCGCCCCCCGGAGGTCGACGAGCAGCCCCTCCCCGCGCGGGCGGAGGACGAGGGTGCGCAGGGCTGCCGGTCCGTGAGCCTGCTCGACCGCTACCGCCGGGAGCGGCTCGGCCGCGACCTCCAGCGCCGTCCGGTCGGTGGTCCACGGCGCCGATCCGGCCAGGGCGAGGGGGGCGGCGAGGACCCCGAGGACGGCCACCCGCGAGAGCACCCGGCCGCGACCCGGGCGCGAGCGCCGCACGAGACCGTCCAGGCTCACGGCCGCGCCCAGCAGGAGCGCGGCGCCTGCGAGGGAGAGGAGTGGACCCGGCCACATCGTCACCAGCAGTCCCTCCTCCGGGTGCCCCTCCGGCAGGACGCCGAGGGAGGTGCGGGCGGCCACCTGTGCGGCGAGGAGGCAGACCAGCGCCACGAGGAGCAGGGTCGCGGCACGCCGGCCGGGTGCTCCACGTCGGAACACCCCCACGAGCGCCGCCACCCACCACGGGAGGACGAGCCACAACGGCACCGCCGCCAGACCAAGACCGTCCACCCCGGTCGGGTGCAGGAGCAGCAGCTGCCACAGCGGCGCGGCCGCGGGCAGCTCGACCACGGCGGAGGTGGCCCCGGCCCCCCCGAGCAGCCGGAGCGGCTGCGTGGCGATCGCACCCCACCACGGCACCATGAGCAGCCAGGGCAGCACGGCCACCGTGGCGCCCCGCCACCGCGCTGCGCCGCGGCCCAGCAGCACGACCAGCAGGCCGGCCACCGTGCCGAGCACGAGCAGGGAGGGCACCCACGGGGCGGCCACGGCGAGGCCGAGGACGCAGGCGAAGGCCGCAGCGGCCCGGCGCACCCCGCGGTCCCGGTGGGCGAGGACGACCAGCCCCGCGACGAGCAGGGGCGCGAGCACGTGCACCACGACCGGGCCGACCCGGCCCTGCCCGAGGGCCACCGTCAGGGGTGAGGCCACGCCCCATCCGAGGGCGAGTGCGGCACGCACCCACCGGCGTTCCGTGGCCCGCCGCAGCCCGAGATAGGCCGTGACGACGCTGAGGGTGGGGCCCAGCGCCAGCATCCAGGCCAGGGCGACACCGGCGGTGTCGCGCCCGGCACCCGGGAGGAGTCCGAGCGCACCGGCCCCGACGGCGAGCTGGACGAGCCAGGTCTGCGGGGCGTCGGCGTGCCCGAGTCCCCCTCCACGCCACCCCTCGACGGCAGAGGACCACAGGCCCGCGGCATCGCTCACCCCGACCCCGAGCTCGCCCCCGGACCATCCCGCTCCGGCCGGGTCCAGCCCCGCCCAGAGGCCGAGCGTCCACCATCCGGTGAGGCCGAGGGCCACGACGCAGGCGGCGACCAGGGGCCAGCTCCACCAGCGCCCGGCTCGTCGCTCTCCCCCGAGGTCGTCGAACTCCTCGGACACCGGTCCGCTCTCGGTGGCCCCGACCGCCGCGCCACGCCGTACCTGGGCACGGGACCGGCGGGCGCGGGGGTCCAGCGCGTCGCCGACCGTGTCGAGTGTGGCGCGCCACCCCGCCGCGCGGGGTTCGTGCAGCCCGGACAGGTCACGCGGCGCGACCGTCCGCGCCCGACGGAACCTCCGCCGGGCCGCCCAGCCCCGCGCGGGGCGCAGGACGGCGCGGACGTCGGCCCACTCCCCCGCGGCCTCCGCGGGACGCTTCACGAGCAGGAGCAGGGCCGCGGCGACCAGACTGGTGAGCAGCACGCCGAGCGCTCTCCCGGGAGCGGCCCACCACGGCCCGCGGGCCAGGGCGAGCTGACGGGTCCGCGCACGGGTGCGCAGGGTCTCCTCGACCCCGAGCCCGGCGTCGCCGAGGCGCACCACGGCGTCGGGGGCGACGACCACCCGGTGGCCGGCCAGGTGGCTGCGCCAGCCCAGGTCCAGCCCGTCCACCCCATCGGCCGCGAAGGCGGGGTCCAGCCCACCGATCCGGGTCAGCAGGGTGACGTCGACGAGCGATCCGCTGAGCGGCACGCCGAGCACGTCCTGCCGCAGGTCCAGCTGGCCCTGGTCGACGAGGGCCATGGTCGTCGGGTCCACGACGCGACCGGCGGGGGTGAGGTGGTGTCCCATCGAGCGCAGCAGACGGGGCTGGTCCAGGCGGACGAGCTTGGGCCCGACGACCCCGACCCTGCTGCTGCGGCGGGCAGCACCCACGAGCGCGGACAGCGCCCCCGGCTCCGGGACGGCGTCGGGGGTGAGGAACCAGACCCAGTGGCCCGGCGAGCCGGAGAGCGCGGCGAGCGCGGACGCCACCTGCGCTGCGCGGTCGGTGCCGTCGAGCGCGAGCAGGGTGAGGTCCAGACCGAGCTCGAGGGCGAGGCCGCTCAGCTCCCGCCCGTGCTCACCCCCCGGATCGGGGTGCAGGAGCAGCACCCGTCGTGCCGGCCGCCGTTGGCCCGCGACCGCCCGCAGGCACTGGACGTGCTCGTCCTCGCCGGCCCCGTCCTCGTCGAGGTCGGGGAGAGGGCCGGGGGACCACAGGAGGACGACCGTGACGTCGTCGACCGCGGCGCGTCCGGAACGGGGTGGATCGGCAGGGGGTGCAGGGCTCGTCGACATGGCAGGGGCCGGTGGACGCTGGTGGGACCCAGCGGTGGGCGAGCGCCGCGCGCTCAGACCGCGCGCTTCTTGAGCTTGCGCCGCTCGCGCTCGGACAGGCCGCCCCAGATCCCGAAGCGCTCGTCGTTGGACAGGGCATACTCCAGGCACTCCGAGCGGACCTCGCACCCGACGCAGACCTTCTTGGCCTCGCGGGTGGATCCGCCCTTCTCCGGGAAGAACGCCTCAGGATCGGTCTGCGCGCACAGCGCCCGCTCCTGCCAGGACATCTCCTCCGTCTCGTCGATCGCGTGCATCATCGACATTAGTTCCAGCTCGTGCATGGCTCCTCCTCGACCTCTCGCCTACACCTCGCGCCGGCCACGTCCTCGCCGCCGAAGGTGCTCCGGTGCAAGATCGCAACACCTGAATTACACGCGTGTCATCCGCTCTAGTCAACCCCGGATCTGCTAGGAGCTGTCGGGCCGCCCACAATGTCGGCATGCAGATCACCGTTCTGGCCGGCGGCGTCGGGGGTGCGCGGTTCACCCGCGGCCTCCTCGACGCGCTCACCGCCGACGGCTCCGCGGGGCCCCCTGCGGTCACCGTCGTGGGCAACACGGGCGACGACATCACCCTCGTCGGCCTGCGGGTATGCCCGGACCTCGACACCCTGCTCTACACCCTCGGCGGGTCGGTCGACGAGGCCCAGGGGTGGGGTCGCGCCGGGGAGTCCACCCGCGTCTCCGAGGAGCTGCGGACCCTCGGCGTCGGGCCGGACTGGTTCACGCTGGGCGACCAGGACCTGGCCACCCACCTGGCCCGGACGAGGTGGTTGGCGCAGGGTCGCACGCTGAGCGAGGTGACCGCGTCCCTCGCGCAGCGCTGGGGCCTGCCGGAGCGCGGGGTGCGCCTGCTCCCCGCGACCGACGCCCCCATCGAGACCCACGTCGTCGTCGACGACGGGGAGAGCGAGCGTGCCATCCACTTCCAGGAGTGGTGGGTGCGGCACCGGGCGGCGGTCCCGGCCCGTCGCTTCACCGTCGCCGGGCTCGCGCAGGCCAGCGCCGCCCCCGGGGTCCTCGACGCGATCCGCTCGGCCGACCTCGTGCTGCTGCCCCCGAGCAACCCGGTGGTCTCCATCGGGATCATCCTGGGGGTCCCCGGTGTCCGGGAGGCGCTGCGCGGAACCCGGGCCCCCGTGGTGGGGGTCAGCCCCCTGCTCGGCGGGCGACCCGTCCGCGGTCACGCCGACGCGTGCCTGCAGCCCCTCGGGGTGGAGGTGAGCGCGGCCGGGGTGGCGGGCCTCTATGCCGACTTCCTCGACGGATGGCTCGTCGACGACGCGGACGCCGACGCGGCCTACCCGACGAGCCTCGAGGTCCGCTCCCTCGACCTGCTCATGCGCGACCAGGCGGGTGCCGCGCGCCTGGCCGGCGCAGCGCTGGAGTTCGGCCGCGACCTCGCCGCCGCGCCGGCCGGGCAGCGGTGATGGCGCCCGGCGAGATCGACGAGGTCGGGGAGGTCGGGGAGGTCAAGCTGCTCCCGCTCACCGGCATGCCCGAGGTCACCGCAGGGCTGGACCTGGCGGACGCGCTCGTCACCGCCGCCTCCCGCTGGGGCGGGGTGCGGACGGGGGACGTCGTCGTGGTGTCGAGCAAGCTGGTGTCCAAGGCGCTCGGGCTGCGTCACGAACCCCCCGTCGACCGCGAGCAGGTGGTGCGTGAGCACACGGTGCGGGTCGTGGCCGAGCGCCTCACGCCCGCCGGTCTGACCCAGGTGGTCGAGTCGGCCGCCGGCCCGGTCCTGGCCGCTGCGGGGGTCGATGCCAGCAACACCGGCGCCACCGACGCGCTCCTCGTGCTGCCGCGCGACCCGGACGCCGCCGCGAAGACCCTGCACGAGGAACTGATGGCGCACCACGCCTCGCTCGACCCGGCCGCCCGTCCACGCTTCGGGCTGCTCCTCAGCGACACCGCCGGGCGGCCGTGGCGCGAGGGGCAGACCGACATCGCGCTCGGGGCCCACGGCCTCGACGTGCTGGAGGATCTGCGGGGCACGACCGATGTCGACGGGCGGCCGCTGGCCGTCACGAGCCGCGCGGTCGCCGACGAGCTCGCCGGCCGCCGACCTCGTCAAGGGCAAGGCGAGCGGGATCGGCGCGGCCCTGGTGCGGGGGCTCGCGCACGTCGTCACGCACGAGGACGGCGGCGGCGCCCGCTCGTTGGTGCGTACCGGCCCGGGCGACTGGTTCGCCCTCGGTCACCGCGAGGCGGTCCGCGCTGCTCTCGGCGCCCCACCGGGCAGCGAGGCGGCCCGGTCCGTGGGCCTGCCCTCCGTCGTCCCCGAGCCCGAGGAACGCCGCGTGCGGCGAGCCACGGACCTCGCGCTCCTGGGCCACCCCGGGGCACGGGTCGGTGGCTCCGTCGAGGAGGGCCTCACGGTGCACGCGGCCGACCCGGTGCTCGCCGGCCGCGTCGCGGCGCGGCTCGAGGTGGCGCTGAGCGCGGAGGACCTCCCGGCCCGCGTCCGCGTCGTCACCGACCGCGCGGGCGGCTGATCGGCAGGTGCGTCCGCGGGGCCATCCGCGGACCACGCCGCGGACGCATGGCCCCGGACAGCTCGAGCAGCCGCTGCACGCGGTAGCGCTGGCCTACGTAGGGCTCCAGCACCCCCACCAGGGCACGGTCGTCGACGGGACGCCCCGTGAGCGCCCACCCGATGTTGGCGGCGACGTGGTAGTCGCCGAAGGACACGGCGTCCGGGTCTCCGAGGGCCCGCTGCGCGGTCTCGGCGGCGGTCCACACCCCCACGCCGGGTATGGCGGTGAGCCGGGCGCGGGCGGCGGCGTGGGTCAGGCTCGTGCACTCCTCCATCCGGGCGGCGACCCGGACCACGCGGAGCACGGTGTCGGCCCGCTGCGGGCTGACCCCGGCGCGCAGCCACTCCCACGAGGGGACACCCACCAGCGTCTCGGCCGACGGGGGGACACGCAGCCCCAGCCCCGAGCCGGGGCCCGGGGCGGGCTCGCCGAAGCGCAGCACCATCCGACGCCACCCGGAGAACGCCTCCTGGCCGGTGACCTTCTGCTCGATGACGGCCGGCACCAGCGCCTCCAGGACCAGACCCGTCCGGGGCACCCGCCAGCCAGGGTGCAGGCGCAGGGCCCGCGCCACCGGTTCGTGCACCGGGGTGAAGCCCCGGGTGTCGTCCTCCTCCCCCAGCATCCGGGGCAGGCGCTCCAGCAGCCAGTCCGCACCGGCCCCCCAGGCCTGCGCCGCGACCGGTGCGTCCGGGGTGCGGCGGGGCAGCCGGAGGGTGGCCGGGCCCGCCGGGGTGCGCACGCCACGCCAGAGCGCTCCCCCGGCCACGGTCCACGCGGGGTCGCCCGCCCCACGACGCAGCGTGCCCCAGGTCGCCCCGATGTCGAGGGGGGTGACCGGGCGCCATACGCGGTGTCGGGCGGTGTCCACAACCCGCAACCCTGCCGTTCTGGTTGCCGCGGACGCAAGGGCACCCGTTAGCGTGGGTGCGTGCATGCGCCTCACGAGATCCTGGCGCGGGCCGTGGCCGCCGACGCCACCCGCCCGGCTCTCACCTACTACGACGACCGACCCGACGGCACCGGGGAGCGCATCGAGATCTCCCGCAAGGTCCTGCGCACCTGGGTCGCCAAGGCCTCCAACGCGCTCCAGGAGGGGCTGGACGTCCAGCCCGGCTCCGTGGTCCTCGTCGACCTCCCCGCGCCGCACTGGAGGCTCGCCTACTGGGCGCTGGCGGTGTGGTCCGTGGGTGCCACGCTCACCGTGGACGCCCACGAGGGGGCGGACGTCCTGGTCACCGCCGACCCGGACAGCCCGGTCGCGGAGGACTCCGACGAGGTCGTGGCGGTCACCCTGCCCGCACTGGCCCGTCGCTACTCCGGCGAGCTGCGCTCGGGCGTCATGGACGAGGCCGCCGAGCTGGCCAGCTACGCCGACGACTTCACCCCGTGGGACGAGGCCGAGGAGCAGGACACCGCCCTCGTCAGCGGCGGCGAGCGGGTGGCCTACGCCGAGCTGGTCGACGGGCTCCCGGACCTCCCGTCCGGGTCCCGGGCCCTGCTCGCCACCACCGACCCGGGCCGCTTCGTCCGCCAGGTCCTCCAGGTGCTGTTCCACGACGCCTCGGCGGTGCTGGTCCACGGCACCGTCCCCGACGCGCAGGATCCCCGGTGGGGCTCCGAGGGCGTGGACCACCTCCCGCAGGATCGGACCGCCTTCGGGGGCTGACCGGGCGCCGGGTAGCCTCGCCGCCATGGACAAGGTCGTCGCTTCCGCCGTGGAGGCGCTCGAGGGGCTCACCGACGGCATGACCGTCGCCGTGGGTGGTTTCGGGCTCTCCGGCATCCCCACCGTGCTCATCCACCAGGCGCTCGAGCAGGGCACGAAGGATCTCGAGGTCGCCTCCAACAACTGCGGCGTCGACGGCGCCGGGCTGGGGCTTCTCCTCGCGGAGGGTCGCATCCGCCGGGTCATCGCCTCCTACGTCGGGGAGAACAAGGAGTTCGCCCGGCAGTACCTCTCCGGCGAGCTGGAGGTCGAGCTCACCCCGCAGGGCACCCTCGCGGAGAAGCTGCGCGCGGGTGGCGCCGGGATCCCCGCCTTCTTCACCCCGACCGGGGTCGGCTCGCAGGTGTCCGAAGGGGGTATGCCGTGGCTGTACGACAGCGAGGGCAACGTCGTCAAGGAGTCGCCCGCCAAGGAGACCCGTGAGTTCGAGGTGCGCGGACACGCCCGCGACTACGTCCTCGAGCACGCCATCTTCGCCGACTTCGCCCTGGTCCGGGCCGCCAAGGGCGATCGGCACGGCAATCTCGTCTTCAACCAGTCCGCGCGCAACTTCAACCCGCTGTGCGCCATGTCGGCCCAGATCGCCGTCGCCGAGGTGGAGGAGCTCGTCGAGCCCGGCGAGATCGACCCGGACGACGTGCACCTCCCCGGCATCTACGTCCAGCGTGTCCTGGCGCTCACCCCCGAGCAGGCCACCGACAAGAAGATCGAGAAGCGCACCACCCGCCCGCGCCCCGGGCAGACCCCGACCCCCACCGACCAGACCCAGGAGGCCTGACCGATGGCGCTCACCCGCGAGGAGATGGCCGCACGCGCCGCCGCCGAGCTGCACGACGGCGACTACGTCAACCTCGGCATCGGTATGCCGACCCTGGTCCCCAACTACGTGCCCGACGACGTCGAGCTCGTCCTGCAGTCCGAGAACGGCATCCTCGGCGTCGGCCCCTACCCCTACGAGGGTGAGGAGGTGCCCGACCTCATCAACGCCGGCAAGGAGACCGTCACGGTCCGTCCCGGCGCGAGCTTCTTCGACTCGGCGACGAGCTTCGGGATGATCCGGGGCGGCAAGGTCGACGCCGCCATCCTCGGCGCCATGCAGGTCTCGGCCGCCGGCGACATCGCCAACTGGATGATCCCCGGCAAGATGGTCAAGGGCATGGGTGGGGCGATGGACCTCGTCCTCGGCGCCAAGAAGGTCGTCGTGCTCATGGACCACGTCGCCAAGGACGGCTCGGCCAAGATCGTCTCCGAGTGCGACCTGCCCCTCACCGGCCTCAAGGTCGTGCAGCGCATCATCACCGACCTCGCGGTCATCGACGTCACGCCCGAGGGGCTCGTGCTGCGCGAGCTCGCGCCGGGTGTCACCGTCGAGGAGGTCGTCGAGAAGACCGAGCCCGAGCTGCGGATCGCCCTGGACGAGCCCACCCCGGAGCCCACCCCCGCGGCCTGAGCTCAGCCCCGGCGACGGGGGCCGCGCAGGAAGCCGGCCCCCCACGTGAGGTGCATCGTCGCCAGGACCGCCGGCATGCGCGCCATGACGGCCCTCCCGTGGTGGCGGGAGATCCAGGCCCCGCCGAGGGTCACGGCGGCGGCATACCCCGCGGGCAGCAGCCACAGCGGACGCCACGCCAGCCCACCGACCGCGCCCGCGGCGACCAGGACGAGGGTCACCGGCGGCGCCAGGTAGCGCGCGTTGACCGAGTCGGGATGGTGCCGGACGACCTGTCGGCGCCACTGCCCGCTGCCGTAGAACTGACGCGCCAGGTCACCGAAGCTGGACCGGGGGCGGTAGGTGACGGTGAGCTCCGGGGTGAACCACACCGTGCCCCCCGCCTGGCGGATCCGGTGGTTCATCTCCCAGTCCTGCGCGCGGGTGAAGGTCGGGTCGTAGCCGCCCACGCGGTGCAGCCACTCGCGGCGGAAGACCCCGAGGAAGACGGTGTCGGCCGGCCCGGCCTCCCCACCGACATGGAAGCGCTCACTGCCCATCCCGAGCGGCGAGCGCATCGCCAGGGCGACCGTCTCCTGCAGGGTGCCGACCCCCTCGGCGAGCATGATGCCCCCGACGTTGGCCGCGCCGGTCTCCTCCAGGATCTCGACCGCGCGACGGATGTAGCCCTCGCTCAGCTCCCCGTGGCCGTCCATCCGCACGACGACCTCGTGGCTGGTCGCGGCAAGGGCGGCGTTGAGGCCGTCGGGGGTGCGGCCCGAGGGGTTGTCCACGACCCGGATCCGCGGATCCGCCGCCGCGAGCCCGTCGGCGACCTCCCGGGTCCGGTCGCGGCTCGGCCCGACGGCGACGACGACCTCCAGCACCCCCGGGTAGTCCTGGGCCAGCACCGAGCGCACGGCGTGCGGGAGGTGTTGCTCCTCCTCCAGGACGGTCATGATCACCGACACGGGGGGCAGGGACACGGGCCGCGACGCTGAACTCACCTCGCGAGGCTACCCCGCACCGGACGCGCGCGGCGGCGCGGCACTCCCAGCCCGGCGCAAGGTCGAGCACGTAGTCTTGCGTCCCGTGCCCGACCATCCGCAGGACGACTGGACCCGCCCGATGCCGCGAACCCCGCGCGAGGGCCACCGCCACGACCCCGACGCCACCGAGCGGATCCCGCTGCCGCCCCGCGGCCGACGCGACGAGGATTCCCAGCACCGGGCCTACGAGGACCACCGGCAGTACGACGAGGACCACCGGCAGTACGACGAGGACCACCGGCGGTACGACGAGGACCAGGACCGGTATGACGACCGCGGGGAACGGTATGCCGCACCCCCGCGTGACCGGGGTCGCGGGCGTCGACGCCCCCGCTACGGGGTCCGCCGGGTGATGGCGCTGCTGGCCCTCGCGCTCGTCGCCTACCTCGTGACGATGATCGTCGTGGTCTCCCTCGTGTGGGGCAGCGTCAACCGGCTCGACGCGACCCCCGACGTGGCGGACCGGCCCGCAGCGGCCCAGGGCGAGAACTACCTGCTCGTCGGCACCGACAGCCGGGAGCAGCTCTCGGAGGAGCAGCGCGGGGAGTTCGGCACCGGCTTCACCGAGGGGCACCGCGCCGACACCGTCATGCTCCTGCACGTGCCGACCTTCGGCGAGCCGACCCTGGTCAGCCTGCCGCGCGACAGCTACGTCGAGATCCGGGACGCCGGCTGGAACAAGCTGAACTCCGCCCATGCCAACGGCGGCCCCGAGCAGCTCGTCGACACCGTCGAGCGCGCCACCGGGCTGCCCGTGGACGGCTACATGGAGATCGGCTTCGGCGGCTTCGTCGATGTCGTCAACGGGGTCGGTGGCGTGGAGATGTGCCTGGAGGCGCCGATCGTGGACGACAAGGCCCACATCGACCTGCCCGCGGGCTGCCAGGAGCTCGCCGGGGAGCAGGCGCTGGGCTACGTCCGGATGCGTTACAGCGACCCGCGCGGCGACATCGGCCGGGTGGAGCGGCAGCGGGAGTTCCTCTCCGCGCTCGTGGACAAGACCCTCACCCCGTCGACCGCCCTGGTCCCGTGGCGGCTGCACGAGGTGGGCACGGCCACGGGTTCGGCCATCAGCCTCGGGGACGACACCTCGATGCTCGAGGCCGGCCGGATGGCCTGGGCGATGCGCCAGGTCGCCGGCGGTAACGGCAACTCGGTGACCGTCCCCGTCGCAAACCCCAACTACCCCACCGAGGTCGGGAGTGCCGTGCTCTGGGACGAGGAGCGCGCCGGCCAGCTCTTCACCGCGCTGCGGCAGGACCAGGCCATCACCGTCGAACCGTGAGCCCGTTCGGGCTACCCTTGCGCTGATCGGAGGTGACCATGGCGGACCCGCACGACGCAGAGCACGACGCCGAGACCACGGCCCCGGCGCCGGCCGACCAGGACCCCACCCTGGTCGCCGACCGCTACCGCATCGTCCGCACCCTCGGCCGGGGTGGCGGCGGACACGTCTGGCTGGCGACCGATGAGAACCTCGGCAGACAGGTCGCACTCAAGCGCGTCGGTGGCGAGACCGACACCGAGATCCTCCTGAGCCGCGGCTTCCGGGAGGCCCGCACCAGCGCCACCCTGGCCCACCAGCACGTCGTGCGCGTCTACGACGCCTTCGAGCACGAGGGCTCGCCCTGGATCGTCATGGAGTTCATCGAGGGCCCCTCGCTCGCCGAGCTCATCGCCGACGGTCGCCGACTCCCACCGACCCAGGTCGCCGCCATCGGTGCCCAGATGGCCACCGCGCTCGCCGCCGCCCACCGGGCCGGCATCCTGCACCGTGACGTCAAGCCGGCCAACGTGCTGCTCACCGGTGGCGAGGGGCACGACGCCAAGCTCACCGACTTCGGCATCGCCCGGGCCGACGAGGACCCCCAGCTCACCCGGACCGGCTTCGTCTCGGGCACGGCCGCCTACTTCTCCCCCGAGCTCGCCCGCGGAGAGGACCCGAGCACCGCCTCGGACGTCTGGGCGCTGGGCGCGACGCTCTACGCCGCGGTCGAGGGGCGTCGACCCTTCGACGAGCGGCCCAACGCCGTCGCCCAACTGCACACGATCGCGCGGGAGGACCCCCGTCCACCGCAGCACGCCGGCGAGCTGACCTCCGCCCTGCAGGGCATGCTCGATCCGGACCCCTCATCCCGCTGGAGCGCCGCGCGAGCCGCCGAGGAGCTCGGCGCTGTCGCCGCAGGCACGAGCCCGGCCGGGCGCAGCGCCACGGCAGCGGGTGCGGCAGGAGCAGCTGCCGGGGGGTGGGCCGCCGCCGGCGCTGCAGGCGACCACACCCAGGCCGTGCCCCAGGCCGACCCGACGAGGTCCTTCCCGCGCCAGGCCGAGCCCGGGCCACGGACCTCCGGGCTCGCCGCCGGCCCCCAGCGGGACGGGCGCGGCCAGGGCCAGCACGCCCCCGCCGCCCCGCACCGCACCGGCCCCCAGCAGGCGGCCCCGCGCCGCAGCATGTGGCTGGGCTGGCTGCTCGCCGTCCCGCTGGCGCTGCTGCTCGGCTGGCTGGTGTGGAGCATCGCCACCGGCCTGGACGGCGGCGGTTCCGGTGACGGACCCGCGAGCGACCCCGGTCCGACCTCAGAGGCGCCGGGAACCCCGGTGAGCGCCCAGGAGGCGCAGGACCTCGCCCAGGCCTTCTACACGACGCTGGACACCGAGGGCCTGGCCGCTGCGCAGGAGCTGACCACACCCACGGCCTTCATCGCCTCCGACATCGCGGACGGTCTCGACAGCATCTCCGTCGCGGACGTGGACGCGCAGGAGATGGAGGACGGCACCGCGCGGGTGAGCTCGGTGGTGACCTACACCTACGGCTCCATCGTCATCGTGCAGGACGAGACCCTGGGCATCGGCCGAGAGGACGGCACGGCGCGGATCTCGCTGCGCGACGCGGTGGAGCGGAGCAGGTCGGGCGGATCGACCGACAGCGGCGCCGATGACGCTCCCCAGGACAGCGCTCCGGAGGAGAGCAGCACCGACGACGACACCACCGACGAGGGAACCACCGACGACGACGGTGGTCAGGGCAACGGGAACGGCACCGAGGGCAACGGCACCGAGGGCAACAACGGCAACCGCAACAACGGCAACGGGAACGACGACGACGGTCGCTGACGTGAACGGCCCGGTGCTCAGCCCTTGAGCAGCTGCCGCGCCATGACGACGCGCTGGATCTGGTTGGTACCCTCGTAGATCTGGGTGATCTTGGCGTCGCGCATCATCCGCTCCACCGGGAAGTCCTTCGTGTAGCCGTATCCACCGAGCAGCTGCACGGCGTCGGTCGTCACCTCCATGGCCACGTCCGAGGCGAAGCACTTGGCCGCCGCCCCGAAGAACGGCAGGTCGGCGTCACCCCGCTCGGACTTGGCGGCGGCGACATACACCATCTGCCGGGCGGCCTCGAGCTTCATCCCCATGTCGGCGATCATGAACTGCACCCCCTGGAAGTCGGCGACGGCCTGGCCGAACTGACGCCGCTCCTTGACGTAGCCGAGCGCGAAGTCCAGGGCTCCCTGGGCGATGCCGACGGCCTGCGCGCCGATGGTGACCCGCGTGTGGTCGAGGGTGCGCAGCGCGATCTTGAGGCCCTCGCCCGGGCCACCGATCATCCGGTCGGCCGGGATCCGGCAGTTGTCGAAGTGCAGCTCGCGGGTGGGGCTGCCCTTGATGCCGAGCTTCTTCTCCGGGGCGCCGAAGGTGAACCCCTCGTCGTCCTTCTCGACGACGAAGGCGCTGACGTTGCGCCCGCGCGGGCCGTCGGGGTCGGTGACCGCCATGACGGTGTAGTACTCGCTGACGCCGGCGTTGGTGATCCACGACTTCTGGCCGTTGAGCACGAACTCGTCGCCGTGCGCGACCGCCTTGCAGGTCATGCCGGCGGTGTCCGACCCCGCCCCGGCCTCGGAGAGGCCGTAGGAGAACATCGCCGCCCCCGAGGCGACCGCGGGGAGGTAGCGGGACTTGAGGTCCTCGCTCGCGGCGAGGATGAGCGGCATCGTGCCGAGCTTGTTGACGGCCGGAATGAGCGAGCTGCTCGCGCAGGCGCGCGCGACCTCCTCGATGACGATGCAGGTGGCCAGCGCGTCGGCGCCCACGCCGTCGTAGTCCTCCGCGATGTGGGGGGCGTGGAAGTCGGTCGCGACGAGGGCCTTGAGGGCCTCGTCGGGGAACCTGCCCTCCTCATCGACGGATGCGGCGTGCGGCGCGATCTGCTCGTCCGCGACCTCGCGTACGGCCTCGCGCAGCGCCTCGTGATCCTCGTTGATCCGGAACAGGTCGAAGTCGCTCATGGGGGCAGCGTACCCGCCGACGTCGGGTGCCTGACGTGCACGTCAGCCCTGCAGCGCGGGGATGACCTCGCTCTCGAAGAGCTCGATGCCGCTGGTGTCGTAGGCCGCCTCGGCGAAGTAGGTGATGGCGTAGGTCATGCCCAGCGCCTCCATGCCCTGCAGCGTCTCGACGATCTGCTCGGGTGTCCCGACCGCAGGCTGGGTCCGCAGGCTGTCGGCCTGCTCCTGCGCCCGCTCCGGGGAAAGCCCCGCCTGGAGGTAGCGCTCCCGCACCGCGGCCAGCCGCTCCTCCACCTCGGCCTCGTCGCGGCCGATGACGACGTTGTAGTTGGCGCTGCGGACGATCTCGTCCAGGTCGCGCCCCACGTCGGCGCAGTGCTCGGCCAGGACGGCCGACTTGTGCGCGAAGCCCTCCGGCGTGCCGTCGAAGTTGGTGGCGTCGGCATACTCCGCCGCGATCCGCAGCGTCTTGCGCTCCCCGCCACCGGCGACCCACATGGGTATGCCGTTGCGCGGGCTGCCCCCGAACCCCTCGGTGCTTCCCTGCAACGGTCGGGGGTGGCACAGCGCGCCGTCCACCTGGTAGTGCTCGCCGACCAGCGTGGCCGACCCCGTCGTCCACATCTGCCGGAAGATCTCCACCCCCTCACGCAGCCGCGCCAGCCGCTCCCCCGCCCCGGGGAAGCCGTAGCCGTAGGCGCGCCACTCGTGCTCGTACCACCCGGCGCCGATCCCCATGTCGACCCGGCCGCCGGAGATGACGTCGACGGTCGCGGCGACCTTGGCGAGGTAGGTCGGCTCGCGGTAGCTCATGCAGGTGCACATCTGGCCGAGCCGGATGCGCCCGGTCGTCGCCGCCAGCGCGGCCATGAGCGTCCACGCCTCGTGGCACGCCTCGGTGCTGGGGTCAGGCACGGTGTGCATGTGGTCGTAGACCCACAGCGAGGACCAGCCCTCCTCGTCGTCCGCCCGTCGGGCGAGGTCGAGCATGATGCCCCACTGATGCTCGGGGGCGATGCCGACGAGGTCCATCCGCCAGCCCTGGGGCACGAAGAGTCCGAACTGCATGGCCACAACCTAACCCGGTGCGGCGACATCTGCGGAGCCCTTCGGCGACGAATAGCCGGCATGAGACAGATCACCCCCGCGCTCCTCGTGTGCGCCCTCCTGCTCGCCGGCTGCGCCGGCGGCGGGGAGAGGTGACCGTGGTCAACACCGACGCGGTCGCCCACACGGTGACCTCGGACGAGGAGGCGGTCTTCGACGTCTCGATCGAGGCCAACTCCGAGGCCACCTTCACCGTGCCCGACGAGCCGGGCGAGTACTCCTTCTTCTGCGAGCCGCACCCCAACATGGTCGACACCCTCGTCGTCGGCTGAGCCCCGTCAGTCCTGGGTGCGGCGCTGCCGCAGCGCCGCACCCTTGGCGTGCGCCTGGTCGCGCAGGTCGTCGGCGAAGGTGGCGAGCTGGTCGCGCCATCCCCGGGCCCGCTCCCCCTCGCCGGCCGCGAGCACCCGCACCGCGAGCAGGCCGGCGTTGCGGGCTCCCGCCACCGACACGGTGGCGACGGGGATGCCGGCGGGCATCTGCACGATGGAGAGCAGGGAGTCCATGCCGTCGAGGTGCTTCAGTGGCACCGGCACGCCGATGACGGGCAGCACGGTCACCGAGGCGAGCATGCCGGGCAGGTGCGCGGCGCCACCGGCCCCGGCGATGAGGACGCGCAGCCCGCGGTCCGCGGCGCCGCGGCCGTAGTCGATCATCTCGGTCGGCATCCGGTGCGCCGAGACCACATCGGCCTCGTAGGGCACGCCGAACTCCTCGAGCACCTGGGCCGCGGCCTCCATCACCGGCCAGTCGCTGTCGCTGCCCATGACGAGGCCTACGAGAGGCTGCGCGTGCTGCTCGTCGCGGCTCATTCGGTTACCACTCCTTGGAGGTAGTCGGCGGCGTGGCGGCTGCGCTCGCGCAGGTCCTCCAGCGACGCCAGGTCGCCGGAGGAGCCGCCGTAGACGGTGACGTGGCCGAGCTTGCGCCCCGGGCGCACACCCTTGCCGTAGAGGTGGACCTTGAGGCCGGGGTCGCGGGCCAGGAGGTGACGGTACGTCGCATACAGCTCGGGGTAGTCCCCGCCGAGGACGTTGGCCGAGGCCGTCCAGGGGGCCCGGGCCGCGGGCTCGCCCAGCGGCAGGTCGAGGACGGCGCGCAGGTGCTGCTCGAACTGGCTGGTGACCGATCCGTCGATGCTCCAGTGCCCGCTGTTGTGCGGGCGCATCGCGAGCTCGTTGACGAGGTATGCCGCCGCCCCGGTCCGCGGGTCGCTCACCTCGAACGCCTCGACCGCCATGACGCCGGTCACGCCGAGCTCGCCGGCGATGCGCAGCGCCCCTTCGGTGAGGGCGGCCGCCAGGTCCGGGTCGAGCGAGGGGGCGGGGGCGAGGACCTCGGTGTTGATGCCGCCCTCCTGGACGGTCTCGACGACCGGCCACGCCGCGGCCTGGCCCGACGGGCTGCGCCCGACCATGATCGAGAGCTCGCGGCGGAAGTCGACGGCCTCCTCGAGCAGGATGCCGTCGGCGAGTCCGCCCTCGCCCACGGCAGCGAGCCACGGGTCGAGGTCGCGGGGCCCACGGCAGACCAGGACCCCCTTGCCGTCGTAGCCGCCACGGGGCGCCTTGGCGACTAGCGGCCAGCCCACCCGTGCGCCGAACTCCTCGACGTCGGCGGCGGTGCGCGCGTGCGCCCAGCGCGGGCAGGGCAGCCCGAGCTCGGTCAGCCGGCGGCGCATGGCGAGCTTGTCCTGGGCGAAGACGAGGGCCTGCGGGCTGGGGTGCAGCTCGACCCCGTCGTCCTGCAGGGCGAGCAGCACCTCCTGAGGCACGTGCTCGTGGTCGAAGGTCACCACGTCGCAGCTGCGGGCGAAGGCGCGGACGGCCTCGAGGTCGGTGTGCTCACCGACCGGGCTGTGCGGCACGACGAGGGCGGCGCTCGCGGTCGGCCCCTCCGCGAGGACCGACAGGGTGATGGACAGGTTCGTCGCCGGGGGCTGGCACATGCGGGCGAGCTGGCCCCCGCCGACGATGCCCACCACCGGGAAGCCGCCCTCGGCACGGACGGGGTTGGGAGAGGTCACCGGACCAGCCTACCCAGCGGCGCCACCTAGACTGCCGCCCCGTGACCCCCTCACCGACCCCCGGGCTGCTGGCCCGCGCGCGCGCGACCTACCAGGTCCTCGTCGCCGAGCTGGCGAAGTTCGGCACGGTGGGTGCCCTGGCCTTCGTCCTGGACACCGCGCTCTACAACGTCCTCGTCTTCGGCGTGCCCGGGGTCACCGACGCACCGATGTCCGGCTCACCGCTGTGGGCCAAAGTCGTGGCCACGAGCGTGGCCACCGTCTTCTCCTGGGTCGGCAACCGGTGGTGGACCTTCCGGCACCGCCGCAGCGAGCCGGTCGCCCACGAGTTCGCCCTCTTCGTCGTCTTCAACGCCGTCGGGCTGCTCATCGCCGTCGCCTGCCTGGGCTTCTCCCGCTACGTCCTGGGCCTGGACAGCCAGCTCGCCGACAACATCTCCGGCAACGGCGTGGGCCTGGTCCTGGGCACGTTGTTCCGCTTCTGGGCCTACCGCACCTTCGTCTTCCGCGGAGAGCTGCAGACGCGGGAGCAGGATCAGGGCGTCGTCGCCAGGGGCAGGTAGCAGGCGAAGACGGGAGGGAAGGCGCGGACCAGCTCCACGCGCCCACCGATGGACTCCGCCGTCTCCCGCGCCACCGCGAGCCCCAGCCCGGTGCCCTGCCCGGTGGTGATGCCGCGGTCGAAGATCGTCCGGGCCAGCTCCCGCGGGATGCCCGGCCCTTGGTCGGACACGCTGAAGATCGCCGAGGGGCCGGAGCGCGCGACGTGCAGCCGGACATCGCCCCGACCGTGGATGAGGGCGTTCTCCACGAGCGTGTTGAGCACCTGGGAGAGGACCGACGCGCTGGCCTCGACGATGACCCCGCGCTCGCAGGTGAGCTCGATCGTGCGCCCCCGCTCCTCGAACGCCGGGGTCCACTCCTCGTCGAGCCCGGCGACCACGGCGTCGGCGGCGCTCACCGCACCGCCGCTGGCGTGCCCCGCCCGGGTCCGCTGCAGCAGCTCGTCGACGACACCGGTGAGCCGCTCGACCTGGCTGATCGCGATCTCGGCCTCCGCACGGGCCACCGACGCGTCGTCGGACTGCGCGATCTCCTCCAGCCGCAGCAGGAGGGCGGCCAACGGGGTGCGGAGCTGGTGGGAGGCGTCCGCGGCGAAGGAACGCTCGAAGACCAGGGCGCGGGCGAAGGTGTGGTGGTGGCGGTCCACCTCCCGGGCCAGGGCGTCGATCTCGGCAATGCCCGACCGGAAGGGCTCCTGCTCGACGAGCCGGCCGGGGCGGGCCTCCGGGTCGAGCGCGAAGCCGCCCGAGGCGAGCTCGTCGGTGCGGTGGGCCAGCTGGCGCAAGGGGCCGGCGGTGGACTCCGCACCCCGGTCGGCCAACGAGCGGGCCACCGGTATGCCGACCGCCAGCATGACGCCGCCGCTGACGACGAGTGCGGCCAGCAGCAGCCAGTCCGGCAGGGCACCGTCCCCGCTGAGCCACCGGGTGGTCTGCGCCTCGCGCAGCAGCCAGGCGTTGAGGGCACCGAAGAGCAGCGAGACACCGACCAGCGTCAGCACGATCCGCACCGCCAGCTCGCGCAGGACCTTGCGCACGGTGCTCAGTCCGCGACGTCGGCGTCGGCGCCGTCGGGGTCGTTCTGGAAGCGGAACCCCACCCCTCGCACCGTGACGATGTGCCGCGGGTCGTGGGCGTCGTCGCCGATCTTGCGACGCAGGACCGACACGTGCATGTCGAGCGTCTTCGTCGACCCGAACCACGTGTCCCAGACCTCGCGCATGAGCACCTCGCGGGAGACCACGCGGCCCTCCTCGCGCATGAGGACCCGCAGGAGGTCGAACTCCTTGGTGGTGAGGCGGACCTCGCGGTCGTGCAGGAAGACCCGGCGCGCCTCGATGTCCATCCGCAGCGCGGAGCCGCTCGGGGTCTGGGTCGAGCTCGGCCCGCGCCGCAGCAGTGCCCGCACCCGGGCGAGCAGCTCACCGAGCCGGAAGGGCTTGGTGACGTAGTCGTCCGCACCGGCGTCCAGGCCGACGACGGTGTCCACCTCCTCGCTGCGGGCGGTGAGCATGAGCACGGGCATCCGCACGCCCGAGTCGCGCAGCGACCGGCAGACCTCGACGCCGTCGAGCTGGGGCAGCCCGAGGTCGAGGACGAGCAGGTCGTGCCCGAGGTCACCGGTCGCCTCGGCCAGGGCGGCTCGCCCGTTGGCGGCGACCGTCACCTCATAGCCCTCGCGCCGCAGGGCGCGGGCGAGCGGCTCCGAGATCGTCGGGTCGTCCTCGGCCAGCAGCACTCTGGTCACGTCGTCTCCCTCCGCATAGATGGCTGACAGTATGCGCTTTCGGTCATCGTCCCGGCCACCGCGGCGTGCGCTTCTCGGCGAAGGCCGCGACCCCCTCGGCCCGGTCACCGCTGAACGCGGTGGCCCGCCAGGCGCCATCCTCGATGTCCAGGCCGGCGGCCAGGTCGGTGCCCATCCCCACGCGCATCGCCCGTTTGGCGTTGCGGACGGCGACCGGGGAGTTGGCCGCGATCGTGGCGGCCAGCGCCAGGGCCCGCTCCCGGGCGGAGCCCGCCCCCACGAGCTCGTCGACCACCCCGAGGTCTCGTCCCTCCTGCGCGGTGAGTCGGCGAGCGGTGAAGATCATCGACGCCGCACGCGACCACCCCACGCGGCGGGTGAGCAGCTGGGTGCCGCCCCCGCCCGGGATGACCCCGACGCCGACCTCGGGCAGGGCCAGCGTCGCGCCCTCCCCGGCGACGATGAGGTCGCAGGAGAGCGCGAGCTCCAGCCCGCCCCCCAGGGCATACCCCTCGACGGCGGCGATCGCGGGCACCGGTAGGTCGAGCACGCCGCGGTAGGCCTGCTTGGAGACCAGCCGGTGGTCCATCATCTGCGCGTCGGTGAAGCCGTTGCGCTCCTTGAGGTCCGCGCCGACGCAGAAGGCCCGGTCGTGGGCGCTGGTGAGGACGACGGCGCGCACGGAGGGGTCCGCCGCGAGCACTGCGGTCGTGGCGGTGATCTCCTGCGCGAAGGCCGTGGAGATGGCGTTCATGGCCTCCGGGCGGTCCAGGGTGAGCTCGACCACGAGGCCGTCGCCGGTCTCGGGGTGCGTGTGTCTGCTCACCTGCAGCATCGTCGGTGCGTCCATGCCTGTGAGGTTACTGGTCGCGCAGGTGCTCGACGTCCCCGGCGTGGTGCACACCGAGCTCGCCGCCCTCCCGGCGGACGATCAGCGCGCCGTCCTCGCCGATCCCGACGGCCTCACCCCGGCGGGCCGATCCGTCGGGGCCGTGCACCACGACGGAGCGTCCGAGGGTCGCGCTCCGGTCGAGGTATGCCGTGCGCACCGGCTCCGCCTCGCCCGCGGCGAGCGGGGCGTGCAGCTCGCGCAGCCGGTGGAGGTAGTCCTCGAGGAAGCCGTCGCGGGCTCCCGGCGGCAGCGGTGCCCCGCCGCGGGCGAGGCGCCAGGACGTGGCGGTGGGCACCGGGAGCTGGTCCTCCCGGTGGTCGATGTTGACCCCCACCCCCACGACCACCGCACCGCTGTCGGCGACCTGCACGAGCACGCCGCAGATCTTCCCCGGCGCCGGCCCACCGTCGACGAGCACGTCGTTGGGCCACTTGAGCCGGGCCCGCACCGGCCACCGGCCGGCGGCCAGCGCGTCGACCACCGCGACCCCCGCCGCCAGCGGCACCCACCCGGCCAGGGATCCGGGCACCGGCGGCAGGACGACGCTGACCGCCAGCCCGGTGCCGGGAGGGGAGGACCAGGCGCGGCCGCGCCGCCCCGCCCCCGCGCTCTGGTGCTCGGCGATGACCACGCGACCCGGGCGCGGGTCGGCGAGCGCCTCGACGTTGGTGGAGCCGATCGTCTCGTGCCGTTCCGGCGTGGCCCAGCGCAGTCGTTCCATGGGGGCAAGGCTAAGTTGGGACCATGACCGACACGCTCAGCGCCGACAGCCAGGGAGACGACGGGCCGGACCTGCGCACCACCGCGGGACGTCTCGCGGACTACCGCGCGCGCGTCGAGGACGCCGCCCACGCCGGGTCGGGCAAGGCCGTCGAGAAGCAGCACGCCAAGGGCAAGCTCACCGCCCGCGAGCGCATCGACGCCCTCCTCGACGAGGGCAGCTTCACCGAGCTCGACGCCCTGGCCCGCCACCGCTCGACCGCCTTCGGCCAGGAGAAGAACCGCCCCTACGGTGACGGCGTCGTCACCGGCTACGGCACCGTCGACGGCCGCCCCATCGCCGTCTTCGCCCAGGACTTCACCGTCTTCGGCGGCTCGCTGGGCGAGGTCTTCGGCGAGAAGATCGTCAAGGTCATGGATCTGGCCATGAAGATCGGGTGCCCGGTCGTCGGCATCAACGACTCCGGCGGCGCCCGCATCCAGGAGGGCGTCGTCGCCCTGGGCCTCTACGCCGAGATCTTCAAGCGCAACGTGCACGCCTCGGGCGTCATCCCCCAGATCTCCCTGGTCATGGGCCCGTGCGCGGGTGGCGCCGTCTACTCCCCCGCGATCACCGACTTCGTCGTCATGGTCGACCAGACCTCGCACATGTTCATCACCGGCCCGGACGTCATCAAGACCGTCACCGGCGAGGACGTCACCATGGAGGAGCTCGGCGGGGCCCGCACGCACAACTCCACGAGCGGGGTGGCGCACTACCTCGCCAGCGACGAGGACGACGCCTTCGAGTACGCCAAGGAGCTGCTCGGCTACCTGCCGCAGAACAACCTCGAGGACCCCCCGGCCTACGACGAGGAGCCGGACGAGGAGGTGGGCGAGGCCGACACGGCGCTGGACGTCCTCATCCCCGACTCCCCCGGCGTCCCCTACGACATCACCGAGGCCGTCCGGGCGGTCCTGGACGACGGCGACTTCCTGCAGGTGCAGGAGCTCTTCGCGCCCAACATCGTCGTCGGCTTCGGCCGGGTCGAGGGACGCTCGGTCGGGGTCGTCGCCAACCAGCCGATGCAGCTGGCCGGCACCCTCGACATCGACGCCTCGGAGAAGGCCGCGCGCTTCGTGCGGACCTGTGACGCCTTCAACATCCCGATCCTCACCTTCGTCGACGTGCCGGGCTTCCTGCCGGGCACCGACCAGGAGTTCGGCGGGATCATCCGCCGCGGCGCCAAGCTGCTGTACGCCTACGCCGAGGCGACCGTGCCGCTGGTCACCGTCATCACCCGCAAGGCCTACGGCGGTGCCTACGACGTCATGGGGTCCAAGCACCTCGGCGCCGACATCAACCTCGCGTGGCCGACCGCGCAGATCGCGGTGATGGGCGCCCAGGGCGCCGCCAACATCCTCTACCGCCGCGAGCTGGCGCAGGTGAGGTCCGAGGGCGGTGACGTCGAGGCCGAGCGGGAGCGCCGCATCCGGGAGTACGAAGACACCCTGGCCAACCCCTACGTCGCCGCCGAGCGCGGGTACGTCGACGCGGTCATCGAGCCCTCCCACACCCGGATCGAGGTGGCGCGGGCCCTGCGGCACCTGCGCTCCAAGCGGTCCAACCGGGCGCCGCGCAAGCACGGGAACATCCCGCTGTGAGCGAGGTCGTCGACGGGACGCCGGAGCAGCCGGCCCCACCCGTCATCCGCGTCCTGCGGGGCAACCCGACGCCGGTGCAGATCGCCGCGCTCACCGCGGTGCTCGCCGGAGCCGGCGGCGTCGAGCAGGCCCCGGACGGCCCGGGTCAGCGACGCACCCTGTGGACCGCGCGGTCCCGCTTCGCCCGGCCCCGTCCCTCGGTCGGCCCGGGCGGCTGGCGCGCCTCGGCGCTGCCCCGCTGAGCCGACCTCAGGTCGAGACGGCCTCCGCGCCCCCCTGACCCTGCTCCTGCAACTCCCGACGCTCGGCGTCCGCGCGCGGCCGGAAGACGAACCACCCGACCGCCAGCGCGGTGAGGAACAGCAGGAGCATCACCGAGAACAACGGCCAGATGCCGGTGAGGGCGATGACGGGCACCGCGAGCGCGGTCACCAGACCGCCCCCGAAGAACGGCTCGAAGACCAGCTGCTTGTAGCCGAAGGCCTCGAAGGCCGGGCTCTCGGCGTCCGGGTCGGTGATCCGCATGAGGATGAGCCCGGTGGCCGTGACCCCCATCGACTGGCCGAAGTCGCCGATCCCCCGCTCGAACCAGTAGCGACCGATGATCCGCGGGGCGAACCAGAGGAACAGCCCGACGTTAATCGCGATCCCGGCGAGCGCCAGCAGGATGAAGGACCAGATGTTGGCGCCGATCGCCTCCAGCGACAGCGTGCCGATCGCGGCGACGATGAGGAAGTCCAGCGCCCAGCCCTGGATGCGCAGCATGATCTGGTGGTCGATGAGGTGGTCGACGCCCAGGGCCGTGGCCAGGGCCTGGACCGCCACACCACCGAGGAGCGCGAGCGGGAAGAGCGGGACGAAGGCGAAGACCTCGAGCGGGGTGTCGCCGTTGATGAGGATGCTGGAGTAGGTCTGGCTCTCGACCCAGCGCAGCGCCTCGAGCACGCCCCAGCCGAGGAGGATGGCGACCGACACCAGGGCCATGTGCAGCGACAGCGGCTCCACCGAGGCGGGTCGGCTGGTCATCGTGCCGGCCGGGTAGTGCTCGTCCTTGCGGAACAGCCCCTTCTGCTCCTCGACCGAGGCCTGGACGTCACCCTTGAGGATCTCGGTGCGGCCGGTGCGGACCCCCCAGTTGATGAGCGCGATGCCGATGACGACGCCGGCCACGATGCCCACGGTGGCGATGCCGACGGCGAGGTCGGCGCCCTCGGCATACCCGAGGTCCTCGAGCACCGGTCGCATCCCGGCCGCTGTGCCGTGCCCGCCCTCGAAGCCCATCTCGATGAGCGCGCCGATCATTGGCTCGGCGGCGAAGAGCGGCACGAGCACCAGCGCCGCGAGCAGCAGCCCGACGACGTACTGGCCCGACCCCATGGCCACGCCCAGCGCCAGCTGGGGGCCGACGAGCCGCCCGGCCCGCTTCGGCGTCGGGAGGTCCTGGCCGAGGAACATCGTGGCGAAGACGACGCTGATGAGCAGCCCGGGCAGGGCGCTCCACACGTCGAGCATCGGTTGGGTGAACAGCCCGTTGTCGCCCACCGGTCCGCCGACCCGGCCGAGCACCTGCGGCCCCAGGAGGAGGATGAGGAAACCCCCGATGATCGAGCTGGGCAGGAAGAGCTTCTGCACCCAGCCGACCTTGACGCGGATGACCTTGCCCAGGAGCAGGAACAGCCCCAGGACGATGAGTGCGAAGCCGATCTGGTCAGCGGACATCGCTGCCCCTCCCTCAGTGTCGTGGTCGGGTCACCCTGACATACCGGCAGGCGCACCCGCCAGTCTCGCGCGGCCCGCTCACCCCGCGTCGTCGCGCCGGGTGGCCACCGCGAAGACGCGCCGGAAGGGCAGCACCACACCGGCGTCGGTGCGGGGGTAGGCCCGGCGCAGGGCGGCCCGGAACTCCTCGGTGAAGTCGGCGCGCAGGTCCTCCGGCAGGGCCTGCAGCGTCGGGCGGGCGCCGGTGGCGCTCACCCAGGTGAAGACCGGGTCCGGGTCCTGCCCCTCGGGGTCGAGGACGTGCAGGTAGGTCGTCTCCCAGGCATCGACGGCGGCTCCGGCCTCCGCCAGCACCCGGAGGTAGTCGGCCGGGTCGTGCGAGGCGGGCGAGGCGATGCCCGCGAGGTGAGCGGCATACGTCGGCTGCTCCGCGATCTGCCGACGCAGGGTATGGCTCGGCTCGCCGAAGTTGCCCGGCACCGTCATCGCGAGGACACCGCCGGGGCGCAGGCGCCCCACCAGGTCGGGCAGCAGGTCGAGGTGGCCCGGGACCCACTGCAGGGTCGCGGTCGTGACGAGCAGGTCGACCTCCCCCGCGTGTGCGCCGCCGCGCGCCCAGTCGACGAGATCGCCCACCTGCGCCCGGACCGTGCCGCCGCCGGCCACCTCCTGCGCGGCGGCCACCATCTCGGCGGAGGAGTCGAGGCCCAGCACGTCGGCGTCGGGCCACCGGTCGGCGAGCCAGCGCAGCCCGTGCCCGGGCCCGCACCCCAGGTCGACGATGCGCCGCGGCTCCAGCGGCGGCACCCGCGCCATGAGCTCGACGAAGGGCCGGTCGCGCTCGGCGGCATACCGGGTGTAGTGGCTCGGGTCCCAGCTATCGCTCATGGTGCTCCTGCTCGGGGTCGGTGCTCTCGCGCGCGCGCAGGGCGCGGTAGACCGCCCGCACCCCGACCGCGCGTTCCAGCTCCTGGGTGACGACGGAGAAGAACTGGTGGCGGTAGGTGTCGTCGGTGACCGCGCTGACGATGAAGTAGAGGCCGGAGAAGGAGGCGAGGAACAGCGAGACCTTGACCAGCTCGGCGGAGACGCTGCCGAGGTAGGGGACGTGGTGGGTGCGCTCCAGGCCCGTCCAGGCGAGCTGGGTGTCCTGCTGCATGATGATCGAGCCGAAGACGAGCAGGAAGACGAAGACGGCGACGATGAGCGCCACGACCTGCACGAGCTGGATGACGAGCAGCACGAGGATGAGGTTCCACCGCTCGAAGCCGGTGACCCGGGCGTAGGACGCGGCGTCGACGGCGGGATCGGCCGCCAGCCGGGCCTGCGTGGCCTCCATCGGCGTGCCCCGGCAGGTGCGCTCCAGGAAGGCCGCGTCCACGGCGTCGTCGGCCTTGTCGACCTCCTCCGGGAGCCGGATGAGCTGGAAGACGACCCCCACCCCGAGCAGGAGCAGGACGACCAGCCAGTGCGTGGCGAAGGGAAGGCTCGCGCTCATCTCCCACGCCTCGGCGTTGATGAAGAGGAAGGCGACGAAGAGCAGCAGCAGCGGCAGCGCCCGCATCGCGGTCCCCACGAGCAGCGGCACGCTGCGCACCGTGCGGCGCAGGGCGAAGGTGAGGATGGGGCGGGCGTGCAGGGCGGTCGAGGCATACCAGAGCACCGCCACGACGACGAGCGTCAGCCACACCGCCGGGGCAGCGCTGACCTGCTGCGACACCCATCCGAGTGCCCCACCGAGGGCGGCGGTCGCGACGAGCACGAGAGCCGCCAGCGGGACCAGGACACGGGGGCGCAGCGCGGCCCGGGCGGCGGCCCGCTCGGCGGGCACGAAGTAGGACAGGCCGTTGGCCAGGAACCAGCGCTCGGTCTCCCGGCGCGGGTCGGCGGTGCGAGTTCGGCGGGCCACGGGGACAGGGTATGCGGAGGTGGGGGTGTCGGCTGCGCGCGATAGGTTCGGGGGGTGACCATGCAGAGCCGCACCTTCACCGACATCGACCGCATCGCCGAGGAGCACCTGGACGCCATGGTGGCGCTCAGCCCCCTGGAGGCGACCTACCTGGGGGTCCCCGGGCGGGACGCCGAGATCGACGACCTGTCCGTCGAGGGGCTGCGGGCGCACCGCGAGCAGTCCGCCGCGACGCTGGCCGCGCTCGAGGGGGTGGCACCGGTCGACGACACCGACCGCGTCACCGCCGCCGCCCTGCGCGAGCGGCTGGGCCTGGAGGTCGAGCAGCTCGACCTCGTGCTCGGTGGCCAGGCACCGGTCGACCTCAACGTCATCGCCTCGGCGCCGCAGGCCGTGCGCGACATCTTCGACCTCATGGCCAAGGACACCGAGGCTCACTGGGAGCTGGTCGTCGCCCGCCTGCGGGCCGTCCCGCAGGCGCTGGAGGAGTATGCCTCCGCGCTGCGGTGGTCGGCCGAGCAGGGCCAGGTGGCCCCGCTGCGCCAGGTCCGGGCGGTCGCGGGGCAGTGCCGCGACCAGGCCGGCGAGGAGGCCAGCAGCTTCGATGCCCTCACGGCCGAGGCCGCGGGCCAGCCCGAGGCGATCCGCACCGACCTCGCCGCAGCGGTCGCCGAGGCGAAGGGCGCCTTCGGCGCGCTCGCGGCATACCTCGAGGAGGAGCTGGCGCCGCAGGCCCCGGAGTCCGACGCGTGCGGTCCGGAGCGCTACCGCCTGCACTCGCGCAGCTTCCTCGGTGCCGACATCGACCTGGAGGAGACCTACCGCTGGGGTCAGGAGGAGCTGGCCCGGATCACCGCGATGATGCAGGAGACCGCCGAGCAGATCCGGCCCGGCGCGAGCATCGAGGAGGCCGTGGCGATCCTCGACGAGGACCCGGAGTATGCCCTGGAGGGCACCGAGGCCCTGCGCGAGTGGATGCAGGTCAAGGCCGACGACGCGGTCTCCCAGCTCACCGACACGCAGTTCGACGTGCCCGAGCCGGTGCGGCGCATCGAGTGCATGATCGCGCCCAGCCAGACCGGCGGCATCTACTACACCGGGCCGAGCGAGGACTTCTCCCGTCCGGGCCGCATGTGGTGGTCGGTGCCCAAGGGCGTCACCCGCTTCTCCACGTGGCGCGAGCTGACCACGGTCTACCACGAGGGCGTGCCGGGCCACCACCTGCAGATCGGTCAGACGGTCTACCGCTCCGAGCTGCTCAACCGCTGGCGGCGGCTGGCGTCGTGGACCTCCGGCCACGGCGAGGGCTGGGCCCTCTACTCCGAGTGGCTCATGGCCGATCTCGGCCTCATGGACGACCCGGGCAACCGGATGGGACTGCTCGGGGGGCAGTCGCTGCGCGCGGCCCGGGTGGTCATCGACATCGGGGTGCACTGCGGCTTCGAGGCTCCCGACGAGGTCGGTGGCGGGGCGTGGACCTACGACAAGGCCTGGCAGTTCCTCACCACCTACGCCCACGAGAACGAGGAGTCGCTGCGCTTCGAGCTGGACCGCTACCTGGGCTGGCCCGGGCAGGCGCCGTCCTACAAGATCGGCGAGCGCCTCTGGCTGGAGCTGCGGGAGGAGTGCCGCCGCCGGGAGGGCGCGGACTTCGACCTCAAGGCCTTCCACCGCCGGGCGCTGGACATCGGCGGGGTCGGCCTGGACACGCTGCGCGCGGCGGTCCTCGACGAGCTGTCAGCCGCACCGGTGGGGCTCCCGTGCGGCTCACCGAGCGGCTGGTGCTCCGCGGGTTCGAGGACGCCGACCGGGAGCCGTTCGCCGCGCTCAACGCCGACCCCGAGGTGGTGCGCCACCTGCAGGGGCCGCTGAGCCGGCAGCGCTCGGACGCCTTCGTCGACCGCATCACCTCCTGCTGGTCCGAGCGCGGCTGGGGGCTCTGGGCGCTCGAGCGCCGCGACACCGGCGAGTTCGTCGGCTACACCGGACTGTGGCCGGCCGACTTCCTGCCCTCGGGACCAGGCGTCGAGGTGGGGTGGCGCCTGGCGCGCCCCGCGTGGGGCCACGGCTTCGCGACCGAGGCGGCGACGCAGGCACTGGAGCTCGGCTTCACCGAGGTCGGGCTGGAGGAGATCGTCTCCTTCACCCCGGCCGTCAACACCGCCTCGCTGCGGGTCATGGCCAGGATCGGGCTCGAGCGAGACCCCACCCGCGACTTCGACCACCCCAGGGTGGACGCGACGGCATACCCCTGGCTGGTCCGGCACCTCTTCCACGCCCGGACCGCGTCGTCGTGGCGGGCGGCCGGAGCCGCGAGGGTACGCTCTGACCCGTGATCCCCCTCGTCCTCGCCTCCGCCTCCCCGGCCCGCCTGACGACCCTGACCCGCGCCGGCGTCAGCCCGGAGGTCATCGTCTCCGGGGTCGACGAGGACGCCGCGATCGCCGCCGCCCGCGAGCGCCACGGGGAGCTCGACCCGGCCGACGTCGCCCTCACCCTGGCCCGGGCCAAGGCGGAGGAGGTCAGCCGGGAGCACGGCGTCGACGCCCTCGTCCTCGGCTGCGACTCGGTCCTGGAGCTCGACGGCGAGGTCTTCGGCAAGCCGCACTCCTCCCAGGTGGCGATCGAGCGCTGGCAGACCATGCGCGGCCGCTCGGGCACGCTGCACACGGGTCACTGGCTCATCGACGACCGCGACACCGACGGCTCCGAGGGCACGGGCGCGACCCTGGGAGCCACCGCCTCGACGGTCGTCCACTTCGCCGAGCTCAGCGACGCCGAGATCGTCCACTACGTCGCCACCGGGGAGCCGCTGCACGTCGCCGGGGGCTTCACCGTCGACGGCCTCGGCGGGCCCTACGTCACTGGGATCGAGGGCGACTACCACGCCGTCGTCGGCGTGAGCCTCCCGCTGCTGCGCGACCTGCTCGACCAGCTGGGCCTCGCCTGGCACGACCTGCTCGACCACTGAGCAGCCCGTGCCCACGTCGCCGACCGCACTGATCCTCGGCGGCACGGGCAGCCTGTGGGTGAGCGCCCTGCACCTGGCCCGCGCCGGGTGGTCGGTCATCGTCACCGGCCGCGAGCCGTCGCGCATGCCGGGCGCAGCCGCGGAGTTCGGCATCCGCTTCGTCGCCGCCGAGCGTGACGAGGAGCAGGCCACCGAGGCGCTCGTCGGCGACGGTGTGGACCTCCTCGTCGACGGCCAGGGGTATGCCCCGGGCCAGGCGCGCGCGCTCGCCGCGCTCTCCCGGCGGTGCGGTGGCACGGCATACCTCTCGGCGAAGGCGGTGTATGTCGACGCGTGCGGCCGCCACCTCAACTCCCCCGGCGGCGCCCACTTCGACGCACCCGTCACCGAGGCGGGCCCGACCATGGCGTGGCAGGCCCAGGAGGTGCGCAGCGCCGAGGGGTATGGCGCGGGCAAGGCGGAGTCGGAGCGCCTCCTCGCCGAGCACGGCGAACGGGTCAGCGTCCTGCGCCCGAGCAAGATCCACGGCCCGTGGGTGCGTCAGGTGCGCAGCGCGCCGGTGCTGGACCTCGTGGCACCGAGGGGCGGCGCCACGGGCGGGTCGCGCGGGCGTGACCCGGTGAGCGTGGCGGGCCCCGACGTCGTCGAGTCGACGACGTCCGCCGAGGTGCTCGCGCGCGCGGTGCTGGCGTGTGCCCGCGCACCACGGGCCCGCGTGCTCAACGTCGCCGACGCCGACCCGCGCCCGGCCGGCGAGCTCGCCCGCGAGGTCTGGCGGGCAGCCGGCTGCTCCCCGGTGCCCGAGGTCGTCCCCGCCGACCCGCGCGAGGCCCCGGACGCCGCCCGCCTCCCCTGGCGGGTGGCGATGGTGCTCGACACCTCCGCGCTGTCCGCGCTGGGGGTGAGCCTGCCGACCTTCGCCGAGACCGCCTGGATGGAGGTCGAGTGGGTCCTGCGGCAGCGGCGCTCTCAGGCGTCGTAGTCGATGGTGACCTGGTCGGTCACCGGGTGCGACTGGCACATGAGGCGGTAGCCGCGCTCGACCTCGTCGGGCTCCAGTGCGTAGTTGCGCTCCATCCGGACCTCGCCGTCCACGACCTTGGCCCGGCAGGTGCCGCAGACGCCACCGGTGCAGGAGAAGGGCGCGTCCGGGCGCTCGCGCAGCGTGGCCGCGAGGATGGTCTCGGCCGCGCTCGGCATGGGCACGGTCGTCGTCCGGCCGTCGAGGGTCACGGTGGCCACGGCCTCCGGGGGCGCACCCGGGTCGCGGGGCGCCGCCGCCTCGTCGGGGTCGGTGACGGGAGCCCCGTCGCCGTCGACGTGGAAGATCTCGTGGTGCACGTGCTCGGCGTCCGCCCCGCGCTCGGCGAGCACCTGCTGCACGGTCTCAACCATGCCGAAGGGCCCGCAGAGGTACCACTCGTCGACGTCGTCGACGGGGATGAAGGAGGCCATGAGCGCCTCGACCTTGGCGCGGTCGAGGCGCCCGGTGAGCAGCTCGGCCTCCTGCGGCTCGCGGGAGAGGACGTTGAGCAGGGTGAACCGGTGGGGGAAACGGTTCTTGAGGTCCATGAGCTCCTCGAGGAACATCACCGTGTCGGTCCGGCGGTTGCCGAAGACGAGGGTCACCCGCGACTGCGGCTCCTCCTCCAGCACGGTGGTGAGCAGCGAGAGCACCGGGGTGATCCCGGAGCCGGCCGCGATGCCGACGTGGTGCTTGGCGGCGGTGGGCTCGGTCGGGCAGGTGAAGGACCCCATCGGCGTCATCACCTGCAGGGTGTCGCCGGGCTGCACGTGCTCGCCCAGCCAGGTCGACATGAGGCCGCCGGGCACGGTCGCCGAGGCGACCCGCACCTCGCCGGTCTTCCGCGCACGTCCCCGGGAGATGCAGCAGGAGTAGGAGCGACGGGCGTCCTCACCCCCGATCGTGGCGCGCACGGTGAGGTGCTGGCCGGGCTCGAAGGCGAACTCCTCGCGCAGCTCCTCCGGCACGGCGAAGCTGATGGCCACCGCCTGGTCGGTGAGCCGGTCCACCCGGCTCACGGTGAGGTCGTGGAAGGTCGCGCGGCGGCGCGTCGGCTGCTGGATGAGGGTCATCGCTCTCTCCTACAAGGTCTTGAACTCATCGAAGGGCTCCCGGCAGGAGAGGCACCGGCGCAGGGCCTTGCACGCGGTGGACCCGAAGCGGGCCACCTCCTCGGTGTCGTTCGAGCCGCACTGCGGGCAGGTCACGACCCGCAGCTGCAACCCGACCGGCACCGGCCCGGGGCGGGCGGCGTGGGCCCGCTCCCCCGTCGGCGGCGCGATCCCGAAGCGGCGCAGCTTGGTGCGCCCCTCCTCGCTCATCCAGTCGGTCGTCCACGCGGGGGACAGCTGGGTGACGACCTCGACCGGTATGCCGTGCGCCCGGCCGGTGGCGGCGACCGCGTCGGCCATCGCGTGCATCGCCGGGCAACCGGAGTAGGTCGGCGTGATGGTGACCCGCAGGCCGGGCTGTCCGCCGACCTCGGTCGCCTCGACCTGCCGGAGGACCCCGAGGTCGTCGATGGTGATGACCGGGATCTCCGGGTCGGGCACGGAGCGCATCTCACGCTCCACCTGCGCGACGAGGTCGGCGTCGAGCACGGCGGCCCTCACCAGGTGGCGCCGGGGTGGCTGCGGTGGAGGTGCTGCATCTCGGCCAGGAGGAAGCCCATGACCTCGGAGTGCACGCCCTCGCGTCCCCCGCGCGCGTGCCAGCGCGGCGGGTCGGGCATGGTCAGGGTGGCCCGCTCGAGCACCTCGCCGACGTAGCCGTTGACGGCCTCGGTGAGGCTCGAGGGCAGCACCCCGATCCCCTGCTCGGCGGCCCACCGCGCGGCGTCGTGGTCCTCCCCCAGCTCAGCGACGAAGGGGTGCACCGCCGCGAGCGCGGCCTGCATCCGCTCATGGCTCTCCGGGGTCCCGTCGCCGAGGCGCACCACCCACTGGGTCGCGTGGTCGCGGTGGTAGTCGACCTCCTTGACCGCCTTGGCGGCGATCGCGGCCAGGGTCCCGTCGGCGGAGGTGAGCAGTGCGGCATACAGCTCGCACTGGTAGGCCGAGAACCACAGCATCCGCGCCATCTCGTGCGCGAAGTCGCCGCGCGGCTGCTCGACCAGCTGGACGTTGCGGAACTCCCGCTCGTCGCGCAGCATCGCGAGGTCGTCCTCGTCGCGGACGGGGTCGGCCCCCTCGACCTCCCCGGCCCGGGTCAGGAGCGACCGCGCCTGTCCGATGAGGTCCAGGCCGACATTGCCGAGGGCCATGTCCTCCTCGATCTGCGGGGCGTGGGTCAGCCACTCGCCGAGGCGCTGGGCGTAGACGAGGGCGTCGTCACCGAGCCCGAGCAGGTAATGGACGTGATGCTCGCTCACAGGTACTCCACGTCCTCCGGCACGTCGTAGAACGTCGGGTGCCGGTAGACCTTGTCGGCGGCCGGGTCGAAGAAGCTGTCGCGCTCGTCCGGGCTGGAGGCGGTGATGTCCTCGGAGGCGACGACCCAGATCGAGACGCCCTCCTGCCGACGGGTGTAGAGGTCGCGCGCGTTGCGCAGCGCCATCTCCCGGTCCGGCGCATGCAGCGATCCGGCGTGCACGTGCGACAGCCCGCGCCTGGCGCGGACGAAGACCTCCCAGAGGGGCCAGGTGGGCGAGGTCATGCGACCTCCACCTGACGCGCGGCCTGCTTGTCGGCATACGCCGCCGCGGCCTCGCGCACCCAGGCGCCGTCCTCGTGGGCGGCGACGCGGGTGCGGATCCGCTGCTCGTTGCACGGCCCGTCGCCCTTGAGCACCCGCCAGAACTCCTCCCAGTCGATCTCGCCGAAGTCCCAGTGGCCGCGCTCGGGGTTCCAGCGCAGGTCCGGGTCGGGCAGGGTGATCCCCAGCTTCTGGGCCTGCGGGACGGTCATGTCGATGAACTTCTGCCGCAGGTCGTCGTTGGAGAACCGCTTGATCCCCCACGCCATGCTCTGCGCGGTATGCCCCTGGCTGGCGTTCTCGCCGGAGTCCGGCGGGCCGAACATCTGCAGGGCGGGCCACCACCAGCGGTTGGCGGCGTCCTGGGCCATTGCCTTCTGCTCCTCGGTGCCGCGGGCGAGGACCCACAGGATCTCGAAGCCCTGCCGCTGGTGGAAGGACTCCTCCTTGCAGACCCGGATCATCGCCCGGGCGTAGGGGCCGTAGGAGCAGCGGCACAGGGGCACCTGGTTCATGATCGCGGCACCGTCGACCAGCCAGCCGATCGCGCCCACGTCGGCCCAGGTGAGCGTGGGGTAGTTGAAGATCGAGGAGTACTTCTGCCGGCCCGAGTGCAGCTTGTCCAGCAGCTCGGAGCGATCGACGCCGAGGGTCTCGGCCGCGCAGTACAGGTAGAGGCCGTGCCCCGCCTCGTCCTGGACCTTGGCCATGAGGATGGCCTTGCGGCGCAGCGAGGGCGCGCGGGAGATCCAGTTGCCCTCCGGCTGCATACCGATGATCTCCGAGTGCGCGTGCTGCGCCATCTGCCGGATGAGGGTCGTGCGGTAGGCCTCGGGCATGGCGTCGCGCGGCTCGACCCGCTGGTCGTCCTCGATCAGCCCCTCGAAGTAAACCTCGAGCGCGTCGGTGTAGTCCTGGGTCTCGGCGGCGTTGAGCGGTGACGGCGGTGCCGAGGCGTCATCGCTCGTGGGCTGGCCGAAGTCGTTGCCGTACATGCCCCCAGTGTGCCAGAGATCCACCCCCTTGTATAACGCGACGCACGTCAGATGACGGTGATGCTGTAACAACCGGCGATGGGAGACTGGGAGCGTGAGCCACCAGCACCAGCAGCCCCCTGCCGCCGAGGCCAGCGTGCGCACCGCACGCCCCAACGACGCGCCGGCCGTGGGCCTGGTGCAGGCCTTCGTCTGGCAGGAGGAGCTCGCCGACATCGTCGACCCGGAGGTCCTCGACGCCCTGACCGGCCCACGCTTCGCCTCCGCCTGGCGGGACTCGCTGGAGCACCCGCCCTCCCCGCGCCACCGGCTGCTCGTCGCATGCGCAGGCCCACAGGTCACCGGCTACGTCGCGGTCGGCCCGGCGCAGGACGAGCCGGGACTACCGGAGGGGACCTCCGCCCTGCTCCTCGACGGGGGCGTGCACCCGCAGGCGCGGGCGGCCGGGCACGGCTCGCGCCTGCTGAACGCCGCGATCGACACGTTGCGCGCGGCCCACGACGGGCTCGAGGCCGTGGCCACCTGGGTGCTCGCCGACGCCGAGCACACCCGCTCCTTCCTGCAGGACGCCGGCTTCGAACCGGACGGCGCCTGGCGGGACCGCGTCGTCGGCGACGACGGGCGGACCGTCCGCGAGGTGCGCCTCGTCGCCTGGACCTGAGGCGGCCATGACCGGACGCCTGGTGGGGGTCGACCTCGCGCGCACCCTGGCCCTGCTGGGGATGTTCGCCGCCCACCTGGTGACGCAGGAGGGAGACGGTCCCGGCGGGGTGAGCTCGCTCTTCCAGCTCGTCGCGGGGCGCTCCTCGGCCCTCTTCGCCGTCCTGGCGGGCGTGAGCATCGCGCTCGTCGCTCCGCTGCCCGCGGTCCGGGCGGATCCCGGCGGGCACCGTCGGCGACTCCTCCTGCGCGCGACCCTCATCGCCGGGCTCGGGCTGGTCCTCGGGCTGCTGGATTCGGGGCTGGCCGTCATCCTCACCCACTACGGCGTCCTCTTCTGCTGCGCCCTGCCGGTGCTGGCCTGGCGGGCACGGTCGCTGGCGTGGCTGGCCCTCGCCTGGGGTCTGCTCAGCCCGCTCGCCAGCCTGGCGCTGCGGACGGTCCTCCCGGAGCCCACGCTGGCCGTCCCGTCGGTGGCGGGACTCCTGCTCGCTCCGGTCGACCTCGTGACCGAGCTGCTCGTGACCGGCTACTACCCGGTGCTCACCTGGGCGACCTACCTCTTCACCGGACTCGCCATCGGCCGCCTCCTGCAGCGCACGGGGCCCCGCCCCCGGGTCACCCGCGCCCTCGTCCTGGGTGGTGGGTGGCTGGCCATCCTGGCCCTGGCGATCTCCAGGCTCATCACCCGCTCAGAGCAGCGGCGCGCGACCCTGCTCGAGAGCGCGGGCCTCGGCGGCACCGAGTGGTCGGCCCTGGACCAGGAGCTGCGGGGCGGCTTCTACGGCACCCACCCCGAGGGCAGCGCCTGGTGGCTGGGCGTCTGGGCACCCCACAGCGGCAGCATCGTGGACCTGGCGCACACGACCGGCAGCGCGCTGCTCATCCTGGGAGCCTGCCTCGTGCTCACCCGCTCGACCTCCTCTCTCCCCTGGGCGATCATGTCCGGCGCGGGGCGGGCGACCCTGACGCTGTATACCGCGCACGTCGTCCTGCTGGCCACCCCGCTGGGCGACGTCGGCCCCTGGGCGAGGGACACCCGGAGCGGCCTGCTCCTGCACGGCGCGGTGGCGCTGCTCGCCGGCGCCGCGCTCGTGGCCCTGCACCGCCGCGGACCACTCGAGGCCGCGGTGCGTGCCGCGGTGACCACGATCCCGGTCACGCCGCCCCCCGGCCGCGCCCCCGCCCCCTGAGAGGCGACACTCGCGTTCACCTTGTGTTCACTTTGGCGTCATCGTGCTGTACGCTAGGTGAACAGAAGATGAACGACGACCTCGGAGGAGGTGGACCCCATGGCGACAGTTCGCCCGCTGCGGACCACGCGGCCGACCAGGGCCCTCACGTGGGTCCCGGTGACCGATGTGACCGGCCGCACCCACATGGAGATGCGCTGGCACGTCGGTGCCCCGGCGCCGCAGATCCGGCGTCGCACGCCGGCTGCCTGAGTCGCAGCACCCACGACGCCGAAAGGGCGGGCCCATCAGGGCCCGCCCTTTCGTCATGTGACGTGCATCGTCACCACGGCATCAGTCCTCCGCGGACTCGCCGCCGTCACCGTTGTCGCCGTTGTCGGACCCGCCGTTGCCACCACGGCCGCGGCCACCCCGGCGACGCCGCTGGCGTCGGGGACGGTCACCCTCGGCAGAGTCACCCTCGGCGTCGGACTCGTCCTGCTGCCCCGAGACCTCGGGGGCCTCGGCGTCGTCGGCCCGGCTCGGCTGGCCGGCATCGCCCGCCGGAGCCTCGTCGGTTGGCTCGGACTGCGCGGCGGGCTGCGCCTGCTGCGACTCCGGCGCCGCCTCCGGGGCAGCGTCGCCACCAGCCACCACGGCGGCCAGCGAGAGCTTGCCGCGCGGGTCGATCTCCTTGAGCTCGACCTGGACCTTCTGGCCCACGCCGAGGACGTCCTCGACGGCGTCGATGCGCTTGCCGCCGACGAGCTTGCGGATCTCGGAGATGTGCAGCAGGCCGTCCTTGCCCGGGAGCAGGGAGATGAACGCGCCGAAGGTCGTGGTCTTCACCACCGTGCCCAGGAAGCGCTCACCGATCTCCGGCATCTGCGGGTTGGCGATGGCGTTGACCGCCGCGCGGGCGGCCTCGGCCGAGGGGCCGTCGGTCGCGCCGATGTAGACGGTCCCGTCGTCCTCGATCGAGATGTCGGCGCCGGTGTCCTCCTGGATCTGGTTGATCATCTTGCCCTTCGGGCCGATGACCTCACCGATCTTGTCCACGGGCACGCGCACCGAGATGACGCGCGGCGCGTAGGGGCTCATCTCGTCCGGGGCGTCGATCGCCTCGTTCATGACGTCCAGGATGTGCATCCGGGCGTCACGGGCCTGGGTGAGCGCCCCGCCCAGCACGTCGGCGGGGATGCCGTCCAGCTTGGTGTCGAGCTGGATCGCGGTGACGAACTCCCGGGTGCCGGCGACCTTGAAGTCCATGTCGCCGAAGGCGTCCTCCGCGCCGAGGATGTCGGTCAGCGCGGCATACCGCATCTGACCGTCGACCTCTGCGGAGACCAGGCCCATCGCGATGCCCGCGACCGGCGCGCGTAGCGGCACACCGGCGTTGAGCAGCGACATGGTGGACGCGCAGACCGAGCCCATCGAGGTCGAGCCGTTGGAGCTCAGCGCCTCGGAGACCTGGCGGATGGCGTAGGGGAACTCCTCGCGGGTCGGCAGCACGGGCATGAGCGCCCGCTCGGCGAGCGCGCCGTGCCCGATCTCGCGACGCTTCGGCGAGCCGACGCGGCCGGTCTCACCGGTGGAGTACGGCGGGAAGTTGTAGTTGTGCATGTAGCGCTTGCGGGAGACCGGCGAGAGGGTGTCCAGCTGCTGCTCCATCCGGAGCATGTTGAGCGTGGTGACACCCATGATCTGGGTCTCGCCGCGCTCGAAGATCGCCGAGCCGTGGGCGCGCGGGATGACCTCGACCTCGGCCGACAGGGCCCGGATGTCCTTGAGGCCACGGCCGTCGATGCGCACCTCGTCGCGCAGGATGCGCTCGCGGATGAGCTTCTTCTGGACCGCACGGTAGGCCGCGTCCAGCTCCTTGTCGCGGCCGTGGAACGGCGCGTCCTCGCGGTCGTCGGAGTCCCCGGCAGCGTCCCAGTGGAGGCCGAGGAGCTTCTCCTTCATCGCGATCTTGATCTCGTCGATGCGGCTCTCACGCTCGGCCTTGCCGGCGATCTGCAGCGCCTGGGCCAGGTCGGCGGAGGTGGCCTCCTCGACGGCGGTGTAGGCGTCGTCCTCGTGGTCGAGGAAGCGCGGGAACTCCTGCACGTCCTTGGCGGAGTTGGCGGCGAGCTCGGCCTGGGCCTCGCACAGCGCCTTGATGAACTTCTTGGACTCCTCCAGACCCTGGGCGACGATCTCCTCGGTCGGAGCCTGCTTGCCCTCGTTCTTCACGAGCTCCCAGGTCGCCTCGGTGGACTCGGCCTCGACCATCATGATCGCGACATCACCACCGTCCACGACCCGGCCGGCGACGACCATGTCGAAGGTCGAGCGCTCGGCGTCGGAGAAGTTGGGGAAGGCGACCCACTGGCCGTCGATGAGGGAGACGCGGACGCCACCGATCGGGCCGCTGAAGGGCAGGCCGGAGATTTGGGTGGACGCGGAGGCCGCGTTGATCGCGAGCACGTCGTACTGGTGCTCGGGGTTGAGGGACAGCACGCTGATGACGACCTGCACCTCGTTACGCAGCCCCTTGGCGAAGGTCGGGCGCAGCGGGCGGTCGATCAGCCGGCAGGTGAGGATGGCGTCCGTGGACGGGCGACCCTCACGGCGGAAGAAGCTGCCCGGGATCTTGCCCAGGGCATACATCCGCTCCTCGACATCCACCGTCAGCGGGAAGAAGTCGAAGTGGTCCTTGGGGTGCTTGCTGGCCGTCGTGGTCGACAGCAGCATCGTCTCGTCGTCGAGGTAGGCGGTGACGGAGCCGCCGGCCTGCTTGGCCAGGCGCCCGGTCTCGAACCGGACGGTGCGGGTGCCGAAGCTGCCGTTGTCGATCGTGGCTTCGGCGAAGGTGATCTCTGGACCCTCCATGGGTCCTCCTTTTCTCTTCTGCTCATCGCCCGGGGCATCGTCGTTGTGCCCGGCCGGTCCTGCACGCGCACCCGGGAAGGGCGCACGTCATACGCAGAAGAAGCGGCCCCCGAGGTCGGGAGCCGCTCCCCTGCGAAGTATCAGCGGCGCAGGCCGAGGCGCTTGATCAGCGAACGGTAGCGCTCGATGTCGATGTCCTCGAGGTAGCGCAGCAGCCGCTTGCGCTTGCCGACCAGCAGCAGCAGGCCGCGGCGGCTGTGGTGGTCGTGCTTGTGCTCACGGGCGTGCTCGGTGAGCTCGCGGATGCGGGCGGTCAGCAGCGCGACCTGCACCTCGGGCGAACCGGTGTCGCCCTCGGTCGTGGCGTATTCCTTGATGATGTCCTGCTTGGCGGCAGTGTCGATCGCCATCGGCGACTCCTTCGGTTGTTGCGCGGCGCCTCCCGGGCCTGTTCACCGGGGCACTCTCGATCCGCGGCCGTCATGACGGCACCATTCAGACTATCAGCGAGCGCGGGAGCGCCCTAATCTGTGCCCATGGCCCGACTGCGCACCGTGTCCACCTCGAGCCCCGGGTGGACGCGGCGGCGCTCCGGCCGTGGCTTCACCTATCTCGACGCCTCCGGAGCCCGGCTCGGGGAGCATGACGTCGACCGGGTCAAGGGCCTCGCGATCCCGCCGGCTTGGCGGGATGTCTGGATCTGCCCGCACCCCCGCGGCCACCTCCAGGCCGTCGGCACCGACGACGCCGGTCGTCGGCAGTACCTCTACCACCCCGACTGGCGGGTGCAGCGGGACAAGCAGAAGTTCGACCGCGTCCTCGCGGCCGCCGCGCAGCTGCCCACGGCGCGGCGGCGGATCACCCGGGACCTCGCGCTGGAGGGTATGCCGGTCGAGCGCGCCAAGGCGGTCGCGGTCCGGCTGCTCGACCTCGGCTACTTCCGGATCGGCAGCGACGTCTACACCGACGCCCACGGCAGCTTCGGGCTCACCACCCTGCAGCGGCGGCACGTGCGCTCGCGGGGCGAGGTCCTGGTCTTCTCCTTCGTCGGGAAGTCCGGCATCGAGCACACGATCGAGATCGACGACGCCGACGTCGTCGCCGCGCTGGACCGGATGCGGCGACGGCGGTCCGGCGAGCGGCTGCTGGCCTACCAGGACGGGCGACGCTGGATCGACCTCGACGCCGCGGCGGTCAACCTCTACCTCGACGAGCTGCTCGGCGGTGAGCTCACCGCCAAGGACTTCCGCACCTGGCACGCCACCGTCCTCGCGGCGACCTCCCTGGCGCTGACCGAGGAGGAGGGAGACACCAAGACCTCCCGGAAGCGAGCGGTGAGGGCCGCCGTCGAGGAGGTGTCGGCATACCTCGGCAACACCCCGACGATCGCCCGCAACTCCTACATCGACCCCCGGGTCATCGACCTCTACGAGTCGGGGACGACGATCGGGGAGGTGGCGAGGAAGCGGCACCGCTCCCCCGCGGCGAGGACGCGCGACCTGGAGCGTGCCGTGCTAGAGATGCTGTCATGAGCCTGCAGACCTTCCCGACCGACTGGCAGCGTGCCCTGTGCATCGTCGCCCACCCCGACGACCTCGAGTACGGCACGGCCGCGGCGGTCGCCCGCTGGACCGACGAGGGCAAGGACGTGACCTACCTCCTCGTGACCCGCGGCGAGGCCGGCATCGCGACGATGCCGCCGCAGGAGGCGGGGCCGGTGCGTGAGCGGGAGGAGCGGGACGGCGCCCGCGCGGTGGGCGTGGAGACCGTCCTCTTCCTCGACGGCTTCTCCGACGGCGTCGTCGAGGCCGACCTGCGGCTGCGGCGCGAGCTGGCCCGGGTCATCCGCGAGGTCCGGCCCGAGGTCGTCACGACCATCTCGCACGCCGAGACCTTCCCGAACGGCGGTCTCAACCAGGCCGACCACCGCGCCGTCGGGCTGAGCGTCATCGACGCCGTCGCGGCCGCGGGCAACCGGTGGATCTTCCCCGAGCTCATCAGCGAGGGGGCCGAGCCGTGGGACGGCGTGCGCTGGATCGCCTCGTCCTCCGGGCACTCGCCGACGCACGAGGTCGATGTGACGGACTCCTTCGAGCGGGGCGTCGCCTCACTGGAGGCCCACCGCGAGTACCTCGCCGCCCTCGACGACGACTACCCCTCCCCGCGTGACCTGCTCGGCATGATCCTCGGCGACCCCGAGGGCGCCGACGGCGACGGCGCCCCGAGGCGCTACCGGTGGGCAGCCCAGGTCTGGGAGCGCTGAGGCCCGCCCACGCCCGCCCCACCTGAGCAAGCGGGCGTTGCGGTTTTTCTACCTGGGCAAGCTGAGTCCGCACGCTGCACCATGGCACTGGTGCATCATGCGGACTCGGCTTGCTCATGTGGCCAGCGAGCCCAGATCGGCATCCCCCAGCGCGCTTCAGGTGGCCAGCGGGCCCGGATCGGGCCTCAGCTCGCCCGGCGTCGCAGGTCGCGGGCCAACGCCGCGCGGATCTTGGCCAGCACCCGCTGCGGGTGTGCCAGGTCCTCCCAGGTGAGCCGGACGACCTCGTAGCCGAGTTCGCGCAGCCGGTCCTCGCGTCGCTTCTCGGCGATGAGGTCGGCGCGATCCTCATACTTCAACCGGCCATCGAACTCCACGAGGACTCTCGTCCCCTCCAGGCCGAAGTCGGCGCGGGCCACGAACACGCCCGCGCGGTCCCGGATCACGACCTGGGGGATGGCGCGCGGCACGTCGAGGGTATGCAGCACCCACCCGGTGCGTGACTCCCCCGCGCTCTCCCGGCGCCCGTCGGCGAGCTCGGTGACCACGCGGGCTGCGGGCCGGCCGTTCTTGAGACAGGTCAGATCGATGCACGCCGACAGCTCCTCGCGCGTGCAGTGGCCGTCGCGCAGGGCCGAGTCGGCCGCCACGAGCCCTGGCTCCACGCCATACAGGGCCGCGACCTGCAGGGACGCGAGCGCCGGCGACGCGACGGGCACCCCGTCGACCCGCGAGACCTGGGCCCTCGGGACGGGCGCGTGCACCCACACGCCCTCGCTGCGACGGCCCCGTCCGTGCTCGACCCTCGACGCATGCACCAGGTCATCGGTGCCGTAGATGTCGATGCGGTAGAGCGCCAGGGCGCTGTGACAGCTCAGCACGATGTCACCCGGGTGCCAGCCCAGGTCCGGCAGGGCGATGGCGAAGGCCCGGGCCCGCAGGTCGTGCCGCGCCCAGGTCGGGGCCGCCTCCCACCGCCTGCGGTCGACCAGGACGTGGCGCCGCAACCGCAGCACGATCTCGGCCTTGCCCAGGGCGTGGATGTCGTTGTAGGTCAACCCCGCGCCCAGCAGCGCCTCCGAGGAGACCACCCCGCCGTGGGCATCGAGGAGCTGGGTGGCGATGAGGAGACGAGCAGGCGAGTCCATGCCGTCAGTGTGGGCCGATCGGCGACGCCGCCGACGACGTTATCCACAGGTCGCCCGATCCGAGGTATCAGCGATGGCACGCCCGGCCCTCGCCGCACCGGCTCGATCCCGGGCGGCCGCGCCCTCCCGTCGGCAACATGAGCAAGCTGAGTCCGCACGCTGCACCATGCCCATGGTGCATCGTGCGAACTCAGCTTGCTCAGGTCCGGAACGGGCAACGCAGGCTTGCTCAGGCGGGGCGGGCGGTCAGTCGGGGGCGGAGGCGGGGCGGTCAGGGCGCTCAGGTGCGGCGCTGGCAGCCGCCGCACCAGAAGAGGTTGCGGCCGGCGACGACCTTGTGCCGGATCGCCGCGCCGCAGCGCAGGCACGGCTGGCCGGTGCGCTTGTAGACGGCGAACTCGCGCGGCACGTCCGGGGTCTCCCCACGCTCCAGGCTGGCCCGGGTGTCCTCGGCCACGTCGTCGAGGGTGATGATCGTCCCGGTGCGGACCCCCAGCGGCATGAGGCTCACGAGGTCGTCCCAGATGAGCTGCCAGGAGGCCCGCTTGAGCGAGCGGCCCGGCTTGAGCGGGTGCAGCCGGTGGCGCCACAGCACCTCGCAGCGGTAGATGTTGCCGACGCCGGCCAGCACGGTCTGGTCCATGAGCAGCTCGGCGACGCTCTTGCCCGAGCGAGAGATCATCCGGTATGCCGCGTCCGGGTCGTTGAGCTCGCTCACCGGCTGCAGGGGGTCGGGGCCCTGCCGCGCGACGAGGCGGTCGACCTCGGCCTCGTCGACGAGGCGGCAGGCCATCGGCCCGCGCAGGTCCGCGACCCGGGTGTCGGAGAGCAGCCGCAGCCGCACCTGGCCGGTGGCTGGCGGCTCACCACCGGGGGGATCCACCGGCAGGACGAACCACTTGCCGATGAGGCCGAGGTGCACGTAGAGCGACTGGTCGCCGGCGAAGTCCACGAAGAGCAGCTTGCCGTGCGCCCACGCCCGCTCCACCTGCTGCCCGTCCAGCCGGGCCGCCTCGGACGCGAACCGCCCCTGCGGGCTGCTCACCTGCGGGACCGTCCCGGCGAAGGCGGCGTCCAAGGACCGGGCGAGGCGGTGCAGCGTGTGTCCCTCGGGCATGCAGAGATGCTCTCACCCCGGGGCGCGGCTCACCGCCCGGACCACCCTCCCGCGCCCCGACGGCGCACCTGGCCCCGGCAGCAGCCCGGTCAGCCGGTGTTGCGCAGACCGGCCGCCACCCCGTTGACCGTCACGAGCAGGGCGCGCTGCAGCTCGTCCACCTCGTCATCGGCGACGGCGTCGGCGCCGTCGTTCGCCCCTCGCTCCCTGAGCCGACGCAGCAGCTCGACCTGGAGGTAGGAGATCGGGTCGAGGTAGTTGTCGCGCACGGCCAGGGTGCGCTTGAGCACCGGCTGGTCGTCGAGGAGGTGCTCCTCCCCGGTGAGCGCCTTGAGCTCGGTCACGGTCAGCTCGAACTCGGCCCTGATGGTCTCGAAGATGTGCCGCAGCTCGGCGGGGACGAGCGTGTCGACGTAGTGCGCGGCGATCGACAGGTCGGTCTTGGCGACCGTCATCTCGACGTTGGAGATCACCGAGCGGAAGAAGTGCCAGTGGTCGAGCATCTCGGCGAGCTCCGCCTCGTGCCCCGCCTCCCGCGCCGCGCGCAACCCCGAGCCCACGCCGAACCAGCCGGGGATGATCTGTCGGGTCTGGGTCCAGCCGAAGACCCATGGGATCGCCCGCAGCCCGTCGAGCCCCTTGCCGGTGTCCGGGCGCTTGCTCGGCCGGGACCCGATGTTGAGCGCCCCCAGCTGGTCGACGGGGGTCGCCGCGACGAAGTAGGCCGGCAGGTCCTCGTCGTCGATGAGGGCACGGTATGCCGTGAACGCGGCGTCGCTGGCGAGGTCCATCACCGCGCCGTAACGGGTCCGCTCCTCGGCCGTCGTGCGCGGGTCGCGGTGCAGGGCGGAGGCCCGCAGCACGGCCGCCAGCGACAGCTCGAGGTTCTCCTGCGCCAGGGCGGGCAGCGAGTACTTGTCGGAGATGACCTCACCCTGCTCGGTGAACTTGATCTCCCCCTCGAGCACCCCGTTGGGCTGCGCCAGGATGGCGTCGTAGGTCGGACCGCCACCGCGCCCCACCGAGCCGCCCCGGCCGTGGAAGAGCCGCAGCCGCACCCCGTGCCGCGCCGCGACGTCGCGCAGCGCGCGCTGGGCCTGGTGGATGCCCCACTGGCTGGTGAGCACGCCGGCCTGCTTGTTGGAGTCGGAGTAGCCGAGCATGACCTCCTGCACGTCACCGCGCAGGCGCACCAGGTCGCGGTAGGCAGGGGTGGACAGCATCGCGTCCACGAGCTCGGCGGCGCCCCGCAGCTCGTCGATGGTCTCCAGCAGGGGGGCGAAGCCGATGCGCGCGAAGGCTCCCTCGCCACCGGGGTCGCCGTGCAGGTCGACCAAGCCCGCCTCGCGCGCCAGCACGGCCGCGGCGAGCACGTCGTCGGGGCCCTGAGTCATCGAGATGATGTAGGTCTCGACGACCTCCTCGCCGTAGGTCGCGACGGCCTCCCGGATCTCGTCGAAGACGGCCAGCGTCTGCTCCCGCGGCGCGGCCCGGGTGAGCAGTGGCCGCCGCGACGCCAGCTCCTCGCCGAGCAGGCGCAGGCGCGCGGGCCGGTCGAGCGAGGCATACCCCTGCTCACCCGCGACGCCGGCCGCGTCGAGCATCGGCGCCAGTGCCTCGTGGTGCTTCTCGGAGTGCTCGCGCACGTCCAGGGTCGCCAGGTGCAGCCCGGTGGAGGCGATCGTCTGGGTCGCGTGGGCCAGCCGGCCGTCGGCGACGAGGCCGCCGCCGTTGCGGCGCAGCGAGTCACCCACGACCTGCAGGTCGGCGAGGATCTCCCCCACCGAGGCGTAGTCGCGGCCCGGCTCGTGCGCCGTTCCGGCGTCGAAGCGCCGGCGGGTGTTGAGCAGCTTGGCCCGCACGCAGGTGAGCTTGAGCCGGTAGGGCTCCTGCGCGTTGAGCTCCAGCACCCGCTTGTCGAGGCCGGGCAGGTGCGCGAGGTCCTCGCGCAGCGACTCCATGAGCTCCTCCTCCACGTCGACGACGACGGTCGAGGAGGAGAGCTGGGAGATGAGGACGTCGACGAGGGTCAGCGCGACGCCGATGGCGTGGGTGCCCTGCAGCCGCAGCACCTCCCGCGTCACGGCGGGGGTGACGTAGGGGTTGCCGTCGCGGTCGCCGCCGATCCAGCTGCCGAAACGCACCGGGGTCCGCGTGGCGTCCACGCTCACCTCGTGCTCGGCCAGCAGGTCGGCCAGGTGCCCGAGCAGGGCGGGCATCGTCGTGGTGAGCACCTCGTCGAGGTAGTACATCGCGTTGCGCGCCTCGTCCAGCGGCGTCGGACGGTTCTGCCGCAGCTCATCGGTCTGCCAGATGAGGTCCACCAGCTCGCCGAGGTCGCGGTCCTGGCGCCGACGGGCGAGCGTGTCCGGCTCGGTCGGCCTAGCCAGCAGGTCCGACAGGTGACGGATCTTGGTGAGGACGCTGCGCCGGGACGCCTCGGTGGGGTGCGCGGTGAAGACCGGGCGCACGTCGAGCTCGGCGACGCTCCCGGCCAGCAGCTCGACCCCGCCGGCCTCGACGATGTCGCGCACGGCCGAGGTGAGCCAGCCCTCCTGCTCCGGGCGCGCCGCGTGGGTGCGCACCCGGTGGACCTGCTCGGCGGCATTGGCCAGGTGGAAGTATGCCGAGAAGGCACGCACGAGGTCCGTCGCCTGGTCCAGCGGTAGCTCGGCGAGGACCTGGCGCACCTGCGCGGCCCCGTCCTCGTCGCCCTCCTTGCTCGCCTTCGTGGCCAGCCGCACCTGCTCGACGGCCTCGAGCAGACCCGGCCCGTGGTGGCGGACGAGGGACTGCCCGAGAAGGGTGGAGACGCGGCGCACGTCGGCGCGCAGCTCGGGGCTGATCGGGTCGGTGGAGATCGGCTCGCTCACGTGCTCGACCCTACGGCAACCTGGGTGCCGCCTCCCAACCCACGCTAGGGCTCGCGGACGTCCTCGCGCAGGGCCATCTCCCACCAGTCGCACCCGTGCCAGCGCCCGAACTTGCGGCCCACCCGGGTGAAGGCGCCGACCTGGGTGAAGCCCACCGAGCGGTGCAGCGCCGCGCTGCCCGGGTTCGGCGGGGTCATCCCCGCCACGGCGGTGCCGTAGCCGAGGTCGCGCAGCCGATCGAGCAGGGCCGTGTAGAGCGCCCGCCCGACGCCCTGACCGGTGGCCAGCGGAGCGAGGTAGACGCTCGTCTCGGCGGTGCGGGAGTAGGCCCGGCGCCCGCGGAAGGACCCGGCGTAGGCATACCCCAGGAGCGCGCCGTCGCGCTCGGCGACGAGCCAGGCGTGCTCGCGCTGTGCAGCGGCGATGCGGGCCGCCAGCTCGGCGGCGTCCGGCGGCTCGGTCTCGAAGGTCACGGCGGTCTCGCGGACGTAGGGCGCGTAGATCGCCGCGCATGCCGCGGCGTCCTCGGGGGTGGCGTCCCTGATCACGGCTGCACCTCGCGCAGCGTCTCCCAGATCTGTCGCACGGCCGGTGCGGCGGTCTCCGACCCGATCCCGCCCTCCTCGACGACGACGAGGACGACGTAGGCCGGCTCCTCGACGGGGCCGTAGGAGGCGAACCACGACGTGGCCTGCCGACCGAAGGACTCCGCCGAGCCGGTCTTGCCGGCGATCGGGTAGTCCTGCGGCCACCCGGCGAAGGCCGCCGCGCCGGTGCCGTCGGTGATGACCCCCTCGAGCCCCTCCCGCACGATCTGCCAGGTCTCGTCCTCGAGGGAGATCCGCCCCTGGTCCGGCTCGGTCAGGTCCTCGACGACGGTGCCGTCGGACCGGACCAGCGCGTCCGCGATCTGGGGGGTGACCAGGCGACCACCGTTGGCGACGGCGGCATACACCACGGCCATCTGCAGCGGCGTCGTCGCGACGTCGCCCTGCCCGATGGAGAAGTTCACGGCGTCACCGGGACGCCAGCGCGCACCGTCGACGCAGTTCTCCTGGGCCAGCTGCTCGAGGAAGTCCCGCCGCTCCCGGTCCTCGACCTCCGGGTAGCCCTCCTCGGCGCGGCGGCAGACGTCCTCGCGGGTGCTCTCCCAGTAGTCCTGCTTCCACTCCCGCGAGGGCAGCGTGCCCGCCTCCTCGCCGGGGATGTCCACCCCGGTGCGCTGCCCGAGCCCGAAGCCCCGGGCGACCGCCAGGAAGCGGTCGCGCGCGTCGGCGTCCTCACCGGTCGACTCCAGGTCCCGCCAGTGGTCGTAGGCCCAGCGGTAGAAGGTCGTGTCGCAGGACACCTCGAGGATCCGGCGCAGGTCGATCTCGCCGTAGGCCTCGGACTCGTAGTTGGTGAACCGCTGGCCGGCGATGGAGACCGCGCCGGGGCAGGCGTACTCGCCCTCGGGGTCGATCCCCGTCTGGAGCGCGGCCGGCAGGGTGACCACCTTGAACGTCGAGGCGGGCGGGTAGGTCTCGCCCACCACCCGGTTGACCAGCGGCGCCCCGCGGTCCGGGTCCAGCAGCCGGGCATACTCCCCCGCGCTCACCCCTCGGGTCCAGAGGTCGGGGTCGTAGGTCGGGAAGCTCGCCGCCGCCAGCACCGCCCCGGTGTCCGGGCGAAGGACGACCGCCGCGCCGCTGGTCGCCGGCGACCCCGCCCGACGCGCGGCCCGGATCGCCTCCACGAGCGCCCGCTCGCTGGCGGCCTGCACGCGGACGTCCAGGTGGGTGCGCAGGTCGGCCCCCTGCACGGGGTCGGTGGTCTCGAGGGTGCCGGTGACCACGCCACGGGGGTCGACGCCGACCGTCGTGCGGCCCGGTATGCCGCGCAGCCCCGTGTCGTAGACCGCCTCCAGCCCCGCTCGCCCCAGCCAGGCCTGCGCGTCGAGCTCTCCGTCGGAGGCCTCGACCTCCTCCTGCGTCGGTCGTCCGAGGTAGCCCACCAGGTGGGCGGCGTTGACCCCCTCCGGCGCCGGGTAGGCCCGGACCGGCAGGCTCTGCACCTCGATCCCGGGGAAGTCCTCCGGACGTTCGACGAGGGCGAGCGCGTCCACCGGGTCGACGTCGTAGACCAGGGGGAGCGGGAGGTAGGGGGATCCGGAGAAGCAGAACGGCACCGGGGGCGCGTCCGGCGTCCCGCACAGCTGGGTCCGCCCCCAGAGGCGCTCCTGCGGCAGCCGGAGCGCGTCGGCGACCGAGGCGACGAGCGCGCGCCCCCCGTCGTCGGACTCCAGCAGCACCTGGGGGTCCACGGTCACCACCGAGCTCGAGGTGTTGGCGACGACGGGCGTGCCGTCGGCCGCGAGCACGCGACCCCGCAGCGCGGGCGTGACGATCTCGCGGGTGCTCGTGCCGGCCGCCTCGACGGCGAGCTCCTCGTGCTGCCCGAGCTGCATCTGCCCCAGCCGTCCGACGAGCAGCCCGCCGAGCACGAGGACGGCGACGACCACGGCCCAGAGCGCACCCGTCGCGCGCCGCCGGCGCACCCGGCGAGGGGTGAGCGAGGGCCGCGGGACGCGGGTCGCCGACCGCAGGCGGCCGGGGGCCGATCCGGACGTCATGCCCACCCCCGCCGGCTCATCCATCGCTCCAGGCCGGTGACGAGGGGCAGCACGAGCACGGCGACGAGCATCGTCACGACGAGCGTCCAGGCCAGCTCGCCCGGGAGCGCCCGGCCGGCGCCGGCGGCGGCGCTGATGCCGCGCACGCCGAGGACGAGGGCCGCCCCGACCGCCGTCGCGACCCACGGGAGCACCGGGAGAGCACGAGCGCCTGCCGGACGGCCCCCAGCCCCAGGCCCACCGCCGCGTAGGCCAGGGCGCCGCCCCCCAGCGGCGCGGCCCCGGGGGGCACGAGGTCGACGAACCAGCCACCGGCCAGACCGACGAGCAGGCCGACCTGCGGGGGGTGCAGGAGGGCCACGCCCGCCACGACGAGCAGCACGAGATCGGGTCGGGCGAGGCCGGCGGGCCAGGCGCTCGGCAGGAGGGCGGCGGCCAGGAGGAGCAGGATCCGCACGAGCGGACCGAGCAGGCGGATCACCGGTCGTCCCTCAGCACGACGGCGACGAGGTCGAGGGTGTCGGTGTCGACGAAGGGCTCGACGACAGCGGTCCGGCCCAGCTGACCGCGGTCGGGGTCGACCGCGACGACCTCACCGAGGGGTAGGCCGGCGGCGTAGGGGATGTCGTCCGGGCTGCCCAGGGTGCGCACCTGCGCACCCACCTCGATCTCGCTGTCGCCCAGCGCCGTGAGGGTGAGCTGGCCGTGACCGCGGGCGGGCACCCCGGGAGCGGGGTCGGCCTGCACGTCCCCGAGCGCGCCGTCCTCGCCGAAGCGGACGCCGACCACCACCTGCGGATCGCCGAGGAGGAGGACGTCGGCGCTGCTCGGCGCCACCCGCAGCACCCGACCGACCAGCCCGTCGACGGCCACGACGGTCTGGTCGGGCAGCACACCGTCCTCGCTGCCCACGTCGATCGTCACGGTGCGCCCACCGACCGGTGAGCTGCCCGGGGCGAAGGCCACGACCCGGGCCGGCAGCAGGGTCCGGTCCACCGCGGCCGTGGTGCTCGACCGGGCCAGGGCACCCAGCTCGGCGGCATCGGTCTCCCGTGCCCGCAGCCGGTCGACCTCGGCGGCCAGCGCGTTGCGCTCGGCACTGAGCTCGGCGACCTCGCCGTCGTCCCAGCCCGCGAGGACCTCCTGCACCGGCGCCAGGGTCGCGGCGACAGCCGCCCGGACCGGGTCGGCGGCCCCGGGTCGCGCGAGGTCGAGGACGAGCGCCGCGGCGGTCAGGCCCACGAGGGCCAGGGCGGTCAGGGTCGTGCGTCGAGGCATACCGCTCACCCCTGGAGCGAGCGCTGACGGGTGAGGACCTGCCGCAGCGCACCCATGTCCTCCACGCAGCTGCCCGCTCCCCGGATGACGGCGTGCTGCGGGTCCTCGGCCAGCCGCACGGGGACACCGAGCTCGTGGCGCAGACGTTCGCTCCAGCCGCGCAGCAGGGCACCGCCGCCGGTGAGGGTGACGCCGGTGTCGAGCAGGTCGCCGGACAGCTCGGGCGGGCAGATGTCGAGCACGGCGCGGACCACCTCCACGACCTGGGCCGTCACCGGCTCGATCATCCGCCGCACCTCCTCGCTGCCCAGCTCGATGGTGCGGGGCAGCCCGGACCCCAGGTCACGGCCCCGCACCCGGGTGGTGAGCTCCTGCGCGAGCGGCCACACCGCGCCCACCTGGTGCTTGATCTGCTCGGCCGAGCGCTCCCCCAGCAGCAGGTCGTGGGCCTGACGCACCCCCTCGGCGACGGCCTCGTCGACCTCGTCGCCACCGACCCGCAGGCTGCGCGCGTTGACCACCCCACCGAGGCTGATGACGGCGACATCCGTGGTGCCACCGCCCAGGTCGACCACCATGCTCGCGGCGGCGCTCTCGACCGGCAGGCCCGCGCCGACGGCGGCGGCCATGGCCTCCTCGATGACGTAGACCCGGCGCGCCCCGCACCGCATCGTGGCGTCCTCGAGGGCACGGCGTTCGACCGCCGTGATCCCGCTGGGCACGCAGACCACCGTGCGCGGGCGCACGAGGCGCGTCGGTCGCACGCGCTCGATGAAGTGCCGCAGCAGCTGCTCGGTCACCTCCGCGTCGGTGATGACCCCGTCGGAGAGGGGCCGCATCGTCAGCACCCGCTCCGGGGTCCGCCCGAGCATCTCGTGCGCGCTCGCCCCGGCCGCCACCAGCCGCCCGGTCACCGTGTCGACGGCGACGAGGGTCGGCTCGTCCAGCACGACCCCGCGTCCCTGCACGTGGACCTGCGTGGTGGCCGTGCCCAGGTCGATGGCGAGGTCGCGTCCGAGCAGGGTTGACCCTCGGGGGACGCGCGCGGTGCTCACCCCGGCATCGTACGCAGCGTCACCGGCGGGTCGGGGTGGCGCACCACGGTGCCCCCCACGCCACGAAGGCGCCTGCGAGCGGGTGCGCCTGCGCCGCGGCCTCGCTGAGCGCCTCGTCGACGGGCACCCCCCGCGCCAGCAGCGCGTGGTAGCGCGGCATGTGGTCTGCGGCCACCTCGTCGGGTATGCGGCACGGTGCGGCGACGACGCTCGTCACCCCGAGCCAGAGGAGCCCGGCCGCCAGGCCCAGCGCGGCCGACCCACCCCGGTGCCGGGAGCGCCCGGAGTCGCAGGCGGACAGGACAACATGGCTCGCGCGGGTGCTCTGCCGCTCCAGGTCGGCCAGGAAGTAGGGCCCGTCGTCGAGCCACAGCGAGGAGAAGAGCGGGCTGTCGTCGCGGTGGCGCCCGTGGGCGGCGACGTGCACGACGTCGCTGTCGGCCAAGGCCTCGGCCAGGTCGGTGGCGGTGGTGGCGTGGCGAGCTCGACCCTGCCGCCATACCTCGGCCACGCGCTCGACCTCCTGGTGCGCCTGGCCGAGCCCGGGGCCGGCCAGGGCCGTGACCGCAGGCGAGGCGACGGCGGTGTCCGTCCCGGCCCAGGCGCTCACGCTGGGGGCCACCGGCGTCGGCTGCCCACGGCGGCTCGGCAGCAGTCCCCAGGGCACCGAGGCCAGGCTGGGGGTAGGCACGACGAGCACCCGACCCTCGAGCTGCACCGGGCGCAGGACCAGGTCGTCGAAGGCCCGCGCGGAGCGCTGCAGCGAGCGCTGGAGGGTCTGCTCCATCGGTCCCCCGCACGCGCGTGCCCCGGTCTCCAGGTCGGCGGCGAGGACCCGGGACTGCTCCACCACCGGAGCGACCGGACCCAGGTCGACGGTCCGGAGGCGGCGTGCCGGACCGACCACCGCGAGCAGTCGGTCACCCGCCTCGACGAGGTACAGCAGCGAGGTGTCTCGGGCCGCCAGCTCGCCCATCGATCGGATGAGGTCGGCACGGGTCACCATGCCCCGCCGACCACCATGCCCGGGCGCGGACCACGACAGCGCCGCCACGGACCGCTCGAGCTCTCGCACCCGACCCCGGAGCCGGTGGGCGCGGTCGAGATCCTCGCGGACCTGCTGCCGCAGGTGGCGCAGCACGGTGGTGCGCCGTGCCAGCTCGGGATCCTGCGGAGGGCGGACGGCCGGTGACCGGCTGGCGGCCTCGCGCCAGCGCTCGACGGCCAGCAGCGTCTCCCGTGGCGTCTCCGGGGCGACCGCGAGGTCGAGCTGGGCGAGGTCCTGGGCGTAGACGTGGGTGGCCGCCCGCAGCTCCAGGCTCGAGCTGCCCCCGAGGGTCTCGGTGAGGTCGACCAGAGCCGCCCGCAGGTGGCGCCGGGCCGTCGGGGCGTCGTCGGCGGCACGGGCCGCGGACGCCAGCACGCCCCGGGCCCGCAACCGGGTGCTGAGCGAGCCCACATGGGTGAGGTCGGCGGTGGCCCGCAGCAGTCGCACGGCCTCGACCGTCCGACCGCGGTCGACCTCGGTCTCGGCGACGACGAGCCGGGCGAGGTCCGCGGCGACGCGGTCGCCGTCGGCGTCGAAGGCCTCGACGAGAGCTCGTCCGCGATCCACCACCTCCGCGCGCCGACCTCCCTGCCGGCGACGGGCGTCGAGCAGCACCAGCTCCGCGCGGCGGCGCAACCCGGGGGCCCGACGTTGCAGGGAGCGGCGGGCCTTCATCGCCGTGCGCGCCGCGGCGGCATGGTGCCCCTCGACGAGCTCGGCCATGGCGAGGTCACCCTGGACCTCGCCGGCGATCAACCGCTGACCGGTGCGCTCGGCCTCCTCTGCCGCCCGCAGGAGCATCTCGCGGGCCTCGTCGACGAGGCCGGCGTCGAGCAGGACCTTGGACCGGCCGTGGAGCGCCACGGCCACCGAGGCGCCACCGCCCAGCCGCTCGATGTCCCGGAACAACCGTAGGGCGCGGGGGAGGTCGCCGGACACCGCGACGGTCTGCGCCAGGTTGTGCCGGGCCATGAACTCCTGGACGGCGAGGTGGTGGTCGTGCGCGATCCGCGCCGCCTCGGCGAAGTCGACCTCGGCCTGCGCGGGGTCCGGGCCGTCGGTCCGGACCGCTCCCCGGGACAGCAGCAGGTTGAAGCGGTCCACCGGGTCGAGCTGGTCGAAGGAGACCATCGCCTCGTCCAGGTGCGCGAGCGCGGTGTCGGCGTGACCGGTGCGTCCGTGGATCATCGCCAGCTGGAGCCGGCACTTGGCCAGCAGGTCGGCGCGCACCTCGGGCCGCAACCCGTCGCTGGCCGCCAGCCCGAGGGCCTGGTCGGCCGTCTCGAGCGCCCGGGCCACGCCGTGCCGCTGCACCAGCGAGGTGCTCAGCGAGAGCAGGAGGCGCACCTCCGCCTCGGTGGCCGACGCCTCCCCGTCGGCCACGGAGTCGAACCCGGGGACCCGGTCAGGGCGCTCCGCCCGGACGGTGCGCAGGGCACGCCGCAGCAGCCGCTCAGCCTCTGCCGGACGACCTTCGACGTTGGCCGAGCGTCCGGCTGCGAACAGGCTCCCGACCGTGGTGGAGGCGTCCGTTCCCTGGGGCATGGGCCACTCAGATGCTGAAGGTCGGGGTGATGACGGTCCGCTCGCCCCTCGGGTGCACGACGAGGTAGGCCGGACCGCAGGCGATCGACCCGAAGACGAAGCGACCGTCCTGGACCTCCACCCGCTCGGAGCCGCCATCCGGCCTGCCGAGCTCGACCTCGTCCGCCTCGCAGGTGATCCACCCGTCCACCCGCGCGGTGCCGTCGCGACCGGCCGTCACCGTCACCATGATGCTCACGCTGTCGGTGCTGAAGGTCACCGTCGTCGCCTGGTCGGGCTCGTCATCGCCGTCGCCGCGCGTGAGCGCCCCCGGATGACGGGTCAGCTCGGCCACCTCGGCCTGAAGCGCCCGGACCGTCAGGGCGAAGCCGATGCGCTCGGTCAGACCGGCCGGGCAGGGGTCCAGCCGGGTCACGGTCTCCCTCAGCTCGGCGAGGACCGACAGGTCACCCTCGTCCAGCGGGGCCAGCCCCAGACCCGTCCCCTGGGGCCCGTCGGGCCCGTTCACCGTAGTCATCTGCCCACCCACCTCTCGTCGGCGACCAGCGAGCGTCGCAGCTTGTCCAGGCATCGCCCCCGGGTCGGGCCGATGCTCCCCCGGGGCATGTTGAGTGCCGCCGAGACCTCGTCGTAGTCGGGTCGGTCGCAGAAGGCGACGATGCGCAGCAACTGCCGGCAGCGCTCCGAGAGCTCCTGCACGGTTGCCCACAGCAGCTGCTGGCGTTCGGTGAGCACCGCCAACGCCTCCGGCCCCGGGTCGGTCCCACCAGGATCCACGGTGCCGGTGGGGTCGTGGCTGGTGCGCCGGGCCATCCTCGCGGCCCGCCAGCTCTCCCGCTTGACGGAGACGACGAGCCAGCCCAGGACCGCCTCGCTCTCGCGGATGTCGTGCGCCCGGTCCACGAGGCGCATCCAGACGTCCTGCACCACGTCCTCGGCGCTCTCCCGGTCGCAGCCGTGGGCGCGCGCCACGTGCCAGAGCAACGGGGTGGCCAGGTCGACCAGCTCCCCCAGCGCCTGGTCCTGCCCCTCGCGGTAGCGGTGGAAGCAGGCGCCGGCCTGCTGCCCCAGCGAGGGTGGGTCCGCGTGGGCCTCCACCTCGGTCTCGTCGTCGGTCAGCATTCGTCCTCCTCCAGCAGCCGGGCCAGTCCCTGCCCGGCCCGTCGCCACATCTCCTTGGCCGCGTCGCCCTCGTAGCCGTCGGCCATCGCTGCTGCCACCTCGTGCGCGAGCTGGCCGGCCAGCCTGGGCACCGCGAAGCTGCTGCCGCTCCAGACCCCGAACCCGCCGGCGAAGTTGTCCGGGTCCGGTGTGGCCCTGACCTGGTCCGGCGTCGACGGCGACGCCGTGGCGCGGAGCGCCTGCGCCGAGGCGTCGAAGGTCACCGGGAGGGTGCTGACGACGTTGACCCCGGGGCGGTGGGTGGTCACCCAGGGGCCCGCGTTGCTGAACATCGCGACCGTGCACCCGTCGGGGTTGAGGGCCCCGACGCAGACCATGGGCACCGGACCGGTGGGGTCCGGGTCGGTGCCGGCCTGCGCGGCCCACCCACCGGGATACATCGGCGTGGTGGTCGCCTGGTTGCCGGCCGCCGCGGCCACGCCGACCCCGGCGCGCCCGAAGAGGTCCACCAGAGACCTCACCGGGTGGTGGGTCACCTCGCCGTCCTGGTGGTAGAACCCCATCGAGAGGTTGAGGACGTCGACCACCCCACCCGACTCCTCGAAGGTCTCGCGGCCCTGGGACTGGCTGATGAGGTGCAGCACGAGCACCACCGTCAGGGTGCGCATGACGTCCTGCTCCGCGGCCAGGCCGGCCGAGTCCAGGACGGGCAGCGCAACGATGCGGGCACCGGGAGCCGCCTGACGGACCACGCCGGCGACGAAGGTGCCGTGCCCGGAGAGCGGGTCCAGGGCACCGGTGAGCTCGTCGACGACCCCCGTGCCCTCCGGCCACGGGGTCGGTCGCCCCCCGGGGAGGATCGGCCACCCGAGCAGCGAGCGCAGCTGCACGGCGAGGTCGGAGCCGGTGAACCACGGGTGCTCGCCGAGGCCGGTGTCCGGGATGACGACGACCGGGTGCCTGCGCAGCCGAGCAGGTCGTGTGGGGTCGGGCAGCGCGAGCTGCACGGGGGTCCGGTCCGGCGCGACGCCGGGTATGCCGCCCTGGCCGCCCCAGTACAGCCCGCCACCCTGGCCGCCCCAGTACAGCCCGCCACCCTGGCCGCCCCAGTACAGCCCGCCACCCTGACCGCCCCAGTACAGCCCGCCACCCTGACCGCCCCAGTAGAGCCCGCCACCCCCCGGGAGCACCAGGTGCTCGAGGTCGACGCCCTTCACCCCTGCGGCGCGGGCGGCCAGCAGCAGCGACCACGGGTCAGGCTCCTGCACCCCGGCGTCGGGCACGACGTAGACGCGGGAGGCATACCCCTCGTCGATCTCCTCGATGCCGACCTCCCCGACCCGCAGCCCCGGGTCGATCCGGGTGACCGGGTCCTCGGGGTCCATCGGTGCGCTGCGCACCTGCTCGAACTCCTTGCCGACGCCCGCGTCAGCACCAGACTCGACGGCGACGAGCAGCCACCGGCCGAAGGCGTCGTCGGCGGCGTCCGGCCGCAGCGAGACGGCATACCCCGCCTCCCGCAGCACGCGTTGCAGCTCCTCGATCCGGTCGACCGCGGAGAGCCCCAGCAGACCCGCCACGAGCAGGCGAGTGGTGAGGTAGACGGTTGAGGACGGCGCGGGCAGGCTGTCACCGGTGCGCGGGTCCAGCTCGCGGGGGGCGGTCGCGGGGTCGAGCACGCGTGCGTCGTGGCGACGCAGCAGCGAGGAGGGCAGGGCGAGATCGACGGCATCACGGTGGGGCATCGGGGCCTCCTTGGAGCGGCTCGATCCCTAGCGGGACCCAGCCTAGGGGTCGGACGTCATCGAGAGAACCCTTCCGGCCCACAGATACATCAGATCGTGACGTATCTGTAGGCGACCCGGCCCCTCTGAGACCCCGTGGTGCCGACCGGCACCCGAGTGACCAGGAGGTAGGCCATGGAGCACGACGCGGTAGCCGCGGCGAGGATCCGCCCCACCAAGGAACAGGTCGAGGACGAGCTGCTCGCCCTCGACGGCGTGGTGGGAGTCGACATCGGCGAGAAGATCAGCGACGGCAAGCCCACCGGCGAGATGAGCATCGTCGTCTACGTCGAGAAGAAGGTGGCGCCCTCGAAGGTGGCGCGCAGCCAGAAGGTGCCGGCCGAGCTGGACGGCATCCCCACGGACGTCCAGGAGCTCGTTATCGAGCTGCAGGGCGGGCCGGGGCTGTACGCCGGCGACCCGTTGAGCGACACGAGCAAGCACACGACCATCCGGGGCGGCATCAGCATCGGCCCCTCCCGCCACCAGAACGCCGGCACCGCCGGGGCCCTCGTGCGGGACACGACGACCGGAGCGGTGAGCCTGCTCACCAACTTCCACGTCGCCTGCGTGGACACCTCGTGGACCGCGGGCGAGACCGTCCTGCAGCCGGGCCGCTTCGACAGCGGCAACCCGGCGGTCGACCAGGTCGGCACGCTGACCCGTGGAGTGATCTCCGAGCAGGTCGACGGCGCGGTCGTGCGGTTGGACGGTGACGAGGTCTGGGCCGACGAGGTCGTCGACATCGGCGGCGTCGTCGGCAGCACTCCTGCGGTGGCCGGGATGGCGGTCCAGAAGCGCGGCCGCACCACCGAGCACACGCACGGCGAGGTGGTCTCGGTCGACGCGACCGTCACGCTGGACTACGGCGACGGCGTCGGGATGCGCACGCTGCGCCGCCAGGTGTCGATCCGCCCGGCCGCCGGCACCGCCCGGTTCTCCGACCGCGGCGACTCCGGCTCGGTGGTCATGAACGCCGGCCGTCAGGTCGTCGGTCTGCTCTTCGCCGGTGCGCGGGACGGCAGTCTGACCTTCGCCAACCCCATCGCCTCGGTGCTCTCCGAGCTGCAGGTCACCCTCAACCCGCCCCGACTCGTCGTCCCACCGACGTTGCGGTCGCGGATCACGGTGCTCTGCCCCACGCGGACCGAGCCGTGGTGCCCCGGGACCAGGCTTACGAGACCGTTCGTGAGCTGCCCACCGGTGCTGCGGTCCCGCCCCTACATCGACTGCCCGCCGCTGCGGCTGACCCGCATCCCGCAGTGTCTGCCGCCGGACAGCCGCATCTGCCCGACGCTCAGCCGGGTGTGCGGCGGCTGGCAGAGGCCCTACGAGCAGGGATGGGAGGAGCCGGTCGACGAGCAGTCGGACGACGCGTCCTGGTGGGCGGGCTACCACGCCGCCCTCGACCAGGTCGCCCAGGAGCTCGACGAGGCGGAGCAGGACGGGTCGGTGTGATGCGGAGCGCTCCGGGCCTGTTGGCGCAGGCGATCACGCAGGGGGTGGTCGCCTGCGCCGACGTGCTCGGCGGCGCTGTCACGCTGGTGCCCTGCTCGCGCAGCAACCTCGTCCACCGGCTCGAGGTGGACGGCGTCGTGGTGGCCTACGTCAAGCAGCAGGGGCAAGCGACGGCCACGGACGGACTGGAGACCGCCGCTCGGGAGGCGGCGGTCCTGCGGGGGCTGCTCGGCGCACCCGTCCCGCGGCTGCTGCACGCCGACGACGACGCGGTCTGGACCGCGCCGATCCCGGGCATACCGCTGCACGACGCCCTTCCCCACGACCCGGTGCCGGTGGCCCGTGCGCTCGGCACCACCCTCGCCGCGCTGCACCGGCATCCCCGACCGGTGGGCGCCGTCCCTGAGGCGACCCGCCCGTGGCCGATCACGGGAGAAGCGCCGGCGAGCGTCCTCAGCGCTCCCGACGGGACGCTCGCGGCGGACCTGGCCGCGCGGGTCCTGGAGGGCAGCACCGAGGAGGCGTGCACGGTGCGGCGGGCCGGCCGGCAGTGGCGGCGCAGCCACTGGATCCACGGCGACCTGTCGGCGGCCAACGTGCTGGTGACCGGGCGCGGCCAGACCGCCACGACCCGGTTGATCGACCTCGAGGACGGCGGCCTGGGAGACCCGTCCTGGGATGTCGTCTGCGCGCTGCGGGTCATGGACGACTGCCTGAGCCTCGCCGACGACGAGGCGGCCCGGCACGGCTTCCTCGACGCCTACGCGGCCGGATCCGGCCCCGGCATGGACCACCCCGGTCTCCGGCTCGCGCACGACCTCATGTCCGACACCCGCAGCGCCCTGAGCGACCTCGTGTCCTGGGGCCGGGTCCAGCAGGTGCTGGCCTCATGAGCACCGTGGCCCGCGCCCTCGCCGAGGCGGCCGAGGTCGCCCGGAGCGGACCGGCGAGCGTCCGCAGCGCCCCGGCCGAGCTCGCCGCCCGGCTCTACTCCCTCTGGTATGCCGCGCCCGTCACCGAGCGGCCCACTCCCGTCGGCCCCCCGCTGGCCGGACTGCTCGACGCCCGGGCGCTGACCGTCGGCGGCTGGTCGGCGGCCACGGTCCGGCGGGTGGACCCGGCGGGCGGGCTTGTCGTCCGGGACGCGGACGGCCGGCACCACGCCGTCCTCCCGGGCCGGTGGACCCGTCGCCCCGGCGACCCGCGGACCTCCCTGCCGCCCCGGGCGGGGGACGAGATCCTCATACCCCCCGTCGGTGGTCCGGTGCGCGCGGAGAGGTGGTGGCGCACGTGGTCGCTCACCTGGGTGCACCCGGTCCCCCCGGAGCCACTCACCCGCATCTACCTCTGCGCGCGGCTGGACAGCCTCGGGCGCGCCGTCGGCCGCGCCGTCGAGGCCCTCGCCGCGCGGCCCGGACCCTGGCTGCTCAAGTGCGCGCTGGACCCCGACACGCTGACCCGTCCGGACCGGATTGTCGTCTACCTGCCCGACGAGGAGGCCGGCGCGGCCCTGGAGGCCCTGGCCTCCGCCACCGACGGACTCCTCGATCCGCAGCGGCCGCCGCTCACCGCCGCGGTGAGCCCCGGCCTCTCTTGGGCGCAGGACGACGGTGACGGCGCGAGCTTCGGGGAGAACCGGTGTGCCGCGCTCGCCGACGGGTATGCCGCGTGGCTGCGGGACGGGCAGGCGCAGGACGCGGTGCTGGCGGGTCGTCGCGGCCTCATCGCGGCCGGGATCGACGACCTCCGGCCGCACCTGCGTCGGGGGTCGGTATGAGCACCGCACCGGACCGCACCGTGGTCGGCCTCGAGGAGCTCGCCCGGGCGGCGACCCGCGCCGTGGCCGACGCGGCGCTGCGCGACGCGGACCGGGTCGGGTGGGCGACGTGGTCGCGCAGCGGTGCGGAGACCACGCCGGTCCTGCACGTCGGTGGGGCGGAGGTCTACGACGGCGCCGCCGGCATCGCCTGGGCGCTGCACCTGCTGGCGCCGCTGCACGACCGTCCTGGAGAGGTCGAGCAGCTCGCGAGGGCGGCGATGCCCTCGGACCTGACCCGCCCGGAGGACCCGTCCGGGCTGCTGGACGGGCAGGCCGGGATCACGGTGGCGCGCGCCGCCGTGACCGGTGCAGGGGGGCCGTTGCCCTCCCCCGCCCGGCTCGCCGGGTCGAGCGACCATCTGGACGGACTGTCCGGTCTACTGCTCGCGGCGCTCACCCTCGCGTCGCCTGCGGAGATGACCACGCCGATCGTCCGCGCCCTGCTCGACTGCGGACGTCCGGAGGGCGAGGGGTGGGCCTACCCCGGCCCGCCGGACCCCGGCGGCGAGCCCGCCCGCCCGCTCACCGGTCTGGCGCACGGCAGCAGCGGGGTCCTGCTCGCGCTGGGTCACTGGCTGGCGACCGACCCGCGCGGACCCCTCGTGGACGCCGTCCGCGAGCGGCTCCGGCGGGCGTGGTGGTGGGAGAGCGGCTGGTCCGACCGGGTGCTCGGCTGGCCCGACCTGCGCGAGGAGTCACCGACCCACCCGGTGATGTGGTGCCACGGCACGGCCGGGGTCGCCGCCGCGCGCCTGGAGCTGGCCCGGCTCGCCGACGCGGGCGTGGACCTGGGGGTGCCGGCGACGGCGCTGCGCAGCGAGGCCGAGGCAGGTGTGCTGCTCTGCCGGGAGCAGGTGGAGCAGGCGGCCGCGGCAGCCCGGCGGCAGCTGGAGACCTCCGGCCCGGCGTCGGCTCGGGTCGACCCCGGTGATGCCGGGCTGACGCTCTGCCACGGCCTCGGCGGACCGTTGGACGTCCTCGCCTCCGCCACCGACGCCTGGGGGGCCACCGAGCAGCTCGAGGTCGCCGGGGCCGCGGCCCTGGCAGTCGCCGAGGTCCTCGGGGACGACGTGCACCTCTGGCCGACCGGCCAGCGGACCCGCGGCGGCTACGGCCTCTTCCAGGGGCTCGCGGGGACGGCGCTGGTCCTCGCCCGGCTCGCCCGCCCGGATCTCGGTCTCCCCGCTCCGACACTCTTCGGGGTGCCCGGCATCGGCGCGCCCCTCCCGGCAGATCGCGGTCGGTGACGCAGGGCGCGAGCGGATACCCCGGGCCCGCCTCAGCCGTGCTCGGGGAACCAGATGGCGATCTCGCGGGCCGCGGACTCCGGGCTGTCCGACCCGTGGACGATGTTCTGCTGCACCTTGAGGCCCCAGTCGCGCCCGTGGTCGCCGCGGATGGTGCCCGGCGCCGCGGCCGTGGGGTCGGTGGCCCCGGCGAGGGACCGGAAGCCGGGGATGCAGCCCTGGCCCTCGATGATGACGGCGGTGACCGGGCCGGAGGACATGAACTCCAGCAGCGGCTCGTAGAAGGGCTTGCCCTCGTGCTCGGCGTAGTGCGCCTCGAGCTGGTCGCGGCCCGGGGTCACGACGGCGAGCGCGACGAGGGTGTAGCCCTTGGCCTCGATCCGGCGGAGCACCTCGCCGGAGAGGCCGCGACGGTAGCCGTCGGGCTTGACGAGGACAAGGGAGCGTTCGGTCTGGGCGGCAGTCGTGTCGGTCACGGACCCAGGGTATGCCGTGACGCGCCGGCCCGGCGTCAGGGCTGGAGGACGCCCGCGCCGAGCAGCCCGAAGAGCACGAGCGCCAGCACGATCCGGTAGATCATGAACGGCGTGAAGGTGTGGGTGGTGATGTAGCGCATGAACCAGGCGATGACGGCATACCCCACCCCGAACGCGAGCACCGTGGCCACCGAGATGGCCGTCCACCCGGTGCCCGAGCCGATGGCGTCACCGGTGACCACCTTGAGCAGCTGCAGCCCACCCGAGGCGAGCACCGCCGGGATGGCGAGGAGGAAGGAGTAGCGGGCGGCGGCCTCTCGCGTGTAGCCCATGAACAGACCACCGGCGATGGTGCCGCCGCTGCGCGAGACGCCGGGCACGAGCGCGAGCGCCTGCCAGAGGCCGAAGAAGAGACCGTCGCGCCAGGTGAGGTCGCGCAGCTCCTTGCGCTGGGTGGCCACCCGCTCGGCGGCGAGGATGACCAGGGCGAAGACGAGCAGCATCGTCGCGGTGATCCACAGGCTGCGCAGGTCGGTCTCGATCCAGTCCTGCAGCAGCAGCCCGAGGATGCCGATGGGGAAGGTGCCGAGGATCACCCACCAGCCGAGCACGGCGTCGGGGTCGTTGCGCGGGATGCGTCCCGCGAGCGAGGCGAACCACGCCCGGACGATCCGGACGATGTCGCGCCAGAAGTAGAGGAGGACGGCAGCCTCGGTGCCCAGCTGGGTGATCGCGGTGAAGGCGGCCCCCGGGTCGTCCTGGCCCAGGAGACGCCCGACGATCGACACGTGGGCGCTGGAGGAGATCGGGAGGAACTCGGTCAGTCCCTGCACGATGCCCAGCACGACGGCGCTCATGAGATCCATGGCTCAGCCCTCCTCTGCCTGGCGCTCCTGCGCCTCCCGCTGCGCGGTGAGCGCGTCCATCCGGATGCCCTGGGTGAGGCACAGCCACCACAGGAAGCCGAAGAGCCCGGCCACGACCAGCATCGCGGGCAGCACGACACCCGCTGCCAGCGTGAGGAGCTGCACGAGCCAGCCGAGCCGGACGCCCCACCGGCCGCGCAGGGCACCGGCGGCCAGGACGCACAGGGCGGTGAGCGCGAGCCCGCCCCAGAGGTATGCGCCCGCCCGGGGGTCGCCGGTCGTCTGGGCCAGGCGCCAGGCGACGAGCGCCCCGAAGAAGACCGACATGGCCTGGGCCAGCAGCGTCGTGGCGCACAGACGTCGGGTGAGGGTGCCTGGAGTCACGCCGCCCATCCTCCCAGACCGACCCTGGGAGGCCTTTCAGCAACCCGCCAGCGAGACCGCATACGCTGAGGGTGTCAACCACGGCCCGTCGTAGACCAGGAGCGCCTCGATGCCCCGACCCGACCGCACCCCAGCGGCTTCCGACCGCGCCGCCAAGGCGGCCAAGATCCAGAAGGCCGGCGCCGCCGCCGAGCGACGCCGTGGGGTGCTGATCTGGGGATCCGCGGCCGCCGTCGTCGTCCTCATCGTCGGGGCCGTCGTCTTCGCGGTGCTGCGCGACTCGCCCGCCCTCGCCGACCTCTCGGCCGTGGAGGACTTCGAGAACACCGGCGCCGACCACCGCAACGAGCAGATCGACTACGACTCGACGGTGCCCCCCGGCGGCCCGCACCACCCCGCCTGGTGGAACTGCGGCGTCTACCCGGAGGAGGTGCCGACCGAGCACGCCGTGCACTCCCTGGAGCACGGAGCGGTGTGGCTGACCTACCAGCCGGACCTGCCGGCCGAGCAGATCGAGGTCCTCACCGAGCTCGGTGACGAGGACTACATGATCGTCAGCCCGGTCGCCGACCAGGAGTCGCCGGTCATGGCGACGTCGTGGAACCACCAGCTGTCCCTGGACACCGCGGACGAGAAGCTGCTGGCGGCGTTCGTGCGCGAGTACAAGCAGGCGCCCGACGTCCCAGAGCCCGGCGCGGCGTGCACCGGCGGGACGGTGACCGACCTCGTGGCGCGCTCGTGAGCGAGGCTCACCACGACGAGGAGGTGGGCGGGGACTCGGCTCCCGCCTCGCCACCGCGGGACCGCTGGCGGACTTTCGGGGCGCCGGCGCTCGCGGCGGTGACGATCCTCGCGCTGTGCCTGGGGGCCCTCGTGGGCTGGTTGTCCTTCGGTGAGCGCACCCCGCCGGACGACGGCGCCGACGCCGGCTTCGCGCGCGACATGAGCGAGCACCACGCCCAGGCGGTCCAGATGTCCCAGCTGGTCATGCAGAGCACCGACGACGAGGACGTCGTCCGGCTGGCCGTCGACATCGCCACCAACCAGGGCTTCGAGCGGGGCATGATGGCCACCTGGCTGGCCGACTGGGGCCTGCCCCGGGCGCGGGGCGAGGAGCGGATGGCGTGGATGTCCATGGAGGGCATGGACGCGCAGGAGCACGCCGCGATGATGGACCTGCCCGAGGGCGTGCCGATGCCGGGCATGGCCTCGCCCACCGAGATCCAGGAGCTCACCGAGGCCACCGGCGAGGAGGCCGAGGTGCTCTTCCTCCAGCTCATGACGACCCACCACCTCTCCGGGGTGGAGATGGCCGAGGCCGCCGTCAACCAGGCCACCCAGCCGGAGGTCCTCTCCGCCGCGCAGAAGATGGTCAACGCCCAGGAGGGCGAGGTCCGGCTCATGCGCGACATGCTCGCCGAGCGCGACGCCGAGCCCCGCGAGGACATCGACGCCTGGCTGGCGGAGAACTCCGCCGGCGACGGCGCGCAGGAGCGCTCGGACGGCTCGGACGGCTCGAGCGGCGAGACTGCCCCGGCACCGACCCCGGACGACGGCGACCACTCCGACCACTGACGGCAGCTGACGGGCAGCTGACGGCAGCTGACGGGCACCTCGAAGACTGACGAGGCCTCCCGGCATACCCACCGAGCGCCGCACATGGCTGTCATGGGCCCCACCGAGCGCCGCAGATGGTCGCTGTCAGCGCCACCGAGCGCCGCACATGGCTGTCATGGGCCCCACCGAGCGCCGCAGATGGTGGGACCAGGTATGCCGCGCAACCATCTGCGACGCTCGGTCACCTTGGGGACAACCATCTGCGACGCCCGGTCAGGACGAGAACGACCATCTGCGACGCCCGGTCGGTCAGGTGGTGGTGCGGCCCACGAGGGCGCGTACCTCTGCCGCCGTGGTGACCGAGCCGGTCGCCAGGACGGCTCCCGCGACGCCGCCGTCGTCGGCGAGGCCTGCGGCCACGTCGAGCGCGTCGGGCAGGTCGGCGACGACGGTGACACGGTCGGCACCGAAGTACTCCGCGACAAGCTCACCGAGTCGCTGCGGCCGGATCGCGCGCGGCGAGGTCGTCCGGGACACGACCACGTGGTCGAGCACCGGCTCCAGCGCCTGGATCATCGGCTCGACGTCCTTGTCCTCTAGGACCGCGAGCAGGCCGACCAAGCGGGTGAACGTGAACGACTCGCGCACGGCCTCGACCAGGGCCTCGACCCCCGCCGGGTTGTGCGCGGCGTCGACCAGCACGGTCGGCGAGCGCCGCACGATCTCCAACCGCCCGGGGGAGGACACGTCGGCGAGGCCGGCCCGCAGCACCTCATCGCTCAGCGGCTGCTCTCCGCCGCCCACGAAGGCCTCGACGGCAGCCACGGCGATCGCGGCGTTGTGCGTCTGGTGGGCTCCGAACAGCGGCAGGAACAGCCCGTCGTAGTCCCCGGCGAGGCCGCGCAGCGACACCTGCTGGCCGCCGACGGCGACCTCCCGCGTCAGGACGCCGAAGTTCACGCCCTCGGCCTTCAGCTCGGCTCCCACCTCCTGCGCCCGGTCGGTGAGGATCGTCATGACCTCGGGCTCCTGAACCCCGGCCACCGCGATGCCGCCGGGCTTGATGATCCCGGACTTCTCGGTGGCGATCTCCTCCACGGTGCTGCCGAGCAGCCGCGTGTGGTCCAGCGCGACCGGGGTGACGACGGCGACGTCACCATCGGCGACCGAGGTCGCGTCCCAGACCCCACCGAGCCCGACCTCGACGACGGCGACCTCGACCGGCGCGTCCGCGAAGGCGGCGTACGCCAGGCAGACGAGGACCTCGAAGTAGGTCATCCGCACCCGCCGCGACTCCTCGGCGTCCGCGAGCGACTCGGCGTCGACCATCTCCACGAAGGGCAGGACGTCGTCGTAGGCCGCGAGGAAGCCCTCGATGTCGATCGGCTCACCGTCGATGCTGACCCGCTCGCGCATGTCGTGCAGGTGCGGGCTGGTGAACCGCCCCGTCCGTAGGCCCATCTCGCGCAGCAGCCGCTCGGTGATCCGGGCCGTCGAGGTCTTGCCGTTGGTCCCGGTCAGGTGGATCATCCGGAAGGTGCGCTGCGGGTCGCCCATGAGCTCCATGACGCGGGCGACCCGGTGCAGGGTGGGCTCGGGCATGTGCTCGGGCGTCCGCGCCAGGATCGCCTCGGAGACCTCGGCATAGCGCGCGAGCAGCGCCGGGTCGGTCGGCTCGGGGCGCGCGGGCGGTGACGGCACCGCGCTCCCGGCCTCCAGGGGCAGCTCGTTGTCCTCGAAGAACTGGTCGCTCATCGTGCCTCCACCTTCGAGATCATCAGCTCGACGGTGCGGTCACCGTCGAGGGTCGCTCCTGCACGGTATGCCGTCGCCGCGCCGCCCGCAGGCAGGCTGTGGCCGGCGCCGGCCGCGCCGAACTGCACGGCCAGGGTCTCGCTCATCACCAGCTGCTGGTGCGCCATCGCGGCGTCCCAGACCTCGTCGTCACCGACGACGGTCAGGCTGATCCGGTCGGTGATGTCCAGCCCGGCGTCCTTGCGCGCACCCTGGACGGCGCGCACGAGGTCGCGGGCCAGGCCCTCCTTGGCGAGGTCGTCGGTCACCTCGGTGTCGAGCACGACGAAGCCACCGCCGTGGCCGCGCAGCATCGCGGTCGCCCGTGAGGCGGCTCCGTCACCGGTCGCACCGTCGGCGACGACCGTCTCGAGGGCGAACTCGCCCTCCTCCAGCACGATGCCCCCGCTCGTGACCGTGCCGTCCTCGGCCACCGACCAGTCGCCGGACTTGGAGCCCTTGATGGCGCTCTGCACCTGCTTGCCCAGCCGCGGGCCAGCCGCCCGCGCGTTGACGCTCAGGCGCTGCTGCACCCCGAAGGCCGTCGCGTCCGCACCGTCATCGCCCAGATCATGCACCACCACCTCCCGCACGTTGACCTCGTCGGCCACGATGTCAGCGAGGTCCGACAGACCCTGCGGGTGCGTCGTCGCCACGGTGAGCGAGGCGAGCGGCAGCCGCACCCGCAGCCCCTCACCCTTGCGGAGCCCGAGCGTGGTCGAGCAGACCTCGCGCACGGTGTCCATCGCCGCCACGAGCTCCTCGTCGGCAGGCAGGTCGCCCAGCTCCGGCCAGTCGGTGAGGTGCACCGACTCACCACCGGTGAGCCCACGCCATACCTCCTCGGTCAGGAGCGGCAGCAGCGGGGCGGCGACCCGACAGGTGATCTCGAGCACGGTGTAAAGCGTGTCGAAGGCTTCGTGGTCCTCGGCCCAGAAGCGGTCGCGGGAGCGGCGGATGTACCAGTTGGTCAGCACGTCGACGAAGTCGCGGATCACCTCGGCGGCGACCGCGATCTCGTTGCCGTCGTAGGCCTCCTGCGCCGCCTGGACGAAGTCGCGCGTCTTGGCCAGCAGGTAGCGATCCAGCTGGTGCTCGGACGCGGTCGACCAGCTCGCCTCATACCCCGCGGCGTTGGCGTAGAGACCGAAGAAGTACCACGCGTTCCACAGCGGGATCATCGTCTGCCGCACGCCGTCGCGGATGCCCTGCTCGGTCACGATGAGGTTGCCACCGCGCAGGATCGGCGAGGACATGAGGAACCACCGCATGGCGTCGGCGCCGTCCCGGTCGAAGACCTCCCGCACGTCGGGGTAGTTCTTCAGCGACTTGCTCATCTTCTGGCCGTCGCTGCCGAGGACGATGCCGTGCGACAGGCAGGTCGAGAAGGCCGGGCGGTCGAACAGCGCGGTCGCCAAGATGTGCAGGGTGTAGAACCAGCCGCGGGTCTGCCCGATGTACTCCACGATGAAGTCGGCCGGGAAGTGCTCCTCGAACCACTGCTCGTTCTCGAACGGGTAGTGCACCTGCGCATAGCTCATCGACCCGGAGTCGAACCACACGTCGAGCACGTCCTCGACGCGGCGCATCGTGCTCGCCCCGGTGGGGTCGTCGGGGTTGGGGCGGGTCAGCTCGTCGACGAAGGGCCGGTGCAGGTCGACGTTGCCGTCGCGGTCCCGTGGGAGGGTCCCGAAGTCGGCCTCGATCTCCGCGAGCGAGCCATAGACGTCGATGCGGGGGTATGCCGGGTCGTCGCTGCGCCATACCGGGATCGGGCTGCCCCAGAAGCGGTTGCGGGAGATCGACCAGTCGCGCGCGTTCTCCAGCCACCGGCCGAACTGCCCGTGCTTGATGTGCTCCGGCACCCAGGTGATCTGCTCGTTGGTGCGGAGCATGTCGTCCTTGATCTTCGTCACCTCGACGAACCAGGAGGACACCGCCTTGTAGATCAGCGGCTGCTTGCACCGCCAGCAGTGCGGGTAGGAGTGGGCGTAGGACTCGCGCCGGAGCAGTACCGTCCCCTCGGTGACACTGCCCGTCTCGTGCTGCTCGCCTCCCGCCTGGTTCCGGGTGGCCGCCTTGAGGTGGTCCATGATCGGTGCGTTGGCGTCGAAGACGAGCATCCCGGCGTACTCGTCCACCGGCGGCAGGAACGTCCCGTCGGCGCCCACCGGCATCACCGGCTCGATGCCCTCCCGGTCGGTGACCACCTTGTCGTCCTCACCGAAGGCGCCGGCGGTGTGCACCAGCCCGGTGCCGTCCGTCGTGGTGACGAACTCGGCGATGACGAGCCGGTGCGCGCGCTCCCACCCCTGGTAGTAGCTGAACGGCGGCAGGTAGGCGCGCCCGGCCAGCTCGGCGCCGGTGTAGGTGCCCAGCACCTCCGGGGCCTCCCCCAGCTCGTGAGCGTATGCCGCGAGCCGCGCCGCGGCGATGAGGTAGCGCTCCCCCTGATCCGAGCCCTCCACCGCGGCCTCGGTGCCGGGCAGCGGCGCCCGCACCACGACATACTCGATGTCCTCGCCGACCATGATCGCGAGGTTGGCGGGCAGGGTCCACGGCGTGGTCGTCCAGATGAGCGCGAGCGCCCCGTCGAGCACCTCATCCGGCGCGTCCCCCGGCAGCAGACGCGCGCCGACGGTGACCGCCGGGTCGTTGCGCACCTGGTAGACCTCGTCGTCCATCCGCAGCTCGTGGTTGGACAGCGGCGTCTGGTCGTTCCAGCAGTAGGGCAGCACTCGGAAGCCCTCGTAGACGAGCCCCTTGTCGAACAAGCTCTTGAACGCCCACAGCACCGACTCCATGTAGTCGACGTTGAGCGTCTTGTAGTCGTGCTCGAAGTCGACCCAGCGGGCCTGGCGGGTGACGTAGTCCTGCCAGTCGTCGGTGTACTTCAGCACCGACTCGCGGCACTTGGCGTTGAACGCCTCGATGCCGATCCCGAGGATCTCCTCCTTGGTCTTGATGCCCAGCTGGTCCATCGCCTCGAGCTCGGCGGGCAGCCCGTGGGTGTCCCAGCCGAAGCGCCGCTCGACCCGCTTGCCGCGCATCGTCTGGTAGCGGGGCACGACATCCTTGACGTAGCCGGTCAGGAGGTGGCCGTAGTGCGGGAGCCCGTTGGCGAACGGCGGTCCGTCGTAGAAGACGTACTCGTTGTCGCCGTGCTCGCCGGCGTCACGCTGCTCGACGCTCCTGGCGAAGGTGTCGTGCTCGCGCCAGTAGGCCAGCACGGCCTGCTCGATCTCCGGGAAGCGCGGGGAGGAGGTCAGCGCGTCGGCGGAGGTGCTGGTCCGGGGGTAGGCCATGTCGGTGGCTCCTGGGAGGTGTCGCGTGCGGTCGAGTCGTGGTCGTGCTGCCACGAGGACGACGCTGCCGGGGTATGACGCCCGGTCGGCACCGCGGTACCACCTCGCTTGCGCGACGCCCGGCTGGATGGCTGCCGTGTGCGTCGCACCGCTTCGTGTCGGCTGTGACGGGCCTACCCGTGCGGGTCTACTGGGCTCACCGTCGGGTCACGGTGGCGGTTCTGCCGCAGGCTCGCCGCTGATGACGGCTCTGACGCCTGTGGGCACCATGCTAGCGCCTCGGGCATCGTCCGCCTGAACGTCCTGGCCGGGTCGGCCGGAGCGTTCACGTGAACGCTCCGGCCGACGACACGCCCAGTGCGACCGGCTCGAGCGTTCAGGTGAACGCTGCAGCCGCCGATGCCGGTCAGGACGTAGCACTCACCCGACCCTGTGGACAAGTTCTGCGGTCGACTGGCCTTCTCCGGCAACCTGACGGCATGCCGCTCGACCCCAGCCGACCGTTCCTCCGCCAGGACGGCTTGCGTGCCGGTCTGACCAAGCACGCGCTGACGGGCCCGCATTCCATGCTGTCTTCGGCAGCGTCCGGCTCGCCGCCGACGTCTCTCTCACACCGGAGGTGCTCGGCCGGTGCGCGTCGCTCGTGGTGCCGCGGTGCGCCGTCAGCCAGCACACCGCCGCTGAGGTGTGGGGAGGGGCGGTGCCCTCGACGGCGTGCACCCACGTCAGTGTCGCCCGCGCCGAGGACCGACGGGCCCGGGTCGGCCTCAGGTGCCACGTCAACCCCTCTGCGGTCGTCCGCACCCGGGCGGGCCTGCGGCTGACCACGCCGGCCCAGACCGTGCTGGACCTGTCCCGCGAGCTTGCGCTGGTCGACCTCACGGTGCTGGCGGACTCCCTGCTGCACCGGCGCGTCCTCACCCCGGCCGAGCTCGAACAGCGGCTCGACGCCTGCCAGGGTGGGCTCCCGCGCGTCGCGTCCGTCGCACGGACGCTCGTCCGACCGGGGGCGGAGTCGCCCATGGAGACCCGGGCCCGGCTCCTGCTCGTCCTGGCCGGCCTTCCCGAGCCCGTGCTGCAGCACGAGGTCGGGGACACCCGGCATCGCTTCCGCCTCGATCTCGCCTACCCCGAGCTCAGGGTGGCCGTCGAGTACGACGGCCGTCATCATGCGCAGGACGCCCGGCAGTGGGGCCACGACCTCGCACGGCGGGAGTGGTGGGACGGTCGAGGGTGGCGGTTGGTCGTGCTGCGCGCCGGTGACGTCTACGGCACCCCATGGGCGACCGCGCTCCGGGTGGCCGGGGTGCTCGCCGAGCGCGGTGTGGTCCGGAACCTGCCCGCGCATCCACCGGCGAGCTTCGCCAGCTACTTCCCGGAGCAGCCGTGGCGCGCGGCCCGATCCTGAGGCCGGTGGCCTGTTGCGCGGCTCAGGCGATCACGTGAATGCCTGAGCCGATCGCCTTCGGCGTGTCACCGGCTGCAGCGTTCACATGAACGCTGCAGCCGGGGCCGCGGACGCACCGAGGGCCGGGAGCGTGTGCTCCCGGCCCTCGGTGACCGTGCTGTGGCGGTATGCCGTCAGCGGCGGTCGCGGGGAACGGTCGTCCCACCGCGGCCGAAGCCGTCGTCGTCCGGGTCGGCGGCGATGCGGTTCTGGCCCGTCTCGTCGCGGACCTGGTTGGCCTCAGCGACCTCGCGCACAGGGACGTCCTTGTCGGCGTCCAGCTTGCCGAGCTCGAGCAGCTTGCCGCTCTTGCGGTCGGCGAGGTACTCGTTCATCTCGCGCTTGATGACCGGAAGCAGGAAGTAGACCCCGAGCAGGTTGACGAACGCGCAGACGAAGAGGAAGTTGTCCGCGAACGCCAGCACCTCACCGAAGTTGAGGATGCAGCCCGCCACCGTGAAGAGGAGGAACACGAACCGGTAGATCAACGTCGAGGACCGCGTGTCACCGAAGAGGTAGTTCCAGGCCCGCTGACCGTAGTAGGACCAGGTGATGAGCGTGGAGATCGCGAACAGCGCCACGGCGACGGCGAGCACCGTCGGGAACCACGAGATGTTCTCGGCGAAGGCGTCGGACGTCACGACGACACCGCCGCCGTAGTCGTGACTGTCGTCGGCGAAGACCGCCTCGCGGGTGTCGTTGTAGAACTGCGTGTCGGCAATGACGATGGTCAGGGCCGTCATGGTGCAGATCACGACCGTGTCGATGAACGGCTCGAACATCGCCACGAAGCCCTCGGACACCGGACGGCGGGTCTTGACCACCGAGTGGGCGATGGGGGCCGAGCCCAGACCGGCCTCGTTGGAGAAGGCCGAGCGGGTCAGACCGACGACCAGCGCGCCGACGAACCCTCCGGCCACACCCTCCGCGGTGAAGGCGCCGGACAGGATGTCACCGATCGCGGCCGGGACGTGCGGGATGTTGGTGGCGATGACGATGATGCAGGCCAGCACGTAGATGCCACCCATGAGCGGCACGAGGGTCGAGGTCACCCGACCGATCGACTTCATGCCGCCGATGATGACCGCACCGATGATGGCCGCGAGGACGAGGCCGAAGATCAGCCCGGCGCTGGTGGAGGCGAGGAAGCTCTCGTCGCCACCGGTCACGGTGACCGCCTGGGAGTAGGTCTGGTTGGCCTGGAACATGTTTCCGCCACCGACCCCGAAGAAGAGGATGGCGACGGCGAACAGACCGGTGAGGCCGACGGACAGGAACTTCGGGAACTTGCTGAACGCGACGGGGAGGTACTTGAACGGCCCCCCGGAGACGGTGCCGTCCTCGCGGATCTCGCGGTACTTCACACCCAGGGTGCACTCCGCGAACTTGGTGGCCATCCCGAAGAGCCCGGCCAGGACCATCCAGAAGGTGGCACCCGGGCCACCCAGCGTCACGGCCGCACCGACACCCGCGATGTTGCCCAGGCCCACGGTGCCCGAGACCGCGGAGGTCAGCGCCTGGTAGTGCGGGATCTCACCAGGGTCGTCCGCGGAGGAGTACTTCCCGGTGACGGTCTCCCAGGCGACCTTGATGCCCCGGAACTGGATGAAGCCGAAGTAGATCGAGATGAAGATGGCACCGAAGAGCAGCCACATCACGACGAAGGGCATCGGGATGCCCGGGATCTCGAAGAAGATGATCTCGCCGGACCACTTGGTGACGGACGCGAAGGTGTCGTCGACGCGTGACTCGAGGTTCTGGATCCACTGAGGGTCCTCGACCGCCTCGGCCATAGGGAGGGGGATTGTTCGCAACATGCGTCACACGGTGTTCCACATCGCGTGCGCGGTCAACGACATACCCCGAACGTGACCAAACTGTGACACACATCGGGAACACGTGATCCGACGTCATCGTTACGGGCTAATCCCCCATACCGGCTCGGCCAGCCGCGGTGTGTCTGTGACAATACCGACCATGACCTCCCCGCACCAGATCACCCCCTCCCGCCCGGCGCAGCTGCCCGAGCGCCCGTCCGTCGACGGGCTGGAGGAGAAGTGGGTCGGGGTATGGAAGGACACCGACGTCTACGCCTTCGACCGCGAGGCCGCCCTGGCAAGCCCGCGTGAGCAGATCTTCGCCGTCGACACCCCTCCCCCGACCGCGTCGGGCACGCTGCACCTCGGCCACGTCTTCGGCTACACCCAGGCCGACTGCCTGGCGCGCTACCACCGGATGACCGGCAAGCAGGTGTTCTACCCCATCGGGTGGGACGACAACGGCCTGCCGACCGAGAAGCGGGTGCAGAACTACTACGGCGTCCGCGGTGACGCGAGCCTGCCTTTCGACCCCGACTTCACCCCGCCGCAGCGCGGTGGCGAGGGCAAGACCCTCAAGGCCGCCGACCAGGTGCCCGTGGGCCGCTCGACCTTCATCGAGCTGTGCGAAGAGCTCACCGTCATCGATGAGCAGGCCTTCGAGGACGTCTTCCGCCGCCTCGGCCTGGCGATCGACTGGAACGTGCAGTACCGCACCATCGGCGACCGCTCCCGCACCGTGGCTCAGCAGGCCTTCCTGCGCAACCTCGCCCGTGGCGAGGCCTACCAGGCCGAGGCGCCCGGCCTGTGGGACATCACCTTCCAGACCGCGGTCGCGCAGGCCGAGCTCGAGGCGCGCGACTACCCCGGCGCCTACCACCGCGTCGCCTACCACCGGACCGACGGCGCGCCCGTGCACATCGAGACGACGCGCCCCGAGCTCATCCCCGCGGTGGTCGCGCTCATCGCGCACCCGGACGACGAGCGGTATACCGACCTCTTCGGCACCACGGTCACCTCACCGCTGTTCGGCGTCGAGGTGCCGGTCCTGGCCCACCCGCTGGCCGAGATGGACAAGGGCGCGGGCATCGCGATGTGCTGCACCTTCGGTGACATGACCGACGTGCAGTGGTGGCGGGAGCTCGACCTGCCGACCCGCTCGGTCATCACCCGCGCCGGTCGGCTCCAGGCCGAGACGCCCGCGTGGATCACCGGTGGACCGGGCGAGTCGTTGTATGCCGAGCAGCTGGCCGGCAAGACCGTCCACTCCGCGCGTGAGGCCGTGGTCGAGGCACTCCGCGCGTCCGGCGACCTCGACGGCGAGCCGACCAAGACCCAGCGCAAGGCCAACTTCTACGAGCGCGGCGAGAAGCCGCTGGAGATCGTCACCAGCCGGCAGTGGTTCATCCGCAACGGCGGCCGCGAGGACGGAGCCCCCGGGCTGCGGGACGCGCTCATCGCCCGCGGCGAGGAGGTCGACTTCCACCCGGGCTTCATGCGCAGCCGCTACCGCAACTGGGTCGAGGGGCTCAACGGCGACTGGCTGATCAGCCGGCAGCGCTTCTTCGGCGTCCCCTTCCCCGTCTGGTATGCCGTGGACGAGCAGGGCGAGATCGCCCACGACACCGTCCTGGTCGCCGACGAGGCGAGCCTGCCGGTGGACCCGGTGGGCGACGTGCCGCCGGGCTACACCGAGGACCAGCGGGATCAGCCCGGGGGCTTCACGGCCGACACGGACGTCATGGACACCTGGGCGACGTCCTCGCTCAGCCCGCAGATCGCGGCCGGCTGGCCGACCCGCGGCGGCGAGGGCGAGGGCTCGGACCCCGAGCTGTTCGCCAAGATCTTCCCGTTCGACATGCGCCCGCAGGGCCACGACATCATCCGCACCTGGCTGTTCGCGACGATGGTCCGGGCCCACCACGAGCACGGCACCGTCCCGTGGACCGACGCCTATCTCAACGGCTGGATCCTCGACCCGGACCGCAAGAAGATGAGCAAGTCCAAGGGCAACGCGGTCACCCCGCTCGACATGCTCCAGGCCAACGGCACCGACGCCGTCCGCTACTGGGCCGCCGCCGCCCGGCCCGGTGTCGACACCGTCGATGACCCGAATCAGATCAAGGTGGGTCGCCGGCTGGCGATCAAGCTGCTCAACGCGAGCAAGTTCGCGCTGTCCTTCGGTGAGCTGCCGGCCGGCGCCGCGGAGAGCGATCTCGTCACCGAGCCGCTGGACCGTGCGATGCTCGCCGGGTTGTCCGAGGTCGTGCGGCGCGCCACCCAGGCCTACGAGAGCTGGGACTACTCGACCGCCCTCGATGTCACGGAGTCCTTCTTCTGGACCTTCTGCGACGACTACCTCGAGCTGGTCAAGGAGCGCGCCTACGGCGGCGAGTTCTCCGCCGACGGCCCGGTCGCCGACCCCACCCCGCAGACCCTGTCGGCGCGGGCGGCGCTGCGCCTCGCGCTCTCGGTGCAGCTGCGGCTGCTCGCCCCGGTCCTGTCCTTCGCGACCGAGGAGGTCTGGTCGTGGTGGCACGAGGAGGGCACGTCAGTGCACACCCAGCCGTGGCCGGTCGTCGAGGAGCTCGCCGCCGCTGCGGAGGCCGATCCCGCGATCCTCACCACGGTCGGGCAGGCCCTCGCCGGGCTCCGCCGCGCCAAGTCGGAGGCCAAGGTCAAGATGCGCACCCCCATCAGCGCCGCCACGATCGGAGGCACCGACGCAGAGCTGGAGCGCGTCCGGGCCGCCGAGGGCGACCTGCGGGCGGCGGGCAAGGTGACCGGCGAGGTGTCCTTCGCCCCGGCCGACACACTGACCGTGCAGGACGTCGCTCTGGTGGAGGAATCCGCCTAGGGTGGCGACATGCGCAGGGGCATGAGGTCGACCACGGGTGTCGCCGTCGCGGTGCTCGCGTCCGTGGCCGCCCTCACCCTGCTGGCGTGGGGATCGAGCAGCGGCGAGCCGCTGCTCGGCCCGCCGCAAGGTATGTGGGAGCCCACGATCGGGCTCCCGCCGCCCCCGCCAGCGCCCGAGGTGGCCGAGGCCACGCAGGTCCCCGGCGAGGAGCCCACCGAGCGGGAGGGACCGCCCGTCGACTGGCTCCTCCTCGGCTTCCTCGCGCTCGTCGTCGCCGTCGCCCTGGTGTTCATCCGGGCGCTCCTCAACCGGGACCGCGAGGACGATGAGCCCCTCACGACCGAGGAGGACGAGCAGCTCGTCGCCCTGCTGGAGGCCAGCGGTGACGACGTCCGCTACCGCGCGCTCGCCGAGAGCGACCCCCGCAACGCCGTCGTCGCCTGCTGGGTGACCCTCGAGGAAGCCGCGAGACGGTCGGGCCTGCACGACAACCCCGCCGAGACGGCCAGCGAGCTCACCCGCCGGGTGCTCGGTCGGTGGCAGGTCGACGAGGCCTCGATCCGCGAGCTGTCCGAGGCCTACCGCGAGGCCCGCTTCTCCCGGCACCCGGTCACCGAGCAGCAGCGCGACCACGCCGTCGCAGCCCTGGACCGCATCCACCAGGACCTGCGCCGCCGCGTGCTCGCCGAGCAGGAAGCAGCCGCGGCCCGCGAGGACGCCGCAGAACACCAGGCGGGCCCATCGTGACTACCTCCAGGACGGGCGCACTCGCCCCCGCATCGCTGGGACGCCACCTCCTTCCCGGTCTGGTCGTCGCCGTGGTGCTCGGTGGCGTCCTGTTCTACATCGGCTCGATGCCCTACCCCCTGCTCCTGGCCGTGGTCGTCATCGCCCTGGCCGGCGTCGTCGGAGCGCTCATGGCCTGGAGCATGACCACGACCGCCCGGGACGTGGAGCAGGCCTACTGGGTGTCCACCCCGCGCCAGGAGGCCGAGCCACCCGACGCGATGGACTACCGCCTGCTCCGCCTGCGCCGCGACCTGCGCGACGCTCTGGAGCGCGACGACCGGGGCGATGAGATCTACCCCGTCATCCGTGAGCTGGCCGCCGAGCGGCTGCTCGCCCACCACGACATCGACCTGGAGACCGAGCCCGAGCGCGCCCGGGCCGTGCTCGACCCGCACCTGTGGACCTACCTCACCCGCCCGCCGACGGACACCCGCAGACGCAGCAAGAGCGCACTGCATACCGCCATCGAAGGAATCGAGACGCTGTGAACGACACCCCCACCCACCCGCTGGACGTCCCCGAGGTCTCCCGCCGGGCCGCCCAGGTGCTGGACCGCGTCGAGCAGGCGGTCGTGGGCAAGCGCGAGGCCCTGACGATGGTGCTCACCGCGATCCTGTCTCGGGGCCACGTGCTGCTGGAGGACTACCCCGGCCTCGGCAAGACCCTGGCCGCACGGTCGTTCGCCCAGACGCTGGGGCTGGACTTCACCCGCGCGCAGTTCACCCCCGACCTGCTGCCCTCCGACCTCACCGGGTCCTTCGTCTTCGACCAGAAGAGCACGGAGTTCGCCTTCCGGCCCGGGCCGCTGTTCACCGGGCTGCTCCTCGCCGACGAGATCAACCGCACGCCGCCCAAGACCCAGTCCGCGCTGCTCGAGGCGATGCAGGAGCACCAGGTGACCGTCGAGGGCCAGACCTTCGCGCTCCCCCAGCCCTTCCACGTGCTCGCCACCGCCAACCCGGTGGAGTACGAGGGCACCTACCCCCTACCGGAGGCGCAGCTGGACCGGTTCCTCGCGCGGGTCACCTTCGGCTACCCCTCCCCCGAGGAGGAGTGGGACGTGCTGCGGCGACGGGTCGCCCGGCAGACCGAGGACCAGCGGCTCGATCCGGTCACCGACGCCGTCGGCCTGGCGGCCATGCAGGATGCTGTCGAGCGGGTGCCGGTCGAGGACGACATCTCCCGCTACTGCGTCGAGCTCGCCGCCGCCACCCGCCGTCACCGGGCCGTCCTCGTCGGGGCCTCCCCGCGCGGCTCGCTCGCCCTCATGCTCACCGCGCGGGCGTATGCCGTCATCCACGGCCGCGACTACGTCAACCCCGAGGACGTCAAGGCGGTGGCGCACGCCGTGCTCGACCACCGCATCTCGATCAAGCCCGAGCTGTGGATGTCGGACACCGGCGGGGCCGCGGTGGTCACGGCCGCCCTGGGTCAGGTGCCGGTGCCCGGCTCGCGCACGGGGGCCTCCACGGCCACGGGGCCGGGCGTGGAGCACGAGCGGTCCTCGGCGTCGGCCTGATGGCCGTCCTCGAGCGCTCCGACGCCTGGCGGCCCACGCACGCCTTCCAGCGGTGCCTGGTCGCCGTGCTGGCCATCGCGCCGGTGGCCCTGCTGTGGCGGCGCCCCGACCTGCTCGTGCTCGTCTCCCCGCTCGCCATGGTGCTGGCGTGGAGCCTGGCCACCCGGCCGCAGGAGCGGCCCGACCACCGCTTCGCGCTCTCCCACGCCCAGGTGCGCGAGGGCGACCAGGCGTTGGCGGTCGCCGACATCGAGCCGGTCGAGGGAGCCGAGGTGCTCTCGGCCGCGCTCACCCCCGCTCCCTTCGTCACCGCGGTGCTACAGGAGAAGATGCGTCAGGCGCGCGACAGCGACGGGCTGCTCGTGCAGCGGACCTGCGCCGTGGCCGAGGCGGAGGGGCCGCAGGTCCAGGGCTACCGCCGGTTGCCGGTCGGGGTCCGGGTCACCCGGTGGGGGGTGCGCCGGATCGGCCCCATGCAGGTGGCGGCGAGCGGCGCCTGGGGGTCCTACCGCTGGGGGCCGCTGTCGATGGAGGCACAGGGTCTGCGCGTGCTGCCGCAACCCGCGGCCTTCGACACCTCCGCGCCGGCCCCCCACCCCCGGGGCCTGGTCGGAATGCACCGCTCGACGCGGCCCGGGGAGGGCAGCGAGTTCGCGACGATCCGCCCCTTCCAGGTGGGCGACCGCCTGCGCCGCATCCACTGGCCGCGCTCCAGCCGGACCGGCGAGCTGCACGTCACCTCGAGCTACGCCGACCAGGACACCCACGTCGCCGTGCTCGTCGACGCGCACTACGACCTCGGGCGCTCGGGGGGCCTCTCCGGGGAGTCCAGCTCGCTGGACCGCTCGGTGCGGGCGGCCGCGGCCGTGGCCGAGCACTTCCTGCAGCAGGGCGACCGGGCCAGCCTGCGGGTCCTCTCGGCCCGCACGCCGCTCACCGTCCCGGTGGGCACGGGCAGGCGGCACGGCGTCCGTATCCTCGACACGCTCAGCCGGGTGCGCGCATCGGTGGACGAGGAGACCGATCCTCGGCGCGTCCACCTCGGCATCGGCTCCGGCACCCTCGTCGTCATGATCTCCGCCCTCGTCTCCCCCGATGCGCTCACCCAGGCGGCCACGCTGGCGGCACGCGGGACCTCGGTCGTCGTCGTCGACGCGCTGGGCGAGGCCACCGACCGACTGGCCCCGAGCGCCGAGCGTGACCCGCTGGCCCGCACCGCCTGGCGGATCCGGATGCTGGAGCGTGACCGGGAGATCCGGGCGATCCGCGCCCAGGGCGTGGCCGTGGTCCCCTGGCTGGGACCAGGGAGTCTGGACGTCGTGCTGCTCGAGCTCGCCCACCGTCGCCGCCGCGTGGGGGTCTGACGTGGGAGAGCTGCGCGAGCACTGGGTCAACCTGCGGACCGCCTCCCCGAGCCACCTGCGGGTGCGGCTCGTCGCCCTCCTCGGTGCGGTCGGCTACGCCCTGTGCCTCGTCGCGGCCGGCGGCGGCGGCCCCGTGGCCTGGATCGGCACCGTCGTGCTGGGCGCCCTCGTCGTGGTGCAGCCGAACGGCATCATGCCCGCCTTCTTCCTCCTCTGGGCGATCGCGGCGTGGTGGGCCGGGGTGCCGGGGCCGTGGCACTGGGCGCTGCTCCCGGCCGCGTGGAGCCTGCTGCTCGTGCACACGAGCGCCGCCCTCGCGGCCTCCGTGCCGCCCCAGGCGACGGTGCCGCGCGCCGTGCTCCGCCGGTATGCCGTCCGCGTGGGTGTCGTCGCGGGCGTGGTGACGGTGTTCTGGGCGCTGGCGGCGCTCGCGTCCGGGGCGCAGGAGGGCGGTGGCCCGGTGCCCTCGGTCCTGGGGCTGGCGCTGCTCGCCGCCGGCCTGGCCGGCTATGCCCGGCTCCGCCACCTGCACCGTCAGGACGACCTCTGATCGGGCTCCCTATGCTGGCCGCCATGGCTGACCAGTGCGCAGAGAGGACCCCGCGATGAGCGAGCGCGACTCCCGCCCCCGCTTCCCCCGGTCCGTCTACGCCCTGGGCACCGACCCCGACCCGCGCTTCAGCCTGGCCAACGAGCGCACCTTCCTCGCGTGGATCCGCACCGCGCTGGCCTTCCTCGCGGCAGGCGTCGCGCTCGAGGCGCTGGCGGTGCCGATCGCGCCGGGCTACCGGCTCGCGGCCTCCGCCGTCTTCGTCGTCCTCGGGATGCTCGCCTCGCTGCAGGCGTGGGTGGGGTGGTTCCGCGTCGAGCGTGCCATCCGGGAGGGCCGCACCCTGCCCCCACTGACCATCGGCTCGGTCATCGCGGTCGGGGTGCTGCTGGCCACCCTGCTCGTCGCCATCGGCCTGCTCGTATGACCGAGCAGCTGCGCCGCCCCTACGACCCCGGCCTTCAGCCCGAGCGCACGCTCCTGGCCTGGCGCCGCACCGCACTGGCGCTGGCGGTCGTCTCGGCGGCCATCGCACGGTATGCCGGCGACCAGCTCGGGCTCGTCCCGGCGGCAGCGGTCGGCGCGGCGGGGGTGGCCGGCGCGGCCTGGGCCTACCACCGGGCGACAGCGCGCTACCGCCGCGTGCACGTCTGGCTCCACCGCAAGGACACCCTGGCCGAGGACGGCCTGGCCTTCGCGGCCGCCAGCCTCACGCTGGGCCTCGTCGGGGTCGCCGCCGCGGTCTACGTGCTGCGCACGGGGCTCGAGCGCCTGGGCTGAGGATGCGTACGCAGCGGCACCGCCGCACGCGCGCTGCACCTGGGACCACCCGACACGTCGTCGGCGGGCACGGCATACCCGGGACGACCCGGCAGCCCGCCGGACCGACTGTGCACCCGACGTGCGTCAGGCGCTCTCCTTGCGCTGCTGGCGCTTGCGGGGCGCGACCTCGCGCCGCACGATCGTGGGGTTGACGTTTTCCTGCACGACCTCGCGGGTGATGACGACCTTGGCGATCTCGTCGTCGGACGGGACGTCGAACATCACGGGCAGCAGCACCTCCTCGAGGATGGCGCGGAGCCCGCGGGCGCCGGTGCCGCGCAGCAGCGCCTGGTCGGCGATCGCGTCGAGCGCGTCGTCGGCGAACTCCAGCTCGACGCCGTCGATCTCGAACATCTTCTGGTACTGCTTGACCAGCGCGTTGCGGGGCTCGGTGAGGATGTTGACCAGGGCGTCGCGGTCCAGCGGGGAGACCGTGGTGATGACGGGCAGCCGGCCGATGAACTCCGGGATGAGACCGAACTTCATCAGGTCCTCGGGCAGGACGTCGCCGAAGTGCTCCCCGACGTCCTTGGCCGACTTGAGCTCGGCACCGAAGCCCAGCCCCTGCTTGCCGGTGCGCGACTCGATGATCTTCTCCATGCCGGCGAAGGCGCCACCGACGATGAAGAGGACGTTGCCGGTGTCGATCTGGATGAACTCCTGGTGCGGATGCTTGCGCCCACCCTGCGGCGGGACGCTCGCGACGGTGCCCTCGAGGATCTTCAGCAGCGCCTGCTGCACGCCCTCACCGGAGACGTCGCGGGTGATCGAGGGGTTCTCGCTCTTGCGGGCGATCTTGTCGATCTCGTCGATGTAGATGATCCCGGTCTCGGCCTTCTTGACGTCGAAGTCGGCGGCCTGGATGAGCTTGAGCAGGATGTTCTCGACGTCCTCGCCGACGTAGCCGGCCTCGGTCAGCGCCGTGGCGTCGGCGATCGCGAAGGGGACGTTGAGCATCCGGGCCAGGGTCTGGGCGAGGTAGGTCTTGCCGCACCCGGTCGGGCCGATGAGCAGGATGTTGGACTTGGAGATGTCGACGGCGTCGTCGCCGGCGCTCTTGCCCTCACCGGCCTGGATGCGCTTGTAGTGGTTGTAGACCGCGACGGCCAAGGCCCGCTTGGCCGGGTCCTGCCCCACGACGTAGTTCTGCAGGAAGTCGAAGATCTCGCGCGGCTTGGGCAGCTGGCCCAGCCCCAGGTCGCTGGACTCCGCCAGCTCCTCCTCGATGATCTCGTTGCACAGGTCGATGCACTCGTCGCAGATGTAGACCCCCGGCCCAGCGATCAGCTTCTTGACCTGCTTCTGGCTCTTGCCGCAGAAAGAGCACTTCAGCAGTTCGCTGCTCTCGCCCATGCGTGCCACGTGGTCGTCCTTCCTGGCGTCGGCCGGTGGTCCAGGGGACGAGCACGGGCTCGCCCCTGTGTTCCCCCGACGCTACCTTGCCGGGGCGGGTTTCGGCACGGTTTTCCCGGCGCCGTCCGCGTGTTGGGCCCTCCGTCCGCTGTCAGCGGAACCCCGTGACGGCGTAGAGCCCGCGGTCAGCCCCGCGAGGACGAGCAGGACAGGGAGCAGAGCCACGAGGTAGCGCGGCCGGGCCTCGAACAGGGCGAGATAGCCCGTCAGCGCCAGCAGGCTCACCCAGCAGGCGACGACCCAGGGCCGGGCCCGGGCTCGCCAGAGCCCGAGGGCGGTGAGGAGAAGGGTCGCCGTCCAGAGGCTGTGGAGCACGGGAGCCACCACCTGGCGGTATGGCTCTCCGGAGCCGATGAACCAGGCCTGGACCGGGCTCCACCGCTCCGGGAGGAGGCCGGGCTTCTCCCGGTCGACACCCTCACCGTGGGCCCAGAAAGTGCCATCGCCCCACGTCCAGGCGATCTTGCGGGTGGTGAAGGAGAGATTTCCGACCACGCCCCGTTCCAGGACCTGGGTGCGGATCTTCTGGCGGGAGATCTCCCGGCGCAGCTCCGGGTCGCGCTCGTGCTTCATCGCCGACGCATGCTCCCAGTTCCAGCCCCCGTAGACGCGCGTCGGCGACGGGTCCTGAGAGTCGTAGGTCCCCATGGCCAGGAAGTGCTCCACCGGGTAGGGATCCTGGATCTGCTCGAGCCGCTCGGCCGGCAGCTGCGTCAACCTGGCAGCCGCCGTCGTGGTGGCTGCGACACCAGCACCCAGCGCCACCGCGCCGCCCACGACGGCAGCCACGGCCACCGTGGCTCCCCGTCGGCGCGCCAGAGCGGGCACCAAGGCGAGCGCTCCGCAGGCCAGGGCGATGGCATACACCTTGATCGAGACCGCCGCGACGAGCGCGGCGAGCGCCACGACCCACCAGCGTCGGCGCCGGGTCACGTCCGCTCGGACCGCGGCCCAGAGGCACACCGCCACGAACGTCGCAGCCGGCACGTCGGAGTAGGGGATGGCGGTCTGGGCGTTGAGGCCCAGCAGAGCCGTCGCCAGGGCCTGTACGGGAAGCACGGACCCCGGTCGGTCGAGCAGCACCATCGTGGCGCCCAGGCACCAGATGATGACCCCGACCCCCAGCCCCTGGAGGAGCAGCATCGACACCACGGGCGAGAGTCCGAGCTCGGCCCCGAGCATCGCACCAGGGGTGAACAGGGCCAGGATCGGGACGTTGTTGGGGTACTTCGAGAAGTAGTTGTGGCGCCCCTGCGTGAGCGGCTCACCGGCCACCAGCTCCTCGACGCCCCACACGACCTGGCGGGCGTCCCAGCCGAAGTCGATCTGAGCGAGCGGCAGATGAGCCAGCACGAGCAGGCCGCCGACCGCGGCACCCACAGCAACCACCCGCCGCGGACGACGCTGCACCAGGCGGGCGACGGGGGCGGAGCGGCGGCGTCCCAGCCACCAGAGCACCAGGACGAGCGCGGTCAGGATCCACACCGTCCTCGCCGACAGGACGAACCAACTCGTGACAGGGGCGACCACGGCGGACACCGCGAGCACGAGCAACAGCAGGCCCATGCCGCGTTGCGCCCAGCTCAGCAACCGCATCACGCCCAGTCGCCCTCGGTGCTCACGGTGAGCCGCCGCGGCCCTCAGTCCTCCAGCGACCCCTTGCGCGAGTTGAGCACCTCATCGACCAGGCCGTAGTCCTTGGCCTCGGCGGCGGTGAGGATCTTGTCGCGCTCGATGTCCTTCTGGACCTGCTCGACGGTGCGCCCGGAGTGCTTGGCCCAGGTCTCCTCGAGCCAGGTGCGCATGCGGAGCACCTCGTTGGCCTGGATCTCGATGTCGGACGCCTGACCGTAGTCGCCGCCGGCCAGCGCGGGCTGGTGGATGAGCACCCGCGCGTTGGGCAGCGCGAACCGCTTGCCCTTGGCGCCGGCGGCCAGCAGGACGGCCGCGGCCGAGGCAGCCTGGCCGACGACGAACGTCTGGACGTCCGGCTTGATGTACTGCATCGTGTCGTAGATCGCCGTCAGCGCGGTGAAGCTGCCGCCGGGGCTGTTGATGTACATGAGGATGTCGCGGTCCGGGTCCTGGCTCTCCAGCACGATGAGCTGGGCGATGATGTCGTCGGCCGACGCGTCGTCGACCTGGACACCGAGGAAGATGATCCGGTCCTCGAAGAGCTTGGTGTAGGGGTCCTGGCGCTTGGTGCCGTAGGACGTGCGCTCCTCGAACTGCGGGAGGATGTAGCGGCTGCTCGGGGCCAGCGGCGCGGGGACGCCACCACGAGGCTGCTGGGCCGGGGCGCCCATCCAGGCACCACCGGCATACGGGCTCTGCTGCTGGGGGTAGGTCATGGTGAGATCAGCTCTCTTCTCGCGTCGGGTGGCCGGTCAGGAGGTGGGCGACGACGGCGCGTCGTCGGAGCGCTCGTAGACGTGGTCGACGAAGCCGTACTCCTTGGCCTCGGCCGCGGTGAACCAGCGGTCGCGGTCGGAGTCGCGGGTGATCTGCTCCACGCTCTGGCCGGTGTGCTCGGCGATGAGCTCGGCCATCTGCTTCTTGATGTGCAGCATCTGCTCGGCCTGGATCTTGATGTCGGAGGCGGTGCCACCGATGCCGCCCGAGGGCTGGTGCATCATCACCCGGGCGTGCGGCGTGGCGTAGCGCTTGCCGGGCTCGCCCGCGGAGAGCAGGAACTGCCCCATCGAGGCGGCCAGGCCCATCGCCACGGTGGCGACGTCGTTGGGGATCCACTGCATGGTGTCGAAGATCGCCATACCGGCGGTCACCGAGCCACCCGGGGAGTTGATGTAGAGCCAGATGTCCTTCTCCGGGTCCTCCGCGGCGAGGAGGAGCAGCTGGGCGCAGATCGCGTTGGCGTTGTCGTCGCGCACGTCCGAGCCGAGGAAGATGATGCGTTCCTTAAGCAGCCGGTTGTAGATCTGGTCGTCCAGACCCGCCGGTGCCGGGCGCTCTGCCATCGTGGTGTCGTCAGTCATGTGCTGCTTTCCCTCGCTTCGTCCGGGGTATGCCGTGCGGCACGTGTGCTTGTCAGTGACCCTAACGCCCGGCCCCGTCGTGAAACTCCCCTACCGGGGCCGTGTTCGCCGTGAGCGCACAACGACGCCGACCGGCCGGCGCGGCGACGCTCCGCCACGGTGGACGTGGCCGAGCCCGTCGATGCTCCCCCGGGCGATGGCCTCCCACGGCACCGGGGAGCGCCCGGCCGTGCGAGGCTTGGCTGGTGACCCAGACGCTGCGCACCGACCGGACCTGGCTGGTGGCCCTGGCCGCCTCGTTCTGGGGGCTGTCGGCCCTCTGGCGAGGACCGCTCGCCCGCGAGCTGCCCTCCCTGGCCATCGTCTTCTGGGAGCACGTGCTCCTCACCCTGATCCTGCTGCCCTGGCTCCTCCCGGCGCTGCGCCGCTGGCGGGCCAGCAGCCTGCGGACGCAGGTGAGCGTCCTGGTCATCGGGGCCGGCAGCTCGGCGCTGGCGACGACACTGTTCACCGCTGCCTTCCGCCTCGGCGACCCGATCACGCCCCAGGTCCTGCAGAAGCTGCAGCCCTTCATCGCCCTGGCCCTGGCGGCCGTGCTGCTGGGTGAGCGCCTGCGCCGGTCCTACCTGCTCTTCCTCGCACCGGCCGTGATCGGGGCCTGGCTCATGACCTTCGCCGACCCCTTCGCGGTATCGGTGAGCTCGGCGCAGGCGGCGTTGCTGGCGCTCGGGGCTGCGGCCCTGTGGGCCGCCGGCACCGTCCTGGGACGAGCCGCCAGCGCCGAGCTGCGCTTCGTCGACCTCACCGCGCTGCGCTTCGCCGTCGGTCTGGTGACCCTCGCCGTCATCGCCGCCCTCACCGGGACGCCCCTGGCGGTCCCGCTGTCCGCGGCCCCGTCCATCCTCGCCCTCGCCCTCCTCCCCGGGCTCGCGGCGATGACGCTCTACTACCTGGCGCTACGGCATACCCCGGCGTCGCGGGCGACCCTCGCCGAGCTGGCCTTCCCACTCACCGCCGCCGCCGTCGGGGTCATCGCCTTCGGCAGCCGGCCCGGGCCGACCCAGTGGCTCGGCATGGCCCTGGTCGTCGGCAGCGTCGTCGCGCTCGCGCTGCACGAGCGACGGGCGGCCGAGCCGTCCGTGCGCGCCCCCGAGCGCGCCGGGGCGCTCCTGCCCTGACCGCTCCCCTCACCACGCAGAAGCGCGACTGCACCGGGTATGCCGTGAGACCGCCCTCATGGGCGACATATCCGCTGCAGTCGCGCACCCACCACCGGGCCGGGCTCGCCCGACCGCCCGCAGGAGCTCAGCCCCGCCCCGGGAAGTGGCGGCGCCACTCATCACTCGGGGGTCCGAGCGGGATGCCCCGCGCGGCGAAGATCCGCCGCAGACGCTCCACCGTGCGCCCTGGCGTGCGGTAGATGTCTGCGCCGACGAGCATGACGATGCGCCACCGAGCGTCCTCGAAGTCCTCCCTGCAGCTGCTCGGGCGTGATCCGGCGCCTGGTCACGAGGCTGTCGCCCAGCACCACCAGGTCGACGAGGTCGAGCAGGCGGGCGCAGTCGAGGAAGGTGTCCATCGGTGTGGTGACCCGCTGGCCCCGGAAGACCACCGGCTCCCGCGACGAGGCGTGCACGACGAGATCCTCCCGGGCAGACCGAGGCCGCCCCGTCGGCACGCTGACGTGCGGGCGCACCGCGTGCGGGACGACGCCGCCCCAGAGCTCGGCCGCGGTGTGGTGGGACACGAAGGCGTCGGCCGGCGCGACCAGCAGCACGGCCCGGGCGAGCACGTAGCCGTCCACCCGCACCTGCTCCCTCCCCGTGGGCGCAGAAGTGATGCACACCCCACCCTGAACACGCAGAAGCGCGACTGCACCAGGTATGCCGTGAACTCGCCCTGCTGGGCGGCATACCCGGTGCAGTCGCGCACCGTGCGTAGGGGGTCAGGCCTTGGTGTCCTCGACGACCTCGGCCTCAGCGCCCTCGTCGTCCCCGGCCTCCATGACCTGGTCGCCCGGCTCGACGTCGGCGTCCTCGTCGTCGCCCTCGATGGCGTCCAGGTCCACGACGTTGCCCTCGGTGTCGGTGACCTTGGCCTGCTCGAGCACGTTGGCGAGCGCCTTGCGGCGACCGACCTCGGCGACCATGGCGGGCACCTGGTTCTGCTGGTCGATCTGCTGCGCGAACTGCTGGGCGTTCATGCCGTACTGCTGCGCGGTCATCATGATGTACTCGATGAGCTCGCCCTGGTCGACCTCGACCTCGTCGCGCTTGACCAGCGCGTCGAGCAGGAACTGCGTCTGCATCGCCTTGGTCGTCGACTCGGTCACCTCGGCGCGGTGCTCGTCGTCCTCCAAGCGGTTCTCGCCCTCGAGGTGACGGTGCACCTCGGCCTCGACGAGGCTGTCCGGCACGGGGATCTCCACCATCGCGAGCATGGCCTCGAGGACCTTGTCGCGGGCAGCGACGCCCTGCTCGAAGCGCGCACCCTGCTCGGCCTGCTGGGCCAGGTCGGCGCGCAGCTCGTCCATGGTGTCGAACTGGCTCGCCAGCTGGGCGAACTCGTCGTCCAGAGCGGGCAGCTCGCGCTCCTTGGCGGCCTGCACGGTCACCGTGACGTCAGCCTTCTCACCCTTGCGGTCGCCACCGGCGAGCGGGGACTGGAACTCCACCGTCTCCCCGGCCTTGGTGCCGCGCAGCGCGGTGTCGAGGCCGTCGAGCATGGTGCCCGAGCCGATCTCGTAGGAGACGCCGGTCACCGAGTCGATCTCCTCGTCGCCGATCTTTGCGGACAGATCGATCGTCAGGTGGTCGCCGGTCTTGGCCTTGCGCTTGATCGGCTTGAGGGTGCCGAACCGCTCGCGCAGGTTGTCGATGCGGACCTGGAGGTCCTCCTCGGAGGCCTCGGTCGGCTCGACCTCGACCTCGATCCCGGAGAAGTCGGGCAGCTCGAACTGCGGCACGATGTCGACCTCGGCCTCGAACGCGAGGTCCTGGCCGTCCTCCATCGGCAGCGAGGTGAGGTTGACCTCGGGCTGGCCGAGGGGGGTGAGGTCGTTCTCGGTCATCGCCTGCGTGTAGTACTCCGGCAGCGCCTCGTTGACGGCCTCCTGCACCACGGCTCCGCGCCCGAATCGCTGGTCGATGATCCGGTTCGGGACCTTGCCCTTGCGGAAGCCCGGGATCTGCACGTTGGCGCCGATGCTCTTGTAGGCGGCGTCCAGCCGGGGCTGGAGGTCCGCGGCGGGGACCTCCACGGTCAGCTTGACCCGGGTCGGGGTCAGGGTCTCGACAGCGCTCTTCACTGCTGGTTGCTCCGTTGTCATGTCGGGGGTATGTCGTGGCTCGCCGGGCACAGCTGCGGCCGCGGGCGAGCACGCGGATCAGCACCATGCTAGGTGGTCGGGGTAGCCGGATTCGAACCGGCGGCCTTCCGCTCCCAAAGCGGACGCGCTACCAAGCTGCGCCATACCCCGTCGGGGGGCGGCGTCACGGTCGCCCCGGGTGAAGGGTTTAGACTAACTGCTCGGCCGGCCGCGAGACGACTTCGTGCTGGTCACGCGGGTGTAGCTCAATGGTAGAGCCCCAGTCTTCCAAACTGGCTACGCGGGTTCGATTCCCGTCACCCGCTCCATCCCCGTCCGGCCTCGGCGCACGGCGGTCGGCTCAGGCCTGCTGGCGCCGGGTCGCCTCCTCGAGCTGGTCCAGGGCAGTGGCGAGTTCCTCGGCCCGGCGCTCGAGCGGCTTCACCTGCGCATCGTCGAACTCCTCGAAGGTCGACATCGACACCTGCTGGCGGACGACGACCATGCTGAAGTTGGCCAGGATCTGCCGCCAGTGCTCGACCGCCCGCACCCCGGACTCCGCGCCGTAGGACACCAGGGCGGCGGCCTTGCCGGCCCACTCGGGGTACAGCCAGTCGACGGCGTTCTTCAGCGCGCCGGGCACGGAGTGGTTGTACTCCGGGGTGACCAGGACGAAGCCGTCGCAGGCGTCGATCGCGGCGCTCCAGGCGAGCACCGAGTCGTGGGGGTACTTCTTCTTGGCCCCTCCGGGCACCTTCTCCCACTCCAGCAGCGGCACGTCGAAACTCTTGAGGTCGACGAGCTCGTAGGTCACCTCACCCTCGCGCTGCGACGCGAGCTCGTGCACCCACCTCGTCACGCTCTCGCCCTTGCGTCCGTCGCGGACCGATCCGGTGATGATGCCGATCTTCATCGGCCCATCACAGCACGTCCGGGGCATCGGGGACGGGTCGACAGCCGCCGCGACGTGTGGTTTGGTGAAGAACGCCAGCGGTGCCCGACCCGGGTGCCGGAACCGATGGGAAGGATGGCCCCGATGGGTTTCATGGACAAGGCCAAGGACATGGCCAGTCAGCACGACGACAAGATCGACCAGGGCGTCGAGCAGTCCGGTGACTTCGTCGACGACAGGACCGGCGGCGAGCACTCCGAGCACGTCGACAAGGCGCAGGACTTCGCCAACGAGCGGGCCGACCAGTTCGGTGGGGTCGAGGGCGAGGGCGGCGGGGAGAACCCCGCCTGAGCGCTCCCAGCCCGACGCCGAGAACCCCCGCCCTGACACCGGGCGGGGGTTCTCGTGTCGCAGCTCAGGCCAGCGGGGGCAGGGTCCCGTCGGCCTCGTAGGCGCTCATCATGTCGATCCGCCGCTGGTGGCGCTCGTCGCCCGAGAAGGGGGTCGCGAGGAAGGCCTCGACGATGGCCCGTGCCTCCTCCTGGGTATGCATCCGCGCACCGATCGCGACGACGCGGGCGTCGTTGTGCTCCCGGGTGAGCCGTGCGAGCTCGGGGTTGTAGGCGAGGCCGGCACGGATGCCGGGAACCTTGTTGGCCGCCATCTGCTCGCCGTTGCCCGAGCCGCCGAGGACGATCCCGAGGGAGTCCTGATCCTCGGCGACGGCCTGTGCGGCACGCAGCACGAAGACGGGGTAGTCGTCCTGCGCGTCATACCCGGCCGGTCCGTGGTCGACCACGTCGTGGCCCTGCTCACCGAGCCACGTGACGAGGTCGCGTTGCAGCTCGTAGGCCGCGTGGTCGCCGCCGATGTGCACCCTCATGTCGACCTCTTCCTCAGCTGAAGTCCGGGCCCACGCTGCGGGTCCGCTTGATCTCGTAGAAGCCGGGCGTGCCCGCCACGAGGAGGCAGCCGTCCCACAGTCGGCCGGCGGCCTCGCCCTTGGGGGCGGGGGTGACGACCGGCCCGAAGAAGGCGACGTCCTCGACCCGGACGACCGGGGTGCCCACGTCGTCGCCCACGAGGTCGATGGCCCGCTGGTGGCTGGCGCGCAGCGCCTCGTCGTGGGCGTCGGTCTCCCCGGCGCGCGCGAGGTCGGCGTCCAGGCCCAGCTCCTCCAGGACCTCCACGGTGATGGCGTCGAGGTCCTCGCTGCCGCGCCCGTCGAGGTGGATGCGCTGGCCGTAGGCGTCGTACATCTTCTTGCGCAGGTCGTTGGCCTCGTCGTCGGTGAGGTCGGCCGTGGCAGCGATGATGGTCCGGACCGGGCCCCAGGCGCGGTCGAGCATCGCCTGGTAGTCCTCGTCGAGGTCGCGGCCCTCGTTGAGCACCGACAGGCTCATCACCGACCAGGTGATCTCGAGGTCGCGGACCTGCGCCGCCTCGAGGAGCCAGCGGGAGGTCATCCAGGCCCAGGGGCAGAGCGGGTCGAAGAACATCTCGGCGTGTGTCGTCATGACGCCATCGTCCCACCAGGCCGACGCACCGCGTCGATCGGCCCGGGCCGTCACTCGTGACGGATGTGCTGGGTCGCCGAGGTGGCCCCGAGCAGCCAGGAGGCCGCCCCGCCGGCCGCCCCGGTCAGGCCCAGCCCCAGCCAGACCGGCCACAGTCCTCGTAGGGCCGCCCAGGCGGGGGACGTGCCGGGAATGATCATCGTGGCGCTCAGCACTCCGAGCAGCGAGGCGAGCACGGACAGCACGACGAGCGGGGCCAGGATCGCCAGGAGGGCGGCGCGGCGCAGCGTGCCGCGCGGCGTCCCGAGCGCCCACAGCACCGATGTCACGCGGGCCCGTTCGATGTGGTCCGAGACCGCACCCGTGAAGACACCTGCCGCCGCGGTGAGCATCGTCAGCACAGCTCCCCAGGTCATCAGCCAGTAATAGCGACGCAGACCACCGTCGAAGCCCTCCTGGGAGCTGGCGCGCGTCGTCACCTGCGCGGTGGGATCCACGGCGAGAGCGAGCTCGCGGACGTCCTCCACAGCCTCCGCATCGCTCAGCCCGACGGTCACGAGGGTCGGCCGGAAGGCCGACGCATCCAGCTCGGCGGTGCCCACGTCCACGATGATCTGGGGCCGGTCGACGGCAGCGGGGGACGTGCTCAGGCTGACCGCCCGGTCCACGGGGAGGGCCAGCGACGAGGGCGCGTCGAAGTCCGGGACGGCGACCAGAGAGGTCACCTCGGCAGGGGGCAGGCCGGTGATCTCCACCTCCCCTGCGCCGGCCAGCTCGGACTCCGCGAGGGGGGTCTGGCTGACGGCACGGCCCGAGCATGACGACGGATCCATGGCGGCGGCCTCGACGATGGCCTGACAGTCCCCGATCCAGACGGCCAGGGCGGACCGTCCGGTCTGGACCTGGCCCGTCACCACCGCAGCCACCGCCTCGACCTGAGCAAGACCGGCGATCCGCTCGACCAGCTGCTGGACCTGCGGGGGCGGGGACGCCAGCAGCTCGACCGAGACCGTGTCCGCGGACTGCTCGATCACCGGTTGGTCGCGGTAGGAGGCGTCGACGGCCGTCGGGAAGGCGATGACGAAGGTCGAGGCGACGAAGACGGCCAGGACAGCGGTCGAGACCATCCTGGCGGCCGCACGAGGGGCCGCCGCGAGGGACCCGCCCGCGAGCAGGGCCGTACCCCGCGAGGAGCGGAGCAGGGCGGCCCCGATCCCACGGCATAGGGCCGGGGCGACGCACAGCAGGAAGACCGCGCCGGATGCCATGGCCGCCAGGACGGCCTGTGACCTGGGCAGCACCCCGGACGCCCCACCCACGACACCCGCGAGCAGGACGAGCACCCCTGCGGCTGCCCACCGCCAGGTGCCACCGGGCTCACGGGCGGTGACCCGTGCCGCCAGCGGCTCCTGGACGGTGCGCCTGGCCGTGCGGACCGAGATGGCTGCCACGCCCAGGGGGAGGAGGAGAACAGTGAGGACGGTCACCGGCCACGGCGGCACGAGGTCGGCGGCGAAGGGCGCTGGCGCTTCGACGACGAGCGGCGCCACCAGCCCGCGCACCAGCAGGAAGGCACCCAGGCCGACGGCCGTGCCGAGCACGGCACCCGTCGCCGCCTCAACGGCGACCAGCCGGGTCAGCAGACGCCGTGGTGCCCCGGCGATGACCAAAGCCGCCGTCTGGCGCTGGCGGCTCCGGCTCGCGGCCCTCGTGGAGACATAGGCCAGGAGCAGGGGCGGGGTCAGCATCGCGACACCGGCGAGCGTCAGGGTCAGCGCCAGCGTCGCCGGCAGGGTGGTGCCACGTGACACCGCCAGGCTGAGCACCGGAACCGCGACGGGCGAGAGCTGGTCGGGCTCTGTGCCTCGCACAGCCATCAGGGCGGTGGGGCCGGCCAACGCCTCGGGTGCGAGCATTCCGGCGCTGCGACCGTAGCGATCAAGGTCGTCCCTGGCCGTCAACAGGTCGTGGAGGGCAGGTGACAGCATGACGTCACCGGGGTCCGGGAAGCGACCCACCCCCGACGGCGGAGGTATGCCCGCACCGTGGACAGCCGTGTTGACCACGAGAACATCCAGGCCCCCCACCTCGTCTCGGACGGTGTTCACCATGACGTAGTCCGGGTCCTGTTGCGGGTCTGCCTGTTGCGTCCAGTCCGCGGGCTGCGTCCAGGCGAGACGGTTCTCCTGCCGGTCGAGGGCCACCGGGATGCTGGCGAGGAAGAGGACCACCAGGGTCGCGAGCGCCACCGTCGACAGGAGCACGCCGCCGAGCAGCCACTGCCACGGCCCCGCCCCCCGCCACAGCCGGCTGAGCAGCCACCGGGTCATCGTGTCCGGCCGCCGGTGACGAGTCGACCGTCGGACAGGTGGAGGCGCCGGTCAGCGGAGTCTGCGATGCGGTCGTCGTGGGTGGCGATGACGACGGTCGCGTCACGAGCGCGGGCCGCCTCCAGAAGCAGGCCCAGCACGGCGCGGGAGGCTGCGGTGTCCAAAGCACCGGTGGGCTCATCCGCGAGGACCACCACCGGGTCGAGCGCCAACGCCCTGGCGATGGCCGTCCGCTGTTCCTGCCCTCCCGACAGCTGGTGCGGATAGTGTCCTGCCACCTCCTCGATGCCGAGTTCCTCGAGCAGGCCGTGGGCGGTGGCCGTGGCCGACCCCCGATCCCGGCCGCTGAGCAGGAGGGGGAGACGGACGTTGTCGAGTGTCGTCAGCTCCCCGACGAGCTGCCCGAACTGGAAGACCAGCCCGATGTGAGCGAGACGGAAGGACGTGCGCTCGTCCTCACCGAGGCCCCAGATGTCGGTACCGTCGATGGTGATTTCACCGCTCTCCGGCGCCAGGAGCCCGGCCAGGATGAGCAAGAGGGTTGACTTCCCGGAACCGCTGGCACCGGTCACCGCCACCACCTCCCCGGGCTCGGCCGAGAGGGCCATGTCGCTCAGCACGGGTCGGTGCCGGTAGGCCTTGGAGAGCCCCCGGCACCGCACCCCGACCGATCGCGGTCGGTCGTCCCGCACCTCAGACGTCGAACTCACGCAGGAAAATGTACGCGTTCGTCCCGGCCCGCCATGGGAACGTGAAGTAGACGCGGGTCCCCTTCGGACAGGCACGCGGGCTGTAGTCCGTGGCAGGAGAGACGTTGTAGGTCGCGTAGACCTGGGCGCACTGACCGTCACTGGCGGTGTCCAGGACGTTACCGTTCACACGGATGTTCCCGCTGGTGTCTCGGCACTCTCGCACCTGCGCCTCTGCTCCCGAGGTCGTGATGATGTATGGCGCACCGCAGGCGCCGGGCGGAGGTGGCGGGGGAACGGCGGCCATCTCGGCAGCCGGAGCCTGCGGAGCGGTCGGCTGCACACCGGCCGCGGGCATCGGCGAAAGGACCGCGGTGGTGAGGAGGGCCGCGACGGAGAGAGTGATGAACTGGGTCAACTGGGTACGTCTCATGACAGAGATCCGATCACTAACGTGAAGAGGGTGGTGATGCGGTCCAGCGGTTGCCTGCAAGACCAGACGATGAACGCGCCGCGGACATCCGCCCATGTCGACACATCGGACATCCCACAATGAGTATCCCCCCCCCCGGGGCCGCGGGAAGCAACAAGATTGTCGGACTTGGAAGGTGAATTTCCGGTCAAGATTGGGTCAAGAGCATCTTGCCCCGTAGACGAGGTCGGCTGCGACCGTCGTGGGGTACGCCACCTCGGAGCCGGGCGCCGCATACCCTGAACCCGTCCGCAGACCCGACATCCCCCTGGAGGCCATCGATGCCCGGCACGAACCTGACCCGCGACGAGGCGTCCGCCCGCAGCGAGCTGATCGGGACCCGGTCCTACGCCGTGGTCCTGGACCTCACCTGCGGCGCCGAGACGTTCGCGACGAGCAGCACGGTCCGGTTCACCTGCCGCCGCCCCGGGGAGTCGACCTGGATCGACTTCGTCGGGCGCTCGGTGGAGCGGGTCGTGCTCAACGGCACCGAGCTGGACCCGGCCCAGGTGTGGGCCGAGGGGCGGATCACCCTGCCCGACCTCGCCGCGGACAACGAGGTCGTCGTCGAGGCGACCGGGACCTACATGAACACCGGCGAGGGGCTGCACCGCTTCGTCGACCCGGCCGACGGCGAGGTCTACCTCTACACGCAGTTCGAGGTCCCCGACAGCCGACGGATGTATCCCGTCTTCGAGCAGCCCGACCTCAAGGCCACCTTCACGTTCACCGTCACCGCGCCCGCCCACTGGCAGGTCATCTCCAACGAGCCGACCCCCGAGCCGACGTCCGCCCCGGCGGCGAGCGACGGCGCCGAGGCCGCGACCTGGGCCTTCCCCGCGACGGCGCGCATCTCCTCCTACATCACCGCGCTCGTCGCCGGACCGTATGACGTCGTGCGCGACTCGGTGAGCACCCGCGCCGGCGAGGTGCCGCTCGCGGTCTTCTGCCGCAAGAGCCTCACCCCCCACCTGGACGCCGACAACATCCTCGACGTCACCAAGGCCGGCTTCGCCTTCTTCGAGGAGGAGTTCGACTGCGCCTACCCCTTCACGAAGTACGACCAGATCTTCACGCCGGAGTACAACATGGGCGCGATGGAGAACGCCGGGTGCGTCACCATCGTCGAGAACTACATCTTCCGGTCCAAGGTCACCGACGCGATCGTGGAGCGCCGGGCGTTGACGATCCTGCATGAGCTGGCGCACATGTGGTTCGGCGACCTCGTGACGATGACCTGGTGGGACGACCTGTGGCTCAACGAGTCCTTCGCGGAGTGGGCCTCGACAACGGCCCAGGCCGAGGCCACGCAGTGGCAGGACGCCTGGACGACCTTCGGCACCGCCGAGAAGGCGTGGGCCTACAAGCAGGACCAGCTCTCCTCGACCCACCCCGTCGCCGCCGACATGGTCGACCTCGCGGCCGTCGAGGTGAACTTCGACGGCATCACCTACGCCAAGGGCGCCTCGGTGCTCAAGCAGCTGGTGGCGTATGTCGGTCGCGAACCCTTCCGCGACGGGCTGCGGGCCTACTTCGCCAAGCACGCCTGGGGCAACACGACCCTGCGCGACCTGCTGGTCGAGCTCGAGGCCACCAGCGGGCGCGAGCTCGCGTCGTGGAGCAAGGTGTGGCTGGAGACGGCCGGCGTCAACACCCTGACGCCCGAGGTCGAGGTCGCGGGCGACGGCACCATCGCCGCGCTCGCCCTCGTGCAGACCGCACCGTCGGAGCACCCGACGCTGCGACCGCACCGGCTGGCCGTCGGCTGCTACGACCTGATCGACGGCACGCTGCGCCGCACCCGCCGGGTGGAGCTCGACGTCGACGGCGAGCGCACCTCGGTGGAGGAGCTGGTGGGGCAGCCGATGCCCGACCTGCTGCTCGTCAACGACGACGACCTGGCCTACGCCAAGATCCGGCTCGACGAGCGCTCGCTGGCGACCGCGCTGAGCCACCTACGGGCCTTCGAGGCCTCCCTCCCCCGCGCCCTCGTGCTCGGCGCCGCCTGGGACATGACCCGCGACGGCGAGATGGCCGCCAGCGACTACGTCCGGCTCGTGCTCACGGCGCTCCCGGGCGAGACCGACTCGACGTTGTTGCGCGTGCTCATCCAGCAGGTCAGCGCCGCGGCGCTGACCTACACCGCGCCCCAGCACCGCGAGCGCGTCGTCGCGGACCTGACGGCCGGGCTGCGCGAGAGCGCGCTGGCCGCGGAGGCGGGCAGCGACGCCCAGCTGCAGCTCATCACGGCCTGGGTGTCCTTCGCGCGGTCCGAGGACGACCTGGCCCTCGTGCGCGCCATGCTCGCGGGTGAGCGGGAGATCGCCGGGCTGACCGTGGACCAGGACATGCGCTGGACCCTGGTCACCGCCCTCGCGACGGCCGGCGCCGCCGGTGAGGACGAGATCGTCGCCGAGCGGGAGCGGGACAACACCGCGACCGGCAACGAGAAGGCCGCGCGGGCGCGCGCCGCCCAGCCCACGCCGGAGGCCAAGGAGGTCGCCTGGGTCGACGCCGTGGAGACCGCCGGGCTGTCCAACTCGGTCCTGGCGGCCATGGCGCTCGGCTTCGGCCGGGTGCACGACGCGACCCTGCTCGAGCCCTTCGTCGCGCGCTACCACGACGTCGTCGCCCGGGTCTGGGACGAGCGCACCCACCACATCGCGGAGTCGCTCGCGGTCGGCTTCTACCCCCTGGCCGTCGCCTCGCCCGCGCTGCTCGAGGCCAGCGAGGCCTGGCTGGAGGCCCACCCGGAGGCCTCCAACAGCCTGCGCCGCACGATCGCCGAGAACCGCGACGGCGTCGCCCGCGCCCTGCGGGCCCAGGAGGTCGACGCCGCGAGCGCCTGACCGGGCGGCGCGGCATACCGGGGCCACGCCCGGATCCGCGCCCCTCGAGTCGCGTCCGTCACACGCGCCACAGGCTGCTCGGAAATCGGGATCTGCGCGGGTCGTCATCCCGCGCAGATCCCACTATCCCCGGCAACCCGGTGCTCCTGGGACCGGTGTGACCTCAGGGGATGCCGCCCCATGGGCCGAGGCGCGGGCACGGCGGGGCAGCGCTGAGTGGGCGGCTGCGGGCGGAGCGGGTCCCCAGGCTCAGCACGCGGCAGGGTCGGTCAGCGCGGGGCGCCGCTCCCGGCCCTGGCCCACCGCACCCGCGCAACTCACGCTCGTCACACCCGCCACAGACTGCCGGGATATCAGGATCTGCGAGGGGCGTTCCCTCGCGCAGATCCCACTTTCCCCGGCAACCCGTTGCCGCTGGGACAGGCGTGACCTCAGCTGTATGCCGCCTCGCCAGCCGAGCGCGCCTCGCCCCGTCCGCGCCCGCTCAACTCCCGTCCGTCACACGCGCCACAGACTGCCTGGAAGTCGGGATCTGCGGGGGTCGTGATCCCGCGCACATCCCGATATCCCGGCACCATGGTGCGCACGGGACCGGTGTGACCGTAGGGGTATGCCGTCTCACGGACCCGGGCCGGGGCGCGGACCCGGCGGGGCGGGTCCTCGGGGTCGGTGGAGCGGGTCCCCGGGGTCAGCACGCGGCAGGGCGGTCAGCGCCCGGCAGCCTCGCCCCCGGCAGCCTCGCTCCTCGCCGCACCACCGGCCGGACCCGTGCGGCCCGTGCCTTCCTCGACCGTCCGGGCGAGGCGGCGGGCGGTGCGCCAGGTGATGAGCTCCTCGAGCAGCACCGGGCGACCCTCGGGGCCTGCGAGGGGCACGCGCCAGTTGGGGTACTCCTCATCGGTGCCGGGCTGGTTGATGACCCGCTTGTCGCCGGCGAGGTCGCTGATGCTCACGCCCAGCAGCTTGGCCGGGGTCCGGGTGAGGAAGGCGTGCAGCGCCTCGACCTGCTCCTCCACCCCGGCTCCCTCACGCAGCAGCCCCCGGCGACGCAGGTCGGTGAGCACCTCCTCGCGGGAGCGCTCTTCCTCCTCCTGCTCCTCCTCCAGGGGCCGGTCCAGCAGGCCCAGCCGCGAGCGCAGGTCGATGTGGACGCCCTCGAGGTAGCCCGCGGTCGGCGGCAGGTCGTGGGTGGTGACCGTCGCCAGGCACAGCTCGCGGTAATCCTCGGGGTCCAGCAGCCCCCCGTCGCCGTCCCAGTCGCGCTCGAACCACAGGATCGAGGTGCCCATCACCCCGCGGTCGCGCAGGTAGTCGCGCACCCACGGCTCGACCGTGCCGAGGTCCTCACCGACGACGACGGCACCGGCCCGGTATGCCTCGAGCAGCAGGATGCCGATCATCGCCTCGTGGTCGTAGCGCACGTAGGTCCCCTGAAAGGGCTCGTCGCCCTGGGGGATCCACCAGAGGCGGAAGAGCCCGATGACGTGGTCCACCCGCAGCCCGCCGCTGTGGCGCAGCGCGGCGCGCACCATCTCGCGGTAGGGGGCATACCCCAGCTCGGCGAGCTTGTCCGGGCGCCACGGCGGCTGCGACCAGTCCTGCCCGAGCTGGTTGTACTGGTCCGCGGGCGCCCCGACGGTCACCCCGCGGGCCAGCGCGTCGCCGAGCCCCCAGGCGTCGGCGCCGTCCGGGTGGACCCCGACGGCGAGGTCGGAGATGACGCCCAGCGCCATCCCGGTGTCGAGGAGGTCGCGCTGCACCCGGCCGAGCTGCTCGTCCAGCACCCACTGCAGCCAGCAGTGGAACTCCACCTCGTCGGTGTGCTGCTGCCGGTATGCCTCGACGGCCGCACCCCGGGCGTCCTGGAGCTCGGTCGGCCACTGCCGCCAGAAGGTGCCGTGCTCCTGGCTGATCGCGCACCAGGTGGCGAAGTCGACCAGGCCCTGACCCTCCCGCCCGACGTAGGCCTGGAAGGCGCGGGTCCGGCGCAGGGCGCGCGGCTGGCGGTAGATCAGTCGCAGCGCCGCCTCCTTGGCCGCCCACACGGAGGCGCGCTCGAGCACGTCGAGCGCGAGGTAGCGCTGGGCGTCGTCGGCGTGCCACTCGATGAGCTGGCGCTGGGCGGAGGAGAGGTAGGCCACCTCGGGCACGTCCTCGACCCGGATGTAGAGCGGGTTGACGAAACGGCGGCTCGTCGGGAGGTAGGGCGAGGGCTCCATCTCCCCCACCGGCTCGGCCGCGTGCAGCGGGTTGACCAGCACGAAGTCGGCGCCGAGCCCCGCGGCCCAGGCGCCCGCCTCGGCGAGGTCGGCCAGGTCGCCGATCCCCCACGAGTCGCCCGAACGCATGGCGTAGAGCTGGGTCATGAGACCCCACGCCTGGGCGCCCTCACGGCCCAGACCGGCGGGCAGCTCGAGCCGGGGCGGCGTCACGACGAGCGTCATGCGCGCCTGCTCGCCGCTGGCCCGGACGACGACCTCGTGCCACCCCAGCGGCAGGTCCGCGGGCACGTCGAGCAGGACCTGACGCACCACGCGGCCGCCGACCTCGCGCCGCTCCTGCTCCTCGCCCAGCGCCAGGTCGTGCTCGGCACCGTCCTCGGTATGCAGCGTCGCGATCGGCTGCGCGTCCTCGGCGACGTGGACGGGGACGACGGGCCGCTCCCCGCGGGCGAGCACCACGGCCGGCGGGAGGAGCCGGTGCCACTCACGCTCCTGGACCCGGGCGAGCTCGCGCCCGACGAAGTCGCCGCTCACGTCGACCCCCAGGGCCTCCAGGACGGCGACGACCGTCTCGTCGGGCACGTGGGCGTGCCGACCCTGCCAGTCCCAGAACTCGGTCGCGATGCCGTAGGCAGCCGCCAGACGGTCGAGGGAGGGGGTGCGCTGCGTCACGAGGGTCGAGCCTTTCGGGTGGGGTCGGTCGGCCCCAGTCTCTCAGGAGATCGGCCCCGCCAGACAGCCTGCCGCGCGGCGTGACGCCGGATCCTCCCGGGCGGTTCTCGGCATACCTCCTCGTGGGCGTGACAATGGGAGGTATGCCTCGCCTGGACCTGCCCTTCGACTCCTGGGACGCGACCGTGGACTGGCTCCTCGGTGCCCCGCTGCGGATCGTGCTCATCCTGCTCTTCGCCGTGGTGGCGAGGTGGGCCGCGCACCGCGCGATCCGTGGCGTCGTCGATCGCGCTGCGACCCGCGCCGACGACCACGAGCGGTCCTCGCTGGAGCGGGTCTTCGACAGCGCGGCCGGGGTGCGCCGCGAGCGTCGGCGCCAGCGGGCGCTGACGATGGGCTCGCTGCTGCGCAGCATCGCGACCTTCGTCATCGCGACGGTGGGGCTGCTCACGGTCATGGCCGAGCTCGGTATGCCGCTCGCCCCGTTGCTGACCTCGGCCGGCATCGGTGGCATCGCGCTCGGTTTCGGCGCGCAGGCGCTGGTCAAGGACTTCCTGTCCGGGATCTTCATGATCATCGAGGACCAGTACGGCGTCGGGGACCTCATCGACACCGGTGAGGCGGTCGGCACCGTGGAGGAGGTCAGCCTGCGCGTCACCCGGCTGCGCGACGCGAGCGGAGTCGTGTGGTTCATCCGCAACGGCGAGATCATCAGGATCGGCAACAAGAGCCAGGGGTGGGCGGTCGCCACGATCGACATCCCGGTGGCGTACGACGAGGACCCCGCCAAGGTCATCCCCATGCTCCGGGAGGTCTCGGCCGCGGTGTATGCCGACCCCGAGTGGTCGGACAAGCTCCTGGAGGAGCCGAGCGTCGCCGGCGTCGAGTCGGTGTCGGGGGGCACGATGACGCTGCGGATCTTCGCCAAGACCAGGCCGGGCGAGCAGTGGGGGGTGCCCCGGGTCATCCGGGAGCGGGCCAAGGAGCGCTTCGACACCGAGGGGGTGCGGGGCCCGCGGATCTCGCCGTTCGGCGACGCGCAGCCCTGAGGTCGCCCTGCGGTCAGCCGATCCGGATGACAGGATGGCTCGATGGCAGGGACGCCGCAGGGGATGTCCGACCGCTCCGCGCTGGTCGCCGAGCACGGCGCGTCCCTGCACCGGCTGGCGGCGATGCTCACCGGCAACACGGACTCGGCCACCCGGCTGACGGCACTCGCACTGGCCCAGGCCCCGGCGAGCGCCGGTGCCCGTGAGCTGCGTCAGGCGACGGTGCGGGCCTACCTGCGTACCGCGCCGCGGCGCACCGAGCGCGCCGTCCCCACCGACGTGCGCGACGCCGGGGACGCCCTGGAGCGGTTGCTCCCCCGAGAGCGGGCCGTGGCCACCCTGAGGCTGGTCGAGGGCGCGAGCACCGCGGACGTCGCCAGGATGCTGGCCCTCTCTCCCGAGAAGGTGACGCGGCTGGAGCCGACGACGCCCGGCCTCGATGCGGCCCTGATCGCGATCGGCGACCGCTACGCCCTGGCCGGCCCCGAGCTTGACGCAGAGCTGGAGCCCGCGGTCGCGCACGCGCCCCCGGCCCCACCCGCTGCGCGCTCCCGGTGGTGGTGGGCGGCCGCTGCGGCCCTCCCGCTCGGGCTCCTGGCGGGGTATGCCCTCAGCCTCAACGACGGCGCCGAGGAGGACCTCGAGGCCGACGCGTCGACGACCGCGCCGCCGTGGGGCGCGCCGGTGGATCTCACCGAGGCCGGCTTCGAGCTCGACGACGGAGAGCCGCCGGGCGGCGCCGCTGGCCTGCGGCTGACGGACACCATCGAGGTCGCCGCGGGGCGCACCGCACAGGTCGAGCTGGACGCCGGAGAGGCGTGGTACGGCGGCCCGTCGGCGACGTTCGCGGTCCTGTGGTGCGACATGCCCCCGGCCGACGACCCCAACCTCGACACCCCGACCGGCGAGATCGCCGTGGCAGGCACGACGATCAGCGTGCCGTGCGCCGGCACCCAGGGCACGCCCGCGGTGAGCCTCGACCACGTGGTGGCGCTGCCTCCTACGGGCCAGGCGGAGGTCCGGGTGGAGGGCGACCTACCACCGGAGGGCCGCGCGCTGCTCGCGATCTTCGCCGAGAACTCGGACTTCGCCAACGCTCCCCTCCCACGCGGCGACCTGACGGTGGGACCGCCGGTCCCGGAGGGCGCCGTCACCGTCGACGATGAGGGCCCGTCGATGCCCTACTACTCCAACCTCGCGCGCCGCGTGGCGCTGCTCGAGATCGGACCGGGCAGCACCGTCCGGGTCTGGGCCGGGCGCACCGGCGCACTCACGGTGATGGTCGACGGCGTCCCGGTCACCGATGACGGCGACCTGGCGCGCCACTCCGGCGCGGCCATTGACTGGAGGGAGCAACGGCCCGACGTGCGCGACGGCCGGTGGATGATCCACGCGCCCGGCATGGCCCGGGAGTTCACGGTCCCGGCCGAGCTGCTCCCCGAGCGCGGGCGGCGGTCGGCCACCGTGGAGGTCCTCGCGGAGGGCAACGACGAGCACGTGCAGGTCGTCGTGACCGATGCCGCCGAGGAACAGTCCGACCGCGCCGCGCTGCCGCGTGCCGCAGGATCGGCGCGGGCACCCGAGCTCATCTCCGGCCACCGCCTCGTCGGTGCGTGGGAGACACCGATGGACGGGCTGGAGCGCGAGCTGCTCGACGCCCCCGGGCAGAGCGAGGCATTCTGGTTGATGCTGGGCGCCGACGCCACCGAACGGAGCGTGCCCTGGTTGCCGTTCGGCGAGGGCGCGGTCCGCGGCGCCGAGGGCTTGACCTCGCTGTGGATCGTCAGTGAGGCCGGGGAGCTCTCCCGTGCCCTGCAGGAGTCGTGGATGATGGGTGGCCAGTGGGCGGAGGTCGACGCCTTGCCCGAGGTCGACGGCCTGCGCGTGACGGCCCCGGCGACGCCCGACCACCCATTGGGCACCCTCCTGGCCTACGAGCCGGTCCCCTACGAGGACTTCGACTTCGCCGCCGCCGCGGTCCCCACCAGCAGCTGGCTGACCGGTGAGGAGCCCTCGAACTCCCGCTTCCCGCCGACCTCGCCCCTGGCCACGATCTCCGGCGACGACCTCGACGAGGACGGCACGGCCACCGTCACCCTCCGCAACGGTCAGCTGGGGGCGCGGATCGTCACCGAGGGGCGGGGCCGGATCCACTTCGAGCTCGACGGTCGACCGGTGGAGCTGCTGCAGCGCACCGACGGGTGGTGGTCGAGCTGGACCGATCGGGCGGTCACCTCCGAGACCGACCTCAGCTGGGGAGGGACGGGCCTTCCCGGAGACGTCGAGCTCACCGTGACCGTCGAGGACTACGACGACATCCTCATCGACGTGTTCGGCCCGTGAGCCGGTTTGGCACCATGGAGGGGTGAGCACCCCCTCCCCCGACCGCCCGAGCACCGTCTACGACCGGATCGGCGGCCATGAGACCTTCGTCGCGCTGGTCCGCGAGTTCTACCGCGGCGTCGCCAACGACCCGCCGCTGCGCGACCTCTACCCCGAGGAGGACCTCGGCCCCGCGGAGGTGCGGCTGCGGATGTTCCTCGAGCAGTACTGGGGCGGCCCCACGGCCTACTCCGAGCAACGCGGCCACCCCCGGCTGCGGATGCGCCACCACCCGTTCCGGGTCACCCCGGCCCAGCGCGACCGCTGGTTGCTTCACATGAACACCGCCATCGACAGCGTCAGCGACCGCATGTCCGCGATCGACGAGCAGCAGGTCCGTGCCTACATGGCGCACGCCGCGCAGGCCATGGTCAACACCCTCGCCGAGGACTGACCAGGGGTCCGACCGCCGACCACCGCCCCGGACCCGCGCGCTCCCCGGCCGCGCGACCTCCGGACGCCGCCGGCCACCGGCATACCTCGATTTGCACCGACCCCCGCGCGGCGACATAGCGTTGTCCCCCGTGACCCACTCCCCCTCCACGCACGATGCGCCCTGGTGGCGCCACGCCGTCATCTACCAGGTCTACCCCCGCAGCTTCGCCGACGCGAACGGCGACGGGGTCGGTGACCTGCCGGGCATCACCTCCCGGCTGCCCTACCTCGCCGAGCTCGGGGTGGACGCGATCTGGATCAGCCCGTTCTACCGCTCCCCCATGGCCGACGCCGGGTATGACGTCGCGGACTACCGCGACATCGACCCGGTCTTCGGCGACCTCGGCGACGCCGACGCGCTCATCGAGCGCGCGCACGAGCTCGGCATCCGCGTCCTCATCGACCTCGTGCCCAACCACACGAGCGACGAGCACGCGTGGTTCGAGCAGGCGCTGGCCTCCGCGCCCGGGAGCCCCGAGCGGGAGCGCTTCGTCTTCCGCGACGGCCGGGGCGACGGCAGCGAGCCGCCCAACAACTGGAAGAGCATCTTCGGCGGCATCGCCTGGACCCGTGTCACCGAGCCGGACGGCACCCCCGGCCAGTGGTACCTCCACCTCTTCGACACCAAGCAGCCCGACCTCAACTGGCGCAACCCCGAGGTGATCGAGGAGTTCCACGACATCCTGCGCTTCTGGCTGGACCGCGGCGTCGACGGCTTCCGGGTCGACGTCGCCCACTCGCTGGTCAAGGACGCCGAGCTGCCCGACTGGGAGGCGCGGGCCGTCATGGCCGGCGCCGACGAGGAGCCGGTCGTGCACGGCGACATGGGCCCGATGTGGGACCAGGCGGAGGTCCACGAGATCTACCGCGGATGGCGGCAGGTGCTGGACTCCTACAACCCCGAGGGCGACCCGCAGCGCGACCGCATCCTCTGCGCCGAGGCGTGGCTGCCCACCCAGGAGCGGACGATGGCCTACGTCCGTGAGGACGAGATGCACCAGGCCTTCAACTTCCACTACCTCCAGGCGCCGTGGCGCGCCGCGGACCAGCAGCGCATCATCGAGACCTCGCTGGTCGCGGCCGAGGGCGTGGGCGCCCCGACGACGTGGGTGCTGTCCAACCACGACGTGGTCCGGCACGCCTCCCGGCTCGGGCTCCCGGTCGGCAAGCCGCGCCCCAACGGCATCGCCGCCGATGACCCGCAGCCCAACGCCGTCCTCGGTCTGCGGCGGGCCCGCGCGGCGACCGCCATGATGCTGGCGCTGCCCGGCTCTGCCTACCTCTACAACGGTGAGGAGCTGGGGCTGCCCGACCACACGGCGCTGCCGGCGGGAGTCCGGCAGGACCCCGCCTTCCACCGCACCCAGGGCGAGGAGACCGGGCGCGACGGCTGCCGCATACCCCTGCCGTGGGTGGCCGGTGAGCCGTCCTTCGGGTTCGGCGCCGACGACGACGTGGACCCCTGGCTGCCCCAGCCGCTGCTCTACGGCTCGCTGTCGGCCGACCGCCAGGAGGGGGTGCCGGGCTCGACGCTGGAGCTCTACCGCACCCTGCTCCACCTGCGCCGCGAGCACGACCTCGGCGTCGGCGGGCTGGAGTGGGTCTCCGACCTGGAGGGTATGCCGCTGCCCGAGGGCGTCGTCGCGTTCACCAACGCGCGCGAGGACGGCCCCGCCGTCACCGTCCTGACCAACTTCGGCGAGGAGCCGGTCGCGCTGCCCGAGGGCCGCGAGGTGCTCGTGGCGAGCGGCCGCCTGCACCGCGACGACCAGGGTCGGCGCACCCTGCACCAGGACAGCGCCGTCTGGCTGGCCTGAGCCCCCTGGGCGCCTCGGCCACCGAGCACGGGCCCCAGCCCATCCTCGTGCAGGAACGGTGTGGCACATCCGTCGCCAGGACGACGGGTGCGCCACACCATTTCTGCACGAGCATCAGTTCCGAGGGTTCTCCGGTGGCGGCGCCTCGGAGCGATCCGATCCCGCGGTCCCAGCCGCCCTGTCGGCCCGCTCTGCCTCGGCGCTCCCATCGGCCTCGACGGCCTCACCTGCGTCTCCGTCCTCCTCCTGCGGCTCCCGGGCGACCTCGACCTCGGTGATCCGCAGGCCTTCCAGCCCCACCACCGTGAGCCGGATGTCGTCGATGACGACCGCGTCGCCCTCCTGCGCGACGCGACCCAGTTGCTCAAGGATGAGCCCGGCCACCGTCTCGTAGGACCCGTGCGGCAGCGCCAGGCCGAGGGCGTCCTCGAGCTCCTCCACGATCAAGCTGCCCGAGACGACCGCGCGCCCACCGGCCCGGACCAGCGAGTCCTCGGGGTCGGGGTCGGTGTCGTACTCGTCGTAGATCTCGCCCACGACCTCCTCGACCAGGTCCTCGATCGTCACGATCCCCTCCGTGCCGCCGTGCTCGTCGACGACCAGCGCCAGGTGCTGCTGCTGCGAGCGGAGCAGCGCCAGCGTGGCGAGCACCGGCTTGGTCACCGGCAGCGCGGTGATGTCGCGGGTGACGTCGCGGACCCGCCGCTGCTCGCGCTCGGCCTCCGGCAGGGTGAAGAGGTCGCGGATGTGCACGAACCCGAGGATGTCGTCGACGCCCTCGTCGGTCACCGGGTAGCGGCTGTGGCCGCTGTCGCGGATCGGCCCGATGACCGAGGCGATCGTGTCGTCGGCGCGCAGGAACTCCACGTCCGGTCGGGGCCGCAGCACGTCGCCGAGGGTCCGCTCGCTGGCCCGGAAGACGTCGGAGAGGATCTCGCGGTCGTAGCCGCGCAGGTCGCGGTTGTCCTCCACGACCCGCCGCAGCTCCTCGATCGACATGTCCTCGTTGGTGGCGTCGGGGTTGCCGCCGAGCAGGCGCACGACGACGTTGGTCGACACCGACAGCAGCCAGATCACCGGCCGCAGCGCGGTGGCGAAGACCCCCAGCGGCGGCGCGAGCACGCGGGTGAACCCGGCCGAGCGCTGCATCGCCAGCCGCTTGGGCACCAGCTCACCCAGCACGAGCGACAGGTAGGCGATGACCAGGGTCATGAGCACCAGCGCGAGCGGATCGGCGACGGCGGACGTCATACGGAGCCCTTGCAGCCAGGTCGAGACCGTCGGCGACAGGGTCGCGCCACCGAACGCCGAGGAGAAGAAGCCCGCCACCGTGACCCCGACCTGCACCGCGGAGAGGAACCGGTTGGGGTCGCGCACCAGCTCGGCGACCTTGCGCCCGCGCGGCCCGGACCGCTCTATGTCGTCGACCTGCGAGGGCCGCAGCGACACGATCGCCATCTCGGTCGCCGCGAACACACCACCGACCAGCACGAAGAGCAGCACGAGGGCGACATTGGTCAGCAGACTGGCGTCCATGGGGTCAGGGTATGCGGCCCGGCGTCAGCCCTCCCCTGCGCGACCGACCACGGGCTAGCACGACCTCCATCGGGAAGTTTGCCGATGGAGGTCGGGCTAGGCCGTGGTCACTCCTGGCTGGGTGGACCGAAAACCCGTTGCGGCACTGCTGGGGCAGCGCCCATGCTGGTGCCTCGGACGCACCCGGCGCCCGCGCCCAGGACGAGAGGAGACCGCTGTGACCACACTGCTCAACCACATCGCCGTCGATCCCTCGCCCCTCGGTGTCGGGCCGCGGCCTGCGGGACTCAACGGCTCCCGGTATGGCGCGCACCTCGTCGGTGCAGCGGCTCTGGTGCACGGAGCCGGCCTGTCGGAGTAGGCGGCGCCGCAGACACCGGCTCCGCGTTCGGCAGCACTGACGCCTTCAGCAGCGTCGCGCTCGACAGCACTGCTCACACTCAACGGTTTCGCACCCATAGCACTGCCGTGTTGAGCGGCTTCGCTCCTCGAGCGGACGTTCCGCGCGCAACCATCTGCGGCGCTCGGTCAGATAGCTGCGCCGCTCCTCGCGGCTAACTGCCAGCGAGCTGACACCACCCGAACTTCCCCGAGGGACCGCCCCGCCCTGCGCGGGCGGATCTCGCGGCATACCCGCGCCCCTCGTTCCACCCCACACTCCTGGCGGCACCACGCTGCCGGGCCCGAACCACCCCGAGAGAGACATCATGAACACCCTTCACCTCATGCTCGCCCGCGCCCAGGCGACCGAGCGAGAGCACGACCTCCGACGCCGGCTGAGCCAACGCCGGCGCGAACCCACCACGGGCGCGCCGACGGTGGCGGCCCACCGCGCTGGCTCGTCCCGTCCGTGGGCGGTGCTGCGAGGCCGGCTGGCCCGTGCGCCGCACTGAGCGCCGACGACAGCGGCACCGCGCCAGCGGGACTGACCACGGGATAGCCCGAGCTTCATCGGCGAGTTTGCCGATGAAGCTCGTGCTATCCCGTGGTCAGTCCTGCTTTGGGGCGGGCTGGTTGGTGGGGCCGGTGCCCGCGAGGGCGTCCAGCTCGCGAGGCAGGTCACGCATGCCCAGCAGCGGGGACAGGAGGACCGGCAGCGCGGAGGCCAGCGCGAGGAGGCAGAAGATCCACAGCGTCGGCACCAGCCCGAGGCTCTGGCCGAGCACGCCGCCGAGAAAGGCGCCGATCGGCATCGGGCCCCACACGAGGAAGCGGATGGAGGCGTTCATCCGGCCGAGCAGCGGCTTGGGGCACAGCCGCTGACGGAAGCTCACCTGGGTGACGTTGTAGACGACGACCGCCCAGGACATGAGCAGGTGGCCGACGATGAGGGTGGGCACCGTGGGCAGGATCGAGGCCAGCGGCACGCTGAGCATCGCCAGCCCGGAGATGGTCGCCGAGACCGGGATCGAGCGCCCCTCGCCGACGAGCCGACCGAACCACGCGGAGGTCACCGCGCCGAGCAGCCCGCCGATGGCGCCGACGGAGAAGATCAGCCCGAGGGTGGTCTCGGCGAGCTCGAGGGTGCTCAGGGCATACAGCACGAAGAGCGCGAAGACGGCTGAAGAGGCCAGGTTGCTCGTGCCGGTGCAGGCGACGATCCGCCGCAGCAGCGGCTGGCTGAGGACGAAGGACAGCCCTTCCTTGATCTCGGTGACCAGCGGCCGCCTCGCCGCCGGGTCGGGGGCCTTCTCCTCGTGCCGGATCCGGCTGACGAAGAGCGAGCTGAGCCCCATGCAGACCGAGGTGACGGCGATCGTCAGCGGCGAGCCGAACCACCTGACCATCGCCGCGGCGGCCGCCGGCCCGACGACCATCGCGGTCTGCTGGCTCGCTTGGAGCTTGCCGTTGCCGTCGCTGATCTGGTCGCTGTCGACGATCTCGGGCAGGTAGGACTGGTTGGCGACGTCGAAGAAGACGGTGATGACGCCGACGCCGACGGCCACGAGGTAGAGCTGGCCCATCGTCAGCGCGTCGAGCAGCCAGGCGACCGGCAGCGAGAGCAGCAGCAGCGCGCGACCCACGTCGCCGAGGATGAGCACCCTCTTCTTGCGCCAGCGGTCCACCCACGCGCCGGCCGGCAGCCCGATGAGCAGGAAGGCGAGCGACTCCAGGGTGGCCAGGAGCCCCATCTGGAAGGCGTTGGCGCCCAGGAGCTGCACGGCCATGAGCGGCATCGCGAGGCCGACGAACTGTGCCCCGAAGACCGACACCGTGTCGCCCATCCAGAGCTGACGGAAGTCGTGGTGGCGCCAGAGGCTGGCGGCGCGGGGTGCGGTCATGGGCTGATCCTGAGGCAAGTGATTGGGTTCTGTCAATCAGTATGCCGTTCCGGCGCGCCTCACCGGTAAGGTCACCGTCATGGACGAGCCAGCCGCGAGGCCGCGCCACGAGCGCCGGGCCGCCACCGACGCGGAGGCCCGGGCCCTCGCCTCCGGTCTGCGGCTGCGCATCCTGCGCCTCTGCCTGGACGAGGAGCTCACCAACCGCGAGATCGCCGAGACCTTCGACCTGCATCCGGCCACCGTCCTGCACCACGTCCGGACCCTCGTCGACACCGGCTACCTCGAGGCGCTGCCCGCCCGCCGTGGCCGTCGCGGCGCCCGCGAGATCCCCTACCGCACGACCGGCAAGTCGTGGTTCACCTACACCGCCTTCGGCGCCAACTCCATGCTCGACGCCTTCCTCGACGAGATCGCCTCGATCCCCGAGCCGGAGCGTCAGATGACCCGGATGGGGCTACGGCTGCCGCCCGAGGAGCTGGCGGAGTTCCAGCAGCGGCTGCACGCTCTGCTCACCGAGTTCCAGGCTCGTCCGCGCGACAGCGAGGCCCGGCCGTGGTCGCTCTTCCTCGCCCTCCACCCCGACACGAGCAGCCGGCCTCACCACCCCGAGAGCACCTGATAGGGCGGCACGAAGGCTGACGTCGGGTCCCGTGGCAGCAGCCAGAGCAGGTTGTCGACGGCCACCGCCTGCGCCAGGGCAGCCGCTCGGACCCGGTCCAGGCCGGCGCCATCGCACAGCAGCGCCAGCCGCCTGCGGAGGGCTGCATCGGGTTCGCCGGTCGCGAGCACGTCGTCCCACCGGTTGCGCAACGGGGCGACCACCTCGATCTCACGCCACCCGGCCTGAGGCAACGGGTCGATGACGACCCACCGGTCGTCGCCGAGGGTGCGCAGCACGTTGAGATAGTGCAGGTCCAGGTGGACCAGCTCCAGCACCGCACCCGGGGCCTCGAGCTCGCTCGCCGCCTCGGTCAACGTTGCCACCGCCCGGTCGACGACGCGGCCCGGCAGCAGCTGTGGGGTATGCCGTCGGTGCTCGAGGATGCTCGCCCGGACGCGGCTCAGCTCCCGGCCGAGACGGGGCACCTCCGCGGGTGGCGCTACTCCGCCGAGCCCGGCCATCGCGTCGGCCAGGAGAGAGTCGGCGCGGTCGGCGTCAGGCACGCCGGCGAGGTCACGGGTGGCATCGAGCCGCTCCAGCAGCAGGCCGTGGCCGTCGTCCTCGATGACGTCGACGACGGCGGCCCCGCTCGCCCGCCAGGCACGGAGGGCAGCGGCCTCCGCCGTCGGCGGGTGGTGCGCATCGGTGACCTTGAGCACCCACCGCTCGCCGGCCGGCCCCCGCACCGGCCACACGCTGGCCATGTGACCACGGAGCCGTGCGCCGTCCAGCGTGAGGCCCCAGCGCCGCATCCATTCATCCGGCGCCCCCGGGTCGTGGTCCGGCGGAGCCTCGTCCGGGCGTCCGTCATCGGGCGGGACCCGAGGGGGCTGGGTCACGGGCGCACGAGCACGTGACCCGCGGCCGTGGACACCCGCAGCCACGGGCCGCTGCGGTGCACCGTCGCCACGGCACCCTCTGCTCCCCCAGGCCGGTCCGGACCGGCGAAACCGAGGGTATGCACCGCGAGTCCGGCCGCCGCGGGCACCTGCGACTGCCCGACGGTCCTGCCCCAGACCCGGCTGCGGAGCGCACCGACGGCGGCCGACCCGGAGCCCTCGGGGGCCCCGACGGCCACCTCCTCGATCCCGGCCCGCGCGGCCTGGACCAGGTCGGTCACGAGCACGGTGCCCGCCGGCTCCCATTCGCCTCGCGGAGCGGTGAAGCCGGCCCACGGCGCGGTGACCTCCTGGGGCGGCACCGGCAGCTGCGCGGTGGCGTCACCGGTGGCGGCGCGTCGCGCGAAGCGGTCACCGAGCGCCGCGAGCGCCACCGTCGCATCAACCGGCGAGTGGCCCTCGACCAGGCGCATCGTCCGCAGCCCGAGCGTGAGCCCGGAGCGCATGAGCCCCGATCCAGGGAGCACGCACACCCACGCGGCGAGGACCGCCCCGACCGCCTGGAGCCTGATCGCCCCGTCGGCGTCCAACCGGGTGGCGCGTCGCACGTAGGTCGCGAGGTCGGCCAGCGTCTCACCGTCGGTGAAGCGCAGCTCGGCCGGTCCTGTGGTCGGGATGCTCACGCGGACGTCCCGCGAGGCTCACCGGCCGCGCGGTCGCCGCGCAGCACCGGGCGCGGGCCGGTGACCGCGGCGAGTGCCTCCCGCTCGTCGGCGCCGAGCCGACGCGGCCGCTGCTGACGCAGGTCGTAGGCGACGAGGCTCACCCGGCCCCGCGCATAGACGGTGTCGTCCCCCTCCGGCCCGGCGACGGCATACCCCAGCTCGAAGGAGGCGCCGCCCACGCCGGCGCACCAGACGGCGACCCGGGCGGGGGCGTAGGCGAACTCCATGGGCAGGAGGTAGTCGATGGCCTGCGACACCACGAGCATGCCCTCGTCGATGAGGTCGCGCCCCTGGCCGAACCACGCCTTGAAGGCGTAGACGCGGGCCTCCTCGAAGAGGCGGAGGTACTGCACATTGTTGACGTGGGCGTAGGCGTCCAGGTCGGACCAGCGCACGGTGATGGGGAAGGTGGTGGCCACCTCGGGCACGTCGGGCAGGGTGCTCATGGCACCCATTGTCGCCGCCGAGGTCAGTCGGCGTGCACGCCGGTGGAGGCCGCCCTCGGTCGCCGGGAGCGGCCGGCACCCGCACGCCTCCCTCGCCGAGACCGGTCAGATCGGCTAGCGTGACGGGTGAGCACAATGGTCTGACCACTCGGAGAGGACTGGTCCATGTCTGCCACCACCGCGGGGACCGAGGCGTCGCCGACGTCAGGGACTGCTGCGCGCCGAGCCCCTCGTGTCGCCCTCTTCGCCACCTGCTTCAACGACACGATGTGGCCCGAGGCCCCGCGCGCCACCGTGACCCTGCTGGAGCGCCTCGGGTGCGAGGTGGTCTTCCCGCGCGAGCAGACCTGCTGCGGGCAGATGTTCACCAACACTGGGTATGCCGACCAGGCCACCCCGCTCGTGCGCCGGTTCGTCGACGTCTTCGGCGGCGCCGACCACGTGGTGGCTCCGAGCGGCTCCTGCGTCGGCTCGGTGCGCGAGCAGCACGCCATGCTCGCCCGCCGCGCCGGCGACACCGGGCTCGAGCGGGAGGTCGAGGAGCTCACGCCGCGGGTGCACGAGCTCTCGGAGTTCCTCGTCGACGTCCTGGGCGTCACCGACGTCGGCGCCTACTACCCCCACCGGGTCACCTACCACCCGACCTGCCACAGCCTGCGGATGCTCGGCGTCGGCGACAAGCCGCTGCGCCTCCTGCGGGAGGTCCGCGGCATCGACCTGGTCGACCTGCCGGCGGCGACCGAGTGCTGCGGCTTCGGTGGGACCTTCGCCATGAAGAACGCCGACACCTCCATCGCCATGGGCGCCGACAAGGCGCGGCACGTGCGCGACACCGGGGCCGAGGTCCTCGTCGCGGGCGACAACTCCTGCCTCGCCCACATCGGGGGGATGCTCGACCGGCAGCGCTCCGGGGTCCGCACCGTGCACCTGGCCCAGGTGCTCGCCGCGACCGAGGAGGACCCGGCATGAGCGAGCTGCCCGTCCAGGCCACGTCGGCGACCTTCCTCGGTATGCCGTCCTTCCAGCGCGCCGCCAAGGACGCCCTGGCCAACACCCAGCAGCGGCGCAACCTGGCGCACGCGACGGCCACGATCCGCACGAAGCGGGCGGCGGTCGTCGGTGAGGTCGAGGGCTGGGAGGACCTGCGGGTGGCCGGGGCGGCCGCCAAGGACGAGGCCCTGCACCACCTGCCCGACTACCTCGAGGAGCTGGAGGCCAACCTCACCGCGCGTGGTGCGACCGTGCACTGGGCGCGGGACGCCGCGGAGGCCAACCAGATCGTCATCGACATCACCCGGGCCAAGGGCGCCGACGAGGTCGTCAAGGTCAAGTCGATGGCCACCCAGGAGATCGAGCTCAACGAGGCCCTCGAGGCGGCGGGCATCGCGGCCTGGGAGACCGACCTGGCAGAGCTCATCGTGCAGCTGGGCCACGACCGGCCCAGCCACATCCTCGTCCCGGCGATCCACCGCAACCGCGCCGAGATCCGCGAGATCTTCGTCCGTGAGATGGGCGGCGTCGGTCGCGCGGCGCCCGAGGACCTCACCGACGAGCCGGCCCGGCTGGCCGAGGCCGCCCGGCTGCACCTGCGGGAGAAGTTCCTGCGCGCCAAGGTCGCCGTCTCCGGGGCCAACTTCGCCATCGCCGACACCGGGACGCTCGTCGTGGTGGAGTCCGAGGGCAACGGGCGGATGTGCCTGACCCTGCCCGAGACCCTCATCAGCGTGGTCGGGGTCGAGAAGGTGCTGCCGAGCTTAGAGGACCTCTCCACGATGCTCCAGCTGCTCCCCCGCTCCAGCACCGGCGAGCGGATGAACCCCTACACCTCGATGTGGACCGGCGTCACCCCCGGCGACGGCCCGCAGGAGGTGCATGTCGTGCTGCTCGACAACGGGCGCAGCCGGGTCCTCGCCGACGAGGTCGGCCGGGAGGCGCTGCGCTGCATCCGGTGCTCGGCCTGCCTCAACGTCTGCCCGGTCTACGAACGCGCGGGCGGTCACGCCTACGGCTCGGTCTATCCCGGTCCCATCGGCGCGGTCCTCAACCCGCAGCTGCGCGGCACGTCCTCGGAGGTCGACAAGAGCCTGCCCTATGCCAGCAGCCTGTGCGGCGCCTGCTTCGAGGCCTGCCCGGTGCGCATCGACATCCCCGCGCTGCTCGTCAAGCTGCGGACCCAGGTCGTCGACGAGGCCTCCGGGCGGTCGGCGGAGGCCGCCTCGATGAAGGCGGCGGCGTGGATGTTCGGCGACCACCGGCGGATGGAGGCGGCCCAGCGGGCGTCCACCCTCGGCGGGCGGCTGCTCGGTGGCCGGACCCTGCGCTCCGTGCCTGGCCTCGGCGCCTGGACCCAGGCACGGGACGTCCCGACGCCGCCGACCCAGACCTTCCGCCAGTGGTGGGCCAGCACGCACGGCGACGACCCTGATGCGGGCGCGGACGAGGCGGCGAGCCCCGTCGCAGGCCCGACCGGGGACGGCGTGGACGAGGCGACCCCGGACGAGCAGGGGGCGACCGATCACCGGACGGGCGGCGGCACCGCGGCGGACGCCGAGAGCCGCGACCCACGGCATACCTCCGGGGAGTCGTCGTGAGTGCGCGCGAGGAGATCCTGGCGCGGCTGCGGTCGGCGACCTCCGACGCGACCGACGAGCGGGGCGCGAGGGGGCCGGTCCCGAGGATCGCCGCTGCCGGCGAGTCCGCCGAGGCGACGCTGGAGCTGTTCGTCGACAACGTCGCCGACTACCGCGCGACCGTGGTCCGGTGCACCCCGGAGCAGGTCGGCGTCGAGGTGGCCGCGGCGCTGGCGAGAGGCCGGGCGCACACCGTGGTCCTGCCCGCCGACCTGGACGCCGCGTGGGTCATGCCCGCTCGCGAGGCCGGTCTGCGGCTGCGACCCGACGAGGGTCCAGGTGGCGACCCGCTCACCGCGGATGAGCTCGACGGGATCGACGCCGTGGTCACTGCCGCCCGCGTGGGCATCGCGACGACCGGCACGATCGTCCTCGACCACGCGGGCGACCAGGGGCGCAGGGCCCTGACGCTGGTGCCCGACCAGCACGTCTGCGTGATTCGGGTCGACCAGGTGGTCCACGACGTCCCGGACGCCGTCACCGTGGTGGATCCCGGTCGGCCGCTCACCTGGATCAGCGGGCCGAGCGCCACCAGCGACATCGAGCTCGACCGGGTCGAGGGCGTCCACGGCCCGCGCACCCTGGACGTCATCGTCGTCGGGTAGGTCTGCCGGTGAGGATCCGTGCACGCGCACCCATCCTCCCCGCCCAGGCCCCGCACACCGGTGAGGATCCGTGCACGCGCACCCATCCTCCCCGCCCAGGGCCCGCATACCGGTGAGGATCCGTGCACGCGCACCCATCCTCCCCGCCCAGGGCCCGCATACCGGAGAGGATCCGTACACACGCACCCATCTCCGCACCCCGACGGGTGCGCCGCGCTCCCGGACCTCACTGTCAGCCGCCACGTCATCCATCAGCCTGCTCGAGGGGGCTGTCAGTGGACTTCCCGGCTGAGGGTGGACCTTCCGGCTGAGGGTGGACCTTCCGGCTGTCAGTGGCTCCACGGGGCCGGCGCCCGTGCCCTCCCACGCACGGGCGGGCTACCCGCCCCGGACGACGTCGACGTGCACGTGGTCGAGGTGGCGCAGGACCGGGTCCTGGGTGCCGGGGGCGCCGGGCACGTCGTAGGCCTGCCACCCACCGGCCGACTGACGCACACCCCACCAGTGGTCGTCGAAGATGACGTACTGCACCGTCAGCTCCTCGGCGTGCGCCACCAGCCACTGGGCCAGGACCCACCCCTGGTCACGGCTCTCCTCGGTCACCGGCCGGTAGAACACGTCCACCGCCCGCCCGTCGTAGTGGGTCGACTCCACGCCATGACCGGAGTCCACGCCTCCCGGGGCGAAGCCACCCACCAGCACGTCACCGAAGTCCTCGCGCACCTCCTCGAGCACCGCCTCCGCCCGCGGGGTCAGACCGGACCCGCCGACCTCCTCCGCGGCGACGTCGGGCTCGCCGACCCGGCAGGTGAGCGCGGTGTCCGCGCGCGCGGACAGCACGGCCTCGACCACCCCGTCGGGCACCTCGACCGCTGCACCACCGCCCGGAGCACCGCCTCTCTGACCACCCCGCACCACCTGCGCGGCAGCCTGCGTCGCGGCGCGCGCCTGGGCCTGGTCCAGCGACACCCGCTCGCCGTCCACGACGATGCCGCACGGTGCGGTGAGGTCCGCCGACCAGTCGCGCACCGTCGGCCAGGCCACGACGCCGCCGGCGAGCACGAGCCCCGCCAGTGCGGCGACCACGCGCCCGGGTCCGCGCCGTCGCACGGCCGGCACCGGAGCCGACGCAGGCGCAGAGGCGGACGCGGGCGGCATACCGCCTAGTGTCCGCGACCAACCTGGGGCGCCGCCGAGAGCTTCTATCCGTGACCAACGCCACCCAGGCCCGGCGCTGCCGTCAGCATCGGCCATCACGCACCCCGCCACCCGCGCCCAGACCGGTCGGCGGGCGTAGCCTGCCACCCATGAGTGAGGCCTACTACGCCGCAGACGTCCCCGAGACGCACCGCCCCTACGTCGCCGCGCCCGACCGGCACCAGAAGCTGGACTACCGCCGCGTCGGCGACAGCGGCCTGCTGCTGCCGCCGCTCTCGCTCGGCCTCTGGTACAACTTCGGCGACAACCGGCCGTTCGACACCCAGCGCGAGATCCTGCGCCGCGCCTTCGACGAGGGCATCAGCCACTTCGACCTGGCCAACAACTACGGCCCGCCCTACGGCTCCGCGGAGGAGAACTTCGGGCGGATGATGCGCACCGACTTCCGCCCCTACCGCCACGAGATGGTGCTCTCCACCAAGGCCGGGTGGGACATGTGGCCCGGGCCCTACGGCATGCTCGGCTCGCGCAAGTACCTCCTCGCCAGCCTGGAGGAGTCCCTCTCGCGGATGAGCGTCGACTTCGTCGACATCTTCTACTCCCACCGCGCCGACGAGGACACCCCGGTGGCCGAGACGATCGGCGCGCTCGACACCGCGATCCGTCAGGGCAAGGCGCTGTATGCCGGCATCTCCAGCTACTCCCCCGAGCGCACCGCCGAGGCGGTCGCCGTGGCCCGCGAGCTGGGCACGCCGCTGATCATCCACCAGCCGGCTTACAACATGCTCAACCGGTGGGTCGAGGACGGCCTGCTCGACGCGCTGGGCGGCCACGGTATGGGGTCGATCGGCTTCACCGCCCTCGCGCAGGGCCTGCTCACCGACAAGTACCTCGACCGCGACGACGCAGAGCGGGCGACCGCGCGGCCCTCCTTCGACAGCAGCGTGCTCACCGAGGCCAACCGGGAGCGTCTGCGCGGGCTCGCGAAGGTCGCCGAGGGACGCGGGCAGACGCTGGCGCAGATGGCGTTGTCCTGGGCCATCCGCCCCGGCGGGGTCACCTCCACCCTCATCGGGGTCTCCAGCGTCCAGCAGCTCGAGGACAACCTGGCCGCAGCCCACCGGACCGACTTCACCCAGGAGGAGCTGGCCGAGATCGACCGCCTGTCCGGCAGCACCGAGGGTGTGGACCTGTGGGCGACGTCGGCAGAGATCGAGTGAGTCACTAGGATGCGGCGTTGTGACGGACGCACCGCTGGACTACCCGATTGACGATCTCCTCGACGTGCTCGACCTGCGCCGCGAGGGATCCACGACCATCCGCGTCGCCTCCCCCGAGGGGGTCCTGGGCACCGACGCGGACCTCGTCAGCTCCGAGGGCGACGTCTTCGCGGGCCGCAGCCAGCCGATGCCGCACGGCCGCGTCTTCGGGGGGCAGGTGCTCGCGCAGTGCCTCATCGCCGCGGGACGGACCGTGGAGCCGGTCCTGGAAGAGACCGAGGGCACTGAGGGCGAGCCGCTCGCCCGCCCGATCCACTCCATGCACGGCTACTTCCTGCGGCCGGGCGACGCGAACCGGCCGCTGCGCTTCCTCGTGGAGCGGATGCGCGACGGGCGCAGCTTCAGCGCCCGTCGGGTGCACGCCGTGCAGGACGGGCGAATCCTCATGTCGATCATCATGTCCTTCCAGGAGGCCTCCGAGGGGCTGGAGCACCAGATCCCGATGCCGTCCGCGCCGGCCCCGGACACCCTGCGCTCGGACCGGCAGCTCCTGGAGCAGGTCCCCCACCCGGTGGCCCAGGAGACCGCCCGCCGGCGCCCGGTGGAGCTGCGTCACGTGGAGCCGTTGCTGCTCGGCCCGGGAGAGCCGGGGCCGAGCGAGCAGTCGGTGTGGCTGCGGATCGCCCGCGAGCTGCCGCAGGACCCGCTGCTGCACGCGGCCATCCTGGCCTACGCCTCGGACTACGTGCTGCTCGAGCCGGTGCTGCGGCGTCACGGCCTGGGCTGGGGCGACCCGCGGCTGCGCCCGGCCAGCCTGGACCACTCCATGTGGTTCCACCGGCCCGCCCGGGTGGACGACTGGGTGCTCTACACGCAGAGCTCCCCCTCCGCGCAGTCAGGGCGGGGGCTCGGCACGGGGCACATGTTCGCCGCCGACGGGACGCTGCTCGCGACCGTCGGACAGGAGGGCATGGTGCGCCTGAAGCAGGCGCCCGACGCCTCCTGATTGACGTCGCGTCAAAGTCACGATTCGGTCACGACGGGCGCTCGACGGTGCCCTACCTGTAGACACCCTGAGAGCGCCGGACAATACTGCCAGGGTCACCCCTGGGTCCCTCAGCACCTCGACGACGAGGCGCTGTCCAGCGGCGACGTCCACCGTTCCAAGCAAAGGACACACTGTGCACCAGCCATCTGCTCGCCGGAGGACGCGCCTGCTGGCGCTCGCCGGCGCAGGGGCCGTCGTCGCACCGCTGGCCCTGGTCGCCCCCGCAGCATGGGCGAACCCGGAGCTCACGGTCAACGAGGACGGCACCTACATCGTCATGCTCGCGGACAGCTCGCTGGCCGCCTACGACGGCGGAGTCGACGGAATCCCCGCCACCAAGCCCGAGGAGGGGGAGAAGCTCAACACCACGAGCGCCGCCGCCGAGAGCTACACCGCATACCTCGACCGGCAGCAGAACGCCGTGCTCGACTCCGTCGGCCTGGACCGTGCCGACGCGGTCTACACCTACTCGACGTCCTTCAACGGCTTCACCGCCGAGCTGACCGGCTCCCAGGTGTCCGCCCTGCGCAAGGACCCCAACGTCGCGGCGGTGTGGGAGGACGAGATCCGGACCTCCGACACCGTCACCACACCTGACTACCTCGGCCTGACCGGCGAGGACGGCGTCTGGAACACCCAGTTCGGCGGGGACGCCGACGCGGGTGCGGGCATGGTCGTCGGCATCATCGACTCCGGCTTCTGGCCGGAGAACCCCAGCTTCGCCGCGCTCCCGGGTGACCCGGCCGCGCCGGCCACCTGGCAGGGTGAGTGCGTCGAGGGCAACGAGGCCGACGACGCCGACAACGTGACCTGCAACAGCAAGGTCATCGGTGCCCGCTACTACCCCGAGGGCAACAACACCGCCTTCGACTTCGACTCCCCCCGCGACACCAACGGCCACGGCAGCCACGTCGGTGGCACGTCGGCGGGCAACATCGACGTCCCGATGGACTTCAACGGGGACGACCTGGGCACCGGTAGCGGGATGGCCCCGGCCGCCCACCTCGCGTTCTACAAGGCGCTGTGGCAGACCGAGGACGGTGGCGGCTCCGGCACGACCTCCGGACTGGTCGCCGCCATCGACGACGCCGTCGCCGACGGCGTCGACGTCATCAACTACTCGGTCTCCGGCTCCTCGCAGTTCGTGGTGACCGCCGACGAACTGGCCTTCCTGGACGCCGCCAACGCCGGCGTGTTCGTCTCGGCCTCGGCGGGCAACAGCGGTGACACGATCGGCGAGAGCTCGGTCGCGCACAACTCGCCGTGGACCATGACGGTCGCCGCGTCCACGCACGACCGCACCAACTCGGCCGAGGTGGAGCTGGGCGACGGGGCCCCGGTGGCCCGGATCTCCGGCACCAACCGTTACGACACGGCGGCCCAGATCGCGGCGGCCTACCCCGAGGGTGTGGACACGGTCTACATCGCGACGGGCAACCAGTTCGCCGACGCCCTCTCCGGCGCCGCGGCCGCCTCGCAGGGCCTCGTCCCCGCGACCGGCCTCGACCAGCCGGCCGTGGCCCCCGACGGCTCCCCGGCCCCGGTCCTGCTGACCAAGGTCGGCGAGCTCCCCGGCGCCACGATCGAGGCCCTCGAGGCGATCGACCCCGACAACATCGTCGTGCTCGGCGGCGAGAACGCCGTCTCCACCACGGTGAGCGACGCCCTTGAGGCGTACGGCACGGTGACCCGCGTCGCCGGTGACGACCGCTACGAGACCGCCGCCCTGGTCGCGCAGCAGTACGGCGACGCGGACCACGTCTACGTCGCCACCGGACAGGACGAGGCCTTCCCGGATGCGCTGTCCGGCTCCGCGCTCGCCGGGAGCGAGGGCGTGCCCGTGCTGCTCACCAAGACCGACCGGGTGCCCAACTCGGTCCGTGAGGCACTTGCCGCGATGGGCGACCCCGAGGTGCACGTCATCGGTGGGCCCAAGGCCGTGACCGGCGACGTCTTCGAGGAGCTCGGCGCCTCAGAGCGCCTCGCCGGCAAGGACCGGTACGGCACGTCCGTCGCCGTCGCCGAGCAGTTCGGCTTCGGCGAGGACAACCCGGCCCCCGTGGTGCACACCGCCACCGGTCGCGACTACCCGGACGCCCTCGCGGGGTCGGCCCTGGCCGGCTACCAGGGGGTGCCCGTCATGCTGAGCCGCCCCGACGGGGTGCCCGGCGTCGTCCTCGACGGCATGGTGGCCCTGGCCCCCGAGTCCGCCGTCATCCTCGGTGGTGAGGGCGCGCTCAACGAGGACGTCCAGGCCCAGATCGAGGCGCTCTTCGGCGAGAACGCGACGTATGCCGGTATCAGCTCCGGTGACGGCGTGGGCCCGGCCCCGCTGGTCAACTCCGTCGACATCCCGGCCGACGGCGCCACCGCCGACGACGCACTGCTGTGCCTGCCGGGCTCGCTGGACGCGGCTGCCGCTGCCGACCACATCGTCATCTGCACCCGCGGCACCAACGCCCGGACGGAGAAGAGCGAGACGGTCGACGCTGCTGGCGGTGTCGGCATGATCCTGGCCAACAACACCGACGACGAGTCGCTCAACGGCGACTTCCACGCGGTGCCCTCGATCCACGTCAACGGCACCGCCGGCGACGCGATCAAGGAGTACGAGGCCTCCGACGCCGACCCGATGGCCACCATCTCGGCCTCCGGCGAGGGTCCTGAGCTCACCTACCCGGAGATGGCCGGCTTCAGCTCCTACGGGCCGGCGATCGCCGGTGGCGGGGACCTGCTCAAGCCGGACATCACCGCCCCGGGTGTCGACGTCATCGCGGCGGTCTCTCCGGCCGGCTCCACCGGTGGCACCAACTTCGACAGCTACTCCGGTACCTCCATGTCCGCCCCGCACATCGCCGGCCTGGCCGCGATGATGATGCAGGACAACCCGGACTGGAGCCCGATGGCGGTCAAGTCGGCCATGATGACCACCGCCGACCCGACCAACTCCGAGGGTGAGCTCATCACCTACGCCGGTGAGCCGGCGAGCCCGCTCCACTACGGGTCCGGTGAGGTCGAGCCGGGTGTTGCCTACGACACGCCGCTGGTCTACGACTCGGGTGCCGAGGACTGGCTGGCCTACGCCTGCGCCATCGGCCAGCTGCAGCTGGTCGGCGGGGCCGCCATCTGCGAGGACATCGGCACGACCGATGCGAGCGACCTCAACTACCCGAGCATCGCGATCGGTGACCTGGGCGGCGCGCAGACCGTGACCCGCACCGTGACCGACGCGACGGGCGACGGTGGCACGTTCACCGCCGAGGTCGAGGCGCCCCCGGGCGTCGACGTGGTCGTCGAGCCCTCGACGATCACCGTCGAGCCCGGTGGCACGGCGACCTTCGAGGTCACCTTCACCACGACCGACGCCGAGCTGGGTGAGTGGACCTTCGGGTCGCTCACCTGGACCGGTCCCGGCGCCGACGTGACCAGCCCGCTGGCGATCCAGCCGGTGGCGATGGGCGCGCCGGAGGAGATCCGCGGCGAGGACACCGAGGGCTCGGCGACCTTCGAGGTCACCCCGGGCTTCACCGGTGAGCTCACCTCGGTCGTGCACGGCCTCATGGCCTCGCAGGTCACCGAGGTGGAGGTCACCTCCGACGGCCCGGCCGGTGGCGCCGACTACGACGACTACACTCAGACGGTCACGGTGCCGGAGGGCACCACGGCCATCCGGGTCGAGGTCGTGGAGTCGGAATGGACGCCGGCCGAGCTCGACCTGGACCTCTTCCTGGAGGACAGCGACGGCAACCTCGTCGCACAGTCGGCCGCCGGTGGCTCGGACGAGTCGATCACGATGATGGCGCCTGCCCCGGGCGAGTACACCGTGGCCGTCGACTACTGGAACGGCGCCGCCGGCGCCACCGCCAGCGGTCCGCTGCACGTCTTCATGCCGTCCGCGGACGAGGGCAACATGACGGTCACGCCGTCCCCGGTCGCGGTGACCGCGGGCACGCCGCTGGACCTGACCGCCGCCTGGACCGGACTGGACGCCGCGACCCGCTACCTGGGCGCGATCGGCTACAGCGACGGCACCGAGGAGCTGGCCTACACCCTGGTCACGGTCAACACACCGTGACCCACGGCCGGTCGGTCTGAGCCCGGCCGACCAGCCTCAGGGCCCGTCCTCCCCATCGGGAGGGCGGGCCCTGCTCATGTCTCCCCCCGCACCTGGGCGATCGCGTCGGCGGCCCGCACCAGACCCAGGTGGCTGAAGGCCTGCGGGTAGTTGCCGAGCATGCGACGCGACGCGGGGTCGTACTCCTCGGCCAGCAGGTCCAGCGGTGCCCCGGCCTCCACGCAGGCCTGCATGAGACGTTCGGCGTCCTCGAGCCGGCCGCTGCGGACATACTGCTCGACCAGCCAGAACGTGCAGATGAGGAAGGGCGCCTCCCCGCCGTCCAGACCGTCGATGTTGCCCGAGTCGCCCATGCGGTAGCGGTGCAGGAAACCCGCGTCGTCGACGAGCTCCTCCTCCAGCCGCCGGACCGTGGCGAGCATCCGCGGGTCGTCGTAGGCGCAGAAGCCGGTATGCGGGATCTGGAGCAGCGACGCGTCCACCTCGGTGCTGTCGTAGGTCTGGCGGAAGGCCCCGTCGGGTCCGACGCCGCGCTCCTCGATCTCGGCGCGCACCTGGTCGCGCAGGGTGCGCCAGTGCTCGACGTCGCAGCCCGTGCTGCTCCACGGCCCGGACCCCCTGGTCGAAGGCCGCCCAGATCATCACCCGGCCATGGGTGAAGAAGTGCCTGTCCCCCCCGCATCTCCCAGATCCCGTGGTCGGGCTCCTCCAGCCGTTGCGTCTGCGTCGTCAGCATCATCCGCTGCACGGCCCAGCTGTAGGTGTCCTCGGCCACCCCGCCGTCGCGCAGCTGGGCCAGCGCGAGCATGACCTCCCCGATGACGTCCGCCTGGTACTGGTCGGCGGCGCCGTTGCCGATGCGCACGGGGCGGGACCCGGCATACCCCCGCAGGTGCGGCAGCTCGCGCTCGGTGAGGTCGCGCTCGCCACCGAGGCCGTACATGATCCGCAGCTCGTTGGAGTGCCCGGCGATGGCCCGCAGCAGCCACTCCCGCCAGGCCTCGGCACCGCCGTCGAACCCGTGGGCCATCATCGCCTGCAACGTCAGCGCCGAGTCGCGCAACCAGGTGAAGCGGTAGTCCCAGTTGCGCTCGCCACCGGGGTCCTCCGGCAGCGAGGTCGTCGCGGCCGCGACGATCCCACCGGTGTCCGCGTGGGTGAGGGCCCGCAGCACCGTAAGGGAACGGGTGACCTGCCGCGCCCACGGGCCGGAGGCGCGGATCCGGCCGGTCCAGGCCCGCCAGTCCGCGATCGTCTCCTCCAGGACGGCGCGCGGGTCGATGCTGCTGGGCAGCGGCTTCCACGAAGCCTGCCCGGTGAGGACCCAGCACAGCTCCTCCCCCTCGGCCAACCGGTGGCGACCCCGGTGGGCGTCCTCCTCGGTGACCGCCTCGGGCATCGGCCCGTGCAGGATGAGCCGCGACGGACCCCCCACCGCGGTGAGGACCTCCTCGCCCGGCCCGTCCCCGTCCTCGACCCGCGTGCGGTGCACCCAGGGCCGCAACGTGGCGTAGTCGAACCGCATGATGAGCTCGTGCTCGACCTCCACCGTGCCCGAGGTGCACCGGACCAAGCGCACGATGTCGGAGCGGCCGTCGCCGGGAGGCATGAAGGTCAGCACCTCGGCCGATCCCTCGGGCGCGCGCCAGAGGGTGCGGAAGACGAGGGTGCCCTCGACGTAGTCGCGGGACTCCACCTCCCCCTCGACCACGCGGACCAGCCAGCGCCCGTCCTGCTCGGTGCCGAGCAGCGAGGCGAAGACCGAGGGTGAGTCGAAGCGCGGCAGGCAGAGCCAGTCGACGCTGCCCTCCGGTGAGATGAGGGCCGCCGTGCGCATGTCCCCCACCACGGCGTAGTGGCCGATGGGGACGTCGCGGGCAGGACTCGCGTCAGCAGCAGGCATACCTGGAGTCTGTCAGCCGGCACCCGCGACCCTGCAGCCCACCACCGCCCGCCGCGAGCTGCCCCTGAGCACACACATGCCCACCACAGGTCGACGGTGCACGATGGGGCCTCGGACGGTGCCGCCGTCCGCCCGTGAGCGAGGAGAGGAGCCGGCGATGTGGTGGCAGGATCTGTTGTGGGGTGGCTGGAACGGCCTGACGGCGTGGGTGGTGCTCATCGCCCACATCTTCGGGGCGTGGGACCAGTTCCCGGTGTATGACGTGACGCGCGAGGGCAACTGGTACGACCTGGGCTTCCTGCTCGGGGCGGGTTCACCGCTGCTGGGCCTGCTCGGTCGCGGACGCTCCTAGCGCGTGCCGGGGACGGGCAACGCCCGGGGCGAGGTGACGCGGCGGGCGAGCCCGGTCACCGGGTCGGTGAAAGTCACCTCCCGGGCCAGCAGCTGCAGCGGGGCGGAGAAGTCGTCCGCGGCCACGTGCCGTGGCTCGGGGTAGAGCGGGTCACCCTCGATCGGGAGGCCCAGCCCTGCCAGGTGGAGTCGCAGCTGGTGGGTGCGGCCGGTCGTCGGGGTGAGGCGGTAGTGACCCAGGCCGTCCCGCTCACCGACGAGCTCGACGTGGGTCCGGGCGTTGGGTTCGCCGTCGACGACCCGCGCCTGCAGCTCACCGCGCTCCTTGACGATCCGGTCGGTGACGGTCGTCGGGAGCACGAGGTCCTCCCGCACGGGCGCCAGCGCCTCGTAGGTCTTGGCCAGGCGACCCGCCTGCACCATGCGCTGGTAGGGGGACCGCGCCTGCGCCCGGGTGGTGAGCAGCAGCACGCCGCTCGTCAGGCGGTCGAGGCGGTGCACGGGCGCCAGCTCGGGCAGGTCGAGGTCCCGGCGCAGCCGGGTGACGACGGTCTGGGCCACATGCCCACCGCGGGGCATGGTCGCGAGGAAGGGCGGTTTGTCCACGACGAGGAGGCCGGTCTCGTCGTCGTGGAGCAGGACGTCGATCTCGAACGGCACCGGCACCTCCTCCGGCAGGTCGCGGTAGAGGTAGACGACCTCACCCGGCAGGTATGCCGTCGTGCCCGTCACCGGTGTGCCGTCGGCGAGGCGCACCTCACCGTCGGTGACCCGCCGGGCGATGCCGGCGGGGTCACCCGTGAGGTGTGCGAGGGCGTCCGGCAGCGAGCACCAGGGCTCGCCGTCGGGCGGCCCGGCTGCCGCTGGCAGCCGCACCCGCGCCGCGCCCAGCCCGTCACGCGGTGGCAACGGGGGCGGACGGCGCGGGCGCCTGGCCAGCTCAGTCCCTCGTGAGGCGGCGGTAGGTCACCCGGTGCGGGCGGGCGGCCTCGGCGCCGAGGCGCTCGACCTTGTTCTCCTCGTAGGCACCGAAGTTGCCCTCGAACCAGTACCAGTTGGCCGGCTCGGCCTCGGTGCCCTCGTAGGCGAGGATGTGCGTCGCGACGCGGTCGAGGAACCACCGGTCGTGGCTGATGACCACGGCGCAGCCGGGGAAGTTGAGCAGGGCGTTCTCGAGGCTGCCCAGGGTCTCCACGTCGAGGTCGTTGGTCGGCTCGTCGAGGAGCAGGAGGTTGCCGCCCTCCTTGAGGGTGAGCGCGAGGTTGAGCCGGTTGCGTTCCCCACCGGAGAGGACGCCGGCCTTCTTCTGCTGGTCCGGGCCCTTGAAGCCGAACTGGCTGACGTAGGCGCGGCTGGGGATCTCGACCTGCCCGACCTGGATGAAGTCGAGCCCGTCGGAGACGACCTCCCAGAGCGACTTCTCGCCGTCGATGCCCCCGCGGGACTGGTCGACGTAGGAGATCTCGACCGTCTCGCCGACCTTGACATCACCAGCGTCCGGCTCCTCGAGCCCGACGATGGTCTTGAACAGCGTGGTCTTGCCGACGCCGTTGGGCCCGATGACGCCGACGATGCCGTTGCGGGGCAGGGTGAAGGACAGGCCGTCGATGAGGGTCCGGTCGCCGAAGCCCTTGGTGAGGTTCGTGACCTCGATGACCTGGCTGCCCAGGCGGGGGCCCGGCGGGATCTGGATCTCCTCGAAGTCCAGCTTGCGGGTCTTCTCCGCCTCGGCGGCCATCTCCTCATAGCGCGCGAGGCGAGCCTTGTTCTTGGTCTGCTTGGCCTTGGGGTTGGAGCGCACCCACTCGAGCTCGCTCTCCAGCCGCTTGGCCAGCTTGGCGTCCTTCTTGCCGGCGATGGCCAGCCGCTCGCGCTTCTTCTCCAGGTAGGTGGAGTAGTTGCCCTCGTAGGGGTAGAGGCGCCCGCGGTCGACCTCGGCGATCCACTGGGCCACGTTGTCGAGGAAGTACCGGTCGTGGGTCACGGCCAGGACCGCGCCCTGGTAGGACGCGAGGTGCTGCTCCAGCCACTGCACCGACTCGGCGTCGAGGTGGTTGGTGGGCTCGTCGAGGAGCAGCAGGTCGGGCTTGGAGAGCAGCAGCTTGCACAGCGCGACCCGGCGGCGCTCACCTCCGGAGAGGACGGTGACGTCGCTGTCCGGGGGCGGGCAGCGCAGGGCGTCCATCGCCTGCTCGAGCTGGGCGTTGAGGTCCCACGCGTCGGCGTGGTCGATCTCCTCCTGGAGCTTGCCCATCTCCTCCATCAACGCCTCGTAGTCGGCGTCGGGCTGCGCCATGAGCTCGCCGATCTCCTCGAACCGGTCGACCTTGGTCTTGATCTCGCCCAGACCTTCCTCGACATTGCCGAGCACGGTCTTGTCCTCGTTGAGCGGCGGCTCCTGCAGCAGGATCCCCACGGTGTAGCCGGGCGTCAGGCGGGCCTCACCGTTGGAGGGCTGGTCCATCCCGGCCATGATCTTGAGGATCGTCGACTTGCCGGCACCGTTGGGCCCGACGACGCCGATCTTGGCGCCCGGGTAGAAGGACATCGTCACGTCGTCGAGGATCACCTTGTCGCCGTGCGCCTTGCGGGCACGGCTCATGGTGTAGATGAATTCGGCCATGCCGCCAGGGTATCGGGGCGGGCGGGCCGACTCCGAATCTCGGCCCGCCTGCCCGGCCCCGCCTGCCCCCCCCCCCCCCCCTCAGGCGCTGCGGGCCAGGACTGCGTCGGCCTGCTCGTCGTCGGTCACCACCCCCTCGGCGTCGGCCGCGATCTCGAGGTCCGGCTCGCCGGTGGGCAGAGCGGGTCCACCCGCCGGCCCCCCGACGCCCCCTCCGTCGGGCTCGCCGCCGGCCCCCACGGCGCCGGCCCGCTGCTCCGCAGCCTCGACGAGACCTCCCGTGAGCGCGCTCGCCGGCGTGGGGTCGTGCTCGTCGAGACGGTCGCCGTCGTAACCGACGCGACCCCTGGTGAAGCGGCTCACCCCGCGCGAGACGTCGTGCCCGATGCTGTCGACGTCGATGACGGCGGTGGTGCCGGCCGAGGTCTCGGTCTTCCAGTCGCGCAACGACAGGCGACCGTGCGCGATGACCGGGTCACCCTTGCGGAAGCTGGCCAGCGCCGTGGCCCCGATGTGCCGGAAGCACAGCAGGTCGATGAACATCGTGTCCGAGGTGACCCAGGCCCCCTGGGCCGGGTCGAAGCGGCGCCGGTTGACCGCGATCGGGACGACCGCGAAGTCCTTGCCGTTGGCGATGCTCGTCTTGCGCTCCGGGTCGCGGGTCAGGTTGCCGGACACGGTCATCGTGGGTTCGTTCATCATGGTGCGTTCCCCTCCTGGTCATGAGCGCCCACGGGTCGTGGACGTGGGACCAGGATCGGTGCGCCAGGGAGCCCGCGGCCAGGGGTCGCCCGGGATCTGTGGACGACCGCGCCCGCACGCCGCAGGGTGTGGACAGCCTCAGGCGGCGGCCTGCTGCAGCAGGACGCGGGTCTTCTCGTGCCGGTCGAGCACGGTCATGACCGGCTTGCGCACGTGCCGGAAGGACACCTCGTCGATGGCGTCGTCGAGCACCTGCTGCACGTGCCGTCTCCGGCGAGCAGCTCCGACACCGGCCGCAGCCCGCGCCACGACGGCGAGCAGCAGCCCGGCCACGGCTCCGCCGGCGAAAAGCAGCAGCGGGATCGGCACCGGACCCCAGAAGGGCGCGTCGACCGGCAGCTGCAGCCAGCCCAGCACCACGAGCGTGACCAGCCACAGCAGGCCGACGACGGTGGTCACCGCGAGGACGAGCTGGAGGGCGCCCAGCACGGACCACCAGAAGGGGGTCCGGGTGCGCAGCGGCACGCCGACGATCGCCTGGTCGAGCGCGTCGGAGAGGGTGTCCTCCTCCGGGCTCGCCGCCTCCAGCACCGCCTCGGCCCAGCGCGGGGGAAGGCTGCCCCCGACCCCCTCACCCAGGTCGCGGGTCGCGAGCTGCACATTGGCCCGGGCCGCCGGGGTGGGGCTGGGCAGGGAGGAGCGGCCGAGCACGGCCCGCACGTCGGAGGGCGCGATGCCGGTGTCACCCGCGGTGTCGTCGCCGAGCCGCAGGCGCCGCATCGGGTCGGGGCGCAGCCCGGCCAGCCAGCGGGTGAAGGGCCACCCGGTGCGTGCGTGGGCCCGGCGGCGGTAGTCGCGGTCGACGGCGTCGAGCACCACGGGCACCCCGGAGGCCACCGTGAGGGCCTGGTGCAGGCGCTGGTCGGCCTGCTCCCCGAACTCCGGGGTCTGCTCCCCCACGCCCTGCTCGCGCACCCGGGAGGCCGAGGCGCGCAGGTCGGCCGCCAACCGGGCCTCCGCCGCGTTGCGCGCACCCACCACCTCACCGATGCGGGCGGTCAGCTCCCCGATGCCCTGCTGCGTGCGGGCCGAGGTGGCGATGACCTCGTGCTCACCGGCGCCGTCGGCCTGCACCAGCCGCCGCAGGTCGGCGGCGACCTGCTCGACGCCGCCCTCCTCGCGGATCCGGTCGACCTGGTTGAGCACGACGAGCATCACGGCGTCGTGGTGGCGCAGGGGGCGCAGGTAGTCGTCGTGGAGCCGGGCATCGGCATACTTCTGCGGGTCGGCGACCCACACGAAGACGTCGGCGCGCTCGAGGATGCGGTCGGCCACGACGCGGTGCCGCAGCTCGCGGGAGTCGAAGTCGGGCAGGTCCACCAGGACGAGACCGTCGAGTCCCGCGGTGGCCTCGGTGAGGGCGACGTGGTGGCGGTTGGAGATGCCGAGCCAGTCGAGCAGCTCGCCGGCGTCCTCCTCGCCCCACACCGCGGCCCCCGACTCCGCGGTCGTGGGCCGCCGCGGGCTGATGGTCGAGACGTCGTCACCCACGAGGGTGTTGAACAGGCTCGACTTGCCGGAGCCGGTCGCCCCCGCGAGGGCGACGACGGTGCGGCCACCGGCGATGGCCCAGCGTTCGCCGACGCGGTCGAGCACGTCACGGGCCGCACCGGTGCTGGCGGGCTCGAGCTCCTCCCCACCCACCTCGAGCGCCGTGGCGAGCCGCTCGGAGCGGTCGGCGATGCCCAGCGCGGGCTCGCTCCTGCGCCTGCCGATCATCGGGCTGCCTCCACCGCCGCCGCAGCGGCCTCGAGCTCGGCCAGGGCGTCCTCGGACACCGCGACCTCCTGCAACGTCGCGTCGAACCGGGACCGCTGGTCGGCATACAGCTCCTCGACCCGACCCAGGAGCGACTCGCGCGCCTTGAGGGCCATGGCGCGCACCGCCTGGTCGCCGAAGACCGCCTCGAGCAGCCGCTGCGCCAGCACCGCGGAGCCCGCCCCGACGGCCACCTCGGCGCCGGTGGGGATGAACGCGGTGGCGCTGAAGACGACGAGCATGAGCAGCACGCCCAGCCCGTTGACACCGAAGGCGAGGTAGCGCGCGGTCGTGCGCCGCGAGCCGGCCTCCTCCTTGACCATCTCGAGGATGTCGCGCTGCCAGTCGCGGATGAGCCGCTCGACCTGCTCGGAGAAGTCGGGGGTGGCCCTGGCGAGCTCGGGGTGCTGCTCCACGAGGGGTCGCCCGCCCGGGCGCTGCTTCCACGAGCGCGCGGCGGTGCTGGCCGCCACCTGGCCGTGCGAGGTGATGAGGGCGGCGGCGCCGGTCTGCAGCGCCTCGCCGAGCGGCTCGGAGGAGATCTCCTTGCCGGTGAAGAAGGAGGTCACCCGGTCGCGCACCCGGCCGATGCCCACCTCGATCGAGCGGAGGAACTCCCCGGTCCCGACGAGCTCGTGCCAGCGGGCGAGCACCTCGCCCCGCAGCAGGGAGCCGTCCTGCACCCCCTGGGAGATCGACTCCAGGGCGTCCCGGTATGCCTCGCGCGGCCCCTGCTCGAGGTCCCGCCAGGCGCCGACCTGGTCGCGTCCTGCGCCCGCGAGCGCGTCCGCCCGGGCGCTCAGCGAGCCCAGGGTGCCGGTGAGCGTGCGGCGGATGACGACCGAGCGAGCGCGGGCGTCGACCGCGAGGGAGTGCAGCCAGCCGCGCAGCCGCTCGCTGTGCCGGCCCGGGATCCGGCCGCCGTCCAGCTCGTCCTCGGGGATGGCGAAGATCGGTGACTGGCCCAGGCCCTGCTCGCGCAGCATCGTGGCGAGGTGGACCCGCACCTGCTGCATGGCCTCGGGCGGGACCCGGTTGAGCACGATCGCCACCGACGTGCCGCGCTCGCTGGCCTCCCGGAGCAACCCCCACGGCACGGCGTCGGCATACCTTGCCGCCGTGGTGACGAAGAGCCAGAGGTCGGCCGCCGACAGCAGCTGCTTGGAGAGCTGACGGTTGGCCTGGACCACTGAGTCGATGTCGGGGGCGTCGAGGAGCGCGAGACCGGAGGGCAGCGCCTCGGAGGCCACCAACCGCACCGCGCCGGGGTCCTCGACCTCGGCGGCGTCGCCGCCGATGCGGGCGAGCCCGGGGAGCACCCGGGTGTCGGTGAACCACGCCGCATCCTGCGGGTGGTGGACGAGCACCGAGGCCCGCGTGGTCGGCCGCAGGATGCCCGCCCTGCTGACCTCCTCGCCGACGACCGAGTTGACCAGGGTGGACTTGCCGGCACCGGTCGAGCCGCCGACGACCGCCAGCAAGGGGGCGTCGAGCGAGCGCAGACGGGGCAGGACATAGTCGTCGAGCTGCTGCTCGAGCTCACGTCGGGCCGTGCGGGCCTCCTCGGCGTGGCCGAGGTCGAGCGGGAGCGAGACCTCTCCGGCCGAGGACCGCAGCCTCTCGACGGCAGCGAGCAGCGCGGCGGGGTCGGTGGTCACGGCCCCTAGTCTGACCCCCCGCGCCCCGTCCACCAAGACGAACCGCCGCGCAGGTCAGGGGCGGGTGGAGTCCGCGTGGGCGAGCAACGACTTCGACTCCACGAGGAAACGCTCCGCGTGCTCGCCGAACCACCCCTCGACCTCCCCGAACTGCCGGACGAAGGCCTCGCGGTCGCCGGTCCGCAGTAGCTCGATGGCCTGGGTGTAGCGCTCGTGGTAGCGCTCGATGAGCTCGAGGGCGTCGGAGGAGCCGGTGATGATGTCGAAGTAGAGCTCGGCGTCCTGGGCGAAGAGTCGGCCGACCATGATGAGCTCGAGGCGGTAGATCGGGGAGGACAGCGCCAGCAGGGTGTCGAGGTTGCGGTCCTCGTGGGCCAGGTGCCAGCCGTAGGCGAAGGTCGAGAAGTGGCGCAACGCCTGGATGAGGCCCATCGCGTGGTCGTGCTCGTCGGCATCGACCTCGTGCACGCGCGCGCCCCACAGCCGGATCTGCTCGAGCAGCCACGTGCTGGCCTGCGCGTCCCGGCCGGGCACGGCGGCGACGACCTGCTTGGCGAAGCTGTCGACGTCTGGGCCGAACATCGGGTGCAGCCCGAGGACCGGCCCGGTATGCGTGGCCAGCATGGCCTCCATGACCGCACGCTTCGTCGAGGTGAGGTCGACCAGCAGGCAGTCCTCCGGCAGCGGCGGCAGGTCGCGCACGACCTGCACGGTGTCGTGGATCGGGACCGAGACGAGGACCAGGCCGGCACCCGCGACCGCCTCCGCCACCTGCTCGGGGGTGTCGTCGCGCTCGACGACGCGCACATCATACCCCGACAGGGTGAACATCCGCCCGAAGAGCGCGCCCATCCGACCGCGCCCACCGACGACGACGATCGGGCCGAGGTCCGGCGCCTGGCGGGTGAAGCCCATGTTCTTCTCGTGGGTGTAGGCCTCGCGCATGCACCGGCGCAGGACGTCCTCGACGAGGTCGGGCGAGAGCCCCCGCTCGGCCGCGTGCTCGCGCTTGCGGGCGATCATGGCGCGCTCGCGCTCGGGGTCGTAGATCGGCAGGCCGTGCCGCCCCTTGACCTCCCCCACCTGGGCGACCAGCTCGAGGCGCTGCGCCAGCAGCTCCATCACCTGGGCGTCGACGTCGTCGATCTGGGCGCGCAGCGCGGCCAGTGGTTCCTGCGCCCCCGGGGGTGTGGTCATGGCGCCCGATCCTAGAGGAGCGCCCCTCTAGACTGGGAGGTCCGGCCCCCGTAGCTCAATGGATAGAGCAACGGCCTTCTAATCCGTAGGTTGCAGGTTCGAGTCCTGCCGGGGGCGCCGATCGACCGGTATGCCGAGGCTCACCCCTGCGGCACGAAGACGCGCCGGTGCGCGGTCACCGCCTCGAGGATCCGCTGCTCACGGCCCAGCCACACGGCGTCCGGACCGCCGTGGACGAGGTGCTTGCGCACCATGGCCAGCTCACCGCTCTCGTCCTGGAAGGCCTGCATCGCCTGCTCGGCCGGGCGTCCCCCGACGCCGCGCGCCCAGTGCCGGGCCCGGCGGCGCTCGCCGGGGCTGGCGAGCATCGCGACCTCGGCGGGGGTGTACCACCCGGCCATGCCGTAGCCGGTGAGCGTGTCGCGCAGCAGGCGCGACTCGCGGTTGCGGGCCCAGCGCAGCAGGAGGAGGAAGCCGATGAACAACGGCACCTGGACGAGGGCGAAGAGCACCAGGTAGTACTGCGAGGCCGCGACCGCGCTGTAGTTGAAGAGGGCGTGCAGGAAGACGGCGCAGGCGAAGCCGACGAGCACCACCCAGACCGAGCTGAACCGGCGGCGGTGGGCGACGAGCCCCAGGGCCAGCCCGATGCAGACGGTGAACATCGGGTGGGCGAACGGGCTGACCAGGCAGCGCATGATGAAGATGCCGACCAGGCCGACCGGTCCGGCATCGAGGTACATCTGCCCCAGGTAGATGATGTTCTCGACGAAGGCGAAGCCGGCGGCGACGATGCCGGCATACACGATCCCGTCGGTGACGCCGTTGAACTCCCGCTTGGCGAAGAGGAAGATCAGCAGCACCCCCAACCCCTTGAAGAACTCCTCGGTGAGCGGGGCGACGACGACGGCGCCCACGACCAGTGGGTCTGCGTGACGGCCGGCGAAGAAGGCGACACCGAGCTCGTTGAGCACGAGCGCCCCCAGGGTCGAGATGAGCGCCCCCCAGAGAAAGGCGAACCACAGCAGCCGCGCGGGCTCGGCCTCCAGACGGTCGACCCAGATGAAGAGGGGTATGACGATCCCCAGGGCGAGCGACGCGCTCACCATCCCCAGGATCGCCGCCTGCAGCCCGACGGCCGTCGTGACGATGAGGGTCATGGCGAGCGCGGCGAGGCCGAAGACGGTGACGACGGCGCTCCACAGGAGCACCCGCCGGATGACCGGGCGTCGGGTCGCGTTGGGCCGGGCGCTCTCGGGCGACTGGGGTTGGAAGGACATCACCTGGTGCCAGTCCCCACCCTTGCCCGGATCCTGCGGAGCCCGCTGACCTGGGGCGTTGGGCAGCGAGCTCGACGGCGGCTGCGACTGGTTGACCATGGGGCCGAGAGTACCGGGGGCCGGGGGCATACTCTTGTCTGCCGTGAGTGGTGAACGCATCGTCTGGATCGACTGCGAGATGACGGGCCTGGACACCGTCGAGGACGCGCTGGTGGAGGTCGCCTGCCTGGTGACCGACTCCGAGCTGAACGTCCTCGGTGACGGGGTGGACGTCGTCATCCGGCCTCCGGACGCCGCGGTGGAGCAGATGGGGGACTTCGTCCGGGCGATGCACACCGAGTCCGGGCTGCTGCCCGAGCTGGACTCTGGCGTGACGCTGGAGGAGGCCCAGCAGCGGGTCATGGAGTATGTCCGCGCGCATGTCCCCGAGGGGCGCAAGGCCCCGCTCGGGGGCAACACCGTGAGCACCGACCGGGCCTTCCTCGCGCGGGACATGCCCGAGCTGGACGCCTACCTGCACTACCGCATCATCGACGTCTCCTCGATCAAGGAGCTGGCCAAGCGCTGGTTCCCCCGCGCCTACTACATGGCGCCCGCCAAGACCGGTGGTCACCGGGCGCTGGGCGACATCGTGGACAGCATCGCCGAGCTGCGCTACTACCGCGAGGCGGTCTTCCGCGAGCTCCCCGGGCTCGACAGCGACACGCTCAGGGAGATCGCCACCCGGCATACCGCTCCCGAGGCCACACCCGACGCCTGAGCCTCACGGAGGCCGACCTGGGCCGCGGCTGCGCGGGCCGCTTCCGACCGCCAGACCCCTCTTGTCGCATCCGCCACGACCTGCCAGGAAATCGGGATCTGCGCGGTGCATTTTCCCGCGCACAGCCTGTTTTCCTGCGCGGTGTGGTGCGGGTGTGACGCGGAGACCTGAGGTCCATCGAGCAGAGCCCGGTATGCCGACCCGGCCCTCGTCAGCGGAGGTCGGCACGACGAAGGGCCCCGGCACGGATGCCGAGGCCCTTCGTCATACCTCGGGGTGAGCGACGGGGTTTAACTCCTCACCCAGCACCCCGCCCGCCAGCACCAACCCAGGAAAGCGCTGGTCAGCGACCCGCTCCAAGATTCGCTAGATCCAGGGCACTATCGACCCACATACTCTCGCGGTCGACCTGCCCGGCCTGGCTGACGAGGTCGACGCGGCCATCGGTGAGGCCGAGGCGATCGCGCGCTGGAACTGGCCACTCATGGCTTCGGGCACCAACCTGGACGACATCGTCGAGCCTGGTTTCTACCCCGGCTTCGCCGCCGACCCCATCAACAAGCCCGGCGGCGCCAGCTCGGGCTTCCTGACTGTCGCGGAACTGTCGACAGGGGTGGCGACGTCCGTTCGGCAGGAGTGGCAGGATTACGGGATGTACGGCACGTGGCGTCGCAACCGCGGCACGGGCGGATGGGGACCGTGGCTGCGCACTGACGACATCCCCCGCGTCGCCGAGCCGCTCGCGACCGGCAACGCCACCACGGTCGGCCCCGGCCGCCACGACGTCCCGAACGCTCACACCGTCACCGGCCTCCCCAGCGCCGAAGGTGGGCTCCTCACCCGGACCGGCGTCATCGACACCTACGTCACCCGCGGCGAGGTCTCGTCCACCTTCGAGCGTCGCCTGCGGCCTGACGGGCTGTGGACGACGTGGGCGCGGATCGCCGGGGAGAAGGTGGCGCCGCTGGCGATCACCCGGCCCCAGGCCATGCTCACCGAGACCAATACGTCACGGTCGGTCCGCACCCCGTTCACCGTGCCCACCAGGGTCCGCAAGTGGCGCGTCGTCATCCGCAACGCGAACTACCGCACCAACACGGCCTACGCCGGTGGCGTGACCATCCGCACCCTCTGCGTCGGCACCGCCGACCACGACGCCGCCGGGGCGATCACGTCGAGCTTCACGCCCTCGGGCACCTTCCCGTCCGGGCTCCGCATCATCCTGCGCGACGCGTCCGTGGCCGACATGGGCGCGGGCTACACCTCCCCCTGGGTGACCAGCGAACTCGTCCCCGGCGTGGACTACATGATGTCCCTCGGCTACCAGACCAACGGGCAGGAGGTCCACCTCGGCATGGGCGGCGGCTGGTGGACCAACGGCAACCCCATGAACGCCGAGCTGACGAGCGGCCCGACCGGCGCCGCCGTGAAGCGGCTCCCGTTCGACATCCGCATCGAGACGGTCCTCGACACCGACGACCCGGTCGACGTCATCATCGGCGACTCCATCGCCGCGGCGTCATCGGCGACCCTGCCTGTCCGTGAGGCACCCCTGGCCATCGCCAACCGGTCCGCGGGCCGGGCCGTCCGCACCCACGCCTTCGGTGGTGCCGCGATGAGCGAGTGGATCGGCGTCAACTGGGGCGATCCCGCTTCGATGAAGTGGACCGACGTCACCAACTACGGCCCTGCCGACCGGGTGCTCATCGCGCTCGGCAACAACGACATCCACGCCGGCACCAACCTCAAGACGCTCCAGGCGAACCTCGCCACGCTCGTCGGGCTCGTCCGTGAGCGTCTGACCTCGACCGTGCTCGTCGCCACGGTGACCCCGCGCACGGCATGGACCGGGACGGCCAACGAGACGCTGCGGGCCGCGTTCAACAACTGGCTCCGGTCCTTCCCCGCAGGCATCGACGGCATCGTGGACCAGGCCGCCGCCGTCGAGAACGAGGCTGGCAACGCACCCCGCGCTGACCTCGTCGCAACGGACGGCATCCACTTCACGAGCTCGGGCACCGCCGCGCTGGCATCCGCCATCCGCTGACCCCCAGCGCATCCGCACCTGGCGCCTCAGCTGTGGATGGGGCATGGTCGGCCTGTACCCTGAGCCGGATGGACTCGGCTCGACGCAGGCGCTATGCCTGACGCGCCTACCGCCGCACCATCGCAGTCCTCTGTCGGTCCCCGTAGGGTGCCTCTGGCTCTCACCGTGGGGGGTTCGGACGCCGCCGGCGCGACCTCCGGCATCATGCGGATGCCAGTGAGGTTCGGCATTCGCATCAACCGCTGGCGCATCCACTTCCGCAACAACAACCCGCGCTTCGGCGTCATCGGATCAGGCGTCTCCCTTCCGCAGGTCTACTTCGGGCCCGCCACCTCGGGCGCGTTCACGGCGACCCCGGCCCTGATCGCTTCGGACCGGACGACGGGGACCGTCACCCGGTGGCAACGGACCCCGATCGAGGCCGGTGTCGAGTACGCGATCTCCTACTCGTTCAGCACCACGGGCATCACCAGGCGGGTCGTCGGCGGTGGCTGGTCGGCGTCATCGGTGTCGTCGCAGTCCGCGACCCTCACCCGGGTCGTGTCGCTGCCCCTGGACGCGTGGATCGAGGCCGAGATCGAGCCCGACGTGCCCGTCCTCGCGGTCTTCGGCGACTCCCTGGCCTCCGGGGTCGGGGCATCCCTGCCGGTCTTCGAGTCGTGGCTGTCGATCTACTGCCGCCGCATCGGTGCACTCCCGGTGCACTACACGGCGTCGGGCGACACGATGGCTGGCTGGTCCAACCCCTTCGCCCACAAATGGGCGAGGTGGCAGCACCTTTCCCGCCCCGACGCCGCGTTTCACGCGATGGGCTCCAACGACGTCTTCGCAGGCGCGTCCTTGGATCAGATGCAGGAGCGGCGCGCGACCACCATGCAGATCCTCACCGAATACGTGTCCCCGGTGATCGCGTCGACGACTCTCCTGCCGAGGTCTCGGCTCAGCGGCGCCACGGAGGACACCCGCCGCGCCTACAACGCCTGGCTCAAGACCACCCCGGACGAAGCGCGCGACCTGTGCGACATGGTCCCGCCGGTGAGTAGGAACGACGAGGACATCTCGCCCGGATTCGACTGCGGCGACGGCGTGCACCTCAACGCCTCCGGGTACAGGTCGATGCAGACGGCCATCACCCGAGCCCTGGTGCCGACCCCCGCCTGACCTACCGCCCCACCCAGCCCCCACCCACGAGCCCGACCCCGAGCTCGCGCGGATGGACACGGCCCGTGCACTACCTCCCTAAGGACGTCAAGACGTTCCTTGTGCGCGAGTACCTGGCCGGCCGATCCCTGCGTGAGCTCACCGAGATCACCGGCCGCAGCCACGGCGCCGTCCGCAACATCTTGGAGCGCGCGGGCGCACCCAGGCGGGGCCGCGGGGCCTCACGGGTCAAGCGCTGACTGGTCAGACGGTGGGTAAATGAAGGTGGCCCCGGCACGAATGCCGAGGCCACCCTGGGGTGAGCGACGGGGTTTGAACCCGCGACCCTCGCGACCACAACGCGATGCTCTACCTGCTGAGCTACGCCCACCATGCTGTCCGGGCGGTCAGGACCGCCGCAGGCAACGCGGACCATCCTAGCCCCTTCGAGCCGGTGCGCCGAAACCGACGAGCGTCAGTCCCTGCCGCGACCTTCGAGGCCCACGGTCTCCCCCGCGGCGCGCCGACGCCCCGCCGCCTGCATCCGCAGGGCGCGGGCCTCGCGCACCATCTCCGTCTCCTTCTCCAGCTTCTTCGCCGTGCCCTTGGCATCGCGCGGTGGCAGCAGGATCGTCTCCTCCGCGGCCATGCCCGCAGCCAGCTCCCGGGCCCGCTCCAGCTCGGCGTCCAGCTCGGCTCCCAGCACGAGGATGTTGTTGATGATGAAGATCATCAGGAGCAGGACGACGACAGCACCCAGCGCGCCGTACGTCGCGTTGTAGTTGCCGAAGTTGGCGACGTAGATGCCGAAGCCGGCCGCCGCGAGGCAGGACACCACCACAGCGATCGCCGCACCGGGCGAGAGCCAACGGAAGGAAGGCTGGCGGACGTTGGGCGTGCCCCAGTAGAGCACCGCGATGATGCCGATGAGGATGATCAGGATCACCGGCCACTTGGCGATGTTCCAGATCATCGTCGCCTGGTCCGACAGACCCACGACGCCGAAGACCGCCTCGGAGAGCGACCCGGACAGGCTCACCGCGAGCACGATCGTCATGAGCATGAGCAGGCAGAGCACCGTCAGCCCCAGGAGCCACGGGCGCAGCTTCCAGACAGGGCGCCCCTCCTCGACCTCGTAGACGGTGTTCATCATCCGGCTGAAGGCGTTGACGTAGTTGGAGGCCGACCACAGCGCACCGAGCAGACCGACGACGAGCAGGATGCCCGAGCCGTCCGCACTGCCCATGCTCGCGATGTAGTCGTTGACCGTGGTCAAGGTGTCGTCGTCGACGCCCAGCTGCCCGCCCAGGTCGTTGATCGTCGTCTCCGTCGCGCCGTCCTGACCCACCAGGCCGAGGATCGTGGACAGCGCCAGCAGCATCGGGGCGATCGACATCAGCGCGTAGTAGGTCATCGCGGCCGCGAGGTCCGATCCCCCGTCGGTGCCGAACTCCGCCATCGTCCGCTTGAGGACGGCCTTCCAGTCGGTCTTGCCCAGGTCGGTCGGCCCGTCCGGAGCCCGGCCCTCGGCCTGCTCGAAGTCGTCGGCGGTCTTGGCGCGCGCCCTGGTCTCGCGGGTCTCCGTACTCACTCGGTCAGTCTGGCACGCAGGCAGGCCCGCGTCCGGACGGAGCGGACGGCATACCTCGGGAGATGCGAAGAGCGCCTCGGCGCGATGCCGAGACGCTCTTCGTGATGGTGCGCCCACAGGGACTCGAACCCCGAACCCGCTGATTAAGAGTCAGCTGCTCTGCCAATTGAGCTATAGGCGCGCAACAGCAGAGAACTTTACCACCGGGTCCGGCTGCCGATGAAATCGTCAGCGCGACACCTGGGCGGGCGTGGTGTCGATGACAAGGTCGGCGCGCTCGCGGGTGTGGTCGGCGCCGAAGACCTGCTCCTCCTGCGCCGCCCAGCGCTCCCAGTGCGGCCGGTATGCCTCGCCGTCCCGCGCGACCCCGCGCCGCATGCGCAGCCCCGGCTCGGCATCCACCCACACGCGCACGGCGGCGTGCTCGCCCGCCGGCCCGATGCTGCTGCCGCACCCCTCGACGACGAGCACCCCGCCGGGCTCCACGGCCACCTCGACCGGCTCGGTCGCCCAGTCGTCGGCGTGCCAGTCCCAGCGGCGGTATGCCGCCCGCTCACCCCTCGCGAGGGGCTCCAGCACCTGCTGGGCCAGGAGGGCGGGGCTCGCCGCGAGGCCGTCCCAGCCGGGGTAGAGGTCGTCCATCTGCACCAGCGGCGCCCCGAGGTCGGCGGCCAGGGCGCGGGCGATGACCGTCTTGCCGGACCCGCTCGGCCCGTCCACGGCCACCACCCGCACGTCGCCGCAGCGGGGCGCGGCGCCGTCCGTGGCCTCCACCAGGCGCCCGAGGGCCTGCTCGTCCACCGGCCCGAACGACAGCGAGGACGACGGCAGCCCCGGCCCACCGGCCGCCCGCCAGGCCCTGTCGACGATGGTGACGCACCGCAGGTCGGGCAGGTCCTCCAGCGGCACCCAGCGCACGTCGTCGCTGCTCCCGTCGACCTCGACCGTCAGCTCGCCGCCCACCACCTCGCCAGTGAAGACGATCTGCACCGCCTGCCAGGCCTCGTGCCCGGTGAGGTCACGGTCGTCCAGCCCGCTCCAGGCGTCGGTGACGAGGACGTCACCCAGGCGCACGGCATACCCGCTCTCCTCGGCCACCTCTCGCACCGCGGCCTGCTCCGGGGTCTCCCCCGGCTCGATGCCCCCGCCGACCAGCGTCCACGCCGGCCGCGCCACCCGCCCGTCGGGCGTGGTCAGCCCCCGCCACCGACTGAGCAGCACCGCCCCGTCCCGCTCGATCCAGGCATAGCACCCCACCCGCGTCCGCACGTCCACCGCGCCACCCTATGCGCTGCCCACCCGCGGGCGTGCCTGACGGATACGTCAGGATGGACCCATGCGCGCCCTGATCAAGCCCAGCGCCGGGCCTGGCCTCGAGCTCACCGATGTCCCCGAGCCGACCCCCGGCTGGGGCGAGGTCAAGATCCGCGTGCTGCGCGCCGGGCTGTGCGGCACCGACCTGCACATCGCGGCCTGGGACGACTGGGCCGCCTCGATGCTCGAGCCGCCGCTCGTGGTGGGGCACGAGTTCTACGGCGAGATCGTCGAGCTCGGCCAGGGGGTGCCGACCGACGACGACTACGGCCTGGCCGTCGGGCAGCGCTGCTCCGTCGAGGGGCACGTCGTCTGCGGCACCTGCCGCAACTGCCGCGCCGGACGCCGCCACATGTGCGTGCGGACCTCCAACCTCGGCGTCAACCGCGACGGCTGCTTCGCCGATTACGTCGTCGTGCCGCACACCAACGTCTGGGTGCAGCCGGAGATCATCGACCCCGACCTCGGCGCCGTCTTCGACCCGCTCGGCAACGCCGTGCACACCGCGCTCTCCTTCCCGCTCGAGGGTGAGGACGTCCTCATCACCGGCTCCGGCCCCATCGGTGTGATGGCGACCGCGATCGCCCGGCACGCCGGCGCACGGTACGTCGTCGCCACCGACGTTGTCGACGCCCGGCTCGAGCTCGCGCTGGCCGCCGGGGCCGACCTGGGCATCAACGTCGCCCGGGAGCGGATCGCGAGCGCGCAGGAGCGGCTCGGGATGAGCGAGGGATTCGACCTCGTGCTGGAGATGTCCGGCAACCCGCAGGCCATGGCCGAGCTCATCGACAACTGCACCCACGGCGCGCGGGTGGCGATGCTGGGGCTGCCGGCCGAGCCCTTCGCGATCGACTGGGGCAAGGTGATCACGCACATGATCACGCTCAAGGGGATCTACGGCCGTGAGATGTACGAGACGTGGTACAAGATGACCGCCATGCTGCAGACCTCCGAGGTCCTGCGCGACCGCATCCGGTCGGTCATCACCCATCGCTTCCCCGCCGAGCAGTGGCAGGACGCCTTCGCGGCCGCCCGCTCGGGCGAGGGTGGCAAGGTCGTCATGGACTGGAGCTGAGGAGCAGACATGTATGCAGACGTGAGGGACCAGCTGACGGACGAGCTGGCGCAGATCGAGGCCGACGGGCTCACCAAGACCGAGCGGCAGATCACGACGCCGCAGAGCGCGCACATCGCGACCACGGCGGGTGAGGCGCTGAACTTCTGCGCCAACAACTACCTCGGCCTCGCCGACCACCCCGACGTCGTCGCGGCGGCCCACGAGGCACTGGACGAGTGGGGCTTCGGGATGGCCTCGGTCCGCTTCATCTGCGGCACCCAGACCCAGCACCGTGACCTCGAGCGCGCGATCGCCGACTTCGTCGGGATGGAGGACTCGATCCTGTTCCCCTCCTGCTTCGACGCCAACGGCGGGATCTTCGAGGTGATCTGCGGGCCGGAGGACGCGATCATCTCCGACCAGCTCAACCACGCCTCGATCATCGACGGGGTGCGGCTGAGCAAGGCCAAGCGCTTCCGCTACGCCAACCGCGACATGGACGACCTGCGGGTGCAGCTCGAGGCGGCCCGCGACGCCGGGGCGCGGCGGGTGCTCGTCGTCACCGACGGGGCGTTCTCGATGGACGGCTACCTCGCGCCGCTGGAGCAGATCTGCGGCCTGGCCGAGGAGTTCGGCGCGATGGTCATGGTCGACGACAGCCACGCGACCGGCTTCGTCGGCGAGGGCGGCCGCGGCTCGCACGAGGCGTGCGGCGTGCTCGACCGGGTCGATGTCATGACCGGCACGCTCGGCAAGGCGCTCGGTGGGGGCAGTGGAGGGTATGTCGCGGCGCACCGCGAGATCGTCGACTTGCTCAAGCAGCGCGCCCGCCCCTACCTCTTCTCCAACGCCGTCGCCCCGTCCGTGGTCGCCGGGTCGCTCAAGGCCCTGGAGATCGCCCGCGACTCCGACGAGCCGCGCGCCCAGCTGCGGCGCAACGCCGAGCTCTTCCGGTCGCTCATGACCGAGGCCGGCTTCGAGCTGCTCCCCGGCGAGCACGCCATCGTGCCGGTGATGTTCCCCGGCGACGACGGCGCGCGGCGGGCGAGCCAGATGGCCGACGCCATGCTCGAGCGGGGCGTCTACGTCATCGCCTTCTCCTACCCCGTCGTGCCCAAGGGCCAGGCCCGGATCCGGGTCCAGCTGTCGGCCTCGCACTCCGAGGACGACGTCCGGGCGTGCGTCGAGGCCTTCGTCGCCGCCCGCGACGCGGTCGGCTGAGCTGACGCACCTTCCACCCCGGCGACTCACGGTCGACCGGTCGAGACGGCATACCCTGACGCCTGCGGTGAGGATCGGTGCACGCGCAGCGATCCCCCTCGCCCACGACCCGAATCCCGGGGAGTATCCGTGCACGTGCACCGATCCTCCCCGCCCGGAGGGCCTCCCCCGGTGAGGATGGGCGCGCGTGCACCGATCCTCCCCGGCCGGCGCGGTGAGTCGATAGCCTCGCGAGAGCGGACAGCAGGCGGTCGTGCTGCGCAGTGGCGAGGTCACCGTCCGGGCTGTGCTTCCCCGGGGCACGTCCGGCTTCCGCGCGGGAGACACCGCCTACGTCTCACCCCGCCTGGAGTACGCCAGGGGCTTCGGTCTCGTGGTCCCCGGGCACGTCACCAGCCCGCGCCGCGTCGTCACCGTGAGCGGCAGCGCCGCCTGATCACCCTGTTGTCGTCCTTCCCCCGACCGGGTCGCGCGCATACCCCATAGGGGTATATAGTGGGGCCATGGACCACGCTCGACACCCGCACGACCAGCATCCCGCCCCGACGCACGACCGGGCCCCCGCGCACGGCGAGGAGCACGCCGAGCACGCCGGCCACGGCGGGCACGGCGACCACGTGGCGCAGTTCCGCCGCCTCTTCTGGATCATGCTCGTCCTGGCCGTGCCGACCGTGCTGACCAGCGGGATGTTCGCCGACCTGCTCGGCTACTCCCTGCCCGACCTCCCGGGTCTGACCTGGGTGGCGCCCGTCCTCGGCACAGTGATGTACGTCTGGGGAGGGCGACCGTTCCTCACTGGCGCGATGTCGGAGATCCGCAGCCGCCAGCCGGGCATGATGCTGCTCATCGGTATGGCGATCACCGTCGCCTTCCTCGCCTCGTGGGGAGCGACGACGGGCCTGCTCGACCACCGGCTCGACTTCTGGTGGGAGCTGGCGCTGCTCATCGTCATCATGCTGCTGGGCCACTGGATCGAGATGCGCTCACTGGCCGCTACGAGCTCTGCACTGGACAGCCTGGCCGCCCTGCTCCCGGATGAGGCGGAGCGGGTCGAGGGCGACACGACGGTCACCGTCTCCCCCGCGGACCTGCGGGTGGGCGACGTGGTCGTGGTCCGGCCCGGCGCCTCGGTGCCCGCCGACGGCCGGATCGTCGACGGGTCGGCCAGCATGGACGAGTCCATGGTCACCGGGGAGTCCACGCCCGTCCGCCGCGAGCACGGTGACGCCGTCGTGGCGGGGACCGTCGCGACCGACTCCGGCCTGCGCGTCGAGGTCACCGCGACCGGCGACGAGACCACGCTCGCCGGCATCCAACGGCTGGTCGCCGACGCCCAGGCGTCCTCGACGCGGACGCAGCGGCTCGCCGACCGCGCGGCGGGATGGTTGTTCTGGTTCGCCCTCGGCACGGCCGTCATCACCGCGATCGCCTGGTCGGTCCTCGGGATGCCCGAGTCGGCCGTCGTGCGCGCCATCACCGTGCTCGTCATCGCCTGCCCCCACGCCCTGGGTCTGGCGATCCCGCTCGTCGTCTCGATCGCGACCGAACGCGCCGCCAAGGGCGGGGTGCTGGTCACCGACCGCCTGGCCCTGGAGGCGATGCGCGACATCGACACCGTGCTCTTCGACAAGACGGGCACGCTCACCGAGGGCGAGCCGGTCGTCACCGCCGTCGCGCCGGTCGGCGGTCGGGGCGAGCAGGACGTGCTCCGGCTGGCGGCGGCGGCCGAGGCCGACAGCGAGCACCCGCTGGCCCGCGCCATCCTCCGCGCGGCCGAGGGACGCGACCTCGACGTGCCCCGGGCCGCCGACTTCACCTCCTCCCCCGCCGTGGGGGTCAGCGCCACCGTCGAGGGGGCGAGGGTCCAGGTCGGCGGCCCGGCGTTGCTCCAGGAGCAGGGGCTGGCCGAGCTCGACGTGGTGGGCGACTGGCGCGCGGACGGCGCGATCATCCTGCACACCGTCGTCGACGGGCAGGTGATCGGGGCGCTGCGGCTGGCCGACGGCATACGCCCCGAGTCACGGGAGGCGGTCGAGGCCCTTCACGCCGCCGACGTCGAGGTCGTCATGATCACCGGCGACGCGCAGGCGGTCGCGGACTCCGTCGCGCGGGAGCTGGGGGTCGACCGCGTCTTCGCCGGCGTGCGCCCGGAGGACAAGGCGGCCAAGGTCGCCGAGCTGCAGCGGGAGGGCCGCTCGGTCGCGATGGTCGGCGACGGCGTCAACGACGCCCCGGCCCTGGCGCAGGCCGACGTCGGCCTCGCGATCGGCGCCGGCACCGATGTCGCCATCGGCTCCGCCGGGGTCGTGCTCGCCAGCTCCGACCCGCGCTCGGTGCTCTCGGTCATCGACCTGTCGCGCGCGAGCTACCGCACCATGCAGCAGAACCTCTGGTGGGCGGCGGGCTACAACCTGCTCGCCGTCCCGCTCGCGGCGGGCGTGCTGGCGCCGGTGGGCTTCGTGCTCCCGATGAGCGTCGGCGCGATCCTCATGTCGGCCTCGACCGTGGTGGTCGCGCTCAACGCCCAGCTCTTGCGCCGTCTCGACCTCAGCCCGGAGGCCAGCGCCCGGCGCGTGCGCGGATCCTGACCTCCCCGGCGACTTCGTCTCAGCTGCGGTTGAAGACGCGGCGCAGGCCGCCGAGGGTGAGCGCCACCGCGGCGACGCCACCGAGCGCGGTCGCGAGGCGGTCGTAGCGCGGGTTGCCGTCGGCGTCGAGGGCCGTGTCGTTCACCTTGGCCTTCATCGAGGCGATGGCGTTGGCCTTGATCGTGTCGGGGCTGACCCGGTAGGTGAGCTCGTCGACCGTGCGCGCGAGGCGGCTCCGGGTCGCCGCGATGTCGGCCTCGATCTCCTTGACGGAGCGGGCAGGCTGCTTGTTGGCCATGGGCTGGTGATCCTTGGGGTCCGGGGACGAAAGTACTGTCTGAGACGATAACGCAGAGCCCGCCTCCTCCTCACGTCGAAAGGCCTCCGATGTCGCGCCTCGAGCCCGGTCAGCCGGCCCCCACCTGGTCCCTGCCCACCGCCGACGGCTCCCGGCTGAGCCTCGCCGACCTCGCCGGGCGCAAGGTGATCCTCTACGTCTACCCCGCCGCCATGACGCCGGGCTGCACCACCCAGGCGTGCGACTTCCGCGACAACGAGGCGATCTTCACCCGCGAGGGGTATGCCGTCGTCGGCGTCTCCCCGGACCCGGTCGAGAAGCTCGCGAGGTTCGTGGAGAAGGAGGGGCTGACCTTCCCGCTCGTCTCCGACGAGGATAAGAGCATGCTCACCGCCTACGGCGCGTACGGCGAGAAGAAGAACTACGGCAAGACCGTCGTCGGCGTCATCCGCTCCACCTTCGTCATCGACGAGGCGGGCGTCATCGAGGTGGCGAAGTACAACGTGCGGGCCAAGGGCCACGTCGCCTCGCTGGCCAAGCAGCTCGGGGTGGAGCTGCCCGCCTGAGGCCTCTGGTGCGCTCGGCGGGACTCGAACCCGCACACCGCGAGGCACAGGAACCTAAATCCTGCGTGTCTACCAGTTCCACCACGAGCGCGCGCCTGCCAGCCTAGCGACCCCCACCACCGGCCACGTCACCGCTGCCTGGTCGGCTCAGGGGGTGTCGTCGCCCGCGGGCGGGACGACGTGCAGTCCACGCTCCGGTATGCCGGGGGTGAGGACCCGCCAGCCGCGTCCCCAGGAGCGGGCCTCGGCGAGCACGGTGTCGGCGAGGTCGGCCGTCGTGAGGCAGAGCACGGTCGGGCCGGCTCCGGAGACGACCGCAGCGTGCCCGAGGCCGCGCAGGGTGTCGACCGCGCCCATGGTCACGGGATAGGCCCCGCGGCGCTGCTCCTGGTGCAACCAGTCGCTGGTGGCGTCGAGGAGCAGGGCCGGCTCGCTGGTGAGCGCGTGCACGAGCAGGGCCGCGCGTCCGGCCTGCCGCGCGGCGTCCGGGCGCGGCACCGAGGGGCCGAGCACGGCCCGGGCGGTCGCGGTGTCCAGCCGCTGGCCCGTGGGCACGAGGACGACCGGCACGACGTCGCCGTGCAGCGCGGGGCGGGCGGTGCGGACGACCTGGGCGCTCGGCATCCAGGAGACGGTGAGCCCGCCGTAGACCGACGCCGAGGAGTTGTCGGGATGGCCCTCGGCGACCCCGGCATGGGTGTTGACCAGCCCGCGGTCGGCCTCGGTGAGGGCCCCCTCGCGGACGAGGGCGAAGCCGAGACCGAGCCCGCCCACGATGGCCGCCGCCGAGCTGCCCAGCCCCGCCGACATGGGGATGGTGTTGGCGCAGGTCAGCCGCAGGCCGTAGCCGTCCAGCCAGCCCAGGCCGCACGCCTCCAGCGCCTCGCGCAGGCGGGCCGCCACGAGGTGGCGACCGTCGGTCGGCACCTCGCCCACCCCCTCGCCGGCGAGCACCACCTCCAGTGCACCGGCCTCGGGGAGCACCTCGACGGCATACTCGTCCCACAGCCCGAGCGCGAGCGCGATGCTGTCGAAGCCGGGGCCGAGGTTGGCGCTGCTCGCGGGCACCCGCACCCGGACGACCGCGCCCGGGGTCAGCGCGCCCATCACTCCAGCCCGAGAGCGTCGGCGACGCTCACCACGTCGACCGAGACCCGCACCGGGTCGACATCGCTGCCGTCGGCGCCCTTGAGCGCCCACTGCGGGTCCTTGAGCCCGTGGCCGGTGACCGTGCAGACGATCGTGGCTCCGGCCGGCACGTGGCCCGCGGCGTGCCGCTTGAGCAGGCCGGCGACCGAGGCGGCCGACGCGGGCTCGACGAAGATCCCCTCGCGCGAGGACAGCAGCCGGTGCGCGGCGAGGATCTCCTCGTCGGTCACCGCCTCGATGACGCCGCCGGACTCCTCGCGCGCGGCCTCCGCCTGCGCCCAGGAGGCCGGGTTGCCGATCCGGATCGCGGTGGCGATGGTCTCCGGGTCGTCCACCGGGTGGCCCTTGACGATCGGCGCGGCGCCCGCGGCCTGGAAGCCCCACATCTGCGGTCGGTGGGTGGCCGGGGCGAGCCCGCCCGCACCGGGGGCGGCGAGGCTCGCGTCGGCATACTCCCCGTAGCCCTTCCAGTAGGCGGTGATGTTGCCCGCGTTGCCGACGGGCAGGCAGTGGATGTCGGGGGCGTCGCCCAGGGCGTCGACGACCTCGAAGGCCGCGGTCTTCTGGCCCTCGATGCGGGCCGGGTTGACCGAGTTGACGAGTTCGACGGGGTAGGACTCGGCGAGCTTGCGCGCGAGGGTGAGGCAGTCGTCGAAGTTGCCCTGCACCTGGATGAGCGTCGCGCCGCCGGCGATGGCCTGGCTGAGCTTGCCCATGGCGATCTTGCCGTCCGGGACGAGCACCCCGCACTCCATCCCGGCCTTGGTCGCATAGGCCGCGGCGCTCGCGCTCGTGTTGCCGGTCGAGGCGCAGATGACGGCCTTGGCGCCCTGCCGGGCGGCGTCGCTGATGGCGGCCGTCATGCCCCGGTCCTTGAACGAGCCGGTCGGGTTGAGCCCCTCGTACTTCACGTGCACCTGGGCCCCGACGAGCTCGCTGAGGTGCTCGGCGGGGATGAGCGGCGTCCCGCCCTCGCGCAGCGTGACCACCTGCTCGGTGATCGTCGCGGGGAGACGGTCGGCATACTCGGCGATCACGCCGCGCCACTGGTGGGCCATGGGGTTTCGGTTCCTTCGTGCTTGACCACGGGTCAGGGGACCAGGGTATGGGGTGGGCGCGCCCCTGCTCGCATCGCGTGGTCGGCTCTGCGGGCCAGGGACCGGGCGTGCGTCAGCCGAGGAGGTTCTCGACGTCGACGGCCAGGACCCGGAAGGCCTCGCCGCGGTGGGAGATCGCGTGCTTCTCCTCGCTGGTGTGCTCGGCGAGGGTGCGCCCGTCGGGGCGGACGAGAAGCGGGTCGTAGCCGAAGCCGTTGGTGCCCCGCGGCTCCCGAGCCAGGACTCCCCGGCAGCGACCCTCGCGCACCCACTCGCTGCCCGCGAGCTGCGGGGCCGTCCCTCCGGCCGCGACGACCGCGTCGGGGGTGCGGGCGTCCGGCAGCACGAGCGCTGCGGCACAGACGAACTCGGCTCCCCGGTGCTCGTCGGGCACGTCGGCGAGCTGGGCCAGCAGCAGGTCGTTGTTGGCCTCGTCCTTGGTCCGGCCGGTGGCCTCACCGAGCGGACCCGACCAGCGGGCCGAGAAGATCCCCGGGGCCCCGTGCAGGACGTCGACGGCAAGCCCCGAGTCGTCGGCGAGCGCCGGCAGCCCGGTGGCGGCTGCGGCATACCGGGCCTTGAGCAGGGCGTTCTGGGCGAAGGTCACGCCCGACTCGACGACGTCGTCGAGCTCGGGGAAGGCGTCGAGACCGACGAGCTCGAGGCCGCTGCGGTCGAGGACGTCGGCGAGGATGTCGCGCAGCTCACCCACCTTGCCCGGGTTGCGGGTCGCCAGGACGATCCGCCGCGCGCTCACCACGTGGGCGGCCCCTGGTCGACGTCGGCGCCGGCCTCGTGACTGTCGGTGCCGCCCATGTCGTCGGCCCCGAAGGCGGCGGCCTGGCGTGCGGTGAGCTCGGCGCAGCCCTCGGCGGCGAGGTCGAGGAGCGCGTCCAGCAGCTCGCGGTCGAAGGGCGTGCCCTCGGCGGTGCCCTGCACCTCGACGAAGCGGCCGTCGCCGGTCATGACGACATTCATGTCGGTCTCCGCGGTGGAGTCCTCGGGGTAGTCGAGGTCGAGCACGGGCTCGCCGTCGACGACCCCGACGCTCACCGCGGCGACCGAGCCGGTGATCGGCTCGGCCTTCTTGGCGATGAGGCCCTTGGCGCGGGCGGTCTCGACGGCGTCGACGAGCGCGACGTAGGCCCCGGTGATGGCAGCGGTGCGGGTGCCGCCGTCGGCCTGCAGCACGTCGCAGTCGAGGTGGATGGTGTTCTCCCCCAACGCATCCAGGTCGACGACCGCGCGCAGGGAACGGCCGATGAGCCGGCTGATCTCGTGGGTGCGGCCCCCCAGCCGACCCTTGACCGACTCCCGGTCCGAGCGGGTGTGCGTGGAGCGCGGCAGCATGGCGTACTCGGCGGTCGTCCAGCCCTTGCCGCTGCCCTTGCGCCAGCGGGGCACCCCGCCGGTGAAGGACGCGGCGCACAGCACCCGGGTCCTGCCGAACTCCACGAGCACGCTGCCCTCGGCGTGGTCGAGCCAGTTGCGGGTGATGCGGATCTCACGGAGCTGGTCGGCGCTGCGGCCGTCGTGGCGTGACGTCATGCGCCCAGGGTATGCCGTCGGTCCATCCGCCCGTCCGCCCCACCGAGCGCCGCAGATGGTCGCTCTCACCCCCACCGAGCGCCGCGGATGGTCGCTCTCACCCCCACCGAGCGCCGCAGATGGCTCAGCCGTTGCGCTCGTCCCGCCAGGCGAGCCAGGCGTCGAGCCCGTCCATCGGGTAGTCCGGACCGCTCGTGTGCACCGTGAAGAGGCGCGCCCCCTCGGCATACTTCGCCTCCGCGTCCTCGCCCGGGCCCTGGTCCAGGGCTCCCGCGGCCGCGACGGACACCTCGATCTCGGCGCTGTCCCGCCCGACGTCCTCGCAGTGCCGGCCGAGCACCCCGAGCTTGTGCCTCAGGGTGTCCGCGTCGCCGAAGGAGTGCCAGATGGTCGCGTGCTCGGCCACGATGCGCAGCGTCTTCTTCTCCCCGCCGCCACCGATCATCACCGGGATCTCCCGCGTGGGCTCCGGGTTCAGCCGCGCCCACCGCTCGCGGATGCGCGGCATCGCGACCGCCAGGTCGTCCAGCCGGGAGCCGGCCGTGCCGAAGTCGTAGCCGTACTCGGTGTAGTCGCGCTCGAACCATCCCGACCCGATCCCGAGGAACAGCCGCCCGTCGCTGATGTGGTCGACGGTCCGCGCCATGTCGGCGAGCAGGTCGGGGTTGCGGTAGGAGTTGCAGGTGACCAGCGCACCGATCTCCACCCGGGAGGTCTGCTCGGCCCAGGCACCGAGCGTGGTCCAGCACTCGAAGTGAAGCCCGTCCGGCTCACCGGTGAGGGGGAGAAGTGGTCCCACGTCATCACCAGGTCCACGCCTGCGCCCTCCAGCCGGTCGACGGCCTCGCGGATCTGCTGGTATGTCGCGTGCTGGGGCTGGATCTGCACGCCGAGTCGGACGGGGCGGTCGCCGGTGTTCGCCATGCGTCCCACCTTGGCACGGCATACCCTCGGCCGCATGGCCGGTGAGAAGAAGAAGGACGACCCGGGCCCCAGCGTCAAGGACGCCGAGGTCTACGAGGCGCTGCGCGAGGACGGTGCGAGCAAGGAGAAGGCCGCTCGCATCGCCAACGCCGCGGCCGCGAGCTCCCGCTCGGAGGTCGGCGAGCGCGGCGGCGAGGCGGAGAACTACGAGGACCGCACCGTCGAGGAGCTGCGCGAACGTGCCGCCGAGCTCGACATCGAGGGTCGCTCCTCGATGACCAAGGACGAGCTCGTCGAGGCGTTGCGCGGGCACTGACACCGCGCCGCTGACGTCAGGCCCTGACTAGCGCGCCTCGGACGCCGAACGGTCTGCTCCGGGCAGCGTCACGGTGAACCACGGCAGCAGCGCCTGCGTCAGTGGGCCGATGGCCACGGCATACACGACCGTGCCCACGCCGACGATCCCGCCGAGCAGCCAGCCCAGGGCGATCACCGCGACCTCGATACCGGTCCGCACGATCCGCAGCGACCACCCGGTCCGTCGCGCGATCCCGGTCATCAGCCCGTCGCGGGGGCCCGGACCGAGCTGCGCGCCGATGTACATCGCGCTCGCGACGCCGTTGAGCAGCACCCCGAGGGCCATGAGCCCGGCGCGCGCGGCATAGCCCTCCCCCGGTTCGATGAGCCACAGCGTGACGTCGGCGGCCACCCCGACGAGCAGCGCGTTGGCGATCGTGCCGAGGCCGGGCGGCTGGCGCAGCGGGATCCACAGCAGCAGCACGAGCACCGAGACGCCGATGATGATGGTGCCGAGACTGAGCGGCAGGTGGCGTGCGATGCCCTGGTGCAGCACGTCCCACGGCATGTTGCCCAGCACCCCGCGCACCATGAGCGCGATCGAGACGCCGTAGAGCCACAGCCCCACGAGCAGCTGGCCGAGCCGTCGGCCCAGCCGCCCGGCCCGCAGCTGCTCCACCGGCCCGAGCGCCGCCAGCTGACGACGCGGGTCCTGCGCCCGGCTCCGCGCACCCTCCAGCGCTCGGCGCCGGGTCTGTCCCACCATGCCCACCATGCTCATACCTGTCATGGTGCGCCACAACTGGCCCTCTGATCCATAGCCACTTCCGGTCCGGTGGACACGAAGTGGCTCTGGACGAGGAGGCCACCGTCGGTCACAGTGAGGGTATGCCGCGCCTCGCCACCGCCCCCCGCGTCGCCGACCTCGTCCTGCCCGGGCTGGCGGGTGGCGGGGACGCCCCGGCCTACTCCCGGCTCGCCGAGGCCCTGCGCCGGACGATCGTCGACGGCAGGCTGCCCGAGGGGACCCGTCTGCCCAGCGAGCGCGACCTCACCGGCCCGGTCGGGCTGAGCCGGACCACGGTGACCAGGGCATATGCCGAGCTCCGCGCCCAGGGTTACCTCACCACCCGGCGGGGCTCGGGCAGCGTGGTGCAGGTGCCGTCCGTGCCCGGCGGACGGGTCGACCATCTGCTCGCGCCGGCCGCGCTGGACGCGGGCGCCCTGGACCTCACGGTCACCGCACCGGCGGCCCCGCCCGGGATCGCGGAGGCCTACGCCCGGGCCACCGAGGACCTCGGCGCCTACCTCTGCGGCACGGGCTACTACCCCAGCGGTCTGCCCGTCCTGCGGGAGCGGATCGCCGACCGGTTCACCGGCCGCGGCCTGGCGACGACCCCCGACCAGGTGCTCATCACCCCCGGCGCCCTGGCCGCCGTGGCCGTCTCGCTGCGCGCCCTCATCCACCGCCGCGACCGCGTGCTCATCGAGACCCCCACCTATCCCAACGCCATCGCGACCCTCGAGGGCGCCGGCGCCCGCACCGTGCCGCACCCCATCGACCACCTCCACCACGACTGGGACGTCGAGGCCCTGGACCGCAGCGCCCAGCACTCGGGGGCACGCTCGGCCTACCTCATCCCCGACTTCCACAACCCCAGCGGCGCCCTCATGACCAGCACCCAACGGGCCCAGGTCGGGCGCGCCCTGCGCCGCCACGGCGTCGTCCCCGTCATCGACGAGTCGCTGGTCGAGCTGGCCCTGGAGGGCCAGTCGATGCCCGAGCCGCTCGGGGCGCACGTGCCGGTGGCGGTGACCGTCGGCAGCGCGAGCAAGTCGTTCTGGGGCGGGCTGCGGGTGGGGTGGCTGCGCGCCCCGCGTGCCCGGATGGAGGAGATGGCCGCCAGCCGCCTCCGGCTGGACCTCGGGGTCCCCGTGCTGGAGCAGCTCGTGCTGGTGCACCTGCTCGATCGCGCCGAGGAGATCCTCGTCGAGCACCGCGCCCGGCTCCGCGAGCGCAGGGACGTCCTCGTCGACACGCTGCACGCGCAGCTGCCGGACTGGGAGGTGCGGGTGCCGGCCGGCGGGATGGCGCTGTGGTTCCGGCTGCCCGAGGGGTCGTCCACGGCGCTGGCCCGGGGCGCCCGCAGGTATGACGTCGCGCTCGCCGCCGGCCCGAACTTCGCCGCCGGCGGTGGTCTGGACGGGTGGATCCGACTGCCCTTCGTGCTGCCGCCCGAGCAGCTGCGGGAGGTGGTGCCGCGCCTCTCGGCCGCGTGGGAGGACGTGCTGGCGGGTCGGGTGGGCACGGCGCGCGCCGGGGGCGAGCGCGAGCCAGGACGCCGCATCATCGCCTGAGCCGGGCACGGTAGGATGGGGACTGCATGACAAGGGTTCTGCGCGCCGGGTGGCTGGGACGGCGCGCGCGTCCGTACTCACGGACCCCTGCGAGAGGCATACCCCCTTGTCACCCGTCCAGTCCTATCGACAGCTCCTCGCCCTGACCGGGCCCCTCTACGTCCTCATCGCCTTCCTCGGGCGCCTGCCGCTGGCCATGTCGCAGATCGCGGCGCTGCTCGCGGTCTCCGGCGCGACCGGCTCGTATGCCGCGGGCGGCGTCACCGCCGGCGCCCTCGCGGTCTCCAACGCGGTCGGCGCGCCGATCGCCGGGTCGCTCACCGACCGGGTCGGCCAACGACCGGTCCTCGTGGTCCAGAGCGTGGTCGGCACGCTAGGCCTCTTCGCCCTGGCCGCCCTGACCTGGGCCCACGAGCCAGGGCAGCCGTGGTGGCCACTGCCGGCCACCGCAGCCGTCGCCGGGGCCTTCGTCCCCCAGATCGGCACCATGGCCCGGGTGCGGTGGCGGCCCATCAGCGCTGCGGCGACCGACGCCGACCCCCGGGTGATGGACGCGGCATTCTCCTACGAGGGTGCCGCCGACGAAGCCTCCTTCGTGCTCGGCCCGGCCCTGGTCGGGGTCATCGTGGCGATCACCGCGCCGGTGACCTCGCTGGTCGTGGCGGCCCTGCTCCTGGGCGCCTTCGGCACGTGGTTCGCCCTGCACCCGACGGTCACCCTCGTGGGGGCGGCACCCGCAGGGCCGGCGCACGCGGCCCGGCTGCTCACGCCCGCGCTGCTGGTCCTCGCCGGGACGCAGCTGGGCATCGGCATGGTCTTCGGGTCGATCCAGACCGGCACGTCCGTCCTCGCGACGCAGGCCGGTCAGCCCGGTCTCACCGGCCTGCTGCACGCGCTGCTCGGCATCGGGAGCGTCCTGGCCGGGCTGGCGGTCGTCGCCCTGCCCGAGAGCGTCGGCCAGGTGCGACGGCTGCGGATCTTCACCCTCGCCCTCGTCGTGCTGGCGCTGCCGCTGCTGCTCGTCTTCTCGATCGGGACCCTCAGCGTCGCGCTGCTCTGCCTGGGTGTGGCGGTCGCCCCCTCGATGATCACGACCTTCACCCTCGCCGAGCGCAGCACTCCCCCGCGTCGCCTCGGGGCCGCGATGACGACCCTGGCGGCGATGACCGGCACCGGGTATGCCCTGGGCGCCGCGCTCGCCGGGCAGCTGGCCGACCTCGGCGGCTACCGGCCGGCCTTCGCGGTCACGGTCATCGCCACGATAGTGGCTGCCTGCCTGGCCTGGTCGGGCAGCCTCACGGTGCGGCGCGCCGTCGCCGCTGCGCGGACCCAGCAGCCCGGGGCGGACAGGGCGGACGCGCCCGCGGACTCTCCCGACCTCACGCGACGCTGAAGTCGACGGTGTGCCAGCCGCTGGCGCCGTCGGGAGCAGGCGGGGCGGTGGCCTCCGTCTGCGTCTCACCGGTCGCGTCGGTCGCCCGCACCCGCACCTGGTGCTCGCCGGAGGAGGCGTCGGGCCAGGCATACGTCCACAGCCGCCAGGAGTCGATGGTCGGCTCCTCGAGCAGGGTCGCCTCCTGCCAGTCGCCGTCGTCGATCTGGACCTCGACCCGCTCGATGCCGCGGTGCTGGGCCCAGGCGACGCCGGCGAGCGTCACCGCGCCCTCGGCGTCGGGCTCCAGCTCGCCGCCCGAGCGCGGCACGTCGATCCGCGACGCGGTCTTGATCGGCCCGCGCTCGGACCAGCCGCGCGGGGTCCAGTAGCCCTCGTCCGCGTCAAAGCGGGTCACCTTGAGCTCGGTCACCCACTTGGTGGCCGAGACGTAGCCGTAGAGGCCGGGCACGACGAGGCGCACCGGGTAGCCGTGCTCCGCCGGCAGCGGCTCACCGTTCATGGCGACGGCCAGCAGGGAGTCGCGGTCGTCGGTGAGCGCCTCGATGGGGGTGCCGGCCGTCCAGCCGTCGGTGCTGCGGGAGAGCACCATGTCGGCCTCCGGCTGCACCCCGGCCCGGGCCAGGAGCTCGCGCACGGGCCACCCCTGCCAGCGCGCGTTGCCGACGAGGTCGCCCCCCACCTGGTTGGACACGCAGGTCAGGGTGACGAGGGCCTCGACGTGCTCCTCGGCGAGCAGGTCGGCATAGGTGATCTCGATCTCCTCATCGACCATGCCGGTGACCCGCAGCGTCCAGCCGGCCGCGTCGACGCGCGGGACCCGCAGCGCGGTGTCGATGCGGTAGAAGTCGTCGTTGGGGACGAGGTAGGGCGTGTGGCCGGTGATGTCGCTCCCGGCACCGGCCGGGACGCTCACCGTGCGAGTCGGGACGGGCAGCCCGAGCGCCTCCGCGGTGCGCGTCGCGGCGCGACCGGCGGTGCTCAGCAGCTGTCCGCCGACGACCCCCAGGACACCCAGACCGGTGATGCCACCGGCGGTGAGGAGCACGCGTCGGCGGGAGGCCCCGGTGGAGGGTCGACCGGCCGGGTGCGGCGAGCGCTGCGGCAGCGCTGACACCAGGCCGCCCACCTGGGCCGTCAGGGAGCCGAGCACGCGCCCGCCGACGACGACTCCCACCGCGGTGGGCACGAGGTCGAGGACACCGCTCGCGGGCCGGCTGAGGACCGCGAGGAGGCCCACGAGGCCGACGATCGCGAAGAGCACCATGCCGAGGGTGCGCCGCCGCCAGGTCAGCACGCCGATGACGGCGCAGACGACGGTGAGGGTGAGCGCCATACCGACCCCGAGGGCGAGCTTGTCGGCGGTGCCGAAGGTCTCGATCGCCCAGTCCTTGAGCCAGGGCGGTGTGCGGTCGACGAAGGCGCCGCCCACCGCGAGCAGCGGCGAGGACACCCCGGCCGAGCCGAGCCAGCGCGCCCAGACCGCCGCCAGCAGCTCGGCGACGCCCAGGGTCGCGGCGCCGGCGGCGACCCCGGCGAGGGCGGCGAGCGGACCTCGCCGCACCGCGCCTGGGTGCTCCTCGGCGGCGGTGTCGTGCTCGCGTGTCATGACCATGCCTCCATCATGCGCTCCGCCACCGACCCCCACCCCCCGACGGAGCGGATCGTCACCAACTCGTAAGCACCTGACGTGCGCCGGTCAGCCGACCGGAGCGCCCCGAGGAGGATGAGGCCTCAGCTCGCCTGGTGCTCGCGCGGCAGGACCCGCTGCATGATGTCGGCGACGGTCACCAGCCCGACCAGGCGTGCGTCACCGCGCAGCACGACGAGCTGCTCGCCGGACTGGCGCATCGTGGTGAGCGCCTCGTAGACCGGGGTCTGCGCCGGGAGCACGAGGGCGGGACGCGCCAGCGCCTCCGCTGAGTCCTCCAGCGGGTGGAGCAGGGTGTCCCGGACGTGCACGACGCGAGGGTCGGTGGTGTCGTCGTCGAGCATGAGGATCCGCTTGTGCCCGGTGCGGGCCGCCACGGCCTGCAGCTCGCCGATGGAGGCGGCCGAGCCGACCGCGGCGAGGTCGAGGTGCTCGAGGGCGAGCTCGGCCAGGGTGAGGCCCTCCAGCTCGAGGGCGTCGGTGATCTGCTCCTGGTAGGTGCTCTCCAGCGCACCCTCGGCCGCCGACTGCTCCACCAGCACACGGATCGTCTGGGCGTCCTGGCCGCCGACCGCGGCCCGGTCCACCGGGGTGACCCCGCTGGCGGAGACGAGCTTGTTGGCGATGGAGTTGACCCACAGCAGCAGCGGTCGCACGACGACGATGAACCCGCGCATCGGCATCGCGACGAGCTTGGCGGCCCGCTCCGGGTGGGCGATCGCCCACGACTTGGGCGCCATCTCCCCGACCACGAGGTGCAGGAAGGTGACGAAGAGCAGGGACAGCGCGAACGACATACCTCCGGCGACCCAGCCCGGCAGACCGACGTCGGCGAGGATCGGGCCGAGCCAGTAGTCGAGGGCGGGCTTGGTGACCGCGCCGAGCGCGAACGTGCAGGCGGTGATCCCGAGCTGGGCTCCGGCGAGCATGATCGTCAGCTCGTTCATGCTGCGCAGGGCGGCGCGCGCCGACGGCGAGTGCTCCGCCTCGGCCTCGAGCCGGCTGCGGCGGGCACCGAGCAGCGCGAACTCGACGATGACGAACAACGCGCTCAGCACGATGAGTGCGGCGGTGATGAGGGTGACGGTGAGGCCGCTCATCGCTGCTCCTCCTCGGTCGTGGCGTCCGGGTGGTCGGCATCAGGCCGAGGTACGGATGGCTCACCGTCGTCCATCGACTCCGGGTCCTGGGCGAGGGCTCGCTCGACCAGACGGACCCCGAGCAGGCTGGGCACGTGCCGGTCGATCGCGCGCACCTCGATCTCGACGGAGCGGGTGACCCGCTCGTCGAGCACCATCTCGCCCGGCGCCTCGGCCAGGTCGACGATGACGGTCTGCCCGATGTCGGGCAGGGCACCGAGCTCGGCGATGACGAGCCCGGAGACGGTCTCGTAGTCGCCCTCGGGCAGGTCGTGGCCGAGGGTCCGCTCCAGCTCATCGACGTGCACGTCGCCGTCGAGCCGCCAGAGGTGCTGGTCCTCGACGACGATGCCCTCGGGCACCTCGCCGTCGTGCTCGTCGGTGATCTCGCCGAGCAACTCCTCGGCGAGGTCCTCCATGGTGAGGACGCCGGCGAAGCCGCCGTACTCGTCCACCACGCATGCCAGCTGCTGACCAGAGCTGGTCAGCTCGGCCACAGCGTCCGGCAGCGGCATGAGCGTCGGCACGATGACCGGCTCACGCATGATGTGGCTCGCCAGCTCGGCGTCAGGGTTGCGCAGGAGGTCGACCAGGCTGACCACGCCGACCGGTTGCCCGTCGGCGTCGACGACGGGATAACGGGTGTGCCCGTCGGCCATGAGCTGCCTGACCTGGTCGATCGGGGTGTCGGGAGCGATGACGTCGACCCGGGAGCGCGGGACCTGGGCGTGCTCGACGTCCTGGTCGGGGAAGTCGAGGATGCGGTCGAGCAGCACGGAGAGCTCGGGCGGCAGGTCACCGCTGTCGCGGGAGTCGGCGACGATCCGCTCGAGGTCCTCGGCGGTGGCCGTGGTGTCGAGGTCGTGGATCGGCTCGATGCGAAAGAGGCGCAGCAGCACGTTGGCCGACCAGTCGAAGACCTTGATCAGCCAGCCGAAGACGGCGAGGTAGATCAGGGTCGAGCGGGCCAGACCCCGGGCGAGCGGCCCGGCGTTGGCGATGGCGAGGTTCTTGGGGTAGAGCTCACCGAAGATCATCTGCACGACGGTGGCGATGGCCAGCGCCGCGACGGTGCCGACGGTGATGCTCAGGGCCTCGGGCACACCGGTGTCGCCGAGGATGATCGACAGGCCGCGCCCGACGAGAGGTTCTGCGACATACCCCACCAACAGGCCGGTGACGGTGATCCCGAGCTGGGCGCCGGACAGCATGAAGGAGGTGCGGCGGGTGACCCGGAGCGCGCGGGCGGCGGACTCATCCCCCGCGTCGGCCTCGGCCGCGAGCCGCAGCCGGTCCACGGACATGTAGGCGAACTCCTGGGCCACGAAGTAGCCGTTCGCCGCGATGATGAGGCCGATGGCCAGCATGCCGACGAGGATCAGGACGATGGCGGTGGTCACGGCTCATCCCTGCGCTCGGTGCGGCGGGCGGGTGAGCCGTAGGTACAGCCAGGTGGCATGGGTCCGTTTCTCTGGGTATGACTGTGGACAGGGGATCGAGAAGACTACGCGGGTCGGCTGATGGGATCCTGACAGCGCCCCGGGCCGATGCGGCCAGGCTCGCTCGGTCGCGGCGCTGCTGAGGCGCTACGGGGTGCGGTCCAGACCCGCGGCGTCGAGGGCGGCCGCGATCTCCTCGCCCTCTGCCGGCTCGATCCGCAGGTCGGCGTCGACGAAACGACCGTCGTCGGTCTCGATCATCACGACGATCGGGTAGTAGACCAGGCTCTGCGTGGAGTGCTCGTTGCTGAGGAAGAAGTAGGACTCCGCACCCTCCACGAACCGGGCGAAGCAGCGTTCGGTGCCCGGGATGAGCTCAGGGGCGACGACCTCGACGGTCTCGCCCACCTGCACCTCCTCGCTCCACGAACCCGTCACCTGCACCTCCCAGCCGGGCACCCCCGCCGACCCCGGGACACTGCTCTCCTCCTCGACGATGGTGGCCACGCCACGCACGATCAACGTGGACTCGGCCATGGCTGCCTCGACGGACTCGAAGGTCGGACCGTCCGCACCGCAGGTGCCCCTCTTCCCCACTTGGCTCATCACGGGGTCCTCGCGCCGCTCCACACCTGCCGGGCCATCGGCATACTCGCTGGTGGCACATCCCGCCAGCAGCAGGGCGCCAGCCACCCCGCTGATCGCGACCCGACTCATCCGGTTCACCGTGGTCATGGCTCATCGCTCCTCGATCGCCGCGGGACGTATGCCGCCAGTCCAGGACCTGGACGGGTCGAGTGCCCGTGGTGGGACTCCGGGGTCGCGACTCTGGTTCCGAGCGTCCGGTCAGCGGCTCACCGGCCAGCCGGTGGCCCGCCTCAGCCCCACTCCTCCGGCCGGCCGACGAAGGCGCGGTGCACCTGCTCGACCTCGGGGCCGAGGAAGCGTCGGGCGAGGTAGTGGAAGCCGTCCGGGTCCCCGGTCGTGAGCCACTGGTGCACCGGCACGTTGCCCTGCGCGGCGAGCAGTTCGGAGTCGGTCAGCACCCGGAAGAGGTCCGCGGCGGTGGCCGCCGCGGAGGAGACGAGCTGCACCTGCTCGCCGAGGACGTACTGCAGGGCCTGCGTCAGCAGCGGGTAGTGCGTGCACCCGAGGATGAGGGTGTCGATCGCCCGCTCCTGCAGCGGCGCGAGGTAGTCGCGGGCGACCTCGATCACCTCGGGCCCGCTGGTGATGCCCGCCTCGACGAGCTCGACGAAGCGCGGGCACGGCTGGCTGGCGACGCGCACCGAGGGCGGCGCGGCGACGAAGGAGTCGACGTAGGCCCGTGACTGGTGGGTCGCCGCCGTCGAGATCACACCGATCTGCCCGTTGCGGGTCACCGCCATCGCGCGGCGGACGGCCGGACGGATGACCTCGACGACGGGCACGTCATACCGCTCCCGCGCGTCGGCGAGCACTGCCGCCGACGCGCTGTTGCACGCGATGACGAGCGCCTTGACCCCGTGCTCGACGAGACGGTCGAGGCACTCGAGGGAGAACTCGCGCACCTGCGCGATCGGTCGCGGGCCGTAGGGGGTCCGAGCGGTGTCACCGAGGTAGAGCACCGACTCGTGCGGCAGCTGGTCCAGAACCTCACGGGCGACGGTGAGACCGCCGAAGCCGGAGTCGAAGACCCCGATGGGAGCCTCGGTCATCTCAGTCGTCGTCAGCCGCCACGAAGGGGTTGGCCAGCGCACCGATCCCCTCGACCTCGACCTCGCACCGCTGGCCGGCCGTGATGGGCCCGACGCCCGCCGGGGTGCCGGTGAGGATGATGTCGCCGGGCAACAGGGTGAAGGCCGCCGAGGCGTGCGCGATGAGCTCGGGGATCCCGAAGTGCATGTCGGCGGTCGTGCCGTCCTGGCGGACCTCACCGTCCACGATCGAGCGCACCGACAGGTCGGCCGTGTCCAGGTCGGTCTCGATCCACGGCCCGAGCGGGGTGAAGGTGTCCATCCCCTTGGCCCGCGCCCACTGCCCGTCGCCGCGCTGCAGGTCGCGGGCGGTGACGTCGTTAGCGCAGGTGTAGCCGAAGATCACCGACGCGGCGTCCGCCACGGAGACGTCCTTGCAGAGCCGCCCGATGACGACCGCCAGCTCGGCCTCGTAGGAGATCTCGGTCGCGAACGACGGGATGACCACCGGGTCGCCCGGGCCGCACACCGAGGTGTTGGGGATGAAGAACATCATCGGCTCGGCGGGCAGCTCGTTGCCCATCTCGCGGGCGTGGTCGGCATAGTTGCGCCCGATCGCGACCACCTTGCTCCGCGGGATCACCGGGGCCAGCAGCCGCACGTCGGCGACCTCGAAGGTCTCGCCGGTCAGCTCGATCTTGGTGTAGAGCGGGTCCCCGGTGATCCCGGCGATCTTCTCACCAGCCCCGTCGACCAGGCCGAATCGCGGGTCGTCACCATCAGTGAAGCGGCAGATACGCATGCGCTCAGGGTATGTCAGTGGCCCGAGGTGAGCTTGAGCCCGACGATGCCGCCGATGATCGCGACCAGGCACACCATCCGCGCGACCGTGGCCGGCTCCCCCAGCGCGACGATCCCGTAGACCGCCGTGCCGACGACGCCGATCCCCACCCACACGGCATACCCCGTGCCGAGCGGGATCGAGCGCAGCGACCACCCCAGCCCCGCCATGCTGAACGCGAGCGCCACCCCGAAGACGACGCTGGGCCAGAGCCGGGTGAACCCCTCCGAGCGGGTGAGGGCCGCGGCCCACACGCTCTCCAGGACACCGGACAGAATGAGCACGATCCACGACAGAGCCATCATGATGTCGCCCCTCCAGGGCGTTCACGTCGTCGACGGTGCCGGGTACGACGTGCCTCGTCCGGGGTGATCGCCAGGTCTCGGCGTCCCTCCTCCAGGATCTCACATCCGGCGCGGGCAGCGCAGTCGGTCACCGCGCCTACAGTGGGATGAACCCGACTCAAGGAGAACCACGAGCGTGATCGAGATCCTCACCACCGCCGAGCTGCAGCAGGCCCGCATCAGTGGAGCGCTGGTCGCCGACGTCCTGCGCAGTCTGCGTGCGCGCTGCACGGTCGGCACCAACCTGCTCGAGCTCGACGCGTGGGCCCAGGAGATCATCGAGGAGGCTGGGGCGGAGTCCTGCTACGTCGACTACGAGCCCTCCTTCGGACGTGGCCCGTTCGGCCACTACATCTGCACCTCGGTCAACGACGCGGTGCTGCACGGGCTGCCCCATGACTACGCCCTCGCCGACGGCGACCTGCTGACGCTGGATCTCGCCGTCTCGACGGGCGGGATCGCCGCGGACTCGGCCATCAGCTTCGTCGTCGGCGAGGCGACCGAGGAGAGCACTGCCCTCATCTCCACCACGGAGCGGGCCCTCACCGCCGGCATCGCGGCCGCCCGGCCGGGCGCCACGATCGGCGACCTCGCCCACGCCATGGGCAGCGTCCTGAGCGGTGCGGGCTACCCGATCAACACCGACTTCGGGGGCCACGGGATCGGGTCCACCATGCATCAGGATCCGCACGTCCCCAACACCGGCAAGCAGGGGCGTGGCTTTCGGTTGCAACCCGGGCTGATGATCGCTCTGGAGCCGTGGATCATGGTCGACACCGACAGGCTCGTCACCGACGCCGACGGATGGACGCTGCGCAGCGCCACGGGGTGCCGCACCGCACACAGCGAGCACACCATCGCGATCACGCAGGACGGGGCCGAGATCATGACGCTGCCGAGCACGCGGTGACGGTGGCGTCCGTGGGGATGCAGGTCCTCCCGGAGGAGGTATGGCGCCCACGCGCCGAAGCGCACGCGCGAGCCGTGGAGCAGCTCACCGCAGACCGGCTGGCGCGCCGCGTCGAGGGGCGCACCCACCCCGTGGACGACTTCCTGTGGGAGTACTACAACTTCCGCCCGGCCCAGCTCGCTCGCTGGCACCCCGGCGCCGGCACCGGCCTCGCCGAGGGGCACGAGCGGGAGGGGTGGAGCGGCTACCTGCTCGACGAGAGGGGCACGGCATACCTCGACGTGGCGGGGTTCGTGCAACGCCGCGGCCGCACCATCGGCTTCGTGCGCGACCTGCTGACCGCGACCCTCTCGCGACCGGGCCGGTTCGGCTGCTTCGGCCTGCACGAGTGGGCCATGGTCTACCGCGCCGACGCCGAGGAGGTCCGGCACGACTGGCCGCTGCGGCTCGGACCCGAGGGCACCGACGCGGTCGTCGAGACCCACCAGGTCGCCTGCTCCCACTTCGACGCCCACCGCTTCTTCACCCCCGACGCCACGCCACGCAACACCCTCACCCCCAGCCGCGAGACCCAGCTCGACCTCGAGCAGCCGGGCTGCCTGCACGCGGGCATGGATGTCTACAAATGGTGCTTCAAGCTCGCGCCGGCGGTGCCGAGCGACCTCACGCTCGACGCCTTCCTGCTCGCGCGCGACATCCGCGAGCTCGACATGCGCGCGGCGCCCTACGACCTGCGGTCCCTCGGCTACGAGCCGGTGCGGATCGAGACCGCGGACGGCAAGCGTGAGTATGCCGAGGCCCAGCGCGCCTTCACCCGACGCTCCAACGCGCTGCGGCAGCGGCTCCTCGCGGTGCTGCACGGGCTGGTCGCCCACTGAGCGCGCACACGCTCGGTGCTGGACACTGGGGGAAGGCGTGGGAGCAGACGGAGGGGACGGATGAGGACGCGGCAGAGATGGGCATCGGCGGCTGTCGTGACGGCGCTGGTCGTCGCAACCGTGGGGTGTACTGACAGGCAGGACCGGCCCGACTAAGTCAACAGGGTCGGCGAGACCATGGCGGCGCCGGACGGCGAGCATGTGGCCACCTTGATCGATGCAGGCGTCTGGAACGGCGTGCAGATGAGTCGGCCGCCGATCACCACCGCTTCGGGTGAGGTGCTCTTCCAGGACGACAGAATGCACAGCCATCGGCACGGCGTCGGCCTGGTCTGGGAGTCGTCAGAGACCCTGTGGGTGCTGTTGAGCGATCTCGGCAACCAGCGCGTCGACCTCATCGAGGGGCGCTGGGTCAACTCCTCCGGCGTCCCTCCCGAGCCGATCATGCCGTCGTCGGGATAGGGGTCGCCCGTCGTCACACGGCGGTCACTCCCCGCGCAGGTCCCTCAGACCAGCTGGTAGAGCCAGCCGTGCCGGTCCTCGGCGCGGCCGTACTGCACGTCGAGCAGCTCGGCCCGGAGGTCCTCGGTGACCTTGTGCTCGGCCGGCATGTCCAGCTCGCCACCGCTCCAGGCGAGCCGACCGACCGGCGTGATGACCGCCGCGGTGCCGCAGGCGAAGACCTCGGCGATCTCGCCGCTGGCCACGCCGTCGCGCCACTCGTCGATGGTGAACCGCCGCTCCTCCACCTGGTGCCCGCGCTCGCGCAGCAGGTCGATGAGGGAGGAGCGGGTCACCCCGGGCAGGATCGTGCCGGTGAGCTCGGGGGTCACGACGCGACCGTCGGCATACACGAAGAAGAGGTTCATCCCGCCGAGCTCCTCGACATACCGGTGCTCCACCGCGTCGAGGAAGACGACCTGGTCGCAGCCGTGCTCGATGCCCTCGGCCTGGCTGGCCAGCGACGCGGCGTAGTTGCCGCCGCACTTCGCGGCGCCGGTGCCTCCTGCGGCCGCGCGGACGTACTGGTCGCTCACCCACAGGCTCACGGGCTTGAGACCGCCGGAGAAGTAGGCCCCTGCCGGCGAGGCGATGACGCTGAAGAGGTAACGGTTGCTCGGCCGCACCCCCAGCGCCTCCTCGGTGGCGATCATGAACGGGCGGAGGTAGAGCGACATCTCGGCGGCGTCCGCCCCCGGCACCCAGGCCTGGTCGAGCGTGACGAGCTCCTTGATGGCGTCGAGGAAGAGCGTCGGCGGCAGCTCGGGCATCGCGAGGCGGCGGGCCGAGTTGTTGAAGCGCTCGGCGTTGCGCTCAGGACGGAACGTCCAGACCGTGCCGTCCGCGTGACGGTAGGCCTTCATCCCCTCGAAGATCTCCTGCGCGTAGTGGAACACCGCGGCCGACGGGTCCAGCGGGATGGGGCCGTAGGGCACGAGGCGGGCGTCGTGCCAGCCCTGCTCCTTGTCCCACTCCACGAGCACCATGTGCTCGGTGAAGAGGTTGCCGAAACCAGGGTTGTCGAGCAGCTCGGAGATCTGCTCCGGGCTGCGTCGGTCGCTCGCCTCGGTGACGGCGAAGGAGGTGGACGTCGCTGTCTGGCTCATGGCCGCAGCGTAGTCCGTTGACCAGGCGTCATCGCCAGGGGCAGAGATGCCGTGACGTCAAGGAGAGAGGGTCGGGACGCTCTGGTATGCCGTGCCGAGACCGGGGCGGGCAGGCGCCGCGAGGCCAGGCCGCTGACGCCGGCGGACACGGCTGTGGACAATGACAGCGTGTTCGAACATGTGTGCTATGATCGACACCAGGACGAGATGACCGGGGGGTGATGAAGGTGAGCGCACCAGCAGGCGCTGTGGGGCCGGAGGAGCCGGAGATTCCTCTCGATGAAGGGTCGTCTGGCCTGCGTGTCCGAGGGAGAGCTGTTGGAGAGGGTACGGCTCGCGCTGGCAGGGGCTGAGGGCATGTCGCCGGAGACCTGCCTGGATGCTCTGGAGGCGGCGCACGTGATGATCCGCCGGCTCGAGGGCGCACGGATGCACGCCGCTCGCGAGCTCGCGGCCCGCACCGGCGAGGAGTTGCTGGGCCGTCAGGGCGTCGTGGACCCGCACGAGCTCTCCCGCACGGCCCGTGAGCGGTGGCGCGCCCGCGCCAAGTCGGTGACGGCCGCCGAGATCAGCGCCCTCACCGGCCTCGGCCGGGGCGCCGCCCGCCAGCTCGTCGCCGTGGCCGTCTCCCCCGCCTCGACCAGGGTCCCCGTCCGGGACGCGCTCCGGGCCGGGGTGGCGACCTGGACGCAGGTGGAGCACTTCTGGCGGCTCGCGGGGCAACTGCCGCACGAGGATGCCGGCGACGTGGCGCGGTCCCTGTTCGCCACGACGGACACCCTCACCCGCGAGGGCCACGCTGACGACGGGTCGGGCACCCCTGGCGTCGCGGTCGAGCGGCTCGATCCCGACGGCGCGCTGAACGACGGCCCCTGGGGCGCCAAACAGTTCGTCCAGGCTCTGCACCGCGAGGTGACCCGCGCCCGATCCGCAGACCCCGAGGCCGAGGCCCGCGCCCGGGCTGCGCGGCACCGTGCCCGCACCGCCTACGCCATCGTCGACGACGACGGCACCGGCCAGGTGGTCATCACCGGCGACGCCGTGGGCACCACGGCCTGCGCCGACCGCCTCTACCTCCTCGCCAAGAAGGCCCATGCTGCCGGGGACGAACGCACCGAGGCCCAGCTCCGGTCGGACATCGCTCGTGCCCTCCTGCTGCACGGAACGCTCCCCCTGCCCGGGCTGGCGGCAGCCTCCACCCGCACGAGCTCGGTGCCGGACGACCCTGACCGGGGCAACCGCAGCCGACCTGCAGGCACTCGTCACACCGGACGACATCGCCACGCTGGCGCAGATCATCTCCGGGACGCCCAGCTACGAGCTGCAGGTCTTGGTCCCGTGGCCGTCCGTGACCTGCACCCCCGAAGGCCACCACGATGCTGGCCCCACCGGCACCGCAGGGGCTGGGGGAGCCGCGGTGGCCCCGACCCCCCGCCGGCACCGCGGGGGCCTCGGGGGATGCGACGGATGACGACCACCCGCCGACCCCCGATCACGGTGGCGGTCCAGCACGCCATCCGGGTGACGACCCGGGCCTGACCCAGGGGGTCGGTCGGGTGGTCGGGCGAGCCTCGCACTTCGTGACGCCGGGGTCGATCCGAGACATGGTCCTCTCCCCTGGCACGACCCTGCACCGCCTCCTGACCGACCCCGCTGACGGTCGGTGCCGCGAGCGCTCGCTCGCCCGCTACCAGCCGGACGCGGCGATGCGCCGACAGGTGCTCGCGGCCGATCTGCTGTCCCGCGCTCCCGATGGCGTCCTCCCGGTGCGCGACGGCCAGCTCGACCACGTCACGGAGTACCTCCTCGGCGGTTCGACCACCGAGGGCAACCTCCAGGGTCTCGACACCGTGGTCCACGCCCTCAAGACGGAGAAGTTCTGGGACGCCGAGATCGACGCCTCCCGCACGGTCACCTGGACCTCGCTCTTCGGTCGGCACTACCGGACCCGACCGCACGACTACCGGCAGTACCTCGGCCTGGGTGACACCACGGCGGGTCACCATGCACGCACGGTGCAAGACCCAAGCGACACCACGGCAGGTGACCATGCACGCACGGGGCAAGGGCCAAGCGACACCACGGCCGGTGTCCATGCACGCACGGGGCAGGGGCCGGGCCACACCATCGACATCCGTGACCAGGGGGACCATCGCGACGCACCACCCCTCGACGAAGCTGCGGAGCGACGGCACCTCGCCTCGCTGATGGTCTATGCAGCGCTCGCCCACCGATCCCGGACCGACCGGCTGGATGCCGCGGACGACGACCCCGACAGCGATGCTCACCTCGTCGACGACGGCCACCGCGTCGTGTGGGTGCGCCAGACGAGGCAGCGCGACGGGCGCCGGGTGACCGGTCCACGGCCGGGCACACCCACGCCCGATCGCCTGCTGGACTCCTCTCCGGCCGCCGTGCTCCGCGCGGATCACTGGACCGACCCGTTCACCCGTCGAGCCCACGGCGCCAGCGCCGACGCCGGTGCCGCGTCCGAGTCGAGCGGACAACCGTCCTCCCAGAGCATCACGGGCGGACAACCTCCCGGTGAGAGCACCACGAACCGGCGCCCTCACGCCGAGGATGACAGCAGCGAGGATCCGCCGTTCTGACCTCCCCGACGTCCGAGTTCTGCCCCTCCTGCTCCCGCGGGATTCGCTGGTCTGACCTCCCGACGTCCGAGTTCTGCCCCTCCTACTCCCGCGGGATCCGCTGGTCTGACCTCCCGACGTCCGAGTTCTGCCCCTCCTACTCCCGCGGGATCCGCCCTTCCGACCTCCCAAGAACCGGCGACCTGGCCCTCCGAGATCGGACACGCGGTCTCGGGGCCACGAGACCCTCGGGCCCGCGCGGGGAAGGCAGGACGGGTCGGTACCCTGGCGACGTGAGCACCCTGGACCCGAGCAGCGCCGATCTGACCCTGCTGCAGGACCGCCAGGTGGCGGTGCTGGGCTTCGATGCGATGGGCGCAGCCCACGCGCTCAACCTGCGGGACAGCGGCGTCGACGTCTGGGTCGGCATCGATCCGGACAGCCGGCTCGCGGCCCGCGCCGAGGTCGAAGGTCTGCCGGTCGCGCTTCCCGAGGAGGCGGTCGCGCGGTGCGACATCCTCCTCGTCCCGAGCCTCGGCCACGGCGACGACGGCCCACGCACGGTGACGCGCCTCGTGCAGGAGCACTCCGAGCCGGGCGACCTCGTCATCGTCACCACTGCGACGGCGGTCCATGACGGCCTGCTCACCGTGCCGGAGGGAGTCGACCTCGCGATGCTGCGCAGCATCGGCAGCGGCGACCGGGTCCGCGAGGAGTATCTCGACGGCCGCGGCTGCCCTGCCCTCGTGGCCGTCGCCCGTGACGACAGCGGTGCCGCGTGGGCGACGCTCACGGCCTACGCCGCCGCGATGGGCGCGCTGCGATCGGGCGCGGTCGTGACCACGATCGACCGCGAGAGCATCGCGATGGCCTCGGCCCAGGACCGCATCCAGCGGCCGCTCCAGGAGGCCCTGGAGTCGGCGTTCGAGGATCTGACCGGGCGCGGCGTCGAGCCCGAGGTCGCCTATGTCGCCCTCGTCCACGAGCTCAAGACGCAGGTGGACCAGATCTATGCCGCAGGGTTCGCCACCCAGCACGGCCCCTCGGGCCAGTCCGGCGACCACCAGACCGTCAGCAGCCGCCGGGAGGCCGCCGCCGGCGCCCACCCGCTGGAGCACGCCGGCCGACGCGTCCGCAGCATGACCAGCTGGTTGCGCTAGGCCCGACCTCAGCGCAGGAACAGCGCCCGGAGCCGCACGGTCGTCAGCGCCAGCCCGAGGAGCGTCATGCCGACGAAGTAGAGGCTGTGCACCCACGTCAGCGCGTCGAAGTGGCCGACCGAGAGCTGGCGCATGAGCTCGACGCCGTGCCAGAGCGGCATCGCCATGATGCACCACTGGATCCACTCCGGGTAGACGCCGATCGGGTAGAGCGTCGCCGAGAAGAGGAACATCGGCAGCAGCGCGAAGTTGATGAGGTCCATCTGCTGGAAGCTCGTCAGATAGCTCGTGATCCCCATCCCGAGCGCCGCGAACCCGAAGGCGATGAGCACCGCGGCCGGCACCATGAGCAGCGACCACCACGAGGTCACCAGGCCCATGGCGGCGATGACGCCGAGGAAGCCCAGGGCATAGAGGAAACCGCGGAAGAGCGCCATGAGGATCTCACCGAGCGCGACGTCCAGCGGCCCGAGCGAGGTCTGCAGCATCGCCTGGTAGAGCTTGGCGAAGCGCAGCTTGAAGAAGACGTTCCACGTCGAGTCGTAGATCGCGCCGTTCATCGCCGACGTCGCGAGCAGGGCCGGGGCGATGTAGGCGGCATACCCGATCGGCTGCCCGTCGGGCCCGGTCACCTCCCCGACGAGGCTGCCCATCCCGATGCCCATCGCCAGCAGGTAGAACACCGGCTCGAAGAAGCCGGAGACGAGGATCATCCAGTTCTGGTTGCGGACGACGGTGAAGCCGCGCTCCAGGACGGCGGCGACGTTGCCCGAGGCCATGGACGCGAGCAGAGGTATGCGTCCGCTCCCCGTGGCGGCGACCGCCGCCGACCCCGGCCCGATCGGTGCGCCCGGTCCGACCGCGCTCACGAGTGCAGCCTGCGGGTGTAGGAGCGGGTCGCCCAGATGATGCCGCCGACCGTGCAGGCGAGGAGGAAGGCCAGGTGGACCACGATGAGGAGGGGCGGGACGTCGGCGCCGTAGGACGCCACCCGCGCCAGCTGCGTCCCGTGCCACACCGGCGAGATCCAGCCGATCCAGTGCAGCCAGATCGGCATCGCCGAGAGCGGGAAGAAGGTCCCGGCGAAGAGGAACATCGGCATGACCACGAAGCGCTGGATGAACGCGAACTCGAAGCCCTCGTCCTCCAGGGTCGAGGCGTAGGCCTGCAACGGCGTCCCGAAGGCGGTCGCGGTGAGCACCCCCACGGGCACGACCAGCCACGACCACCCCGAGGGCGCCGCCCCGAAGAGGACCATGATGATCCAGAAGGCCGCCCCCTGGAGCACGAAGCGCAGGACGACCGCCAGCAGATGGCCGATCGCGATCTGGGCGGGTTGCAGCGGGGAGGCTGCGGGCCCGTAGTAGAGCCGGTTCCACTTGAAGCCGCTCATCACCGGGTAGGTCATCTCGGCGGTGACCGACATGACGACGGTCGAGACGAGCAGGGCCGGCGCGACGAAGGTGAGGTAGTCGACCCCGTCGACCGGCCCGGTGCCCCGATCGACGAGCGTGCCGAGCCCGACCCCAAGGGCGACCATGTAGAGCAGCGGCTGGAGGACGGCATACAGCGCGATGGGCAGCGCGAAGGCGCGCATGCCGCGCAGCGTGGTCTCGGCGTAGAACCAGGCGCCCGAACGTCGGGCGCGCGCCGCCATCTCGTGGTGCGGCGGCACCCTCCCGGAGGCGACGAGCCCGGCCGCGTCGAACTCCGCGACGCCACGCAGGTCCCCGGCGGGCTCAGTCAACGAGCGACCTCCCCGTGAGGCGGAGGAAGACGTCCTCCAGCGAGGAACGGCGCACCAGCGACGTCACCGGGTGCAGCCCGCGAGCGGTGACCTGCTCGAGCGCGGCCTCGCCGTCGCGGGCGTAGACGAGGATGCGGTCGGGCAGCACCTCGTTGCGCTCGCCCACCCCCTCGAGCTGGGCGACGACGGCGGCGTTGCGGGCCGAGCCGAAGCGCAGCTCGAGCACCTCGCGGGTCGAGTGCTCGCGGATGAGGGAGGCGGGGCTGCCCTGCGCCATGATCCGGCCGTGGTCGATGACGATGAGCCGGTCGCACAGCTGCTCGGCCTCGTCCATGAAGTGCGTGGTGACCACGAGCGTGGTCCCGGCCTCCTTGAGCCGGAAGAGACGGTCCCACAGGACGTGCCGGGCCTGCGGGTCGAGCCCGGTCGTCGGCTCGTCGAGCAGCAGCACCTTGGGCTCGTTGACGAGGCCGCGGGCGATGGTGAGCCGGCGCTTCATCCCCCCGGAGAGGCTGCCGACCTTCTCCTTGGCCTTGGTCTCCAGCTGGGCGAAGGCCAGCAGCTCATCGGCCTTGACCTGCAGGAAGGCCCGCGACAGACCGAAGTATCGGCCGTACATGACGATGTTCTCCCGGACCCGCAGCTCCTCGTCGAGGTTGTCCTGCTGGGGCACCACCCCGAGGTGCGCCCGGACCTCCGGGCCCTGCCGTCCCGGGTCCATCCCGAGGACGCTCAGCTCGCCGCCGTCCCGGTCCAGCGTCCCGCCGATCATCCGCATCGTCGTCGACTTGCCGGCGCCGTTGGGCCCGAGCAGCCCGAAGCTCTCCCCCGCCTCGACCTCGAAATCGATCCCGTCGACGGCGGTGAAGTCCCCATAGGTCTTGCGCAGCTCCCGGGCTGCGATCACGGCAGGCACGAGCGAAGACTCTACGTGCTCACGAGTGCGCGGCCAACGACTTTTCCGGTATGCCGTCGGCCCGGACCGGGTTCAGTCGCGCGCACGTCGGACCGCGACGAGCCGGCCCGCGCCCACGCCGATGTCCGACCACGAGCCGTCCAGCTCGACGACCGCCGCGGAGGCCGTCGGCAGGCCCCCGTGCAGCGCCTCACGACGGGCGTCCGGCACCCCGACGTCGGTGAGGTCCCACGCGGTGCTCGACATCACCGGCTCGTGGCCGACGACCCAGAGCACGTCCACCGCCGCAGGCACCTCGCGGATCGCCTCGAGCACGCCGTCGATCCCGCCGTCGTAGATCCGGCGCGTCGGCCACGTCTCCACCGTCTCCTCCCCCAGCAGCGCCTCGAGGGTCTGCCAGGCCCGCGCCGCCGTCGACACGAGGGCCAGATCAGGCTCCCAGCCGTCCTCGGTGAGCAGGCGCCCGAGCACCCCGGCGTCCTGCCTGCCCCGGTCCACGAGCACCCGGGCGTGGTCACCGCCGGGTCGCGAGGGGGCACCCTCGGCCTTCGCGTGCCGGATGAGCACCAGTGTGGGCATACCTCGACCTCCGAGTCGTGTCGTCGTCCAGTCTCCCCGCCGTGGCCAGGGTATGCCGCAGGGCCGGGGCGGCTCGTCGCCACCCCGGCCCTGCGGTCATCTCATCCGGGAGATCCCGGCGTCAGGTCAGGTCAGCCGACCCAACCCGGGTACTCCTCGTTGAGCCGGTCCTCGACCTGCTGCGACACCGCGTTGGTGCCACCGAGGATGACGACCCGCTCGGGGCTGAGCCGGTCCAGCTCGGCCAGCGTCGCCGAGGGCAGCTGGTTGGGCTTGGTGAGCAGCACCGGCACGTCCTCGTGACCGGCCAGGGCCGAGCCCGCCAGCGCGTCCGGGAAGTCCCGGCCGGAGGCGATGTAGACCACCGGGATGTCGGCGTCGTGCTCCTGCGAGATCGCGACAGCGGTCTCGTAGCGGTTGGCGCCGGAGATGCGCTCGTCGGCCTGCACCTGGGTGTAGACGACGTCGCTCACCGCACCCTCGCCACCGAGCACGACGATCGTGTCGGGGTTGAGGGTGGCCAGGGCCTCGGCCGTGGCCGCGGGCACCATGTCCGGACGGGTCAGCAGGACCGGGGCGGTCTCGCTGCCTGCGCGGGCGGCGCCCGCCAGGGCGTCGGCGTAGGCCACGTCGTCGCCCGAGGCGAGGTAGACCGTGTCGACGTCCTCGCCGAACATCATCGCGAGGTTGGCGGACGTCTCGTAACGGTCCGTCCCCTCGACGCGGGTCACGTCGCCCCAGGCCGCGAGGTCGCCCTCGACGTCCTCGGACACCGCACCGTCGCCACCGAGGATGACGATGTTGCTCGGGTCCAGCGTGTCCAGCGCCGCGATGGTGGCGTTGGGCAGGTGGTCGTTCTTGGTGAGCAGGACCGGGGCCGGGTCACCGTCGGGCGTGGTCGCCATCCGGGGGATCAGACCCTGGGTGGCGGCCGGCGAACCCGACATGGCGTCGGCGAAGCCGGTGCCGGAGGCGATGTAGACCGTGTCGATGGCCGGGTAGAGCTCGGAGATCTCCGAGGCGGTGGCGTAGCGGTCCTTGCCGAACACGCGCTCGACCATCGGGTCGGGCTCGGGGCCGGGGTCCTCGCCGGCGACCTGGCCGCGGGCCAGGACCGGGATCTCGACGACGGTGTCGCCGGAGGTCCAGCTGAGGTCACCCTCCTGCCAGGCGTCGGTGGCCGCGCCGGTGTTGGCGACGGAGATCGTCACCTCGGCGGTGCCGCCGGCCGGCACGGTGACCGTGGACGGCTCGACGGTCACGGACAGCGTGTCCGGACCGGCGAAGGAGGCCTCGAAGGTCGCGTCGGCGTCACCGGGGTTGGTGACGGTCCGGGTCAGGACCGTCGGCTCGGCACCCAGCGCGGGGATCGAGACGTAGGCGGCGTTGAGGTCGTAACCGGTCGACGGGTCGGCCAGGAAGGCGTCCCAGTCGGCCTCGCCCGAGTCGAAGACCAGGCCGGGCTCGAGGAAGGCGCGCGGCTCGACGAAGCCGGTGCCACCCACGACCGCCTGGTTGCTCTCGGCGTTGGCGTAGTCGATGGTCGAGGTCTGCAGCGCCGACTTGACCGCCATCGGCGACCACTCCGGGTACTCGGCGGCGATGAGCGCGCCGAGACCGGCGACGTGCGGCGACGACATCGAGGTGCCGGTGAGGTAGTTCCAGCCGGGCGTGCCGCCCTCGCTCGCGACAGCGGCCAGGACGTTGATGCCGGGGGCTCCGAGGTCCGGCTTGAGGATGGTCTGCTCGTCCGGCGCGACGTCCACCGGGCCGCGCCCGGAGAAGCTGCCGATCGAGGGGACCGGGCCGTCCTCGGCGCGGTGGGTCGATGCGCCGACCGTGGTCTGCCAGGGACCGATGTGGGCGACCGCGACACCGTCCTCGGCCGAGTTTCCGGCCGAGGCGGTGTTGAAGACCCCGGCGGCCGTGGCGTTCTTGAAGGCCAGGTCGACCGGGTCCTCGTAGGTCGTCGGGTCACCGCTGATCGAGAAGTTGATGACGTCCACGCCGTCGGCCACGGCGGCGTCGATCGCCGCGATGGAGTCGTCCGGGAAGCACCCGCTCACGTCCTCGAAGTCGTAGCAGACCTTGTAGGCCGCGACGTGGGCACCCGGCACCATGCCGGCCAGGTCGTAGGTCTCGCCGCCCGCGTCCTCGAGGGACACCTCGCGACCGACCGCCGTGCCCGCGACGTGCGAGCCGTGCCCGTCGGTGTCGAGCGGGCTGACGCTCTCCGCCGTGATCGGGTTGTAGCCGGCCGCGCGGGCTCCCTCGACGAAATAGCGCGCGCCGACGATCTTGTTGGTGCAGGCCGAGGCCGGGAAGTCGCCCGCGTCGTCACCCTCACCGGTCTCGCACTCGCCGGCCCACCCGGCGGGGGCGGCCGGCATACCGTCGGCGGCGAAGGAGTCGTTGTCGTAGGCGATGCCGGAGTCGATGACGCCGACGACCGTGCCCTTGCCGGCCTCCATCGGGCCCCCGAGCTGGGACCACACGCCACCCTCGCCGCGCAGACCGAGCAGGTCGGGCGAGAGGTCGGTGTCGGGGTTGGCCGGCGCGCCGTCGGGCGCGCCCAGGATGTCCGAGTCCAGCTGGCGCATCGTGGAACGGGTCACCGACACGACGTCGCTGCGCTGGGAGAGCGCGGCGGCCTCGGCGGCGGTGAGCTTCACGGCGAAGCCGTTGAGGGCGACCGTGTAGCGGTAGGTCGGCTCGGCGGAGACGCCCTGGAGGACACCGTCCTGCTGCGCGAGCAGCTGGTCGGTGTAGGAGATGGCCTTCGCCGAGGTGGTGTCCACCTTGGCCATGGCCGACCCGGCGGTGCCCGGGTTGGTGGCCAGCGGCAGCTTGTCGAGCACCACGATGTAGGTGCCGTCCTGGAAGTTCCCGGTCATGCTGACCGGGCCGGCGGCAGCCGGTCCATCGAGCGCGGAAGCGGCCACCGGCGCCATCCCAGCCATGAGGCTGAAACCAGCCACCACGGCCAGGGCGCGGCGTGCCCCCGACGTTGAGCGATACGTCACTGTGAAACCCCTGATATGTCGAGCCGGTTCCCCAGAACGGGTGCCGGCAGATGAGACCTCGCCTCCCACGGGCTCGGTCAGTGGCACCCTATAACGAAACCGGTAGGTTTGCGCAAGGGTTGAGCGACATCGTTGCCGTAAGTTCACCAGAACGACGTCATCGCAGATCAGAGGGGGGACGACGCCGTTCCGGCCACCTGGTGCAGCAGCACACCATTGTCGCGGTATGCCGTGAGTTGAGAATTCAAGTAACTTCCCATCCGCGGCAGCGAGGCCGGCGAGGCTCCCCCGACGTGCGGCACGACGAGGACCCCCGGGGTGGAGAAGGCGGGGTGTCCGTCGGGGAGCGGCTCGGGGTCGGTGACGTCGAGGGCGGCCCGCAGCCGACCGCTCGCGCACTCGGCGAGCAGGGCGTCGGTGTCGACGACCGGACCGCGGGCGACATTGACGACGAGGGCGTCGTCGGGCAGGGCAGCGAGCTCGGCGGCGCCCAGCAGGCCACGGGTGCGGTCGGTGAGGGGCAGCATGAGCACGACCGCGTCGGCGCGCGGCAGCAGCTCGGGCAGACGGTCGATGCCGTGCACGCGGTCGACCAGGTCGTCCCCCGCACGGTCGGCGCTGGCGACCGCGAGCACGTCGCACTCGCAGGCGAGGAGCCGACGGGTCAGGGCCGTCCCGATGCCGCCGTAGCCGACGACGAGCACGGTGGAGTCGGCCAGCGAGCGCCACGGGCCGGGGACCGAGCGGTCCCAGACCCCGTCCGCCTGGCGCAGCACGTGGTGCGGCAGCTGCCGCTGGGCCGCGAGGAGCAGGGCGAGGGCCAGCTCGCTGGTCGCGGTGTCGTGCACGCCGACCGCGTTGGCCAGCTCGACCCCGTCGGGCAGGTAGGGCAGAGCGTGCTCGTAACCCGCGGAGGCCAGGACGACCGCGCGCAGCCCGGGCACCTCACCCATCCGCTTCAGCCACGGCCCGGCGATCATCGACAGCGCGAGGACGTCGACGTCACGCCCGCCCCCGGGCAGGGCCTCGGCGTCGTGGTGGTCGTAGGGCAGCACCTCGACACCGTCGACGTCCCCGAGGTGCGCGAGCAGCTCCTCGGGGACGGCGGCGACCGGAGTCTCTCGCTCGGGGGACGGCATACGCTCGATCAACCCTCGACGCCGAGGGTGTCGAGGATGAGCTGGCGCGCCTTGCCGGCGTCGGCCTGGCCACGCATCTTCTTCATCACCTGACCGATGAGCGCACCGACCGCCTGCACCTTGCCGCCGCGGATCTTCTCGGCGACGTCGGCGTTCTCCGCGATGACCTCGTCGACGGCGGTCTGCAGCGCACCGTCGTCCTGCACCAGCTCGAGGCCGCGGGCGTCGGCGACCTCGGTGGGCGAGCCCTCGCCGGCCAGCACGCCCTCCAGCGTCTGGCGGGCCATCGAGTCGTTGAGCCGGCCGCTGGTGACCAGCTGGTCCAGCTCGGCGACGTGCGCCGGGGTGACGCCGAGGTCCGTCAGGGCCGCCGGCTCCCCCTCCTCGCCCGCGGTCTTGGCCCGGCGGGCGAGCTCACCCATCCACCACTTGCGGGCGGCGGCGGGCGACGCCCCGGCAGCGACGGTCTCCTCGATGACCTCGGCGGCGCCGGCGTTGACGACGTCGCGCATCTCGAGGTCGGAGTAGCCCCACTCGGTCTGGAGCCGGCGACGCCGCTCCGCCGGGTTCTCCGGCAGGGTGGCGCGCAGCCGCTCGACGTCCTCACGGGAGGGCGCGACCGGGACGAGGTCGGGCTCGGGGAAGTAGCGGTAGTCGTCCGCGTCCGACTTGGGGCGGCCGGACGTCGTGACCCCGGTGTCCTCGTGCCAGTGCCGGGTCTCCTGGGTGATCGCCGCACCGCTGTCGAGCACCGCGGCGTGCCGGGTCATCTCGTAGCGCACCGCCCGCTCCACCGACCGCAGGCTGTTGACGTTCTTGGTCTCGGTGCGGGTGCCGAAGGCGTCCGCACCGATCGGCATGAGCGAGACGTTGGCGTCGCAGCGCAGCGACCCCTGCTCCATCTTGACGTCCGAGACGTCCAGCGCACGCAGCAGGTCGCGCAGCGCACCGACATACGCGCGAGCCACGTCGGGCGCCCGCTCACCGGCGCCGGTGAGCGGCTTGGTGACGATCTCGATGAGGGGTATGCCGGCGCGGTTGTAGTCGACGAGGCTGTGGCTGGCCCCGTGGATCCGCCCGGTGGCGCCGCCGACGTGGGTCGACTTGCCGGTGTCCTCCTCCATGTGGGCCCGCTCGATCTCCACGCGGAAGGTGAAGGGCTGCTCCTCCACCCCGTCTCGCGGCGGGACCTCGACGTCGAGGTAGCCCTCGAAGGCGATCGGCTCGTCGTACTGGCTGGTCTGGAAGTTCTTCGGCATGTCCGGGTAGAAGTAGTTCTTCCGGGCGAACCTGCACCACTGCGCGATCTCGCAGTTCAGCGCCAGGCCGATCCGGACCGCCGACTCGACCGCGGTGGCGTTGACCACCGGCAGCGCGCCGGGCAGGCCCAGGCACACCGGGCAGGTCTGGGTGTTGGGCTCGGCGCCGAAGCCGGTCGCGCAGCCGCAGAACATCTTGGTGGCGGTGCCGAGCTCGACGTGCACCTCCAGGCCGATGACCGGCTCGTAACGGGTCAACAGCTCCGCGTAGGGCACGGTGCGCTCGGGGGCGGTGGTCGTCTGGGCGCTCATGCCCTCACCTCGATCTCGGGAGCCTGCTCGATGACGTAGCCGCCCTGCGCCTGCCGCAGCCGCTGCTCCAGGGCCGCGCCGACGGCATACAGGCGCTGGTCCTGCATCGCGGGGGCGAGGATCTGCAGACCCACGGGGAGGCCGTCCTCGTCGGCGAGCCCGGACGGGATCGACATGCCCGGCACGCCCGCGAGGTTGGCGGGGATGGTCGCGATGTCGTTGAGGTACATCGCCATGGGGTCCTCGGTCTTGTCGCCGATCCTGAAGGCGGTCGTCGGCGCGGTCGGGCTGACGAGCACGTCGACCTGCTCGAAGGCGGCCTCGAAGTCGCGCGCGATGAGGGTGCGGACCTTCTGCGCCTGGCCGTAGTAGGCGTCGTAGTAGCCGCTGGACAGGGCATAGGTGCCCAGGATGATGCGGCGCTTGACCTCCTCGCCGAAGCCCTCGTCGCGGCTGGCGCCCATGACCTGCTCGGCGCTGGGGCTGCCCTCGGGGGTGGAGCGTCGGCCGTAGCGCATCGCGTCGTAGCGGGCCAGGTTGCTGCTCGCCTCGGAGGGGAGGATGAGGTAGTAGGCGGCCATGGCGTAGGCGAAGTGCGGGCAGGAGATCTCGGTGATCTCCGCCCCGAGACCGCGCAGCGCGTCCAGCGACTCCTCGAAGCGGGCGAGCACCCCGGGCTGGAAGCCCTCGCCGTCGGTGCCCGCGATCTCGCGGACGACGCCGATGCGCAGGCCGGAGAGATCCGTGGTGCCGCTCGCGGTGACGACGTCCGGGACGGGTGTGTCGATGGACGTGGAGTCCATCGGGTCGTGCCCCGCGAGCACCTCGTGGAGCAGGGCCGCGTCGGCGACAGTGCGTGCGCACGGGCCGATCTGGTCCAGGCTCGAGGCCAGCGCGATGATGCCGTAGCGGCTCACCGCGCCGTAGGTCGGCTTGGTGCCGACGGTGCCGGTGACCGCGGCGGGCTGACGGATCGACCCGCCGGTGTCGGAGCCGATCGCGAGCGGCGCGAGGTATGCCGCGACCGCGGCGCTGCTGCCGCCGCCGGACCCGCCGGGGATCCGGTCGAGGTCCCACGGGTTGCGGGTCGGCCCGAAGGCGGAGTGCTCGGTGGAGGAGCCCATGGCGAACTCGTCCATGTTGGTCTTGCCGAGGATCGGCATCCGGGCCTCGCGCAGCCTGGTGACGATCGTCGCGTCGTAGGGCGGGACGAAGTCCTCGAGCATCCGGCTGCCGGCGGTCGTGGTCATGCCCTGCGTGCAGGCGATGTCCTTGACCGCGACGGGCACCCCCGCCAGCCGGGGCAGCTGCTCCCCCGCCGTGCGCGCGGCGTCGACCTCACGGGCCGTGGCGAGGGCGCCCTCGCCGTCGACGAGCAGATAGGCGTGGAGGGTCGGGTTGAGCCGCTCGATCCGGTCGAGGTGGGCCTGGGTGAGCTCCACCGAGGTGAGCGTGCCGGCGGCGAGCCGGTCGGCCATCTCGACGGCGGTGAGGCGGGTGAGGTCGAGATCGCTCATCTCACTCCTCGTCCAGGATGCGCGGCACGGCGAACCGGTCGTCCTGTGCCTGCGGAGCGTTGGCGAGCGCCTGCTCGACGCTCAGGCTCTCCCGCACCTCGTCGGGGCGGGTGACGTTGGCCAGGGGCAGCGGGTGCGACATCGGGGGCACGTCGGCCGAGGCGACCTCACCGACCTGGCTGACCCAGTCGACGATCTGGTCGAGCTGGGTGGCGAGCCGGTCGAGCTCGGCGTCCTCGAGCTGGATCCGCGCCAGCATGGCGACGTGCGCGACGTCTTCGCGCGAGAGAGTGGACATGGGCCCAGTCTAGGTCGCGCGTGTTGCCACTCTGTTGCCTCTCCCTCAGTCCTCGGTCAGGCGGCGACCCGAGCGCCGACGAGGCGGCCCATGAGCTCGGCGAGCTGTCCCTGGGCCTGCTCGTCGACCAGCCGCTGCCCCTCGAAGGCCGACAGCGAGGAGGCCACGCCGAGGGTCACCTCGATCGGCTCGGCCCCGGCGACCTTCAGCACCCGGACGGCGTCCTCCCGGGCCCACTGCGCGCCACGCGGCGACGCGGAGGCACCGAGCACCGCGGCGGGCTTGCCCGCGAGCGCGGCCTCGCCGCGGGGGCGGGACGCCCAGTCGACGGCGTTCTTGAGCACGCTGGGCAGGCTGCCGTTGAACTCCGGCGTCACCACGATGACGGCGTCCGCCCCCGCCACCTCGTCGCGGAAGGCGCTCACGACCTCCAGCGGCGTGCTGGTGTCGAGGTCCTGGTCGTAGTGCGGCAACTGGGGCGGCAGCTCGCTGACGCGGGCCTGGACCTCCTCGGGCAGCAGCGCCGTCGCGGCCTCGGCGAGGCGGCGGTTCGAGGAGTCGGCGCGCAGGCTGCCGACGAGCACGAGCACGGTGGGGCGGTCGGTTCCAGTAGTCACGTGATGCGTCAAGCATCTGCGCTGCCCGCCTATTCCCCGACGAGACACCGGACGTGCCACTTCCTCCGGACCGTGGTTGCGTCCCGTGGAAGTCGCGCCCGGCACCACCTCTCACGGGACGCTATCCGCGGGCCAGGCGCTCCTTGACCACGGACGGGTTCGGGTTGGTCACGGGTATGCCGTCCATCACCACGGTGGGCACGGTCTCGTTGCCGTCGTTGACGCTGCGCACGAAGGCCGCAGCCTCCTCGTCGTCCCAGATGTTCACCCAGGTCGCCCGGTCACGGAGCCGGCCCAGCCGGGCCTTGAGCATGGCGCAGAAGCCGCATCCCGGTCGCCAGTAGATCACCACGTCGCCGCGCGGGTCGTCCTGCTCCATCGCCTCGACCTCCTGCTGCGTCGCTCCGCGCCGGCGGCCACGCCAGGGTGAGGTCCACCAGGCGATACCGAGCGCCAGCCCACCGTAGCCGACGGCCGACTTCCCCGCCCGCGGGGAGGCCCTACGCTGTGGACGTGATCGACCAGCCGCACGGGGGATATCTCGACCGGCGCTCCCCACGCGGGCGGGTGATGCTGGTTGCGGTGACCCTGGGATCGGGGGTGGCGATCCTCGACGGCTCGGTCGTCAACGTCGCCCTCCGCGCGATCGGTGAGGACCTGCAGGCGAGCCTGCCGCAGCTGCAGTGGGTGATCGGCGGCTACCTGCTCTCGCTCGCCTCGCTCGTGCTCGTGGCGGGCGCGCTGGGTGACCGGATCGGCCGGCGGCGGGTCTACCTCGTCGGCATGGCGTGGTTCCTGGTCGCCTCCGGTCTCTGCGCGCTGGCTCAGGACCCGGGTCAGCTCATCGCCGCGCGCCTCGTGCAGGGCGTCGGCGCGGCACTGCTCACACCGGGTGCATTGGCGCTCATCCAGGCGAGCTACGCCCCGGGCGACCGGGCGCCCGCGATCGGCACGTGGGCCGGGGTGTCCGGGATCGCCGCCGCCATCGGCCCGCTCCTGGGCGGGGCGATCGTCGACACCACGAGCTGGCGGTGGATCTTCGCCATCAACGTGCCGCTGTGCCTGGTCGTCATCGCGCTGACCCTCTGGTCGGCGCCGGAGAGCCGGGACACCGAGACGACCGGCCGCTTCGACCTCGCCGGCTCGGCACTGATCGTCGTGACGCTGGGTGCCTCGACGTGGGCGCTGACCACCGCGGCCGACGCGCAGACCTGGGCCGTCGTGCTCGCCTGGGTGGTCGCGGGTGTCGCGGCCGTGGCCTTCGTCGCGTGGAGCCGGCGCGCGGCATACCCCCTGGTGCCGTTGCACCTCTTCGGCTCTCGCGTCTTCTCCGCGGCCAACGCCATGACCCTGCTGGTGTATGGCGCGCTCGGCGTCGTCATGCTCTTCGTCGTCATCCAGCTCCAGGTCACCTCCGGGTGGTCGGCGACCGCCTCGGGGCTGGCGGGGCTGCCGGTCACCATCGCGCTCCTGCTGCTCTCGACGCGCGCCGCCGCACTGGCCGACCGCATCGGCCCGCGGGTCCCGATGACCCTCGGACCGATCGTGTGCGGCCTGGGGACGGTGCTCATGGTCGGGATCGGGCGGGGCACCGGTTGGGTCGGGGTGCTGCCGGGCATGGTGATCTTCTCCCTGGGCCTGGCGCTGCTCGTCTCCCCGCTCACCGCCGCGGTGCTCGCCGCGGTCGCCGACCGGTATGCCGGTCTGGCCAGCGGGATCAACAACGCCGTCGCCCGCACGGGCTCGCTGCTGGCGGTGGCCGCGCTGCCGGCCGTGGTCGGACTGTCCGGGGACGACTACGCCGACCCGGTCGCCTTCACGGACGGCTACCGCGCGGCCATGCTCATCTGCACCGCGCTGCTGGTGGCCGGTGGCGTGATCAGCTGGTTCGGACTGGGGCGCGGCCGCGTCAGCGCGGACTCACGATGAGGTAGCGCTCGTCCTCGATCTCCTTGCCCCAGTAGGCCGTCTCCGGTAGGTGACGGACGCTGACCTCCGCGCGCCGGGTGCGCACGAGGCGTTCGCACTCGGCAGCGCTCAGCCCGGCACCCGTGGACCAGTGGCCCTCGACGAGGACGACGCTCCCTGCCGGACGCAGCAGCTCCAGCCACCGGGCGAAGGTCTGGGCGGGGTCGGGCATCGCCCACAGGACGTGCCGACTGAGGACGACGTCGTAGGCGTGGGGCTCGAGCGCCGGCTCGGCCGCGTCGCCGACGACGAACTCGGCCTCGGGGACCTTGCTCCGGGCGCGCCGGATCATCTCGGGCGAGAAGTCGAGCCCGTCGACCCGGTAGCCCTCGTCGGTGAGGAGTCGGGTCAGGGTGCCGGTGCCGCACCCGAGGTCGGCGATGCGAGCCGGGGCCGAGGGGAGAACTCCGAGCAGGAGCACGCGCCAGGCCTCCCGCACCGCCGGGTCGGCGAGCCCGTGGTCCGGCTCGTCGTCGAAGCGGTCGGCCTCGTCGTCCCACAGCTCGCGCGTCATGCCGACAACCTATGCGCGGGCTCGAGTCCACGGGGACTACCCCCCGCATCGCGTTCGTTGGCTCGCGGAGTCCGCGCCCTGACCCGGTGACGCGCGTCATCAGGTCCAGGTCGGGGCCCGGTCACGCCTCCCCCGTCGCCAACAGCCGGACGAAGCCTTCCTCGTCCAGCACCGGCACGCCGAGCTCCTCGGCCTTGGCGGCCTTCGACCCGGCGTTGGCGCCGACGACGACGTAGTCGGTCTTCTTGCTCACCGACCCCGACGCCTTGCCCCCGCGGGAGATGATCGCCTCCTTCGACTCGTCCCGGGAGAAGCCCTCCAACGAGCCGGTCACGACCACCGTCATCCCCTCGAGGGTCCGCTCGACCGACGCGTCGCGCTCGTCGGCCATCCGCACCCCGTCGGCAGCCCAGCGCTCCACGATCTCGCGGTGCCAGTCGACCTCGAACCACGCGAGCACCGACTCCGCGATAATCTGCCCGACGCCCTCGGTCGCCGCCAGCTCCTCCACGCTCGCCGCGCGGATGGCCTCCATGGACCCGAACTCGGTCGCCAGGGCACGGGCCGCGGTGGGCCCGACGTGCCGGATCGACAACGCCACGATGACGCGCCACAAGGGCTGACCCTTGGCCTGCTGCAGGTTGTCGACGAGCTTGGCGCCGTTGGCCGACAGCACCCGCCCCGCCACCACCGACTCCTCGGGGTCGGTCTTCTTCGCCGCTCGCGTGTAGAGCGGGACCCGGGCGATGTCGTCGGCGGTGAGGGAGAAGAGGGTCGACTCGTTGGTCAGCACGCCGGCGTCCAGCAGGGCGCCCACCCCTTCCCCGCCGAGCGCCTCGATGTCGAAGGCACCGCGGTTGGCCAGGCTGAAGAGCCGCTCGCGCAGCTGCGCCGGGCACGCCTTGCTGTTGGGGCAGCGGATATCCTTGTCGCCCTCCTTCTGCTCGGCCAGCTGGGTGCCGCACGAGGGGCAGTGCGTCGGCATGACGAAGGCCCGCTCGGTGCCGTCGCGCAGGTCGGCGACCGGGCCGAGGATCTCGGGGATGACGTCGCCCGCCTTGCGCAGCACGATCGTGTCGCCGATGAGCACCCCCTTGCGCGTCACCTCGTACTGGTTGTGCAGGGTGGCGCGCTCGACCGTCGACCCCGCGACGAGCACCGGCTCCATGACACCGTATGGCGTGACGCGGCCCGTGCGACCGACGTCCACCCGGATGTCAAGGAGTCTGGTGGTCACCTCCTCGGGCGGGTACTTGTAGGCGATCGCCCAGCGCGGCGCGCGCGACGTGGACCCCAGCTGACGCTGCACCGACACCTCGTCCACCTTGACCACGACGCCGTCCAGCTCGTGCTCGACGTCGTGCCGGTGCTCGCCGTAGTAGGTGACGAAATCCTGCACCTCCTGGCGCGTCGCCAGCACCTTCGCCCGCTCGCTGACCGGCATCCCCCAGGCTGCGAGCACTGCATAGGCCTGGCTCTGCTCAGTAATGTCGAAGCCGGTGCGCGCGCCGATGCCGTGCACGAGCATCCGCAGGGGGCGACTGGCCGAGACCCGCGGGTCCTTCTGCCGCAGCGACCCCGCGGCGGAGTTGCGGGGGTTGGCGAACGGCGCCTTGCCCGCCTCGACGAGGGAGGCGTTGAGCTCGGTGAAGCCCTCGATCGGGAAGAACACCTCGCCGCGGATCTCCACCAGCTCGGGGATCGGGACGGCCTCGCCCTCCGGCTGCTCGGCGGGCGGCGTCAGCCGGTGCGGCACGCCCTCGATGGTGCGGACGTTGAGCGTGACGTCCTCCCCCGTCCGCCCGTCACCACGGGTGAGGGCCTGGGTGAGGCGCCCGCCCTCGTAGAGCAGGTTGACCGCCAGCCCGTCGATCTTGAGCTCGCAGAGGTAATGGACCTCGGCGCCCCCGGACTCGCGCTCGACCCGGTCGAACCACTCGTCCAGCTCCTGCGCAGAGAAGGCGTTGTCGAGGCTGAGCATCCGCTCGCGGTGGTCGACCGCGGTGAACTCGGTGGAGAAGGTGCCGCCGACCTGCTGCGTCGGGCTCTCCGGGGTGCGTAGCGCAGGGTGCTCGTCCTCCAGCGCCTCCAGCTCGCGCAGCAGCGCGTCGAACTCCCCGTCGCTGACGGTCGGCGCATCGCGGACGTAGTAGGCGAACTGGTGGCCGTGGATCTGCTCGACCAGCTCGACCCAGGCGCGCTTGGCCTCCTCGGGCGGCTCGGCCTGCGCGGCGGGCGCCGAGGAGCTGTCGGGGGACGACGAAGGGCTGGTGTCGGTCACGTGCTCATTGTGCTGCACGCCACCGACACCAGCCCCTCGCGCTGGGTCAGTCCCCGCTCAGCGGGTGGCCTTGAAGTAGGCGGTCGACTCCTTCTTCCACAGGAGGAAGACGATCGCGGCGGCGAGCAGCGCGCCCACGACCGAGAGGATGAGATTCAGGGCACCGCCCGTGGCGGCCCCCGGAAGCATGCTGGTACCGACCAGAGCGAGCACCGTCGTGAGGACGTTGATGACGCCCAGGATGGTGGCGATGATGCGCGCCCAGCCCTTGCCCTTGCCGTTGAAGTAGCCGAGCAAGAACCAGATGCCGGCAATGATGACGCTGCTGACCAGCCCGGTGATGAGGCCGGCCTGCATCGCGGCGTCGACCTCGGCCGAGCTGGCGCTCATGCCTGCAGCCTCGAGCTGCTCCTCGATCTGGGTGCGGACCGCGTCGGTCCCGCCCACGGCGAAGGCCAGGATGGCCGAGAGGATCGACAGCGCACCACCGGCATACATCAGCTTCTCGGCGAGGCTGACCGGCTGCGGCTTCGCGACGGTGCCCGCCGGGGCGTGACCCGCGGCGTCATAGCTGGGCGCCGACTGGTAGCCGCCGTCCTGCTGCGGAGCGTTAGGGTCCTGGTTGTACGGGTCCTGGTGGCCCGGGTTCTGCGACATGACTCCCCTTCCGTGAGCGTGCCGTGCGCACGCGTGACGCGACTAACCTACCGGGACGGGTGGGGTTCATGCGACAGCCTGCTCGGCGAGCCTGAGAGCACCCTGAGCGGCTGCGCGGGTCACCCGGAGCGCCTCTGCGGGGGTCGACGACGCCAGACCGCACGGTGGGGTGAGGCCCACGTCCGCGAGCGCGGCGGCAGGCAGCCCGACCTCCCGCCACCTGCGCAGCAGCGGCTCGAGGGGGTCGCCGGCGCTGAGGTCGAGCCCCGCCCACAGCGCCACCCCGGCCTCGACGGCTGCCGCGACCTCCTCGAACCGCCCCCGGTCCAGCCAGGTCATGTCGAGGGCGAGGAAGCCCGCGCCCGCCTCGCGCAGCAGGGCGACCGGCGGCTCCCCCGCACAGGTGTGGACACCGCATACCCGGGCGGTGGTCTGTGCGAGCACCTGCCGCAGCGTCGCGACGACCTCACCGCTCGCGGGTGTCCGCAGCACGCGGTAGCCCGACTCGGACCGGATCCTGCCCAGGAGCACGGCGGTGACCGACGGCTCGTCGACCTGGAGCAGCAGCTCGGCCCCGGGCACGAGGGACTGCACCTTCGCGAGGTATGCCGTCACCCCCTCCGCGAGCGAGTCCGCCACGTCCCGTGTCGCGCCGGGGTCGTCGAGCACCCGGTCGCCCAGGGGACGCCAGAGCGAGGCCGCCACGGTCCAGGGGCCGGCGACCTGCACCTTGAGCGGACCGGCATACCCGTCGAAGGCCTCGGCCAGCTCGTCGAGGTCCTGGCTGAGCAGCGAGGCCGCCCGCTCGGCGTCCCGGCCGGGCCGGTCGACGAGCCGCCACCCCTGCGGCTGGAGGTCGACCGGGAGGTCGACGAGGAGGCGCGCCGCGCGGCCCACGATGTCGGCGCCGGGGCCGCGGGCCGGCAGCTCGGGGAGGTAGGGAATGGCGCGCACGCCCTCGGGCGCGTCGGTCAGCTCGTCGCGGACCGCTCGCAGCGCCTCCCGCACGTCGGTGCCGGGCCAGGAGCCGATGCCGGTGACGTCTACCACGGCGCCACCCTAGGCGACTCAGGCGATGACGCTGACCACGACGGCGAGGACGACGGTGTTGAAGACGAAGGCGACCAGGCCGTGCACGATCGCGGTGCGCCGGACCTGCGAGGTGTGCAGGTCGACGTCGGTGGTGCCGAAGGTCGAGGAGACCGCGACGGCGAGGTAGAGGTAGTCGGACAGCGGGCGGGTGACGTCGCGGACCTCGTCGGGGAAGCCCAGCGCCTCCCCACCGCTCTGCAGGTCCTCGGCGAGGTAGGCGGTGGTGAAGGAGATGAGCACCGTCAGCCAGGCGACCACGACGAGGAGCACGGCCAGCGCCGCCCGCGTCGAGCCGGAGAAGGCCGACACCCCGGGCAACGACCCGGGCAGCCACAGGACGGTCACGGCCAGCGCCGTCAGCCCCACGAAGATCGACAGCCCCGGCCCGGGGGCCGTCCCCGAGACGTAGCGCTGCACCCAGGTCCCGCGGTCCTGGGCCCGGGCCCAGCGCACGACCTCCTGCTGGCTCGCGAGGAGGAAGACGGCCACCGTGAGGGCGGTGTAGAGGGCGAAGTAGCAGATGAGGACGACGACGACCACGTCGAAGGTCGCGGCCTCGGTGCCCGGTCCGGCCGTCCCGAGCGCGCGGGCCAGCACGACGGCGAGGACGACCGCGACGACGGCGACCGCCAGGCTGCGGCGGACCTCAGGGAGCCACCAGGTGGCCTTCGTCAGCTGGCGCATCAGGCCCTCCCGGTGCTGGCGATGGTAGCCGACCCGACGACCCGCGTGCCGTCGTAGAGCACGACGGACTGCCCGGACGCCACCCCCCTGATCCGCTCGGCGAGCCGCACCGTGACGCGCTCCGGTATGCCGTCGCCCCCGTCGGCCTCGACACTCACCTGCGCCGGGTACTCCGCCCCGTGCGCGCGGATCTGGGCGCCGAGGTGCAGCTCACCCGTCGGCGCCGGGCCGCACCACCGCAGGTGGTCACCGGTGATGACGTCCACGCCCAGCAGCTCCTCGGGCCCGACGACGACGATGTTGGAGCGCGTGTCGGTGGAGACGACATACCTCGGTCTGCCGTCGGCCGCAGGGACCTTGAGCCCGAGCCCGCGACGCTGGCCGACGGTGTAGCCGTGCGCGCCGTCGTGCTGCCCGACGACCTCCCCGTCGGCGTCGACGATCGGGCCCGCCTCGGAGCCGAGCTGCCGGGCGAGGTAACCGCGGGTGTCGCCGTCGGCGATGAAGCAGATGTCGTGGGAGTCCGGCTTCTTGGCCACCGAGAACCCTCGCTGCCGCGCCTCCTCCCGGATCTGCGGCTTGGTCGTGTCACCGAGCGGGAAGAAGCTGCGGGCGAGCTGGTCGGCGTCGAGCACGCCGAGGACGTAGGACTGGTCCTTGGCCATGTCGACCGCTCGGTGCAGCTCGCGTCGAACCCCTTGCGGCGCAGCAGGATCAGGGACCTCCTCGATCTGCGCGTAGTGGCCGGTGGCGACCGCGTCGAAGCCGAGGGCGAGCGCCTTGTCGAGCAGCGCGGCGAACTTGATCTTCTCGTTGCAGCGCAGGCACGGGTTGGGGGTGCGGCCGGCGGCATACTCCGCGGCGAAGTCCTCGACGACGTCCTCGCGGAAGCGCTCGGCCATGTCCCAGACGTAGAACGGGATGCCGAGCCGGTCGGCGACCCGCCGCGCATCTCCGGCGTCCTCGATCGTGCAGCAGCCGCGGGCCGACTCGCGCAGGGTGGCGGCGGACTGTGCCAGAGCGAGGTGGACGCCGACGACCTCGTGGCCGGCCTCGAGCATGCGGGAGGCGGCGACGGCGGAGTCGACCCCGCCGCTCATCGCGGCGACGACGCGCATCAGGCGCTCCTGGTGTGATCGGCGGTGGCGCGCGGGGCGGTCGCGCGCGGTCTCGCGGCGGCGGCGTGCGCGCGGCGGGCGCGCTCCAGGGCGGGCGGCAGGGCGGTGAGGAAGGCGTCGACGTCGGCACGCGAGGAGCCGTGGCCGAGGGTGAGCCGCAGGGCGCCCCTCGCCTGCTCCTCGGGCACCCCCATGGCGAGCAGGACGTGACTCGGCCGCGGCACGCCGGCCTGGCACGCGGAGCCGGTGGAGCAGGCGACCCCGGCCGCGTCGAGGAGGTAGAGCAGCGAGTCGCCCTCGCAGTCGGCCACCCTCAGGTGGGCGTTTCCCGCGAGCCGGCTCGTGGTGTCGCCGGGGGTCCACGGGCCCGAGACGGTGATCCCCGCGTCGAGGGCGAGCGCGCCGGTGATGAGCGCGTCCCGCAGCTCGCCGAGGTATGCCGCGTGGCTGGCCTGGTGCTGCGCCGCGTGGGAGATCGCGACCGCCAGCCCGGCGATGGCGGGGGTGTCGAGCGTGCCTGAGCGCAGGCCCCGCTCCTGCCCGCCGCCGTGGGTGAGCGGCACGGGGGTCTGGTCGCGGCCGGCCGTCAGCACGCCGACGCCGATCGGGCCACCGATCTTGTGCCCGGTGACGACGCCGAGGTCGACCGTGGAGAGGTCCAGCGGCGCCTGGCCGAGCGCCTGGACCGCGTCGGAGTGGAAGGGCACGCCGTGCTCGCGGGCGAGGGCGGCCAGCGCGGGGATCGGGGCGATGGTGCCGACCTCGTTGTTGGCCCACATCACGCTGACCACGGCGGCGGTCTGCGGGCCGCCGTTTGCGGCCAGGGCCTCCGCGAGCGCGTCCTCGCCGATCAGGCCGTCGGCGTCCGGCTCGACCCAGGTGACGCGTGCCCCCTCGTGGGCGACGAGGTGCTCGACGGGGTCGAGGACGGCATGGTGCTCGGTGCCGGCGACGACGAGGCGGTCGCGCGCGGGGTCGCCCGCCCGGCGCGCGGCATACGTCCCCTTGATCGCGAGGTTGTCGCCCTCGGTGCCGCCGGAGGTGAAGATGACCTCCGAGGGCCGCACCCCCAGCGCCTGAGCGACCTGCTCGCGCGACTCCTCGACGACGCGTCGTGCGCGTCGGCCGGGGTCGTGCAGGGAGCTGGCGTTGCCGGTGTGCCGCATCTCGCGCGTCACGGCCCCGATCACCTCGTCCCGCACCGGCGTGGTCGCGGCGTGGTCGAGGTAGACGCGTGGTGAGGGAGAAGTCATGACGGTTCCCCAGTCTACGAGCGCGGCAGCGCGGACCAGACCCAGGCGCGGGTCGGCCTACCCTGGCCGTCCGAGCTACACGTCCGGCGGGCGAGCACCGTGGCGGTGTGGGGAGAACCTGAGGAGTCGGGACGCTCCGACGAAACGGTCCGCCGCTCGGGAGACAGGTAGGGACATGAACGGAAGCGACGACGACTTCGAGCGGTTGTTTCGCAGCAGCTATGCCGAGCTGGTGCGGTTCGCCGCGCGGCGCGGCGATCTGGGACGCGCCGAGGACGTCGCGGCCGAGGCCTTCACCGTGGCCTGGCGCAGGCGCGAGGACCTCCCGACGCGGCCGGGCGACGCCCGGGCCTGGATCTTCGGGATCGCTCGGCGGCTCCTGCTCGCCCAGCGCCGGACCACTGCCGACACCGCGGCCCTGCGGATCCGCTTGGCGTCCGAACCTGCTGAGCACGCACCCGGTCCCGAGGACGGGGTCCTCGCCCGGTCCGAGCTCGCCCGGGCGTGGGAGCGGCTCACCGCGATCCACCAGGAGACGCTCGCCCTGACCGTGCTCGACGGCATGACGAGCACCCAGGCTGCCCGGGTGCTCGACATCTCCCCCGTCGCTTACCGCCTCCGGCTCATGCGGGCGCGGCGCTGCCTGGCCGCCCATCTGTCCAGCCAGCCAGCCGGTGCTCCGGCGCCCGCCGGCGAGATCTGCACGAGCGAAGGAGCCTGACATGCGCATCGACCACGAGCTGAGACTGCTCGACCCCGGCCACAGGATCCCCGACGACATCGTCGACGGGGACCGGGCGCGCGCCGCCTGGCAGCAGTTGCACGCCGCAGACACGGACGCGACGCCCTCTCCCTCGGACTCGACGTCGCGCCCGCGCGCCACGCGCTGGCTCGTGCCGGCCGCCGTCGCGGCGGGAGCGCTCGTGGCGCTGAACCTCGTCATGCCGGGGAACGACGCATATGCCGGATGGACGGCCTACCCCACCGGCGTGTCAGCTGCCCAGGACGGTCCAGGGGCTGCGGACTGCTCCCGCATGATGAACGCCACCACCCCTGGAGGCCCAGGCGCCAGCGGCGACCCGTTCCAGACGGTCCTCGTGGAGGAGCGCGGGGTCTACACGTTGGCGATCGGTCGCAGCGAGGGTGGCCGCCTCGCCGAGTGTCTCGTCCAGACGTCGGGCCGCGGACAGGGCGCAGGCAGCTCATCGCACACGGCGACGGAGGGCGACCCCGACGCCGACGCCCTGACAGTCGAGATCTACTCAACGTCCTCCTACGTGCCCGGGGATCCGCGACCCGGCGAGTCTGAGGACGCACACTCGATCGTCGCGGGGCTCGTCGGGGCCGACGTCGAAGCCGTCGTCGTCAACACTCCTCAGCACGGCCCGGTGCAGGCCAGCGTGGTGGACGGACACGTCGCCGCCTGGTGGCCGTGGGAACTGACGCCACCAGAGCCTGCCTACCCGGACCTGACCTTCGACATCGAACTGGACGACGGCACGGTGCGCACCGGCATACCCCTGGCCGAGGTGGACGCACGTCCGGAGGAGAGCCGCGACTAGCCCCCTGACAACGCCGGGTGGCCCTGGTCGGTCCGCGATCTCAGGGATCGGCGGACCATCCAGGGCCACCCGGTGCGTCCGGCTCAGCCCTGGTGCTCCTGCACCTTCTCGGTCGCCTGCGGGAGGACGGTGAACAGGTCACCGACGACGCCGTAGTCGACGAGCTCGAAGATCGGCGCCTCGGCGTCCTTGTTGACCGCGACGATCGTCTTGGACGTCTGCATGCCGGCGCGATGCTGGATGGCGCCGGAGATGCCGGCCGCGACATACAGCTGCGGGCTCACCGAGACCCCGGTCTGGCCGACCTGGTGGGAATGGGGGTACCACCCGGCGTCCACCGCGGCACGCGAGGCGCCGACGGCCGCGCCGAGGGCGTCGGCGAAGGCCTCGACCGGGCCGAAGTCACCGCCGGTGCCCCGCCCGCCGGAGACAACGATCGCGGCCTCGGCCAGGGAGGGTCGACCCGACTTCTCCTTCGCCGTGCGGGCGGTCACCCGGGCGGCCCGGGCGGCCTCGGAGATCTCCACCGAGACGGCCTCCTCGACCGGGGTCGCGGCCGACTCCTCGACGCCGATGCTGTTGGGCTTGACGGTGACGATGGGGGTCCCGGTGCCGACCTGGGAGGTGACGGTGTAGTTGCCGGCGAACACGGACTGCGTGGTGGTGACACCACCCTCACCCGCCTGCACGTCGACGGCGTCGGTGACCAGCCCGGAGGAGGTCTTGATGGCCAGTCGCCCGGCGATCTCCTTGCCGTCGTTGGTGGAGGCGATGAGCACGGCCGCGGGCGAGACCCGACCGACGAGGTCGGCGAGCAGCTCGGCGACCGGCGCGACGAGGTGGTCGGTGTAGACGGCGTCCTCGGCGAGGTAGACCTTCGCCGCGCCGTGACGCCCGAGCTCCTCCTTGGCGGCCGCATACCCCTGCCCGACGAAGACGGCCGAGGGCTCACCGAGCCGACGGGCGGCGGTCAGCATCTCGGCGGTGGTCTTGCGGACGTCGCCGTCGACGTGGTCGACCAGGACGAGGACTTCACTCATGTGCGATGACTCCTTGGTATGTCGTGTCTGGTCGGGTCAGGCGAGCCGACGGTCGGCGAGGAACTGCGCAAGCGCGGCACCGCCCTCACCCTCGTCGGTGACGACCTCGCCGGCCTCGCGCGGCGGGCGGGCCTGGGTGTCGGTGACCGTGGTCCACGCGGCACCGAGGCCGACCTGGGAGGCATCGACGCCGAGGTCGGCCAGGCTCCAGGTCTCGACCGGCTTCTTCTTGGCCGCCATGATCCCCTTGAATGAGGGGTAGCGCGGCTCGTTGATCTGGTCGGTCACCGAGACGACGGCCGGCAGGCTGGCCTCGACGGTCTCGGAGAAGGACTCGTTGTCGCGGCGGATGGTCACCGTGCCGCCCTCGACGGTGAGCTCGGAGGCGAAGGTCACCTGCGGCAGCCCGAGGCGCTCGGCCAGCATGGCCGGCACGACGGACATGACGCCGTCGGTGGAGGCCAGACCGGTGATCACCAGGTCGACCTCGCCGCACTTCTTGATGGCCTCGGCCAGCACGAGCGAGGTCGCGGCCGAGTCGGAGCCGGCGATCGCGTCGTCGAGGACGTGGACACCCTTGTGGGCCCCCATCTGCAGGCTCTTCTTGATCGCGGTGGCGGCGTCGTCCGGGCCCATGGTGAGGACCGTGACCTCACCCTCGCCCGCCTCGACGATCTTCAGCGCCTCCTCGACGGCATACTCGTCCAGCTCGGAGAGCAGGCCGTCCACGCCCTCACGGTCGGTGGTGTGGTCGGACTCGAAGCCGCGGTCGCCCTGGGCGTCCGGCACGTACTTCACACAGACGACGATGTTCACTGCTCACGTCCTCGTGGTTGTGGGTGGTCGTTGGTGCCATCTTGACACTTGACGAGTGCGTCAAGCCAACCGGGAGGTCAGCCGAAGAGCGTCGGCACCCAGGCGAGGAGCACGAGGCCCACGGTGAGCAGCGGGTAGAGCCAGACGGTGACCCGCCGTGTGACCGAGCTGCGGCGGGGCGCCTCCCCCGGGCCGGTGATCTCGTCGGGCTCCTCGTCCCGGAGGGCGAGCAGGCTGGAGGTCGCGAGGGCCACGACACCCAGCGCGGCGACGGGGAGCACCGGCAGCGGCGCCAGCTCGGCAGCCAGCGCGAGCTGGGCGACCACGAGGGCGACGAGGATGAGCACCGACCCCGCCCACGCCACGAGCGGGCGCTCGACGACGACCCGCAGCACGGCCGCCGGTCGCACGAGGAGGACCACGACGCCGAGGCCGAGGAGTCCGAGGCTGACCAGATCACCCGCGGTCACCCAGGTCACGGTGTCCTCGGCCAGCCACGCCATAGCGGCGCGGTGCACCAGGAGCATCCCGGCGAGGCCCAGCACGAGGTAGAGCACCGTGCGGGTGCCCACTCGTCCTGCGGCGCCGGCGGGCAGCGCCCGGGCGTAGTCGACCGGGTCGCCGAAGGCTTCGGCCGCTCCCTCGCCGGACTCGCGCACGTGGCTCTCGACGGTCGCGAGGTGGTCGCCGATCCGGTCCGGGGCCACGCCCCGGAGGTTCTGCTCGGTGACGAAGGACCGCACCCACGCGCGGTCGACGTGCGGGGCGAGCCGCTCCGGCCCGCCGAGATGGTCGTTCTTCGCGCCCATGGTCATCGCTCGCTTCCTCGTACGGCGAGCGCGTCGTCGACGAGCCCCCGCGTGGTGATGGTGAAGTCGACCCAGCGAGCAGCCTGCTCCTGGGCCTGGATCCGCCCCTGTCCGGTCAGGGCGAAGAACTTGCGCCCCGGCCCGCCCTCGCCCGGACGCCACTCGACCACGACGTAGCCGGCCTCCTCGAGACGGGTGAGCAGCGGGTAGAGGGTGCCCCCCTTGACCGTGCCCAGCCCGGCCTCCTCGAGGCGCCGGGTGATCGCGTAGCCGTAGCTGGGGCCGTCGAGCAGGATGCGCAGCACGCATACCCCGAGCACGCCGCGCAGCCACTCGCTGGGCCACTGTTCTGAATCCACCACTAGATTGTGCATCTGACTAGTCAGGCGTGTCAACTAGTCAGGGAAACGCACGTCGGGCGAATGCTCGGCCTGCGGGGAGGATCCGTGCACGCGCATCCATCCTCCCCACGAAACCGGCCTCCTCCGGGGAGGATCCGTGCACCCGCCCCCATCCTCCCCGCGGGCGCTGCCCGCCTCCCGACCGAGCGCCGCAGATGGTCGCCCCACGCACGACCGAGCGCCGCAGATGGTTGCAGGACAACCATCTGCGGCGCTCGGTGGTATGCCGTCGGCTCAGCGGCCGGTGAAGTCCGCCTTCCCGGGACCCTGCTCCACGAAGGAGCGCATGCCGATCTCGCGGTCCGTCGTGGCGAAGACGCCGGCGAACTGCATGGCCTCGATGGCCAGGCCGGTCTCGAGGTCGCCGTCCAGCCCGCGGTCGATGGCCTCCTTGGCCGCGCGCAGCGCGAACGCCGGGCCGCCGACGTAGCGCCGCACCATCTCCAGCGCGGTCGCGTGCGCCTCACCGGGCTCGCAGACCTGGTCGACCAGGCCCATCTCCAACGCCTCTGCGGCTTCGACCATCCGACCGGTGAAGACGAGGTCCTTGGCCTTGGACACCCCGACCAGCCGGGCCAGCCGCTGGCTCCCACCGGCACCGGGGATGACCCCGAGCAGGATCTCCGGCTGCCCGAGCTTGGCGTCGGACGCGGCGACCCGGAAGTCGGCGCAGAGCGCGAGCTCGTTGCCGGCGCCGAGGGCATACCCCTCGATCGCGGCGACGACCGGCTTGGGGATGCGCGCGACGGCGCTGAAGCACTCCTGGATGACCGGTGCGCGGCGGACCATGTCGGTGTAGGACATGTCCTGCATCTCCTTGATGTCCGCGCCGGCGGCGAAGACCTTCTCCCCGCCGTAGAGCACGACCGCAGCGACCTCGTCGTCCGCGCCGACGATCCCGGCGGCCTCGCCGAGGGCGTCCTGCACCTCGATGGAGAGCGGGTTCATCTTGGGTCGGTCGATGCGGATGGTCGCGATGCCGTCCTCGACCTCGATGCGGACGAGGTCGCTCGCGGTGGCGACCGTGCGGCTCACGCCTGTCCCTCCGGCGCACCGCCCCCGTCGGCGCCCCGCTGCTGCGCCTGGGTGCCGATGCTCAGCCACGGGCCGACCTCGGTCCCCTCGGGCGCACCCTCGGGCAGGTCGGGCTGCTCGCCGCGCTCGACCTGCGCCTTGGCGATGACGTTGCGGTGCCACAGCTGCAGCGCCTGCAGCAGGAGTCCGGTCGCGATCTGGACCTTCGCCTTCGGCGGCTCGCTGCGGGCGATGATCTGCTCGACGGCCAGCACGAGGTTGCCGCTGGCGATCCCGGCCTTGACGAGGTTGACCCCGAGCGTCACGTCGTTGCAGCCGTTGAGCCGGGTCGCCAGCTCCTCCGGCACGCTGCTCGCGATCTGCCACTGGCCGAAGACGCGCATGATGTCGAACTGCTCGCCCTCGATCACCTTGACGAAGAGCTTCTGGCCCTGCACCTCGAAGGCGACGTCGCCGGCCTTGTCCAGGTTGGGCTGCATCTGCAGGTCCTGCAGCGCGTCCAGGACGCGACCAGTGAGCGGGTGCTCCTGCGGGGGCGGGGGGAAGTTGGGCAGCGAGGTCGGATCACTCATACCCCCAACGTAACGGCTCGGCTCCCGGTGCGCGCCGTCGGCTCTCGCCCCACCGGCCGGCCCACGGGTCAGCCCTCGCGTCAGGCCTCGGGCCGGCCCACGCTCAGCCCACGGGCCGGTCCACGCTGAGGTTGCCCTTGACCGTGCTGTAGACGCGCAGCCCGTGGCGGGGCGGGGGAAGGACCGACACGAGTGGCGCGGCCAGGCGCACCTTCTCCGTCGTGCCCTCGGCGGTGCGGACGGAGAGGTCGAGGGTCGACCCGGCGGTGAGGTCGAGGAGGCGACGCGGCACGACCGCCTCCACGACGGACACACCGGGGCGCCCCTCGGGCTGCTCGACCTGGCGCGCCCGGCCGAGCTCGACCGTCGTCGTCGTGGACCCGCCGCCCCGCACGGCGAGCTCCACGACGACCGCGCGCGCGGTCCCGTCGGCCAGGGCACCGTGGATCTCGACCACGAGCCGCAGACCTCCCCGTGGCCGCCAGGCCGCCTGCACCACCCGGGCGGCGAGGAGGGGGTGGTCCACCCCGGCGCGGGCCACCCGCGACAGGGCGGCGGCGTCGCCGGCGCGCACGAGCCGGGAGCGCGTCCGGAACGGCTCGGCGAGCTGAGCCTCGAGCTCGGGCCGGATGTGCTCCTCGATGAACCTGCCGTGGGCCGCCAGGAACCTCGCGCGCCGCGCCCGGGGCATCACGCTCCACCGGGCAGGTTGGTAGAACTTCAGACACTTGCGCCGGTAGAGGTCCAGCACGATCCGGTCGGCACGATCGGGATCGGGGTCGTGGGCGCGCACCAGCCGGCTGACCTCCCCCACCGACCACGTGTAGCCGTCCGGGTCGAGGGTCTGCGAGCTGATGTTCTGGCCGTCCTCGCGGGAGATGAGGCGGTAGAAGTCGTAGCCGCCGAGGTAGGACACCCGACCGGCCAGGAGATAGGCCCGCGCGAGGAACATGCCGTCCTCCAGGCGCACCTTCTCCTCCGGGAAGGTCAGCCCCTCACGCTCCAGGAAGGAGCGTCGGAAGAGCTTCTGCGGCGTGAGGGTGCGGAAGACCGCCTCGAGGTCGGCATCGACCCGCGTGTCTCTGAAGGGCGTGGCGGCGAACCGCCCGACCCCCACCGACCGCGGCACGACGACGTCGCTGCCGTGCTCGTCGGCGAAGTCGGCGAGGCGCCGCAGCGCCTCGGGACCCATCTCGTCGTCCGCGTCGGCGAAGAAGACGTAACGACCCCGAGCCATCTCCAGACCACGGTTGCGCGGGATCCCCGGCCAGCCGCTGTTGCCCTGGTGGACCACCCGCAGCGGCGGGTGCACCGCAGCGAGCTCGTCGAGCACGCGCGGACCGTCGTCGGTCGAGCCGTCGTCGACCACGATGACCTCGTGTCTCCCGGCACCGATGTCCTGGCTGAGCAGGGAGACGAGCTGGGTCTGCAGGTAGGGCATCGCGTTGTAGACCGGGACGACCACGCTGACGCGCAGCTCCTCCCCCTGCGCCCGGACCTCGGACGTCGGCGAGGCGTCGTCGACCTCGCCCACAGCTCCACTCGTGACTCCACCCATGGGCGCCGGACCCCCTCCTGCCGTGCGCGCAGGCGACGTCTCGCGCCCGCGTCCCTCCGCAGAGTATGCCCGTTGCCCTCCTGCCGCGGGTCGCCGACGGCCACCGGGTCGTCCTGGGCCTACGCTGTGCGCTCATGCCAGCCCACCTCCGCCCTCGCCGCAGCACCGAGCGTCCGCCGCGCCTGGGCGTGACCAGCACCGACGCCGGCCCCGAGATCGCGGTGCTCGCCCGGCACGCCACAGCGGTGGAGGTCTGCCTCACGACCCCCCTCGGCGAGCGCCGCATACCCCTGACCCGCACCGCGCACGGCATCTGGTGGGATCTCGTGCCCGAGCTGGTGCCCGGCACGCGCTACGGGCTGCGGGTGCACGGGCCGTGGGACCCGGGCCAGGGCCACCGGCACAACCCCGACAAGCTGCTGCTCGACCCGTATGCCGCCGCCGTCGAGGGCGAGGTCACCTGGCGCCCGGAGGTCTACGGCCACGAGGTCGGCGAGGACGGCTGGACCGACCCGGAGACCCGTGACGGTCGCGACTCAGCGCCGCACGTTTCGCGCTCCGTCGTGGTCGACCACGGGGTCTTCGACTGGGGAGAGGACACCCTGCCCGACGTGCCGTGGAGCGACACGGTGATCTACGAGGCGCACGTCCGCGGCCTGACCATGCGCCACCCGGAGGTCCCGCCCGAGCTGCGCGGCACCTATGCCGCACTCGGGCATCCCGCGGTGCTCGACCACCTCACCGGGCTCGGCGTCACCTCCCTGGAGCTGCTGCCGCTGCACGCCTTCACCTCCGAGCCCGCGCTCGTGCGCCGCGGCCTGGGCAACTACTGGGGCTACAACTCCCTCGGCTTCTTCGCGCCGCACGCCGGGTATGCCGCAGCGAGCGACCCGCAGGCCGTCGTGGACGAGCTCAAGGGCGCGATCCGGGCGCTGCACGGCGCAGGCATCGAGGTGATCCTCGACGTGGTCTACAACCACACCGCCGAGCAGTCGTCCTGGGACGGCCCGACGCTGTCCTTCCGCGGGCTGGACAACCAGACCTACTACCGGCTCGACGACCGCGGGCGCGACATCGACGTCACCGGCTGCGGCAACACCCTGGACCTGCGCGACCCGCAGGTGGCACGGATGGTCCTGGACTCCCTGCGCTACTGGGTGGAGGAGTTCCACGTCGACGGCTTCCGCTTCGACCTCGCCCCCGCCCTGGCCCGGGGCCGCGACGACGCCTACGACCGGGAGCACGCCTTCCACGTGGCCCTGGAGAGCGACCCGGTCCTGTCCCGGGTCAAGCTCCTCGCCGAGCCCTGGGACGTCGGCGTCCACGGGTGGCGCACCGGCCAGTTCCCGGCCGTCTTCTCGGAGTGGAACGACCGTTTTCGCGACACCGCCCGCACCTTCTGGCTCGCCGACGTCGGCCGCCGTCTGCACGGGCACGCCGGCCACGGGGTCCGCGAGCTCGCCACCCGGATCGCCGGCTCCGCCGACCTCTTCGCCCACGACGGGCGTGGCCCCAACGCCTCGGTCACCCTCGTCACCGCCCACGACGGCTTCACCCTGGCCGACCTCACGGCCTACGAGGAGCGGCACAACCACGCCAACGGCGAGGACAACCGGGACGGCCACGCTGACAACCGCTCGTGGAACCACGGCCACGAGGGCCCGACCGATGACCCCGACGTCCTGCGCCACCGCCGCCGCTCGATGCGCAACCTGCTCGGCACGCTGCTGCTGCTCCCGGGCGTCCCGATGCTCGTCGCCGGCGACGAGCTGGGCCGCACCCAGCAGGGCAACAACAACGCCTACTGCCAGGACTCCGAGCTGACCTGGGTGGACTGGGAGCTGGCGCCGTGGCAGTCCGCGCTGCTCGAGGACACCCGGGCGCTGCTGGCCCTGCGCCGTGAGCTGGCGCTGCTGCGCGGGCCGGAGTTCCCCTCCTTCGACGCCGTCCCCGGACGCACCCGCCTGCGGTGGTATGCCGAGGACGGGCACCTCCTCGCCGAGCACCAGTGGGACGACCCGCACCGCAGCACCCTCGTCGCGGTCCTCGACACCCTCCACCACGAGGACCGCCGCGCCGTGGCGCTGCTCCTGCACGCCGGCACCGACCGGTCCACGCTGCGCCTTCCCCCGACGGAGGGGGTCGAGGGCTGGCGGGTGCGCTTCAGCAGCGAGGCCGGCCGCGAGGTCGGCCAGCACGTGGCGGACGGCGGGTCGCTCGATGCCGGTGCGACGAGCCTGACGGTGCTCACCGCGGTCCTCTCCGGGACGGCGGACGAGCGCCCGTCGACGCACGTGGTTTCCGACGCGGAAGCCCGGTAGGTTTGTGCGGGTGACCGAGCACTCGACCACGCCCGACTCGTCCGCCTCGACGTCCAGCCGCGCCATGCCGTCCTCCATCGACCGCTCGGCCCTGGCCGCGTTCGGCCAGGAGCCGCTCGGGCGCATCCCCGTCCTCGACGTCGAGCCGGTCGTCGACGGAGGCCGGCGTCCCACCAAGTCCGTCGTCGGTGAGGTCTTCACCGTGAGCGCCACGGTCTTCCGGGAGGGGCACGACGCGGTCAACGCCACGGTCGTGCTCGTCGACCCCGACGGGGCGGAGCGCCACGTCCCGATGACGTGCACCAACCCCGGTCTGTCGCACTGGGAGGCCCAGGTCCACGCCGACCGCGAGGGCGTCTGGAGCTTCCGCGTCGAGGGCTGGTCGGACCCCTACGCCACCTGGGAGCACGACGGCACGATCAAGGTCGAGGCCGGGGTGGACGTCGAGCTCATGCTCGAGGAGGGCGCCCGCGTTCTGGAGCGGGCGGTGGACACCGGTGACCACGACGGCGCCGACCGCGAGATCCTCGAGGAGGCCGCGGCCACCCTGCGGCGCAGCGCGCTGCCGGTCCCGGAGCGGCTGCACGCCGGCACCTCGCCGCGGGTCGAGGACGTCCTGACCCGCACCCCGCTGCGCGAGCTGGTCAGCTCCTCCCCGGCCTGCACCTGGCTGGTCGAGCGACGCCTGGCCCTCACCGGCGCGTGGTACGAGATCTTCCCCCGGTCCGAGGGCGCGACCCAGGACCCCGACACCGGGCTCTGGACGAGCGGCACCTTCGCGTCGGCGCAGGAGCGGCTGCCCGCGATCGCGCAGATGGGCTTCGACGTCGTCTACCTCACCCCCGTCCACCCCATCGGTCGCACCAACCGCAAGGGTCGCAACAACAGCCTCGACGCCGGCGAGCACGACCCGGGCTCCCCCTACGCCATCGGCGCCGCCGAGGGTGGCCACGACGCCCTGCACCCCGACCTGGGCGACTTCGACGACTTCGACGCCTTCGTCTCCCGCGCGGGCGACCTCGGCATGGAGGTCGCGATGGACATCGCCCTCCAGGCCTCGCCCGACCACCCCTGGGCCCGCGAGCACCCGGAGTTCTTCCAGATCCGCGCCGACGGCTCGATCGCCTACGCCGAGAACCCCCCGAAGAAGTACCAGGACATCTACCCCGTCTTCTTCGACAACACCCCCGACGCGGTGTATGCCGAGATCCGCCGGGTGGTGCAGGTGTGGATCGACCACGGCGTCCGGATCTTCCGGGTCGACAACCCGCATACCAAGCCGGTGAACTTCTGGCAGTGGCTCATCGCCGACGTCGCGCAGGACCACCCGGACGTCATCTGGCTCGCCGAGGCCTTCACCAAGCCGATGATGATGCGCACGCTGGCCAAGGTCGGCTTCCAGCAGTCCTACACCTACTACGCCTGGCGCAGTACCGCCGCCGAGCTGCGCGACTACGTCACCGAGCTCGCGACCGAGACCGCCGCCTACATGCGCCCCTCGTTCTGGCCCACGACGCACGACATCCTCACGCCCTACATGAGCAACGGCGGGGTGACCGCCCACCTCGTGCGATCGGCCCTCGCCGCCACCCTGGTGCCGACCTACGGCATCTACGCCGGCTACGAGCACGTCGAGGACGTCCCCCGCCCGGGCGCCGAGGAGCACGTCGACAACGAGAAGTACGAGTTCAAGAACCGTCGCTGGCAGGAGCCCGCGGACGGCCGCCCCGACCTCACCGGCTGGCTGACGATGCTCAACCGGGTCCGGGCCGAGCACCCGAGCCTGCACTGGCTGCGCAACGTCACCTTCCACCAGGCCGAGGACGAGAACGTCCTCGTCTTCTCCAAGCACGGCGGCGGCGCGGGTGACGGCTCGGAGCAGGACACCGTGCTCGTCGTCGCCAACCTCGACCCCTACTCCGTCCGCGGCAGCCGCCTGCACCTCGACCTGCCCGCGCTCGGGCTGTCCTGGGGCGACCGCTTCACCGCGCACGACCTCGTCACCGGCGCCACCTGGCACTGGGACGACGCCCCTTACGTCGAGCTCGGGCCCGGCTACGGCCACGAGCCGGTCCACATCATCCACGTCACCACGGCCTGAGAAGGAGCACGATGCGCGGGCTCAACCTGCACCAGCCAGGGCTCAAGAACGACCCCGACTGGTTCCGCAAGGCCGTCTTCTACGAGGTCCTGGTGCGTGCCTTCGACGACTCCACGGGGTCGGGGTCGGGCGACTTCACCGGGCTGATGAACCGGCTGGACTACCTCCAGTGGCTCGGGGTGGACTGCCTGTGGCTGCCGCCGTTCTACGCCTCCCCGCTGCGCGACGGAGGGTATGACGTCGCTGACTACACGGCGGTCCTGCCGGAGTTCGGGACGCTCCCGGACTTCCGCGAGCTCATCAGCCAGGCGCACGCGCGCGGGATCCGGATCATCACCGACCTGGTGATGAACCACACGAGCGACCAGCACCCGTGGTTCCAGGCCAGCCGCTCGGACCCCGAGGGCCCGTACGGCGACTTCTACGTCTGGTCCGACACCGATGAGAAGTACGCCGACGCGCGCATCATCTTCGTCGACACCGAGACCTCCAACTGGACCTTCGACCCGGTCCGCCGGCAGTTCTTCTGGCACCGCTTCTTCTCCCACCAGCCCGACCTCAACTTCGAGAACGAGGCGGTCGCGGAGGCGATGTTCGACGCCGTGCGGTTCTGGATGGACCTCGGGATCGACGGCTTCCGGCTCGACGCCGTGCCCTATCTCTTCGAGGAGGAGGGCACCAACTGCGAGAACCTCCCCCGCACCCACGAGTTCCTCGCCCGGTTGCGCGCCATGGTCGATGAGGAGTACCCCGGCCGGGTCCTGCTGGCCGAGGCCAACCAGATGCCGGCCGAGGTCGTCGACTACTACGGCACGGCCGAGGCACCCGAGTGCCACATGTGCTTCCACTTCCCGGTCATGCCGCGGCTCTACTACTCGCTGCGCGAGGAGAAGGCCGAGCCGATCATCCGGGTCATGGAGGAGACGCCGAGCATCCCCGAGGGCACCCAGTGGGGCACCTTCTTGCGCAACCACGACGAGCTCACGCTGGAGATGGTCTCCGGCGAGGAGCGCTCGGCGATGTACGGCTGGTACGCCCCCGACCCGCGGATGCGCGCCAACGTCGGCATCCGCCGTCGGCTCGCGCCCCTGCTCGACAACTCGCGCGAGGAGATCGAGCTCATCAACGCGCTGCTGCTCTCCCTGCCCGGCTCGCCCTGCCTCTACTACGGCGACGAGATCGGCATGGGCGACAACATCTGGCTCACCGACCGCGACGCGGTCCGCACCCCGATGCAGTGGACCCCCGACCGCAACGCCGGCTTCTCCACGGCCGACCCGGGCAAGCTCTACCTCCCCGTCGTCAGCTCGCTGGTCTACCACTACAACGGCGTCAATGTCGAGGCGGAGATGGCCAGCGGGTCCTCGCTGCTGCACTGGACCCGCGGCATGCTGCAGGTGCGGGCCCAGCACGAGGTCTTCGGGATGGGCGAGTACCTCCCCTGCGAGGCGGACAACGACGCCGTGCTGGCCTTCGCCCGTGCCCTCCCGGCCTCCGAGGAGCAGCAGGAGCGCGACGGCCACCCCGCGGTCCTGTGCATCAACAACCTGTCCTCCCGCCCGCAGGCCGCCACAGTGACCCTGCCTCCCGCGCTGCACGGCGCCCAGGTGCGTGACCTCTTCGGCGGTCACAACTTCCCGGACGTCGCGGCCGACGGCACCGTGACCCTCACCCTGGGGTCCCGGGGGTTCTACTGGCTCGGCCTGACGCCGACCGAGCAGCCCGCCGTGGCACCGGCCGCGGCAACCCCTGCGCCGGCGAAGAAGACGTCACGCTCCCGCAAGGCCGACGCGAAGGAGAGCACCTGATGGGCACGCTCACGCCGATTTTCGAGGACTTCCTGCCCGCGTGGGTGGCCCGGCAGCGGTGGTTCCGCGGCAAGCAGTCCGGGGCCGACGCCCTTCCGCAGCTGCGGAGGGTCTCCGGCATCCGGTGGCAGGACCCCTTCGGCGAGGTCGGGATCGAGGACCACATCGTCGTCGACGAGACCGAGGGCGCGGAGCCCACGATCTATCAGATCCCGCTCACCTACCGGGCCGAGGCGGTGCCCTTCCTCGAGCACGCGCTGGTCGCCACGGTGGAGCACAGCGAGCTCGGCACGCGCTACATCTACGACGCGACGCACGACCCGGTCTTCGCCCACGTCCTGCTCACCGAGATGGCCGCCGAGCACGACGTCCCGGCCGCGCAGGCCCGCAGGCTGGCCCCGCAGGGCCTGGCACCAGCCCTGGCCAGCGCACGGGTCCTCTCCGGAGAGCAGTCCAACACCTCGATCATCGTGGAGACGCACCGCGAGGGCACCCCGCTCATCATCAAGGTCTTCCGGGTGCTGCACGAGGGGGAGAACCCCGACGTCTCCGTGCAGGCGGCGGTCCACCGCAGCGGCTCGCGACAGGTGCCCGACCCCTTCGGCTACGTCGAGGGCCGGTGGGCCTCACCCACGGGAGCCGAGGTCCACGGGCACCTGGCCTTCGCCCAGGAGTTCCTCCCCGGCACCGAGGACGCCTGGCGGCAGGCCCTGGTGGCGGCCGTTCAGGACGAGGACTTCACCGAGCGTGCCCGCACCCTCGGCGCGGCCACGGCGGCCGTCCACGCCGCGCTGCGCGACGCCTTCGACGGACGCCCCGGTGTGGAGCGTCGCGGAGACCTCGTCGGTCAGATGGTCCAGCGGGCCGAGCAGGCCTTCCAGGACGCCCCCGAGCTGGCCGCGCACCGCGAGGCGGTGCTGCAGGCCTTCGCCGCCGTCGAGGCCTCCGACCTGCCCGACCTGCAGCGCGTGCACGGGGACTACCACCTGGGCCAGGTGCTGGACGCCCCCGGTCGAGGCTGGGTCCTGCTCGACTTCGAGGGCGAGCCGCTGCGGCCCCTCACCGAGCGCACCGAGCCCGACCTCGCCCTGCGCGACGTCGCCGGGATGCTGCGCTCCTTCGACTACGCCGCCGCCTCGGCGGCCCGGGCCGGCTCCGGCGACCGCGACGCCTGGGCCGGGGCGGCCCGCGAGGCCTTCCTCGAGGGGTATGCCGACGAGTCCGGGTCGGACCCGCGTCAGGTGGGTGGCGCGGCACAGCTGCTGGCCGCCCTGGAGCTCGACAAGGCGCTCTACGAGGTGAGCTACGAGGCGCGCAACCGCCCCGAGTGGCTGCCGATCCCGGTCTCCGCCGTCGAGCGGCTGGTGGGGGCGCGCCCCGCCGCGGGCGAGCAGTGGGGCCAGGAGCCCGACTCCTCCGCGGGTCGGCACCGGACGCCGGAGCAGCCCGGGACGCAGGGCCCCGAGCCCGCCGACGGCGCCGAGACGGCGACGACGGCCGACCCGGCCACGTCCCCGGTCGGTGCAGCAGAGACTATCGGCGGGGCGAGCGACACACCGTCGACCACCGGGGGGTCGGATGGGCGGCAGCCCTCCGCCGGCACCGCACGGACCGAGGGCGAGAGCCCGACGAAGGAGGCCCTTATGATCGAGGATCCCGCGCAGGACGAGCAGGGCCGGCCGACCGAGGACGACTACGGTTCCTCCCTCATCGAGGTGGACCGGCACGACGGCCCCCTGTCCCATCCGCCGACCGGTGACCGGCGGGCCGCGAGCGGCAGCGCCGCGAGCGCCTCCGGGTCCCCCGGCAGCGCTAGTGGCGGCTACCCGCACGCGCCCGTCCCCCCGCCCGAGGACATGCAGATCGACACCGTCCCGCCGCTGCCGCGCCGCCGCAGCGGCGAGGAGCTCGACCTGGGCCCGCGGGCCTCGCAGCCGGCCAGCGGCTGGTCCGGTGAGCCGCAGGGCGACCCCGAGGTCCTGCGCGCGGGGGCGTGGGAGGAGGCGACCGACTCCGACGACGTCGTCACCGCCCGCCCGACGGGTGTCCGCCGTCCCCTCGACGAGCCGGCCGAGCCGGCCGCACCGCATACCCGCCCCCTGGACCTCGACGAGGCGACCGACGTCGTCGACGGGCTGCACCGCAACCCGCACGCCCTGCTCGGGGCGCACGTCTTCGACGGCCACGTGACCGTCCGGACGCTCCAGCCCGAGGCGCAGGCGGTCGAGGTGGTGCTCGCCGACGGCCAGAGCCTGCCCATGACCCACGAGACCGGGGGGATCTGGGTCGCGGTGCTGCCCACCGAGACGATCCCGGCCTACCGGCTCAAGGTCGACACCGGGCGCGGGACGCACCTCGTGGACGAGGCCTACCGCCACGGGCCGAGCCTGGGCCAGACGGACCTGCACCTCATCGGCGAGGGGCGCCACGAAGAGCTCTGGCGCGCGCTCGGCTCGCACGTCATGACGGTCCGCGACGAGCTCGGTGAGGTCACCGGCACCCGCTTCGCCGTGTGGGCGCCGCACGCGGTCGCGGTGCACGTCGTCGGCGACTTCAACGGGTGGAACGGCGCGACGCACGCCCTGCGCGCCCACGACGACGTCGGCGTGTGGGAGCTCTTCGTCCCCGGCGTCCGCGAGGGCGCCCACTACAAGTACGACATCACCGGCCCGGACGGCGTCCGCCGGGCCAAGGCCGACCCGATGGCCCGGGCCAGCGAGGTCCCGCCCTTCACCAACTCCGTCGTCACCGCGAGCACGCACCGCTGGGGGGACGCCGAGTGGATGGCCGCCCGCGCCGCCGGTGACATCCACCACGGTCCGATGAGCATCTACGAGGTCCACCTCGCCAGCTGGCGCAAGGGCCTGGGCTACACCGAGATCGCCGACCAGCTCGTGCCCTACGTCGCGCAGATGGGCTTCACCCACGTCGAGCTCATGCCCGTGATGCACCACCCCTACGGCGGGTCGTGGGGCTACCACGTCACCGGCTACTACGCCGCGGACAGCCGCTTCGGGCACGAGGACGGCCTGCGCTACCTCATCGACCGGCTCCACCAGGCCGGGGTGGGCGTCATCCTCGACTGGGTGCCGGGCCACTTCGCGACCGACCCGTGGGCGCTGGCCCGCTTCGACGGCACCCCGATCTACGAGCACCCGGACCCGCGCAAGGGCTGGCACCCGGAGTGGGGCTCCTACATCTTCGACTTCGGGCGGGCCGAGGTCCGCAACTTCCTCGTGGCCAACGCGACCTACTGGCTGGAGGAGTTCCACGCCGACGGGCTGCGCGTCGACGGCGTCGCCTCGATGCTCTACCTCGACTACTCCCGCGACGAGGGCCAGTGGATCCCCAACCAGCACGGGGGCCGGGAGAACCTCGAGGCCGTCGCGCTGCTGCAGGAGACCAACGCCACGGCATACCGTCGCTCCCCGGGCGTCGTCATGATCGCCGAGGAGAGCACCTCCTGGCCGGGCGTGACCGCGCCGACCGACGAGGGCGGCCTGGGCTTCGGCTTCAAGTGGAACATGGGCTGGATGCACGACACGCTCGGCTACCTCGGGGCCTCGCCGTTCACCCGGGCGCACACCCACCACGCCCTGACCTTCTCCCTCGTCTACGCCTTCAGCGAGAAGTACATCCTGCCGATCAGCCACGACGAGGTCGTGCACGGCAAGGGCTCGCTCGTGCGCAAGATGTCCGGTGACGCGTGGCAGAAGTTCGCGACCACGCGGGCCTTCCTCGCCTACCAGTGGAGCCACCCCGGCAAGCAGCTGCTCTTCATGGGCTCGGAGTTCGCCCAGGCCCGGGAGTGGGCCGACGGCGGGTCGCTGGACTGGGAGCTCACCGAGCGCCCCGAGCACGCCGGGGTGCAGGCGCTCGTCGCCGATCTCAACCGGCTCTACGCCGACCTGCCCGCGCTGTGGGAGATCGACCACCACGAGCACGGCTTCAGCTGGCTGGACGCCAACGACGCCGGCCGCAACCAGTACTCCTACCTGCGGTGGGGCAACGAGGGCGCCGACGGGCTGCGCCCGGTCGTCGCGTGCATCGTCAACTTCAGCGGGATCCCGCACCACCAGGTCCACGTCGGGCTGCCGTATGCCGGCCGCTGGCGCGAGGTGCTCAACACCGACGCCGAGGTCTACGGCGGCTCGGGTCAGGGCAACCTCGGCGCGGTCGAGGCGGTCGAGCACCCGCACCAGGGCCAGCCGTTCTCGGCGCTGGTCACGGTGCCCCCGATGGGTGCCGTCTGGCTCGTCCCCGACCCGGTCGAGGGTGGGACCGACAGCGACACCGAGGTGGCGGCGCTCACCGAGGGCGACGGCGGGACCGACACGGCCACCGGGTCCGACGCCGAGGGCGCCGCGGCCACGCAGGAGACCTCCGGCGGGCGCCACCCGCGCGCGGGGCAGCCGGCGCAGGCCGAGGACCTCATCGACGTGGACGCGCTGCTGGCGGCCTACACGCAGATCGTCCCGGACCCCGACGACCTCGACCAGCAGGTCGCCTTCGGGACCTCGGGGCACCGTGGCAGCTCGCTGGACGGCGCCTTCAACGAGCACCACATCCTGGCGACCACGCAGGCCATCTGCGACTACCGCGCGCAGCAGGGCACCGACGGTCCGCTCTTCCTCGGCCGGGACACGCATGCGCTGTCCGAGCCGGCCTGGCGCAGCGCGCTGGAGGTGCTCGTCGCCAACGGCGTGGCGGTCCGGGTCGACGACGGCGACGGCTACACCCCGACCCCGGCGGTGTCGCGGGCGATCCTCGCGCACAACCGGGAGACCCCGGGCGCCCAGGGCGAGGCCGACGGCATCGTCGTCACCCCTTCGCACAACCCCCCGCGCGACGGTGGGTTCAAGTACAACCCGCCGCACGGCGGACCGGCCGACACCGACGCCACCGGGTGGATCGCCGACCGGGCCAACGAGCTCCTGCGGGCCGGGCTGGAGGGTGTGCAGCGGGTGCCCGTCGAGCACGCGATCGCGTCGGCCGGGCGCTACGACTTCATGGGCGAGTACGTCCGGGCGCTGCCGCGCGTCATCGACGTCGATGCCATCCGCGAGGCGGGGGTGCGCATCGGCGCGGACCCGCTCGGCGGCGCCGCCGTCGACTACTGGCAGGCCATCGCCGACGCGCACGGCCTCGACCTCACGGTGGTCAACCCCCGGGTGGACCCGGCGTGGTCGTTCATGACGCTGGACTGGGACGGCAAGATCCGCATGGACTGCTCCTCGGCCGACGCCATGGCCTCGCTCATCGAGGTGATGCGCGGCGGTGCCGACTACGACGTGGCCACCGGCAACGACGCGGACGCCGACCGGCACGGCGTCGTCACCCCGGACGGCGGCCTGCTCAACCCCAACCACTACCTCGCCGTCGCCATCGACTACCTCTACGGCGGGGCGCGACCCGACTGGCCGCAGGGCACCGCGATCGGCAAGACCCTCGTCAGCTCCTCGATGATCGACAAGGTCGCCCAGGGGCTGGGCCGGGAGCTCACCGAGGTGCCGGTCGGGTTCAAGTGGTTCGTGCCCGGGCTCATGGACGGCTCGATCGCCTTCGGCGGCGAGGAGTCGGCCGGCGCGTCCTTCCTCTGCCGCGACGGCTCCGTCTGGTCCACCGACAAGGACGGCATCATCCTCGCGCTGCTCGCGGCCGAGATCATCGCCCGCACCGGACGCTCACCCTCGCAGCGTTATGCCGAGCTCGTGGAGCAGGTCGGCGGCGGTCACGCCCCCGCCTACGCCCGGATCGACGCCCCGGCCGGTCGGGAGCAGAAGGCGCGGCTCAAGAAGCTGTCCGCGCAGGACATCAGCGCCACCGAGATCGCCGGTGAGCCGATCACCGCGATCCTCACCGAGGCCCCCGGCAACGGCGCGGCCGTCGGCGGGGTCAAGGTCTGCACCGACAGCGCGTGGTTCGCGGCCCGTCCCTCGGGCACCGAGGACGTCTACAAGATCTATGCCGAGAGCTTCCGCGGGCCCGAGCACCTGGCACAGGTCCAGGCGGAGGCGCAGCAGGTCGTGGACGCCGCCCTCGGCGGCTCCTGAGACGACGACACCCGGTCACGCCGTGCGGCGTGACCGGGTGCGCTGCGTCTCGGCGCGGCGTCAGTAGAGGGCGATCATGAGCGCCTGGCGCGCCTTGGTGACCCGCGGGTCCTGGGCTCCGACGACCTCGAAGAGGCCGAGCAGGTGGTTGCGCACCTGGTCGCGCTCCTCGCCCCCGGTGCGCCGGACCGTCTCGACGAGCCGCCCGAAGCCGTCCTCGACGTGCCCCCCCACGAGGTCCACGTCGGCGGCGTCGATCTGGGCCTGCACGTCGGTCGGCCGCTCGGCAGCCGCCTGCCGGACGGCCGCGAGGTCCATCCCCGAGGTCCGCTCGAGCAGGCGCACCTGGCCCAGCCCGAGGCGGGCCAGCTCGTCGGCGGGGTCCTGCGTCAGCGCCTGCTCGTAGGCGGCGATCGCCGCGGCCCAGTCCCCGCGGTCGATCGCGTCGTAGGCCTCCTGGTGCAGAGGCGGGAGCTCGGGCGTCTCCTCGCCCTCGCCCGCGGCGTCACCGGTCTCCCCCGGCATACCGGAGCCGTCGTCGTCACCGATCTCCACCCGGCCCGTCACGGCGTTCGTCACGGCGGCCTCGAGGAACTTCTCGAGGAGCTGGTCGACCTGCTCCATCGGCTGCACGCCGAGGTAGAAGGGCATCGGCTGGCCGCCGAGCAGACCCATGACGACGGGCAACGAGGACACCTGCTCGAAGACCTGCTGCAGGATCGGCGTGAGCGCCTGCAGGATGCCCGGGCTGTCGGCGATGTCGACCCCCGCGACCTGGAAGCGGCCCTGCATGGTGCGCGCGCGCTCGGCGAGGTCACTCAGGTGGGTCAGCGACTCGGGCAGCTGGGGGGTCCACAGGACGAGCACGACCGGGGTGGTCAGGCTCGCGTTGATGACGGACTCGAAGGTCTCGTCGCTCACCTGGACCAGCGCGCCGCTCCGGCCCGGCACCCCGCCGGTGGGGGCACCGGAGGGCGCACCGGGGCGGGCGCCCGCACCAGCGGCACCGGCGGGCGCACCGGGGCGCTGGGAGAGTGCGGAGAGATCGACAGCGCCGCGCAGGGCGGCGGAGGAGAAGGGCTGCTGGCTCATGTCTCCAGGGTATGCCGTGCCCTCCCCTGCGCCGAACGCGCCGGGGAGGGCCGGGTGTTCACTCGCCGGAGGCGTCGACCAGCTGCTCGGTGGCCGCCAGCATCTCCGGCTTGAACTCGACGTCCTCGGTGGGGACCCGCATCCCGACGAAGACCGAGGTGCGCAGCGTGGCCTGGTTGAAGAGCACCTCGCTGTCCTGGAACACCCGGAAGGCGTCGGGGGTGGTCAGCTCGCTGCCCTCGTTGACGACGAACTGCGTGTCGCGCAGCAGGGAGCCCATGACGAAGCCGCTGCCGTCCTCGAAGAGCAGGGTGACGACGTCGTCGGAGACCAGCCAGTTCTTCTCGCGCAGGGTGGCCTGGCCCGAGAGGGCCTCGGACTGCTCCTCGGCGGCCTGGCGCACGGACGGGGCGTAGCCGTGGGTCCGGTAGTCCGGGACCTCCTCCGGCTGCGGCCACTCGGTGTAGGACCCGACCGACTTGAGCATCTCGCGCGGCTGCATCGTCAGCTCGCCCTGCTCGGAGCGCAGCACCGGGCTGCCCTCGGAGCGCGCATCGAAGGTGGGGACCACGGTGTCGGGGAGCATGCGGGCCTCCCAGGTGATCCGGAAGTCCTCGGCGTCACCGCTCTTGCTGGAGAGGAGGTGGAGGTACGGCACGCCGTCCTCGGGGACGGTCTGCACGAGGAGGTAGGCAGGCGTCTTCTCGTCGTCGCGGCTGATGGCCAGGACGAGGGGCTCGACCGGGTTGTCCTCGAGGTCGACCTTCGGCGGCTCGCCGGCGACCCCCTCGAGCTTGTCGGCGGCCCGGTGGGCGCGCAGGACGGTGCCGGCCATCGAGGCCTCCTGGGCCTCCTTGACGTCCTTGCCATCGCCCTGGTCGGCCTTGATGCGCTCGGTGAGCACCGCGGCGGCGGCCTCCTCGGCGTCCTCGAGCGGGAGCGCCCCCGACTCGGTGTCGGTGGTCATCTCCACCGTGTCGGCGGCGGCGTCAGCGGTGCCGTCGTCGGCGGTGGTCGCGACGCTCTCGTCGTCGGTCGTCTCGACCTCGTCGGCGGCGGTGGCAGCGGGGCTGCTGCTCTCGCCGGCCTCGGTCGCGGCGTCGCCACCGGTGTCGCCACCGGAGCAGGCCGCGAGAACAAGGGCCGAGCTCAGGGTGGCGGCGGCGGTGATCCTGGAGAACTTCATAACGATATGGTAAACATCGGGGCCACGCCGGGGGAAATCAGGGATTTCCCAGGCTGGTCTTTGCGTCCGCGGCACGCCGGTCCCGCACGCGGACGCCGTCGTCGTCCGCCGGGCCGCTCACCACGCGTTCCAGCGCGAGATAGAGCGCGTAGATGAGCAGCAGCGCCGCCGTGACGTGCAGCAGCAGGGCGAGCGCCACACCGACGACGACCCCTGCGAGCCAGTAGCGTCCCCACGTCAGCGCGAGCAGGCTCGGCACGACGACGGCGAAGAGCGCGCCGAGCGCCAGCTCGGTGGGCCAGGGCCGGTCCCCCATCCAGGGCAGGGCCGAGACCACGTCGAAGAAGTCGAGGGTGGCCACCGTGCCGAGCACGGCGACCAGCCCGAGCAGACCGACGAGCCGCGTCCGCGCGCCGAGCCTCCGGCTCGCCCAGAGGGTGCCGATGGTGACGGCCGCCCACATCAGCCAGGCCCGCACCCGGCCGGTCCCCAGGCCGATCATCGCGGTGCGGAAGACGCGGTCAGCCTCGTGCCGGTCGATGTCGGGCCCGGTGAAGCTGCCCGGCGCGACGAGGGCGTCGTGCAGCACCGCGGCCGGGAGGAAGTCCCCGCTCTTGGGCACGAGCCAGGTGAACAGGTGCGGGACCGAGGCGAAGTCGGTGACGAAGCCGGTCGGGACGACGAAGGGCTCGGCATACCCCTCGGCGGCGTAGCCGACCGGGCGCAACAGGACGAAGTCGCGGCCGTCCACGCTGCGGACCTCCAGCCGCAGCGGGCCCCCGCTCTCCACGTCGAAGAACTCGCCCATCGGCCGGCTAGCTCCCGCTGGTCGCGAAGCGGTCGGTGGCGCGGATGAGGGCGTCGAGGTTGCCGGGCTCGAAGAAGGCGTGCCCCGCGTCGGGGACCACCGTGAGCTCGGCCTCCGGGAGCCGCGCGGCCAGGTCGAAGGCGGTGCGCGCCGGCGTGCACATGTCCAGCCGCCCCTGCACGATGACGGTCGGGATGTGGGCGAGGGTCGGCGCCTGGTCGAGCAGAGCGCCCTCGCGCAGGAAGCCGCCGTGGACGAAGTAGTGGTTCTCGATCCGGGCGAAGGCCACGGCCTGGGCCGGCTCGGTCGCCTTGCGGTAGCCCTCCTCGTCCGGCTGCACGGAGATCACCCGGGACTCCCAGCCGCTCCACGCCTGACCGGCAGGCACGTGCACCGCAGGGTCGGGGTCGAAGAGCAGCTCGTGGTAGGCCAGCTGCATCTCGTGCCGCCGCTCCGGGCGCACCGGCGCGACGAAGTACGCCCAGTGGTCGGGGTAGACGTGCTCGAGGTGACCCCGCTCATACATCCAGGACAGCTCGGCCGGTCGGAGCGTGAAGATCCCGCGCAGCACCAGCTCGCGCACCCGGTCGGGGTGCGCCTGGGCGTAGGCGAGCGCCAGGCAGGACCCCCACGACCCGCCGAAGACCTGCCAGGTCTCGATGCCCAGGTGCTCCCGGATCCGCTCCATGTCGGCGACGAGGTGGCCGGTCGTGTTGGTCGCCCAGACCGCGGGGTCGACCGTCGTCGCCGCGTGCGGGGTCGACCGGCCCGCCATCCGCTGGTCGAGGAGGACGATGCGGTAGCGCTCGGGGTCGAAGACCCGCCGCTGCTTGGGGGCTGGTGCCGCTGCCCGGGCCACCGTGGACGAAGACCACCGGTCTGCCGTCCGGGTTGCCGGACTGCTCGACGTAGATCTGGTGGCCGTCACCGACGTCCAGCATCTCGGTGCGGTAGGGCTCGATCTCGGGGTAGAAGGTCCGCAGCTCGCTCACCCCTCGACCGTAGCGGCCCGGCCCGGTGCGACTGGGGCAGGGTCAGCCGGGCGGTGCCGGGCGCACCATGCGCAGCTCGACGACCCCGTCGTGGCCGTCGAGGTTCTCCGTGCCGTCCAGGGCAAAGCCCTGCCGCTCGTAGAAGCGGATGGCGCGGGTGTTGCCCTGCGCCACCCAGAGGTATGCCGCCCGCTCGCCGAGGCCGCGCGCGAGCAGCTCCTGCGCCACCCCGCTGCCCTGGTGCTCGGAGGCGACGTTGAGCGACCACACCTGGTGCGGGGCCGGCGGGTCCTCGTCGCGGGCCGGGCCGTGCCTGCAGAAGCCCACGGGCTCCTCGCCGATCACGGCCACGAGGAAGCCGCGGCCGTCGTCGGCGACCCGGCCCTGGGCATACGCCGCCACGACCTGCTCCCACATCGGCAGGAACTGCTCGGGGGCCAGGGCGTCGACGACCTCGTCGGTCATGATGCCGCGGTAGGTCTCGCGCCAGACCCGCGCGTGCAGCTGCGCGAAGGGTGCGGCGTCACCGGGCGCGGGCTCCCGCACCTGCCACGGCGTCAACGCCGGGTCGCTCACCGGGCCGGGACGGTGACGATGAGCGCGTCGCCCTGCCCGCCGCCACCGCAGAGGGCGGCCACACCGGTGCCGCCGCCACGGCGCCCCAGCTCCAGGGCGAGGTGCAGCAGGATCCGCGCGCCGGACATCCCGATCGGGTGGCCCATCGCGATCGCCCCGCCGTTGACGTTGACCCTGTCCTCGTCGAGGCCGAGCTCCTGGGTCGAGGCCAGGCCGACGGCGGCGAAGGCCTCGTTGATCTCCACGAGGTCGAGGTCCGCGGGCTCGATGCCCTGCTTGGCGCAGGCCGCAGCGATGGCGCGCGCGGGCTGGCTCTGGAGCGTGGAGTCCGGGCCCGCGACCATGCCGTGGGCGCCGATCTCGGCGATCCAGTCCAGGCCCAGCTCGGTGGCCTTGGCCTTGCTCATGACCACGACGGCGCAGGCCCCGTCGGAGATCTGGGAGGCGGAACCGGCCGTGATCGTGCCGTCCTTGCCGAAGGCCGGTCGCAGCAGGCTCAGCGACTCGACCGTGGTGTCGGCCCGGATGCCCTCGTCGGTGCTCACGGTGACCGGGTCGCCCTTGCGCTGCGGGATCTGGACGGGCACGACCTCCTCGGCGAACAGTCCCTTCTCCCAGGCGGCGGCGGCCCGCTGGTGGCTGCGCGCGGAGAAGGTGTCCTGCTGCTCACGGGTGAACTGCTCGGCCGCGTCGGCGCAGTTGGCCGCCTCGGTGAGGTGGCCCATCGCCTGGTCGGTGAAGGCGTCCCAGAGGCCGTCGTAGGCCATGTGGTCGCGCATGGTGACGTCGCCGTACTTGAAGCCCGAACGCGACTTCTCCAGCAGGTGCGGCGCCTGGCTCATGGACTCCTGGCCACCGGCGACGACGATGTCGACCTCACCGGCGCGGATGAGCTGGTCGGCCAGCGCGATGGCGTCGATGCCGGAGAGGCAGACCTTGTTGATCGTCAGGGCGGGGACGTCCATCGGGATCCCGCCGGCGACCGCGGCCTGGCGGGCCGGGATCTGCCCGGCGCCGGCCGTGAGGACCTGGCCCATGATGACGTAGTCGACCTGGTCGCCGCTCACGCCGGCCTTGCCGAGCGCCCCGGCGATGGCGACGCCGCCGAGCTGGGCACCGGACATCGAGGACAGCGACCCGAGCAGGCGCCCCATGGGGGTGCGGGCGCCGGCGACGAGGACGGAGGTGGTGGGCTCAGACATCTGTGGAAACTCCTCCAGCGACGGTGATGGGTAGGCCAACTCCCGCCACTGTAGCGGCGTGATGCGCCTTCCCCCGGGTCAGCCGCCGTGCACCACCTGGCCGTCCAGGACGGTGCCGCTGACGACGGTGTAGCGGAACCGGCGGGCCCGCTCGGCGCTGGTCCCCGCCTCGGCCAGCGGGGCCTGCTCGAGCAGCGCGAGGTCGGCGCGGTCACCGACGCGGACGCGCTGACCGTCCACCGAGGCGGCGAGCGCCTCGCGCGGCGTGATCTCCTGCTCGGGGTGCCAGCTCTCGCCGTCCTCGGGGCCCCGGTGCACCGCGGCCGCCATCGCCAACCACGGGTCCAGCGGCGAGACCGGGGCGTCCGAGCCCAGGCTCAGCTCGATGCCCGCGTCGAGGAAGCTGCGCAGGGTGAAAGTGCGGTCGGTGCGGTCGGGCCAGCAACGCTCGGTCACCGGGCGGTCGTCCAGCAGGTGGGCGGGCTGCACGCTGGCCACGACGCGCTGCGGCAGAGCGGCCCAGCGTCGGACGTCCTCGGGGGCGATGAGCTGCGCGTGCTCGATGGAGCCCCGGGCGCCGGTCGTGGCGAAGGCCTCGAGCACGGCCCCGACGGCGGCGTCCCCGATGGCGTGGAGGGCGGCGTCGAGGCCGGCGCCCTTCGCGCGGCGCAGCAGCGAGATGAGCTCGTCCACCGGGTAGTTCGCCGCGCCCGCCGGCTGCTCGAGCAGGTGACCGTCGGCATACGGGTCGCAGCACCAGGCGGTGCGGGTGTTGAGCGAGCCGTCGGTGATGACCTTGAGCGGGCCCATCGTCACCAGCCCGTCGGTCGCCCGGATCGGGTCGCCGGTGCGCATCCCGGCCGCGATCGCGTCCTCCAGCCCCTCCGGGTAGACGCCGGTGCGGGCCCGCAGCGGCGGCGTGCCCTCCGCGGTGCGCTCGCGCCACTGCTCCCACGGGCGACCGAACTCCAGGTCCACGATGCCCACCACCCCGAGCGCGTGCGCGCCCTGGATCGCGCGGGTCACGGCATACTCCGACTCCTCCTGGGCGCCGTGCAGACGCTGCAGCCGGTCGTAGAGCGGGAACCAGTCGGCCTCGGCGACGACGCCCTCGACCGGGGGTCCGCCGAGCAGCCGCAGGGCGCTGGTGTTGAGCCAGCCGTGGTGCCCGTCACCGCTGATGAGCGCGACGGGGACCTCGCCGGTGACCGCGTCGAGCGCCGCGACCGTCGGCTGCTCCAGCCACCTCCCGGTGCGGTGCCCCCACCCGACGAGCACCCCGGTCGGGCTGTCGAAGCCCCAGGTGAGCCGGTCGGTGACGCGCGCGAGGACCTCGACCGGGCTCGCGGTCCCGGAGGTGTCGAGCCGGGTCTGGCCCAGCCCCCACTGCACCATGTGGACGTGGGTGTCCCAGAGCCCGGGGATGACGTGGCGTCCCCCGCCGTCCAGCTCGGGGACGGCTGGCCCGTCGGGGCGCAGGCGTGGCCCGACCTGCGTGATGACGCCGTCCCTCATGAGGACGTCCACGGGGTCGATCGGGGCGTCGGGGTCGGTCGGGGCGTCGGGGTCGATCGCGACGACGCGCACGTCGCGCAGCAGCAGATCGCTCATGCCGGGGATGCTAGGCGACATACCGCCCGGGCTGCGCACGGTGGGTCGGCGCCAGCCCTACGGTGGTGCCATGACCGACCCCAGCCACGGTGCGACGGGCGAGAGCGCGCTCGCGCCCTTCCTGCTCTCCGTCGACCACGTCGGGCTGGCGGTCCCGGACCTCGACGCCGCCATCGCCTTCCACCGCGACGTCCTCGGACACCGGCTCGTCCACGAGGAGACCAACGCCGAGCAGGGGGTCCGCGAGGCGATGATGGCGGTCGGCCCGGCCGACCCGCACGGTGGCGACCAGCCGACGCTGCTGCAGCTGCTGGCCCCGACCGGCCCGGAGTCGACGATCGCGAGGTTCCTCGACCGCAACGGCCCCGGCCTGCAGCAGCTGGCCTACCGCGTCAGCGATGTCGAGGCCGCGAGCGCCGCACTGCGGGCCCGCGGGCTGCGGCTGCTCTACGACACCCCACGGCGGGGCACCGCGGGCTCGCGCATCAACTTCATCCACCCCAAGGACGCCGGCGGGGTGCTCATCGAGCTCGTGGAACCCGCCGGGTGAGCACGCGCCACGCGCCCAACCGGGTGTCGCCGGGTCACGTGACACCCGCTCCGACGACGTCGCAGGAGACGACGGCGGACGAGACGACGGCGGGCCGGGCGGCAGCGGGACGCACGGCAGCGGGACGCACGGCACGCCTGCGCCGGGCGGCGCGGGTGGTCGACCCCACCGCGGTCCCGCGGGCGGGCGTGCGTGCGGTCCAGCGCTGGCAGGACTTCCGGGTGCGCCAGCGCGAGCTGCTCGACGAGAGCAACCGGCTGCAGTCCGAGCTCTGGGCCCAGATCCACGCGGGCGCTCCTGCGGCCGACCGGGCGGTCGACCCGCACGATGCTGGCCAGGAGTCGGGCGGTCGACCCCTACCTGTCGCCCAGAGTGGCGCGGGCGCCGGGAGCCCCCGCCGCCAGCCGCTGCTGTCGGCCTCCCCCTTCACGATCGGCTTCACCGGCGCGCTGGGGGTCTTCCTGGCCTGGCTGCTGGTGCAGAACCTCACCCGCCTCTCCTCGGTCCTCACCTACCTCCTCGTCGCGGTCTTCCTCACCCTGGCCCTCAACCCCCTCGTCGAGTGGCTGACCCGACGCGGGGTGAGCCGGCCGAGCAGCGTCTTCGTCGTCTTCATGGGCTTCGTCTCGGTCGTGACGATCAGCGCCGTGACGCTGCTGCCCGGGGTCGTCGGGCAGGCGGTCGCGCTGGTCGAGCGGGCCCCGGTGGTGCTGGAAGAGCTGTCCGCCGCGCCCTGGATGGTCGAGCTCGACCAGAGGTATGCCGTGAGCGAGCGGGCCATGACCGAGGTCGACCGGCTGCTCACCGAGCGGGGCACCTGGAGCGCGCTCTTCGGCGGCGTCCTCGGTGCCGCCGGGTGGGTCGCCGGCAGCCTCGTCGGGGTCGTGACCTCCGCCATCCTCACGCTCTACCTCCTGGCGACGCTGCCCGCGGTCAAGGACGCGGCATACCGTCTCGTGCCAAGCACCCGGCGCGCGGGCGTGGTGCGGCTGGCCGAGGAGATCATGCGCCGCGTCGGTGGCTACGCCCTCGGGCAGGCGACCGTCGCGACGATCAACGCGGTGTGCTCGTGGCTGATGATGCAGGTGCTCGGCATCCCCTACGCCGCCATCCTGGCCGTCTCGGTCGGGCTGCTCGGGCTCATCCCGCTCATCGGCGCCACGCTGGGCGCGGTCATCGTGGCCGTCTCGGCGCTCACCGTGTCACCGACGCTCGCCCTCGTCGTGCTCGTCTACTACGTCATCTACCAGCAGCTCGAGAACTACTGGATCGTCCCGCGGATCATGAAACGCACCGTCTCCGTGCCGGGCGCGGTCACGGTCATCGCCGTGCTCGCCGGGGGCACTCTGCTCGGCGTGCTCGGCGCCCTCATCGCCATCCCTGTCGCGGCCGGCCTGCTCCTCATCTACGAAGAGGTGCTCGTGCCGCGGCAGGAGCGCCTCTGACCGAGCGCCGCAGATGGTCGCTCTCACCCCCACCGAGCGCCGCAGATGGTCGCCCCCACACCCACCGAGCGCCGCACATGGTCGCTCAGCGACCCACCGAGCGCCGCAGATGGTCGCTCTCACCCCCACCGAGCGCCGCAGATGGTCGCTCTCACCCCCACCGAGCGCCGCAGATGCTTGCTTCAGCCGACCGTTCGCGGCCATCCGGTGAGGGAGGGTCCGGTCGGCGAGCAGCCCTGCGGACGGTGCAAGGCGTCCGGAGTGGTCAGGCGAAGGGCAGCTCTAGGCCGTACCCGGCGGCTGGGGCCACGAGCGGTAGCCGAGCAGCTCGGCGTCACGGACGTAGCCGAACCCCTCGTAGAGGGCCACCGCGGGCGCATTGACCTCGTCGACGACGAGGTTGACGGTGCCCTGCGAGGAGCGGGCGAGCAGCGCACGTGAGATCGCGGCCAGCAGCCCCGGCGCGAGCCCCTGACCCCGGTGGCCAGGCGCGATCGCCAGGAAGTCCAGATAGCCGGCACCATCGGCCTGGATCTCGCCGGAGGCGTATCCGGCCACCTCCCCGTCGTGCTCCAGCACCAGGGTGGCGCGCGCCTCGTCGGCGAGCAGCTGACGGGCGGTGGCGTAGGTGCCGGGGAAGGCGCCGTCGTGCAGCCCGGTGATCGCCGGTAGGTCGGCGGACGTCGCGACGCGGGCGTCCGGCGCATCGGCCGGCCAGCGCTGTGCCGTCGCGGTGGTGGCCTGGTAGGCGATGCTCAGGCCGGTGGCGTGCCAGCCCAGGTCGGAGGCCAGCTGCGCCATACCGGTATGCGCCGGGGCCGCGCTGAGCTCATGCTGCTCCACCTCCGGCGGCAGTTGCTCGAGGGCCGCGCGGACGAGCGCCACGGCATACTCCGACCAGATCTGCTCGTCGAGAGTCCACGGGCCGTGGATCCAGCTGCGCATCGTCTCCTCGGGGTCGACGTCGTGCAGCACGGCGCCGACGACTCGGCCGGAGGGGTCGACTGCGACTCGCAGGGTCTCCTGCCAGGGCGTGTCGAGGTCGTCGAGCTCTGCCCGCACCCCGTCGGCCTCGGTGCCGAGGTAGGCGCACGCCGACTCCGGCGAGCGCTGCGCGGCGACGATGAGCGCCAGGGCGGCGTCCTGCTGGTCCGCGTCGGCCGTGACGATGGTCATGTGGTCAGGCTAGCGACGCCCGAGGGAGGTGGGCCAACCATTTCCGACGCTCGGTCGAGGCAGGAGCAACCATCTGCGACGCTCGGTCGAGGCAGGAGCAACCATCTACGACGCTCGGTCAAAGGCAGGAGCAACCATCTGCGACGCTCGGTGGAGGCAGGAGCAACCATCTGCGACGCTCGGTGGGGAGATGTGGGGTCAGGCGAAGGAGCCGCCGGGGCGGCGGCGCTCCCGCGCGGACCAGCAGACGGTATGCCAGTGGCGGCGGTTCTCGGCCTGCTGCATGCCCTCGGTCGGCCAGGCGACGGTGTGGGCCACGTCCGCACCGACCTCCTGCTGGCACCCGGGGCAGCGGTAGGAACGTCCGCTGTCGTTGGGCCGCACCTGCCGGACCGCCCAGACCTGCCCGGCGTAGCGGACCTCGCCGACGCCCCGTCGCAGCGGATCCCCGACACCCGCGGACCCCGAGGACCCTCGCGAGGACGCCCGTGGCCGGCCGCCCCGACGCTGCCGGTTGGACCTGGGCACCGCCCTCAGCCGGTGAAGGGCCGGTCGAGCAGCACGTGCTCGATGAGCAGCGGCGAGGGCTCGACGGACTCACGGGGCAGGCCACCGGCCTCGGTGAGCTCCTCGCACACGGTGAGGACCTCCTCGGCGCCGATCTGGTCGATCATGGCGAACGGCCCCACCGGGTAGCCCAGGCCGTGCTGCAGGGCGGTGTCGATGTCGGACACGCTCGCGTAACCCTCGTCGAGCATCCGCACGGCATCCATGAGGTGCGGCATGAGCAGGGCGTCGACGACGAGGCCGGGGCGGTCGCGGCAGACGACCGGCTCGGCCCCGATCGCGCGGACCAGCCCGCGCAGGATCTGCACCGTCTCCTCCTCGGTCGCGCTCGATCGGCCGATCTCCACCACCTGGCCGTTGCCGGTGGGCGCGTGCAGGCGCAGCACCGCCGCGCGGCCCGGCCGGCCGGACAGCGCGCCGATCGCCACGGCGACCTCCTCGTTGACCGTCGTGAGCACGGTCTGCGGCCCGACGGTGTCGGCGAGCACCTCCCACAGCTCGTCCTCGGAGGCCGGGGGCGCCGACAGCGCGTCCTCCCCCTCGGCCAGCTCGCTCTCCGGGGTGGCGGTGCCGGCCTCGACGACCACGTCGACCCCCGCCAGCCCCGCGAGCTCCTCACGGTCCGCGGCGTCGGGGACGTGGGTGACGGCATACCCACCGTCGCGCAGGCGGGAGATGAGCTCGTCGGCGATCTCCCCGGCGCCGACCACGCCCACGCCGGTGACGGCGGGCGCCTCCGCGGAGGACCCCTGCTCCTCGACGACCTGGCCGCTGCCGGGCTTGGCGTAGGTGTAGAACCCCTCACCGCTCTTGCGGCCCAGGAGCCCCGCGGTCACCATGCGCTCCAGGAGCGGGCTCGGGGCATGCATCGGGCTGCGGCTGTGGGCGTAGATGACGTCGCCGATGTGGTGGCAGACATCGAGCCCGACGAGGTCCATGAGGGTGCACGGGCCCATCGGCAGCCCGGCGCCCACCCGCATCGCGGTGTCGAGGTCGGCGCGGGACACGTGGCCGTGCTCGAGCATCCGCAGCGCGGAGACGAAGTAGCCGAAGAGCAGGTAGTTGGCCACGAAGCCGGCGCGGTCACCCACGACGACCGGCCGCTTGCCGATCCGTTCGGAGAGCTCGACGACGGCGTCGCGCACGGCGTCGTCGGTGCGCAGCGTCGTGATGACCTCGACGAGCTTGAGGATCGGCGCGGGGTTGAAGAAGTGCAGACCCACCACCCGCTGCGGGTATGCCGTGCCCGCGGCGATCGCGGTGATCGACAGGCTGGAGGTGTTGGAGGCGAGCACGGCGTCGGGGGCGACGATGTCGTCCAGGGCGCTGAAGACCTGGTGCTTGAGGTCCATGACCTCGGGGACCGCCTCGACGACGAGGTCGGCCGGCGCGAGGTCGGCGAGGTCGGTGGTGATGGTGACCCGGCCGAGGATCTCCTGCTGGCCCGCCTCGTCGAGCTTGCCCTTGGCCACCGCCCGGTCGGTGGAGGCCTGCAGGATGCCCCGGCCGCGGTCGGCGAGCTCCCCGGTCGTCTCCACGCCGATGACGGCGATCCCTCCCCTCGCGAAGACCTCGACGATGCCGGCACCCATGGTGCCGAGCCCGATGACCCCGACGGTGGTGATCTGACGCATACCGCGCATCCTCTCATCACCCCCTGACCCACCCGCGCACGCGCGCCCCGCATCCGGCGGCGGTTAGGGTGAGGCCCGTGCGTGTCGTGATCGCCCGGTGCTCGGTGGACTACCACGGAGCCCTCGAAGCCCACCTGCCCCTCGCCACCCGGCTGCTCATGGTCAAGGCCGACGGGTCGGTGCTCGTCCACTCCGACGGCGGGTCCTACAAGCCGCTGAACTGGATGGCCCCGCCGTGCTCGATGGCGCAGACCGAGCCCGATGAGGTGGAGGCCGAGCAGGGCGTCACCCAGGTCTGGCAGGTCTCGCACGGCAAGCGCGAGGACACCCTGCGGGTCAAGATCCACGAGGTGCTCTCCGACACGAGCCACGACCTCGGCATCGACCCGGGCCTGGTCAAGGACGGCGTCGAGGCCCAGCTCCAGGCGCTGCTCGCCGAGCACATCACCACCCTCGGGGAGCAGTGGACGCTGCTGCGCCGGGAGTACCCCACGGCCATCGGCCCGGTCGACATCCTGTGCCGCGACGCCGACGGCGCCACGGTCGCCGTGGAGATCAAGCGGCGCGGCGACATCGACGGGGTCGAGCAGCTCACCCGTTACCTCGAGCTGCTCAACCGCGACCCCCACCTGGCCCCGGTGCAGGGCATCTTCGCCGCCCAGCTCATCAAGCCGCAGGCCCGGGTGCTCGCGACCGACCGCGGCATCCGCTGCGTGACCCTCGACTACGAGGCGCTGCGCGGGATCGACGACGCGGAGGCACGGCTCTTCTGAGCTAGCGTGAGCGCCATGCCAGCCCTGTCCGTCGTGGTCCCGTGCTTCAACGAGCAGGGCACCCTCGTCGAGCTGCACGCGCGGCTGGGCGAGGTCGCGGCCGACCTCGGGATCGGCGACGACCTCGAGGTGGTCCTCGTCGACGACGGCTCCACCGACGACACCCTGCAGGTGGCCCGCGAGCTGGCCGCCACCGACCCGCGCGTCGTGGTGCTCCGCCTCTCGCGCAACTTCGGCAAGGAGGCGGCGATGCTCGCCGGGCTGCGGCAGGCGCGGGGCGCGGCGGTCGCGCTCATCGACGGCGACCTGCAGCACCCGCCCGAGCTGCTCGCCTCGATGTACACCCTGCTGCGCACCACCGACGTCGAGCAGGTCGTCGCCCGGCGCGACCGCGCCGACGACCCGTTCGTGCGCGCCCAGCTCTCCCGGCTCTACTACCGCCTCGTCAACGGGCTCATCGAGACGGTCCGCATCCAGGACGGCGTCGGCGACTTCCGGATCATGAGCCGGCAGGTGCTCGACGCGCTGCTCGCCCTGCCCGAGCGCAACCGCTTCTCCAAGGGTCTCTTCTCCTGGGTCGGCTTCCCGACCGGCACGGTGAGCTACCGCAACATCCAGCGGGGCAGCGGACGCTCGGGCTGGACCCTGCGCTCGCTGCTCAACTACGGCATCGACGGGGCGCTGGCCTTCAACACCCGCCCGCTGCGCCTGCTCATGCACCTGGGCGGCTGGGCCGCGGTCGCGGCGCTCGCCTACCTCGTCTGGCTCCTCGTGGGCTACCTCCTGCACGGCGTCACCCAGCCCGGCTACATCACGACGATCGCCGTCATCACCGGGCTGTCGGGGGTGCAGCTGCTCGCCGTCGGCGTCATGGGCGAGTACGTCGGGCGGATCTACCAGGAGGTCAAGGCCCGGCCGAGCTACCTCGTCCACGAGGTGATCCGGGCCGAGCGCGGGAGCGGGGCCCCGGGGCGCCTCGACGACGACACCGCCACCGGCGCCCGATGAGCGCACTGCTGCGCTTCGTCGTCGTCGGCGTCGCCAACACGGCCGTCTACTACCTCTTCTACCGCCTGCTGCTGCTCGGTATGCCGTACGTCCCGGCCCACCTGCTCGCCTGGTCGGGTGCGGTGGTCTTCTCCTTCTTCGCCAACAGCCTGTTCACCTTCGGCGTGCGCCCCACCTGGCGGCGCTTCCTCGCCTACCCGCTGACCACCCTGGTCAACCTCACCTTCACCACGATCGGGTCGGTGCTGCTCGTGGAGTGGGTCGGGGTGGACGAGCGCTACGCCACGCTCATCATGGGCATCGCCGCCGTGCCGGTGACCTTCCTGCTCACCCGCTACGTGCTCACCGCCGGCCGGGAGCCCGCCCCTCCTCCTCCGCCCGCGTGAGGGTCCGCTGCCAGGTGGTCTCGCACCCGGTGGTCCGGTCGGTGGTCTCGGACTCCCGACGCTCGACGTCGGTGAGGACCACCCCGTCGGGCAGGTCGTAGAAGTATCTGAGGTCGCAGCCGTAGCGGCCCAGGAAGTAGGCGCGGCGGTAGGCATACCCCTCCTCGGGCAGGTCGGGCGCGACCACCACCCCCTCCCCCGTGGCTCGGGCCTCCTCGACCGAGGTGACGAAGGTGTCGTAGGCGGCGGCGTTGCGGGCGGCCCGCTCCGAGGTGAGGGTGACGTAGGCGGCAGCGGAGACGAGGGTCGCCACCACCGCGAGGACGGTGAGGGTGCGGGCGAGCCGCTGCCCGCGGTCACCGGTGCGTCCGAGCGCGTCGAGCACCAGCCTCAGGGCGCACGCCACGGCGAGGACGAGCGCCGTCACCGGGAGGAAGAACGCGCGCTGCCCACAGACCGAGGCGACGATCGGCACCCCGGCCGACAGGACGTCGGCGAGGCTCAGCGCCAGCACGGGGTATGCCGCGAGCGCGCCCCAGGCGTGGACGACGAGGACGAGGACGCTCACCACGAGCACCGCGGCGGCCGCGATGACCGCGAGCGCGAGCAGGGTCGCCGGGACGGCGGTGTCGGCCTCCGCGCACAGGTCGGCGATCCGCGGCCACCGACGGCGGGCGAGGAGCAGGAGCAGCCAGGCCGCCGCACCGAGCGACGCGGTCCCCCACCGCGGCGCGCGACCGGCCAGCCGGGCACCGAGCAGCGCCAGCCCGCCGAGCGCCAACCACCACCCGAGGCTGAGCGAGGCGAAGAGCAGGGTGGTGCGGGAGAGCGCCTGGAGCAGCGGGAGCGCGAGGTCCTCCTCCGCGGTGCGCCGCCACAGGCCGGGTGCGGTGGCGAGCACCGCGAAGCCCACGACCGAGGTGAGGATCGCCGCCCACTGCGCGGCACGGGGGCGACCGTCGCCGGGTCGGCGCAGCCCGAGCGCCAGCGCGGTGACCACGAGGGTCGCCACCGCGGACATCTCGTGGCCGATGTGGGCATACAGCACGACCGGCAGGACCGCCCAGGTCAGGCGCGGCGGCAACGCACCGCTCACCGCCGCACCGGCGACGAGGAAGGCGAGGGTGGCCAGCGGGTAGTTGGCCAGGCCGGAGACCCACAGCAGGCCCTCCCCCGTGAGCCACGAGTGCGCCTGCACCGCGAGGAAGGGCACGCCGAGCCCGAGTGCACCCCACAGCGCGCGCCGCCCCCGCCCGGGTCCGGCCATCCGCAGCCAGGGCCAGGTCGCGATCCCGGCGAGGACCATGACGAGGACGCCGACCACGAGGGCGCCCGGTCGGCCGCCGAGGAGGATGAGCCGGGCGACCGCATCCGCGGCCCGCCCGTTGCGGTAGGCGTAGTCGAAGCGCCACGTCTCCAGCCACCCGCGCAGCGTGCGGGCATCACCCGGCTCCTCACCCGCCATGGCGTGCAGCAGGTCGTCGCCGTGCGGGAATCCGTGCCGCAGCACGAGGGCCCAGCCAAGCGCGGCCAACCCCACCGCGAGCGCCAGCGCCACCACGGTGGGCCGGGAGGTCACGGCCGCGCGGGCCCGCGGGTCGGCATTCATCACCAGGACACGATGCCAGAGGGCGGCGCGGGTCGGGCCCGCGGCCGGGCCGCTGCGGCAGAATCGACCCCGTGACCCGCTCTGCTGCCATCGCCGCGCCCAACACCTACGCCACGCAGGCCGCTGCCCACGCCCTCGACGCGGGCGGCACCGCCCTCGACGCGGCCGTCGCGGCGATGCTCACGGCGACGGTGACCGAGCCGGGGGTCATCTCCACGCTCGGCGGGTGCTTCATCAACGTCTGGGTGCCGGGTGAGGACCCGATCGTCATCGACGGCAACGTCGAGATGCCCGGCCGCGGCATGAGCGCCGACCGGCGGGGCGGCGGGCTCATCGAGGCCGCCTCGGACTACGGCGGCGGCATGGTGACGTATGTCGGGCCGGGCTCGGTCGCGACCCCCGGCATGCTGGCCGCGATGGGGTGGGCGCACCAGCGCTACGGTCGCGCGCCCTGGGCCGAGCTGCTCCAGCCGGCCGCCGACGTCGCCCGGGCGGGCTACCCCCTCAGCCGGACCGCGCAGTCATACCTCGTGCTCGTCACCGACACGATCCTCGCCTGGGACCCCGCCACCCAGGCGCTGCTGACCCGCGACGGCGCCCCACCCGAGGTCGGCCACCACGTCGTCGACCCGGTGCTCGCCGACACCCTGGAGCACATCGGGCGCGAGGGCGCCGGCACGGCCTACCACGGTGACGTCGCGCGGGCGATCGACGCCGACATGCGCGACCGGGGCGGCCTGCTGTCCCTGGTCGACCTCGAGGCCTACCAGCCGGTCGTACGCGCCGGGCTGCGCAGCCGGCTGGGGGCCTGGGACCTCGCCTGCAACCCCCCGCCCTCGATCGGCGGGCCGGTCCTCACCGCACTGCTGCGGCTGCTGGGCGCCACGACCGGGCAGGTCGACCCGGCCCAGGCCGCGCTGGTGATGAAGGAGGTGCTCGACATCCGCCTGGACCGCATCGACACCGCCCACGACCTCGAGGCCGCAGGCGCCGAGCTGCTGCAGACGTTGCACCACATCGGGGCGACCGGGCTGCCGACCTCCCCCTCGACCGCGCACGTGTCGGTGGTCGACGAGGACGGTATGGCGTGCGCGCTCACCGCGTCGGCGGGCTACGGCTCGGGGATGACGATCGCAGGCACCGGGCTCGTCGCCAACAACTCCCTCGGCGAGCTGGAGCTCAACCGGCACGGCCTGCACGCGCTGGCCCCCGGCACCCGGCTCGCCTCCAACATGGCGCCGACGACGGCGCGACGCGAGGACGGCGCGGTGCTGGCGATCGGCACGCCGGGGGCGGACCGCATCACCACGGCGCTGGCGCAGGTCCTCACCCACCTCGCCCGCCACGGCGAGGACCTGCAGACCGCCGTCGACCAGCCGCGGATGCACCCGCGCCGGCTCGAGGACGGGTCGACCCGGATCGACCACGAGGAGGATGCCGGGATCGCGGCGAGCCTGGACGCCGCGGGCCTGACGCGCTTCGAGCACCCGCCGTCCTCGATGTACTTCGGCGGCGTCGGCGCGGCGCTGCGCGGGCCGGACGGCGGCCTGGAGGCGGCGGGCGACGCGCGGCGGGTGGCGGCGACCCTGGTCACCTGAGCGCCGGGCGGCCACGCATGGCAGCATGCGGGGCATGGTCAACCTGACGCGGATCTACACCCGGACCGGCGACGACGGCACCACCGCCCTCGGCGACAACGGACGCACCCCCAAGACCGACGCCCGCCTGGCCGCCTACGCGGACACCGACGAGACCAACTCCGTCATCGGGGTGGCCGTGGCCTGCGGCGCCCTGCCGATCGAGGTGCAGGACACGCTGGCCCGCATCCAGAACGACCTCTTCGACGTCGGTGCGGACCTCTGCATGCCGCTGCGCGCGAGCTATGAGTGGGAACCGTTGCGGGTCAAGGCCGCCTGGGTGGAGGAACTGGAGGCCGACTGCGACCGCTTCAACGCCGACCTGCCCGCGCTGCGCTCCTTCATCCTGCCCGGTGGCACCCCGGGCACCGCGCTCCTGCACCAGGCGCGGACGGTGGCCCGGCGGGCGGAGCGGTCCACCTGGGCCGCGCTGGCGGAGTATGGCGACCAGCCGGCCGAGGAGGGTGCGGCCAAGGGGCAGGGCGGGGTCAACCCGCTCAGACCTACCTCAACCGGCTCTCCGACCTGCTCTTCATCCTCGCCCGGGTCGCCGGGCGCAGCGGTGAGGGCGACGTGCTCTGGAAGCCCGGCGGCGGCCGCGAGGACCCGTCGGCCTGAGGACGAGGGCCCGGGGCCTGCCCGGAGTGACCACGGGATAGCCCGACCTTCATCGGCATACTTCCCGATGACGCTCGTGCTATGCCGTGGTCGGTCCAGGGGGTATGCCGCGGTGTCAGGCGACCTGGGAGTTCCAGCCCGGCGGGACGGCCTCGACCCAGGAGCGCAGCGCCGTGTAGTGCTGCTCGCCGAGCGCGATCTCGAAGCGCGAGGTGCCGTAGGTGACGGGGACGCGGATGAGGGCGGCGCCGCCGAGGGCGTCGGCGTCCTGGGTGGCCAGGGGGCCGGCCACCCCGAGGTCGAGGTTGCCCCGCATCCACGGACCGACGGAAAGACCGCCCGATCCCTTGAGGGACAGGCGGTCCTCGGTGAAGCGCAGGGTGCCCCGGCGCCAGGCACCGTCCTCGTCACGGTATGCCGCGGGCATCGGCGGGCACGTGCTGCTCCGGTCGCCGGCGATGCGGAACGCGAGCAGCCCCAGGGCGAGGATGATCAGGCCGCCGACCGCGGCCATGATCACCAGGAGGAGCGACCCGTAGCCCACCATCAGCGCTGGCGCACCGGTCAGCGCGTGGCGGAGGCGGTCAGCGAGCCGGCGTCGACACGGTCGGCCACGATGACCACCTTGTCGGCGTCGACGGAGAGGAAGCCGCCGTCGATGGTGACCTCCTGGGGCGTCCCGCCCACGTGGATGCGGACGGCCCCCTCGACGAGCACCGCCAGCACCGGCGTGTGACCCGGCATGATGCCCAGGTCGCCGTCGACGCTGCGCGCGCTCACCATGGACGCCTCACCCTCCCAGACCTTGCGGTCCGCGGCGACGAGCTCGACCTGCAGTGCACTCACGAGATTTCCCTTCGATGACGGTTCAAGGACCGAGTCTAGCGGCCCGCCCGGGGCCGCCGGGACCCGACCGTCGGGTCGGCGGGGCCGGGCCCCGGGCGCTCCTGAGAGCCGAGGTCGACCGCCCCGGTGAACCGGTTGACGGCATGCAGGCCGTGATAGACGAGCAGCGCGGCGGCGGTGCCGAGCGCGATGCCCTCGAAGCTCAGCGCCCCGGCGCTCCACGTGTAGTTGGCGATGCCGACGACGAGGGCCACGGCCGCGGTCGCGAGGTTGATGGGGTTGCCGAAGTCCACGCGGTTCTCGACCCAGATCCGGATGCCGAGCACGCCGATCATGCCGTAGAGCACCGTCGCCGCGCCCCCGAGCACCCCCGCGGGGACGGTCTGGATGATGGCCCCGAACTTCGGCAGGAAGGCCAACGCCACGGCGGTCAGCGCCGCGACCCAGTAGGCCGCGGTGGAGTAGACGCGGGTCGCGGCCATCACGCCGATGTTCTCGGCGTAGGTCGTGGTGCCGGAGCCGCCCCCCGCGCCGGCGAGGGTGGTCGCCAGGCCGTCCGACATGAGGGTGCGCCCCAGCATGTGGTCCAGGGAGTCCGCGGACTCCCCCGTCATCTGCGCCACGGACTTCACGTGCCCGATGTTCTCCGCCACCAGGACGAGGACGACGGGCAGGAAGAGGCCGACCACGCCGAGGTGGAACTCCGGCGCCATGAGCGGCGGCGCACCCAGCCACCCGGCGTCGGCGACCACCGCCAGGTCGACCTCGCCGCGCAGCAGCGCGACGGCATACCCCACGAGCACGCCGAGCAGGATCGAGAGGCGCCCGAGCAACCCGCGGAAGAGGACCGAGCACAGCAGGATCGCGCCCAGCGTCACCAGGGCCGTGACCGGTGCCTGCTCGACGTTGGACCAGGCGGCGGGCGCGAGGTTGAGCCCGATGAGGGCCACGATCGCCCCGGTCACCGTCGGCGGCATGAGGCGGCCGATCCAGCCGTGCCCGACGACCTGGACGATCGCACCGACCAGCGCGAGCCCGACCCCGGCGAGGACCACGCCACCGAGGGCACCCGCCGGGCCGTGCTGGGCCTGGGCGGCGGCGATGGGGGCGAGGAAAGCGAAGCTGGAGCCGAGGTAGGACGGGACCTGACCGCGCGTGATGAGCAGGAAGAGCACCGTCCCCAGCCCGCTGAAGAGCAGGGTCGTGCTCGGCGGGAAGCCGGTGATGAGCGGGACGAGGAAGGTCGCCCCGAACATCGCGACGACGTGCTGCATCCCGATCCCGATCGTGGGGATCCAGGCGAGGCGCTCGCGGGGCCCGACCACCTCCCCCGGCGCGATCCGGGTGCCGTCACCGTGCACGCTCCACATACCCACGCGGGTCTCCCTCTGTCATCGGATCGGCCCCCACAGCTGCTGGTGGCCGGGTGCTCGACGTGCCCGGCGGGCCGCCGAGGAGCCTACCCCCACCGAGCGCCGCACATGGTCGTTCCTGGACCCACCGAGCGCCGCACATGGTCGCCCCTGGACCCACCGAGCGCCGCAGATGGCTGTCCGCGCAACCATCTACGACGCTCGGTGGGAGGAAACGCAACCATCTGCGACGCTCGGTGGGACGGCCCAGGTATGCCGACGGGCCGGCACCCCGTGAGGTGTCGGCCCGTCGTGGTCCCGTCCGGGACGGGTCAGCTGATCCCGTCCGGGACGGGACAGCTGGTCGTCTCCAGCTCAGGTCAGCTGTTCTTCTCCAGCTCGGCGGCCTGGCGCTCGACGTCATCGAGCCCACCGCACATGAAGAAGGCCTGCTCGGGCACGTGGTCGTAGTCACCGTCGGCGACCTTGGTGAAGGCCTCGATGGTGTCGGCCAGCGGCACGGTCGAACCCTCGATACCGGTGAACTGCTTGGCGACGTAGGTGTTCTGCGACAGGAACCGCTGGAGGCGACGGGCGCGGCCGACGAGGATCTTGTCCTCCTCGGACAGCTCGTCGATACCGAGGATCGCGATGATGTCCTGCAGCTCCTTGTAACGCTGGAGGATCGACTTGATCCGCACGGCCGTGTCGTAGTGCTCGCGCGAGATGTAGCGCGGGTCCAGGATGCGGCTCGTCGAGGTCAACGGGTCCACGGCCGGGTAGATACCCATCGAGGCGATCGGGCGGGAGAGCTCGGTCGTCGCGTCCAGGTGGGCGAAGGTCGTCGCCGGGGCCGGGTCGGTGTAGTCGTCGGCCGGGACGTAGATCGCCTGCATCGAGGTGATCGAGTGACCACGGGTCGAGGTGATCCGCTCCTGCAGGGTGCCCATCTCGTCGGCGAGGTTGGGCTGGTAGCCCACCGCCGACGGCATGCGGCCGAGCAGGGTCGAGACCTCCGAGCCGGCCTGGGTGAACCGGAAGATGTTGTCGATGAAGAGCAGCACGTCCTGGTTCTGGACGTCGCGGAAGTACTCCGCCATCGTCAGCGCGGACAGCGCGACCCGCAGACGGGTGCCCGGCGGCTCGTCCATCTGGCCGAAGACCAGAGCGGTCTGGCCGAGAACCCCGGCCTCCTCCATCTCGACGATGAGGTCGTTGCCCTCACGGGTCCGCTCGCCGACTCCGGCGAAGACCGACACACCACCGTGGTCGCGGGCGACACGGGCGATCATCTCCTGGATCAGCACCGTCTTGCCGACGCCGGCACCACCGAACAGGCCGATCTTGCCACCCTGCACGTAGGGGGTCAGCAGGTCGATGACCTTGATGCCCGTCTCGAACATCTGGGTCTTGGACTCCAGCTGGTCGAAGGGCGGCGCCTGGCGGTGGATGCCCCAGCGCTCGTTGACCTCGAGGGTCTCGCCCTCGGGCAGGTCGAGGACCTCACCGGTGGCGTTGAAGACGTGACCGAGGGTCACGTCACCGACGGGCACGGTGATGGGGCCGCCGGTGTCCTGCACCTGCGCACCGCGGACGAGGCCGTCGGTGGGCTGCAGGGAGATGGCGCGCACCATGTTGTCGCCGATGTCCTGGGCGACCTCGAGGTTGACGGTCTTGGTCTCCCCGCTCACCTCGACCTGGGTCTTGAGCAGGTTGTAGAGCGCCGGCATCTGTCCTGGGGGGAACTCGACGTCGACGACGGGGCCGATGATCCGGGCCAGCCGACCCACGGCACCCTGGGTCTGCTCCGTCGTGGGAGCCTCGGTGGTAGCAGTCATGGCTGCGTGCTTCCTCTCACTTCTTGGCGTCGGCGAGGGCGCTCGCGCCGCCCACGATTTCGCTGATCTCTTGGGTGATCTCGGCCTGGCGGGCCTGGTTGGCAAGACGCGTGTAGGTCTTGATGAGCTCCTCGGCGTTGTCCGTCGCCGACTTCATCGCCCGCTGGCGGGCGGCGAGCTCGGAGGCGGCGGACTGGAGCAGGGCGTTCCAGATCCGGGAGGTGATGTAGCGCGGGAGCAGGGCGTCCAGCACCTCGGCGGCGTCCGGCTCGAACTCGTACAGCGGGAAACCGTTCTCCGGGGTCTTCGGGGCGGCGTCCTCGACGACCTCCAGCGGCAGCAGCCGGGTGACCTGCACCTCCTGGCTCACCATGTTGATGAACCGGGTGTAGACGATGTGGATCTCGTCCACACCACCCTCGTCGGTGCCCTTGCTGAACTCACCGATGAGCCGCTGGGAGATCTCCTGCGCGATGTCGAACGTCGGAGAGTCGGAGAAGCCGCTCCAGGAGTCCTCGAAGGGCCGGCTCCGGAAGGAGTAGTAGGACTCCGCCTTGCGCCCGGTGAGGTAGGGCACGAACTCCATGCCCGACTCCTCGATGAGCTCACGCAGCTGCTCGCTGCGCTTGAGCACGTTGGCGGCATACGCCCCGGCCAGACCGCGGTCGGAGGTGATGACGAGCACCCCGGCCCGACGCGGCTTCTCCCGCTTGGTCGTCAGCGGGTGCTCGACGTCGGCGTGGGTGGCGACCGCCGACGCCGCCCGGGTGATGGCCCGGGCGTACGGCGTCGTCTCCACGACCCGCTGACGGGCCTTGACCACCCGGGACGCGGCGATGAGCTCCATCGCCCGGGTGATCTTCTTGGTCGACTGGACGGACCGGCTGCGCTGGCGGTACTCCCGCTGCTGCGCTCCCATATCTCGCCTCTCTCGTTGTGCTGGTGGTCGGTCGGATCGCTGGTATGCCCGGCGCTCAGTTGCGCTGGACGGTCAGCTGCTCCTGGTCGACCTCGTCATCGCCCATCGCCTCGACCGGGTCGTCCTCGGCGGAGCCGACGCCGACCTCGGCGCTGTCGTCGGGGGTGAACTCGGACTGGAAGGTGCTCATGGCGTCACCGAGGGCGGCCTCGGTGTCGTCGCCGAGCTTGCCGCTCTCGCGGATCCCGGCGAGCAGACCGTCGTGGTCGCGACGCAGGAACTCCACCCACTCGGACTCGAAGCGGCGCACGTCGGTGACGGGGACCTGGTCGATGTGACCGTTGGTGCCGGCCCAGATGATCGCCACCTGCTCCTCGACCGCGACCGGGGAGGACTGCGGCTGCTTGAGGATCTCGACCATGCGCGCACCGCGGGCCAGCTGGGCCTTGGACGCGTCGTCGAGGTCGGAGGCGAACATCGCGAAGGCCTCCATCTCGCGGAACTGCGCGAGGTCGACCTTGAGGCGGCCGGAGACCGACTTCATCGCCTTGATCTGCGCGGCACCACCGACGCGGGAGACCGAGACACCCACGTCGATCGCCGGGCGGACGTTGGAGTTGAAGAGGTCGGCCTGGAGGTAGATCTGGCCGTCGGTGATGGAGATGACGTTGGTCGGGATGTAGGCCGAGACGTCACCCGCCTTGGTCTCGATGATCGGCAGCCCGGTCATCGACCCGGCGCCCATCTCGTCGGAGAGCTTGGCGCAACGCTCCAGCAGCCGCGAGTGCAGGTAGAAGACGTCACCGGGGTAGGCCTCACGGCCCGGCGGGCGGCGCAGCAGCAGCGACACGGCGCGGTAGGCCTCGGCCTGCTTGGACAGGTCGTCGAAGACGATGAGGACGTGCTTGCCCTGGTACATCCAGTGCTGGCCGATGGCCGAGCCGGTGTAGGGCGCGAGGTACTTGAACCCGGCGGCGTCGGAGGCGGGAGCGGCGACGATCGTGGTGTAGTCGAGCGCGCCGTTCTCCTCCAGGGTGCCCCGGACGGAGGCGATGGTGGAGCCCTTCTGGCCGATCGCGACGTAGATGCAGCGCACCTGCTTGTCCGGGTCACCGGACTCCCAGTTGGCCTTCTGGTTGAGGATCGTGTCGATGGCCACCGTCGTCTTGCCGGTCTGGCGGTCGCCGATGATGAGCTGACGCTGGCCGCGGCCGATCGGGATCATCGAGTCGATGGCCTTGATGCCGGTCTGCAGCGGCTCGTGCACCGACTTGCGGGCCATGACGCCGGGAGCCTGGAGCTCCAGCGCGCGGCGGCCGTCGGTCTCGATGTCGCCGAGGCCGTCGATGGGCCGGCCGAGCGGGTTGACGACGCGACCGAGGTAGCCGTCGCCGACGGGGACGGACAGGACCTCGCCGGTGCGGCGGACCTCCTGGCCCTCCTCCAGACCGGAGAAGTCACCCAGGACGATGACGCCGACCTCGTGGACGTCGAGGTTCAGGGCCAGGCCCAGCGTGCCGTCGGCGAACTCGAGCAGCTCGTTGGTCATCACCGAGGGTAGGCCCTCGACGTGGGCGATGCCGTCACCGGCGTCGACCACGCGGCCGACCTCTTCGCGAGAGGCCGTGCCCGGCTCGTAGGACTGGACGAACTGGTCCAGCGCGTCCCGGATCTCCTCCGGACGGATCGAAAGCTCCGTCATGTGTCTTCTCCTCGTCGTGGCCCGGGCTTGTGGGTGGGCCGGTGCTGTGGGGTAGGTGGTGGTTCTCGTTCAGCTGGCCATGAGGCGGGCAGCCTGGTCCAGTCGGTGGCTGACGGTGCCGTCGATGACCTCGTCGCCGATCTCCACCTTGATGCCACCGACGACCTGCGGGTCGACGACGACATTGGTGTGCACGGTGCGGCCGTACTGCCTGCTCAGGGTGGCGCGCAGGGCGTCCTCCTGCTGGGCGGAGAGGGCGACCGCGGTGGTGACGACCGCGGTCACCTGGTCCTGGACGTCGGCAGCCTGCTCGAGGTATGCCGCGAGCGTGCGCTCGACGCGGGTGCCGCGGATCCCGACCGCCGCCTGGCTGGCCAGGCTGACCGTCTCGGGGGCGGACTTCACCGAGAGCAGCCGCTCGACGAGGGCGCGCTTGGCCGTGGCCGGCGCCCGCCGGTCCGCCAGGGCGGCCTGCAGGTCAGGCGTGCTCTCGACGATCCGGGCGAAGCGGAACAGCTCGTCCTCGACCTGCGCCAGCCGGTCGTGCCGGTGGGCGTGGACGAGGTGGGCCTCGACGGAGAGCCGCTCCAGGGCGGTGGTGACACCGCCGGTCCCGGCCCACCGCTGGGCCACCACGGCCTTGACGGCGTGGAGCGCCCCGTCGCCGACCTTGCCGGCCAGCAGCCGCTGCGCCAGCGCCGCCCGGTCGGCACCCTCACGCGAGGGGTCGGCCAGGGTGCGGGCGAGCACCTTGTTGCCATCGATGAGCCGGGCCACGGCCCACAGCTCCTCGCCGACACGACCCGGGTCGACCGACCCGCCCTCGTGCTGGAGCACCTGCTCCAGTCCTTGACGGGCCTCGTGGTAGGACCGGCGGTAGGCGCTGTCCATCAGCGACCCTCGCCGCGGGAGCCGAGGCGCTCGGGGGTGATGGCGCCGGACTCCAGGTCTGTCAGGAAGCGGTCGACGATGCCCCGCTGACGCGCCTCGTCCTCCAGCGACTCGCCGACGATCTTGCTGGCGAGCGCGGTGGAGATGGCGCCGACCTCGCCGCGCAGCTGGACGTAGGCCTGCTGACGCTCGGCCTCGACCTGCTTGTGCGCGGTCTCGGTGATGCGGTTGGCCTCGACCTGCGCCTGCTCGCGCATCTCGGCGATGATCTGGGCGCCCTGCTCCTTGGCCCGCTCACGGACCTGGGCAGCTTCGGCCCGGGCCTCGCCGAGCTGGTCCTCGTACTTCTTCTTGGCCGCGGCGGCCTCGGCCTCGGCCTTCTCGGCCCGCTCGATCCCGCCTTCGATGGCGTCCTGACGCGCAGCGACGACGCCCTCGAGTCGGGGCCAGGCGACCTTCCACACGACGAGGAAGATCACGGCGAACATGAGCAGGCCCCAGACCAGCTCCGGCGTGTGCGGCAGGATCGGGGATCGCTCCTCGGTCTCCTCCGCGGCCATCACGACCAGCGTCTGTAGCGACACGGTGTCTCCTTCAACAACAATGAGCGGGCTCAGGACCCGACGGGGCGGCTCGGATCCCTCAGACGAGGAAGAAGAGCACGAAGCCCAGGATGGCCAGGGCCTCGGCGACGGCGAAGCCGAGGATGGTGAACGGCGTCAGGGCGCCGCGGGCCTCGGGCTGACGGGCCACACCGTTGAGGTAGGCCGCGAAGATCAGGCCGACGCCGATGGCGGGGCCGATGGTGGACAGGCCGTAGCCAACGAGCGCGATGGCGGGAGCAAGGGCTTCCATGGTGTCTCTTTCTTGTGTGGTGTCCCGGCCGGAGCCGGTGGTTCGTACGGTCGGTCGGTCAGATCGGTCAGTGGCCGTCGGCGAGTCCGTCGCCGATGTAGGAGGCCGCGAGCAGCGTGAAGACGTAGGCCTGGACGACCTGGATCAGCAGCTCGAAGAACGTCATGAGGAAGGCCATGAGGAAGGATCCCGCGCCGGCCAGGGCCAGCAGCGGCCCCTGCTGGACGAGGAACCAGCCTCCCAGGACGAAGAGGGTGAGGATCATGTGTCCGGCGAACATGTTGCCGAAGAGTCGCAGGGCCAGCGTCAGCGGCCGGGTGACGAAGTAGCTGAAGATCTCCAGCAGCAGCACCACCGGCATGATGACCTTCGGCACGCCGTCGGGGACCATGTGGCGGAAGTAGCCGATGAAGCCCTGCTGGCGGAAACCGGCGACGTGGTAGACGACGTAGACCACCGCGGTGAGGGCGATCGGCACACCGATGACGGCGGTGGGCGCGAGCATGACGCCCGGCGTGATGCCCATGATGTTGTTGCCGAGGACGAAGAGGAAGATCGCCAGCAGGAACGGGACGTACTTGGCGTAGTGCTTGGAGCCGATGAGGTCACGCGCGATGTCGTTGCGCACGAAGCCGTAGACCGACTCGAGCAGGAACTGACCGTTGCCGGGGACCAGCTTGAGGTTGCGGGTGCCGAGCGTCAGCAGCGCGATGAGACCCATGGCGACCAGGGTCATCACGAACATCGGGCGGGTGATCTCCCACCCCTCCGGGCCGAAGTACGGCTGCCAGAAGTCGGCCGGGGAGGGGGCGTGGAACTCCGACTCACCCTCGAGGACGAGTGGTCGTCCCAGGGTCACACTGGTCACGCGAACTCCTTCGCAACGTGATCGGGGGCTGGCACGGCGGTCACTGCGTACCGTACCTGACCCAGATGATGTAGATGGACAGTGCCATGCCGCCCAGGATGCCGATGGCGGCGAGCCATTCCTGGCCGACCGCGCGCCCGATGAGCAGGGCGATCCCACCGAAGAGGATGGGTCCGGCGAGGAGGTAGGAGATGACGCTGGTGCCCATCGAGGTCTCCGGCGGCTGACCGCCCTCCGCGACGTCGTCGCGCGGGGGCAACCCGTCGTCGCGCCGGGGGGTGCTGCCGAACAGGCTGTACCTCATCGGGACTCACCTCCCGGCAGCGTGGACTCCACGACAAGGTGTCGACCGGTGAGGTAGGCCTGCACGAGGACCACCTGGTAGAGCACCGCCGTCGCCAGCGCCGAGAGGGCGAAGGCGGGGCGGTCCAGCCAGGGCTGGTCGCGCAGCACGAGCGCCACCGCCGCGAGCAGCACGACGACGGTCAGCAGGATCATGAAGGCCCCGGGCATCACGGCGGCGAGGTGCTGGCCGAGCAGCCAGCGGACGGCGCCGAGGCCGGCCGAGAGCGCGCCCACGACGACTCCCCCGGCGAGCGCGACGGAGCCGGCCCGGGTCCAGGAGGAGAGGAGAGCGACCGTCACGGCGGCGGCCAGGAGGGCGACGAGGGTGACCACGGGGGCCCGGCGCAGCATGCGGGTCACGACGTCCTCGGTCGTGGCTCTCTCAGGCATACTCGCTCGTTCTCGTCCCGGGGTGTGGTGGTCGGCAGCTCAGGGCGTCGCGCTTGTGAAAACTATCACAAGCGCTGTGTGGGCGGCGAATCTGCAGGTCATCGCGCTAGCCGCCGCGCCCGGCCGGTGCGGGCTCGGCGCGCAGCGTGAGGACGACGGCGAGCGCCAGCAGCCCGGCGATGCCCGCCACGGACGCCCAGACCGGCAGGTAGGCGAAGGACACGCTCCCCGCCGCGATGAGCAGGGACCAGAGGTAGAGCAGGATCACCGCGCGACGGTGGCTGTGCCCGATGTCCAGCAACCGGTGGTGCAGGTGGCCGCGGTCGGGCTTCCACGGCAGCTGCCCGGCCCGGGTCCGGCGCAGGACGGCCAGCACCATGTCCAGGAACGGCAGGGCGAGGATCGCCAGCGGGATGACGACCGGGAGGAGCAGCGCGGTGGCGGCCGAGACGCTCGCGACCGAGGAGCTCGGATCCACCGACCCGGTCATCGAGATCGTGGCGGCCGCGAGCAGGAGACCGAGCAGGAGCGCACCGGCATCACCCATGAACAACCGCGCGGGATGGAAGTTGTGCGGCAGGAAGCCCAGACAGATCCCGATGATGGCGGCGCTGAGGAAGGTGGCCTCGGAGAAGACGTTGGGTGGGTCGAAGTCGCGGCTGACGAGGTAGGTCCAACTGAAGAAGGCCCCGGCCGCGATGAGGACGACACCAGCGGCCAGGCCGTCGAGCCCGTCGATGAAGTTGACGGCATTGGTGGAGATGACGACGACGAGCACCGTGAGCGTGACCATCACCGCCTCGGGCAGATAGGTCCGGCCGGCGATCGGCAGCGAGAGCAGCCGCACGCCGTAGAACGCCATGATGCCGCCGGCCAGGATCTGCCCGGCGAGCTTGGTCATCCAGTCGAGGTCGCGCACGTCGTCGACCGCACCGAGCGCGGTGATGAGCACGGCGGCGGCCAGCACCCCGAACAGCCGGGGCGCGGCCTCGAAGAGCTGGCCGTGGTAGGGCAGCTGGGAGCCCACGAGGACCGCCGCGGCGAAGCCCGCGAGCATCGCGACCCCGCCCAGGCGCGGGATCGGCACGGAGTGCACGTCACGGTCCCGCACCGCGGTGATCGCGCCCACCCGCAGCGCGAACCGACGCACCAGCGGCGTGGCGAGATAGGTCACGATCGCTGCCGTCAGCAGCACCATGAGGAACTCACGCACTGGTTCTCACCCCTCCCGGCGGTCGGTGCCGGTGAGGTATGCCGCCGGCCAGGCTGTGCCGTCCGTCAGCCGGCCGAGGGCTCGGGGTAGGCGGGGTAGGAGGTCAGCAGCTCGCCGACCTCGGCCCGGATCTCGCGGGCCACCGGGTGCTCGGGGCTGCCGTCGGTCTGGGTGACGGCACGGTGGATGAGGTCGGCGACGACCGCCATCTGCTCGGTGCCCATGCCCTGGGTCGTCACCGACGGGCTGCCGACCCGGATGCCGGAGGCGACATTGGGCTTCTCGGGGTCGAAGGGGATGGCGTTCTTGTTGAGGACGATCCCGGCGGCGTCGCAGCGCGCCTCGGCGTCGACACCGGTCACGCCGACGCCCCGCAGGTCGTGCAGCGACAGGTGGGTGTCGGTGCCGCCGGTGATGGGCCGGATCTCGCGTTCGCCCAGCGCGCCCGCGAGCGCCGCTGCGTTGTCGAGGACCTGCTGGGCGTAGGCCTGGTAGGCCGGGGTCGCGCACTCGGCGAAGTTGACCGCCTTGCCCGCCACACCGTGCATGAGCGGGCCGCCCTGCATCATCGGGAAGACCGCGCGGTCGATCTTCTTGGCGTGCTCCTCCCGGCAGACGATCGCGCCGCCGCGGGGGCCGCGCAACACCTTGTGGGTGGTGAAGGAGACGACGTCGGCGTGCGGCACGGGCGAGGGGATGACCTTGCCGGCCACGAGCCCGATGAAGTGCGCGGCGTCCACCCAGAAGATCGCGCCCACCTCGTCGGCGATCGCCCGGAAGCGCTCGAAGTCGATGAGGCGCGGGATGGCCGAGCCACCGGCCAGGATGATCTTGGGGCGATGCTCCTTGGCGAGCGCCTCGACCTGGTCGTAGTCGATGTCCTCGGTCTCCGCCGAGACGCCGTAGTGGACGGCGTTGAACCACTTGCCGGAGAAGCTCACCTTGAAGCCGTGGGTGAGGTGGCCTCCGTGGTCCAGGGACATCGCCAGGATGGTGTCACCCGGGGAGGCGAAGGCGCCGTAGACCGCCTGGTTGGCGCTGGCACCCGAGTGCGGCTGGACGTTGGCGTGGTCGGCCCCGAAGAGCGCCGTGGCCCGCTCGATCGCGAGCTTCTCGACCTTGTCGACCTCGGAGCATCCGCCGTAGTAGCGCGCGTCGGGGTAACCCTCGGCGTACTTGTTGGACAGCGTCGACCCCAGGGCCGCGAGCACGGCCGGGCTCGTCTGGTTCTCGCTGGCGATGAGCTGGATGCCGGCCCGCTGGCGGTCCAGCTCGGAGACCAGGAGCTCGGCCACCTGGGGATCCTGCTCGAGCAGGGACCCGAAGGAGGGCCCGTAGTAGGAGTCCGGGGTCACGCGCGTCGTCATACGCTCACTCTAGGGGGTGGTGGTGGCACCGGAGGAGCGAGGCGCGGCCACCGTCCGGAGCGAGTCGGCGGGGGCCAGGACACCGCTCGGCGCCACCGACCCGACGAGGTCGGCCAGGTCGCCGCGCCCGGTGTCCTCGGTCGGTTCCTCCACCGCGTCGGGCGCGTCCTCGGCACCCTCCTGCGCGGCCGGCGGGGAGTCGTGCAGGACCGTGGTCCCCAGCACGGCCCGGATCTCCTCGGCGCTCAACGCGCCCAGGCGCAGCACCACCGGCTCCTCGCCGGTGCAGTCGAGGATGGTCGAGGGCGCTCCCCCGGTCCGCGGACCGCCGTCGAGGTATGCCGCGACCGCTCCCCCGAGCTGGTCCAGCGCCTCCTGGGCCGTCGTCGCCGCCGGGTGACCGGTGACGTTGGCGCTGGTCACCGCCATGGGGCCGACCTCGGCGAGCAGCTCCAGGGCGATCTCGTCGTCCGGCATCCGCAGGGCCACCGTGCCGTTGGTCTCACCCAGGTCCCACTGCAGCGAGGGCTGGACCCGCACGACGAGGGTGAGCGGGCCGGGCCAGAACTGACGCATGAGGATGCGGGCATACATCGGCACGTCGGTCGCCAACCCGTCGACCGTGCGGGGGTTGGGCACGAGGACCGGCGGCGGCATCTCGCGTCCGCGGTGCTTGGCGGCGAGCACCATGGCCACCGCGACCACGTCGAAGGCGTCGGCCCCGACGCCGTAGACGGTGTCGGTCGGCAGGACGACGACCTTGCCCTCCCGGACGACCTCGGCCGCCCTGGCGAGGGAGGCCTCGCGTGCCGCGTCGTCGACGCAGTCCACCAGTCGATCCTGCAGCGGCGTGGTGCCGGACATCGTGCCTCCGTCGTCGTGGTCCGGGTCGATGACGCTCATCCTCCCACGAGCAGCAGGGGACGCTTCGAGTTGCATCTGGGACCGAAACACAGTTTCCTGAGGCGTTCCCCATGGCGGGCGCATCTCTCGCGCCTGCCTCGATTCAAGGAGAGTGACCCGAATGCGCGGTAGCGGCCTGATCTGGACCATCGTCGGCGTTCTGCTCATCATCGCCCTGCTGATCTACATCTTTTGATCTCAGACCTCACCTGACGTCGAGGGGTGCCCCCAAGGGCATCCCTCACGACGCCACGCACGAGCCCCGGCACACCTGTGCCGGGGCTCGTGGCTGTTCTGGGCCCCGCTCTTCAGGGCGTGAGTGAGCGCCGTCGGCAGGCGTGACGCGTGAGCGCCTCAGGAGGCCTGCTGGGCGGCGAGCGCCTCAGGAGCCGCGGTGGTGCGTCCCGGGGCGCCGGGCGGCGACGACCCGGGGGCGACCGGTGAGGTCCTCGTGGTCGGCGACGTCGACCCAGCCGGCACCCTCGAGCAGGGTGCACACGGCCTGGGACTGCACGTCCGCGTGCTCCATGAGCAGCCGGCCGCCGGGGCGGAGGAGGGCCCAGGCGCGGGCCGCGAGCAGCCCCGGCAGCTCCAGCCCGTCGGCTCCCCCGCCGTAGAGCGCGACCGCGGGGTCGTGGTCACGCACCTCGGCGTCGACGGGAACGGCGTCGGGCGGGATGTACGGCGGGTTGCTCACCACGACGTCGACCTCCCCGAGCCAGTCCGCGAAGGCCTCCTGCGCCGGGCCGAGCCGCAGGTCGACGGTCAGCCCGGTCGCCGCGACATTGGTCACGGCATACGCGTGGGCCTCGGGGGACAGCTCGACCGCACCGATCCGGGCCTCGCGACGGGACGTGGCGAGGGCGAGCGCGATGGCCCCGCTGCCGGTGCAGAGGTCCACCACCGTCGGCGCCCCGAGAGGCGCCAGCGCCTCCAGGGCCAGCTGCACGAGGGTCTCGGTCTCCGGTCGGGGCACGAAGACCCCGGGCCCGACCTGCAGGTTGACCCCCGCGAAGTGCGCCGTCCCGGTGAGGTGCTGCAGCGGCACCCGCTCGGCCCGCCGGACCACGAGCTGCAGGAAGCGGGCGTGCGGGCCCGGCGCCACGTCCTCGCGCATGACCCGCGCCCGCCGCACCTCGCCCACCTCGCGGCCCAGCGCGTGGGCGAGCAGCAGCTCGGCGTCCACCTCCGGGCTGGCGACCCCCGCCTGGCGCAGCCGGCCCGCCGCGGCCCGGACGAGCTCGTCGACGCTCACCGCGCTGCTCCGCTCGCGCGGCGTGGTGGGCGCGGGTCGTCAGGGCGACCCGGAGCCACCACGGTGCCCCGTGATGGCGTCACTGCTCGCCCGCGGCGGCGAGCCGGGCCGCCTCGTCCGCCTCGACGGCGGACTGCACGACCGGGTCCAGGTCGCCGTCGAGCACCTGGTCGAGGTTGTAGGCCTTGAAGCCGGTGCGGTGGTCGGCGATGCGGTTCTCGCCGAAGTTGTAGGTGCGGATCCGCTCGCTGCGGTCGACCGTGCGGATCTGGCTGCGGCGCTGGGCGCTGGCCGCCTCCTCCGCCTCCTCGACCGCGATCTGGTGCAGCCGGGCGCGCAGGACGCGCAGGGCCGACTCCTTGTTCTGGAGCTGGCTCTTCTCGTTCTGGCAGGAGACGACCAGGCCGGTCGGCAGGTGGGTGATGCGCACCGCCGAGTCGGTCGTGTTGACCGACTGCCCGCCGGGCCCGGAGGAGCGGAAGACGTCGATCTTCAGGTCGTTGGCATCCAGCTGCACCTCGGCCGGGTCCTCGATGTCGGGCATGACGAGCACGCCGGCCGCCGAGGTATGCACGCGCCCCTGGCTCTCGGTGACGGGCACCCGCTGCACCCGGTGGACGCCCCCCTCGTACTTCAGCCGGGCCCACGGCGCCTCACCCGGCCCGGGCGTCCCGCTCGCGCTGACGGAGACCCGGGCCTCCTTGTAGCCTCCGAGGTCGGAGGGCGTCGCGTCGAGCATCGCCGTCCGCCACCCGCGGCGCTCGGCGTAGCGGAGGTACATCCGCATGAGGTCACCGGCGAACAGCGCCGACTCCTCCCCGCCCTCTCCGGCCTTGACCTCGAGGATGACGTCGCGGTCGTCGTCGGGGTCGCGCGGGACGAGCTGGCGGCGCAGGGCCTCGGCCGCGGCCGTCACCGCCTGCTCCAGCGCGGGCACCTCGTCGGCGAAGGAGGGGTCCTCGGCCGCGAGCTCACGGGCCGCCTCCAGGTCCCCCGAGGCCGACTCCCAGGCCCGGTATGCCGCCACGGTCGGGGCGAGTGCGGCATACCTCTTGTTGAGCCGCCGGAGGGCGGTCGGGTCGCCGTGGACGGCGGGGTCGGCGAGCTCCCGCTCGATGTCGGCGTGCTCACCGAGCAGCGGTAGGGCGGACTCGAACACCGTGACCTCCTGACGAGGACCACCAGCGGGGCTGGGGGGTCCGGAAACGGCGAACGCCGGCCCCGCGAGTGATCGCGGGACCGGCGGTGCGCGGGTCTTAGTTGGCGGCCTTCTTGCCGTAGCGCTCCTGGAAGCGGGCGACGCGCCCACCGGTGTCCAGGATCTTCTGCTTGCCGGTGTAGAAGGGGTGGCACTGCGAGCAGACGTCGGCGCTGATCTTGCCCGACGGAGCGGTGCTCCGAGTGGTGAACGTCGCGCCACAGGTGCAGGTGACCTGGGTCTCGACGTAGTTCGGGTGGATGTCCTTCTGCATGATTCTCCTTGGGTGGCGTGGTGTCCCCGGGTCGCCCGTGCGGGAGCGCGGGCGTGAACCGGTGGGCCGGCGGATCAGTCTACGCGACGGGATCCGGTGTGATGCACCGCTCAGTCCTCGTCGTCCAGACGGACCGAGCTGGTCTGCTGAACCTGGGTGAGGAACTCGTAGTTGTGCTTCGTCTTCTTCAACCGGTCGATGAGCAGTTCGATTCCCTGCTGCTGGTCGAGGGCGGCGAGGACGCGGCGCAGCTTCCACATGATCTTGAGCTCCTCGGAGGACATGAGGATCTCCTCACGCCGGGTGCTCGAGGCGTTGACGTCGACGGCCGGGAAGATGCGCCGGTCGGCGAGCTGGCGGGAGAGCTTGAGCTCCATGTTGCCGGTGCCCTTGAACTCCTCGAAGATGACCTCGTCCATCTTGGACCCGGTCTCCACGAGCGCCGTGGCGAGGATCGTCAGGGATCCGCCGTCCTCGATGTTGCGCGCGGCACCGAAGAACTTCTTCGGCGGGTAGAGCGCGGCCGAGTCGACACCACCGGAGAGGATGCGGCCCGAGGCGGGCGCCGCGAGGTTGTAGGCGCGGCCCAGGCGGGTGATGCCGTCCAGCAGGACGACGACGTCCTGACCGAGCTCGACGAGGCGCTTGGCCCGCTCGATGGCCAGCTCGGCGACGATCGTGTGGTCGCTCGCCGGGCGGTCGAAGGTCGAGGAGATGACCTCGCCCTTGACGCTGCGCTGGAAGTCGGTGACCTCCTCCGGACGCTCGTCCACGAGGACGATCATCAGGTGCACCTCGGGGTTGTTGGTGGTGATCGCGTTGGCGATGGACTGCATGACCATCGTCTTGCCCGCCTTGGGCGGGGAGACGATGAGGCCACGCTGGCCCTTGCCGATCGGCGTCACCATATCGATGACCCGGGTGGTGAGGTTCTTCTGGTCCGTCTCCAGCCGCAGCCGCTGCTGGGGGTAGAGCGGGGTCAGGTTGGAGAAGTTCGGACGCTGACGGCCCTGGTCCGGGTCCTGGCCGTTGATGCTGTCCAGCCGCACGAGGGCGCTGAACTTGCCTTTGTCGCGCTTGTTTCCGGTCGAGGAGACGGTGTGCTGGCCGACGTCGCTGCCGTCCTGCGGCGCCTTGATGGCACCCGTGACCGCGTCACCCTTGCGCAGGCCGTGCTTCTTGACCATGCCCATGGGGACGTAGACGTCGGTCGGCCCCGGCAGGTAGCCGGTGGTGCGGATGAAGGCGTAGCTGTCGAGCAGGTCGACGACGCCGCCGACGGGGACGAGGACGTCCTCCTCGGAGTAGCTCTCGACCTCCTGCTGCTGCGGCTGGCCACCGCCCACGGCACCCGGCTGGGTGCCACGACCGCGCTTGCGGTCCCGGTTGCGGTTGCGGTTGCGGCGACGACCGCGGCGGCCGCCCTCGTCGTCGTCGTAGCCGTCGCCGTCACGGCGCTGCTGATCGCCCTGCTGCCCGTCGCGCTCGCTCTGGCGGCGGTCGTCCTGACGACGGTCGTCCTGGCGGCGGTCGTCCTGACCCTGGCGGCGGTTGTCCTGACCCTGACGGCCGGAGTCCTGACGCTCGTCGCCGCTGTCGTCCTGACGGCGGGTGTCCTGGCGCTCGTCGCGACGGTCGTCGCGACGCTCCGTCTGGCGCTGCTCGCCACCCGTCGCGGGGCGGGAGTCCGGCGAGTCCGCACCCTCGGTGGAGGCGGCGTCGGCCTGGCGCTCCTGCTCGCCCCGCGGTGCGCCGGCGGCGGACCCGCCGCGCCGGCTGCGGCGCGTGCGGGACGGGCCGCTGGGCGCGGTGTCCTCGCGCTCGGCCTGGGCGCGGTCGAGGGCGGCCTCGATGGCGTCCTGACGGTCGACGGAGCCGTTGGTGCTGGCAGCGCCCCCGCGACGCTCCCGGATGGCGGAGACCAGGTCGGCCTTGCGCATCTTGTTGTTCACGGCGATACCCATGCCCGACGCGAGCTCCTGGAGCTCGGCCAGTCGGAGGGTGCTCAGCGAGCCCGTACGGGTCGCGCTGGCGTCGGTGATCTCAGTCACGTGGGATTCCTTCCCCCTCGGTCGAAACCGGTTCGGGGCCTAGGGTGTCGCGGTGCACCACAAGTGGCACCGCGGTCGGACTCAAGCACGGGGACGACCGGTGCAGCGGCCTACGGTTGAGGACACGTCGCGAAGCCGACGGCCCGTGCGTGGAGGCGCTTCGGAGCCGATCAGCGATGTGCTCGGCCTTGTCACGAAGCGCCTTCACGATAACACGCAGCCGGGCGCGGACCATACCGCGCCGCCACCTCAGCGGGCCCGTGCCGCCCGCACCACGTCGCCGAGCACCGCCGACGCGGTCTGGTCACCGCCGGCTCCCGCACCCGTGAGACGCACCGGACCAGCGAGGACGGCGTCGATCTCGACGACGTTGGTGCCCCCGCGGACCTGTGCGAGGGGGTCCGCGGCGGGCAGGCTGAGCGGGAGTACGGCGGCGCGCACCACGCCCTGGTCGTCGCGTTCGGCGCTCGCCACGAGCTTGACGACCTCGCCCCGCCCCTCGGCGGCCGCGAAGTCCTCGTCGGTGAGCCCGGAGATGCCGGTGACCTCCACGTCGCCCAGCGGGGCGGGCACTCCCCAGGCCGTCCGCGCCAGGATGGCGATCTTGGCTGCGGCGTCCAGACCCTCCAGGTCCTCGGTCGGGTCTGCCTCGAGGTAGCCGAGCTCCCCCGCCTGGCGCACCGCGTCGGAGAAGGCCACCCCCTCGCGGGCGACGAGGTCGAGGACGTAGTTGGTGGACCCGTTGACGATGCCGCGGACCGCGGTGATCTCATCACCGGCGAGCGACTCCCGCACGACGCTCAGCACGGGCACGGCCGCCATGACCGCCGCCTCGTAGTGCAGGCCGCCCCCGTGCTCCCGGGCCACGGCGTGCAGCTCCTCCCCGCGCCGCGCGATGAGCTGCTTGTTGGCCGTGACCACCTGCGCACCCCGGCGCAGGGCGGCCTCGATGAGCGTCCCGGCCGGCTCGAGACCGCCCATGACCTCGACGACCACGTCGGCCTCGGCGGCCAGCGCGGCGGCGTCGGTGGTCAGCAGCTCGGCCGGTATGCCGTCGCGCACCCGGGAGGCGTCGCGGACCGCGACCCCGGTGAGCACGAGCGGGCGACCCAGCAGGGCGGCATACGTCTCCCCGTGCTGGAGGAGGCGGCGGGCGACGGCCGCACCGACCGTTCCTCCACCCAGCAGGGCGAGGCGAAACGGACGCGGGGCAGGGGTGTCGGTCACGGTGGGCTCCGGTCTGACGGGGACGGGCGAGGTGGGGGCAGGCTGGCCGGGACCTCCGCGTGGGCGGACCCGGCCGTCGGGTCGGCGTGGTGGACGCGAGGGGTCACATGCGCTCGGGGGCGCTCACACCGAGCAGGGCGAGGCCGTTGGCGAGCACCTGACGGGTGGCGTCGTTGAGCCACAGCCGGGAGCGGTGCAGGTCGGTGATCTCCTCGTCCGCGCTGGTCGGCCGGACGCGGCACTCGTCGTACCACTTGTGGAAGTGCCCCGCGAGGTCCTCCAGGTAGCGCGCCACCCGGTGCGGCTCGCGCAGCTGAGCGGCCTGCGCGACGACCCGCGGGAAGTCGCCCAGGGCAGCCAGCAGCAGCGACTCGGTCGGGTGCTCGAGCAGCGAGGGGTCGAAGCCGTCCTCGCGCCGCACGCCGTCCTCCCCCGCGAGGCGGGCGACGTTGCAGGTGCGCGCGTGGGCGTACTGCACGTAGAAGACCGGGTTGTCGTTGGAGCGCTTGCGCAGCTCCTCGCCGTCGAGGTCGAGGGGGCTGTCGGCGGGGTAGCGACCCAGGCTGTAGCGGATGGGGTCGGCGCCGATCCACTCCAGCAGGTCGGACAGGTAGACCGCGTTGCCGCGGCGCCGGCCCATGCGCTCGCCGCTGATGTTGATGAGCTGGCCGATGAGCACCTCGATGCTGCGCTCCGGGTCGTCCCCGGCGCAGGCCGCGATCGCCTTGAGCCGGCCGACGTAGCCGTGGTGGTCGGCCCCGAGCATGTAGACCTTTTCGGGGAACCCGCGGTCCTTCTTGGACAGGTAGTAGGCGCAGTCGGCGGCGAAGTAGGTCGGCTCGCCGTTGGCGCGGATGAGCACGCGGTCCTTGTCGTCGCCGAAATCCGTCGTACGCAGCCACACCGCGCCGTCGGCGTCGAAGACGTGCCCCTGCTCGCGGAGTCGCTCCACCGCCTTCTCCACCGCGCCGGCGTCGTGCAGGCTCTTCTCGCTGAACCACACGTCGAAGGTCACGTGGAAGTCGGCGAGCGTCTGCTCGTTCGCGGCGACCTGCAACGCCATACCGGTGTCGCGGCAGACCTCCAGCGCCTCGACCTCGGGGAGGTTTAGGAGGTCCGGCCGGGTCTGCAGCACCTGGGCCGCGAGCGCGTCGACGTAGTCGCCGGCGTACCCACCCTCCGGCACCTCCTGGCCGCGGGCGCGGGCCAGGATGGAGGTGGCCAGCCGCTGCGTCTGGGCCCCGGCGTCGTTGGTGTAGTGCTCGGCGGTGACGTCGGCACCGCTGGCCGACAGCAGCCGGTGCAGGGCGTCACCCAGGGCCGCCCACCGGGTATGCCCGATGTGCAGCGGGCCGGTCGGGTTCGCCGAGACGAACTCCAGGTTGATGGTGCGCCCGGCCATCGTCTGGTTGTGGCCGTAGGTGCCCCCCGCCTCGACGATGCTGCGGGCCAGCTCGGCCGCACTCGCCACGTCGAGGGTGATGTTGAGGAAGCCCGGACCGGCGACGTCGACCGCGGCGACGCCCTCGACCGACCCGAGACGCCCGGCGACGACCTCGGCGACCTGGCGCGGCGGCATACCGGCTCGCTTGGCCAGCTGCATCGCCACGTTGCTCGACCAGTCCCCGTGCTCGCGGCTCCGCGGTCGCTCCACGCGCAGCGCCTCGAGCGCCGGCAGATCACCCTCGGCCAGGGGCAGGTCACCGGAAGCGGCCTCGGTGAGCACGGCATGGATCGCTGCAGCGAGCTGTTCAGGGGTCACCCGCACCAGTCTAGGGCGGGCACGGACCGCCCCCGCACGGGGATTTCGGCCACCCCGGCGGCGCTGCTAGAGTTGGCTGCTGTTGCCCCCGTAGCTCAGGGGATAGAGCACCGCCCTCCGGAGGCGGGTGCGCAGGTTCGAATCCTGCCGGGGGCGCTCCCCTCCTTCGGGAGGGCGCGCAGGCAACAGTCTGCAGGGAGGTGTCAGGGTTCCTGGTGGGCCCCCCGGGTTTCAAACCCGTGGAACGGCGACTCGTCGTCGTTGGCAGGTTCGATTCCTGTCCGCCTCCGCCATCGCGATGCTAGCCTCACGCTCACCAGCGACACCCGCCAGGGGGGTGAGCCGTGCAGCCGCACCGGACCAGCGCCACCGCCTCCCTCATCGCGCTCAGCACCGTCTTCCTCTCTCGCCAGCCCCGGGACCGTGACCTGGTGCCGGCCGGCGCGGCCGCGCAGACCGAGGGGCTGCTCACCCGGACCTCCCCGCGCACGCTCCGCCTGATCCAGCTCCTCTCGCGACCGGGAGCGCGCGGGGCGGTCCACGCTCTCGAACGTCTCGTGCTCCCGGGCATCCAGCGCCACTACGCCGCCCGCAAGCGCTACATCGAGGACGCGGCACGCGCCTTCCTCAGCGACGGCGGGAGGCAGCTGCTCGTCCTCGGGGCCGGCCTGGACACGCTCACGCTGCGGATCGCCCGCGAGCTACCCGAGGTGCGGTGCGTGGAGGTGGACCACCCGGCGACGTCCGCCGTCAAGCGGGACGCCATCGGGGCAGCCCTCCCCGACAACCTGACCCTGGTCCCGCTGGAGCTGGGCCGCGAGGCGTGGGAGGACGGGCACGGGCTCGACGCGTCGCTGCCGACCTTCGTCGTCCTCGAGGGCGTGACGATGTATCTCACCGAGCCGGCTGTCCTGGACATCCTCCAGGGCTGCGCCCGGCTGGCTCCGGGCTCGCAGCTGGTGTGGACCTTCATGCACCCCGACGGCCGGGGCCGGCTGCGCTTCCACCAGGCCGGGTCGGCCGTCACCGCCTGGCTCGCCCGTCAGCGCGAGCCGTTCACCTGGGGGCTGCCCCTCGACGCCGTCCCGGCGTTCCTGCGACCGACGGGCCTGGAGCTCGAGGAGATCGTCACGACGAGCCAGCTGCGCACCCGGTACCTCGACCCCCGGGGGATCGACGGCGCGCTGGCGGAAGGAGAGGCACTGTGTCTGGTCCGGACGACGGGGTGATCCTCAACGACCTGCACTCCCGGCTCAACGCCACCCGGGTGCGGGCCGTCCTCAGCCCGACCACCACCGCAGAGGTCGTCGACGCCGTCCGGGCCGCCGCCGCGCAGGGCCGCGCGGTGTCGGTGTGCGGCGGACGGCACGCCATGGGTGGCCAGCAGTTCGGCGCCGATGCCGTCCAGCTCGACCTGTCCGCACTCGCCGCAGTCCGCGCCGTCGACCCCGAGCGAGCGCTGCTGTCGGTGGGCGCCGGCATCCAGTGGCCGGAGCTCGTCACGGAGCTGGATCGCGCCTCGTCCGGGTCCTCCCGGCCGCTGACCTTCCGGCAGAAGCAGACCGGAGCCGACCGGCTGAGCCTGGGCGGGGCGCTGGCGGCCAACGTGCACGGTCGTGGCCTGAGGTTCAAGCCGTTCATCGACGACGTGGAGTCCTTCGTCCTCGTCGACGCCGAGGGCGAGATCCGCCACTGCTCCCGGACCGAGGACGCCGAGCTCTTCGCCCTGGCCATCGGCGGCTACGGCCTCTTCGGGGTCATCACCGAGGTCACCCTGCGGCTCGTCCCCCGTCACCACCTGCGCCGCAGCGTCGAGGTCCTGGACCTGGGCGAGGTGGAGCACTCGTTCGAGGGGCGCCTGCGCGCGGGCGCCACTTACGGCGACTTCCAGTTCGTCACCGATCCGCAGGCCCCCGGTTTCCTCGACCGTGGCGTGCTGGCGTCCTACGTGCCGGTGCCGGACGAGGTCGCCCCGACCGCGGACCCCGTGGAGCTCACCTCCGAGCGGTGGCAGGAGCTGCTCGCCCTGGCGCACACGGACAAGCGCCGTGCCTTCGACCTCTACTCCGCGCACTACCTCAGCACGGACGGGCAGGTCTACCGCTCCGACCTGCACCAGATGGGTGTCTACGTCGACGGCTACCACGACGACCTCGGCGGCCCCGCTGCCAGCGAGATGATCACCGAGGTCTACCTCCCCCGGGGAGAGCTCCTGTCCTTCATGCGCGCCTGCCAGGAGGACTTCCGCGCCCACGACGTCGAGTGCATCTACGGCACCGTCAGGGTGATCGAGCCGGACGACGAGAGCTTCCTCCCGTGGGCGCAGGGCCCGCGGGCCTGCGTGATCTTCAACCTGCACGTTGAGCACGGCGCCGCCGGCATCGACAAGGCCGCCGCGGACTTCCGTCGGATCATCGACCGGGCCCTGGAGCGCGGGGGCTCGTTCTACCTCACCTACCACCGGTGGGCGAGCCGGTCCCAGCTGCTCGCCGGGCATCCCCGCCTCCCGGCCTTCCTCGCCGAGAAGCACCGCCACGACCCCGACGACCGCTTCCAGAGCGAGTGGTACCGCCACCTCCGGCGGACCCTCGAGACCTGACGCGGGGCGACGGGCCACAATCGACCGGGTGAGCACGACTCGAGGCGCTGAGGCAGGACCTCCCGACCCGCGCCGCGGCATACCCTCCGTGGACGCGGTCCTGACCGACCCCTCGGTCGGCCACCAGGTCGATCGCCTCGGCCGGGCGAGGGCGCTGCAGATCGTCCGGGAGGTGCAACGGCAGGCCCGCCAGAGGACACTCCCGCCCGGAGAGGTCGTGAGCGTCGTCGCGACCCGGCTCGCCGCCCTCGCCGACTCCCCCGGCCCCCGGCCGGTCCTCAACGCGACCGGGGTGGTCGTCCACACCAACCTGGGGCGCGCCCCGCTCGGCGAGGCGGCGCGGGCCGCGCTGGTCGACGCATCGGGGTATGCCGACGTCGAGCTCGACCTCGCCACCGGCCACCGCGGTCGGCGGGGTGGCGCGGTGCGCGGCGCGCTCCTGCGGGCCGTCCCGGAGGCCGGAGACGCCCTCGTCGTCAACAACGGGGCCGCAGCGCTGCTGCTCGCCACGACCGCGCTCGCAGCCGGGCGCGAGGTGCTCGTCAGCCGCGGCGAGCTCATCGAGATCGGCGACGGCTTCCGGCTGCCCGACCTCATCGAGTCCGGCGGCACCCGCCTGAGAGAGGTCGGCACGACCAACCGGACCCACCTGGCCGACTACGAGGACGCTCTGGCGCACGGGGCCGGAGACGGCGCGAGCGGGACGGCACGGACCTCGGTCGCGGCCCTGCTCAAGGTCCACCCCAGCAACTTCCGGGTGGCCGGCTTCACCGCGAGCGTGCCCGTCGCCGAGCTGGCCGAGGTCGCCCGCCGCGCAGGGCTCCCCCTCGTTGTCGACACCGGGAGCGGGCTGCTCGAGCCGGACCCGATGCTCACCGACGAGCCGGACGTCCGCACCACGCTGCGCGACGGCGCCGGGCTGGTGGTCGCGAGCGCCGACAAGCTCCTCGGGGGCCCGCAGGCCGGCCTCGTCCTCGGGGACGCCGAGCTCGTCGGCCGGCTGCGACGTCACCCGATGGCCCGCGCGCTACGGGTCGACAAGCTCACCCTGGCGGCGCTCGAGGCCACGCTGCGTGACCCCGCGGCGGCGCGGTGACGGTGGCGCGGCGCGCCTCCGCCACGGAGCTGCGAGACCGCGCGGTCGCACTCCACCGCACGCTGGTCGACCACGGCGTCACCTGCGAGGTCGTCGAGCACGAGGGCCGGGTCGGGGGCGGCGGCGCACCCGAGGTGCCGCTGCCCGGGTGGGCGGTCGCCCTGCCCGGACGCTGGGCCGGCCCCTTGCGGCTCGGCACCCCCGCCGTCCTCGGTCGGGTGCACGAGGGCCGGTGCCTGCTGGACCTGCGCTGCCTGCCCCCCGAGCTGGACGAGGTGATGCTCGATGCGGTGCTCGCGGTCCGGACCGCGGCGGCCGAGCCGGGATGACGGTCATCGCCACGGCCGGTCACGTCGACCACGGCAAGTCGGCGCTCGTCCGCGCGCTCACCGGGATCGAGCCGGACCGCTGGGAGGCCGAGCGCCGACGCGGCCTGACCATCGACCTCGGGTATGCCTGGACCACCCTGCCCGGGGGCGGCACGGTCGCCTTCGTCGACGTCCCGGGCCACCGGCGCTTCATCGGCAACATGCTCTCCGGCATCGGGCCGGCCGCCGGCGTGCTCCTCGTCGTCGCGGCCGACGGCGGGTGGAGCCCCCAGTCGACCGAGCACCTGCGCGCCGCCCACGCCCTGCGTCTGGAGCACGGCGTCCTCGCCGTCACCCGCAGCGACCTCGCCGACCCTGACCCGACCCTCGCCGAGGCACGGTCGCGACTGCGGGGCACCAGCCTGGTGGGCATACCGGCCGTCGCGGTCTCGGCCCGGACCGGGACCGGCCTGGAGGAGCTGCGGGAGGAGCTCGCGACCCTCGCCCGGCGGATGCCGCGACCCCCTGCGGACTCACCGGTGCGCCTGTGGGTCGACCGCAGCTTCACGGTGCGCGGCGCCGGCACCGTGGTCACCGGGACCCTGGCCGCGGGCACCGTGCGCCCGGGCGACCACCTCGCCCTCACCACCCAGGCCGGGCTGGAGCGCGACGTGGTCGTGCGAGGCGTGCACAGCATGGATCGCGCGGTCGAGGCGGCGACCGGCCCCGCGCGGGTCGCGCTCAACCTGCGTGGCGTGGACGTCGAGGACGTGGGGCGCGGCAGGACCTTGCTCTCCCCCGACCACTCCTGGTGGCCGACCGTCACGGTTGACGTGCTCCTGGACGACGACCTGCTGCCGGCGGACGTCACCGCCCACGTCGGGACGGCTGCGGTCCCCGCCCGGCTCCGCCTGCTGGCGGGGCGGCACGCGCGGGTCTCCTGGCAGACGCCTCTGCCGCTCGCCCCCGGTGACCGCCTCATCCTGCGCGACCCCGGCCGCGAGGGCTCCCTCGTCGGAGCCCTCGTCCTCGACGCGATCACCCCTCCGCTGCGGCGCACCGGGGCGGCTCGTGCACGGGCGTCCGCCCTCGCGACGGCGTCCGGCGCCACGACGACGATCGCGGGCCGCGTGGTCTCCGAGGCGACCGCGGGTGCGTGGCGACAGGGGCTGACCGACCTCCTCGCGCGGCGCGTGGCCGCCGACCCGCTGACGCCGTGGGTCGACGAGGGGTCGGCGCTGACCGTCCTGCACCGCCGGGTCGGTATGCCGGATCTCGCCACGCTGCGTGCGCTCGCGACCGGGTGCGGCCTGAGGGTCGAGGGGGGTCGCCTCGTGCGGGAGGGCGCCGAGGCACTCACGGTGCACCCCGGGCTCGACTCCGTGCTGCGGCGGCTGGCCGCCGACCCCTTCGACGCGCCCTCCCGACCCGAGCTGGCCGACCTGGGCCTGGGTGCACGCGAGATCGCGGCCGCCGCTCGCACCGCCGACGTCCTGCGGCTGCCGGGCGACGTGCTCCTCGGGTCGGCCGCCCCGGAGCTGGCCCTCGGGCGGTTGCGGACGCTGCCGCAGCCCTTCACGGCGGCGCAGGCCCGGGCGGCGCTGGGGACGAGTCGCCGGGTGCTCATCCCGCTGCTGGAGTACCTCGACGCCCGCGGCTGGACGCACCGCGCCGTCGACGGGCGGCATACGATCACCGCGCCCACGTGATCCTGTCCTGCACCCGCCGGGCACCGGCACCTACGCTCGCTCCTATGACGGGCAGCCCTCTCGCACGACCGCGTCTGACCGCCCTGGCAGCGGGGGGCGGTTGCGCCTGCAAGATCCCGGCCGAGCGCCTGGAACGGATGGTCTCCGGCCTCGACGGGGCCGGCCGGGTCGACCACGGCGAGGACCGGTGCGGGACCCCTCCGGGGCGCGGAACCCTGCTCGTCGGGCTCGAGCACGGGGACGACGCGGCAGCTGTCCGTCTCACCGAGGGCTCGGACGTCGCTCTGCTCTCCACCGCCGACTTCTTCACCCCGGTGGTCGACGACGCCTACGACTGGGGGCGCATCGCGGCCGCCAACGCCCTCTCCGACATCTATGCCATGGGCGGGCGGCCGGTCCTGGCGATCAACCTGCTCGGCTGGCCGGCCGACCTCGACGACGACCTCGCCCGTGGCGTGCTGCGGGGTGGGGCGGCCGTCGCGGCCGAGGCCGGATGCCCCGTGGCGGGTGGGCACTCGATCACCGCGCCCGAGCCCACCTACGGCCTGGCCGTCACCGGCACCGCCGACATCGGCTCGCTCATCACCAACGCCAGCGCCGAGGCCGGCCTGCCACTCACGCTCACCAAGCCGCTGGGCATCGGCATCCTCAACAACCGGCACGGCCGCACCGGGGAGATCTTCGACGAGGCGGTGGCGACGATGACCCGCCTCAACCGCGAGGCCTCGGAGGCTGCCGTGGCGGCCGGCATCCGGGCCGGGACGGACGTCACCGGCTTCGGTCTGCTCGGGCACCTGTGGAAGCTCTGCCGCGCCTCCGGCGTCGGCGCCGAGCTCGAGGTCGGCGCCGTCCCCACCCTCGAGGGAGCCCGCGAGAGTCTCGCCGAGGGGTTCCTGCCCGGGGGCAGCCGCCGCAACCTCGACTGGGTGCGCCCACACCTGGAAGCGGGGGGCGACGTCGCCGAGGACGACCTGCTGCTGCTCGCCGATGCGCAGACCAGCGGCGGCCTGCTCCTCGTGGGTGAGCTCCCGCCCGGCCTCGGCACCGTCATCGGCCGCACGCTCCCCTCACCCAGCACCGCGATCAGCCTGCGCTGACGCCCATCCCGGACGCGGAGCCCGCCCCGCTTCTCTACGGTGAGGGGTATGCCCGAGCTCACCCTCCCCTTCATCGCCGGCGCCGACCTCGCCGTCACCGACACCTACGACAACATCGACCCGGCCGACGGCGCGGTCCTGGGCCAGGTCGCCCGGTCCGGAGCGGGCGAGGTGGACCAGGCCGTCCAGGCCGCGGCGCAGGCCCAGCCCGGGTGGGCCGCGACGTCCACCGAGCAGCGCGCCGACGCCCTCACCCGGCTCGCGGCCCTCGTCGACCGGGACCGTGAGCAGCTGGCGCGCACCGAGTCGCAGGACACCGGCAAGCCCCTGTCGCAGGCCCGCGCCGACGCCACCGTGGCCGCGCGCTACTTCCGCTACTACGGACGGGTCATCGAGGCCTCCTACGGCGACACCATCCCGCTCGGCCCGGACACCCACGTCTACACCCGCCACGAGCCCTACGGCGTCGTCGGCAGCGTCGTGGCCTGGAACTACCCGCTCCAGCTCGCCTCGCGCTCCATCGCCGCCGCCACCGCCACGGGCAACGCCGTCGTGCTCAAGCCGGCCGACGAGACCCCTCGCACCGCGGTGGCGCTGGCCTCCCTGGCCGTGGACGCCGGGCTGCCGCCCGGCGTCGTCAACGTCGTCCCCGGCCGGGGTGCGGAGGCCGGGGCCGCGCTCGCCGCCCACCCGCAGGTGGCCCACCTCGGGTTCGTCGGGTCCACGGAGACGGGGCGCGCGATCGCCCACGCCGCGGCGGAACGCGTGGTGCCCGCGGTGCTCGAGCTGGGCGGCAAGTCGGCCCACGTCGTCTTCCCCGACGCCGACCTCGACGCGGCCGCCGAGGCCATCACCCGCAGCATCCTGCAGAATGCCGGTCAGACCTGCTCGGCCGGCTCACGCCTCGTCGTCCACGCCTCGATCCGTGCGGACCTGGTCGCGGCCGTCGCCGACCGCTTCCGCGCGACGACGCTGGGTCGGGGCCTGGACGACCCGGACCTCGGGCCCCTGGTGTCCCTCCGCCAACAGGAGCGCGTGCGCGGGTACGTCCAGGGCGCGTCCAGCGGGGAGGTCGTGGTGGGCGGCACCGCGCCGACCGACCGCCCGGAGGGTGGCGCCTTCTGGCTGCCGACGCTCATCGACGGGGTCGACCCGCGGGAGCCGATCGCGCAGGAGGAGGTCTTCGGCCCGGTGCTGGTCACGATGCCCTTCGAGGAGGAGTCGGAGGCGGTCGCCATCGCCAACGGCACGCCCTACGGGCTCATCGCCGCGCTGTGGACGCGCGACCTGTCCCGCGCCCACCGGCTGGCGGGGGCGGTGGAGGCGGGTCAGGTCTTCGTCAACACCTTCGGTGCCGGTGGAGGCGTGGAGCTGCCCTTCGGCGGCGTCAAGGCCTCGGGATACGGCCGGGAGAAAGGCATCGAGGCGCTCTCCGGCTTCACCCGGACCAAGACCGTCGTCGTGCGGCTGGGCTGAGCCTCTCCCCCCACAGACGGAGCCGGGAGCAGACCCAGATCCCTCCACGGGTGGATGATCGGGCCCGGGGCCTGCTGGTTGACTTCTGCCCATGACGACACCAGCTCCGCCCTCCCCGTCGGGGACCGGGATCAGCGTCCGGGGGCTCACCAAGACCTTCGGCTCGTTCACCGCGGTCGACGACCTCAGCTTCGAGGTGGCGCCGGGACGCGTCACCGGCTTCCTCGGCCCCAACGGCGCCGGCAAGACCACCACCCTGCGCATGCTGCTCGGACTGGTCCGCCCGACCTCGGGCGAGGCGCTCATCGGGGGCCGGCGCTACGTCGACCTCCAGCGGCCCATGTCCACCGTCGGCGCGGCGCTGGAGGCCACCGGCTTCCACCCCGGACGCAGCGGCCGCAACCACCTGCGTGTCCTGGCCGCCACCCACGGCGTCCCCGACGCCCGGGTCGATGAGCTGCTGGACCTCGTCGGCATCCCGGCGGCCGCCCGCAAGAAGGCGGGTGGCTACTCGATGGGTATGCGCCAGCGTCTCGGTCTCGCGGCCGCGCTGCTCGGCGACCCCGACGTGCTGCTGCTCGACGAGCCGGCCAACGGGCTCGACCCTGAGGGCATCCGCTGGATGCGCGGCTTCATGCGCCACCTCGCTCAGGAGCAGGGCAAGACGGTGCTGGTGAGCTCCCACCTCCTCGGTGAGGTGGAGCAGACGGTCGAGGACGTCGTCATCATCGCCAACGGCCGGATGGCCCGGCAGGGCACGATGGAGGAGCTGCGCGGCGACCCCGCCGTGCTGGTCCGGGTCGCCGACGCGGCAGGGCTGGCCAGGGTGCTGCAGGAGGCCGGCCTCGACGTCCAGCCCGAGGACGGCGGGCTGCGCGTGGGCGGCGCGGACCCCTCCCGGGTCGGGGAGATGGCGCACGCTGCCGGTCACCCGGTCCATGAGCTGCGCAGCCTGCGCACCGACCTCGAGAGACTCTTCCTCGAGCTCACCCAATCCCCCGAGCACCGCAACCGCAACCTCTCCACCGGGACGGAGGCCGCCTGATGATCTCGCTCGTGCGCGCCGAGCTGCGCAAGTACTTCACCACCCGCCTGTCCTGGTCGATGCCGCTGGCGATGGCCGTCCTCGGGGCGCTCTTCGCCGCTCTCCAGGGGCTCTTCCTCGCCGTCATCGGTGAGTTCCCCGGCCCGGACGGCACCATGATCGTCCCCGCCGAGATGTTCGGCGAGGACGTCGTCGCTCGGCTGGTCTACACCGGCGCCGTCCAGATGGGCTACCTCCTGGCGCTCGTCCTCGGGATCCTGTCGATGAGCGGGGAGTTCCGGCACAAGACCATCACCGCGACCCTGCTCACGGCGCCGCGCCGCGGTCAGCTCATCGCCGCCAAGCTCGCCTCGGTCGTCGTCATCGTCGCCGTCAACGCCCTCGCCTTCACCGCGGGCAGCGTGCTCGGCGGCGGGATCACCCTCGCCATCGGTGACGTCGCGCTCTTCCCGGACCCCGCCGGGCTCATGGCGACCTTCGCCCGGATGATCCTCGTGCTCGTCCTGTGGGGACTCATGGGCTTCGGTCTCGGGGTCCTCATCCCCAACCAGGTGGTGGCGCTCTTCGTCGGCGTCGGCGTCACGCTGCTCATCGAACCCCTGCTGGGCTTCGGCCTCACCTTCGTCGACCAGCTCGCGGACGCCTCGAAGTACTTCCCCAGCCAGGCGAGCATGAGCGCGCTGAACCTCTTCGCCGGCCTCGACCCGGGCATGGCCCAGACGATGGGCGGGGCGCAGGATGCCCTCTCCTCGTGGGTCGCGACCCTGGTCCTGCTCGGGTATGCCGTGTTCATGGCCGGCCTGGGCTGGATCCTCACCGCGCGCCGCGACGTCGCCTGACCTCGCCCCCTCCGGCATCGGCAGGGGGCGGGGAGATAGGCTGGTGGCACACATGCAGCGGACGCATGCTGGTCGTCCCCGGACGTGAGATGAGGCGCTAACCCCGTGGCCAACCCGCCGAGCAGCGACACCACCACCGACTTCGGAGCCAACGAATGGCTCGTGGAGGAGATGCGTGAGCAGTTCGACCAGGATCCGGGGTCGGTCGACCCGGCCTGGCGTCGATACTTCGAGAAGGGCGGGGGCGCCTCGGCCACGGCGAGCAGCAACGGTTCAGGTCCGGCCCGGCCCGCGCCGGGCAGCACGCCGCCCCGGCGCGAGACCGGCGGGCAGGCGTCCGGCAGCGGCGGGTCCTCCACCTCACGCACGGCTCCGGCCTCCGGGCCCAGGGTCGCGCCGGCTCCCCCGCGCGAGGCCCGCGAGACCTCGGCCCGCACGAGCGAGGCCACGCCGAAGGCGCAGGACGTGAAGGCGCCCTCGACGGGCACCACCTCCAAGGCTCAGGCCGACTCCTCCGCCACGGTCGCGGCGGGGCGCTCGGGCGAGGACAGCACGACACAGAAGCCGGCGAAGGGTTCGACCACCAAGGCGGACGGGGCGGGGACCGAGGAGCCCGCCTCCTCCGGAGGCACCACGAAGAAGGCACCGATGTCCCGCGAGGCCCCCGCACCCAAGAAGACCGGCCCCCAGGAGGACGTCAACCTCGTCACCCTGCGAGGGGCCGCCGCACGCGTCGTGTCCAACATGGACTCCTCGCTGGAGGTCCCGACCGCGACGAGCGCGCGCAACCTGCCCGCCAAGCTGCTCATCGACAACCGCACGGTGATCAACAACCACCTGGCCCGCAGCCGGGGCGGCAAGGTGAGCTTCACCCACGTCATCGGCTACGCCATGGTGCGCGCCCTCCAGGCCATGCCGGCCATGAACAACGGCTTCGTCGTGGAGAACGGCAAGCCCACCCTCGTGGAGCCGGCGCACATCAACATCGGCCTGGCCATCGACGTGCCCAAGCCGGACGGCAGCCGTCAGCTCCTCGTGCCCAGCATCAAGAGCGCCGAGGAGATGAGCTTCTACGACTTCTGGAGCGCCTACGAGAAGGTCGTCCGCAAGGCCCGCGACGGCAAGCTCACCGTCGAGGACTTCCAGGGCACGACGATCAGCCTGACCAACCCCGGCGGGATCGGCACCCTGCACTCGGTGCCGCGGCTCATGAAGGGGCAGGGCGCCATCATCGGCGTCGGGTCGCTGGACTACCCCGCGGAGTGGCAGGGCGCGGCGAGCGAGCGGATCGTCGCCAACGCCGTGAGCAAGATCCTCACCCTCACCTCGACCTACGACCACCGCATCATCCAGGGTGCGCAGTCCGGTGAGTTCCTCAAGATCATGCACCAGCTCCTGCTGGGGCAGGACGGCTTCTACGACGACATCTTCACCTCGTTGCGGATCCCCTACGAGCCGATCCGCTGGAACCGCGACATCGCGGCCACGCACGACGACGACATCTCCAAGCCGAGCCGCATCCAGGAGCTCATCCACGCCTACCGGGTCCGCGGCCACCTCATGGCCGACACCGACCCGCTGGAGTACCGCCAGCGCCGTCACCCGGACCTGGCCATCGAGAACCACGGGCTCACGCTCTGGGACCTGGACCGCGAGGTGCCGACCGGCGGCTTCGGCGGCAAGCCACGGCTCAGCCTGCGGCGCATCCTGGGCATCCTGCGCGACACCTACTGCCGCACCGTCGGCGTGGAGTACATGCACATCCAGGACCCCGACCAGCGCCGGTGGTTCCAGAAGAAGCTCGAGGTCCCGTTCGAGAAGCCGGCTCCGGCCGAGCAGCTGCGGATCCTGCGCCGACTCAACGCGGCGGAGGCCTTCGAGACCTTCCTGCAGACCAAGTTCGTCGGCCAGAAGCGGTTCAGCCTCGAGGGTGGCGAGTCGGTGATCGCGCTGCTCGACAAGGTGCTCAACCGCGCCGCGGACGACGGGCTGACCGAGGTGACGATCGGTATGCCCCACCGCGGCCGCCTCAATGTGCTCGCCAACCTCGCCGGCAAGTCCTACGGCCAGATCTTCCGCGAGTTCGAGGGCAAGCAGTCCCCCGGCTCGGTGCAGGGATCCGGTGACGTGAAGTACCACCTCGGCACCGAGGGTGAGTTCACCACCGAGGACGGCAAGACCACCCGGGTCTACCTCGCGGCCAACCCCTCCCACCTGGAGGCGGTCAACCCCGTCCTGGAGGGCATCACCCGCGCCAAGCAGGACCGCCTCAGCCGGGAGACCGGCGCGGACCCCAGCACGGTGATGCCGGTGCTCATGCACGGGGACGCCGCCTTCGCCGGCCAGGGCGTGGTGCTGGAGACGATGCAGATGTCCCAGCTCCCGGCATACCGCACCGGCGGCACGCTGCACGTCGTCATCAACAACCAGGTCGGCTTCACCACGGCACCACAGCACTCCCGGTCCTCGGTCTACTGCACCGACCTGGCCCGCACCGTGCAGGCCCCGATCTTCCACGTCAACGGGGACGACCCCGAGGCCGTGGTGCGGGTCGCGGAGCTGGCCTACGAGTTCCGCCAGGAGTTCGGCACCGACGTCGTCATCGACCTCGTCTGCTACCGCCGCCGGGGCCACAACGAGGGCGACGACCCCTCGATGACCCAGCCGCTGATGTACGACCTCATCGAGGCCAAGCGCTCGGTCCGCAAGCTCTACACCGAGTCGCTCATCGGTCGTGGCGACATCACGGTCGACGAGGCCGAGGCGGCGCTGCGCGACTACCAGAGGCAGCTCGAGAACGTCTTCACCGAGACCAAGAAGGCGCTCAAGGAGGACGAGGGCGGCGGGGGCCTGGAGCGCCCGCACGCGCAGGACGAGGGCGACCAGGCGGCACCGCAGCGCCCGACCGCGATCGAGAAGAGCACGGTCGAGGCCATCGGCGACGCCTTCGGCAGCCCACCGGAGGGCTTCACGGTCCACCCCAAGCTGGCCAAGCTGCTGACCTCGCGCCAGGAGATGACCCGCGAGGGAGGGATCGACTGGGGCATGGCCGAGCTGCTGGCCTTCGGCTCCCTGGTCCTGGAGGGGACGCCGGTCCGGCTCGCCGGGCAGGACAGCCGCCGCGGCACCTTCGTGCAGCGGCACGCCGTCCTCACCGACAACGACACCGCCTCGACCTGGACACCGCTGCACTCCCTCGCGGAGGACCAGGCCACCTTCGAGGTCTACGACTCGCTGCTCTCGGAGTTCGCGGCCACGGGCTTCGAGTACGGCTACTCGGTGGAGAAGACCGACGCGCTGGTGCTGTGGGAGGCGCAGTTCGGCGACTTCGTCAACGGCGCCCAGGTCGTCGTCGACGAGTTCATCAGCGCCTCGGAGCAGAAGTGGGACCAGCGCAGCTCGGTGGTCCTGCTGCTCCCGCACGGTTACGAGGGTCAGGGGCCGGACCACTCCTCGGCCCGGATCGAGCGGTTCCTGCAGCAGTGCGCCGAGGACAACATGAAGGTGGCCTACCCCTCCACCCCGGCGTCCTACTTCCACCTGCTGCGCGCCCACTCGATGGCACGGCCGCGGCGCCCGCTCATCGTCTTCACCCCGAAGGCGATGCTGCGGCTCAAGGCCGCCGCCAGCTCGGTGCAGGACTTCACCGAGGGCACCTTCGAGCCGGTGCTGCCCGACCGCGTGGAGCTGGACAAGAGCAAGGTCGAGCGGGTGCTACTCGCCTCGAGCAAGCTCGTCTACGACCTCGAGGACGAGCGCACCAAGCGCGAGGACGACACGACCGCGATCCTGCGGGTCGAGCAGCTCTACCCCGTGCCGGGCAAGCAGCTGGCCGCCCTCACCGCGCAGTACCCCAACGCCGAGCTGGTCTGGGTCCAGAACGAGCCGAAGAACCAGGGGGCCTGGCCCTTCATGGCGCTCAACCTGCCCGAGGACCTGCAGCGGCACGGTGAGGACCGTCCGCTCCGGGTGGTCAGCCGTCCGGCCTCGGCCTCCCCCGCCACGGGGTCGGCCAAGGTCCACGCCGTCGAGCAGGCCACCCTGCACGACGAGGCCTTCTCCCGACGCGCATGAGCTCGACGACGACCGGTCCGGCGACCCTCCCCGAGGGCATGTCCGCCTCCGTCCCCCAGGACTCGGACATCGACGACCTGGTGCGCCTGCTGCGTCGGCACGAGCGCGAGGCTCGCGGGTGGCCGGGTGCGCAGAGCGACGCGGTGCGCGCCGAGGTGAGCGGCCGCGGCGCGAGCACCCACCGGCACGAGATGGTGCGCGACGCGCAGGGCACCGCCCGCGCCTGGTTGAGCCTGCACGACCGCGCCGCCGGCCGCGTGCTGGTGGGTGTCACCATCGACCCCGAGCTGGACGACGCGCAGGCCGAACCGCTGGCCGCCTGGGCCTTCGACCGGGTGCAGGAGCTCGGCCGCGAGCTGCTCGCCGAGCGGGGCATGCAGCGCACCCAGCTGGACTCCGGGGCCTTCGCCGACGACGAGCGCCAGCAACGGTGGCTGCGGGCCGCCGGCTACTCGCACGTGCGTGACTGGTGGCAGATGGCCCGACCGGTCGACCCGGCGACGGACGCGCAGCCGCCTGCGCTCCGCGACGGCGTGCGCATCTCCCGGGTGCGCCAGGACGACGGCGTCGGTATGCCGGACGAGGACGACCTGCGCGCGGTGCACCTCGTGCTCGAGGAGTCCTTCGCCGACCACTTCAACTCCTACCGCGAGACCTTCGAGGAGTTCGTCTCCCGGCTGCGTGAGGACCCCGGCCACCGCTGGGACCACTGGTGGCTGGCGACCGTGGACGACGAGCCAGCCGGCGCGGTCGTCGCCTCGATCAGCCGGGGCAGCATCGGTGCGGACGGCACGGCCTCCCCGGACAGCTCCTACATCGACTACATCGGCGTGCACCGCCGCGCCCGCGGGCGCGGCGTCGCCAAGGGCCTCCTGCGCACGGTCATCGCCGACGCCGCGGTCCGAGGCCGCTCGTCGGTCGGCCTCGAGGTGGACGCCGACTCCCCGACGGGCGCCGACGGGTTGTACCGCTCCCTCGGCTGGGAGACGCGGTACGTCACCCAGTCCTGGCACCGCATCCTGACCGACGACCCGAGAGGCGAGCAGTGAGCACCGGCGAGCAGCAGGACCGGGTGGAGCTCGAATACACCCCCAGCGCGGACTTCCAGGTCACGGACGGACCCCGCGACATCGGGCTGTGCTTCATCGGCGACGGCTTCGTCGCGGGCTACGGCGACCCCAAGGCGCTGGGCTGGGTCAACCGGGTCGTGGGGCGGACCGACCGCGGCGGCACGGACACCGACATCACGAGCTACAACCTCGGCGTCCGCGGGGCCAGCTCGGCGGACGTCATGAACCGGTGGCGCGCCGAGTGCCCGGCCCGGTGGACGGGGCGCACCGAGCGCCGTCTGGTCATCGGCGTGGGGGCCGAGGACGTCGCCCAGGGCATCACGACCGCGCGGTCCCGGCTCAACCTCGCCAACGTCCTCGACGAGGCCAGCTCGACCGGCATCTCGACCTTCGTGGTCGGGCCGACTCCGACGCTGGACGCCGAGGTCAACGCCCGGCTGCAGGCCCTGGCCGACGCGCTCGCCGACGTCTGCTCCCGCCGCGGTGTGCCCTTCGTCGACTGTTTCTCACCGTTGCTCTCCCACGACCAGTGGCAGTCCGATCTGGCGGCCGGCGACACGGTCCACCCCGGGCAGGCGGGCTACGGGCTGATGGCCTGGCTCGTGCTCAACGGTGGCTGGGCCACCTGGCTCCAGCTCCAGAGCTGACCCCGACCGACCACACCTCCGGCGCCCCGGCGTCCTGACCGAGCGCCTCAGAGCGCGTCGAGCCAGGCCCGCGCCTGCGCATACGCCTGCTCGTCGGCGTGCACCGGCACCGGGCCGGCCCGTCCGTCGGCCCGCGGGTAGGACCCGAGGAAACGCAGGTCGCGGCAGGTCCGCCGCAGCCCGAGGAGCGCCTCGCTCATCCGCGGCTCGGACGCGTGCGCGTCGGCGTCGATCCAGAAGCAGTACTCCCCTAGCCCCTCGCCCGTGGGCCTGGACTCCAGCCGGGTGAGGTCGATGCCGCGCACCGCGAACTGCTCGAGGAGCTCCAGCAAGGCGCCTGGACGGTTCTGCCAGATCAGTGCCACGAGGGTCGTGCGGTCGGCACCCGTGGGTGCGCGGAGCGCCGCGTCGTGCTGCAGCACGACGAACCTCGTGAGGGCCCCTACCCGGTCGGCGATCCGCTCGGCCAGGCGGTGCAGGCCGTAGGCGCGGGCCGCCTCGGGTGAGGCCACCGCAGCGTCATACCCACCCTCGGCCACGGCCCGCGCGGCTTGGGCCGTCGAGGACTCCGGCACCAGCTGGGCACCGGGCAGGTGCCGCGCCAGCCAGTCACGCGTCTGAGCAGCGGCGTGCGGGTGGGTGGCCACGACCTGGACGTCCTCCAGAGAGGTCCCGGCCCGGGTGAGCAGGTCGAACTGCACCTCGACGAGGACCTCCTCGACGATCCGCACGCGGTCGTCGTCGAGCAGCGCCTGGAGGGTGGCGGGGACCGAGCCCTCCACGGAGTTCTCGAACGGCACGACGGCGGCGTGCGCCTGTCCGTCCGCGAGCGCCTGCACGGCCTGCGCCACGGTGGGCACCGGCCAGGGGTCGTGGTCACCCGCGTCGTCCCACTGACGGACGGCCTGCTCGGTGAAGGTGCCGGCCGGGCCGAGATAGGCGATGCGTGAGCTCACTCACGCACCCTAGCCGAGCAGCGGCTCAGTAGGCTCCGCTCTCCGAGCCCAGCACGACGCGGACGGTGCGCCACATGATCATGAGATCGAGGATGGGGTTCCAGTTCTCGACGTAGTAGAGGTCGAGGCGGACCGCCTCCTCCCACGAGAGGTCGCTGCGGCCGCTGATCTGCCACAGCCCGGTCATCCCGGGGCGGACGAGGAGTCGACGACGCGTGTCCTCGGCATACTCGGCCACCTCACGGGGCAGCGGCGGTCGCGGCCCGACGAGGCTCATCTCGCCCCGCAGGACGTTGAGCAGCTGCGGGAGCTCGTCGAGGGAGTAGCGGCGGGTGAATGCGCCCACGCGGGTCACCCGGGGGTCGCGGTGCATCTTGAACATCGGGCCGGCACCCTCGTTGGCGTCGGCGAGGTCGGCGAGCCGGTCCTCGGCGTCGAGCACCATGCTGCGGAACTTGAACATCGAGAAGGTCTGCCCGTCCTGGCCGACGCGCTCCTGACGGAACAGCACCGGGCCGCGGTCCTCGAGCTTGACAGCGAGCGCGACCGCCAGCATGACCGGGAGCAGGACGAGGGTCACGCCCAGCGCGGAGAGCCGGTCCATGACGTTCTTGAGGACCCGCGCGGGGCCGACGAAGCGCGGCGCCTCCACGTGAATGAGCGGGAGCCCCTGGACGGGGCGGGTGAGGACCCGGGGTCCGGCGACGTCCATGATGCCGGGGGCGACGACGAGGTCGATGTCCGTCGACTCCAGGGCCCATCCGAGCTGGCGCAGGCCGACCGTGCCGAGCCCGGCGGAGGAGGAGACCGCGACGACGTCGACGTGCTGGTCGAGGGCCTTGAGGAGCACGTCGGACTCCGGGCCGAGCACCGGAACCCCCTCGACGTCGCCCGTCGCGTCGTCGACGCAGGCGCCGAGCACGTTGTAGCCGGCATCGGGGGTGCGGCGCAGCGCCGCGACGAGGCTGGCGACGTGGCTCCTGTCACCGACGAGGATGACCCGGTCGGACAGCTCGCCGTTCTTGCGACGCCCGACGAGCCAGCGGCGGGCGCTCCAGCGGCCGGTCAGCAGCAGCAGCGTGCCCAGCGGGTAGGCCAGCAGCACGAACCCGCGGGCGAACTCGATCTGGAAGGCGAAGCCGACGATGGCCAGGGTCGCGAAGACCCACGTGGATCCCTGGAAGACCTGGCGGTACTCCTGGACGCCGTGACCCACGGTCCGGCCGTCATAGGCCCGCTGGATGTGCAGCGAGAGGATCCACGCCACGACCAGGCCCAGTGCCACGTAGCCGTAGCCGATGCCGAGGCCCGCGCCGTCCAGCGTGGTCTCGTCCAGGCCGAAGCGGGTGACGTAGGCCACCAGGACCGCTGCCGCCACGAGCAGCAGGTCGAGCATCTTCAACGTGGTGAGATAGCCGCTGAGGTAGCGGCGGGCTCGGTGCGGCCTCTTGCGCCCACCCCTTGGAAGACTGTCGACCATCCGGAGAGCGTCCGGAATGACGAAAGGGCGCGAGTCGGTGACGACCTCGCTCGACTGCCGTAAAACGGTACCTGTGATCACGGTCACGGTTTTCCCATCCTGTCCCTGCGCCGGAGCGGGTTCTCCCCAGAATCCGCTCCTTGCCAAATCTTTACCTAGTTCTCAGTTAACCACCTCGAGCCCCGCCCGTCTAGTTGAATGGACAACTGTCCATGCCCAGTTCAAGACTGCTTCCCCTGCGTCTACCCGGGCGCAGCCCCTGCGTTTCCCTGGCACCACTATTCTAACCGCTGTGCGTGCGTCGAGGGAGCAGCCTCTCCGGCTTGGGCTGGCGCGGGTGTCCGGCGCCTCGATGGTCCCGACCCTCCGGGCGGGCGACACCCTGCTCGTGCTGCACGGGGGCCGGGCCCGCGTCGGGTCGGTCGTCGTCGTCGCCCTGCCCGCCGACGACCTGGGCGTCCCGCGTCCGGTGGCCGTCAAGCGACTGGGCGCCGTCCGACCGGACGGTGCGCTCTGGGTGCTCTCGGAGGGAGTCGGCACCGACTCGCGCCAGCTCGGTCACCTCGCGCCCGACGCCCTCCTGGCCGTGGCGCTCCTGCGGCTACCGCGGCTGCGCCCCCTCCGCCGGCCGCGGCTCCTGACGCGGGCGGCGTCCTACGCCCGGCCGAACACCCTGGCCAGCCCGGGCCATACCTCTCGCACCTGCTGACCCAGCTCCGCGTAGACCTCGTCCCGCTGCCGGTAGGGGTCGACGAGTCCGGCCGTTGCGGGCCGACCAGCCTTGCCTCGCTGCGCCCCTGCGGTAGCCCCGAGTTCCACGACGGCGTCTGCGGGGGAGCCCCACCGGGGGAGCTCGGTCGTCGGTATGGCGTTCACCAGCGCCGTGAACTCGTGGACCGTGAACGTGCGTCGAAGGGCGCGGGGGTCCAGCTGGACGACACGAGATCGGTGTTCGGGAGTCGCGGTGAGGATGAGATCAGCCTGCTCCACCAGACTCTCGGTCAGCAGACGGGCGGTGAAGCCCGACGGATCACCGCCGAACTCGAGCAGCAACTTGGCGGATCGCTCATCCATGGCCTGACCGACCAGCGCGCGAGTCCCTGCAGAACGCACCGCGAGCGCACCGACACCGTGAGCGGCATCGACCTCGCGCTGCAGGAGACGCTCGAGCAGCGGCGACCGGCAGACGTTGCCGGTGCAGACGGTGAGGATGGTCGGTGCCGCGGTCACGGGACGTCCTGACCGGGCACCACGTCGGCCCAGCGCGGCCCGCGGCCCTGCAGGACCGCCCGTCGTTGCTGGTCGTCGGCGGCATCGCTGCCGGAGCGCTCCAGCACCACCTCGAGCCGGTCGGCGGTCAGGATCTCGGCCAACCCCTCCCCCCACTCGACCACCGTGACGGACTCCTCCAGGGAGGCGTCGAGGTCGAGGTCGTCGAGCTCGGCGCCGCCGGAGAGGCGATAGGCGTCGACGTGCACGAGATCGGGACCGCCGATGGTGGAAGGGTGCACCCGGGCGATGACGAAGGTCGGTGAGGTGATCGGGCCGCGCACCCCGAGGCCTTCGGCGAGCCCCTGGGTGAAGGTCGTCTTGCCCGCACCGAGATCGCCCGTGAGGACCACCAGGTCACCGCGGCGCAGCTGGGTGCCCAGGCGGTGCCCCAGCGCGCGGGTGTCCTCGGCGGTGGGCAGTTCGTAGCGGACGGCATCACCGGTCATGCCCCGACCTCCCCGACGTGACGGCGGGGCAGGCGCGGACCGAACCTGCTGACGATCTCGTAGCTGATCGTCCCGGCCGCCTCCGCCCACTCCTGCGCGGTCGGCTCCCCGTCGTCGCCCGCACCGAAGAGCACGACCTCGTCACCGGCCTCGACCGGGGTGTCGCCCACGTCGACGACGAACTGGTCCATGCACACCCGGCCGGAGACGGCGAACCGTTGACCGCCCAGCTGGACCGGCCCGGCGTTCGAGGCGTGGCGGGGCACTCCGTCGGCATACCCGATCGGCACGTCGACGACGGTCGTGGCGCGCTCCGGGGCGTAGGTGTGGCCGTAGGACACCCCCTGCCCCGCAGGTATGCGCTTGGTCACCGAGACCTGGGCGGTCACCCTCATCGCGGGGCGGAGCCCGAGGTCGGCGGCGGAGGCGATCTCCGGCACGGGGGACAGCCCGTAGACCGCGAGCCCGGGTCGGACCATGTCCCACGCGGCCGCGGGGGTGGTGAGCGTCGCCGCGGAGTTGCTGAGGTGACGGACCTGGAGTCGCAGCCCGGCCCGCTCGGCGAGACGCACCGCGTCGGCGAAGGCCTCCTGCTGGGCCCGCACCGTCGGGTGCTCGGGGGCATCGGCATAGGCGAAGTGGGAGAACACGCCCACGACCCGGAGCGCCCCCTCGGCCTCCAGGGCCGCCGCATGCCGCACGAGGACCTCGAAGTCGGTGCGCGGGTCGGGCGCGGTGGCCACCGGGAGGGTAAAGGCGCCGCCCCGCGCGAGCCCGGTGTCGGCCTTGAGCTGCACCTCGGCGGTGCGCCCGGCCCGTCGGGCTGCCTGCGCGATGGCGTCGAGGGACCAGGGTGCCGATGACGCCAGCTGGACATCGGCGGCCAGGAGCGCGTCGGCGTCCATGGCCGGCGTCAGGAGCCAGCACAGCACCGGCGCGCCCACCCGGGCCGCCCGGAGAGCCAACGCCTCAGCGGGCTGGGCCACCCCGAGCGCCACGGCCCCTCCGGCGAGCGCCGCGCGCGCGCTCGGCACGAGGCCATGACCATAGCCATCGGCCTTGACCACCGCCATGAGGTCGGTCCCCGCGCGCTCGCGCAGCACGCGCACGTTGTGCGCGATGGCGTCCAGGTCGACGGTGACCTGCGCGGGCGAGCACGCCGTGTCGTTCACGCAGACATCACCTGCGCGAGCTGGCTCATGAGGCTGCCCTCCACCGCCGGCGCCGAGCCCTCACCGACCGCCGTGGCGATGCGCGAGCCCAACTCGGCCGTGCTCGCCCCCATGCCCTCCCCGGCCAGGGCCGGCAGGTCCGCGAGCACGTGCGCCGTCGCGCTCTCGACCGCCGCGGCGGCCTCTCCCTCACCGAGGTCACCCAGCATCATCGCCAACGACAGGCAGGCACCGGCCGGGTTGGCCCACCCGCGTCCGGCGATGTCCGGGGCCGAGCCGTGGATGGGCTCGAACATGCTCGGGGCCTGCGAGCCGAGGTTCAGGTTGCCGCTGGCGGCGACCCCCAGGCCGCCCTGCAGGACCGCGCCCAGGTCGGTGACGATGTCACCGAAGAGGTTGTCCGTGACGACGACGTCGAAGCGCTCCGGGCTCACCGGAAGGTGCATGCACATCGCATCGACGTGGACGTAGTCGGTCTCGACGTCCGGGTAGCGCGTGCCCACCTCCTCGACGACCGCCGACCACAGGGCACCGGCCTCGACGAGCACGTTGGTCTTGTGGCACAGGGTGAGCCGCCCCCGGCGGACCGACGCGAGCCGGTAGGCGAAGTCGACCGCCCGCTCCACGGCATACCAGGTGTTGACCGACTCCTGGACCGCCGTCCACGCGGGGGTGTCCCGGTGCACGGCGCTGCCCTGTGCGACGTAGGCGCCCTCGGTGTTCTCCCGGACGATGACCAGGTCGCAGCGCTGCGGGGTCAGCCCGGCGATGGGCGTCGGCACGCCGGGGTAGAGGCGGACCGGGCGCAGGTTGATCGCCTGCTGCATGGCGCCGCGCAGCGCGAGGATGACGCCGCGCTCCAGGACGCCCGGGGGCACGCGCGGGCTCCCGATCGCGCCGAAGAGGATGGCGTCGTGCTCGCGCAGCCGGGTGACCATCTCGGCGGTGAGCAGCTCGCCGGTCTGGAGGTAGTGGTCGGCACCGAGCGGGACGTCGGTGCGCTCGGTGGTGAAACCGAAGGCCTCCTGCGCCGCGTCGAGGACCTCCAGGGCCGCGCCAGTCACCTCGGGACCGACACCGTCACCGGGCAGGACTGCGATGGAGTGGGAGCGCATGAGTCGAACGACCTCCGTGACGTCGCGTCAAGGGTGGGGCTTACAGTGGCTGCATTGTCTCCCACCCCTACACCCCCGCAACGGAAGGGTCGACCATGTCCGAACGAGCCGGGCTGACGATGGCCGAGAAGCTCTGGAGCCAGCACGTCGTGCGCTCCGTGCAGGGAGAGCCCGATCTGCTCTACATCGACCTGCACCTCGTGCACGAGGTCACCAGCCCCCAGGCCTTCGACGGGCTCCGGGAGAAGGGCCGCCCCGTGCGGCGCCCGGACCTCACGCTGGCCACCGAGGACCACAACGTGCCGACCACCCTCGGCCCGATCACCGACCTGACCTCCCGCACCCAGCTCGAGGCGCTCAAGGCCAACTGCGAGGAGTTCGGGATCGTCCACCACGAGCGCGGCCAGCTCGGGCAGGGCATCGTGCACGTCATCGGCCCCGAGCTCGGGCTGACCCAGCCCGGGATGACGATCGTGTGCGGCGACAGCCACACCTCCACGCACGGCGCCTTCGGTGCGCTGGCCTTCGGGATCGGCACCTCCGAGGTCGAGCACGTGCTGGCCACGCAGACCCTGCCGCTGCGCCCGTTCCGCACCATGGCGATCACCGTCGACGGGGCACTGCCCCAGGGCGTCGGCGCCAAGGACATCATCCTGGCGGTCATCAACCGCATCGGGACCGGTGGCGGCCAGGGGTATGTGCTGGAGTACCGCGGGTCGGCCATCGAGGCGCTCTCCATGGAGGGCCGGATGACGATCTGCAACATGTCGATCGAGGCGGGGGCACGAGCTGGGATGGTCGCCCCCGACGAGACGACCTTCGCCTACCTGCAGGGCCGCCCGCACGCGCCCACCGGTGCCGACTGGGACGCCGCGGTGGAGGCCTGGCGCGACCTGCGGACCGACGACGACGCGGTCTTCGACGCCGAGGTCGTCATCGACGCCACCGCACTGACCCCCTACGTCACCTGGGGCACCAACCCCGGCCAGTCGGTCCAGCTGGGCGACACCGTGCCCGACCCGGCACAGGCCGGCGATGACGACGCGCAGGACACCGCCCGCCGAGCGCTGGACTACATGGGCCTCAGCGCCGGCACGCCGATGCGCGAGATCGGGGTCGACGCCGTCTTCCTCGGCTCCTGCACCAACGGCCGGATCGAGGACCTGCGCCTGGCCGCCGACATCCTGCGCGGTCGGCACGTCGCCGACGGGGTGCGGATGCTCGTCGTCCCCGGCTCGCACGCCGTCCGGCTGCAGGCCGAGGAGGAGGGCCTGGACCGCGTCTTCCTCGACGCCGGCGCCGAGTGGCGGCTCGCCGGGTGCTCGATGTGCCTGGGCATGAACCCCGACCAGCTCTCGCCGCAGGAACGCTGCGCCTCCACGTCCAACCGCAACTTCGAGGGGCGCCAGGGCGCCCGGGGGCGCACCCACCTCGTGTCGCCCGCCGTCGCCGCAGCCACCGCGGTCCGTGGCACCCTCTCCGCCCCGACCGACCTCCACCCCGCCGACGCCCCCCAGGAGGCCCTGGTCTGATGGAACCCTTCACCACGCATACCGGGATCGGCGTGCCGCTGCGCCGCTCCAACGTCGACACCGACCAGATCATCCCGGCGCACTGGCTCAAGCAGGTCTCCCGGACCGGCTTCGACCAGGGGTTGTTCTCGCGGTGGCGGGAGGACCCGTCGTTCGTGCTCAACACCGAGCCGTATGCCCGTGGCTCGGTGCTCGTGGCGGGGCCCGACTTCGGCACCGGCTCCAGCCGGGAGCACGCGGTGTGGGCGCTGCAGCAGTACGGCTTCCGGGCCGTGCTGTCGAGCAAGTTCGCCGACATCTTCCGCGGCAACTCCGGCAAGCAGGGCCTGCTCACCGCCCAGCTGGACCAGGGCGACATCGAGCTCATCTGGAAGATGCTCGAGGCCGAGCCCGGCACCGAGGTCACCGTCGACCTGCCCGGTCGCAGCATCACCTGCGGTGATCTCACGACGACCTTCCAGGTGGACGACTACGTCGCCTGGCGGCTGGAGAACGGCCTCGACGACATCTCCCTCACCCTGGAGCACGAGGCCGACATCACCGCCTTCGAGCAGGCACGACCGGCGTGGAAGCCGGTCGTCACCGCCGCCGTCGACTAGGCCGCCGGGAGCCGTCTGACTTCTGAGTCTGGCATCGGCCGTGCTGCGGCCCCGTGAGTGCAGGACACGAACGCCAGACAATGGCTCAGGCGGACCTCGGACGCCAGCCCCGCTGCCACAAGGCCCTCTTCACCTGCTCCATGAATGCGGCCTCGTCCAGGAGCAGGCCCAGGGCCGGAATCTCGAGGGAGATGTCGCCCTCGAGCGCGCGGTCGTTGCGCCGCCTCGCGTCCGCGACCGGGGCCAGCTTGAGGTAGTGGTGCGCCCCGTTGAGCTCGGCGTGGACGCCGTAGTCCTCGAAGTAGACGTCGAGGTAGATCCTGCCCTGGGCCGTGTGCCGCACCTCCTGACGAGACGGCGCGGGCAGCCCGTGGCGACGGCAGGCGCGGGCGAAGTCGAGCTCGCTGAGCGCCTGGGCGCCGTCGCAGACCAACGGCACCGCCTCCTGCAGAAGGGCACGACGGCGGTGCCGCTGCGTGGTCTCCCACTCCTCGAGCAGCCGCTGCGGCGAGACCAGCCCCTGCTGCACCGGCATCGCGAGCACGGTCAGCGCCTGCCGGTCCGACACCGCCCAGGCCGCCGCCCGCAGGGTGGCGACCTCGGGGGCGGTCCGTGGCGGCTCGGTGCCCAGGGTCCGGCCCATGCGGCGCTGGTGGTGGATGCGCACGCCAGGACGCGGGCGGACGCGGGTCCCCTTGGCGACGCTCACGTGGATCACGCTCTCCTGCCACGAGGTGAGACCGGCCTCAACCAGCGAGGTCACGCCGTCGAGCACGGCACCGGCGCCCACCTCCCAGGTGGCCACGCGCCGCTGCGCCTTCGCGTCGAGGACGGGCCCCACCAGGGAGACCGACCGCCGGCCCACCAGATGCCATCGGCCTGCGTCGATCTCGGCCTGGACCTGGTCATAGGTCAGCCCGAGGTCGTAAAGGTCCTGCCGCCGCACGACACCGTCGTGGCGCCCGCCCAGCTCCCGCGCGACCATCGCCCGCCGTTCTGCCGGCCTCATCGTGACCCCCTCCCCACTCCCAGCATCTCCCAGACCGGCCCGCCCCGTGAGCGGCCTGTGGACAAGAGCCGTCCTCCATCGGTGTCCGGCAGATCCGGTGCTCGGACCCCGGCGATGCAGGACACCCACCGCGGACCCGCGATTGACCTCACGTCAGGATCGTGGGCTAGAGTGACCGCGATGACTCATCTGCTTCTTCTTGGCCGCCGCAGCGAGACCCTCTAGGTCCGGCCCTCGCTGCGGAGTCGCTGGTGTCCCGGACCGCCAGCCCCCAGCGCAGAAGCGAGCCAGACAGATGAGCATCACCACCCCCGCCGACACCCATGTCGTGCGCGCCAACCCCCAGCAGCCGAGCGGTATGCCGGTGAGCCGCTACACGGCATACCCCGCCGTGGACCTGCCAGACCGCACGTGGCCCAGCCGCACCATCACCCAGGCCCCGCGCTGGTGCGCGGTCGACCTGCGCGACGGCAACCAGGCCCTCATCGACCCGATGACCCCGGACCGCAAGCGGCGGATGTTCGAGCTGCTCGTCGACATGGGCTACAAGGAGATCGAGGTCGGCTTCCCGGCCGCCAGCCAGACCGACTTCGACTTCGTCCGGATGCTCATCGACGAGGACCTCATCCCCGAGGACGTCGTCATCCAGGTGCTGACCCAGGCCCGCGACCACCTCATCGAGCGGACCTACGAGGCCATCGCCGGGTGCCGGCAGGCCATCGTGCACCTCTACAACTCCACCTCGACCCTGCAGCGGCGCGTCGTCTTCGACGCCTCCGAGGACGAGATCGTCGACATCGCCGTCCGCGGCGCGCAGGCGTGCAAGAAGTATGAGGAGCAGCTCCCCGCGGGCACCGAGGTGAGCTATGAGTACTCCCCCGAGTCCTACACCGGCACCGAGCTGGAGTTCGCCGCCCGCGTCTGCAACGCGGTGATGGAGGTCTTCGTACCGACCGCGGACAAGCCGGTCATCATCAATCTCCCGGCCACGGTCGAGATGGCCACCCCCAACGTCTACGCCGACTCCATCGAGTGGATGAGCCGCAACCTCGATCACCGCGAGCACGTCATCCTCTCGCTGCACCCGCACAACGACCGGGGCACCGGCGTCGCCGCCGCCGAGCTGGGCTACCTCGCCGGGGCCGACCGGATCGAGGGGTGCCTCTTCGGCAACGGCGAGCGCACCGGCAACGTCTGCCTGGTCACCCTGGGCATGAACCTCTTCACCCAGGGCGTCGACCCGATGATCGACTTCTCCGACATCGACGAGATCCGCCGCACCGTCGAGCACTGCAACCAGCTGCCCGTCCCCGAGCGCCACCCCTACGGCGGCGACCTCGTCTTCACCGCCTTCTCCGGCAGCCACCAGGACGCCATCAAGAAGGGCTTCGACGCGCTGGAGCGGGACGCCGCGGCCGCCGGGGTGCCGGTCGACCAGCACCGCTGGGAGGTCCCCTACCTGCCCGTCGACCCCAAGGACATCGGCCGCTCCTACGAGGCCGTCATCCGGGTCAACAGCCAGTCCGGCAAGGGCGGCGTCGCCTACGTCATGAAGACCGAGCGCAAGCTGGACCTGCCCCGTCGCCTGCAGATCGAGTTCAGCGGAGCCGTGCAACGGCATACCGACAGCGCCGGGGGTGAGATGACCCCCACGCAGATCTGGGACGCCTTCACCCACGAGTACCTCGAGCAGACCGGCCCCGTGGTCCTGCACAACTTCACCACCAGCTACGTCGAGGGCACCAGCGGCCACCAGCACCTGGAGGCCACGGTCAGCGTCGACGGCGTCGACCACGAGATCAGCGCGCAGGGCAACGGCCCCATCTCCGCCTTCGTCACCGGCCTCAACGGTCTCGGCGTTGACGTGCGGGTGCTCGACTACACCGAGCACGCGCTGTCGGCCGGCGAGGACGCGCTCGCGGCGGCCTACGTCGAGTGCGCGGTGGACGGCGAGGTCCGTTGGGGCGTCGGCATCGACCCCAACACGGTCCGCGCCTCGCTGCGGGCGGTCTGCAGTGCGCTCAACCGGCCGCGCCCCTGACGTGGGAGGGGTGCCGGACCACGACCCCGTGACCGCCTCCCCCACCGCCGACCTGCACCCCGCGCCGCGGCGCACCGGGCGCGTGCACCGCGCCTGGTGGGTGGCCCTCGCCGGGTTCGTCGCGATCGTGGGGGCGGCGGGGTTCCGGTCGGTCCCCGGCGTGCTCATCGACCCGCTGCACACCGAGTTCGGCTGGTCGCACGGCACGATCGGGCTGGCCGTCTCGATCAACCTCGTGCTGTTCGGGTTGTTCTCGCCGTTCGCCGCCGCGCTGATGGACCGCTTCGGCATCCGGCCGGTGCTCATCACCGCGCTGCTCCTGCTCGCGACCGGCAGCGCCCTCACCGTCTTCATGACCGAGCCCTGGCAGCTGTGGCTGCTGTGGGGGGTCGTGGTCGGGCTGGGCGCCGGGTCGATCTCGATGGCCTTCGTCGCCACCCTGGTCTCGCGCTGGTTCGTCGCCCGTCGCGGCCTGGTCAGCGGCATCCTCACCGCTGCCGCGGCGACCGGCCAGCTCGTCTTCCTGCCGGGCGTGGCCTGGCTCGCGACCGCCTACGGCTGGCGGGTGCCGAGCCTGGTCGTCGCGGGTGCGGCGCTGCTCGTCCTGCCGCTGGTCGTCTTCGCCGTCCGCGACCACCCGCGCGACCTGGGGCTGGAGGCCTACGGCGCGACGCCCGAGCACCCCACCCCGGCGCGTCCCTCGCGGAAGGGCAACGCGGCCCTGCTCGCCCTCGCCTCGCTGCGGGAGGCGGCCCGGACCCGCGCCTTCTGGCTGCTCGCGGCCGGGTTCGCGATCTGCGGCGCCTCGACCAACGGCCTGGTCGGGACGCACTTCGTCCCCGCCGCGCACGACCACGGTATGCCGCTCACCGCCGCCGCGAGCCTGCTCGCCGTGATCGGGATCGTCGACATCGTCGGCACGGTGGCCAGCGGCTGGTTGACCGACCGGGTGGACCCCCGCGTGCTGCTCGCGATCTACTACGCGCTGCGCGGGCTCTCGCTCATGGCGCTGCCCACGCTGCTCGGCCCGGACGTCCAGCCCAGCATGTGGGCCTTCATCCTCTTCTACGGCCTCGACTGGGTCGCCACGGTGCCGCCGACGGTGGCCCTGTGCCAGCAGCACTTCGGCGAGCGGGCGCCCATGGTCTTCGGCTGGGTCTTCGCCTCCCACCAGCTCGGGGCCGCGGTGGCCGCGACCGGCGCCGGGCTGGTCCGCGACGTGCAGGGCAGCTACACCCTCGCCTGGCTCATCGCCGGGGCGCTGTGCCTCGGTGCCGCGGTCCTGTCATTCATGGTGCCGCGGGTCAGGGAGACTCAGCCCCTGCCGTCACCCAGCAGCGTCTGACCTTCGTCCGTGACCGTCCAGAACGGGTTGTGGGCGATCTCCCACACGTGTCCGTCCGGGTCGGTGAAGACGCCGGAGTAGCCACCCCAGAAGCGGGTGCACGCCGGGCGCAGCACCGTCGCCCCGGCCGCCTCGGCGTCCTTCATCTGCTCGTCGACGTCCGCGGCGCTGGGCAGGTTGACGCCCACCACCTTGCCGCCCCAGGCGTCGCCACTGCCGGGCGTGTCCTCGGTGTCGGAGTCGATGTCGATGCCGGAGTCGACCGCCAGGGCGGCGCGCTCCCAGAGGGCGACGACCATGCCGCCGGCCTGGAAGAAGGCGATGTGGTCCGGGGAGGGTCCGGCCTCCCAGCCGAGCGCCTGGTAGAAGGCGCGAGCGCGCTCGAGGTCGCTCACCCCCAGGGTGAGAAGTGACACGCGCTGATCCATGGCCTCAACCTAGCAATGCGGCCCCGACCCCTGTGCAGCGACCATCGGGCACACTGGGCGGTATGCCGACGCCCGAGCCCGTGGAGCAGGCTCTCGTGCTGCTGCGCGAGCGCGGGGACCGCGTGACCGAGCCGCGACGCCGGGTGCTGGAGGCGCTCGCCTCCCTACCGGGGCACCCTGACGTCACCGAGGTGCATGCCGCCGTGCAGCAGCTCGGGCCGACCCACCTGGCCACGACCTACCGCGCCCTGGAGCACCTGTGTGCGGCGGGGATCCTCACCCACGTGCACCTCGACCACGCTCCCGCCCGCTACCACTTCGCGGCGCAGGTCACCGGCGTCGCGCACGCGCACGCCGCCTGCCGCGGGTGCGGGTCGGTCCTCGACCTGCCCACCGAGGTGCTGCAGCCGGCGCGCGAGCACCTCGAGGCGAGGGGCTACCGCCCCCACCTGGGGCATACCGCGCTGTCGGTCACCTGCCCGGACTGCGCCGCGGCCGACCGGCGAGCAGGTCGCTGACCGTCGCGGCGACCGCCCGGACGACCGAGCTGGCCCGGACCGGTCCGCCGGGGTTGGCGCGATGCCCGGCGAGCCCGTGCACGAGCGCCCCGATCGAGCCGACGTCGCGGGGCGCGACACCCGAGGCGAGCAGCGCGCCGCAGACTCCGGCCAGGACGTCGCCGGAGCCCGCCGTCGCGAGCCAGGGTGGCGCGTCGGCCTGGGTGCGCACCGGCACCTGCGCATCCGGGTCGGCGATCACCGTCGTCGCGCCCTTGAGCAGCACCACGGCGCCGGTGAGGCGCGCCGCGCGGCGGGCGTGGGTCACCGGGTCGGCCTCGACCTCGGCCCGCTCGACACTCGTTTCGCCCAGCTCGGTGAGGAGCGAGGCCAGCTCCCCGGCGTGCGGGGTGAGCAGGGTCGGGGCCTCGCAGCGCAGGTGCCCGGTGCGCTGCCAGTGGCCCAGCAGCTGGAGCGCGCCCGCGTCCACGACGAGCGGCACGTCACTGGCCAGCGCCTGCCGGAACCACTGGATCTGGCGTCGGTCCGCGGTCTCCCCGTCGCGCACGGGCACCCCCGGGCCCATGACCATCGCCTGGATCCGCCCCTGCCCGGGCACCACCTCCGGGCACGCCGCCAGGACGTGGTCCTGCACGCGCTCCGGCCCGAGGTAGCGCACCATCCCGACGCCGGCCTCCAGGGCCGCGCTCGTGCACAGCACTGCGGCCCCCGGGTAGTCCGCGCTCCCTGCAATCACCCCCAGCACCCCCCGGCGGTACTTGTCGTCGCCCGCTGGCGGCACCGGCCACAGCTCGGCCACGTCGGAGGGCTCCAGCCGCTCCACGACCGCGACCGTATCGACCCGCACCCCGATGTCGACGAGCGTCAGCAGGCCGACGACCGGCGCTGTGGCGGGCATGAGGTGCACCGGTTTGAGGACCCCGAAGGTCACCGTCTCGTCGGCGACGGCGCAGTGCTCGGGCGCGGCGAGTCCCTCCGGGTCGGCGCCGCTGGGCAGGTCGACCGCGAGGAGGTATGCCGAGCCGGGCACCGCATCGACGGCGGCGCGCATCGCCCCACGCAGCCCCGGGCGACCGCCGATGCCGAGGAGCCCGTCGACGACGAGGTCGGCCGCGGCGAGGGTCTCGAGCACCGTCGGCGGGAGGTCCTCGGCGTCGGGGGCGACGTCGTGGACGTCCAGCCCCGCCTCGTGCACGTCGGTCAGGCCACCCTCGTGCAGCCGGGACGCGACCCCGACGACCTGCACGTCGCGATCCGGGTGACCGGCCAGCAGGGCCGCCGCGTGCAGGGCGTCGCCGCCGTTGTCCCCCGGGCCGGCAAGGACCACGACACGACCGGCCTGCCGCTGCTCGCAGCGCGTGGCCACCACGTCGGCGAGCCCGCGCGCCGCGCGCCGCATCAGCTCCCCCTCGGGCAGCCCGTCGCGCGCCCGCTCCTCGGCCTCGCGGACGTCCGCGACGGCATACGCCTGGAGCATGTCAGTCCCCCTCCGGAAGGGTGGTCGGATCGGCTTCGGCGATCACCACGGCCGAGGCGACCCCTGCGTCGTGGGACAACGAGACGTGCAGGTGACTGATGCCGAGCTGGTCGGCCCGCGCGCGCACCGTGCCCTGGGTGCGCAGGTGCGGGCGGCCGCTGTCGTCGCGCTCGACCCAGGCATCGGTCCACCGCAGGCCCACCGGGGCGCCCAGCGCCTTGGCCAGCGCCTCCTTGGCAGCGAAGCGGGCGGCCATGGACTCCGGCCGCAGCCCGAGCTCGTCGGCGGTGAACAACCGCTCCCCCAGCCGCGGGTTGGCCTCGATCCGCGCACTGAAGCGCGCGATGTCGACGACGTCGATCCCGACGCCGATGATCACCGGCGACCTCGGGCGCCGCGGACCGCGGGCAGGGGCATCAACACCGGCCTACTCGACCGTGACCGACTTGGCGAGGTTGCGCGGCTGGTCGACGTCCAGACCCTTGGCCGTCGACAGCTGCAGCGCAAAGACCTGCAGCGGCACGACGGTGAGCAGCGGGGCCAGCAGGGGCGACGTGCGCGGCACCCGGATGACCTCGTCGGCGAAGGGCACGACGTCCTCGTCGCCCTCCTCGGCGATGACCAGGGTGCGGGCGCCGCGGGCGCGGATCTCCTGGATGTTGGAGACCACCTTGCCGTGCAGCCCGTGCTCGCTGTCCGGCGAGGGGACGACGATGAAGACGGGCTGCCCGGGCTCGATGAGGGCGATCGGGCCGTGCTTGAGCTCCCCCGCGGCGAAGCCCTCCGCGTGGATGTAGGCGAGCTCCTTGAGCTTGAGCGCGCCCTCCATGGCGATGGGGTAGCCGACGTGGCGGCCCAGGAAGAGCACCGAGCGGGAGTCGGCCATGAAGGAGGCGATCTCCTTGACCCGGTCCATCGTGCCCAGCAGCGCCTCGATGTGCGCGGGGATGCCCTGCAGCTCGGCCATGATCTCGGCGGCGCTGCGGCCGTAGGACTCGCCGCGCAGCGAGGTGAGGTAGAGCCCGAGGATGTAGGACGCGGTGATCTGGGCGAGGAACGCCTTGGTCGAGGCGACCGCGATCTCCGGACCGGCGTGGGTGTAGAGCACGGCGTCGGACTCGCGCGGGATCGTCGAGCCATGGGTGTTGCAGATGGAGACCGTCTTGGCGCCGAGCTCCTTGGCGTGCCGGACGGCCATGAGGGTGTCCATCGTCTCCCCGGACTGGGAGATCGAGACCACCAGGGTCCGCTCGTCCACCACCGGGTCGCGGTAACGGAACTCGTGCGCGAGCTCCACCTCCACCGGGATGCGCGTCCACCGCTCGATGGCGTACTTCGCGACCATGCCGGCATACGACGCGGTGCCGCAGGCGACGATGACGATCTTGGTGACCGCCTTGAGGTCCTCGACGGGGATGTGCAGCTCGTCGAGCACGAGGTTGCCCTCGGCGTCGGTGCGGCCGAGCAGGGTGTCGGCGACGGCGTGCGGCTGCTCGTGGATCTCCTTCTCCATGAAGGTGTCGTAGCCGCCCTTCTCGGCGGCCGCGGCGTCCCAGGTGACCTCGTAGGTCTTGCCGTCGCTGGGCGAGCCGTCGAAGTTGATGACCGAGTAGCCGTCGGGGGTGATCGTGACGATCTGGTCCTGCCCCAGCTCCAGCGCCTGTCGGGTATGCCCGATGAAGGCCGCCACGTCCGAGCCGAGGTAGTTCTCCCCCTCGCCCAGGCCGACGACGAGCGGGCTGTTGCGGCGTGCCCCCACGACGACGTCCGGCTGGTCGGCGTGCACCGCGAGCAGGGTGAAGGCACCCTCCAGGATGTCGACGACGGCCCGCATGGCCTCGGTGAGGTCCGCGGTGTCCACGAAGGCCCGGTCGAGCAGGTGGGCGACGACCTCGGTGTCGGTCTCGGAGGTGAACTCGACGCCCTCGGCGAGCAGCGACTGCTTGAGGGCGTGGAAGTTCTCGATGATGCCGTTGTGGACGAGGGCGAGCTTGCCGCCCTGCCCGCCGCGGTGCGGGTGGGCGTTGGCATCGGTGGGACCACCGTGGGTCGCCCACCGGGTGTGCCCGATCGCGGTGGACGTCTCCGGCAGCGGGGCGTCGACCAGGGCCTGCTGGAGGTTGGTCAGCTTGCCGGACCTCTTGCGGGTCGCGACACCACCCTGCTCCACGACCGCCACGCCCGCCGAGTCGTAGCCGCGGTACTCGAGGCGACCGAGCCCCTCCATCACGACGTCGAGGGCCTTCTCGCTGGTCCGAGGACCGACATATCCGACGATTCCGCACATGGGGTCAAGCCTACGTGCCGCGGCGCCGGAGCACGGCATCCGCAGGGCCCGGCACGTCCCGGTGCCGCACTTGGCACAATGCCACCCATGGGTTCGCAGGGCAACGCCGCCATCCCGTCCCCCTACGTGGAGCTCGACCGCCACGACTGGGCACGGCTGCGCGAGGAGCATCCGATGCAGCTGGACGCCGCCGACGTCGAGCGGCTGCGCGGTCTCGGCGAGCGCCTGGACCTCGCGGAGATCGAGCAGGTCTACCTCCCGATCAGTCGGCTGCTGTCCTTCTACGAGCGCGCCATCGGCCGCCTGCACCACGTCACGAGCGACTTCCTCGACGAGGGTCACGAGCGCACCCCCTTCGTCATCGGTGTGGCGGGCTCGGTGGCCGTCGGCAAGTCGACGACCGCGCGCATCCTCAAGGAGCTCATCTCGCGGTGGGACTCCGCCCCGAAGGTCGACCTGGTCACCACCGACGGCTTCCTCTTCCCCAACGAGGTGCTGGCACGGCGCAACCTCATGCCGCGCAAGGGCTTCCCAGAGTCCTACGACCGGCGGGCCCTGCTGCGCTTCGTCAGCGAGGTCAAGGCCGGCAAGGCCGAGGTCCGGGCCCCGGTCTACAGCCACCTGGTCTACGACATCGTGCCGGAGGAGCAGATCGTCGTCCGACGCCCGGACGTCCTCATCGTCGAGGGCCTCAACGTCCTGCAGCCGCCGCGCGCCCACGACAACGGCCGCGCCGGTCTGGCGGTGAGCGACTTCTTCGACTTCTCGGTGTATGTCGATGCGCACGTCGGCGACATCAAGCGCTGGTACGTCGACCGCTTCCTCGAGCTGCGGCAGACCGCCTTCGCCGACCCGGACTCCCACTTCCACCGCTACGCCACCCTCACCGACGACGCGGCGGTGGACATCGCGGAGAACATCTGGGACACCATCAACGCCCCCAACCTCGTCGACAACATCCTGCCCACCCGCAGCCGCGCCACCCTCGTGCTGCTCAAGGGCTCCGACCACAGCGTGGACCGCGTCCGGCTGCGCCGACTGTGAGGTCGGCCACCGGGCCGCGCACCCCGGACGGCACCGGGTTCAGGCCCTTCTGGGTCGCGAGCACCCTGGGCTTCATCGCGCTGTCGATGACGACCCTGGGCATCGACGTCCTGGTGATCCGCTCCCTCGGCGCGAGCGAGGCCGAGGTCGGCATCGTCCGCGCGGCGCAGTTCGCCCCCTATCTCGTCGTCGGTCTGCTGGCGGGCGCCCTCGTGGACCGGTGGCGCCGCCGCCCGACCCTCGTCCTGACCCATCTCGCCCGGGGCGTGGTGCTCCTGCTCATGGCGGGCCTCTGGTGGCTGGACGTCCTGACGGTATGGCGCGTGGTCGCGCTGGTCCTCGTGGCCGGGACGTTCGCGGTCTTCGGTGCCGCCGCGGAGCAGTCGGTCCTCCCCGACCTCGTCCCCCGGGGCAGGCTCGTCGACGCCAACGCCCGCCTCGGCCAGTCCATGACCGTCGCCCAGTCGGCGGTCCCGCCGCTCGCGGGCGCCCTCGTCGCGGCCCTCGGGGCGGCCTCCGCGCTGGTCCTCGGCGGGGTGGCACGGCTCGTGGCGGCCCTCCTGGTGAGCCGGCTCCCGATCGAGGGGACGCCCCCGGACCCGCGACCCCACCGCGCGATCGGCGGCGAGATCGCGACCGGGCTGCGGTTCATCTACGGACACCCCACCCTGGCCCCGCTGGCGATCTCGACCCACCTGTGGTTCCTCGCCAACAGCCTCGCCCTCACCGTGCTCGGCCTCTTCGCGTTGCGGGGTCTCGGGCTGGACGCGCTCGCCTACGGGCTCGTCCTGGCCGCGGTCGGCGTCGGCGGCGTCATCGGGGCCGTGGCCGCACCGGCGGTGGGCACCCGCCTCGGTGAGGGCGACGCGATGATCCTGGGCCGCCTGCTCTGCACGCTCGCCTGGCTTCTCGCCGTCCTCACGCCGGAGCACGGCGAGCTGACGGCACTGCTCGTCCTCGGAACCTCGCAGGCGCTCTACGGCTTCGCGATGGGAGTGGAGGACCCCAACGAGATGGGCTACTGGCAGGCCGAGACCCCGCGCCCGCTCCTGGGCCGGGTGAACGGCTCCCGGCGCACGGTGAACCGCTCGGTGGCGGTCGTCGGGGCGCTCCTGGGTGGCCTGCTGGCCTCGGCGCTGGACTACCGCGGTGCGCTCGCGCTCGCCGTCGGGGTCTTCCTCGTCGCGACGCTCGTCGCGGTCCGCTCGCCCGTGCGGGGCGCCCGCCTTGGGGCAGACCCCTCCTCCTGAACGATCCCGCGACGGCCCCCTCGGTCGTCACCTCTGTCCCTCCTGCCACGAGGAGCCAGGACATCCGTCTGTGCGCGCTCCATTCCCTGCATTCGCCCTGCGCACAGACGGTTTTCCTGGCAGGCAGAGGCTGATGTGGCACATGGGGCGACGGAGGTATGCCGCGTCGGACCCCAGTCCGACACTCGCGCGACGGCGCAGGGAGGTATCAGTCCATCCGGGCGTAGCGGGCACGGGCGAAACTGTAGACCCCGTAGGCCACGAGCCCGACCGCGACGACGACGAGCAGCGCCGTGCCGAAGGGCTGGCCCGCCAGCATCTTGAGCGCGCCGTCCATCCCCTGTGCCTCCTCCGGGTCGGCCTGCCAGGCGGCGATGGCGAACAACCCGCCGACGACCAGCAAGGCGACCCCCTTGGCGATGTAGCCCACCATGCCGGTGACGGTGACGCCGGTGCCCAGCGACGCGCCCCCGGTGGACTTCAGGTCCTCGAGGAACTTCTTGGTGGCGCCCTTGTAGAGGTGATAGCCCCCGACGCCGATGACCGCGAGTCCGACGATCCCGACGAGGACCCGGCCCAGCGGTGCCTGCATGAGGGTGGCCGTGAGGTCCTGGCTGCTCTGCGAGCTGTCCGAGCTGCCGCCCCGCGCGAACGTCAACGTCGTCAGCCCCAGCGCGGCATACAGCACGCCCTTGCCGACAGCCTTGACCCGGTCACCGATCTCGCCGCCGCCCAGCAGCCCGTCGAGGAGCTGGAAGAGCGCCAGCGCGAGGAACCCGAGGACGCAGACCCAGAGGATCAGCGCACCGGCCGGGGCCTCCCGCACGGCCTGCAGCGCACCGCCCTGGTCGGCCTCGCCGCCGCTGCCGAGGGCCACGCGCAGGGCGATCCCGCCGATGAGGACGTGGATGAGGCCGCTCGCAGCGAACCCGATGCGGGCGAGCTTCTCCAGCCACGGGTGGTCGGCCACCTGCCGGGCCTTGCGGGATCCCTCGTGGACGATGTCTCTGCTCACGCAGGCGAGCATGACACCACCCCCGGCCGCAGCGCGACCGGGGGTGGTGGGAGGTATGCCGGGTGCTCGGCTCAGTACCAGTTCACGGCCTGGGAGTGGGCCCAGGCGGCGCACGGCGAGCCGTAGCGACCGGAGATGTAGCCCAGCCCCCACGAGATCTGCGTGGCGGGGTTGGTCTGCCAGTCGGCGCCGGCGGTGGCCATCTTGTTGCCCGGCAGCGACTGCGGGATGCCGTAGGCGCCGGAGCTGGGGTTCATCGCGGTGTGGTTCCAGCCGGACTCCTTCTGCCAGAGCGAGTCCAGGCAGCTCCACTGGTCCATGCCCCAGCCGTAGCTGCCGAGCATCGACTGGGCGATCCCGCGGGCGTCACCGCTGTAGACCGGGGTGGGCTCGGGCTCCGGCTCCGGCTCCGGCTCCGGCTCGGGCTGCGGCTCCGGCTGGGGCTCGGGCTGCGGCTGGGCTGCCGCGCGCTCCTCGCTGCGCGACGCGGCCTGCTCCTGCTCCGCACGCTCAGCCGCGGCGGCCTCGGCCGCCGCCTGCTGCTCGGCGGCAGCCTGCTCCGCAGCCGCGAGCTCGGCCGCGCGCTGCTCGGCGGCAGCCTTCTCGGCGGCGGCACGGCGCTTCTCGGCCCGCTCGGCCGAGATGCGCTCGGCCTGCTCCTGCACGGTCTTGAGGCTCTCGTCGCGGACCCCGGTGGAGACACCGAGGGCGTTGGCCTGGTCCGCGCGCATCTGCTTCATCTCGGCGAACATGCCGGTGGACTCGCTGGCGGCGGTGTCGCTCAGGGCGGCGACGGCGTCCGCGGCCACGGTGGGCGAGAACTGCCCGACCGAGGCGCGCAGGGCGTCGGTGGAGGCGTCCGGCTCGGCCGTGCCGGCTCCGGCGGTCGCGGCATACGTCGCGAGGCCGAGGGATCCGGCGGCGATGGAGGCGGTGACCGCGATGGCGGCGGGGCTCATCCGGCGGCCACGCGCGTGGCGGGCCTGCTGGTCATCGGTCAGGGGGGCATGGGGCATGGGCACAACTTCCTCGGTCGGGATGCCGCAGTCGCTATCGCGGTGGTGCAGGGAGGCCCACAGGGACGATCGCGAGGGATCCGGGGCCGGGCGGCGTTACCAAAACGTGATGTACCCCTCTACGGTGCCCGGTAGGCGGGTACGGCGTCAAACCCTGACGGCCAGACGTGGTGAAGGTCACACTGGCTTGGGACCCGTGTGACGCACGTGGCGATTACGCTATGCCACTCCTGTCACAGCAGCGCGTCCGCCCCCTCCAGCATCTCCGTCACCAGTGCGGCGATCGGGCTGCGCTCACTCCGGTGGAGGGTCACGTGGGCGAAGAGGGGGTGACCCTTGAGCGCCTCGATCACCGCGGCCACGCCGTCGTGACGCCCCACGCGCAGGTTGTCGCGCTGCGCGACGTCGTGGGTCAGCACTACCCGCGAGCTCTGACCGATCCGCGAGAGGACCGTGAGCAGCACGTTGCGCTCCAGGCTCTGCGCCTCGTCGACGATGACGAAGGCGTCGTGCAGGGAACGACCGCGGATGTGGGTCAGCGGGAGCACCTCGAGCATGTCCCGGTCCAGGATCTCCTCGACCACCTCCTTGGAGACGACGGCGCCGAGGGTGTCGAAGACCGCCTGCGCCCACGGGCCCATCTTGTCGCCCTCGCTGCCCGGGAGGTAGCCCAGCTCCTGGCCACCGACGGCATACAACGGGCGGAAGACGATGACCTTGCGGTGCTGGCGGCGCTCCATCACCGCCTCGAGACCGGCGCACAACGCGAGGGCGCTCTTGCCGGTGCCCGCGCGCCCACCGAGGCTGATGATGCCGACGTCCGGGTCGAGCAGGAGGTCGAGGGCGATCCGCTGCTCGGCCGAGCGGCCGTGCAGCCCGAAGGCGTCGCGGTCGCCCCGCACGAGCTTGATGGCGTGGTCGGGAGTCACCCGCCCCAGCGCACTGCCGGAGGCGCCGAGGATCGTGAGGCCGGTATGCGTCCGCAGGCCGGCGGCTCCGGGGTGCTCCAACCGGCCGCTGTCGTAGAGCTGGCGCATCTGCTCGTCGTCGACCTCGATCTCAGCCATGCCGGTCCAGCCGCTGTCCACGGCCAGCTCGGCGCGGTACTCCTGCGCGTCGAGCCCGACCGCCGACGCCTTGACCCGCATCGGGAGGTCCTTGCTCACCACGGTGACGTCGTGCCCCTCGGCCGAGAGGTTGGCCGCTACCGCCAGGATCCGGGTGTCGTTGTCGCCCAGCCGGAAGCCCGCCGGCAGCGCGGTCGGGTCGGTGTGGTTGAGCTCGACCCGCAGCGTGCCGCCGGCCTCACCCACCGGAACCGGCTCGCTCAGCGTGCCGTTGGCCACCCTCAGGTCGTCGAGCATCCGCAACGCCTGCCGGGCGAAGTAGCCCAGCTCGGGGTGGTGGCGCTTGCCCTCCAGCTCGGTGATGACCACCACCGGCAGCACGACCTCGTGCTCGGCGAAGCGCAGCAGGGCGCGTGGGTCGGAGAGCAGCACCGAGGTGTCGAGGACGTAGGTCTTGCGACCGGTCTCGGGCAGCGCGTCGAAGGGGACGACCTCGCGGTCGAGGACGTCGGCGGTGGTCGTGCTGGGGCGAAGGCTCATGCGGGCTCCCTCGGGGACACGCGCCGGCCGGCTACGCGTCGAAGGCGATGGGCGGTCCGGGACCGGGCCACACCACGGCGTGAGCCGGAACCGGCCCTCCGCCTGAGCCTGAGCTCCATGTGGTAGGCCTCCCGAGAGGCGAGACGGGGCGTCCCGCGTCTGCTCCGACGGTATGCCGCGGGCCCGCCGCTCCACGCACGCGCGCGCGGCGTGTCGCTCAGCTGCCGAAGCGGCGCTCCCGCTCGGCGTAGGCGCGCAGCGCGCGCAGGAAGTCGACCTTGCGGAAGTCGGGCCAGAAGGCCTCGCAGAAGTAGAACTCGCTGTGCGCGCTCTGCCACAGGAGGAAGCCACCCAGCCGCTGCTCCCCCGAGGTGCGGATGACCAGGTCGGGGTCGGGCAGGCCCCGGGTATAGAGATGGGCGGCGATGTCCTCAACCGTGACCGTGGCCGCGAGCTCCTCCAGCGTGGCCCCGGACGCGGCGGCGTCCCGCAGCAGCGACCGCACGGCGTCCGCGATCTCGCGCCGACCGCCATACCCGATCGCGACGTTGACCACCATCCCCTCGACCTGCTCGGTCCGGTCGGCCGCCCCGGTGAGCCGGTCGGCGGTCGGGCCGGGTAGGAGGTCCAGCGCACCGACGACCCGCACCCTCCACTGCCCCGTCTGCGCGAGCTGCTCCACGACCCCCTCGATGATCGCCAGCAGCGGCTCCAGCTCCTGAGCGGGGCGGTTGAGGTTGTCGGTCGAGAGGAGCCAGAGGGTGACGACCTCGACTCCCGCCTCCTCGCACCAGCCGAGGAAGGGCACGATGTTCTCCGCGCCCGCGCGGTGGCCGTCAGCGGTCTCCGCACCACGCAGCCGCGCCCACCGGCGGTTGCCGTCGAGCATGACGCCGATGTGCCGGGGCAGCGCGTCGCTGGGCAGGTGTCGGCGCAGCGAGGAGTTGTAGGCCCGGTAGACCAGGTCCCTCGGCGTCGGCATGGCCCCAACCTACCGGCAGGGGCTGGGCGTCCGCTGCACCGCGAGGGCGCCTGCGTGGGCAGCCACCACCAACCTACGGTTTCGTAACCTACGGTTGCGTAAGTTAGCCTGGAGACATGCCCTCCAGCCCTGCCCCGAGCGCCGTCCCCGGACCGCTCGGCTCCGTCGTCGACCAGATGAAGCCGCACCTGCGCGGCTGGTTGCACCTCGGTATGGTGCCGGTCGCCCTGGTCGCGGGCGCCGTTCTCGTCGCCCTCGCACCGACGACGGGCGCCGCGGTGGCCTCCCTGGTCTTCGCCATCACCGGGGTGCTGCTCTTCGGCACCTCCGCGCTCTACCACCGCGGTCGCTGGAGCCCCCGGACGGCCCGGCTGCTCAAGCGGTGGGACCATGCCAACATCTTCCTCATCATCGCCGGCACCTACACGCCCTTCGCCGTCCTGCTCCTGCCTCCGGGGCAGCAGCGCCTGCTGCTCTGGGTCGTGTGGTCGGGCGCCATCGCCGGGGTGTTCTTCCGCGTCTTCTGGGTCGGTGCACCGCGTTGGCTCTACACCGGGGTCTACATCGCCCTCGGCTGGGTGGCGATCTTCTTCCTCGTCCCCATGTGGCGCACCGGAGGCCCGCTCGTCGTCGGCCTCATCGCCCTGGGCGGGCTGTTCTACACCCTCGGCGCGGTGGTCTACGGCCTGCGCCGCCCGGACCCCTCGCCGCGCTGGTTCGGTTTCCACGAGGTCTTCCACGCCTTCACCGTCGCCGCCTTCGCCTCCCACTGGGCCGCCGCATACCTCAGCCTGAGCACAACCTCGACCCCCCTGTCCTGACCATGAGCTACGCGAGGTGACGTAGGCCCCGCCCCTCTCGGGACCGACCACGGCCTAGCACGAGCTCCATCGGAAAGATTGCCGATGGAGGTCGTGCTATCCCCACGTTGGTCCCGCTGCTGACCCGCGAACGGTCATCAGCCGATCGGGTCGCCGTCCTCGGGCTCGTCGCGGCGGGAGTTCCGCTCGGGCGCCGCGTCGCGCTGCTCGCGGGCCTGCTGCTCCTGCTCCAGACGGGCGTCCTCGGCGCGCCGCATCCGGCGCAGCCGCCGGGTGAGGTCACGACCGAGGAACCACACCGCGAGGGCCAGGCCGAAGAGGACGAGGAATCCGCCCAGTCCCGCCGTGATCTCGACGCCGGTGTCGTTCACTCCTCGTGCCCCTCGCCGCGGCGCACGTCATCGACACCGTCCCCGTCGGCGTCACCGTCCTCGCCGCCCGTCGAGGTGGCGTCGGCGTCCAGCGGGGGCAGCGGGGGCTCACCCTGGTGCGCCAGGACCAGCGCACCCTGCGCGTCGCGGTCGTGCGCCTGCGCGCCGAGCGCGTCCAGCTCCGGCAGGTCCATGCTGCGCAGCCCGGCGAAGAGGTCGTCCTCGGGCAGGTCGACGGTGACGAGGGAGCGCGCGAGCTCGTAGTCCTCGGTGGGCCAGACCCGCTGCTGGATCTCCAGCGGCACGCGGAACCACGGGCCGTCCGGGTCGACCTGGGTGGCGTGGGCGCGGAGGGCGTCGTCGCGCACCGAGAACTGCTCGCCGCACGGCACCCGCGTGGTGAGGACCCGCCGGGGGCGACTCCCGAGGTGCTTGCGCCAGTCCGCGAAGGGCGGCTCGTGCCCGGCCTCGACCATCGCCTCGTCGAGGCGGATCATGCGCTGGGGGTCCCAGCCGCTGTAGTAGACCTTGAGCGGCTGCCAGGGTGCCCCGGCGTGCGGGTAGGCCTCGGGGTCCCCGGCGGCCTCGAAGGCCGCCATCGTCACGACGTGGGTCATGATGTGGTCGGGGTGGGGGTAGCCACCGTTCTCGTCGTAGGTCGTGAGCACGTGCGGGCGGAACTCCCGGATGACGCGGACCAGCGCCTCGGTCGTCACCTCGAGGGGCTCGAGCGCGAAGCAGCCCTCCGGCAGCGGCGGGAGCGGGTCGCCCTCGGGGAGGCCGCTGTCGACGAAGCCCAGCCAGGTATGGCTGATGCCCAGGATCTGGGCCGCCAGCGCCATCTCGTCGCGGCGCACCTGCGTGATGTCGCGGACGATGTGCGGGTCGTCCTTGAGCTTCTCGTTGAGCACGTCCCCGCGCTCTCCCCCGGTGCACGAGACCACGCGGACGTCGACCCCCTCGGCGACGTAGTGCGCCGTGGTGGCGGCACCCTTGCTGGACTCGTCATCAGGGTGGGCGTGCACCGCCATGAGGCGCAGGCCGCGTCCCGTGGTGGTCATGGGCGATCCTTTCCGCGTGGCACCGACCCGGGGCGACGTCAGGGTCGGCCCGTGGGTGCCGGACAATGGTGGTGGTGCCGCTACCGGCACCCGCTCATCTTCTCACTCCCCCGGAAGGCAGCCGCACGTGACCGCCCCCAGCGCCCAGCCCGGCGACCCCCGCCCCCCGGCCGACGACGCACCGGACTGGGACTCCATCGAGGAGCAGGCCGAGGAGGCCGACCGCGCGGCGCCGCGGCAGCGTCGATGGTGGACGATCGGCCTCGTCGCCGTGCTCGTCATGAGCACCCTGGCGGTGATCTGGGGGTTGGCGGCCACGCGGGGCAGGGTCCACTGGGTCAACACCGGCTTCGACGTCATCTCCGAGGCCCAGGTGGACGTGCGCTTCGACCTGCGCCGCGACCCCGACCGGGAGGTCGTCTGCACCCTCGAGGCGCAGGCCGACTCGCACGTGGTGGTCGGTCGGACCCAGGTGAGCGTGCCTCCCGCGGACAGCTCACCGAGCCGCCACGTCGAGAGCGTGGCCACCGCCTCCCCGGCGATCACCGGCTACCTCGACCAGTGCTGGTATGCCGACGAGGCGCCCCGTCAGGAGTGACGGAGCGCCTCGGCACGGTGGGGCAGGTCAGGCCTGGTAGGGCACGGCCTCCACGATCTTGACCTCCACGGTGCTGCCGTTGGGCGCCTCATAGGTGACGGTCTCGCCCGTCTTGCCCCCGAGCAGGGCCGACCCCAGCGGCGACTGCTCGCTGTAGACGTCGAGGTCGCTGTCGTCGTCGATGATCTCCCGGGAGCCCAGGAGGAACGTCTCGGTGTCCCCGAACATCTCGACGGTGACGACCGTGCCCGGCTGGACGACGCCCTTCTCGGTCGGCGCGGCACCGACGACGGCGTTCTGCAGCAGGTGCTCGAGCTGGCGGATGCGGGCCTCCATCTTGCCCTGCTCCTCCTTGGCCGCGTGGTACCCGCCGTTCTCCTTGAGGTCACCCTCCTCGCGGGCCGCCTCGATGCGCTTGCTGATCTCCGAGCGCCCGTCGTTCTTGAGCTGGTTCAACTCGGCCTCGAGGCGGTCGTAGGCTTCCTGCGTCAGGTAGCTGGCTGCTGCGGTGTCGGTCACTGCTTCTCCTCATATGGTCTCGCGTGGACGCGCGGCATCGGCCTGGTCCTCGTGGCGATCGTGTGGGAGGAGCGTCACGCGTCTGCGACTCGCCCCAAACACAAGGTCCGGGCCACCGAAGGGCCCGGACCGTGGATCAAACGTCCATTCTAGCCCGCAGGGGCCCGGGAGTCGACCCCGACGGACCCTGCCGGCCCTGGCGGCACCACTGCTCGCACGGCCCGGGGCCGGGTGGGACACTCGGATGATGCAGCGCACCAACACCCTCCCCGGACGCCCCACCCCCCTGCCCGACATCCCCGAGCGCCACGTCGTGCTCGGATCCTCGATGCACGGCCCCTGGCCCGAGGGCACCGAGGTCATGACGGTGGCGATGGGATGCTTCTGGGGCGCGGAGCGGATCTTCTGGCAGCTGCCTGGCGTCGTGACGACGGCGGCCGGCTACCAGGGCGGCACCACCCCCAACCCGACCTACCGCGAGGTCTGCACCGGGCATACCGGTCACACCGAGGCCGTCCTCGTGGTCTACGACCGGGCGGTCACCGACCCCGAGCAGCTCCTCAAGGCCTTCTGGGAGAACCACGACCCGACGACCGCCAACCGGCAGGGCAACGACATCGGCACGCAGTACCGCTCGGCGATCTACTGGACGACGCCGGAGCAGGAGCGTGCCGCGCGGGCGACGGCGAAGGCCTTCGGCGAGGTCCTCTCCCGGGCCGGTCACGGTCGGATCGTCACCGAGGTGAGGCCGGCGCAGGACGCCGGTCCGTTCTACTACGCGGAGGAGCTGCACCAGCAGTACCTCCACAAGAACCCGGGCGGCTACTGCAACCACGGCCCCAACGGCTACACCTGCCCCGTGGGCCTCGTCCCGCAGGACCAGCTGCCGTCGCAGACCTCGATCGCCCCGCCCGACTGATCCCACCGCGCCCCCGGGCGGCATTCACCGGACGTCCAGCGTGGTCGGTCTAGACTCCTGCGACAGCAGATCCCGGGTCGTTCGAGGAGAGGTGGTCCATGGCTGACGCGTCGTCCGCCCACGACCACCGGCCCTCACGGCCCTCCCTGGCGCAGGTGCGTGCCGTCGCTCAGCCCCCCGAGGTGCTGGCCAGGGGCAACGCCGAGCACTGGACCGGTGACCTCTACCTCCGTCGCCTGTCCCCGCACCTGACCCGGGTGCTCATCCCCACCCCGCTCTCGGCCAACGGCGTCACCACCTTGATGATGGTGGCCGGGTGGGCCGCGGCCGGGGCACTCCTCGTGCCCGGCCTCTGGGGCGCGCTGCTCGGCGCCCTGCTGGCCCAGCTGCAGATGCTCCTGGACTGCTCCGACGGCGAGATCGCCCGCTGGAAGGGGCTCTCCGGTCCGGTCGGGATCTTCCTCGACAAGGTCGGTCACTACACGGTCGAGGCGGCCATCGCGCTGGCGCTGGGGTGGCGGGCCGCGGGGCTCGTGGGCGGCCAGGAGCAGGACCCCGCCCAGTGGTTCGGGTATGCCTTCGCCGGCGCGTTCCTCGCGACCTTCCTCGTCATCAACAAGGCGCTCAACGAGATGGTGCACGCCTCGCGTGCCGCGGTCGGCCTGGGCCCGCTGCCCGACACGGCAGCCGCCAGGGCCGTCCCGGCGAGCACCGTGCTGGGCTCGCTGCGGCGCCTGGCCCGGCTCCTGCCCTTCCACCGGATGTTCCACTCCATCGAGATGACCCTGGTGACGCTGGCCGTCGCCCTCCTCGGTCTGCTGCTCGGCGAGGAGCTGGCGGCCGCCCGGCTCCAGGTCGTCGTCATGGCGGTCGTCATCGTGCCGGTGACCATCGGCCACGCCTTCGCCATCCTGGCCTCGGGTCGGCTCCGCCGAGGTGTCGCGGCATGAGCGACCCCCGGTTCGCGGTGGTCGTCCTCACCCAGGGACGCCGACCCGAGGAGCTGCGCCGTGGCCTCGACTCCCTCCTGTCGCAGCGGGGTGTGGAGCTCGACGTGGTCGTCGTCGGCAACGCGTGGAACCCGGTGGGGCTGCACGAGCAGGTCAAGACGCTGGCCCTCCCGACCAACGTCGGCATCCCGGCGGGTCGCAACGCCGGCGTCCCGCACGTGGAGGGAGAGTTCCTCTTCTTCCTGGACGACGACGCCTGGCTCATCGATGACGACGTGCTGCTCCGGACCGCGCACTACCTCCGGTCCCACCCCGACGTCGGCCTGGTCCAGCCGCTCATCGAGGATCCCGACGCCGCGGAGCTGCCCGGCCGGTGGATCCCCCGTCTGGGGGCGCGCCAACGGCATACCGAGGCCGACGTCTTCAGCGTCGTGGAGATGACCGTCGCCATGCGTCGCGAGGCCTTCGAGGCCACCGGCGGGTGGCCCGGCATCTTCTTCTACGCGCACGAGGGCATCGAGCTGGCCTGGCGCGTCTGGGCCGCCGGCTACCGCGTGCGCTACGTCCCCTCGTTGCGCACCGGCCACCCGGTCATCGACCCACGCCGGCACGCCGACTACTTCTACAAGAACGCCCGCAACCGGGTCTGGCTGGCCAGGCGCAACCTGCCGGCCCCGCTCGCCCTGGTCTACGTCACCAGCTGGACGGGCATCCAGCTCGTCCGCTGGACGACCCGGCGCGAGGGCCTGGAGTCGTGGTGGACGGGCTGGCTGGACGGCTGGCGCACCGACCCCTTCGAGCCCGGCGAGGACAGGTCACGCCTGCGGTGGCGTGACGTGGCGCGCATGGCCCGCCACGGCCGCTTCCTCATCATCTGACCGAGGCCGGCATGTCCTCGCGGAGGGTGCGGAAGAGGTGGAACCACCGGGCCGCGAAGGCCTGCTGACCGAAGCGCTCGTCGACCCCGGCACACCCTGCGCTGAGCGAGGCACCGAGCTCCGGGTCCTGCAGGATCTGGACGGTGCGCCGGGCCAGCCCCTCGATGTCCCCATCGGGCACGAGGAAGCCGTTGACGCCGTCGTCGATGATGTCGGCCGGGCCGTACCGGATGTCGTAGCTGACGATCGGGCAGGCCTGCCGCAACGCCTCGACGAAGACCATGGGCGCCCCCTCGAACCTGCTGGACTGCAGGCACAGGCTGGCGCGTCGGTACTCCCGGCCCGGGTCCTGGGTGAACCCCATGAGGGTCACCGACCCCTGCAGCCCGAGGTCGTCGATGAGCTGCTGGAGCTCGACCCGGCGCCACCCCTCGCCGTAGATCTCCAGGCGGGCGTCGGGGACCTGCTCCAGCACGGAGGCGAAGGCGCGGATGCCGTGGTCGGTGCGCTTCTGGTCGGCCAGCCGACCCATCATGATGACCAGCCGTGGGTCTCGCTCGACCTCGGCGTGCGAGACGGCGCCGGGCGCCGCGTGCGGCATGACCCAGAAGGTGTCGCGTCGCCCCAGCAGCGCCTCGGCGTCCGCGCGCTGGCTGTTGGTGAGGAAGACCATGGCGTCGACGGCGTCCAGGTGCCGGAAGAGGCGCCGGAAGCTGCCCCGCAGGTCGTCGAGCTCGCTGGAGGCGGTCTTGAGGTGGGAGTTGTGCGCCACGAAGCAGGTGCGCACGTGGTCGCGGCGGTAGCCCAGGACATCGGTTTCGACGCTGCGCGCCTCGACGGCCAGGATCGTGGGCCGCCCGGCCGTCAGGGCATCCAGGGCTCGGTGCAGCACCGGCTCCAGCGAGCCCTCCTGCACGGACTCGACCTCACCGGCCTCGTCGAAGAAGGTCACCGAGACCTCGCGGGCGCGCTCGCCCTCCTCGCGGGGTGGCGCGAAGGCCTGGGCATACATCGGCGCACCGTTGCGCCGGTGGTAGAGGTGCTCGCGCGCCGTCGGGACCCCCGGGTCCCACGTGATGGTGCGGCGCAACCGACCGTCGCGGTCGTACTCCTGCCGCCGCACCCGACGGCCGTCTGCGTCGTAGTGGTCCTCGAACTCCAGGGCGCGCTTGCGGAAGCGGCGCAACGTCCGGGGTATGCCGTCGACCCGGTGGATGTGGTCGCGCCCCCGCTTCACCCACCCCCGAGCGGTCAGCTCGGCGCGGCTCTCGCGGGTGACGGCTGCCGGGGCGACGGCCTCGGTCGCGTCCGGGTAGGCATCCATGAGCCAGCGGACCTCGACGCCGTCGCCGAGCTGACCGCGCCGGCGCATCCCCGCCACCGCCCGCGGAAGGGTCTGCGCGTGGTTGCGCACGAGCACGATCGAGCGGACGCCGCCCTGCTCGTGGAGCGTGCGGCACTTCGCGAGGATCGAGGCGGTGCGGCCGCCGAACTCCATGGGTATGCCCTCGACGAGCACGACGTGCAGGATCTCCGGCGGTGGCCGCAGCTCGGGGACGGGGTCCGTGCGGGCCTCCGGGCGTGAGAGCGCGCCCGGGACCTCCGCCGCGGGCGTGGGCGCACCGGGCCGGGTCGTGCGCCGGAGCCGGCTGATGAGCCGGCGCGGCGTGGATCTCAGTCTGCCTACCATCAGCAGGCATACTCGCATGAGCCCATCACGAGGAGGCAACCGAGAGTGCGTGTCATCACCTACGGCACCTACGACCTGTTCCACGACGGTCACCGTCGCCTCCTGGAGCGCGCCAAGGCGCTCGGCGACTACCTCATCGTCGGGGTGACGACGGAGAACTACGACGACGCCCGCGGCAAGCTCAACGTGCAGCAGAGCCTCATGACCCGGATCAAGAACGTCGAGGACAGCGGCCTCGCCGACAAGATCATCATCGAGGAGTACGAAGGGCAGAAGGTCCAGGACATCCAGAAGCACAAGGTCGACGTCTTCGCGATCGGCTCCGACTGGCTGGGGCGCTTCGACTACCTCAAGGACTACTGCGACGTCGTCTACCTCGAGCGGACCAAGGGGGTGTCCAGCACCCAGCTGCGCAACGAGGCCGGGGTCATCAAGCTCGGGGTCGTCGGCGCCGGGCGCATCGCGCACCGTTTCGTCCAGGAGGCGCGCTTCGTCAGCGGCGTCAGCGTGGAGGGCGTCCACAACCGGACCCACCGCACCGCCGAGGAGTTCGCGGCCGAGCACGAGCTCAACCGGGCCTTCGAGGACTACGACGACCTGCTGGGGGCGGTGGACGCCGTCTACGTCGCCACACCTCACGACACCCACGCCGACGTCACCCGGCGCGCCCTGGAGGCTGGTGTCCACGTGCTGTGCGAGAAGCCGATGACCCTCTCGCGGGCCGAGACCGAGGGGCTGCTCGCCCTCGCGGAGGAGCGGGGGGTCGTGCTCGTGGAGGCGATCAAGACCGCCTTCGCCCCCGGCTTCCAGCGCATGGTGGCCCTGGCCCGCAGCGGGGCCATCGGTCAGGTGCGCTCGGTGGATGCGACCTTCACCAAGCTCGTCGACGACGGGCGCGAGCTCGAGCCGCCGGCCGGTGGCAGCATCTCCGAGCTGGCGAGCTACCCGCTCGTGGCGGTGGTCAAGCTGCTCGGCACCGAGATCGCCGACGTGCGCACCACGTCGCTGCGCCCCGAGGGGTCGGACGTCGAGGTCTACTCCAAGATCGATGTGACCTTCCAGCACGGGGAGGCCACCGCCCGGACCGGCCTCGGCGTCAAGGCCGAGGGCGACCTCGTCGTGGCGGGGAGCGCCGGCTATCTCTACGTCCCGGCGCCGTGGTGGAAGACCGAGTACTTCGAGGCTCGCTTCGAGGACAGCCGCGACAACAAGAAGTACTACTACAAGTTCGACGGCGACGGCCTGCGGTATGAGCTCGCGGAGTTCGCCTGGCTGATCCGCAACGAGACGGCGGAGTCCTACAAGCTGCGCGCCGCGGAGTCGATCGCCATCGCCGAGATCATCGAGCGGGCCCGGACGGACGCCACGGTGATCCGCTGATGGCGGGCGCCGCGCAGACGCCGGCGCCGCGGCGATCCTCGGCCGTCGACCGGGTCCGGACCGGAGTGCACGAGAAGGCCGCGCACCTCAGCCGCCGGGCGCGACGTCTGCTGAGCCGGCAGCTGCGCAAGGCCCGGGCCTCCGACAGCGCCCTGCTGCAGCACGCCTACGTCGCCGGGCGGCAAGGGGTGCGCCGCGCCCTCAACCTCGTGACGGACCGACAGGTCGGCTGGGTCGCCACCCTGTGGTCGGCGCGCTGGCTCGAGGGCACGACGTATGAGATCACCGGCTGGGCCTACGAACGCGGCTACGGCCACCCCGCCCCGCCGCGGGTCGAGGTGCAGCTGCGTCGCCGGGGGACGGCGGTGGCCCTCCGGGCGGACGTCGAGCCGGTCACGGAGATGGAGGTCAACGGGCTCGTCCGCAGGGCCGAGTTCGACTACGCCAACACCGGCTTCGTGGCCCGGCTCGACCTGGCCCCGCTCCTGCGCCACGGCCCTGGCCCGGGTGACGACGAGAACGACGTCTGGGAGGTGCACGTCAGCGTCACCGGCGCGGACGGTCGGGCCCGCTCCGGCACCCTGAAGAACCGCCGGGGCGCAGGCTCGGCGGCCTTCCTCGACGCGCGCACCTTCGCCGACGGTCGCCAGCTGCGGCCGTACTGGGTCCAGGGCCGCGGCCTGTGCCTCCGTCGCGTCGTCCCGACGGCGACGGCGACGGCGGTCCGGGTCGAGGGCATGACGGTCGGCGCCCGGGTGGCCCTGCGCGGGGTGGACGCGACCCGCGTCGAGCTCGTGTCCCTCGATGCCCGCCGCCCCATGGACGTCCAGCCGGTCGCCGGTGACCCGGGCACCATCGAGGTGTCCGCCAAGGTGCCCCTCACCTGGACCTCCACCGCGTCGGAGAGCGAGCTGCTCGCGCCGGACGCCGACGAGGCGACGTCAGATCCGCAGGAGTCCACCGTCACCGGTGGCGCGGAGGAGATCTCCGGCGAGCAGTCCGCCCTCACCCGGCCGGCCCCGGTCGGTGACCCCCACGAGGGCCAGCGCGTCGCGGCGCAGGTCTACCGCGTCGTCGTCATCGACGACGAGGGCGGCGAGCACGTGGTCGCGACCACGCTGGACCAGACCCCCCCGGTGCAGGAGCCGCGCTCCGGGCTGCTCGCCTACGCAGGCGACTCCGGCGCCCTCCTCGTGAGCGAGTCCGGGGTGGCGCTCGTGGTCACCGACGCCACCGTGGAGCCCGGTCCGACCCCGGCGTTGCGCCTCACCGGCACCTGGGGCGGCACCGCGGGCACCCTGGCCCTGAGCCTGGTCGGCCGCCGTCAGACGCTCGAGGCCGAGCTGGACCTCGCTCCCGACGGCACGTGGTCGGCCACGGCTGACCTGCTCCAGGGGCAGTGGGGCGGCCCGGCGCGGCTGCCCCGGCTGGGCAGCTACGTCCTGCGCGGCGTCGACGACGCGGGAGCCACGGTGCGGGTCATGACCGCTCCCGGCCTGCTGGCGCGCACCCCCGAGAAGCTGCCGGTGCCCGAGGCGCGGCTGCGCCTGGAGGTCGGCCAGGGACGCTCGCTCCGCCTGCGGGTGGGGATCACCCGGGCGGCCGATGAGCTCGGTTCCTTCCACCAGCGCCGGATGGACGCGGCATACCTCTCCGGGCCGCACGAGCCGCAGCAGTCGGTCTACCTCGAGTCGTTCTACGGCCGTCTCGCGACGTGCAACCCGTTCGCGCTCGATGCGGTCATCGCCCGGCAGCACCCCGACTGGGTGCGCTACTGGGGCGTGACGGATCTGTCGGTGCCGGTGCCCGACGGCGCGGTCCCCGTCGTGGAGGGCACGCAGGCGTGGTTCGACGCCCGGGCCCGCTCCCGCTACGTCATCGCCAACGACTGGCTGCGCCGCAGGTTCGTGCCGCAGCCCTTCCAGACGGTGCTGCAGACCTGGCACGGCTCGATGTTCAAGCGCATCGGGCTGGACCGTCCGAGCGCCGGGGCCTCGACCAGGGCCGCGCTCATGCTCGAGCGCGACAAGTGGGACGTCCTGCTCAGCCAGAACCACCACAGCACCGAGATCTTCCGCAGCGCCTACGCCTGGGAGGGGACGTTCTTCGAGGAGGGCTACCCCCGCAACGACGCGCTGGTCGGCGGGTCCGGCGCGGCCCTCCGCGAACGCCTCGGCATCCGGCCGGACCAGCGGGCGATCCTCTACGCCCCCACCTGGCGGGACAACGCGGAGGGCATGGTGCTCTTCCTCGACCTCGAGCGGCTCACCGCCGAGCTGGGCGAGGACCACGTCATCCTGCTGCGCGGTCACTCCCGCACGGTCGGCCAGGGCAGCAGCGTCGAGCTGCCCGGGGTGATCGACGTGACGACCTACCCGAGCATCACCGAGCTGTTCCTCGCCTCGGACGCGATGATCACCGACTACTCCTCGGTGATGTTCGACTTCTCCGTCACCCGACGGCCGATGATCTTCTACGTCCCCGACCTCGACGAGTACCGCGACGACGTCCGGGGCGTCTACTTCGACCTCGAGCAGGAGGCCCCCGGGCCGGTGGTGAGCACCCAGGAGGAGGTGGTCACCGCGATCCGCGGCCTCGACGACACCTCGGGGTATGCCGACCGTTACGCGCGGTGGGTCGAGCGCTTCAACCACCTCGACGACGGCCACAGCGCCGAGCGCGTCGTGCGGCGCCTCTTCGACACCGGCTGAGACGCGAGCCGGTCAGAACATCGCGGCGACGACGCCGACGAGCGAGCGCGGCCCCCGGGCCTGCCTGCGGCGGACCCGTCGCGCGGCGGACGGCTCGTGCTCCGGGTCGGCGGTCAGCGGGGGACGCCACGCGAGCTCGTCGACAGCGGCGGCGATCGCCTCCTGGCCCGTGGACTCGGGCAGCACCGTCTCCGTCGGACCCTCCTGCGGGACCGGTGCGCCCTCGGCGACCAGCAGCAGGCAGGGGATGGCGCGCTCGGCGGACCACTGCCGGTCCTGCTCCTGCGCGGGCCAGCGGACAACGCGTACGGGAACCCACCCTGAAGCCATCTCGGACTCCTCACCTCGACTCGCGGACACCGCCAGTCTGCCCCGCGTGCCGGGGTGCTGAGGGCCGGATCGGCCCGGATCGGCAAGGGTTCACGGCGCGTTCACGCAGGCGTCCCCGATGCGTCGCACGAGCGTCGTCCCGGACGCACGGACGGGCCGCGACCGGTCCTGGTCGCGGCCCGTCCGTGGGCGGGTGAGGAAGGGGCTCAGCCGTCGCTCGGCGCGCCACCCATGTCGCCCATCTCCATGACCTGGTCGGCGGGCGGCGCCTCGATCTCCTGCGGCTCGCCCCAGTTGTCCATCATCATCTCGGCCGTCATGCCCTCTTGCTCGAAGGTGAGCTGGCGCATGAGGTTGTCCTCGTCCAGCCAGACGTCGTAGACGACCGACTCGTCCCCCACCGCCGCCGTCATCGCGGCCGCGTCGGCGCCACCGGCCTCGGCGATCGCCTGCGGGTCGACGGTGACCTGGTAACGGCCCATCTCGGTGCCGTCGACGTCCTCGTCACCGAGGAAGAGGACCTGCTCGGCCCCCTGCTCCCAGGCCTCCCACTGGGTGGAGACGTCGATGTCCTGCATCGCGCCCGCCTGGCCGAGGACGTCCTCGCCGGCCCGCATGTACATCCCCTCAGGGGTGACGCCGGGCATCGCGAGGTAGAGCTCGCCGTCGATGGTGATCATCTCGAGCTCACCCATCTCGGGCACGGTCATCATCATCTGCATGGCGGCCTCGTCGCCGGAGAGGTCCACGGCGCCGTCCGCCTCGATGGCCTGGCCGTCGGCCTCCATGTCCATCGTCAGGGTGTAGGTCGACAGGGTCTCCTCGCCCGGCTCCTGCAGCATGGCCAGGAAGTCCTCGATGGGGATCTCCTCGCCCTCGGCCGCCTCGCCGCCGGTGTCCTCGGAGTCGCTCGCGGCGGTGTCCTCGGCCGTGTCGTCCGCGGCCGTCTCCGTGGAGTCCTCGGTCGACTCCTCGGAGCTGTCCTCGGAGGTGTCCTGGCTCGCGGCCTCGGGAGAGCTCGCACCCTCACCGTCGGCGTCACCCCCGCACGCGCTGAGCCCGAGGCCCAGGATCCCTGCGGTGATGACAGCGCCGAAGCGCATCCTCGTGGTGCTCATCTGCGTCTGCCCTTCGCTGCGGCGGCCCGGCGGGCCTCGTGGTGGGACCACCATCGTGGCACAGCGGGGCTGCTCGGTTCTTCCCAGCCTCCGGTGCTGTGGTCGAATGGAGGTCTCACCTTTCCCTTCCCCAGAACGCAGGAACCCACCACGTGACCGGCAACGCCACCTTCCGGCACCGCGACACCGCCGTGCTGTCCGTCACCGCTGTCGACGCCCCGGTCGTCAAGACCTCGGCCGAGTTCGACGAGGTCATCGGAGACTCCTACACCCGCAACGGACTCCGCCCGGGCATGCTCGCCAAGCTCGCCGGCATCTCCGAGCGCCGTTGGTGGCGCAAGGACCAGACGTTCGTCGACGGGGCGGTCCAGGCGGCGCAGGACGCCCTCACCGAGGCCGGTGTCGATGCCGGGCGGGTGGGCCTGCTCATCAACACCTCGGTGAGCCGCGAGCACCTCGAGCCCTCGATCGCCGTGTCGATCCACCAGGCGCTCGGGCTGCCGACCGCGTGCCTCAACTTCGACCTCACCAACGCCTGCCTCGGCTTCGTCAACGGTATGCAGCTCGCCGCCACGATGATCGACGCCGGTCAGATCGACTACGCCCTCGTCGTCTGCGGCGAGGGGTCGCGCACCCCGCAGGAGCGCACCCTGGAGCGTCTTTCCGGCCCGGACTCCACCGCGCAGGACATCGTCAGCCAGTTCGCCACCCTCACCCTGGGTTCCGGCGCGGCGGCGATGCTGCTCGGTCGGGCCAGCGAGCACCCGGAAGGTCACCGCGTCGTCGGTGGCGTGACCCGTGCCGCGACCGAGCACCACGAGCTATGCGTCGGTGATTTCACCGAGATGCGGACCGACGCCCAGGGTCTGCTCGTCGCCGGGATGGGGCTGGCCTCCGCGCTGTGGAAGGACGCGGCCGCCGAGTTCGACTGGAGCGACATGGACCGCTACATCGTCCACCAGGTCTCGCAGGTGCATACCAGCAAGACGGCCGAGGCCCTAGGGATCGACGCCGAGCGGATCCCGCTCACCTTCCCGACCTACGGCAACGTCGGTCCGGCCGCGGTGGCGATCACCCTGGCGAAGGAGACCGACTCCCTCGAGCGCGGTGACCGCGTGCTCATGATGGGCATCGGCTCCGGGCTCAACATGACGTGTCTCGAGATCGACTGGTGAGCTGAGCAGACACCGCTGTGGCCACCACTGACCCCTCCCCCCGCCACCGCATCCACGACCCCGCGCGCGACGCCGGCCAGCACCCGGTCGGCCTGCCGGCCCGGGCGCTCCCGGGGCTGGACCCCCAGTGGTCGCGGGTCGTCCTCGCCGACGACGCCGACGGCCGGACCCGCCGGTGGCACGTGCTCGACAACGGCCCTCAGCTCGAGGCCGCCGGGGTGCCGGTGCACACCACCGTGCTCGCCGTGCACGGCAACCCCACGTGGTCCTACCTCTGGCGCCGGGTCCTGGACGAGGCGCCGACGGGGTGGCGGGTGGTCGCGGTCGACCAGCTCGGCATGGGCTGGTCGGAGCGACCGGGCCGACCGCGGACCCTCGCGCAGCGGGTCGACGACCTCGGCGGGCTCACCGACGCCCTCGGCCTGACCGGCCCCGTCGTCACGCTCGCCCACGACTGGGGCGGGCCGATCAGCCTCGGGTGGGCACTGGCCCACCGCGCTCAGCTGGCCGGGGTCGTCCTCACCAACACCGCCGTCCACCAACCGAGCGACGAGGCCTCGCCCGCGGTCATCCGGCTGGCGCGCGCCCCGATGCTGCTGGCCCAGGTCTGCCGCACCACGCCCGCCTTCGTCCGGGCCACCACCGCCCTGTCGCGGCCGTCGCTGCCCCGCGAGGTCCGCGACGCCTTTGCCGCCCCCTACTCCGGCGCCGCCCGACGCGACGGGGTCGCGGACTTCGTGCGCGACATACCCTTCGAGCCCGATCACCCGAGCCGGGCCACGCTCGACGCGATCGCAGCGGGCACGGCGACCCTCGACGTGCCGGCCCTGCTGGTGTGGGGACCGCGCGACCCGGTGTTCTCCCAGCGCTACCTCGAGGACCTGATGCGGCGCCTGCCGCACGCACAGGTGCAGCGGTATGCCCACGCCTCGCACCTCGTGCTCGAGGACGCCCCGGAGGGGGTCGGGGTGATCTGGGCCTGGCTGCAGCAGCACGTGCCGGTCGCGGCGAGGGCCGTCGCGAACCCGGCCACCGACGATGCCTCCGCGGCTGCCGACGCAGAGCCGCCGACGCTGCCCGTGCGCGTCGACGCCGGACGCCCGCAGGAGACGGCCGTCGTCGAGCTGGGCGGCGCGGGGCGCCGCATCACCTTCGGCGAGCTCGCGACGCGGGTCGACGACGTGGCCCGTGCCCTGGCGGCCCGCGGGATCTCACGCGGCGATCGTGTCGCCGTCCTCGTGCCGCCGGGCATCGACCTGACCACGATCGTGTATGCCCTCTGGCGGCTCGGGGCGGTCGTCGTCGTGGCGGACGCCGGGCTCGGCCTGGGTCGCCTGGGGGCGGCGCTGCGGGGAGCCGGTCCGCGCCACGTCATCGGGATCCGGACGGCCCTCGTGCTTGCGGCCGCGACCCGCGTGCCGGGGCAGCGGCTGCTCGTGACCCCCGACGGCAGCACGCTCGACGAGCTGGCCGCCGAGGGCGTGCCGGGCGGTGAGCAGGTCTCGCTGCCGGAAGAGAGCGAGCTCGACCCCGACGCCGACGGTGCGGTGCTCTTCACCTCCGGGGCGACCGGCCCGCCCAAGGGCGTGGTCTACACCCGGCGGCGGCTGGGCGCGCAGGTCGCGCTGCTGCGCGAGGCCTTCGGCTTCGGGCCGCAGGAGCGCTTCGTCGCCGCCTTCGCGCCGTTCGCGCTCTACGGGCCGGCCCTGGGGCTGCCCAGCGCCGTGCCCGACATGGACGTCACCGCGCCACATACCCTCACCGCTGCGGCCCTCGCGGACGCGGTCGAGGCGGTGGACGCGACGATGGTCTTCGCCGCGCCCGCCGCGCTGCGCAACGTCGTCGCCACCGGTGGTGGCCTCACCGACGGGCAGCGTGCCGTGCTGGCGCGGCCCCGGCTCGTGCTGTCGGCGGGCGCGCCGGTGCCGGTCGAGCTGTTGCGCCAGGTCAAGTTGCTGCTGTCCTCGGCGCAGACCCAGACGCCCTACGGCATGACCGAGGCGCTGCCGGTGGCCAGCCTGGACCCGACCACCCTCACGGCGGCCGAGGCGCAGGGCCAGGCGGGGGTGTGCGTCGGCCGACCGCTGCCGCGCGTGGAGGTGGCCATCGCGCCGCTGGACTCCTCCGGCGCGCCGGCCGAGGAGCTCCGCACCGAGGCCGGGGTGGTCGGCGAGATCGTCGTGCGCGGGCCACACGTCAAGGAGCGCTACGACCGGCAGTGGGCGGCGCAGCGGGCCAGCGAGCGACCGAGCGGGTGGCACCGGACGGGCGACGTCGGCCAGCTGGACGCTGCGGGCCGCCTGTGGGTGCACGGCCGTCTCGCGCACGTCCTGACCACGGCGGACGGCCCCGTCACGCCCTACCCGGTCGAGGACCGCGTGCGCGCCGTGCCCGGCCTGGCCGACGTCGCCGTCGTCGGGGTCGGGCCCCGCGGCGCGCAGCTCGTCGTGGTCGTCGTGGTGCCGACCGAGCGCGCAGGGATGCTCACCCGGGTGCGCGGGTCGGCCTCCGGGCCGCGGGTCCTGGCGCCGGCCGGCCTGGCCGAGCGGGTGCGGGAGCGGGCCGGGGTGCCGGTCGCGGCCGTCCTCGTGCGCGACTGGCTGCCGGTCGACGTGCGCCACGCGAGCAAGGTCGACCGCGGCGCGCTGGCGGACTGGGCCGACGGCATACTCCACGGTCGCAGCCTGCGTGAGCGCCTGCCCGGCGCGGCGGGGCGTCCGGTTCGCGCGCCCCGGACGAGAAGCCGTTGATGACCGGGCCGCAGCCACCTGGCCCCCGACCGGACGCAGGGACGACCGACGGGGGCACCCCACCCGAGATGGGCGCTCGAGAGGCCGGCGCTGGCGCCGGACGTCGGGTGCTCGTCACCGGTGCGAGCGGCATGCTCGGCGGCGCCGTCGCCGACCTGCTCGCCGAGCGCGGGTGGGACGTGACCGTCATGCAGCGGCGCACGGCCGGCCGGCGGCACCGGGAGTCGCTCGGGGATATCCGGGACGCCGAGGCGGTCGCTCGGGCGGTCCGTGGTCAGGACGCCGTCGTGCACCTCGCCGCCAAGGTCGACGTGGTCGGCCCCTGGCGCGACTTCGTCGACGTCAACGTGCGCGGCACCCGCCGGGTCATCGAAGCCCTGCGCTCGCAGGGCGGCGGCGCGATGGTGCAGGTCAGCTCGCCGTCCGTGGCCCACACGGGGCGGTCGCTGGCCGGGTCCGGCGCCGGGGCGGCCACCCCGATGCGCGCGCGGGGACACTACGCCCGCACCAAGGCGGCGGCCGAGCTCTTCGCGCTGGAGGCGGACAGCACCGACCTGGCCGTGACCGCGCTCCGCCCGCACCTCGTCTGGGGCCCGGGTGACACCCAGCTGGTGGGTCGGATCGTCGAGCGCGCGCACCAGGGCCGGCTCGCGCTGGTCGGCTCGGGCACGGCGCTCGTGGACACGACCTACGCCGACAACGCGGCCGCCGCGATCGTCGCCGGGCTCGAGCGGATCGAGGTCGCCCACGGCCAGGCGCTCGTCGTCACCAATGGCGAGCCGCGCCCCATCGGTGAGCTCATCGCCGACATCTGCCGGGCCGTGGGTGCGCCTCCCCCACGTCTGCACCTGCCGGCCGGCCTCGCCTGGGGCCTCGGCGCGGTCGTCGAGGGTGCGGTGGCGCTCTCCGAGCGGGTGCCGGGCCTGCCGGCCATCACCCAGCCGCCGATGACGCGCTTCCTCGCCGAACAGCTCTCGACGGCGCACTGGTTCGACCAGCGGCAGACCCGCGAGGTCCTCGACTGGCGGCCGACCGTGAGTATCGACGACGGCCTCACGAGGCTCTGAGCCGCGCGAGTGTCCGGCCCTGGCTCGGTGACGATGGGGGCGCGTGCACCGATCCTCCGCGCCCAACGGCCCTGGCCCGGCGAGCATGGCTGCGCGTGCACCGATCCTCCCCGCCCAGAGCTCAGGGACTCTGGCGAGCCATCGTCAGCTTCGCGAAGGGCACCGGTCTGATCTCCGCACGGGTGCGCGACTGCAGGGGGTATGTCGCGTCATGGGTTGATCTGGCGGCACAACCGGTGCACTCGCTGAGTGTCAGCGGCGTGCACTGAGCCGCGCAGCCTGACGCCGCTGAGGAGGATGGGGGCGCGTGCACTGATCCTCCCCGCCCAACGGCCCTGGCCCGGTGAGGATGGGGCCGTGTGCACCGATCCTCCCCGCGCAACGGCCCTGGCCCGGTGAGGATGGGGGCGCGTGCACCGATCCTCCCCGCGCAACGACCCTGACCCGGTGAGGATGGGGGCGCGTGCACCAATCCTCCCCACCCAACGACCCTGACCCGGTGAGGATGGGGGCGCGTGCACCGATCCTCCCCGCCCAACGGCCCTCGCCCCCGAGGGCGCCGCACCGCTCATCTAGACTCACGGCATACCGCTCGCGTCAAGGAGGACACCATGGCTGAGGCCGTCATCGTCGCTGCCGCCCGCACCCCGATCGGGCGCGCGTTCAAGGGGTCGCTGACCTCCGTCCGCCCCGACGACCTCGCGGCGGGGGTGATCCGGTCGGCGCTGGAGCAGGTCCCGGGCCTGGATCCGCACGACGTCGAGGACCTCTACCTCGGCTGCGCCGAGCCCTGGGGCGAACACGGCTTCAACATGGCCCGCATCGTCAGCGTGCTGCTCGGCCTCGACGACGTGCCGGGCGCGACGGTCAACCGCTTCTGCGCCAGCTCGGTGCAGACGACGCGTCAGGCGTTCCACGCCATCAAGGCCGGCGAGGGTGACATCTTCATCAGCGCCGGGGTCGAGTGCGTGTCGCGGTATGCCGACTTCTCCGGCGCCGGTGGCGGCAAGGAGAGCTGGCGCAACCCGCTGTTCGGCGACGCGGTCGCCCGCACCGAGGCGATGGCCGCGAGCAACGACACCTGGACCGACCCGCGCGCCGAGGGACTGCTCCCCGACGCCTACATCGCGATGGGCCAGACGGCCGAGAACGTCGCCACCTCCCTCGGCATCTCCCGCGAGCGCCAGGACGAGTGGGGCGTGAGCAGCCAGAACCGCGCCGAGGCCGCCATCGCGGCCGGCGTCTTCGAGCGGGAGATCGCGCCCGTCACCCTCGCCGACGGCACCGTCGTCAGCACCGACGACGGGCCGCGCGCGGGCGTCACCCTGGAGAAGGTCAGCCAGCTGCAGCCGGTCTTCCGCGAGAACGGCACCGTCACCGCCGGCAACTGCTGCCCGCTCAACGACGGCGCCGCGGCGCTAGTCGTCATGAGCGACACCCGCGCGAAGGAGCTCGGGCTCACCCCGCTGGCCCGGGTCGTCTCCACCGGCGTCTCGGCCCTCTCCCCCGAGATCATGGGCCTGGGTCCGGTCGAGGCGTCCCGTCAGGCGCTCGCCCGCGCCGGGATGTCGATCGGAGACCTCGACCTCTACGAGATCAACGAGGCCTTCGCCGTGCAGGTCCTGGGCTCGGCCGACGAGCTCGGGATGGACTACGACAAGCTCAACGTGCACGGTGGCGCGATCGCGCTGGGGCACCCGTTCGGCTCCACCGGCGCCCGCATCTCGACCACCCTCATCAACGCCCTCCAGACCCGTGACGGGCAGTTCGGCCTCGAGACGATGTGCGTCGGCGGCGGTCAGGGCATGGCGATGGTCATCGAGCGTCTCTCCTGACCGACCGCACGGTATGACGCCCCTCGCGGCTGCGAGGCTCGCGCGGGCTCCCTCACCGGCCGCCCCCAGCGCACCGACGGTCGGCCAGCGGGCGCGAGATACGGCATACCGGTGCTCCTGCGGGTAGCCTGACGCCGATCTGTTCCACGCACTTTCCGAGGTGACCTCATGGCTGCTGGTCTGGCTGCCCTGCTCGACGACATCGCGGCGATCGCCCGTGTCGCTGCCGCGTCCGTCGATGACATCAGCGCGGCCGCGGGCCGCGCGGGAGCCAAGGCTGCCGGGGTCATCGTCGACGACGCCGCGGTGACGCCCCGCTACGTCACCGGCGTGGACCCCAGCCGCGAGCTGCCGATGATCAAGACGATCGCCATCGGCTCGCTGCGCAACAAGCTGCTCTTCATCGTGCCGGTGGCGCTGCTGCTCAGCATCTTCCTGCCGTGGCTGCTCACCCCGATCCTCATGCTCGGCGGGTGCTACCTGTCCTACGAGGGCGCCCACAAGGTGCTGGAGTGGATGGGGGTGGGCCACGACTCCTCGCACGACGAGCCCGCAGTGGAGAAGGGTCCGGAGGCGGAGAAGAAGGTCACCTCCGGGGCGATCCGGACCGACTTCATCCTCTCCGCCGAGATCATGGTCATCTCGCTCAACGAGGTCGCCGACGAGCCGCTGCTCAACCGGGCGATCATCCTCGTGGTCGTGGCGATCGCCATCACCGCGCTCATCTACGGCGCCGTGGCCCTCATCGTCAAGATGGACGACATCGGTCTCAACCTCGCCAAGCGGGAGTCCGAGGGCGCGCAGAAGTTCGGTCGCGGCCTGGTCAAGGCGATGCCGATCGTCCTCAAGACGCTGTCCATCGTCGGCGTCGTCGCCATGCTCTGGGTCGGTGGCCACATCCTGCTGGTCGGCATCGACGAGCTGGGCTTCCACCCGATCTACGAGTTCGTGCACCACGCCGAGGAGGTCGTCGCGGGCTGGATCCCGGCGATCGCCGGCGCGCTGGCCTGGCTGACCAACACCTTCTTCTCGGCCATCCTCGGCCTCGTGGTCGGCCTGCTCATCGTCGGCATCGTCTCGGTGCTGCCGATCGGCAAGAAGGACGACGAGCACGCCACCGCCGAGGCGCACTGACGCCACTCCACGCCCTCTCCCGGCCAGCCGTTGTCGTCACCGCGGGAAGGGTCCTGCGCGGAGCGCCGAACGTCATCCAGGTGGTCCCACTGACGAGCACGGTCCGCACGAGCGCGGCGGGGGTCGGTGGGGCGGTCGTCCTGACCGAGATCCGCGAGACGCTGGCACTCCTCCTGGATCTTGAGATGCACCCCTAGGGGAGGCTGCGCCGCAGGTCGGTGAGGCGGGCGGCGAGGTCCGGCTCGGCCAGGGCCCCCTGCCGGCCGTCGTAGACCATGACCCGCAGCTGGTCCATGACGACCCCCGGGCCCAGGTCGGGCACCGCTGCGCGGTCCTGGCCGGTCGCATCGGCCACGGCGTCCGCGAGCGCCTGGACCACGGCCCGCACGCCCGGGTATGCCGTGAGCGCGCGGTCGAGCGGCAGCTGCTGCCAGCGGCGAAGCACCCGCTCGAGCTCCGCGTCGATGACAGCAGACGGCCCGCCAGCAGTCGAACTGCCAGCGGGCCGCATACCGGTCACGTCGTGGGGTGGGGTCAGTCGCTGCTCTGGAGGATGGAGAAGAGCCGGAGGAACTCAATGTAGAGCCACACCAGGCTGGCGACGAGGCCGTGACCCAGCAGCCAGGAATACTTCTCCGGTGCGCCGCCGCGGACCGCGCGGTCGATCGAGTCGAAGTCGATGGCCAGGCTGTAGGACGCCAGACCCACGCCCAGGAGCGAGACGAGGATGCCGAGCGGGCCGCTGTAGATGCCCCACTCCCCACCGAAGCCGAGGAGGGAGGCGCCGATGTTGACGAGCAGGAAGACCATGTAGCCCATCGCCGCCATGCCGAAGATGCGCCGCGACTTGCTCGTGACCTTGATGAAGCCGGCCTTCCAGCCGATGAACATGCCGACGAAGGTCGCCATGGTCGCCACGACGGCGGTCGTCACCACCCCGTCGTAGAGGTAGTTGAAGGTGACGCTGACCGCGCCGAGGAAGAGGCCCTGCAGCACGGCGTGGGCCATGATGAGGCCGACGTTGACCTTCTTGCTGAAGCCGATGGCGAAGCTGAGACCCAGCGAGCCGAACATGCCGAGCAGCCAGATGGGCATCGCCACCTCGGGCCGGGGCCCGACGTACATCCAGGTGGCGGCGGCGACGGCGAGCACGACCCCGAAGATCATGAGCGACTTGACGACCACGTCGTCGAGGGTGAGCCGCCCGGTCTGCGCGGGGCCGGCGGGAGCCTGGTCGTACATGTCCTCGAGCTGCCGGTCGGACATGCTCTCGCTCGGGCCAGGCTGGTAGCCCGCGGGGATCGTGGGCTGACCCTGGGGCGCGGGGTAGCCGCCGGGCTGCTGGCTGCCGAAGCCGGCGTAGCCACCCTGGGCGGACTCCCGATCGATGCGGTTGAAGACCGGATTGACGGCCATGGAACCTCCACGTGTGTCTTGGCACCGGGGTCGTGCGACACCGGTGTCTGGTGTTATCAGCATAAACGTGCGAGGCCCACGGGAGATTCCGGATCGTGCGCGACGGTCACGACCGGGACGGGCGGGGCGTGGAGGGCGACCCCTGGCTGCCGGAGCCGGCCTCGGCTATCCTGACCTGCGCCCCACGACGAGGAGAGGTATGTCGCACCGCACCGGCACCGCCGCGCTCACCGGAGCCCTGACCCTGGCCCTGAGCACCGGACTGGCTGCCGCCCCGGCACCAGCCGCGCCCTCCGCCCAGGTCGCCGGCGCGGCCCTGGCCGCCCACCCCATCAGCGACGCGGCCTACCCGCAGCAGGAGCCCCTCCCCGAACCCCCGGTGGACGAGGCGGACGCCGCCCTCAAGCCCGGCCTCACGGCATACCACGACATCTCGCGGCGTCTCAATGCCGCGATGGAGCGCTCGAACCGGGTCTCGGCGCAGGTGCTCACCGAGACGGTCGGCGGGCGGCAGGTCTACCTCGTGACGCTCACGGCCAAGGAGAACGCCAACCAGGCCCGGCGGCAGGCGGACTACCGCGCGCTCATCACCGAGGACCCGGCGGCCGCCGCGAGGGACACCCGCCTGGCCCAGCAGTACAAGACGCCGATCTTCCTCAACGCCAACATCCACGGCAACGAGTTCGAGGGCACCGATGCCGCGCTGCGCCTCGTCGAGGACTACGCGACGAGCAAGGACCCGCAGGTCACCCAGCTGCTCAAGCGCTCGCGCATCCACCTCATCATCTCGGCGAACCCCGACGGGCGGCACGACAACACGCGCCGCAACCAGGCCGGCTTCGACCTCAACCGCGACTTCGTCACCGCGACCCAGCCAGAGACCGTCGCGATCCGCGACGTGCTCATCCACACCCAGCCGCTGCTCATGCTCGACCTGCACGGCTACGTCAACGGCACGCTCGTCGAGCCCACGACGCCGCCGCACGGCGAGAACTACGAGTACGACCTCTTCATCAAGCACGCCTACCCCAACGGCCTGGGCATGGAGGAGGCGATCAACGGCCTCGGCTACGGCGAGGAGGACGGCGTCGACCCCGTGCAGGTGCCGCTGCGCGACTGGGACGAGGGCTGGGACGACTGGCCACCGATCTTCACGCCGCAGTATGCCGCGCTGCACGGCGCGGTCGCGCACACCATCGAGATCCCGTTGCGGGTCAACAACGCCAGCTACGACCTGCCGGCGCAGGAGCTGCGCCGCCGGTCCGCGATCAACACCGACATCGCCCACGCCGCGATCACCGGGACGCTGGAGTATGCCGCGGAGCACCGCGCCGAGCTCCTCGCCGACCACATCGAGATCTTCCGGCGGGGCGAGGCGGGCGAGCCGCAGACCCCGGTCGAGGAGGGGCTCTTCGACGGCGTCATCGGGCCGGAGGACGTCTACACCACCTCCTACCCCCGGGCCTACGTCATCCCGGTCGGTGACGGGCAGCGCTCGGGCCCCGCTGCGGCCCGGCTCGTCGACTTCCTCGTGGCCAACGACGTCGAGGTGACCCGGCTGGACCGCGAGCGCCTCATCGCCGGTCGCTCCTACCCTGCCGGCAGCTACGTCGTCGACCTGCAGCAGGCCAAGCGGGGCATGGCCAACACCATCCTCGGTCGCGGCACCGACATCTCCGACCGCGTCGACGCGATGTACGACATCTCCGGCTGGAGCCACGCGCTGCTCTGGGGCGCCGATGTCGACACCGTCCCCGACGGCGACCCGCTGCGCATCGACGGCGACCTCATCGAGGGCGCCGACCCCACCGGAGCGCTGGCCGACAGCACGACGGGCTGGCTGCTGCCGATGGAGGACCCGGCCGACGTGCAGGCCGCCAGCCTGCTCCTGGAGCAGGGGGTGCCGGTCGAGCTGCTCGCCGACGGCTCGCTCCTGCTGCCCGCGGACTACCCCTGGGCGGCGACCAATGTCGTGGAGTCCGTCGGGGTCGAGCTGGCCGCCGCTCCGGCCGACGCCGCCGGTGAGCCCCTCGAGGCCTTCGACCGGGTGGTCGGCGTCTCGGCCAGCCCCGAGGAGCGCTGGGCGCTCACCGAGATGGGCCTCAGCGTCCGCGAGGTGAGCACCGATGCGCTCAACGAGGGCCTTGACCTCTCCGACCTCGACGCGCTCTACGTCTCCACCGGGCTCGACTGGGCCGACCTGTCCGACGACGCCCGGGCCGAGGTGCAGGACTTCCTCGCCGACGGTGGAGGCCTCGTCGGTCGCGGCATCGCCGGTGCGCGTCTCAACGACGCCGTCGACCTCGTCGAGGCGACCCCCGTCCGGGGCCGTGGTGACGCCAACGGCGTGGTGCGCGTCGACAACGACGAGGCCAGCCCGGTCTCTGCGGCTGCGACGCCGCACTCCTTCGTCTACTCCCCGCTGTGGTTCACCGACCTCGGCGAGGGCGTCCGGGTCGACCAGCGCCTGGGCGACGAGCCGTTGGTCAGCGGTCACTGGCGGGCCACCGAGAGCGGCGAGGGCGGACCCGAGGCGGCCGCCGGCCAGGCCATCGTCGTCAGCGCCGAGTCCGAGGGGTCGCGCGGTGTCCTCCTCGGCACCGAGCCGCTCTTCCGGGCCCACCCCAAGGGGCAGTTCGCCCTCGTGGCCCGGGCTCTGCTCTGGGCCGGGTCCGACGCCGCCGCCGAGTAGGACCGAGGGCGGCCCGGCCCGCCGGGCCGCCCTCGGCTCTGTCGCTGGGCACCCGCCCTGCGTCAGCCCCCGTAGCCCAATCGGCAGAGGCAGCCCACTTAAAATGGGCACAGTGCGGGTTCGAGTCCCGCCGGGGGCACCAGGCAGGATGAGGGGTATGCCGCCGCGCACCGACCCGCACCCGCTCACCGGCGAGCCCTTCCCCTCCCCCGTGCCGGCCGGGTCCGGGTGGCCGCAGGACCCCGCACGGTCGGGCACCCGAGTGGCGCGGTCCGAGGCCGGGGTCCGACGGCTCGCGGGCGGCGCCCGCGACCTCGCCACCCTCGACGCCCGCGTCAGCGTGTGCTCGGCCTGCCCACGGCTGGTGGCCTGGCGCGAGGAGGTGGCCCACACCCGGCGCGCGGCCTATGCCGACCAGCCCTACTGGGGCCGTCCCGCGCCCGGCTTCGGGGACCCGGCGGCGCAGATCCTCGTCGTGGGCCTCGCCCCGGCCGCCCACGGCGCCAACCGGACCGGCCGGATCTTCACCGGAGACCGCTCCGGAGACTGGCTCTACGCCGCGCTCCATCGCGCCGGCTACGCCTCCCAGGCCTCCTCCACCCACGCCGGGGACGGCCTCTCGCTGCGCTCCGTGCGCATCACCGCAGCCGTCCACTGCGCGCCGCCCGGCAACGCGCCGACGGCGAGCGAGCGGCATACCTGCGGCGCGTGGTTGCGGCGCGAGCTGGACGTGCTGGACCCGACGCTGCGCTCGGTGCTGGCGCTCGGCGGCATCGGCTGGGACGCCTTCCTCACCGGTGCCCGCGACGCCGGCTGGCGGGTGCCGCGTCCGCGGCCTCGCTTCGGCCACGGCGCCGAGGCCCACCGGCATACCCCCTCGGGGCGCCCGGTCCGGCTGCTGGGCAGCTACCACGTCAGCCAGCAGAACACCTTCACCGGCCGGCTCACCGAGGCGATGCTCGATGAGGTCATCGCTCGTCTGTGAGCCGGCCGGTCCGCGACCGAGGGTCAGTCGGCGGGCAGGTAGACGCGGTTCGGGATCTGCTCGTAGTCCTCGGCGTCCACGGAGTCGATGCTGTCGTCGGCGACGGCGACCAGCAGACCCTTGAGCCCGATCTCGACCTGCTTGGTGAGGTAGCCGTTGCGCTTCTGACCGTCGTACTGCGTCTGGCTCGAGGTCTCGAAGAGCACCGTGGCGCTGCCACGCAGCGCGAACGACCCGAGCGCGGTGCCCGGCAGGTTGGTGTCCTGCGGGTAGAGCGTCAGGTGACCGAAGCCGGAGTTGCCCTGGCCCTGCAGCGCGTCGTAGACCGCGACGTTGGCGCGGCGGGACGCGTCGTAGTCGAACTTCGGCCAGTCACCGAACTCGCTGGGGTCGTCGATGAAGCGCCCCGAGATCGACAGGCTCGACATGTTGTCGGTGCCCTCCTGCTTGTAGCAGGACCACTGGTTGTGGAGGTCGACGAAGTAGTCGACCGTGCCGAACTCCTGCTCCAGACCGCGGTAGACGTCGCGCGAGGTCTGCGCCTCCGGCGTGATGTACCACCCCGTGTCGGCGCTGTTGCCCGGGAAGTCCTCCGGCTGCGGCACGTAGTCCAGGTCGGGGTTGAAGTCGCGGTTGACGTCGAAGCCCGGCACCGACTCACGGTAGTTCCAGGACGGCTCGGCCCCGGCGAGCTGCGGGAAGGCCTCGACGACCTCGGCCCAGGACTGGGCGTTCTGGCGGGTGTCGTTCTCGCCGCCGTCGACGTTGAGGCGGGGGATGCCGACGAGCGTGATGTTCTCGCGCAGCTCCTGAGCCTCCGGGGTGTTGCCGCCCATCTGGCCGAGCAGGTTGAGCAGCGCCTCGGTGCCGTGGTTCTCGTTGCCGTGGATCTGCGTCTGCACGTAGACGACCGTGTCGCCCTCCCCCACGCGCGCGACGTAGATGTCGCGGCCCTGGTTGCTCTGCCCCGCCACCTCGACGTCCACCCGCCCCTGGCTGGTCCGCTCGAGCTGCTGCACCGCCCGGGTGAGCTGCGCGTGGTTGACGAAGGCGTCGTTGTTGTTGCCGGGCTCGGTGCCGCAGTGCGAGGTCTCCGGGACGGCCTGCGCGCTGAGCGGCAGTCCGCCGGCGAGGACGACGGCGAGCATCGCGGCGCCGGTGAGTGCAGGGGTGGACTTCCTCATAGGTGTCTCCTTCGACAGTGGGGGGGTACCCCCACGACACCCGCTACCGCCCGGTGGGACAAGCGCTTACCGCAGACTTGACCGAACCCTTACCCGGTTGGCCCCCGGCATACCCGGCACACAGGTGAGGGGCCCTCGACAGTATGAGTGTCAAGGGCCCCTCAGCGGCTGACCGGTGCCACCGGAGTGACGCCGACCGGAGCCGGTGTGAAGCCTGCCTGCCGACGAGCGGTGGCCTGGCCCCACGGCGACCGGGCGATGTGACGTCCCGATCGACCCGCGGAACGGCGGTGGTCCCGTCGACCCCGTCACCGGGTCGGACGTGGTGGCCGGAGCCACCAGATCCCGCGACCGAAGCCTCGGGTGGACCACGTCGTTGCCGTGGATCCCGCCTCCCTCTCGGGTGGCGTAGGACCATGTCTACGCCCCGCGACGGGGGCGCGCAAGGGATCTGCGCACATCCGTCGGCGTGTCCGTGGTGCTCGGCGTGTCCTCCCCAGGCGCAGCGTCGCGGTGCACAGGTTGTCCCCCGGTCGTCCACCGTGCCGTCCACAGATCCTGTGGACGAGCAGACCTCAGGCCTGGGAGAGCGCGATGCCGTCGAGGATGTCCGACTCCGAGGCTCGCACGGTGCGCAGGCCCGCGTCGTGCGCCACCCGCTGGATGACCGTCCGCCACACGAGCGCGCCGGCGCCGATGACGTCGGCGCGCCCCTCGTGCATGAAGGGCAGGTCACGGCGGCGGCTCCGGGGGCGCAGGAGCAGGTCGGTGCAGGCGTCGACCACCTGCTCCACGGGCAGCTCGGCGCCGTGGATGCGATGGCGCTCGTAGGCGGGCAGCCCGAGCGCGTGCGCCGTCACCGTGGTGACCGACCCGGCGAGGCCGACGAGGGTGCCGACCTCGGAGAGGTCGACGGTGCTCGCGGCGTCGTCGACGGCCCGGACGATGTCGGACAGCGCCGCCCACACCTGGTCCTCGGTGGGCGGGTCGTCGTGCAGGTGGCGCTCGGTCATCCGCACGCACCCGATGTCGACCGACCGGGAGGCCACCACCGTCGTGTTGGTGGCGTCACCGAGCACGAACTCGGTCGACCCGCCGCCGATGTCCACGACGAGGTAGGGGCCCGGGGCACCGGCGTCCCGCAGCGGGCCGGTGGCCCCGGCGAAGGAGAGTGCCGCCTCCTCCTCGCCGCTCACGACCTCGGGGGTGACGTCGAAGGACCCGAAGGCCTCCTGCACACCGGCGACGAAGTCAGCCGCGTTGGAGGCGTCCCGCGACGCCGACGTGGCGACGAAGCGCACCCGGTCGCATCCCGCCTCCCGGCACTGCGCGGCATACCCCTCGGCGGCCGCGAGGGTGCGGGACATGGCGGCCTCGCTGATCGCGCCGGTCGAGTCGATGCCCTCGCCGAGGCGCACGATCTGCATCTCGCGGGTGACCTCGCGCAGCAGCGGTGCCCCGCCCGGGCCGTCACCCGGCACGAGGTCGGCGATGAGCAGCCGGATGGAGTTGGTGCCGCAGTCGATGGCGCCGACCCGCGTCATGCCGCGGACCCGCCCGCCCGGTCCTCCGGGTCCTCGGTCTGCTCGCCCTCGGCGGCCGGGGGCTCGGGCAGCGGGTGGTGCTTGGGGCAGGAGTCGCAGCGCTCGTCGTCGACCGCGGACAGGCCCGAGCAGCAGCCGCCCTCCCACCAGTCGGGCAGCGCGGCGATGGCTTCGTCGCCCAGCGGGTTGACGCCCGGACCGGCCGCCAGGCTGTGCGCGACGAGCACGTGCAGGCACTTGACCCGGTTGGGCATACCTCCTGCGCTGATGCCGGCGATCTCCGGCACGTGGGCCAGCTCCTCGCGGCGGCGCAGGTAGTCGTCGTGGGCCTGGGCATAGGCCCAGCGCAGACCCTCGTCCTCCGCCAGCCGCTTCGACATCGCCTTCATCAGCCCCTCGCTCTCCAGCGTCGAGATCGCGCCGGTGAGCTTGGGGCAGGTGGCGTAGAAGCTCGTGGGGAAGGGGGTGCCGTCCGGCAGTCTCGGCTCGGTGCGGATCACCGTGGGGCAGCCGCAGGGGCAGCGGTGCACGATCGAGACGACCCCGCGCGGCTCACGGCCGAGCTGACGGGTGATGACCTCGAGATCCTCCTCGGTGGGAGTCTCGTCGAGCGTGGTGCGGTCGAGTTCGCTCATGTCCTTCTCTGCGGAGCCGTGGGCTCACGGCTCCGTGGTCTCGGGGAGCCCCTCGTTCGCGATCGTCACGGATTCCCACACCTGGCCGTACCACGGGCTGTCGGCAATCACGTCATCACTCACCGGGGCCATTCCTGGCAGCGTCTCAGTGTAGTCGCTTCCCGTGTCGTCGATGACCGTGAAGGCGGTCTCGCCCTCCTTGACGAAACGCAGCCGCTCGCGGGCCTGCTGCTCGACGTAATCCTCGTCGCGCCACCGCGCGAGCTCCTGCTCCAGCGCGGCGATCTCTTCCTTCTCGGTGGCGATCTCCTGATGGAGCGCGCCGATGTCGGCCCGCTGGCGCAGGTAGCCCGACAACGCCGGCGCCACGACGAGGGCCATGACGACGAGCAGGACGCCGAGGGTCAGCAGCCGGCGCACGTGGACGGGGGTGGGCCGCTGCCCCACCGCCGGGGTCGCGGTCGCCGAGCGGCCTCCCGGGCGGGCCGAGGTGCGGCGCGCGGGGCCGGTGGGTCGGCTGCCGGCGCGGGAGGTGCGCCGGTCGCGCGGGCCACGGGCCGTGCTCATCGGGCTCCTTGTCGATCAGGTGGGGTCGGTGTGACGGGTGAGGCCAGGGTATGCCGACCGCTCGCGGGCGCGCCGGACGCCGCGCCGAGGGGCTCGTCGGCCCGGGCCGAACCTGTGCACGTCATCGGGCCAGGGCGCAGAGCACTTCCTGCGCCCTGGCCCGATGACCGTGACCAGGGTGTCATCCGAGGGCGGAGGCCCCCAGAGCTCTGGCCAGGTGGGGCCTCAGCCGCGGAAGCGCGGGAAGGCGCCGGCCCCGGCATACACCGCGGCGTCGTCGAGCTCCTCCTCGATGCGCAGCAGCTGGTTGTACTTCGCGACGCGCTCGGAGCGGGCGGGTGCGCCGGTCTTGATCTGGCCGCAGTTGGTGGCCACGGCGAGGTCGGCGATGGTGACGTCCTCGGTCTCGCCGGAGCGGTGGCTCATCATGCACCGGAACCCGTTGCTCTGCGCCAGCGCGACGGCGTCGAGGGTCTCGGTGAGCGAGCCGATCTGGTTGACCTTGACGAGCAGCGCGTTGGCCGCGCCGTCGCTGATGCCCCGCTGCAGCCGCTCGGGGTTGGTGACGAAGAGGTCGTCGCCGACGAGCTGCACCCTCGTGCCGAGCTGGGTGGTCATCTGGACCCAGCCCTCCCAGTCGTCCTCGTTGAGCGGGTCCTCGATGGAGACCAGCGGGTAGGCATCGACGAGCTCGGCGTAGTACTTCACCATGTCGGCGGCCTTGCGCTTCTTGCCCTCGAAGGTGTACTTCCCCTTGTCGAAGAACTCGCTCGCGGCGACGTCGAGTGCCAGCGCGATGTCCGAGCCCGGGGTGTAGCCGGCCTTGGTGATGGCCTCCATGATGAGGTCGAGCGCGGCCCGGTTGGACTCGAGGTTGGGCGCGAAGCCGCCCTCGTCCCCCAGCCCGGTGGACAGGCCGCGGTCCTTGAGCACGCGCTTGAGCGCGTGGTAGACCTCGGTGCCCCAACGCAGGGCCTCACGGAAGCTCGGTGCCCCGATCGGGGCGATCATGAACTCCTGGATGTCGACGTTGGAGTCGGCGTGCGAGCCACCGTTGAGGATGTTCATCATCGGCACCGGCAGGACGTGCGCGTTGGGGCCGCCTACGTAGCGGAAGAGCGGCAGCCCGGCGGAGTCGGCGGCGGCCTTGGCCACGGCCAGCGAGACGCCGAGGATGGCGTTGGCGCCGATCTCACCCTTGTTGTCGGTGCCGTCGGCGGCGAGCATCTCGTTGTCGACGAGGCGCTGCTCGGAGGCGTCGAAGCCCAGCAGGCGCGGCTCGAGGTCGTCCATCACGGCGGCGACAGCATTCTCCACCCCCTTGCCGAGGTAGCGGCTCGCGTCACCGTCGCGGCGCTCGACCGCCTCGAAGGCACCGGTCGAGGCGCCGGAGGGGACGGCGGCGCGGGCGACGGTGCCGTCGTCCAGGCCCACCTCCACCTCCACCGTGGGGTTGCCTCGGGAGTCGAGGATCTCGCGGGCGATGATGGCGTCGATGGCAGCCATGTGCGCTCCTTTCACGGGGCGTCTCGGGGTCGTCCGGCAGCACTGACGGGCTCTGTCGCCGCTCAGCCTAGCGTCGCGCGGTCCCCACGGCCCGGTCGCACCCTGACGTCGGGTCAGTCGGCCTCGTCGCGGGCCGCCGACTCCACCACCCGGAGGGTATGCCGTAGCGCGGCATCCGGGTCGACGCCCCGCTCGCGCAGCTCGAGGACGGCGCGCAGCAGCGGTGCGCCGGCGTCACCGTCGGACTCCAACGCACCGACCTGCTCAGCGAGCCGTTCGCCCTGCCCGGCCCGACCCAGTCGGGAGGCGACCTTCGCCGCGCGGGCGAGCGGCGGCATACCAGTCGGGATGCCGTCGAGCGGGTGCTCGCGGGCGCCCGCCCCCGAGGCGGCCCGCTCGTCGGCCTTGATCTGCTCCCAGTTGCGGGCGACGTCGGCCGCCCCGTCGACCTCGACGCGGGCGAAGACGTGCGGGTGGCGACGGACGAGTTTGGCGACGAGCCCGGCGGCGACGTCGTCGACGTCGAAGGGTTCGTCGGCATGCTCGGCCCCGACCCGGGCGTGGAAGAGCACCTGCAGCAGGACGTCGCCCAGCTCGTCGATCGCGTGCTCGCGCGGAGCGCCGGTCGCGGCGTCCAGCCCATCGAGCACCTCGGCCGCCTCGTGCGCCTCCTCGATGAGATAGGGCGTGAGGCTGGCGTGCGTCTGCTCGGCGTCCCAGGGGCAGCCACCGGGTGAGCGGAGCCGGTCCATGACGGCGACGGCGTCGAGCAACCGGGCGCCGGGGGTGTCCCAGGAGCCGACGAGCAGCTCCAGCGTCGGCGGATCCTCCTCCGGGAGCTGCACCGCGAGCGCCTCGGCGAGACCCGGGTCGCCGTCGGGCGAGCCCACCCACACGACGCGACCGGGCAGCCCCAGCAGCTCCTCGGCCCGCTCCCCCGGCGTGGCTTCCGCGCGCCCGGGGCGCACCTCGACACCGGCAGCGCGCAGGGCGCCCGGCACCGGCGCCTCGGCATCGGCGGCCAGGACGTGATCGGCCGAGCGCACGATCTCCCAGGCCGACGCCGACATGAGCCCCGGCGCCACCCGGGGGGAGGTCAGCAGCAGGCTCAGCTCTCGGGCTGGACGATCCACTCGGGCACCTCGGGCACGATGCCCTGACCGGCCGGGCCCCAGGAGCCGAAGCGCGGGTTGACCTCGACCGGCAGCGCGCCGATGTCGTCCTCGGTCAGGGACTGGAGCTCGGCGAGCACGGGCGCGAGTTCCTCGCTGGACATCGCGGCCTGGTCACCGGTGAGGGCGGCATAGCGCTGGAACTTCACGGCCTCGACGGTGAGGTCCCCGGCCTCGTCCTCGAGCCCGGCGTCGGACAGCTCGCTGCGGATCTCACTGTCGGTGATCTCATAGCTCGTGCCCTCGAACCAGCCGCTGAGCAGCGGCGCGAGGCCGGCCTGATAGATGGCGCCCGCGGTGTCGACCGGCTCGGGCGACACGACGCTGAGCTGCTGGCTGGCCTCCTGCACCTCCTCGACGCTGTAGCCGGTGCCGTCGATGACGACACCCTCGGTCATGCCGACCCCGCTGCACCCGGCCAGTGCGACCGCGGCGATCGAGGCTGCGAGAGGGAGGGAGTGTGCGCGCTTCACGATGGTCATCATCGCATGACGCGCCCGAGGCTCCCGTCGTGGCATGCTCGGCTCCATGAGCACCCTGAGCACCGCAGTCCTGGACCCGGCGACGCGACCCCGGGTCGTCGACGCCCTCCTCGTCCTCGCCGACGCCGAGGTCTCCACCAAGAAGGGCATCTCCGGCACGATGCTCAAGACCGCCTTCGCGGGGGCCAAGAGGGCCAGCGAGAGCAACGTGCGCAAGGGCGTGGACCGCCTCCTGCCCGGCCTGGCCCGCGCGCTCGACCCGCACTACGACGCCAAGGGCGACCTCCCCTTCGGCACCTACCTCTCCGACCCGGCGCGCTCGGGCCAGGTCGCCGACGAGCTCCTCGCGGTCGCCGACTCCGCCTCCGCCCGGGTCGAGGGCAACCCCCTGGGCCGGGTGTATGCCTCCTTCCGCGGCAAGGCGAAGGAGCACGTCGTCGCGGCCCTCCCCCGGCTCGGCGCCACCCTGGAGACCTTCGTCCACTGAGGGCGGGCCTGGCTGTCGGACCCAGGCGGGCCCGTGCAGTCTGGGGCGGTCACGACGATCACGCAGCCCCGCAAAACTCAGGGAACGACGCACCCTAGAAGCGCGCCGAGTCCGCCCGACAGGACGTGCCCCTGCTCCAGCGGGATCCAGTAGCAGTCGAACACCGGACCGCGTCCTCCACCCTCGGGGTCGGGCTCCCGACTGGGCCACCGGTCATCGACAGGGCAGTCCGTGGTGAGCTCGAAGAAGTGTCGGTGCATGACCACCGGGCGATAGGGAGTGATGTCGTAGTCCGCCTCACCAAGCTTTCGGAGCACCCTGAGATCGCCGAGGCCCGTCTCCTCGGACGCTTCCCGGAGTGCGGCGGCGGCGGGGTCCTCTCCTGGTCTGATACTCCCGGCTGGCACCTGTACGCCCACCTCGTCGAGGGGAAGATCACGGTGGGTGAAGACGAGGAGACAGCCCGCCGAGACGATGTAGCACACCACCTTGTCCGTCTGTACCTTCTCCACGGGTTCACCGTAGCGATCTCCCGACGTAGCCTGCCCGGATGGAGATCACGGAGACCGAACCCGGCACGCGCTGGTCGGCCACCGACGGGACGCACGCGGCCCAGGCCTTCATCGGGCGCCCTCAGCCGCTCCTTCGGTTGGCTGAGCGTCGATGAGCAGGTGCCGGTCGAGGCGACCCGCGAGCTCGCGACGGCACTCCGCGACGCGGCGGGGATGCCGTCTTCCAGGTGTGCCCGCCGTCGGAGGTGGACGGCGCGGAGCCGACCAATGCCGCCTGGGCGGACGAGAGCCTGCCTGCTGGGGCCACCCTCGGCGAGGTCGACGGGCTCGACGCGCAGGAGATCCTCGATCTCTGGATCCGGGTCTACACCTGGGTCCACGCGGGGTGGTCGCCGCTCGAGGACGAGGTCGCCGCACGCGAGATCTTCGGGCCGATGCTGGCCGAGGACCTGGCGCCCGAGCTGAGCGTGCTCATCCTGCGCGACGGCATACCCACGGCGGTGGCCTTGAGCTTCCGCGAGCCGGAGGGCCCGGTGTGCGTCGTCACCGAAGCGGTCGACCCCGACGCGCCGAGTGCACTGGAGGACGTCCGCGCAGCGATGCGTGCGGCCGTGCGTCGCACCGCAGACGCCGGGGAGCCGATGTTCTTCGACGGGCACGTCAGCGACCCGCACTACCCTTGAATCCTCGAGACCATCCCGCACGTCACGGGGGCCGGCCTGCACCTCCTGCGCTTCACCTGACCACGCCCCGTCGCATCCCATATCGGGATGCGTAGCGGTATGCTGGGTGCATGACCACTCAGATCGCGGTTCGGCTCCCAGACGAGATGGTCCGCTTCCTGGACCGGAGCGTCGCCAGCGGCAAGGCGCCCAGTCGTGCCGCACTGGTGGCTGCGTCCCTGGAGCGCGAGATGCGTCTGCAGGCTGCAGAGCAGGACGCACAGACCCTCGAGGACACGGGCGCGGCCGATGACCTCGACGATCTCGTCGCGTGGTCCGCGGCCCACGCGACGCTGGACGACTGATCTGTGCGCGAGATCTGTCTGGCGCGGCTGGACAAGACCCGCCCCGTTCTCGTCCTGACCCGGGATGCTGCGCCCGGTCATGACGAAGGTCACCGTGGCCCCCATCACGTCGACCATCAAGGGACTGTCCAGCGAGGTGCCGGTCGGACCGGTCAACGGGCTGGACCACGACAGTGCCGTCTCGGTGGACAACGTCCTCACCATCCCCGTCGACCTGCTGGGGACGGACGTTGGGTTTCCTCACGTCCGAGCAGGAGCGTCGTCTCGCCAGGGCCTTCGCGCTCGCCTACGACCTCGACATTCCCTTGCTGGAGTAGCCGCGGTCGGCCGAGTCGGATGCTCCGCATCCACGTGCGGCTAGGAAGAGAAGTCCCGTGCATCGACGATGCGATATGTCGACCTGAGGTGGGTCACGTTTCTGCGGCGAAGGCCAGCGGCAGTGCATCAGAGGCCACCCAGCCACCCCCAGGCCTGCATGTCTCAGCGCGGGCGCGAGGGCGGCCTGGCGATCTCGATGGCGCATCTCGGGCCGGGGGCCCGAGCGATGCGCCGATCCCCCGTGAGCAAGGTTGTCTGCAGCGCCTCAGCCAGGGCGACGTAGGAGGCGTCGTAGATCGTGAGATCCTCCCGCAGCTCCCAGGAGCGGACGACGAGTGTCTGGTGATCGACCCGCTGCAACGGCAGGGCGCGCAGGTCGTCGAGGGCAGCAGCGACACGTCTGGCGTCTAGCTGGCCACCACGGGCCAGGCCTCGCCACACCGACACGACGTCCAGGTCGACCAGGCTGGGTGCTGCCAGGTCCTCACCGCGCAGCCGTGCCCGAAGGTGGTCCCCGTCCGGCCCGGCGTCCAGAAGGGCGACGGCGAGGACGCTGGCATCAACGACGAGCACGCTCGAACCGCAGGGTGCTCACGGCGTCCGTCAACGGCAGGGAGGCTCCGTCCCGTCTGGCGGCCCGGTCGAGCACCTCCTCCAGCGTCGGCTGCTGGGCCTCACTGATGAGACGGGAGAGAAGGTACTCCTGGAGTGACTGGTGGGCGTGCGCCGCGCGCTGCCGCAGGACGGCGTGCGTCTCTTCCGGCACGCCCTTGATCTGGATGTTGGGCATGGCTCCATTATGGCTCCACATCCCGCCGTACGGAACCCCTGTGTAGGTCAGCGTCGAGCTGGAAGCAGCCGAGCGCCGCCCGAGGCCCCGCCTCGGCGAAGGTCAGCGTGCGGCGGCGAAGTCGTCGAGCAGGATGCCGCGGACGAGCTGGCTCGCCCAGTCGAGGATCTCCTGGTCGCGCAGCGGCTTGCCGCCGATCGGCGCGGTTTTGGGCACCGGCACGAGGATCTGGCGCAGCGCGGGCTTGATGATCGTGCCCTTGTAGACCCGGGTGAGCCTTAGCTGCTGGCTCTCGCGGAGGTTCTCCACCGGGGCGAAGCGGATCATCTGGCCCTGGATCGCGATGTCGCTGATGCCGGCGGCACGCGCCACGGTGCGCAGCCGGGCGACCTCCAGGAGCGTCTGCACCGGGGCGGGCGGCGCGCCGTAGCGGTCGACCAGCTCCTCGCGGATCCGTTCCAGGGAGTCCTCGTCGGCCACCTGCGCGAGCTTGCGGTATGCCTCCAGCCGCAGCCGCTCCCCCGGCACGTAGTCGTGCGGTAGGTGGGCATCGACCGGCAGCTCGATCTTGACCTCCGCGGGCGGGGCCTCGCCCTCACCCTTGAAGGCCGCCACGGCCTCGCCGACGAGCCGGACGTAGAGGTCGAAGCCGACGCCCTCGATGTGACCGGACTGCTCACCGCCGAGCAGGTTGCCGGCACCGCGGATCTCCAGGTCCTTCATCGCCACCGCCATACCGGCCCCGAGGTCGGTGTTGGCGGCGATCGTCTGGAGCCGGTCCACCGCCGTCTCGGTGAGCGGCTTCTCGGGCGGGTAGAGGAAGTAGGCGTAGGCCCGCTCCCGGCCACGACCGACCCGGCCCCTCAGCTGGTGCAGCTGGGAGAGACCGAAGGTGTCCGCCCGGTCCACGACGAGGGTGTTGGCGTTGGAGATGTCCAGCCCGGTCTCGACGATCGTCGTGCAGACCAGCACGTCAAAGCGCCGCTCCCAGAAGTCGAGGACCACCTGCTCCAGACGGTGCTCACCCATCTGCCCGTGGGCGGTCTCCACGCGGGCCTCGGGCACGAGGTCCCGCAGCCGGGAGGCGATCTTCTCGATCGAGCTGACCTTGTTGTGCACGAAGAAGACCTGCCCGTCACGCAGCAGCTCGCGCCGGATCGCCGCCGCGATCTGCTTCTCGTCGTAGCCGCCGACGAAGGTCAGCACCGGGTGCCGCTCCTCGGGAGGCGTGGCCAGGGTCGACATCTCCCGGATGCCGGTGATCGCCATCTCCAGGGTGCGCGGGATGGGCGTCGCCGACATCGCGAGCACGTCGACATTGGTGCGCAGCGCCTTGAGCTGCTCCTTGTGCTCGACCCCGAAGCGTTGCTCCTCGTCGATGATGACCAGCCCGAGGTCCTTGAAGCGCACGGTGGAGCCGAGGATGCGGTGGGTGCCGATGACGAGGTCGACCGAGCCGTCCGCCAGCCCGTCGATGACCTCCTTGGCCTCCTTGTCGCTCTGGAAGCGCGACAACGCCTTCACCGTGACCGGGAACTGCGCATACCGCTCGGAGAAGGTCTGGAAGTGCTGCTGCACGAGCAGGGTCGTGGGCACGAGCACCCCGACCTGCTTGCCGTCCTGGATCGCCTTGAAGGCCGAGCGCACGGCGATCTCGGTCTTGCCGTAGCCGACGTCGCCGCTGATGAGGCGGTCCATCGGCACGGTCTTCTCCATGTCGGCCTTGACCTCCTCGATCGAGACGAGCTGGTCCGGGGTCTCGACGTAGGCGAAGGCGTCCTCGAGCTCGCGCTGCCACGGCGAGTCGGGGCCGAAGGCGTGCCCCTTGGTCGCCTGGCGCGCGGAGTAGAGCCGGATGAGCTCGGCGGCGATCTGCTTGACGTGCTTGCGCGCCCGCGACTTGGTCTTCTGCCAGTCCGCGCCACCGAGGCGGTGCAGGGTGGGCGCCTCGCCGCCGACGTACTTCGTCAGCTGGTCCAGCTGGTCGGTCGGCAGGTAGAGCCGGTCGCCGGGCTGGTTGCGCTTGGACGGGGCGTACTCCAGCACGACGTACTCCCGGGTGGCGCCCTGCACCTGCCGCTGCGCCATCTCGACGAAGCGGCCCACCCCGTGCTGCTCGTGCACGACGTAGTCGCCCGGCCGCAGCTGCAGCGGGTCGACGCCCTGGCGCCGGCGCGAGGGCATGCGTCGCATGTCCTTGGTGCTGCCCCCGGTGGCCTGGCTGCCGGTGAGGTCGGTCTCGCCGAGCAGGACGAGCCCGACGTCGTCGAGCAGGAAGCCGCGACCCACCCGGCCGGTGGTCACCGTCAGCCGGTCGGTCGGCAGCGGGTCGTCACCGAGGTCGGCCAGGCTGTCGACCACCTGGTGGGCGACCTCGCGCTCGCTGAGCACCTCCCCGACGCGACGCGCCAGGCCGTGACCCTCGAGCGCCACGACGACCGGGCGCCCCTGGGCGAGCCAGCCGCGCGCGTCAGTGACGAAGGCATCGACGTCGCTGCGGTATGCCGTGACCGGGCTCGAGGGCACGTCGAGGGTGGGGGGTGCGTCGTCCGGTGCACCCGCAGCGCCCTCCGGCTCCTCGCGTCCCTCGCGGGCCTCACCATCCGGGGTGTCGTGCCGGACGAACTCCTCCAGCGACTCGTCCGCGGCGAAGGTCGACAGCGACCACCACGACCGGCCGGAGGACAGGGTGTGGCCGCGCATGTCCGCCAACGACCACGAGGAGGCGGTGCCGAGCACCTGCTGCAGGTCGATCGGCACCGCGGCGCCGCCCCCGGCCGCGGCGGCCCACCCGGCCCGCATGAACTCCTCGCTGGTGCGGACCAGGTCGTGCGCGCGGGTCCGCACCCGCTCCGGGTCGAGCACGACGACCCGGGAGGTCGTGGGGAGCACGTCGACCACCGTCTCCATGCCGTCGACGAGCGCGGGGGCGAGCGACTCCATACCCTCCACCGCGATGCCCTCGGCGATCTTGGCGAGCATGTCCTCCGCACCGGGCAGGACGTCGACGAGCTCGGCCGCCCGGGCGCGCACGTCATCGGTGAGCAGCACCTCCCGGCACGGCGGGGCGTAGAGCCCGTGCCCGGCGATCTCCAGGCTGCGCTGGTCGGCGACCTTGAACCACCGCACCTCCTCGACCGTGTCGCCCCAGAACTCCACCCGCACCGGGTGCTCCTCGGTCGGCGGGAAGACGTCGAGGATCCCGCCGCGCACGGCGAACTCGCCGCGCCGCTCGACCATGTCGACGCGGGTGTAGGCCGCCGCCGCCAGCGCCTCGACCACCTCGGTGAGCGGCCGGTCGTCGCCGGCGCGCAGGGCCACGGGGACGAGGTCACCGAGGCCCTTGACGAGGGGCTGGAGCAGGGCACGGACGCTCGCGACCACGACCCGCACCGGGCCGGTCGCCGGGTCCTGACCGGTCAGGTCGGGGTGGGCCAGCCGACGCAGGGTGGCCAGTCGGTGACCGACGGTGTCCGAGCGAGGGCTGAGCCGCTCGTGCGGGAGGGTCTCCCAGCTGGGGAAGCCCGCGACGTCGTCGGCGCCGCCGGGCAGCAGCTCCCCGAGCATCCCGACGAGGTCGTCGGCCTCCCGGCCCGTGGCGGTGACGGCGAGCAGCGGCGCGGGCGCGGCATCACCAGCGTCCCCACGGGCCCCCTCGCTGCCCTCCCCCGCGGCGAGCAGCGCCAGCAGTGCCGGGTGCAGACCGGGTGCTGCGGACACCTCGAGCGCGGCCTCGCCGCGGGCCGCGGTCTCCAGCACGGCGGCGACCGCCGCCTGGGTGCGCAGGGCGGCGAGGAGCGGGAGGAGCGGCATACGGGAAGGCCTCACGGGAGAGTCGGGGAGAACGACGATCCAGTCTAGATCCGGCGACCGACGGACGTGCCCCGCGCGAGCCCGGACGACCCCAGGGTGGCGCCCACCAGCGCCGTCAGGCAGGATCAGGAAGCGTGAGCCAGTTGACACATCGCTCCAGGGCGGCGCGGGCGGGGGCGGCCAGCCGCATCCTGGCCGTCGGCGCCGCGATCGCCGTCACCCCGCTGCTGGCGGTGAGCGCCGCCGCGGAGGAGCCGAGCTATCTCGAGGAGTCGGTCTACGACCCGGCCGACGTGCTCAGCGACGAGGAGGAGGCCGAGGCCGCCGAGCAGATCGAGGCGTTGCGCGAGGAGACCGGCCTTCAGCTCTTCGTCGCCTACGTCGACACCTTCACCGACGCCTCCGGCGAGACGGTCGACGGGCCGCAGTGGGCCGAGCTCACCTCCGAGGAGTCCGCGATGGGCACCGGCGACCTGCTGCTGGCGGTCGCGGTGGACCAACGCGCCTACGGCGTCGGGGACGTCGGCGGGAGCCTGTCGGACGACCAGCTCCAGACCGTGCAGCTGGAGGACATCGAGCCGCGGCTGGCGCAGGACGACTGGGCGGGAGCCATCGAGGGCGCGACCGAGGGCTTCGCCCGGGAGTATGCCGGCGGCTCCTCGGGCGGGGGCGTGAGCGTGCCCGACGACGAGTCGGTCTATCCCAGCTCCTCCGGCGGGCTGGGCGGCGCCTTCCCCCTGCTCTTCTTCGCCCCCCTCGTCGTCGGCGGCGTCGCCATGGCCGCGGGCCGGCGCAAGCGACGGCCGGACCCGGGCGCCCCGGTCCCCCCGCAGGCCCAGGGCCGCAGCCTGTCCGAGCTGCACCGCGAGGCGGCCGAGGCACTCGTGGGCATGGACAACGCCGTGCGCTCGGCCGGTGAGGAGCTCGACTTCGCGCAGGCGCAGTTCGGCACGCAGCGGACCGAGGCGTTCACCGCGGCGCTGGCCCGAGCGCGGGCCGCGGCGAAGGAGGCCTTCAGCCTGCGCCAGCAGCTCGACGACGACACCGAGGAGCCGGAGAGCGTCCAGCGCGGCATGCTCGGCCGGATCCTGGAGCTCACCGGGACCGCCCGGGCCGAGCTGGACGCCCAGACCCAGGAGTTCGCGCGGCTGCGCTCGTTGCAGGACCGCGCGCCGCAGTTCCTCGCCGAGCTCGCGACCAGGGCCCGCGAGACCCGCGACCGGCTGCCGGCGGCAGGGCAGGAACTGCGCGGCCTGGAGGCGCGTCATCCGGCCTCCGCGCTGGCCACGGTGCGGGGCAACCTCGACCAGGCGACCAACCTGCTCGACTCCGCCGACGGATTCGTCACGGCGGGCCGTCAGTCGCTGGAGCGCGACGACCGCGCCTCCGCCGTCGCCGCCGCGCGTGCCGCGGAGGAGTCCATCGGCCAGGCGGCCGCCCTGCTCGACCAGATCTCGACCGCCGACGCCGAGCTGCGCGGGGCCGGTGAGGCGATCGCGGGCGGCATCGCCTCGTTGTCCGCCGATCTGCAGGACGCGCGGCGGCTGGCGGGCAGCGAGCCCACGGTCACCCAGGCGGTGCAGCGGGCCCGGGCCGCGATCGAGCAGGCCCAGGCCAGCCGTGAGGGCGGCGACCCGCTGCGGGCGCTCGCGGAGCTCGACGCCGCCGAGCACGACCTCGACGCCCTGCTGGAGCCGATGCGCGAGTCCGACCGTCACGCGGCCAAGATGCGCGGCGACTTCGACACCCGGGTGAGCCGGGTCGGAGCCCGGCTGCAGAGCATCAACCAGACCATCGCCACTCGTCGCGGCGCGGTGAGCAGCGGCGCCCGCACCCGGATCTCCGAGGCCCTCCGGCTCTACGACGAGGCGGTCGCCCAGGCCTCCGACTCGCCGACCGCGGCCATGGACCTGCTGACCCGCGCCGAGCAGCTCGGGGAGCAGGCGCTCACCGAGGCCCAGCGGGACGCCGACCAGTGGGGCGGCCCGGGCGGCCTCGGCGGCCCCTACTCCGGTCGTGGCTCCCGCGGCATCGACCCGTGGTCGGTGCTGCTGGGCGGCATCCTCTCGGGCGCCGGCAGCTCGCACCGCCACAGCGGCGGCTGGGGTGGTGGAGGCTCCTTCGGCGGGGGCGGCGGGAGCTTCGGCGGCGGGGGCGGCTTCAGCGGAGGCGGCTTCGGCGGCGGCGGAGGGGGGAACTTCTCGGGCGGCCGATTCTGAGCAGACCCAGGCCCGGGCCGGGACGCTCGCAACCGCGAACGGCGCGGGCACGTCATACCCTCGACCTCTGACCAGCAGGACCCGCGGATCACCGCGGGTGGAGAAAGGACAGCACACATGACCCAGAAGCAGACGATCCTCGGCCGGGTGAGCCAGCTCGCGCGCGCCAACATCAACGCGCTGCTGGACCGCGCGGAGGACCCGGAGAAGATGCTGGACCAGCTGGTCCGGGACTACACCAACTCCATCGCGGAGGCCGAGGAGGCCGTGGCGCAGACCATCGCCAACGTGCGGATGGCCGAGGCCGACCTGCAGACCGACCGCGAGGCCGCGGCGGAGTGGGGCCGCAAGGCTGCTGCCGCCTCGGCCAAGGCGGAGGAGATGCGGGGCGCGGGCGACCCGGACGGCGCCTTCAAGTTTGACAACCTCGCGCGGGTGGCGCTGGGCCGTCAGATCCAGCACGAGAACGACGTCAAGACCGCCGAGCCGACGATCGCGCAGCAGAACCAGACCGTCGAGCAGCTCAAGACCGGGCTGGTCACGATGAAGACCAAGCTGGAGGACCTCAAGTCCCGCCGCAGCACGCTGGTCGCCCGCGCCCGCTCGGTCGAGGCGCAGGAGAAGGTCCAGGACGCCATGTCCTCCATCGACGTCATGGACCCCAGCAGCGACCTGTCCCGGTGGGAGGACAGCATCCGCAAGCAGGAGGCCATGGTCGCCGGCCGCGCGGAGGCGCAGTCGGCCAGCCTGGAGGACCAGTTCGCCGAGCTGGAGGCCGGGGACGGCGACGCCGAGATCGAGGCCCGGCTGCAGCAGCTCAAGAGCCAGGGCTGACGGCCCGGGCCCTGCCGGGGACGTTCGCCGTGAGGCGACCGCAGCCTGCCCTGGCGCTCGCCGGCGTCGTCCTGAGCCTCGGGCTCGGGGCGGCGTCGGCCTCGGCCACCCCTCCGCTGGACGACCTCTCGCCGCTCGTCGACGAGGCCGGGGTCCTGTCGTCGTCGACGAGCGCGGACGTGGAGGCCCAGATCTCCGCGCTGTCCGCAGAGCACCAGGTCGACCTTCACCTGGTCTTCGTGGACAGCTTCGACGGACTCCCTGGCCCGGAGTGGGCGGACCAGACCTTCGACCTGGCCGGTCTGGAGGACGGCGACATCCTCGTCGCTGTCGCCGTGCAGGACCGCCGCTACGGGTACGTGGAGCAGACCGAGCTCAGTGACGGGCAAACCCAGAGGGTGGCCGTCGAGAAGATCGAGCCCGCCCTGCGCGAGTCCGACTGGGACGCCGCCGCCACCGCCGCGACGACGGGGTTCCAGGACGCCGTCACCGGCTTCAACTGGTGGCTCTTCGGCGGGATCTGGGCGGCGGTCCTGGGCGTCCTCGGCGGTGTCGGGGCAGCCGTGCTCGGTCCGAGGGTCGCGCGGCGACGACGGGACCGGCGGGCGCGCGCCGAGCAGGTGGACGCCGAGCGCGCCCGGGTCGCCGAGCTCGTGGGTCGGACCCGTGAGCTCGCGGACCGGGCCGAGCAGGAGCAGGCCTTCGTCGAGCTGCAGCTGGGGGACGCGGAGGCCGAGCGACTGCGCACCACGGCGACGGAGGCGGCCACCAGACTGGATCGCGGTGTCCTCGAACTCGGCACCGTCCCCCGGCAACAGAGTGGCCGGCTCCCGGCTCAGGCGACCCTCGGCCAGTGGCAGAGCTCTCTGCACTCGGCCCGGCAGTCCCTCGAGGACGCCCACCGCAGGCTGTCCCTCGCCTTGGAGCACGTGGACCTCGCCCGTTCGATGCAGCAGGACACCTCCCGGCTCGACGACCTCACCGTCACCGTCGAGGACCAGGTGGCGAGGGCCGACGCGGTCGAGTCGCGGATGGCGGAGCTCGACCAGGCGTGGTTGCGCGGACGGGTCAGCCAGCTCCTCACGGAGTCCAGGGAGTCGCTGCGCCAGGCCCGGTCGGACCACGCGGCGTCGCTCGCCTTCGTGGGTCAGCAGCACTTCGGGAAGGCCGCCCACAGCCTGCTGAGCGGTGAGCAGGCACGCCAGAGCGCACAGACGCTGCTGGACCGGGCAGAGCACCCCGCGGCAGAGCTGGAGGCGGCCCTGCGGGAGCTCCGCCCCCAGGAGACCTCCTTGCGTCGGGCACTGGACGAGGCCCGACGGCACCGCGCCAGCCTCCAGACCCACCTCGACCGAGGTACCCGCCTGGGCCTGGAGCAGGTCGCTGCCGTGGACGCAGCCGGTGTGGACCGCGCCATCGAGAGGGCGACCTCGGCCCTGCAGTCTCATCCGCACGACCCCCCGGCACGCGCCGAGGCCATCCAGGCGGCGGCAGGTCAGCTCCAGACCGTCATGGCACCCGTGCTGGGCCTGGTGGCCGCCGTCGCCTCCAGCAGCGGCGGCCGCTCTCAGGGGGCACGCGCCGCGCGCCGGCGCTCGGCACGCCGACGGTCCTCCGCGAGGCGCTCGGCACGACGGCGATCCTCGCGGGGCCGGTCCTCGCGAAGCCGCGGCGGGGGTCGCTTCTGATGCTGCGGCGGTCAGCGGGCCACGCACGGAGACCGACGGGCCCGCCGAGCTCACGGCACCGCCTCGCCTGGGCCGCCCTCCTGGCCGTCATCGCCGGTGCCCCGCTGATCGGCCCCCTCCGTCCTGCTGAGGTGAGCGCCCAGGAACCCTTCGACCTCCCGGACGAGCTCGTGGACCAGGCCGAGGTGCTCACCGGGACCGAAGAGCTGACATCGGCGCAGGACAGGTTCACCGAACGCACCGGGCTCCAGCTCTTCGTCGTCGTCGTGGACGACTTCGCGGGGCAGGAGGGCGCGGACTGGCTCGCGCAGACGGCGGAGCTGTCAGGGCTGGGCGAGCAGGACCTGGCCGTCGCGGTCAGCGTCGACGACGCGGACGCCTCCGCCCTCGTCCCCCCGGCGGCCGGCCTCGATCCGGACGCGGTCTCGGCCATCGTCGAGGAGCTCACCGCCCAGGCCCGGGCGCAGGACGCACCCGGCGCCGTGCGCACTGCCGTCGTCGAGATCACCGCCCTTGACCCTGTGGACACCGCGCAGCAGACGCGCACCGCGGCAGCGTGGGCCGTGGGCCTCCTGCTGGCGCTCGCCGTCGTCCTCGTCGCCATCACCGCCTGGCGTCACCGGCGACGCGCGTCCGCACGTGCCGCCGAGGCGCGACGACGAGCGCAGGAGCTGAGCCGCCTCCTCGGGGGTGACGTCGTCAGCCTGGACCAGGACCTCGCGGACACGCGGATCCTCATCGAGCTGGCGGAGGCCGAGGTGGAACGGTCGCAGACCGCACCGGCCAGGGCCGAGCTGTCCGACGCGGAGGACCTGGTGCTGGAGGTGCACCGGGCACGCGCCGGTCTGTCGACCGGCGCGACGGACGACCTCACCTGGACCCTCCCCGCCGACGTGGTGGTCAAGGAGCTCCAGCGGCTGCGGTCCCTCGTCTCCTCCGCCCGCGATCACCTGGCCGACGCACGGTCCGCGCTGCCTCGTTGACCGCCTCCCAGCCGTGACCCGACCGTCGCGCGGAGAGTGCGGGCACTCCGTCCGTCGCCGGCTCTTCGCTCGACCGGGTCAGCGGGAGTGGAAGCGCTGCTGCGTCGCCTCGAGCCCCAGGTGGGCCAGGTCGACCACGGCGTCGACGCCGTCACCGACGAGCAGCTCGGTCTCGACCCGGTCCTTGGTCGGGAAGTCGGAGAGCACGTAGTCAGCCGGGTCCTGGCGACCGGGCGGACGCCCGATCCCGAGCCGCACCCGCAGGTAGTCCTTGCTCCCCAACGACTGGCTGATCGAGCGCAGCCCGTTGTGGCCGCCCTCGCCCCCACCGCGCTTGAGCCGCACCTGACCGGGCTCGATGTCGAGCTCGTCGTGCACCACGACCACCTGCTCGGTCGGGATCTTGTAGAACGTCGCCAGGCCGGAGACCGGGCCCCCCGAGACGTTCATGTAGGTCATCGGCCGGGCCAGGACGGCGCGCGGACCCGGCAGCCCGCCGGGGGCCGTCCCCAGGCGCACCTCAGCCGCCCACGCCTGACCGGCCTTGTGCTGACGCAGGCTCGCCCCCGACTGCCGGGCCAGCTCCTCAACGACCATGGCGCCGACGTTGTGCCGGTTTCCGGCATACCTCGTCCCGGGGTTGCCCAGGCCCACGACCAGCCACGGTGCCTCAGTCATGCTTCCTCGTTCCTGCTCTCGTGACACGGCGTGGCCGCGCCGGATGACACCGGGCGCGGCCACGATCACGCTGGGTGCGGGCGGATGCCCGCGCCGGATCACTCGTCCTTGGCGTCGGCGTCCTCGCCCTCGGCGGACTCGCCGTCGGCGTCGCCACCCTCGGCAGCCTCGGCCTCGGCGGCCTCCTCGTCGGACTCGTCCTGCTCGATGCCGGCCTCGGCCTCGGCCTCGGCGAGCTCGGCCTCCAGGGCCTCTTCGGAGATCGCCTGCGACACGTTGACTACCAGCGCCTCCGGGTCGGTGACCAAGGTGACGCCCTCGGGCAGCTCGACCTCGCCAGCCAGGATCTGGGTGCCGGCCTCCAGGCCCTCGACGGACACGGTGAGCCACTCGGGGATGCCAGTGATCGGGGCCTCGACCTCGAGCACCGAGTGGTCGGTGGTGACGACGGTCTCCGGAGCGGCCTCGCCCTCCAGGTGGACGCCGACCTCGACGGTGACCTTCTCGCCCTTCTTCACGACGACGAGGTCGACGTGCTCGATGAAGCGCTTGATCGGGTCGCGCTGGACGTCCTTGGCCAGGGCCATGTGGGACTCGCCCTCGACGTCCAGGGTGAGGACGGCGTTGGAGTGGCGCAGCGCCAGCATGGCCTCGTGGCCCGGCAGCGACAGGTGCAGCGGCGGGGTGCCGTGACCGTAGAGCACGGCCGGCACCTTGTCGGCGCGGCGGATACGGCGGGCAGCGCCCTTGCCGAACTCCGTGCGCTTCTCGGCGGAAATCTTCAGCTCGTCAGCCATGGGATAGGACCTCGTTCAGGGGTATGCGGTGGGATCTGGTCGGGCCTCGACGCGGGGCAGCAACCACCGTGAGCTCTTCGTCGATGACGGACACCACGCAGCATCCCTCGCCGAGGCAACGTCGCTCAGTCTATCGCCGCGGCCCCCGGGCGGCGAAATCGTCCGCAGGTGCCTGGGTCAGGCGCGGCCCTCGAACATCGAGGTGACCGAGCCGTCCTCGAAGACCTCACGGATGGCCCGGCTCAGCAGCGGCGCGATCGAGAGCTGGGTGAGCTTGTCCATCGCCAACGCCTCGTCCGAGATCGGCAGCGTGTTGGTGACGACGACCTCGGTGGCCACCGAGTTGGTGAGCCGCTCGATGGCCGGCTCGGAGAAGATCGCATGCGTCGCGGCGATGACGACCTCCTGGGCACCGTCCTTCATGAGCGCCTCGGCGGCCTGGCAGATGGTGCCTCCGGAGTCGATCATGTCGTCGACGAGGATGCAGGTGCGGCCCTGGACCTCACCGACGACCCGGTTGGCGACCGACTGGTTGGGGCGGGTGACGTCGCGCGTCTTGTGGATGAAGGCCAGCGGCACGCCGCCGAGCTTGTTGCTCCACCACTCGGCGACCTTGATGCGCCCGGCGTCCGGGGAGACCACCGCGAGCTGACGGTCGCCATACTTCTGCTTGATGTGCTCGGACAGGATCGGCGTCGCCATGAGGTGGTCGACGGGGCCGTCGAAGAAGCCCTGGATCTGGGCCGTGTGCAGGTCGACGGTGAGCAGCCGGTCGGCGCCCGCGGTCTTGAACATGTCGGCGATGAGCCGGGCCGAGATCGGCTCGCGGCCGCGGTGCTTCTTGTCCTGACGGGCATACCCGTAGAACGGCAGCACCACGGTGATCCGCTTGGCGGACCCGCGCTTGAGCGCGTCGACCATGATGAGCTGCTCCATGATCCACTCGTTGACCGGAGCGGTGTGGCTCTGGATGACGAAGGCGTCGCAGCCGCGCACCGACTCGTCGAAGCGAACGTAGATCTCGCTGTTGGCGAAGGTGTGCGCCTGCATCGGCACGAGGTGGGTCTCGAGCTCGTCGGCGACCTCCTCGGCCAGCGCGGGGTGTGCCCGGCCGGAGAAGACCATGAGATTCTTCTCCGTCGTCTTGTGGATGCCCATCAGCTCTCCTGTGAACTCTGGTCGCGGTGCTGGCCGCCGGTCTGATCGGGTATGCCGTCAGCCGGGTCGTCCGTGCTGCGCGCCCCGTCGGTCTCCTGCCGGGAGAGCGCCTCCTGCGCGGCGGTCGCGGTCGGGGTGCCGGCACGGCGCCGGGCGACCCAGCCGTCGACGTTGCGCTGCCGCCCGCGCGCGACGGCGATCTGCCCGGCCTCGACCCGGCCCTCGATGGTCGAGCCGGCGGCGACGTAGGCCCCGTCGGCGATCTCGACCGGCGCGACGAGCACCGAGTCGGAGCCGACGAAGCTGTGGCGTCCGACGGTCGTGTGGTGCTTGGCGACTCCGTCGTAGTTGGCGAAGATCGTGCCGGCCCCAATGTTGGCGCCCTCGCCGATGGTGGCGTCGCCGCAGTAGGTCAGGTGGGGCACCTTGGCGCCCGGGCCGATGTCGGCGTTCTTGGTCTCGACGAAGCCGCCGATCTTGCCGCCCTCACCGAGGATCGTGCCGGGCCGCAGGTAGGAGAAGGGTCCGACGCTGGTCCGCGGACCGATCTGCGCGTGCTCGGCCTGGGTGCGCACCACGCTCGCGCCGTCCCCGACCTCGCAGTCGCTGATCGTCGTGTCCGGCCCGATCGTGGCCTCGCTGCCGATGGTCGTGGCGCCGAGCAGCTGGGTGCCGGGCCGGATGACGGTGTCCTGGCCGATCGTGACGTCGGCGTCGATCCACGTGGTGTCGGGGTCCACGACGATGACGCCGTCGCGCAGGTGCTGGGTGACGACGCGCCGGTTGAGCTCCTTGCCGAGCGCGGCGAGCTGCACCTTGTCGTTGACCCCCTCGGTCTGCTGGAGGTCGGCCAACGGGTGGGCGACGACGGTGCGGCCCTCCTCGCGGGCGATCTTGATGACGTCGGTGAGGTACTTCTCGCCCTGGGCGTTGGCCTGCCCGACCTGCCCGAGGGCACGCCGCAGCACCTCGACGTCGAAGGCGTAGATGCCGGAGTTGTACTCCCGGATGTCGACCACGTGGGAGTAGTCGGGGTCCCCCGCCTCCCGACGCTGCTTCGCGTCCTTGAACTCCATGATCTCGGCCAGCTCGCCGTCCGCGTCGCGCACGACCCGGCCGTAGGTGCCGGCGTCGTCGACGACCGCCGAGAGGAGGGTGACGGCCGAGCCGCGCTCCTCGTGGACCCGGGTCAGCTCGAGCAGGGTGTCGCCGGCGAGCAGCGGCACGTCGCCCATCGTCACGAGCACGGTGCCGGTGAGGTCGGCGGGAAGGGCATCCAGGCCGCACTCGCAGGCGCGGCCGGTGCCGGGCACCTCGTCCTGGTCGGCGACGACGGCCTGCGCGTCGAGCTCGGCGACGTGGGCGGCGACCCGCTCCCGCTCGTGCCGGACGACCACGGCGAGGTGCTGCGGCCCGGCCTGGCGGGCGGCATACATCGCGTGACCGAGGAGGGAGCGGCCGCCGATGCGGTGCAGGACCTTGGGGATGGCGCTCTTCATGCGCGTGCCCTGGCCGGCGGCGAGGATGATGACGGCGGAGGGGTGATGGGTCGTCACGTCACCGACTGTACCTCTGCACCTGCGGCCCACGGACCAGCGCTTGGCATGATGGGGTGGTGACCCCCAGCGCGAAGACCTCCCGACACCGGATGACCGGCCCCCAACGGCGCCAGCAGCTCATCGAGGTGGGGCGCTCGCTGTTCGCCGAGCGCGGCTTCGAGGGCACGAGCGTGGAGCAGATCTCCGAGGCGGCGGGCGTCTCCAAGCCGGTCATCTACGAGCACTTCGGCGGCAAGGAAGGGTTGTATGCCGTCGTCGTCGACCGGGAGATCCAGGCCCTGCTCGGGCAGATCACCGACGCGCTGACCGAGCACGAGGGCAACGCTCGGGCCCTGCTCGAGGCCGCGGCGATGGCGCTGCTGGACTACATCGAGACCTCGACCGACGGCTTCCGCATCCTCGTGCGCGACAACCCGCCCGGCCAGTCGACCGGGTCCTTCGCCTCGCTCATCAGCGACATCGCGACCCAGGTCGAGCACATCCTCGCCGCGGAGTTCAAGCGCCGCCGGCTCGACCCCAAGACCGCGCCGCTCTATGCGCAGATGCTCGTCGGCATGGTGGCGATCCCCGGCGGCTGGTGGCTGGACTCGCGCCGGATGAAGAAGGAGGACGTCGCCGCGCACCTGGTCAACCTCGCCTGGAACGGCCTGGCCGGCATGGAGGCCAAGCCTGTCCTGCGCGCCCGCACCTCCGGCTGAGCCCTCCCCGTTAGGCTGGTCCGGGTGCCTCCGCACGATCCCCGGTTGCTCTGCTGGTAGGGGCCGCCTGACTTTGAATCAGGATTAGCGACGTAGGTTCGATTCCTACCCGGGGAGCCCAGGGCCCAGCCGTCACAGACGCACCGGACTGCCGGGAAATCCGGATCTGCCCGGTGTGATGCGCCGCGCAGATCCGCACGACCTGGCAGCGTGATGCGGGTGTGACACCCGGGAGGCCCGCGCCTAGGCTCGCCGGTATGCAGACCCGTCAGCTCGGCCCGTTCACCGTCTCCGCCATCGGCCTGGGCGCCATGCCCTTCTCGATGGCCAAGACCCCCGCCCCGAGCGAGGAGCAGTCGGTGGCCACCGTGCACGCCGCGCTCGACGCCGGCGTGACCTTCATCGACACCGCCGACATCTACGCCCCGAGCTGGGACCAGATGGGCCACAACGAGCGGATCGTCGCTCGGGCCCTCGCGTCCTACGGCGACACCAGCCACGTCGTCGTCGGCACGAAGGGCGGCATCACGCGCGCCGAGGGCGAGGCGTGGGGCCGCGACGGGTCGCCGGCCTACCTGCGACGCGCGGTCGAGGCCTCCCTGCGCGCGCTGGACGTCGAGGTCATCGACCTCTACCAGTGGCACCGCCCGGACCGCTGGCGCCTCTACGGCGAGGTCGTCCAGACCTTCAAGGACCTCCAGGACGAGGGCAAGATCAAGGCCGTCGGCATCTCCAACGCCAATGTCGAGGAGATCGACGTCGCGCTCGAGGTCCTCGGCGAGGGCGGCCTCGCCTCGGTCCAGAACGAGTTCTCCCCCCGCTTCCGCTCCAGCCGCGATGAGCTGGAGCACTGCGTTCGGCACGGCGTGGCGTTCCTGCCGTGGTCGCCGCTGGGCGGGTCGGGGTCGGCCAGCGAGGTCGGCGCCACCTATTCCGCCTTCCACGAGATCGGGCAGGAGCGCGGCGTCAGCGCCCAGCAGGTCGTCATCGCGTGGGAGCTCGGGCTCGGCGACCACGTCATCCCCATCCCGGGCGCGAGCCGCCCGCAGTCGATCACCGACTCGGCCCAGGCGGTGCACCTCGACCTCAGCGAGGACGAGGTGGCCCGGATCGAGGGGCAGTTCCGCTGATCAGCAGGTATGCCGTCGCGCCGGCGCAGCGGGCGCGGCTCGCTACCCTGACCCCATGAGTGAGCACCCGGGCGACGAGGTCGACCGCATCGTCGCCGCGTGGGCGCGCGAGCGGCCCGACCTCGACGTCAGCCCGCTGGAGGTGCTCTCGCGGGTCTCCCGGCTGGCTCGGCACCTCGACCTGGCCCGACGGACCGCCTTCGGCGCGCGGGGCCTGGAGTCGTGGGAGTTCGATGTGCTGTCGGCACTGCGCCGCGCGGGCGACCCCTATGAGCTCACCCCCACCCAGCTGGTCCGTCAGACCCTGGTGACCAGCGGCACGATGACCAACCGGATCAGCCGCCTCGTCGAGCGCGGGCTGGTCGAGCGGGCCGCCTCAGCCGCCGACCACCGATCGGTCCTGGTGCGGCTCGCCCCCGAGGGGCGCGAGGTGGTCGACGGCGCGATGGCCGACCTCGTCGCCGACGAGCGCCGCCTCCTCCAGGGGCTGCCCCCGGCTCGCCAGGCCGAGCTCGCCGCCCTGCTCAAGGGCTTGCTCGAGCCCTTCGACGAGGCCTGAGCGAGGCGACGGGACTCAGCCCTCGGCCGCCTCCGAGGCCTCGAGCCACTCCAGCTCCAAGGCCTCCTCCTGCTCACCCAGCTCGGCGTTCTTTGCCGTGAGCCGGGCCAGCTCGTCGGGATCCGTTGCGGCAGCGGCCATCTCGTCGTGCAGTCGCGTCTGCTGCGTATGCAGCCGGTCCAGGGCCTTCTCCACCCGCGCCAAGGTCTTGCGCGCCTCACGCACCTGCGCCGGGGTGAAGCGCGACGCTGCAGATGACGTTGTGCCAGAGGACGATCCGCCGCCGGTGGACGCAGCCCCGGAGCCGGCCGACGGCATACCCGCGCCACCCCGTGCCGCTCCCACCCGTCCAACCGTGGGGTGCGGACGCTGGCGACGCAGTCGGAGGTACTCCTCCACCCCGCCGGGCAGGTCGCGCAGCGACCCGTCACCGAGCAGGGCGATCTGCCGGTCGCTCATCCGCTCCAGCAGGTAGCGGTCGTGGGAGACGACGATGAGGGTCCCGGCCCATCCGTCGAGGACGTCCTCCATCGCCGTGAGGGTGTCGATGTCGAGGTCGTTGGTCGGCTCGTCCAGCAGCAGCACGTTGGGCTCGTCCATGAGCAGGCGGACGAACTGCAGCCGTCGCCGCTCCCCGCCCGAGAGGTCGCCGACCCGCGACTGCTGCCGCCCGCCGGAGAAGCCGAGCCGCTTGGCCAGCGAGCTCGCCGAGACCTCCTTGCCGCCGATGACGGTGAAGCTGCGCACCTCGGTGATCGAGTCGATGACCGACCAACCCGCCACCCGGTCGAGCTCGCGCAGCTCCTGGGTGAGGCAGGCCATCCGCACGGTCTTGCCCGTCTTGAGCTTGCCGGCCGCCAGCGGGTGCTCGCCCTGCAGCACCCGCAGGAGCGTCGACTTGCCCGCGCCGTTGACGCCGACGACCCCGAACCGGTCACCCGGCCCGATCCGCCAGGTGACGTCGGTGAGCAGGTCACGGTCGCCGACGCGCACGGTGGCGCCCAGCAGGTCGAGCACGTCCTTGCCGAGCCGGGTCGTCGCGAAGCGCACGAGCTCCACGCTGTCGCGCGGCGGCGGTTCGTCCTCGATGAGCTCGGTAGCCGCCTCGATGCGGAACTTCGGCTTGCTCGTCCGCGCCGGAGCGCCCCGCCGCAGCCAGGCCAGCTCCTTACGGGCGAGGTTGGCGCGCCGCTCGTGGGTCACCCGGGCGACCCGCGAGCGCTCGACCTTGGCCAGGACGTAGGCGGCATACCCGCCCTCGTAGGTGTGCACCTCCCCGTCCGAGACCTCCCACGTCAGCGTGGACACCACGTCGAGGAACCACCGGTCGTGGGTGACGACGACGAGCGCGTTGCCCGGTTGCGGCCTCCGGCCTGAGAGGTATGCCGCCAGCCAGGCGACACCCTCGACGTCGAGGTGGTTGGTGGGCTCGTCCAGGACGAGCAGGTCCGGGTCGGCGATGAGCAGGGAGGCGAGGGCGAGGCGGCGTCGCTCCCCTCCCGACAGCGGCCCCACGGTGGTCTCCCAGCCGCCGACGGCCTGCGCCCCGGTGCCGCCCAGCAGGCCCTCCAGGACCTCCCGCACGCGGGCCTCACCGGCCCACTCGTGCTCGTCCATGTCACCGAGCACGACCTCGCGCACGGTGGCCTCGGGCGGCAGCACGTCGGTCTGGCTGAGCATGCCGACGGTGACGTCGCCGGTGCGGATGACCCGGCCACCATCGAGCTCGCGTCGCCCGGTGAGGACCGAGAGGAGGGAGGTCTTGCCGCCGCCGTTGCGGCCGACGACGCCGATCCGGTCGCCGTCGAGCACCCCGACCGAGACCGCGTCGAGGAGCACCTGGGTGCCGGCCAGCAGGTGCGCGCGGTCGAGGGTGACGAGGCTGGCGCGGGCGGGTGCCGCCATCAGCCGACCACCGGGCCGAGCGGCCCGGGGCGGTCGGGGTCGGGGCGCGGCCGCGTCGGCTCGGGTCCGGTGCGCTGGTGGATGATCTGTGCCCCCGGCACCGGGCCGACGGCCCGGACGATGTCGCCGGTCGGTCCGTTGGCGGCCAGCCCGACCGAGAGGTCGATGGCCTCGGTCTGCGAGCCGACGAGGAAGGCGACGGTCGGACCCGACCCGGACACCAGGGCCCCGCGGGCACCGAGGTCGAGCCCTGCGGCCAGGGCCTCGGCGAGGACCGGCTGCAAGGAGATCGCCGCCTCCTGCAGGTCGTTGTGCAACGCGTCGGCGACCTCATCGGTGTCCATCCGGCGCAGCGCGGTCATGAGGGCACCCGAGGGCTCGGGAGCACTCGCCTGCTCGTCGCGCCCGGCGCGCAACCGGTCGCACTCGGCATACACCTCCGGCGTGGAGAGGGAGAGGTCCTCCCCGGCCCACAGCACCCAGTGAAGCTCGCCGCGGGCGAGCACCGGCGTGATCTGCTCGCCGCGGCCGCTGCCGATCGCGGTGCCGCCGTGGAGGAGGAAGGGGATGTCCGAGCCGAGGCTGGCCGCGACGATCTCGAGCAGGTCGTTCTCGAAGTGGTCCAGGGCCCAGAGCTCGCGGCACGCCACGAGAGCCGCGGCGGCGTCCGCGCTGCCACCGGCCATGCCTCCGGCCACGGGGATGTGCTTGTCGATGTCGATGCGGACCGGCTCGACCTTGGCCTTGCGCCCGCGGCGCTTGGCCAGCGTCTTGGCGGCGACGAGCGCGAGGTTGCTGTCGTCGACCGGGACGCGCTCGCCCCACGGGCCGGTGACGTGCACGGACCAGGAGTCGGCGGGCTGCACGGTGAGGGTGTCGTAGAGGCTCACGGCGTGGTAGATCGTCGACAGCTCGTGGTAGCCGTCCTCCCGCAGCGGGCCGACCGACAGTCCGAGGTTGATCTTGCCGGGCACCCGGACGGTGACGGTCTGCGCCTGAGTGCCCGTGGTCATGGCCTCACCCTATGGGGTCGCCCCGTCGGGCTGTCGTGGGGCGTCGGCCCTCGCGGTCCATGGCGCGGACCCGGAGATCAGGGGCGCTGACCTGCGGCGGCGTCCGCGATGCGGGTGAAGTCCTCGACCGTCAGCACCTCGCCGCGGGCGCGGTGGTCGACTCCTGCGGCCGCGAGGTATGCCTCCGCCTCGGCCGGTGACCCGGCCCACCCGGCGAGCGCCGCACGCAGGGTCTTGCGACGTTGGGCGAAGGCCGCGTCGATGACGGCGAAGACCTGCTCCCGGCTCGCCGTGGCCGCGGGCGGATCGCGCCGGACCATCCGCACGAGCCCGGAGTCGACGTTGGGCGCCGGCCAGAACACGTTTCGGCCGATCTTGCCGGCGCCGGTGACCTCGGCATACCAGGCCGCCTTGACGCTGGGCACGCCGTAGACCCGGCCACCGGGGCGCGCGGCCAGGCGTTCGGCGACCTCGAGCTGCACCATGACGAGGACGGTGCGCAGGGTGGGGACCGTCGCCAGCAGGTGCAGCACGACCGGGACGGCGACGTTGTAGGGCAGGTTGGCGACCAGCGCGGTGGGGGGCGGGCCGGGGAGCTCGGTGACCCGGAGCGCGTCGGTCTGCAGCACCTGCAGGCGGTCCGCCAGGTGCGGGGCGTGCTCCGCGACGGTCAGCGGCAGCTGGGCGGCCAGGGCCGGGTCGATCTCGACCGCCGTGACGTGCCGGACCTGCGCGAGCAGGCCGAGGGTGAGTGAGCCCAGGCCGGGCCCGACCTCGAGGACGACGTCGTCGCCACGCAGGTCGGCCGCCCGGACGATCCGGCGCACCGTGCCCTTGTCGATGACGAAGTTCTGCCCCCACTGCTTGGTCGGCCGGATGCCCAGCGTGTCGGCGAGAGCGCGGATCTGCGCCGGCCCGAGGAGGGCGTAGTCCGCGTCGGCCGGGCCCCCAGGGACGGCATGGTCATAGCAGTCGGTCGGCTCCGCCGGGGGCAGGCCTTCGGGGTCACCGCGATCAGGGCTGCCCATCGCCTCGGTGTCCGCACTCACGTCCGGCATCCTCCCATGGCGGACCCTCTCGCCCCGGACGCCGTGGCCCGTCCACGGTCCGGACGAGCTGGCGTTGCGCATCCCCCACCTGGACAAGCCGACGTTGCCGCTGCGCAACCTGAGCAAGCTGGGTCCGCACGATGCACCATGGCCATGGTGCATCGAGGGCACTCACCTTGCCTATACCTCGCGCCGGCATCGCCCCCTTGCCCAGATCCAGCAGGAGCCGAGCGGCGCCGGACGACATTCCTCAGCGCCCGGCTGCGACAGCTGCGCTCACCAGGGGCCGTAGACCGCCTCGCTGTTGGCCGAGAGCGCCTCGCACAGCTGGGGCACCGAGGTGTTGAGCGTCGCGGCCATGGCGCGCACCGTCAACGGCACGAGGTATGGCGCGTTGGCCCGACCGCGGTGCGGCGTGGGCGTGAGGTAGGGCGCGTCGGTCTCGACGAGGAGGTGCTCGACCGGCGTGACGGCCAGGGCGTTGCGCAGGTCCTTGGCGCTCTTGAACGTCACGGTCCCGGCGAAGGACAGGTAGTAGCCGCGCCGCACGCACTCACGCGCCATCTCCATGTCGCCGGAGAAGCAGTGCAGCACCGTCTTCTCCGGGGCGCCCTCCTCGGCGAGGATCCGCAGCACGTCGTCGTGGGCATCCCGGTCATGGATCTGCAGCGCGAGACCCAGTTCCTTGGCCAACGCGATGTGCCGACGGAACGAGTGGTGCTGGGCCGCGACCCCCTCCGGCCCGGTGCGGAAGTAGTCGAGCCCGCTCTCCCCGATGACCCGGATCCGCGGATGCCGGGCGAGCTCACCGATCTCGTCGATCACGGCATCGAGGTCCCCGGCCGCCTCGTGCGTGGGTGCCTCGTTGGGGTGGATCGCCACGCCGCCGAGGAGCGCCGGGTGCTCGTCGACGATCTCGTGGGTCCAGCGCGCCGACTGCAGGTCGCAGCCGATCTGGACGAGCCGGTCCACCCCCACCGCCGCCGCCTCCCGGACGATGTCGGCCACCGGGCGGGCCGGGGCGTCGTCGCGGGAGATGTCGAGGTGGCAGTGGTTGTCCGCCACCGGGATCGGCAGGGGGTCGGGGGCCGCCGGCCGCTCCGTGCCGCGGTCCTCGCTCATCGGGCGCAGGCGAGCGACGTCATACCCCTGCGCCCGCCGCGTCGTCGACCAGGCCGAGGCGCGCCCGCTCCTCCTCGACCACCGACGGGTCGAGCTTGGTGAAGATCGGCGACGGCTTGGCGATCGCGGCGCCGACGACGACCGGGCGGTGCTCCCAGCGCGGGGCGGAGGAGTAGTCGCCGGTGATGATCGGGTAGTCCGGGCGCGACGGGTCGTCGAGGTCGGCCACGGTCGACAGCTGCGGCATCGGCTGGAAGTCGCCCTCGCCGCCCAGCGCCCGGTGCACCGCGCTGGAGGAGTGCGGCAGGTAGGGCGAGAGCATCGTGTTGAGGTCGACCACCGCCTGGGCGAGGGTATGCAGCACGGTCGCCAGGCGTTCGCGCTGGTCATCGCTCTTGAGCTTGAACGGCTCGGTGGTGGAGACGTAGGCGTTGGCCTCGCCCACCAGGCGCATCGCCTCGGCGAGCGCGGCCTTCTGCTTGTGCGTGGCGATGAGCCGACCGACGACCTCGAAGCCCTCGCGGACCTGGTCGAGCAGGGCCCGGTCGACGTCCTCCAGCTCACCCGGCCGGGGGATCTCACCGAAGTTCTTGGCGATCATCGAGGCCGTGCGGTTGACGAGGTTGCCCCAGCCCGCGACCAGCTCGGTGTTGGTGCGCTTGACGAACTCCGGCCAGTTGAAGTCGGAGTCCGCGGTCTCGGGAGCCGCCGCGGAGAGGAAGAAGCGCAGCGCGTCGGGCTGGTAGCGCTCGAGCACGTCGCGGACGTAGATGACAATGTTGCGCGAGGTCGAGAACTGCCGACCCTCCATCGTGAGGAACTCGCTGGAGACCACCTCGGTCGGCAGGTTGAGCTCACCGAACGGCCCGACTTCGCCGCCCTTGGCGCCCTGCCCGTTGTGCGCGAGCAGCTCGGCCGGCCAGATCTGGGAGTGGAAGGTGATGTTGTCCTTGCCCATGAAGTAGTACGTCAGGGCTTGCGGATCGTTCCACCACTCGCGCCAGCGCTCGCCCTGGTCGCCGGGCAGCCGCCGCGCCCACTCGACCGAGGCCGAGAGGTAGCCGATGACGGCGTCGAACCAGACGTAGAGCTTCTTCGTCGGGTTCTCCGCCCAGCCCTCCAGCGGGATGGTGATGCCCCAGTCGATGTCGCGCGTCATCGCGCGGGGGCGGATCTCCTCAAGGATGTTGCGGGAGAAGCGGATGACGTTGGGCCGCCACAGCCCGCTCGCCTCCCGACCGGCCAGCCACTCGCCCAGCGCCTCGGCGAGCGCCGGCAGGTCGAGGAAGAAGTGCTCGGTGTCGCGGAACTCCGGCGTCTCCCCGTTGATCTTGGAGCGCGGGTCCTTGAGGTCGGCCGGGTCGAGCTGGTTGCCGCAGTTGTCGCACTGGTCGCCGCGCGCCTCGGCATACCCGCAGATCGGGCAGGTGCCCTCGATGTAGCGGTCCGGCAGCGTCCGTCCGGTGGACGGGCTGATCGCGACCTGCTGGGTCTGCTCGAGCATGTAGCCGTTGCGCCAGCAGGCGAGGAACATCTGCTGCACGACGTCGTCGTGGTTGGCCGTCGTGGTGCGGGTGTAGAGGTCGTAGCTCACGCCGAGGTCGGCGAGGTCCTGCGCGATGAGCGCGTGGTTGGCGTCGATGAACTCCTGCGGGCTCTGCCCGGCCTTGTCCGCCTGCACCAGGATCGGGGTGCCGTGCTCGTCGGAGCCGGACACCATGAGCACCTCGTGCCCCGCCATGCGCATGTAGCGGCTGAAGACGTCGGAGGGCACGCCGAACCCGGCGACGTGGCCCAGATGGCGCGGGCCGTTGGCATACGGCCAGGCGACCGCGGACAGGACATGACTCATGGGTCACCAGTCTAGGTGCGCGCCGCCGGCTCCCTCCCGGGCCCGCCCCTCTCCCCCACCGAGCGCCGCAGATGGTCGCCCCCGACCCCACCGAGCGCCGCAGATGGTCGCCCCTGCCCCCACCGAGCGTCACAGATGGTCGCCCACGACCCCACCGAGCGCCGCAGATGGTCGCTCGGTATGCCGTCTCGAGCGTCAGGGCGTCGGACCCTGGACGGTGAGGGGCAGGTCGACGCTGCCGTCGCCGTCGGTGTCGAGGCCGGCGAGAGCGTCGCGGATGTCGTCGCGTCCCGGTGCCTGCAGCGTCAGCGACCACCAGCGCACGCCGCCGCTCTCGGTGACCTCGCCCATGGGCTCCTGCACCGTCATACCCTCCTGTGTCGGCACGAGGACCGGATCACCCACGGAGCCCTCCGGCAGCCGGGCCACGAGGTCCCACGTGTCGTCTCCCCGTGGGGTCGCGGTCAGCGCCGGGCTCTCCATCTGAGTGGACCCATCCGCCACCGAGAGGACCGCCACGACCGGCACGTCCACGGTGGTCCCGCCGTCGAGACTGAGGCCGACATCCGGGCCCACCAGGCCGGACGCCGACTGCGCTACATCGAAGTAGACGACATGGGGCCCCGTTCCGTCCGCGTTCATGGCGCCGCCGGAGTCCCCGACCCGAGACGCTCCAACCAGGCGGACCTCGCTCCCTCCGGGCGAGATGGCTGCAACCACCGTCGACGCGGTTGCGGACTGCTCCACCGCGATGGCACCGCCCCCCTGCACCGTGACCAGGGGCCCAGAGGGGTCTCCTCGGTGCGCGACCCAGAGGTCGGTGTCCCCTGACGAGGCCACCCAGATGTCGTCATCGGCGCCCGCCTCGAGGGCGACTGGCTCTGCCCCCGCCATGGTGATCGCGTCCTGGCCCTGTGCGGACTCATCGACGATCAGGGCACCACCCACCACCGCGTCCGTCTCGAGGAGCACTGCCGGTAGCCGTTCACCCCCGACCGTGAGCCGTCCTTCCACCTCGTCGGTCGCAACCGCGGCTCCCCCGGGACGCAGCAGGAGGGGGTCCACCCTGACCGATCCCCCCTCGAGGGTCGTGTCCACGACGACCAGCACCCGACCGTCCGACAGGTCCCAGGCCCAGACGCCCTCAGGACGTTGCCCGGCCGCCCGCTCCAGCTCCCGACCGTCCAGGAGGGCCCTGGCTCCGTCGGCAGTCCGTGCCAACTCCAGGCGACCTGCCACGTCTATCGACCTTTGCAGGTCCACGTTCAGCGGCTGGAAGGACATGGGAGTGTCGGCGACCCCGTCTCCCGTGGTGTCCATCCCCGTGATGCAGTCCTCGACGTGGCCATCACATCTGAGCCACGTCACTCCGATGGCGAACCCAGGATCCGGTCCGTCCTCCAGGGAAACACCCCCCGTTCCCTGACTCTCGGACGACAGAACGGAACCCTCTGACGTCGTGATCGGGGTGCCGGGCCGGGAACGGATCCCGTCCTCCATCGCCGACTCGCGGCCCACGCGGACCACGGCAACGCGGCCAGCCTCCATGGGGAGCACCACGCCAGGTCCCTCGACACGACCGTCCATCAGCACCTCACCCTGCTCCGGGTCCTAGGCAACCCAGGCGTCCTGCTCCTCACTCACGCCGACCGTCAGACTTTCCATGTGCCAGGTCTCCAGATCGGGTGCCTGGGTCACGGGTGATGTTCGCTGAGCAGGCGGACCAGCCGGCCCAGTGCCGGTGACTGACGGCATACCGGGGCCGGCACCCAACCACACCGCTCCCGCAAGGGCGAGCGCACCGACGGCCGAGCCCACCCCGACAGCTCGCCGCCGGCGCACCCGCGCGCGACCGGCCGCCACCATCTGCTCGCCGGTCAGCCGCGACCCGGGGGCCTGCCCGACCGCCCGCTCCAACATGGTGCTCAGCTGCTCAGACATGGCGCTCCTCCCGCAGCAGCGGCCGCAGTGCGGCCAGGCCCTTCGACGTGTAGCTCTTGACCGCCCCGACGCTCACGCCCAGCGTCGCCGCGGTGTCCTTCTCGGACAGGTCCAGGTAGTGCCGCAGCACCACGCACTCGCGTTCGCGCGGCGAGAGCTGCTGCAACGCCCGCACCACGTCGACACCGGCGGTCTCCTCACTGCTCCGGTATGCCGTCTCCGGCACCTCGTCGGTGAGCCGCTCCCGGCGACCCTTGCGCCAACGATCGGTGTGCAGGTTGCTCATGACCCGACGCGCATACGCGAGCGGTTGCCCGGAGGAGACCCGGCGCCACTGGACGTACATCCGCACGAAGGTCTCCTGCAGGAGGTCCTCCGCGCCGTGCGCATCGGCGGTGAGCAGCCAGGCGTAGGCGTGCAGGGTCGGTCGGCTGGCGGTCACGAAGTCGACGTAGGCCTGCTCGTCGCTGCGTCGCACGCGCCGCTCCCTCCGGTCCGGTCCTAGTATCCCTTCGAGAACGGGCCGGACCCCGGAAAGGTTGGGGTGCACCCGCCGAGCCAGGCGACCCAGGAGAGGGAGGGCACCACCATGGGCGAGCCGCAGCGCGCGCCGGGCGACGTCCTCGTCCACCTGCGGCGCGCCCGCGACCACGTGGATCGCCACTACCGCGAGCCGCTCGACCTCGACATGCTGGCGGGCCTCGCCGGCCTGAGCAAGTACCACTTCCTGCGCCTCTTCCGAGCCACCTACGGCCGCACCCCGGGCGTCTACCTCTCCGAGCGGCGGGTCGAGCGCGCGCAGGACCTCCTGCGCGGCACCAACCTCAGCGTCACCGAGGTCTGCCATGCCGTGGGCTTCAGCAGCCTGGGGTCCTTCAGCAGCCGCTTCCGGCTCATCGTTGGGGAGTCCCCGAGCGCCTTCCAGGCACGGTATGCCGCAGCCGGCGCCCCGCGCATCCCCGGCTGCTACGTCTTCATGTGGGGCCTGGCCGAGCGCGCCCCGAGCCCCGGAGATGACGCCGCAATCCAGGAGAAGCGCACCGGAGCGGCCCCCGACTAGCGTCGGGCCCATGATCACCAACGTCTCCCTCGTCAGCGTCTGGGTCACCGACCTGGACGAGTCCCTCGCCTTTTACACCGACGTCCTCGGCTTCCAGAAGGCCGACGACGTCCAGCTGGGCCCCGACTTCCGCTGGCTCACCGTCATCCACCCCCAGCAGCCCGAGCTGCACCTGCACCTCACCACCCCCGGGGAGCCGCTCTCCCCCGAGCTGGTCGAGGCGATGCGCCGGGCGCAGGCCGACGGCGGTCTGCCCGGGGTCGGCCTGACCGTCGACGACTGTCGCGCCACCCACGCCGAGCTGGTGGCCAAGGGCGTGGAGTTCCTCCAGGAGCCGACCGAGCGCCCCTACGGCGTCGAGGCGCTCATGCGCGACAACTCCGGCAACTGGATGGTCCTCGTGGAGCGCAAGGACTACGACCCGGAAGCGATGACGCTGGACGACCTGGCGTGAGCGGACCCCGCGGCATACCTGATCGGCGCTCCTGGCGCCCTCGGCCGCGTCTGCCGGGAAGATCGCAGGTATGCCGCGTGGTTGACTGGTCGTGAGCGCTCCCGCCGGGAGTCGCCCGAGTCAGGAGGCCATGACGTGCTCGCTGCCCTCACCGGTGCCGGACTGTCGGCCGCGGCGGGGCTGAACGCCTACATCCCGTTCATCCTCGTCGCGCTCATCGCCCGCTTCACCGACGTCATCAACCTGCCCCACCAGTACGCCTGGATCGAGTCCAACTGGGCCATCGGCATCGCCGCCGTGCTCCTGCTCTCCGAGGTCGTGCTCGACAAGGTGGCCATCGTCGACCACCTCAACGACGCCGTCGGCACCTTCGTGCGCCCGGCCACAGGGGGCCTGATCTTTGCCGCCACGACGGCCGCGGAGGACTTCGAGCAGGGCTCGAACTTCATGCAGGACAACCCCTGGGTGGGTGTGCTGCTCGGCATCATCACCGCCGGGATCGTCCACACCGGCAAAGCGGTGAGCCGGCCGGTCGTCAACACCACGACGGGTGGCCTGGGCACCCCGGTCGTCTCGGCGGCGGAGGACGGCGCGGCGCTGACGCTGTCGCTCGTCGCGATCTTCCTGCCGGTGCTCGTGATCTTCCTGCTGCTGCTCCTGCTCTGGGGCGGCTTCGTGCTCTGGCGTCGCGGCCGTCGACGCCGGGCGCACCGCGACCAGCTCATGGCGGACGCCGGCTACAGCTGAGCACCGGCGAGCGTCAGGCGCGGGCGGGCCTCTCCACGGCCGGCGACTGCACCCGCAGCAGCGCCGCGGTGAGGCCGCAGACCGCCGCGAGCATGATGAGGCCGCCGCCGAGCATGAGGATCCCCCCGACGACGAACAGCCCGGTCTCATCGAGCGGGCCGACGACACGGGCCCAGGCATACGTCCCGATGACCGAGCCGAGCAGGCTGGTGAGGGCGGCGATCCCGCCGAGTCCTCGGGCCCGGCGCGCGTTGACGAGCCACCCGGCGGCGACACCGAACACCCCGCCCACGGCGGCGACCACGGCGGCCCAGAGCATGTCGGTCACGCTGTAGTCGGCTGAGGCGGCGGGCAGCACCTGGGTCGTGGCGTAGCCCGCGACGAGACCGGCGAGCACGCCGCCGACGAGGCCGCCCAGGATCGCCTGCCAGTTGTAGGTCATCGGTGTCGTCCTCCGTCACGGGGGCCCGCTGCTCTGCGGCGCCGCGGACAGTCAACCATGCCCGCCGCGTCTGTCAAGGGCGCCACCTCGCGGGCCGCCCCGCAGCGACGTAGCCCGAGCACCGGGTCAGCGGGCCTGGACGGCGGCGTCGTAGAGCGTCCTGCTCGACAGCCCGCTGCGTGCGGCGACGTCGCGACACACGTCCTTGAGCCGTTCCCCGGCCCCGACGCGCTCGAGGATCTCAGGTATGACGTCGGCCGGGTCGACGTCGCCTGCGGCGGCCGGTGACCGCCCGGCCACGACGACGGTGATCTCCCCCTTGACGCCGTCACCGGCCCAGGCGGCGAGGTCGGCGAGCGGCCCGCGGTGCACCTCCTCATAGGTCTTGGTGAGCTCGCGGCAGACGGCTGCGGGACGGTCCTCGCCCAGGACACCCGCCATCGACGTCAGGGTCGAGGCCAGCCGGTGGGGCGCCTCGAAGAAGACCATGGTGCGCGGCTCGTCGACCAGGGCCCCGAGCGTGCGCTCGCGCTCCCCCGTCTTGCGCGGCAGGAAACCCTCGAAGCAGAACCTGTCCACCGGCAGCCCGCTGACGGCCAGCGCCATGAGCACCGCCGAGGGCCCGGGCACGCAGGTCACCGGCAGGTCGGCGGCGACACAGGCCTGGACGAGGCGGTAGCCGGGGTCGGAGACCGAGGGCATCCCGGCGTCGGTGACGAGCAGCACCCGCTCACCGGCGCTGATGCGCTCGACCAGCTCGGGGGTACGGGCGGCCTCGTTGTGCTCGTGGTAGCTCACGACCTCACCGGACACGGTGATCCCGAGGCGATCGGTGAGCCGGCGCAGCCGCCGGGTGTCCTCGGCGGCGACCACCGGCGCCTGCTCGAGCTCGGTCAGCAGCCGCGGGCTGGCGTCGCGGCTGTCGCCGATGGGGGTGGCGGCGAGGACGAGCGCGGCTTCAGGCATACCCCCCACGGTAGGCGAGGGTGCGGGAGAGCGACGCACTCCCGCAGGTGGCGGGCCTGCCGTCAGCCGCGCCCGCCGTAGCCCGCGTGCCGGTAGTCGGCGTTGAGCTGGCTGATGACGTTGAGCGGGATGCCCTTGGGGCAGGCGCGGGTGCACTCGCCGAGGTTGGTGCAGCCACCGAAGCCCTCGAGGTCGTGCTGTTCGGTCATGGCCAGCACCCGGGCCTCTCGCTCGGGCTGGCCCTGGGGCAGCTCGCCGAGGTGGGTGACCTTGGCACCCATGAAGAGCATGCCCGCCGCGTTGGGGCAGGCCGCGACGCAGGCGCCGCAGCCGATGCACTCGGCGGCCATGAAGGCGCGGTCGGCGTCCTCCTTGGGCACGGGGGTCGCGTGCGCGTCGGGCGCCGAGCCGGTGTTGGCGGAGATGAAGCCGCCGGCCTGGATGATCCGGTCGAAGGAGCTGCGGTCGACACAGAGGTCCTTGATGACCGGGAAGGGGTCGGCGCGCCACGGCTCGATGATGATCTCGTCGCCGTCGTCGAAGCTGCGCATGTGCAGCTGGCAGGTGGTGGTGCGCTCCGGGCCGTGCGCCTGGCCGTTGATGACGACGCCGCACATGCCGCAGATGCCCTCGCGACAGTCGGAGTCGAAGGCCACCGGCTCCTCTTCCCGGGCGATGAGCTGCTCGTTGAGCAGGTCCAGCATCTCCAGGAAGGAGCTGTCCTCGCTGACGTCGTCCAGCTGGTAGTCGACCATGCGGCCCTCGTCGGTCGGCCCGTCCTGGCGCCAGATCTTGAGCGAGATCCTCACTTGTAGCTCCTCTGCTTCAGCTCGATGAAGTCGTAGACGAGGTCCTCCTTGTGCAGCACCGGGGCCCCGTCGTCACCGCCCCACTCCCACGCGGCGACATAGGCGTACTCGTCGTCGTGCCGCAGCGCCTCGCCGTCCTCGGTCTGGCTCTCGGCGCGGAAGTGCCCGCCGCAGGACTCGCGCCGGTGCAGCGCGTCGATGCACATCAGCTCGCCCAGCTCGAGGAAGTCCGCGACGCGACCGGCCTTCTCCAGGCTCTGGTTGAGGCCCTCCGCCGAGCCCAGGACGCGCACGTTGGTCCAGAAGTCCGCGCGCAGGGCCCGGATCTCCTCGATGGCCTCACGCAGCCCTTCCTCGGTGCGCTCCATTCCGCACTTCTCCCACATGATCTTGCCGAGGGCCTTGTGGTAGGAGTCCACGGTGCGGGTGCCGTTGATCGACATGAGCCGCGCGACCCGGCCCTCGACGCTCTCCCGGGCCTCCGCGACCGCCGGGTCGTCCTCGGCGATCTTGGTGAACGGCCCCTTGGCGAGGTAGTCGCGGATGGTGTTGGGCAGCACGAAGTAGCCGTCGGCCAGGCCCTGCATGAGCGCCGAGGCGCCGAGCCGGTTGGCCCCGTGGTCGGAGAAGTTGGCCTCACCGGTGACGAACAGCCCCGGGATGGAGGACTGCAGGTCGTAGTCGACCCAGAGCCCGCCCATCGTGTAGTGCACCGCCGGGTAGATCCGCATCGGGACCTCGTAGGGGTTCTCCCCGGTGATCTGGGCATACATGTCGAAGAGGTTGCCGTACTTGCTCCGCACGGCCTCCTCACCCAAGCGCTCGATGGCGTCGCCGAAGTCGAGGTAGACCCCACGGCGGACCCCGTCGACGGCCGGGCCGACGCCGCGGCCCTCGTCGCACATGTTCTTGGCCTGCCGGGAGGCGATGTCACGGGGCACGAGGTTGCCGAAGCCGGGGTAGATCCGCTCCAGGTAGTAGTCGCGGTCCTCCTCGGCGATCTCGCGCGGGTTCTTGTCGCAGTCCTCGGAGTTCTTGGGCACCCAGATGCGGCCGTCGTTGCGCAGCGACTCGCTCATGAGGGTGAGCTTGGACTGGTGCTCGCCGGTCTGCGGGATGCACGTCGGGTGGATCTGGGTGTAGCACGGGTTGCCGAAGTAGGCGCCCTTGCGGTGGGCACGCCACGAGGCGGTGACGTTGCAGCCCATGGCGTTGGTCGAGAGGAAGAAGACGTTGCCGTAGCCGCCCGAGGCGAGCACGACGGCATCGGCCAGGTGGGTCTCGATCTCACCGGTGACCATGTCGCGGGCGATGATGCCGCGCGCCTTGCCGTCGACGACGACGAGCTCGAGCATCTCGTGACGGGCATACATCTCGACCGTCCCGGCGGCGATCTGCCGCTCCAACGCCTGGTATGCCCCGATGAGCAGCTGCTGGCCGGTCTGGCCACGGGCGTAGAACGTCCGCGACACCTGCACGCCGCCGAAGGAGCGGTTGTCGAGCAGGCCGCCGTACTCGCGGGCGAAGGGCACGCCCTGCGCGACGCACTGGTCGATGATGTCGGCGCTGACCTCGGCGAGGCGGTAGACGTTGGTCTCGCGGGAGCGGTAGTCGCCACCCTTGACCGTGTCGTAGAACAGGCGGTGGACCGAGTCGCCGTCGCCCTTGTAGTTCTTGGCCGCGTTGATCCCGCCCTGGGCGGCGATGGAGTGCGCGCGCCGGGGGCTGTCCTGGTAGCAGAAGGACTTGACCTGGTAGCCGGCCTCGCCGAGCGTCGCGCCCGCCGAGGCGCCGGCCAGGCCGGTGCCGACGATGATGACCGACAGCTTTCGGCGGTTGGCCGGGTTGACCAGGGCCGCCTCGAACTTGCGGGTCGTCCACTTGCCGGAGATGTCGCCGGCGGGGGCCTTGGTGTCGGTGATCGGCGCGCCCTCGCGGTAGACGCCGTCGATGAGGTCGGGGCTGTTCACAGTCTCAGTCATGGGTGCACTCACTCGATGAAGCCGAAGAGGATGGCGAAGGGCGGGATGAGGAAGCCGACGACGACGATCGTCGCGAGCAGGATCGAGACGAACCTGATCTGCTCGGCCCGCTGCAGGGAGGTGTTGAGACCCAGCGTCATCGCGGCCCCCCACACCCCGTGCAGCAGGTGCATCCCGAGGAAGACCATGGCGACGGCGTAGATGAGGACCGCCCACCACACGCCGAAGCTCGTGATGACCCGCTCGGCCGGGCTCGCGTGCTCGCCGGCGATGGTCACGGTCTGGGTGGTGAAGTGCAGGATGTGGAAGACGACGAAGGCGAGCAGCGCCAGCCCGCCCCACCGCATGGCCTTGGCGTAGAAGGTGCCGTAGCTGGTCTTCGGCTTCGCGGCATACCTGCTGCTGCGGGCGCTGCCGGCCCGGCGCCACAGCGTCATGCTCGCCCAGATGTGCAGCAGCACTGAAGCCAGCAGACCGATCCGCGCGACCCACAGCAGACCACGCTCGGGCAGCATCGGCTCCCCGAAGGTCCGCAGGTGGTGGGCGTACTCGTCGAAGGCCTCGGGTCCGCTGAGGATCATGAGGTTGCCGTACATGTGCACGAGCACGAAGAGGATGAAGAACACCCCGGTGACCGCGACGACGGTCTTCAGCAGGATGCTCGGCGGCCCTTTGCGGGCCGCTCGCGCGGGAGCAGTTGACGTGGCCACGCCCCCGACTCTACCGCCCGCCCCGCGCAGCCTCAGCGCGACCCTCCCACCGTCGCACCGTCCTCCGGCGCCGGCGCCGAGCCGCTGGTGACGTGCAGCTCAGCGCCTACGATGACGGGTATGACGTCACTGCGGGAGCGCCTGCTCGGCCCGGCGCCCGCAGCACTCGCCCGGCAGCGTCGCGTGGCCGCCCTCGGCATCGCCCTGGTGACCCTCATCGGTGGTGCCCTGCGCTTCTGGCGGCTGGGCTACCCCGACCGGCTCGTCTTCGACGAGACCTACTACGTCAAGCAGGCCTGGTCCCTCGTGCGCTTCGGCCACGAGCGCGAGATCAAGGCCGGCCTGGAGGAGCCCGACGAGCTGTGGACGGCCGGCAACCCCGACGTCTTCGGCAACCAGCCCGACCTCGTCGTCCACCCGCCGGTGGGCAAGTGGATGATCGGCCTCGGCGAGCTCGTCACCGGGCCGGAGTCGCCCTTCGGCTGGCGGTTGTCCGCCGCCACGATCGGCACCCTGTCGATCGCCGTCCTCGGCGTCGTCGCCTGGCTGCTGTGGAAGAACGCGCTGCTGGCGATCAGCGCCTCGACGCTGCTGGCGGTGGACGGTCACCACTTCGCCTCCTCCCGGATCGGTCTGCTCGACCTCTTCCTCATGTGGTGGGTGCTGCTGGCCTTCCTCGCCCTGCTGCTGGACCGGGAGCAGGGGCGACGCCGGCTCGCGGACCGGTGGGGGCCGTGGTGGGAGGCCACGCACGGCTCGGGCACAGGGGCGCCGCGCTCGGCGTGGGCCCGCGCCCGCCGCTGGTGGGGCCCCTCGCTGGGGATCCGGTGGTGGCGGCTGGCGGCGGGTGTCTGCCTGGGCCTGGCGATCGGCACCAAGTGGTCGGGGCTCTACTTCCTGGCCGTCTTCGGCCTCATGACCGTCGCCTGGGACCTCGGGGCCCGCCGCGCCGTCGGGGCGCGCGACTGGCTCGCCGGGACCGTGGTGCGCGACGGCATACCCGCGTTCCTGCTCATGGTGCCGACCGCTCTGATGACGTATGTCGCCAGCTGGGCCGGGTGGTTCGCCACCGAGGGTGGGTGGAAGCGGCAGTGGGGTGCCGACAACCCGGCGACGTCCGGGAGCCTGGCCGCGCTGGTCCCCGACCCGCTGCGCTCCCTGTGGGCCTACCACGTGGAGCAGTGGAACTTCCACATCGACCTCGCCAACGAGCACGCGTGGAGCTCCAACCCGTGGAGCTGGACCGTGCAGTGGCGACCCACGCTGTTCTACGCCGAGTGGCCCAAGGAGGGCGAGAAGGGCTGCGAGGTCGCCGAGTGCGTCGAGTACATCGCCTCCCTCGGCAACATCGTCCTCTGGTGGGGCGCCACGATCGGGCTGCTCGTCGTGCTCTTCCTCTGGCTGCTGGGCCGCGACTGGCGCGCGGGGGCGGCGCTCGCGGGGATCGCCGCGGGCTGGCTGCCGTGGTTCCTCTACCAGACCCGCACGATCTACAGCTTCTACGCCGTCGCCTTCGTGCCGTGGCTCGTCCTGGTCGTCGTCACCTGCCTGGCGCTCGTGCTCGGCCGCGCCGACGCGAGCCCGGAGCGGCGCCGCTGGGGCGCGGTCGTCGTCATCGGCTACCTCACCCTCGCCATCGCCGCCTTCGCGTGGTACTGGCCGGTCCACACCGCCATCACCATCCCGCGCGAGGCCTGGAACCTGCGGATGTGGTTCGACTTCTGGACCTGAGCCTCGCCGGTGGGGAGGATCCGTGCAGGCGCACCCATCCTCACCGCTGGCAGCGGCATACCCGAGGAGGATCCGTACACGCGCGCCCATCCTCACCGCTAGCAGCGGCCTACCCGGGGAGGATCCGTACACACGCACCCATCCTCACCGAGCGTCGTAGATGGTCGCCGGCGACGGCTTCCGGGAACGGGGGTATGCCGTCAGCGGGGAGGATCCGTACACACGCACCCATCCTCACCGAGCGTCGCAGATGGTCGCGGGCAACGGCTTCCGGGGACGGGAGGTATGCCGTCAGCGGGGAGGATCCGTACACGCGCAGCGATCCTCACCGCTGGCAGCGGCATACCCGAGGAGGATCCGTACACGCGGACCCCTCACCGCTGGCAGCGGCATACCCGAGAAGGATCCGTACACGCGCACCCATCCTCACCGCTGGACGCGGCAAACCCGAAGAGGATCCGTACACGCGCACCCATCCTCACCGCTGGCAGCGGCATACCCGAATTGGACCCGTGCACGCGCTCCTCCTCACCGAGCGTCGCAGAGCCGAGCGTCGCAGATGGTCGCTGGCGACGTGAGGTATGCCGTGCCCTCCCTCAGCGAGGGCCGCCCACCGCCCGCCATGTGCGGGCCACGAGCAGCGCGCACCCGAGCACCACGAGCACCCAGAGGACGGCAAGGACCGTGAGCAGCGTGACGACGGCGTACGGCCCCCAGGCGGGGGTGAGCCACAGGAAGAGGGCGCACTGGAGCAGGCCGGCGGCGGCCGCGAGCAGGAGCAGCACCACCCCCGAGCGCCGCTGGCGACGCAGGCCATGCCCACCCCAAAGTCCCAGGCCCAGCAGGACCGGCAGCGCCACGAACGCCAGGAAGGTGGCGGCGAAGAGCGCATAGCCGTGGGGATCCCCGGAGGGGACGTCCGCGGGGGCGCCCTGGCCGGGATCGGCGAGGAGCAGCGTCACGTGCAGGGCCCCCACGACGCCCGGGCTCAGGACGAGCAGCCGGCCGGCGATGCGACCACGGCGCAGGTCGGTCGTGCGCGCCTGCGTGCCGGGCCGCTCGTCCACGCTAGGCCTCCAGGCCCATCGCCTCGGCGATCTTGAGGTGCGGGGCGCCCTCCTCGGCGCGGCCCGCGCGCTGCAGGGTGCGGGCCAGGACGAGGTGGGCGTAGGCCTCGCTGGGCCAACGCTCGAGGAGCGCCCGGAGCTCGGTCTCGGCCCGGCCCAGCCGCGCGGAGTGGTAGTAGCTGCGGGCCAGCAGTAGCCGCACCTCGGCATTGCCCGGGTCGGCCTCGGCCAACGGTCCGAGGAGCGCGGCCGCCCGCAGGTAGTCCTTGGTCTCGAAGGCGAAGGTGGCGCGGTCGTAGCGGGCGTGGTCGTCGAGGTCCGCGTCGTCAGCCATCCGCACCCCGGACGCCGAGGTCAGGTCCACCGCTCCGTCGCCGCCCGGCCCCTCGGCGTCGGTCGCGGAGCCCTCGCCGCCCGGCACCTCGGCGTCGGTCGCGGAGCCGTCGCCGCCCGGTACCTCGGCGTCGGTCGCGGAGCCCTCGCGGCTCGCACCGTCGCGGTCCCCGGCCGCCTCGGGCGCCCCACCCTGCTCGGCCAACAGCTTCTCGATGTCGAAGTCACCCATGCCTGCTCTACGCCCGCCAGCCCGCCAGCATTCCCGGGGTCGTGGCGTCGGCGAGGTCGAGCGCGACGCCGAGCGGGATGTTGGGGGCGACGACGCTCTCCGAGCCCGCCGCGGTGGTCGCCGTGAGGTCGGCCAGACCCAGGCGACGCTGGAAGAAGCCCTGGTGCACCACCCAGCCGATGACGCCCGCCCGCTCGAGCACCTGACGGGTCCGGATGACCGCTCCCGTCTGCACGACGAGGTGGCGCTCGGTGAGGCCGTGCCCGAGGTTGCGCCAGGCGCTCTCGGCGATCGCGGCGTTGATCAGGCCGGAGACGGCGAGGACGGCCAGCGGCACCCACCACGGCCAGCTCGCGAACCACCAGACGTCCAGCCAGTAGGTCGGCACCGCCACGACGACCGCCAGGAAGAGCGACCCCCACTGCTCGCTGACGTGGATGCGGCGCCTGGCCCGGCGGCCGTGCCCGGTGAGGATCATCGTGAGCGGGCCGTCCTCCTCCAGGAGCGCGTGGCCGACGGACTGCACCACGGCCCGCGGCGCCGGCGGCAGGAGCTTGGCCGTCCCCTCGCTGCCCACCCCGGTCGCGAGCGCGGTGAGCTCGGCACCGCGCACGAAGCGCAGCAGGAACTGCTCGGTCATGACGACGCCGCGGATCTTGGAGCTCTCGATGGTCTGGCTCCGGGTGGTGAGCAGCCCGCGGGTCGTGCGGATCTTGCCCCCCGCCTCGCGGACCAGGCGAAGGTTCCACCAGTTGAGCACGTAGGACGCCGTCGACACTACGAGCCACACCACCACCAGCACGAGCAGTCCACCGGCGAGGAGCAGCACCACGGCCTGGGCCACGACCCACGCCCAGGCGTCTTCCACCACGCCGATCTCGTCGATCGGGAGGTCGTCCCCGAACTGCCCGAGGACACCCAGCGCACCGGCGACGACGACGAGGCTGGAGAGGCTGAACGGCGCATACCGCAGCCAGCCCCAGTCGATCCGGGCGAGCTCGGTGTCCTGCTGGCCGCCGAGCTCGCCCTGAGGCGCGCTCTCCGGTCCGCCGACGCCTGGTGCGCCTCGAGGCATCTCCCCCGGGTCACCCGCGTGCGGACCGGCGCTGCCAGCCACCTCCCCCGGGGCAGCGACGCCCCGGTATGCGCCGGGGGCGGCCGCCTCGCTGCGGCGCAGCAGGTAGGTGCGCAGCTCCGAGCCCTGATCGCGGGTGAGGCCGTCCAGCTCGATCTGGGTGTCGTCCACCCCGGTGCCCACCTTGGCCTTGGTGAGGCCGAGGATGCGGTGGATCGGCGTGGACTCCAGGTCGACGCTGCGGATGCGGTCCAACGGCGCGGTGACGACCTTGCGACTCAGCACCCCGGTGCGCAGCTGCAGCTGCTCCTGGGTGAAGCGGTAGCGGGTGTAGAACCACGCCAGCACGCCGAAGAGCACGGCCAGGACGGCGAAGACCGGCGCGGCCCAGAACCAGAAGCTGTTGCCGTCGCCGCGGCTCACGCCGAAGATCACCAGCGCGATCGGCACGATCATCGAGCGGATGGCCCGGACCGGGTGCACGAGGAGCATCCGGGGGCTGAGGCGCTGCCAGTCCTGCGCACCACCGACCCCGGCCGGCACCGGCGGCGTGCCCGGCGCCGTGGCGGTGCGCGGCTCCCCGGTGGGAGGGGGCAGGCCGCTCACGTCGCGTCGCCGGCGGTCTGGCCGGTGACCCGGGCCAGCTCCGCGGTGACCCGGTCGGCGACATCGGAGTCCAGGCAGGTCAGCCGGATGGGCCCGGCCGCCGACGCGGTGGTCACGGTGACGTTGGCGAGGCGGAAGAGGCGCATGAGCGGGCCGCGCTCGGTGTCCACCGTCTGCACCCGGGACAGCGGCGCGATGCGCTGGTCGCGCGAGAGCCACCCGGTCTGGGCGAAGACCCGCTCACCGGTGACCTCCCAGCGCGTGCGGCGGTAGCGGATCCCCGGCTCCAGCGCCTGCTCGACCACGGTGTAGACGAGGATCACCACGAACAGCGGCCCGAGCCAGCGCGCCACCCCGTCGGGGATGAACCAGTGCACGAGGAAGAAGGTCACCCAGAGCAGGAGCGCCCCGATGAACCCCTGGACCGCCCAGTAGCGCACGGCCCGTGGGCTGACGCGGTGCTCAGGCTCGCGCAGCGGCGGGCCGCCCGTCGCGGCGTGCGGGATCTCAGGCTGGGCCACCGTCATCCGAGCGTCGCCACCATGAGGGCCTTGATGGTGTGCAGACGGTTCTCCGCCTGGTCGAAGACGATGCTGGCCGCGGACTCGAAGACCTCGTCGGTCACCTCGAGTCCGTTCTTGAGCTCCGGATTGGTCGACATGAGTTGCGTCCCCACCTCGGTGTCGGTGTCGTGGAAGGCCGGCAGGCAGTGCATGAAGACCGCCCCCGGGTTCCCGGTCGCCTCCATCATCGCGCGGTCCACCTGGAAGGGCAGCAGCAGGTCGATCCGCTCCTGCCAGGCGCTCGCCGGCTCGCCCATGGACACCCACACGTCGGTATGCACGGCGTCAACGCCCGCGACGGCCTCGCGGGGGTCCTCGGTGATCGTCAGCCGGGCACCGGTGGTGGCGGCGACCTCCTCGCACAGACGCACGACCTTGGGGGCCGGCTGGAGTCCCTCCGGGGCGCCGATCCGCACGTCGCACCCCAGCTTGGCCCCGAGCAGCAGCAGCGAGTGGCCGGTGTTGTTGCGGGCGTCCCCGAGGTAGGCGAAGGACATCTGCGCCCAGGGCTTGCCCACGTGCTCACTCATGGTCAGGGCGTCGGCGAGCATCTGCGTCGGGTGCCACTCGTCGGTGAGGCCGTTGTAGACCGGCACCCCGGCATACCGGTGCAGCTGCTCGACGGTGGCCTGCGCGGCGCCGCGGTACTGGATGGCGGCATACATCCGGCCCAGCACGCGCGCCGTGTCCTTGATCGACTCCTTGTGCCCGATCTGGGTGCTCTTGGGGTCGAGGAAGGTGGTGTGCGCGCCCTGGTCCGCGGCTGCGACCTCGAAGGCGCTGCGGGTGCGGGTGGAGGTCTTCTCGAAGATGAGGGCGATCGAACGACCGACCAGGCGTCGCTCCTCCGTGCCGGCACGCTTGGCCGCCTTGAGCTCGGCGGCGAGGTCCAGCAGCGCCTGGATCTCCTCCGGCGTCTCCTCGACCAGGGACAGCAGGCTGCGACCTCTCAGGTCAACGGCCATGGGTGGCTCCTTCGTGGCTCGGGCACGTCGGGTGGTGCCAGGTGGTCCGGTCCTCGCGGATCAGCCTAGTGCGGGCGGCTGAGGCCCCCACGCCAGCCCGCGGACGCGAAAACGGCCCCGCCAGTGGCGAGGCCGTTTCCGGTTCACGGGTGGAGCTGAGGGGAATCGAACCCCTGACCTTCTCATTGCGAACGAGACGCGCTACCAACTGCGCCACAGCCCCGTGTGCGAGACGCAACTATACAGACCGGCGCCGCGACGACCCAAACGGCCGGGCCCTGCGGTCAGCCCACGCGGTCGATGCGCGGGAGGTCCTCGAACTCCTCATCGAGAGCCATCTCGGTGCCGTCCGCGGGCAGCTGGGTCGAGCCCGTGGGTGGCTGGGCGGTGCCGCGGTAGGCCTTGGCCTTGAGGGTGTAGGTCGGGGGCGGGACCGGGGTGGGGCTCCACGACCCGGGGGGTGCGACGAGGGCCTCGTCGGCGACCGCGACCTCGGGTTCGACGGCCGGCGCGAGACCGGCCTCCACCTCGTCGATGTCGAAGAGGGAGGGGCGGGCGGGCTCCAGGTCGACGACCCGGCGGGCCGGGCGGGCCGGGCGGGCCGTCATCGTGCCGGCGGCCGCGCGAGCCTGCGCGGCCAGCGGGGAGTCCTGCGCCGCCGGGGTGGTGGTCAGCTCGGCGCCGTCGGTGTGCGGTGCGGCGACCTGCTGGCGCGGCGTCGTGGCGGACGCGCGAGGCGCCGTCCGGGCCGTCGTGACGCGGCGGCGAGCCTGCTGGCTGATCGCCGAGCGGCGCACCAGGAGCAGGGTGGCGCCGAGCACCCCGACACCGGCGAAGCTCCAGCCCCAGTGCAGGACGGGGCTCACCCCGAGCGCGACGAGCGTGACCATGACGCCGGAGGCGGCGAGGAGCACGACGGCGCGCACCTGGGCGGCCCGGCGCGCGCGGCGGACCCCGGGAGCCGGAGCGACCGCGGTGGCACCGACCGGTTGGCGGGCGACCGCCGGGCGGGAGCCGGCCGGACGGGCCACGGGGGCGGCGCTCGAGGTCGCGCCACGCTTGACGGTCACCTCGGGGCGGGCCGGGCGCAGCGGGGAGACCGTGTAGGCCGCGGGTGCGGGGTCGGCCACGTCGGGGCGCGGCAGCGCCCGGCGCCGCTCCAGCACCCGCATGGCCTCGGAGAAGCGGTCGACCGACCGGGCGGTCGCCAGGTGCTCACGGCGGCGCACCCAGTGCTGGACGAGATAGACAGCCCAGACCGCCACGATGACGACGAAGATCAGGCTGCTGAGCGGGGGCACGGGAATCACGGTATGCGCCGCGTCCGCCCGATCCGATGACGTCGCCGGAGTGTCGCAGGAGTTTCTGCTGTGACTCCCGTGATTGGCCCCCGGCCGACCCGGACGCGTGCTCAGCCGGCGCGGCCGTGGAGGTGGGCGACGAGCCCGCCGGGGGCATACCCGCCGGGCCTCAGATCCTCGGCGAGCACGGCGAAGGCGCGGTGGTCGGCCCACCCGCCGTCCACGTGCATGAGCCCCCGTTGCCGGCCCTCCTCGGGGAGGCCGAGCCGGCCCACCACCGCGAGCGAGGCGGCGTTCTCCGGCCGGATCGCCACCTCGAGGCGGTGCAGCCCGACCTCCAGGAGCGCGTGGTCGACGAGCGCGGCGAGCGCCCACGTCGCCACCCCGCGACCGGTCGCCTCGCGGGCCAGCCAGTAGCCGGCCCAGCCCGAACGGCGCGCGCCCCAGAGCACGTCGAAGAGCTGCATCTGGCCGACGAGACGCCCGTCGACCTCGATGACGAAGGGCAGCAGCATCCCGTCGCGGGCTCCCCGGTCCAGCACCCGTCGCATCTGGTGGAAGGGCAGCCGGCCCGAGCGGTCGCCGGGCGTCGTCGACTCCCAGGGCGCCAGCCACGCCTCGTTGCGGCTCCGCAGGTCCTCCCACGCCGCCCGGTCTGCGCGCCCCAGGCCCCGCAGGACCAGCCGCCGCCCGTCCGGCAGCACGTGCCGCACCTGCGTCGGCCAGGCCCAGCTCACTCCTCGCGCACCCAGTCACCCGAGCGGCCGCCGGACTTCGCCACCACCCGGACGTGACCGATGACGGCGAGCTTGTCGACGGCCTTGATCATGTCGACGAGCGCGAGCGCGGCGACGCTCACGCAGGTCAGCGCCTCCATCTCGATGCCGGTGCGGTCCGCGGTGCGCACGGTCGCGGAGATCTCGACACCGGCGTCGTCGACCTCGAGGTCGACCTCCACCCCGTGGATCGCGATCGGGTGGCACAGCGGCACGAGGTCGGGGGTGCGCTTGGCGGCCTGGATGCCGGCGATCCGCGCCACGCCGAGCGCGTCGCCCTTGGGCACCGTCCCGCCGCGCAGCGCCGCCACCGCCTCCGCGGAGAGATCGACCCGCCCCCGTGCCGTGGCCGTCCGGGCGGTGACGTCCTTGCCGCTGACATCGACCATGTAGGCCGTGCCGTCGGCGCGCAGGTGCGTCAGCCGGTCAGTCATCGCGACCCCGGGCGTCCGGCCGCCTCGACCGTGACAGCGTCGCGCTCCGCCTCGGCGTCCAGTCGCGCGTCGATCTCGGCGCGGGGGCGCAGCAGGAGCAGCTCCACCTCGGACCCGGCGGTGACCTCGGTGGCCTCCGGCGCCGACACCGCCAGGGCGTCGGCCATCGCGAGCGGGGCCACGAGGTGGGAGCCGGCCCCGCCGGCGGGCGAGACGGCATACTCCCCGGTCGCGTCGCGGTCGAGGCGCACCCGGGTGTAGGCCTGGCGGTCCGGGGAGCTGCGCCACCCGGTCGTCGCCAGCCCTCGTGCCACGCGACCACCCTCACGCCGCCCGCCGCGCCGCTGCAGCGCGGGCCGCACGAAGACCTCGAAGCTCACGAGCGTGCTCACCGGGTTGCCCGGCAGGGTGAAGACCGGCACGTCCCGGCGCCCGAGCACCCCGAAGCCCTGCGGCTTGCCCGGCTGCATGGCGACCTCGACGAACTCCATCGACCCCTGCCCGGTGAGGACCTTCTTGACGATGTCGAACTCCCCCTTGCTCACCCCGCCGGTCGTGATGATGACGTCGGCGTGGTCGAGCATCCGGTGGATCGTCCGCGTGGTCGCGCTCTCCTCGTCCGGCAGGTGCCCGACGTGCACGACGTAGGCCCCGGCCTCCCGGACGAGCGCCTCGAGCATGGGCCCGTTGGAGTCGATGATCTGGCCGGGGCCGACGGGGTCGCCGGGGCGCACGAGCTCGTCCCCGGTCGACAGGATCGCCACCCGGACCGGTCCGATCACCTCGACCTCGTGGATCCCCGCCGAGAGCAGCGCGGCGATCTCCCCCGCGCCGATCCGGCTGCCGGCCGGCAGCACGAGGTCGCCGGTGCGCACGTCCTCACCGGCGCGGCGGATGTTGGCGCCCTCGTCGGGGTGGACGCGCAGCTGGGGCTCGCGCGGGTGACCGTCGGTGTCCTCCACCTTGACCACGGCGTCGGCACCCTCGGGCATCGGGGCGCCGGTCATGATCCGCCACACCTGCCCCGGCTCCAGCACGTGCCGCGCCTGGTCCCCGGCGGCGACGTCCCCGGTGACCGGCAGCACGACCGGGCTCTCGCCCGAGGCGCCCTCCAGGTCGGCCCGGCGCACGGCATACCCGTCCATCGAGGAGTTGTCGAAGCGCGGCAGGTCGGCCTGGCTGTGGACGTCGGTCGTGGTGACCAGCCCGAGCGCGCGGCGCACCGGCAGGGTCACGGTGGCGACCGGCTCGATCTGAGCCAGCACGGCGTCCAGGTGCTCGTCGACGGATCTCATGACCCCAGCCTAGGAGCATGCGCCACAATCGGGCGGCATGAGTCACCCGCTGCCCGCATACCGTCCCAGCGGCGACGTCGCCGCCGACAAGGCGAGCTGGCGGACGCTCGTCCGCGCCGCCCGCCGCGAGCTGGTCGACGGCTGGCCACCGGAGGCGCGCGCCGGTGTCGCGCACGCCCTGGGAACCGCCGGCCTCGAGCACCTGCGACAGTATGCCGCGAGCCGGGGCCGGGCTGACGTCGCCGGGATGACGGTCACGGCCTACGAGCCGATGCGCACCGAGCCACCGGTCGACGGGCTGACCGCGGCGCTGCGCGCGGCGGGGGTCAGGGTGCTGGTGCCGCTCACCCTCGAACGACCCCGGCTCGACTGGGCCGACCTGGAGGATCCGGACCGGTCCCCCCTCGGGGAGGTCGCCCTGGGGGGCGTGGATCTCGCCTTCGTGCCGGGCCTGGCGGTGTCGCGGGACGGCGTGCGGCTCGGCCAGGGCGGGGGCTACTACGACACCGTGCTGCCCACGCTGCGGACGCTCTCCGCCGGGGCGCCGGTCGTCATCGTCCTGCACGACCACGAGGTGGTGCCGCAGGTGCCGGCGGCCGGGCACGACGTCGTCGTCGACGCGGTGCTGCGTCCGACGAGCGGGGTATGCGCCGTCCCCGTCGAGTGAGCACTGCCCGACACCGCGGGGCGCCCGCAGCGGGTGCGGTCGGGTCGCTCAGCCCTCCTCGGGCTGCAGGATGAGGGTCTGGACGCCCGCCTCCTCCACGGCGGCGCGGGTGAAGGCCCACGGATAGGTGCGCCCCTCGAGCCAGGCCTGCGTCTGGTCGTCGTAGTTGGCGTGGAAGGGGTGTCCCGAGGTGCCGGTCTGGTTGACCCAGGTGGAGGCGTCCAGGTCGGCGAGGTCGACGACCATCCGCATCGAGGGCGCCGAGGAGACGTCGAAGCTGCCGGTGCTGGCGTCCCAGTTCATGGCGTTGACCATGGCACTGCTGCCCGCGACGGGGTAGGGCCCGCGGTTGACGATCCCCTGCACGAGGGCGGGCACCCCCTCCTCACCGAGCACCTGGTGCCGCAGGTGCGCACGGTGCAACTGGCCCCAGCTCCAGTCGCCGGGGTCCTTGGAGATCTGCCGCGTGAGGTCCAGGCGCGCGTCGACGAGCGCGCTGCGCAGCACCTCGTCACGTGACTCGATGACACCCGGTGTGCGCTGGTCGTCCCACCAGACGCTCTCCGGGGAGGCCATGAGCTCGGCCATGATCTGCATCGAGCGGGAGTTGCCGGTCGCGCCGAGATCGGGGGGCAGCTCGTCGTCGAAGACGGCCTCGAGCAGGTTGTCGTAGACCGCGTAGAAGTAGGCCGCCGCGGCGGCCTGCTCCCCCTGCGCCGGCGAACTGCCGTCCCAGTCCTGGAGGAGGTCCTGCGGCTCGGTGTAGAACGCGCCGTCCAGCTCGACGTCGGTGAGGTAGGGCACGACATCGAGGGCGAAGGTGCTCGTGTCGTCGAGCTGGATCTCGCTCATGTCGGCGCTGGTGAGCGGCCCTTCCCCGAGCCGTTCCTGGAGCAGGTCGAGGATGCGGGTGGAGCGGTAGCCCTTGTCGTACTCGGTCGTGAGGAAGGGCGTCGAGCCGCGGACGACGGCCTGGTTGGCCGCGACGACGATGCCGTCCTCGGGGTTGTAGGACGAGGGGAGGTCCTCGAAGTCGACCCACCCCTGCCAGGCGTACTGCTCCTCCCAGCCCGGCGCGGGGTAGAACCCCGGCGGGGTCGCGTGGGTGGAGCTGCGGCGGATGGGCACCAGGCCCGGGGCCTGGTAGCCGATGTTGCCCTCGGTGTCGGCATACAGCAGGTTCTGCGAGGGGACCGCGAAGAGCTCGGCAGCCCCCTGGAACTCCTCCCAGTCGGTCGCGGCGTTGAGCGCGAAGACGGCCTCGGCGGTGCGCGAGGGCTCCAGCCCGGTCCAGCGCAGCGCCACCTCGAAGTCCCGGGAGGTGTGGACGCCGTCGAGCGGGCCGTTGTCGCCCATGCGCCCGACCTCCTCGAGCACGTCGGAGACGATGGGGCCGTGCGAGGTCTCGCGCACGTCGATCTCCACGTCGTCGCCCCCGGCGACGCGGATCGTCTCGGTGCGCACGTCCATCGGGACGTAGTCGTCCTCGCGCAGCACCGTGTCCTCCACGGTGTCCTCGAGGTAGAAGTCGGTGACGTCCGGGTCGAGGTTGGTGAAGCCCCAGGCGATCGACTGGTTGTGCCCGATGACCACGCCGGGGAAGCCGGCGAAGGTGAACCCCGTGACGTCGAAGGGGCACTCCTCGCTCAGCTCCCGGCAGTGCAGACCGCTCTGCATCCAGATCCCGGGCTGGGAGATCGCGAGGTGCGGGTCGTTGGCGAGCAACGGCATACCGGAGGCGGTGTGCTCGCCGGAGACGACCCAGGAGTTGGAGCCGATGCCCTCACCGTGACCCATGAGCTCGGGCACCGCCGCGAGGACCGTGCTCGTGTCGTCGAAGGCCCCCTGCGCCGACCCGGCCATCCACTGGTGCGTCTCGTCCGACGTCGGACCGTCCGGCGCGACGGGCTCCCCCAGCCCGGCGAGGTCGGCCGCGTCCGTCTGCCCGGGCACCGGCGCGAGGAGCGTGCCGCGGGTGCCGCCCCGGCTGTCCGTGACCCCCGCGGGAGGCGGCGTCGGCGCCGTCCACTCGCTCCGGTCGAGGATGGGCGGGTGCTCGTCGAAGGGGTAGTCGGGGTAGAGCGCGTCGAGCTGGTCGAGGGAGACCTGGCCGACGAGGCGCCCCCGGGCCAGCTCGTCCGCGTAGTTGCCACGCAGGTCCCAGGCCATCGCCTTGAGCCAGGCCAGGGAGTCCACCTCGTCCCACGGCCGCACGGTGTAACCGGGGGCGCTCGAGGCGAGGAGGGGGTACTCGACCCCCATGGCCGAGGGGCCACCACGGCTGTCGATGTAGGCGTTGACGCCGGCGGCGTAGGCGGACAGGTAGGTCCGCGCCTCCGGGGAGAGCAGGGAGAGCTCCTGCTCGGCGACCCGCCGCCACCCCAGCGTGCGGATGACCGTGTCGGTCTCCAGCCCGCCCTCCCCGACGAGCTCGGAGAGACGACCGCTGACGATGTGACGGCGCAGGTCCATCTGGAAGAAGCGGTCCTGCGCGGCGACGAAGCCCTGGGCCCGGAAGAGGTCCTCGGCGGTGTCGGCGTAGATGTGCGGGACGCCGAGGTCGTCGCGGATCACCTCGACCTCACCGCTCAGACCGGCCACCTCCAGCTCCCCCGAGACCTGGGGAAAACCCCGCCGGGTCAGACCCACCCCGATGACCGCGGTCGCGACCACCACGACCACGAGGATCGCGGCGATCGGCACGGCCAGACGCTGCCAGAGGGGGCGGGACACGGCTCCCAGCCTAGGTGACGGTGCACGGGCCGGGTGGGAGGCGACGTAGAATCCGGCCTCGTGCCCACGTATTCATATGCCTGCAAGGACTGCGGTCACGCCTTCGACATCCAGCAGGCCTTCACCGACGACGCGATGACGGTATGCCCCGAGTGCGAGGGTCGGCTGCGCAAGGTCTTCAGCGCGGTCGGGGTCGTCTTCAAGGGGTCGGGTTTCTACCGCACCGACTCCCGGGGATCGGGCAGCTCCTCCTCGGGGGGTTCGGGCGGCTCGGGCAGCTCCGGCGGCTCCGGCTCGGGCGGCGACAAGGGCGGGTCCGACACGGGGAGCTCCGGCTCGAGCGGCTCCGGGGCCTCGGGCTCCGTCACCTCCGGGACCTCGACCTCGGGTGGGTCCGGCTCGGGTGGGTCCGGCTCGAGCGGGTCGACCTCGACGGGCGGCACCGGCAGCTCCGCATCGTCGTCCACATCCTCGCGCGGGTCCGGCTCGTCCTCCACAGGCTCCTCCTGAGCCCTGGCTGAGCCGGGGTCGCCGGCCCTAGCGTCGGTGGGGTGAGACGACCTCCTCCACGATCCGACAGCCCCCGACGGCGTCCGCGCGCGGTGCGTCGGCTCAGTCATGCCTCCGTGCGACGCTGGCTCGCCGCCGCCCTGGCCGCCGTCGTCGTCGGCGGTGGGCTGCACCTCGTGCTCTCCCAGCCCCGGCCCGAGGACGTCCCTGTCGTCGTCGCGACCCGGCTGCTGCCCGTCGGGACGCCCCTCGGACCCGGCGACACCGAGCTGCGGCACCTCCCCCCGGACGCCCTGCCCGCCGGGGCCCTGGAGACCGCCCCCACCGGCTCCGCCCACCTGGCCGTGCCGCTGCAGCAGGGAGAGGCCCTCACGAGGGCCGACCTGCGGACCTCCGGACTGCTGGCGGGGGTCGACGACGCCGTGGCGGTCTTCGTGCCGCTGGCCGATGCGGCCGTGGCCGAGGCCACCGGCGCCGGCGACGAGGTGGACGTCCACTCACCGGTCGACGGCGCCGTGGTGGCCCGGCAGGCGTTGGTCCTGCAGGCCCGCACCGGCGACCAGCCGGGGCTGTGGCTGGCGGTCGAGGAGGACACCGCGGCGGGCCTCGCGGCCGCTCGCGGTGCCGACCCGCTCGGGGCCGCGATGCTCGTGGCGGTGCGCCCCCCACAGGGTGACCGGTGAGTCACCTCACCGTGGCGGACTCCCCCGAAGGGGTGAACCCCCCACCCGGATGTGTCTATACTTCGTGGTTGGCCCCAGGGGAGCGGCACGACGAGGGGCCCACAACCAACCATCACACCGCGCATACTCCCCTGCCCTGCGCGGACAGAAAGGAGGAGCCATGCTCAGCGGCTTCAAGGACTTCATCATGCGCGGCAACGTGGTCGAGCTGGCCGTCGCGGTCGTCATCGGCTCGGCCTTCGCCGCCGTCGTCGACACCATCGTCTCCAGCGTCATCACCCCGCTGCTCAACGCCGTGGGTGGCGCGGAGGCGTCGGGCCTCGGCTTCCACATCATCAGCGGCAACGACGCGACCTACATGGACTTCGCGGCGATCATCAACGCGCTCATCGTCTTCCTGCTCACCGCGGCCGTCGTGTACTTCGTCATCGTCGCCCCGATGAACAAGGTCACCGAGCGCATCAACCGCCACAAGGTCGTCGAGGAGGTCGCCGTCACCGACGAGGTGGCCACCCTCCGCGAGATCCGCGACCTGCTGGCGCAGCGGCGGGCGGACGGCACCCTCTGACCTGAGGTGACACCCCGGCGGGACACCGCCGGCACGCAGCAGGACCCCGGCACGGATCACCGTGCCGGGGTCCTTATGTCGTGCGGTGCGTGAGGTGGTCGCTCAGTCCCAGTGGGGCGGGCGCTGCTCGAGGATCCAGCTGTCCCGTGGGTCGAGCCGGACCGGGGCGCGGCGCTGGTGGTCACCGGCGCGACGGGCCGGGGCAGGGACGTCATCCGACTGGTCCGCCGCGGGGTTGGTCGGCGGCGCCACGACCCGCCTGCGGGTCGACCGCCGCACCGGCGCCGCGCCCTGCGCCCCCGGCCCACCGGTCTGCTCCGCGTCGCTGCCCGCACCGTGGGTCGCGCCGCTCGCCGCGTCCACGTCAGCGCCGCGGCTGCTCGCGCAGGGCGTGCAGGACCCGCGCGACCTCGCGGGCCGGGTCGGTGAACACATCCGTCGTCCGGACCTTGACCGGCGCCCAGCCCATGCGGGTGAGCTGCTCGTGGCGGAGCCGCACGTCATCACGGCCCGGCAGGCTCGTCGCGCCGGTCTGGACGTCACCGTCGACGGCCACGGCATACCTCGTCTCGTCGTCCTCGGCCACCACGGCGAGATCGATCGCGTGCGGGCCGTGGCCCACACCCTGCTTGACCTCCAGGCCCTCCGAGCGCAGGCGGCGCACGAGCTCGGCGAGGACCGCCGAGCCGTGCCCGTGCTCCTCGACATCCGCGACGAGCGCGCGACGCACGAGGTGCGCCCCGTGGTCGGGGCTGTCGGGCCAGCTGTCGACGGGAGTCGCGGTGACGAGGTCCACGCTGCGGCGCGCCGCAGCGAGCACCGCCCCGGCGCTCTCGGGTCGGGCGACGCTCTCGGGCGACCCCAGCCAGACGACGCGGTCCCGCGTATGCCCGGCGACCCGGTGGACGGGCAACACGAGGAAGGCCTCGCTGTCCTGCTCGTCGTCGGAGAGCGAGGCGGGCAGTCGCCCTTCTCCCATGGCCTCGCGCAGCGCGATGCCGGCGTCCTCGGCCCCCGCGTCGTCGTCGGTGACCAGCAGAAGGCTCTCGGGGCCGGAGCGGGCGTGCCGGAGGACGAGTCGCACGGCAGCCTCGACCTGCGCGCTCACGTGTCCCACGACGACGTGCTCGCGCACGCTAGGGCCACGCTCGACGCCCGGGAAGGAGTGGACCGGGCGGGGCATGAGCGGAGCCAGCGGTGCGACGAGGCCCTGGTCGAGGGCGCGGTAGTGGACCGTCAGGTGCCGGACGGGGAGCACCGCGGAGGCGTCCCGCAGCAGGGACGACGTCGCCGTGCCGTCCGGGATTGGATCGGCGCGGGGGTCGGCGACGACGGAGAAGTCACGCGGCCCGGGGCCGCCGCTGTCGCCGACGACGAGCACCTGGCGCCCGCGGGCCAGGGCCGGTGCCGACCGGGCCGTGGTGGTGCGGCCGGCGCGGTCGATGACGACGAGGTCGACGGTGAGGTCCGGCGGCAGGACGGCCGGGACGGCGAGCGGGCTCGCGAGGATCACCGGCGCCGCGGCGAGGACGACGTCCGGTGCTCGGCTGATGATGTCGCGTGAGTCCACCGCCCCCACCCGGCTGGCCTCCAGCGCACGCTGCCAGGCGCCGAGCTGTGAGGCATGACCGGCCAGGGTGCGCCGCAGTCGCCGCAGCGCGGCGCGGCGGGCCCGCAGCGCGTTGCGGTGCAGGTGGGCGCGGTCGGCGGCACGGAAGGAGCGTTCGGCCTCCCGGACCGCCTCGCCACCGACCTGCTGCGGCACCGCGTCGGAGGTCAGGTGGTCGAGCACCGAGCTGCGGTGCACGAAGCGCACCTCGGGGGCGACCCGGTCGGCGGGCACGCCGCGTCGGGCGAGGTCGTCGACGAGCTCGCCGAGGCCGCGCTCGCGCAGCGGCGCGAGCAGGGGGTGGGCCTGCGCCGCCACGGCGGCGCGCTCCGAGCGCGCGTCGAGGCGCACGAGCCGCTCGAGCACGGTGTCGAGATGGGTGGTGGAGAGCTCGTGACCGGCGGAGGTGCCGGTCAGCACCTGCTCCAACCAGGCCAGGTCCTCCCCGAGGGGGGTGTGCGCGGTGAGCGCCTCCTCCCAGCCCTCCGGGGCCGTGGGGCGAGCGGCCTTGCCCGCGACCTCCTCCCACTCGCGACGCTCGTCACGGGCCATCCGGACCCGGTGCGCGAGGTCCGGCGGGGGCGTGCCGGGCCGCAGCTGCTGGCGGACCTGTCGGCGCAGCCGCGCGCGGGCGACGGCTCCGGGGCGCTGCGCCACGGCGTCACGGTCGGCGGTGGCGGCGACCATGTCGTCGAGCGGGGCGTCGTAGATCCCCGGCGAGAAGTGGTCGAGGGTGTCGCTCGCCCGGGCGATGAGGCCCAGCCGGTGGGACCACTGCGCCAGGGTGGCCGGCACCGGCATACCGGCGGCGCGGCACACGGCGTCCGCCTGCTCGCGGGCGGTGCTGAACTCCCCCGCCACGAGGCGTCCCACGATCTCGGTCGCGCGGGCGGCGTCGTCCTCGCTGGCCAGGCGGGCGGCATACCACGGGTCCTCGGTGCGCGCCGCCGACCAGGCGCCGCAGTCGGCCGCCTCGATGAGCGCGTCGGTGACCTCGGAGAGCTCGTCGTCGGTGAGCTCGGTGAGGACGTCGAGGGGCAGCCGGACCCGGGAGGCGGGCGGCTGATCCAGCGTCGCGAGTGCGGACAGGTCGTCCTCGGTCCGGGCCAGCGTCAGCGCCCAGGGCGCGTGCTCGCGGTGCAGCACCTCCTGCTCGCGCCGCAGCACCGAGAGGGCGTCGGCGCGCGCCGGCAGGGGGTCGGGACCGAGGTCCGGCTCCTCCTCGTCGGGCAGGTGGTCGAGGGTATGCCGCACGCCGGCCAGGGTGCGGCGCATCGACGCGGGGTCCTCGGCCAGGTGCAGGCACAGATCACCCAGGCCGACGTGCTCGAGGCGCCGGCGCAGCGCCTGCAGCGACGCGCGGTCCTCCGAGCAGACCATGACCGTGCGCCCCTCGGACAGCGCGCCGACGACGATGTTGGCGATCGTCTGCGTGGCGCCGGTCCCCGAGGGCGTGTCGAGGACGATGTTGCCGCCGTGCGACACCTCGTCGACGACGAGGCGCTGGGAGGCGTCGGCGTCCAGGGCGCTCAGCTCGCGGGCCGGGTCCTCGGCGCGCTCCGGGTCGGGCTCGCTCACCTCCTGCTGCACGTCGGCGCCGGCCATCGCCGCGACGACGTCGTGGGCGGCCAGCGGCTCGGGGTCGCCGGTGTAGGACGTGACCAGCGGCAGCTTGGCCCAGGGGAAGGTGCTGATGACCATCTGCGGGCCGATGGCGAAGCCGGCCATCTCCACGCAGATGTCCTCCAGCGCACGGTAGGTCAGCCGTGGGTCGAAGCCGTGGCTCTGCGAGGACAGCCCCGCGAGCAGCGCCGGGTCGGGCTGCAGGTGGGCCTCGCTGCGCAGGTAGTGCTCGAGCACGGGGTTGAAGACGACGTCCTCGTGCAGCTCGAGGACGAAGTCGGAGTGCGCGGCGTCGGTGGGCGTGATCGTGCAGGCGCGCAGCAGCACGGGAGCCCTCGGCGGCACCGGCACGCGGTGCAGGGTCCAGGTCGCCAGCCCGATCGCGAGGAAGCTCGTCTCCAGGCCGTGCTCGCGGCGCATCTCGGTGACCTTGTCGCGGATGCCGCCGAGCCGGCGCGCGGCGTCGGTGAAGGCCACCTGCTCCCGGACGAGGTCCGACAACGGGGTCGGCCGCCCCGACAGCAGCTTGGCGACACCCCCCGGGTGCGCCAGGTTGAGGTCGAAGGTCCCGGTGAGGGAGGTGCGGTGCCACAGCAGGGTGTTGGCCCCACCGAGCTCGGCGACCTCGTGCCGCCAGCGCGTCCGGGCGCGCTGGACGGCCTCGACGCGGGCCTCGTCGAGGGTGTGGGGGGGACGCAGCGAGCTCACCGGCCCAGGCTAACGACTCCCGGACACCTCGCCGTCCTCCGCCACACCTCACCCGGCTCTCGTCCGGCGGTCTACACCCCGACGGGGCGTCGTTCGTGGTCCTCCCGCAGCAGGGTGTATGCCGCGAGCGTCACCGCGGCGAGGGCCGCGACCGCGCACAGCACGGCATACCCGAAGACGTCCATGACCACCCCGGCGAGCGCGCCCCCGAGGGCCGCGGTCAGGCCCATGACCAGGTCCGCAGCGCCCTGCACGGAGGCCCGCTGGCCGACCGGCACCGAGCCCGCCACGGTCCCCGAGCCCGCGACGAAGGTGCACGACCAGCCCAGCCCGAGGAGGAAGAGCGCCACCGTGAGGCCGCCGGAGAAGCCGTCGTGACTGAGGGCGGCCAGCGCGCAGGCCAGCACGAGGAGTCCGACCCCGAGGAGCGCGACGGGGCGCGGCCCCAGTCGGTCTGTGAGCTGACCGGTGACGGGCGCCAGGCCGTACATCCCGAGGATGTGCAGGCTGATGACCAGCCCGATGAGCTCGATCTCGGCCTGCCCGTGCCGCATGTGCAGCGGTGTCATGACCATGACGGAGACCATGACGACGTGCCCGACCGTGACCACGGCGGTGCCCCAGAGTGCCGTCGGGGTGGCTCGGATGAGGCGCAGGCCGTCGGCGACGTTGCCCTGCCGACCGGCGGGCACGTCGGTGTCCACGCCGGCGAGTCGGCGGGCGGTGAGCAAGGGGTCGGGCCGCAGCGCCACGTGCAGCAGCACGGCCGCGAGGACGAACCCGAGGAAGGAGAAGACCCACGCCCCTGCGAGCGGTGGCAGCCCCAGCACCTCCGCCACCGCCCTGCCCGGGCCGACCATGTTGGGCCCGAGGACCGACCCGATGGTCGTGGCCCACACCACCCAGCTCAGCTGCCGCCCGCGGCGCTCGGGCACGGCGAGGTCGGTCGCGGCATACCTCGCCTGGCTGTTGGCGGTGGTCGAGGCCCCGAACAGCGTGGTGCCGACGAGCAGCAGCCAGAAGGCACCGAGGGTCGTGGCGGCGATCGCGAGCGCGGCGCCGACGCCACCGATGAGGTAGGCCGTCGCGAGCCCGAGGCGACGACCATGGCGGCCCATGAGCGCGGCGACCGGGATGGTGAACAGCGCCCCGCCCAGCACCTGCGTGGTCGTCGCGAGACCCGAGAGCGCGTCGCGTCCGCTCACGTCGGCGGCGACGATGGCGCCCACGGCGATGCCGCTGGCCACCCCGATCCCGCCGAGGGTCTGGCTGCCCATGAGGGTCAGGACGGTGCGCGACTGCACCGCGGTGGTGTCGGGCGCGGGGGCGGCATCCGTCATGCGAGCACTATCGCAGCAGCGCCCGTGATGCGGTCCGCCGTCCCGACGCGGGGCTCAGTGCAGCTGGGAGCGCCAGTTCGGGGGCACCGACCCGGCCGGGCCCGGCACCGGCTGGTCCTCCGGGCGGCTCGTCGGGGCGGCGAGCTGCGGCCCCAGCACCCCGGTGGCCTTCTCGTAGTCCCAGAACCAGTCCTCCCCCGGCTCGAAGCTCTGCACGACCGGGTGCCCGGCGCTCGTGGAGTGCTCGGTCGCGTGCTGGGCCGGGGAGCTGTCGCAGCACCCGACGTGGCCGCAGGCGGCGCAGCGGCGCAGGTGCACCCACCATCCGCCGCCCTCGAGGCACTCCACGCAGCCGGTGCCGCTCGGCGGGACGGTCGGATCGATCGCTTCGGTGCTCATGGCGTCCTCTCGGAGGTGGGTCTCAACTCGTCCGGAGGACGCGGCCCCTGGCAGACAGTCCTGGAGGATGCATGTCCCACGCACACCGCACCGGCACGTTGGGTGCCCTGATCGCCGTCGATCTGGTCACCAGCTCCTGCTCGTTCGACGACGCCGGCGAGAGCACCGGGCTGCAGGGCGTGACCAAGCACTACCCCGTGCACCGCCCGCTGCCCCTCGGGCCACGACGGGTCGTCCAGGCCCTGGACGGGGTCGATCTGTCGGTCCGGCGTGGCGAGACCCTCGGGGTCATCGGCGAGTCCGGATGCGGCAAGTCGACGCTGGCCCGGGTGATGACCGGGCTGGAGCGGCCCACCGAGGGCCAGGTGATCTTCCGCGGCCACGACCTGGCGTCGGCCTCCCGCTCCGAGCGACGGGAGATGGCGCGACACATCCAGCTGATCTTCCAGGACCCGTTCAGCGCGCTGGACCCGCGCCAGACCGTCGGCCAGATCGTCGCCGAGCCCCTGGTCATCCACCGCGACCTCGTGCCCCGCGCCCAGCACGAGCGCCGGGTCAAGGAGCTGCTCGAGCTGGTCGGCCTGCGGCCCGAGCACGCGCAGCGCTACCCGCACGAGTTCTCCGGCGGGCAGCAGCAGCGCATCGGCATCGCCCGGGGCATCGCCCTCAACCCGAGCCTGCTCGTCTGCGACGAGCCCGTCTCGGCGCTCGACGTCTCGGTCCGCGCCCAGGTGGTGAACCTGCTCAAGGACCTCCAGGCCGAGCTGGGGCTGAGCTACGTCTTCGTCGCGCACGACCTCCAGGTGGTCCGGCACATCGCCGACCGGGTCGCCACGATGTACCTCGGGCGGGTGGTCGAGCTCGGTGACTGCGAGCCGGTCTACACCCGCACCGCGCACCCCTACACCCGGTCGCTGCTCGCGGCCGCCCCCGAGCTGAGGTATGGCGGGGAGCAGCGGTCCGCGCCCCTCGTCGAGGGGGACCCGCCCTCCCCCATCGACCCACCCTCGGGCTGCCGCTTCCGCACCCGGTGCCCGTTGGCCGTCGAGGCCTGCCAGGAGACCCCGCCCCCGCACGAGATCTCCTCGGGGCATACCGCCGCCTGTCACTTCGCCGACTCAGTGAGCACCCGGTCCGCCGGCGAGCTCCGGGTGATCTCGTGAGCGCCGCGTCAGCCAGCGACGGCGACCTCGACCCCGCCCTCCTCGAAGCCGCGCAGCTCCTGCTCCTGCGGTGCGGCGTCGGTCACGAGGGTGTCGACCTCATCGGCGCCGCAGATGCGGGCGAACGCCCGCTGCCCGACCTTGGTGGCGTCCGCCACGACGACGACCTTCGAGGCCTGGGCCGCCAGGGCGCGGTTGGTGCTGGCCTCCCCCTCGTTGTGGGCGGACGCGCCGTGCCGGGCGCTGACCGCGTCGACCCCGAGGAAGGCGATGTCGACGTTGAGCTGGCCGATGAGGGGCATGGCGAGCGGGCCGAAGACCTCGTAGGACTGCGGGCGCACCGTCCCGCCGATGACGACGATCTTGACGTGCGGCCGGACGGCCAGCTCGGTGGCGATGTTGAGGGCGTTGGTGACGACCGTCACCGCCGGTGTGCCGCCCTGCGCCAGGTCGGCGCGGCTGGCGATGGCCCGCGCCACCTCGTTGGTCGTCGTGCCACCGTTGAGCGCCACGGTGTCACCCGGCCGCACCATGGCCGCCGCCATCGCCGCGATGCGCTGCTTCTCCTTGGCCTGACGGGCGATCTTGTACTGCAGCGGCAGGTCGTAGGAGCTGCTCGTGGACACCGCTCCGCCGTGCGTCCGGGTGATGAGCTGCTGCTGGGCCAGGTGGTCGAAGTCGCGGCGCACCGTCGCGGTGGAGACGCCGAGCGCCTCGGCGGCCTGCTCCACGTCGAGGCGGCCCTCGGTCGAGAGCATCGCGAGGATCTCGTTCAGGCGCTGGTGCCGGGACATGCGCCACCTCCGGCCAGCGTCGACCAGCCCACCAAAACACACATCCGCATGCACTTCATTCCGCCAAAATACACAAAACCGATCACCGACACCGCGCGGGCCCACCGCGCCGAGGAAGAGGACTCCCCATGACGACATCACTTCGGATCGGCCTGGTGCTCACGACCCCGGACGACACGCACGAGGCGCTCGCGGTGGACTTCCTCGGGGCAGGCATACCCGTCTTCGTCGACAAGCCGCTGGCGATCACGACCGCCGGGTGCGACCGCGTCCTGCAGGCCGCCCACGACTCGGGCACGCCGGTCTACGTCGGCCACAACATGCGGCACATGCCGGTCATCACCGCGATGCGGGACCTCATCCACCAGGGCGCGATCGGTGAGGTGAAGGCCGTCTGGTGCCGCCACTTCGTCGGCCACGGCGGCGACTTCTCCTTCAAGGACTGGCACGCCGACCGTCGACGCACCACGAGCCTGCTGCTGCAGAAGGGGGCGCACGACATCGACGTCATCCACTGGCTGGCCGGGGGGTATACCGCTCGCACCAGCGCGCTCGGGACGCTGGCCGTCTACGGAGATATCACCGACCGCGGCGGCCAGGGGGACGCCACGATGATGGAGTGGTTCGACCCGAGCCGGTGGCCGCCGCACACCCTGACCGGGCTCAACGACACGGTCGACGTCGAGGACATCTCGATGATGACGATGGAGCTCGACAACGGGGTGCTGGCCTCCTACCAGCAGTGCCACTTCAGCCCCGACTACTGGCGCAACTACACCGTCATCGGCACCCACGGCCGGCTGGAGAACTTCGGCGACTCCGCCGGCGCCCAGATCAAGGCGTGGAACTCGCGTCGCAGCGGCTACCGGGACGACGCCGACCTCACCGTGACGGTGCCGGAGGAGACAGGCGGGCACGGTGGTGCCGACCCCCGGCTGCTCGCGGAGTTCGTCCAGCACGTCACCACCGGGGCCCCGACCCTGACCTCACCGCTCGCCGCCCGCCAGGCCGTGGCGGCCGGATGTGCCGCCACTGAGTCGCTGCGCGACGGCGGACGACCGGTCGTGGTCCCGCCGGTCCCCGCCGGCCTCGGCGAGCCGCTCGCCTGGTCCGGCCTGGGACAGCAGGTGGCCCGATGAGCACCTACGTGCACGAGGAGATCGAGAGCCAGCCCGCGTGCTGGTCCCGCGCGGCGGAGATCGGCAGCGCCGGAGGCCCTGGGCTCCCCCAGGCCGGCGAGACGGTCGCCGTCGTCGGCTGCGGGACGTCGTGGTTCATGGCCATGGCGTATGCCGCGCTCCGACAGGTCGCCGGCCAGGGCCGCACGGAGGCGTTCACCGCCTCCGAGGTACCGCCGCACCGTGAGTTCGACCGCGTCGTCGCCATCACCCGGTCGGGGACCACGACGGAGGTGGTGCGACTCCTGGAGGCCTTCGAGGGCACCCCGCGGACGGTCATCACCGCGGCACCCGACGGCCCCGCCCTGGCTGCGGCCGACGAGGGGGTCGTGCTGCCCTTCGCCGACGAACGCTCGGTGGTCCAGACCCGCTTCGCGACCTCGACCCTGGCTCTGCTCCGGGCCCACCTGGGCGAATCCCTCGTCGAGGCGGCTCGGGACGCGTCCCGCGCTCTCGAGGTGGACCTGCAGCCCTATCTCGACGCCGACCAGGTGACCTTCCTGGGGTCCGGGTGGACCATCGGGCTGGCGCACGAGGCGGCGCTGAAGACGCGGGAGGCCGCGCAGTTCTGGGCCGAGTCCTACCCGGCGATGGATTACCGCCACGGACCGATCGCCATCGCCCAGCCCGGACGCCTCGTGTGGTCGCTCGGGGCAGGTCCCGACGACCTGGAGGGCGAGGTGGCGGCGACCGGCGCGACCTGGGTGCACCACGACCTGGATCCGCTCGCCGGGCTCGTCGTCGCCCAACGCCTCGCCGTCGCGCTCGCCGAGCGTCGCGGGCTCGACGCCGACCGCCCCCGTCACCTCACCCGCGCCGTCGTCCTCGACGGGGTCTGAGCCAGGCAGCCCTCGTCTTCGAAGCCTCGGCTGGTGGCTGAGGGCCCTCAGCCACCAGCCGTCCTTCGCGTCGGCCGCGCTCAGTCGCAACCGTCCTCTGCGTCGGCGCCCCTCAGTCGCAGCCGTCCTTCGCGTCGGTGGCCCCGGCGCGGAGGCTGAACTGCTCGCGGTGGCCGGCCTGGTCGGTGAAGACGAGGGTCGCATCGTCGACACGGGTGATGGTGCCCTCCTGCTCCGGGTTGTCCCAGCCTTCCGGAGGGTTGCCGGAACCGTCGTCGAGAGAGCCGCCGACGCGCTCATACCACTCCCCCTCGAACGTCAGCTCGTCGATGCCGCAGTGCGTCAGGAGGGTGAAGTCCTGCCCTTCCTCCCGGTCGCAGGCGCCGAGGCTCCCGCCGAGCAGAACCAGGATCACCAGCCCCCACCGACGTCTCTTCACCACACCCTCCTCTGCAGGTGCCAGCACTCGGGGTCCGTGACCGGAGGACGCTGAGTGGACATGCGCGACTGCAGCGAGTATGCCGCGCGCCGGCCCCTTCTGGCAGCACAACCGGTGCACTCGCGCACCTTCGGCCCCCCTGAGGTGAGCCGGGCGGCGACGCCTGCTCGAGGGTGCTCCGGCCCCAGGATGGGCCCTCGATCGACGCTCACGCGCCGGAGCGGGCGAGGTACTCCAGAGCTGCGGCACGAGGACCGGGGCGCTTGTCGAACCCCTTCCTCGCGATCTTGCCCAGAGCCTCGATGGCCATGGCCTGGGTATCACCGTCTGTGGCGTCGGAACGAATCAGCCTCGCGATGGCCGGAAGGGCGGCCCTACTTCGCATCTGACCCAGGGCTTGCAGCAGCGTGTCGCGTTCCTCGTGGGTGGCTGCGTGTTCCAGGGTGGCGATGAGGGTGGACTGGACTGCGGGGTCCGTCTCACCGATCTGTGCCAGGCCGGCGGCGCCGTCAGCGCGCGCTTCGGGGTCCGGATGGTGGAGCAGGTTGACCAGATGGGCGACGGCATCCTTCCCCCGGGCGATGAGCCCCCACTGGCCTTCCACCCGCTTGTGGAAGTCGAACTCCTCGACGCCCTCGAGATGCAGTTGCGCGTAGAACTCTGCTGACCGGTGGAAGGTGCGCAGGTCGGGCCGTCCTCGGCTGTCCACGGGGTGCTGCTCAACGCCTCCGGTGTCACCGCTTGCCCGCCCCGAGCCATCCATCGTGCCAGGGTAGCGCCCCATCCAGCCGATCGCTCCCGGATGTCGGCCAGAACTCGGCGCAGGGGTCCGGGCAGGCCATCGAACGTGCTGGGCCTCGCTCTGCCCGAGGCGGTCGACCGCACTGTGCCCCCGGCAGGATTCGAACCTGCGACACCCGCTTTAGGAGAGCGGTGCTCTATCCCCTGAGCTACGAGGGCGTGCCGACGCCAGAGCGCCGGACCCGGCCCATCCTCTCACGTGCGGGGAGGGGCGGACGGGTCTGGTGATGCTCTCGAACGGCGACGCCCGCCACACCCCGAGGGGTCCGGCGGGCGGTCGGTCGCGTGAGGGTCAGCTGTTGCTGGCCGCGGCGAGGTTGTTGAGGCTGTCCTCCAGCTGGGACTCCTTCACCAGGGGGAAGCTGACCTTCTTGAGCAGGGCCTGGTCGGTGACCTTGGCCCAGTCGTAGGTCAGCCGGACCTCGGTGCTGTCGGGGCCCTGCGGGGTGAGCTCCCAGACCCACTCCCAGCCGGGGGGCTGGGTGCCCGCGGGGGCGGTCTGCCACGCGAGGAGGTGGTCCTTGTCATAGCCGGTGACGTGGTTGTCGGTCTGGTAGTCGCCGCCCATGTGGTCGCCGGTCATGTTCATCGTGAACTTCTGGCCGGTCTCGGTGATCCGGTCACCGTGGTCGACGGACTGGACGAAGCCCGAGCCGTCGATCGCGACGTGGTTCTCCGGGAGGGACAACACCTCGAAGACGTCCTTCGCGGACGCATCGATGGTGCGGGTGACACTGATGCTCGTCTGCTCTGTCATACCTCCGACGCTAACGAGGGCTGCCGCGTAGCGCGACCCGAGACGGGTATGCCGTCGCTCACCTCGCCCGCGTGCCACGCTGGACGCATGGCCACGCACACCTACGAGCTGGAGCTCACCTGGACCGGCGACCGCGGCACGGGGACGTCCGGCTACCGCGACTACGACCGCAGCGTGCTCGCGCGCAGCGCCGGACGGCCCGAGCTGGAGCTGTCCGCCGACCGCGCCTTCCACGGCGACCGCGCACGCTGGAACCCCGAGGTGCTGCTCGTGGCCGCGTTGAGCGAGTGCCACCTGCTCTCCTTCCTCCACGTCGCCGTGACGCACGGCGTCACCGTCGTGGGCTACGAGGACAGCCCGGTCGGCACCATGGAGCAGGCCGGCCTCGGCGGCCACTTCACCCGGGTGCTGCTCCGTCCGACGGTGACGGTGGCGGACGCCGCGCACGTGGACCTCGTGCCGCAGCTGCACGCGGAGGCCGCGGGCGCCTGCTTCATCGCCGCGTCGGTGAACTTCCCCGTCGCCCACGAGCCCACCACCCGCGTCGCCGACTGAGGCTGGTGCCGCTCAGGGCGCGGGTCCCGCAGGGCCTGCCTCGTCAGGACGCCTGGAGCCGCACGGTGTGGGCACCGGGGATCGTGGCGTAGCGGTCCGGGGTGCAGGTGAGCAGGATGACCTGCACGTCACCGTCCTCGCCGGCCGCGCCGTCGGCGAAGATCCGACCCATCTGCTCTAGCCGCTGCGGGTCGGAATAGCCCAGCGCGTCGTCGATGACGACCGGCACCCCCTGAGCAGGGTCGACGAGGTGGGCCACCGCGATGCGCGCGAGGATGCCGAGTTGCTCCTTGGCGCCGCCAGAGAGCTCCTCGAAGGGCACGGTCACCCCGTCGAGGGTCCGGGCCCGCACACTCAGCTGCTCGTCGATGGTGACGGCGAAGGACGGGCCGTAGACCTGGCGGCCCAACCGCTCCAGGGCCGCCGTGAACGGCCGGACGTAGGCGCGGTGCGCCGACTCGCGGTGCTCGTGGAGCGCTCCCCGCAGGTGGCGCACGGCTCGCGCCCGCCGGTCCAGGCCGGCGAGGCGCCGCTCCGCGTCATCCAGCGCCGCCTCGGCGAGGGCGTAGAGCTCCTGGCGACCTTCGCTCGCGGCGAGCTCGACCTGCCCGGTGAGGGTATGCAGCAGCTCGCGGGCGCGCTCGTGGTCTCGGCGTGCGGCGGCCAGGGCGCTCTGCCCCTCCCGCACGCGGGTGGTGAGCCCCTGGACGTCGGCCGTGCGCAGCGCGTCTTCGGCCTCGGTTGCTGCGTGCTCGGCGACCGCGAGCTCCTCGCCCAGGCGACGGGCGTCGTCGGACAGGGCGTCGTCGGTGTGGTCCGAGCGCTCGCGGAGGAGGTCGGCCTCGTCCTGAGCCAGGCGCTCGCGCTCGCTCTCCAGCTGCCCGTGCAGCCGGTCCAACGCTGCCATGACCTCCCTGGCCCGGTCTCGCGACGTGGACCACGCGCTCGACGCGGCCCGGCGGGCCTCCCGCGCCGCGCGCAGCCGCTCCCCTGCGGTCTGCTCAGCCTCCGCGGCGCAGGCGGCAGCCTCGGTGACGACCAGCTCGTCGTCCCGGCCGGAGTCGTCGGCACGAAGGTCTGAGGTCGCCTGCTGACCCGCGTGCATCGCCGCTCCCCCCTGTCCTGCGGCTCCCGGGAGGTCGGCCACAGGCGAGGTCGGATCACGCCGCAGGTCGTCCTCGAGACCTGCCACCCGCCGACGGCAGGCGTCGACGCGCTCCTGGAGCCGGGGCGGGATGTCTCCGGAGGAGAGCGCCTCCTGCTGGTCGCGCCCGGTGATGCCGTGAGCGGCCAGCATCGCACTCAGGTCGCGCTCGGCCTCCTGCAGTCGCCCGGTCGCCTCGGCAGTCCGTGCCGAGGCCTCCTCGACCTGCCGCACGTCCTCGCAACCCAGCCGTTCCAGCGCGGTCGTCAGCGCCTCCCGCGCCGTCCCGAGCTCGGCGCGCCGGCGCGCCCCGTCGGGGGAGCGCACGACGACACGCACGGCGCCCGGCACGACGACCTCGAGGTCGTCGGTCGCGGCCAGCTCACGGGTCTCGTCGCGCGTGAGCACCTCAGGACCGTCGCCCTCCACCGAGCTGAGGCGCACCTCGGCCCCCAGGGACTCGACCGACACCCTCGCACTGGCGCTCTCGTGCCGGGCCTCCAGCACGGCCACCTCCTGGGCGAGCCGTTCGACCGCGCGCCGTTGCGCCTCACTCACCGGCGACCCCGGCAGAGCCCGCCTCTCCCGCTGCACCTGCGCGGCCAGCCCACGCAGGCTCGCCACTGCGCGCTCGAGCTCGTCGAGCTCCGCACGCCGCTCGCCCACCTCCCGCCGCGCGCGAGCGTGCTCGAGGGTCGTCTCGGCCACCTCCACCGCCGACTCGGCGGCGACGAGGGATTCCTGGGCCTGCGCGAGCTCGGCCTTCACCGAGGCCCCCGTGCCCGCCAGGCCGGCCAGCTGCTCCTCGTGCTCGGCCACCACCGCAGCCAGCCGCGCCACGGCGTCAACACGCTCCCGTCGCAGCCGGAGGGCCTGCTCGGCCGCCCGGGCCAGCGTGCGCGCCTCCCGGAGCCGGTCGGCGGCCCGCTCGTGGGCCGTCACGATCTCCGCGACCGCGTCCGCCGCCTCCTCGGCGCCCCGGAGTGCGCCCTCCCGACCACCGACCTGATCGTGCGCGTGCTCGGCAGCCTGGCGCGCGCGCTCCTGCCGCGCCAGCAGCTCCTCCGCCTCGACGAGTCGGCGGTGCGCCTCGGCGACGTCCGCCTGGGCCGCGTGGTAGGCCTCGATGGCGAGACGGTAGTCACCGGTGGGTCGGGCCGTGCGAGCGGTGAAGTAGCGCAGGAACTCCTCCTCGACGAGCTCCAGCACGCGCTCACCACCGCCGTCGTGCAGGTGGGCGTCGGCCGCTGCGTCGAGCGCCTCCTGCAGGACGCCGCTGGACATGAGCGGGACGAGGGTGCCGTCGCCGCTCTGCGCCAGGCGCAGTGCATCCCACAGGGTGCTGTCGAGGCCAGCGACGAGCTGGTCGAGGCGTGCCTGCGCCGCGGACCCGGTCAGGTGCTCGGGCCGGTCGCCGAGGATGTCGAGCTCGGTGCGGGCGCCGCGCAACCACTGCTTGGCCAGCCGCACCCGCTGCCCGCCGAGGGTGAACTCGGCCTCGACGAAGGGCCCGACGTCGCGCCCGATCGGCTGCAGAGCCTGCGCCCTGGCACTCTTGGACGTCGCCTTGAGATCCAGCAGCCGGTCGAAGGCCTCCAGCAACGTCGACTTGCCGATCTCGTTGGGCCCCTCGACCACGACGACGCCGCGGTCCGGGAAGCGGACCGTGCGCTCGGTGACGCCGCGCACGTCGCGCAGCGTGATCTCGTGCAGCCTCATGATCGGCTCCTGCTCAGCCGGTAGAGCAGCGACAGCGCGTCGCGGGCGCTCTCGTCGTCATCGGCCCGGCCCACGACGAACCCGCGGCGCGGCTCCTTCCCACCGACGGCCCGACCTTCGCGCCGCAGCGCGGAACGCCCCGCCCGGTCCGCGAGGGGGTCGACCTCGGCATCCTCGGCCGCCGACCCCTGTGCCTGTCCCTGGATCTGGTCGACGGCGCTCGCGAGGTATCCACCGAGCCCGAGGTCGCGCCATACCTCCTCCTCGGAGACGACGCTCACCTCCCGGTGCTGCTCCCGCTCGACGAGCGCGCCGAGGTGGTCACGATGCCGCTCCCGCACCTGCTCCAACCGGGCGTGCTGAGCCACGCCCAGGGTGCCGCGCAGGTTGAGGAAGACGACCGTGCGGTCCTTGTCGTGGAGAGCACCCAGCTCCGCGTCGAGCGCGTCGAGGTCGGTATCGCTGTCGACCTCGCGGTCGAGGACGAGGAAGCGCCAGGTCGCGACCGGATGGGCCGCCACCTGGACCCGCTCCCCTGCCGTGCGAGCCGGGTCGACCTCGACCACGAGGACCTGCCCGGGGTCGACCTCGGTCTCCCGGGTGGGCTCCGGGGCACCGGGGTAGTAGATGTCGTCGCGTCCCGCGACGGCGGTGAAGGAATGGCGGTCGCCCAGTGCGACGTAGTGGACCCGGCCCTCGTCGAGCGCTGCGGTCAGCGGGCCGGTGCGGATGGTCGCGGCGTCGCGCCACTCCGGGTCGAAGTCGTCGACCCCGCCGTGGCCCACGAGCACCCGGACGACGCCCTCCGGCGCGGGCCCCTCGGGCAGCGTCATGAGGGCCTCGCCCACGAGGTCGCGGCCGGGGTGCTTGCTCTCCCAGGGCGCGGCCACCAGCTCGACCCCGGGTGTGACCTCGTGCGCCCCGGCGGTGTCGAGGACGTGGACGTGCGCGGGACGCTCCTGCGCGAAGACGTCGGAGCGGTAGATCGACGCGGCGTCGAGGGGGTCGTGGTTGCCGGGCAGGAGGTAGACGGGCACCGGCACCGAGCGCAGCGCCTCCAGCGCGCGACGCACGGTCTGGCCGGTGAGGTGGTTGCTCTCGAAGACGTCGCCGCAGACCACGACGAAGTCGCACCGCTGCTCCACAGCCACTCGTCCCACCTCGCGGACGGCCTCGGCGCGGGCCGCGGTGAACCTCGCCTGCGCCTCCGGCTCGAGGAAGCGACGGGTCATGCCGATCTGCCAGTCGGCCGTGTGCAGGAAGCGCACCACGTGTCCCGCCCTCCTCTCGTCTCCGGTCGGGATGTGGCTTCCACCGTAGGAGAGGGCACCGACAGACCTCGGGAGATGCGGGTCGTGTCGGTGATCCCGCCGGGGGTCACGGGCCGACGAGGGCCGCGGTGAGGGCCAGGGCGAGCAGCGCGGCCGGCACGCCGAGGGCGAGGTTCAGGCCGAGGTATGCCGCCGCTCGCCGCGGCGAGCACCGCCCGGTCTCCCAGGTCTGCACCGCGAGCGTGCTCCAGGTCGTCAGCGCCCCGCACAGACCCGTCCCGAGGAGCAGGAACAGCCAGGGCGCGAGGGTGTCGGCCAGCCCGACGAGGACGCCCAGCCCGGCCGCCCCGGCCACGTTGACCGCCAGCACCCCGCGGAACGGCCCGAGCGGCGGCCGTGAGGCCAGGTGGCGCAGCACCGCGCCGGCCGCGCCGCCGACCGCGACGCACAGCACGGCGACGAGCACCGGCACACCCCCGGTCATCGGCGACCCCACCGCCGGGCGGCTCCCCCGGCCAGCGCGGCCGCGAGGACGCACAGCGCGGCCGTGGCCAAGAGGTAGAGCAGGGCGAGCGCCGGCGTCCCCGACCCGATCACCGCGACCTGCACGGCATACGTCGAGAAGGTCGTGAACCCGCCGAGCAGCCCGGTGCCGACGGCGGGGCGGACCCAGGACGGGTGGTGGCGGCGGTCGCCGTGCACCACCAGCCACGCGAGGGCCGCGCTGCCGAGGACGTTGGCCAGCAGGGTCGCCCAGGGCCAGGCCGTCTGCTCCGTGGGGAGCGCCAGCTCCAACCCCCACCGCAGCAGCGCCCCCACCGCCCCTCCCAGCGCGACGCTCATCAGGGTCGCCGGGTGCAGGGGGTGCCGGGCGGCGCCTGTGGACGATGACACGGTGCGACCCTACCGGCGGTCGTACACTGGTCCGCATGGATCGACCGTGCTCTGACGCGCAACCTCCGAGTCCCTGGCCGGGCGGCACCATCGCCCGGCTGCCCAGAGGTGCGGGGGACACCTCATGCTGATCGTCAGCGGCGTCGTCGTCATCGTCGTCCTGACCGTGATGACGGGCTACTTCGTCGCCCAGGAGTTCGCCTACGTCAGCGTCGACCGCGGCAAGCTGCGCCAGCTCGCCGACGAGGGTGACGCGCCTGCACAACGCGCGCTCAAGGTCACCTCCCGCCTGTCCTTCACCCTCTCGGGCGCGCAGTTCGGGATCACCGTGACCGCACTGCTCGTCGGCTACCTCGGTGAGGCCCTGCTCGTGCGCGGGTTGACCGATGAGTATGCCGACGCCGGGCTGCTCGCGCGCGCCGCCATGATCTCGCTCTTCTCGATAGGGACGCTCGTCTTCTCCACCATCCTGCAGATGGTCATCGGCGAGCTCGGCCCCAAGAACTGGGCGATCGCCCGCCCGGTGCCGCTGGCCCGTGCCCTCTCGCGCAGCACCCTGCTCTACCTCACCGTGCTCGGGCCGGTCATCAACCTCTTCGACAAGGCCTCCAACGCGCTGCTCCGCTCGGTCGGGATCGACCCGGTCGAGGAGCTCCCTCAGGGCGCGACCCCGGAGGACCTCACCCGGATCATCGCCGAGTCGCACAGCGGGGGCACCCTCGACGAGGACCTCTCGACCCTGCTGGAGCGGGGCCTGGCCTTCCGTGACCGGGTCGCCGAGGAGGTCATGACGCCGCGCACGTCGGTCGAGACGATCCAGGCCGACGTTCCCGCCGCGGCGGTGCTCGAGGCGCTGGAGACCGGCCACTCCCGCTTCCCGGTCATCGGCCGCGACATCGACGACATTGTCGGCGTGATCGGTCTGCACGACCTTCTCGAGGTCGAGCCGGCCGCACGGCATACCACCCTGGTGCGCGACCTGGCCGATGACGCGGTGATCCTGCCCGAGTCGCTGCCGCTGCCCAAGGTGCTCGAGGCGCTCCGCGAGAGCCACCAGCAGCTGGCCGTGGTCGTCGACGAGTACGGCGGGTTCGCCGGGATCGTGACCTTCGAGGACGTCGCCGAGGAGGTCGTGGGCGAGATCTGGGACGAGGACGACGACGAGCAGGCCACCAGCGCGGCCCGCGCCAACGGCATCTGGGACCTCTCGGCCCGGCTGCGCATCGACGAGGTCGCCCAGCTGACCGGGATCGAGCTGCCCGAGCACGAGCACTACGACACCCTCTCCGGCCTGATCCTGGACCAGCTGGGCCGGACGGCCGAGGAGGGCGACAGCGTCGTCGTCACCTGGACCACCCGCGACGGCGAGGGCGAGGAGTACGTCCACCTCACCCGGATCGACGTGGTGAGCACCCAGCGCTACGTCCCGGACGTCGTCATGATGCACCCGCTGGTCACCCGCACCGCGCAGGACTGGCACGAGCTGCGTGCCGAGGAGCGCGAGCAGCTCGGCGACGGCCTGGTGATCGCCACCGACGACGAGACCCACGCATCCGCACCGCAGCTGGAGGCAGCCCGATGAGCACCACCCAGGCCCTGCTGCTGAGCGTCGTGCTGCTCGTGGCCAACGGCTTCTTCGTGGCCGCGGAGTTCGCGATCGTCGCGGCCAAGCGGCACCGGCTCGAGGAGCGCGCCGAGGAGGGCAGCCGCGCAGCGCGCGCCGCGGTGGACGCCTCCAAGGAGCTGTCCCTCATGCTGGCCGGCGCCCAGCTGGGCATCACGCTGTGCACCCTGGCGCTGGGCGCGCTGGCCAAGCCGGCGCTCGCCTACCTGCTCGAGCCGGTGTTCTACGCCCTCGGCGTCCCGGACGTCATGGTGCACGCGATCGCCGTGGCCATCGCGGTCTCGGTCGTGGTCTTCCTGCACATGGTGGTCGGCGAGATGGCGCCCAAGTCCTGGGCGATCTCGCACCCGGAGAGCTCGGCGATGATGCTGGCGCTGCCCTTCCGCGCCTTCACCTGGGTCATGCGCCCGGTGCTGTGGCTGATGAACGCCCTGGCCAACGCCCTGCTCAAGCTCGGCGGGGTCGACCCGGTCGATGCCCTCGGCAACACCCAGACCCCCGCCGACCTGCAGCTGCTGCTGGCCCAGTCCTACGAGCACGGCGTGCTCGAGGACGCCGACCACCAGATCCTCACCGGCGCCCTGCGCCTGGAGGAGGAGAAGGTCGCCTCGGTGATGTTCCCGACCACCCGGGCGGTGACGATCCCGCGCACCGCCACCGCGGCCGACGTCGAGCGGATCAGTCGCGAGAGCGGCCGCAGCCGACTCTTCGTGGTGGAGCCGACCGGCCGGGAGGGTCAGCGGCGGATCCGCGGGCTCGTCCACGTCCGCGACGCCATCCTCGCCTCGGCGCAGGGGCGCGGGGAGCGCCCGCTGGGCGACTTCCTGCAGCCGGTCGCCTCGCTGCCCTCGGACATGCCGCTCATCGACGCGGTGTCCAGCCTGCGGCAGCAGCGCGGCCAGTTGGCGCTGGTGCGCGACGAGCACGGGCGCGTGGTCGGCATGGCCTCGATGGAGGACATCCTCGAGCAGATCCTCGGCGAGTTCGACGACGAGTCGGACGAGGCGAGCACCGAGCCCTCCCCCGACGACGCCCTCGCCGCCCGCTGAGGCGGAGCGGCAGCAGACCGGCGGGCCGGGCCGGGTTGTCCCCGCACCCCTGTTCCGAGCGCCCCGGGTGCTGACGCGGGGGCGCGGCGTTCTGCCCCGGGTATGCCGAAAGGCCCCAGGTATGCCGAAGGGCCCCGTCCCGCGCGATGCGGTACGGGGCCCTTCGGGCAGTGCTGAGGTGCTGGGTCAGCCGACCCGGCCGTAGCCGGACACGCCGTCGAAGACGGGGCGCAGATCGAGCACCTTGCCCGGCCGCGGGGAGTCGTACATCATGCCGTCGCCAGCGTAGATGCCGATGTGGTAGGCCGGGTAGCCGTAGAACACCAGGTCGCCCGGCTGCGGGTTGCTCACCGGGGTGGCGAAGGCCTGCTGCTGCGCAGCGGTCCGCGGCAGGGAGATGCCGACCTGGGCGAAGACGTAGCTGGTGAATCCGGAGCAGTCGAAACCAGCCGGAGTGCTTCCGCCCCACTGATACGGGGTCCCGGTCAGGCCGGCGGCCACACCCAAGACACCGCCGCTGGGGGCGGGAGCGGCGGGCTCCGGCTCGGGCTCGGCGGCGACGACCGGCTCGGCCTCGACGACGGGCTCCGGGGTGGCGGCACGCTCGTTGGTGCGGCTGGCGCTGGTCTCCTCACGGGTGGAGACCTGCTCCTGGACCGGGGCGGCAGCCTGCTCCTCGACGGGGGCAGCGGCCTGCTCCTGCACCGGGGCGGCCTCGGCGACGACCGGAACCTCGACCTCGACCTCGGGGGTGTAGGCGGTGAAGCCACCGATGCCGAAGGACTCGAGCTCGACGTCGGACGGGGCCGCGACGGCCTGGGCCGGACGGTCCACGGTGACCGTGCGGTCGGCGCTGACGTCCATGCCGAGACGCTGGATGGCCTCGCGGTCCTTGGCCACCTCGGGGGTGGCGTTGGCGCTCAGCGCCGCTCCGGCCAGCAGGCCGGTCGACGTCGCGGCGACGGCCGCCGTGCGGGTGAGGGTGGAGCTGGTCGTGCGGAGACGACCGGGCCGACGGTGGCGGCCGGTGATGCGCTGGGTCATGTAATCCTCCAGTGCCTGCGGGGTGAGCTGTCGGGCTTGGGCTGGAGTGCCCCTAGGCCGATCGCATCGGCCCTGCGCCCCAAGGAGCCGCGGGACGGCTCCAGAGGTGGTTCCCCCGCTCCTGTCAAAGCGGTTCGTACGTGCCACGGCCCCGTTTGCGCGCGGACAGGACTAGGCAGTCACGCTCGGGGATCCCCCCAGGGAGGAGGACTCTTCGAGGTTACACAGGGCGGCGGTCAAATGTCACGCTCAGGTAACGACGTTGTGGATAGAACGTGAAGGCCACACCCGTCACAGGTCATCTGACCTGCACGTATGCCGGTCTCCTTGCCCATTCTCCCAGCGCCGGAGTGACCCATCTCACAGGTCACGACGCGGGGGTCACGGCGCAGAACACGTGGCCGGCCACGTCGTGAGGCAGGGAGACGGCCTCTCCGTCGACCGCGCCGACGATGGTCCGCCCCTCCTCGCCCCAGATCTCCACGGCGGCGCCCGGGCGGATGCCGGAGTCGAGCAGCAGCGCCAGCACCTCGGGGTCGACCTGCACGGGTTCGCCGAGGCGCACCACGCGCGCCGGGGTGCGTCCGGGCCGCTCGGCGAGCTCGCTGCTGGGCTCGCCCCGCGGGGGCGGCGCGTCGTCGCGGCCGAGCTCGCTCAGCCCGGGCACGGGGTTGCCGTAGGGCGAGCTGGTGCCGTCCTCGACGAGCTCCAGGATGCGCCGCTCCACCTGCTCGCTCATGACGTGCTCCCACCGGCACGCCTCCTCGTGGACGAAGGCGGGGTCGAGCCCGATGACATCCATGAGCAGACGCTCGGCCAGGCGGTGCTTGCGCATGACGCGCACGGCTGCGCTGCGACCCTCCGTGGTCAGCACGAGGTGCCGGTCCTCTGCGAGCTCGAGCAGACCGTCGCGCTCCATCCGCGCGACCGTCTGGGAGACGGTCGGCCCGGACTGGCCCAGCCGCTCGGCGATGCGGGCGCGCATGGGCAGGACGCCGTCCTCCTCCAGCTCGAAGATGGTCTTGAGGTACATCTCCGTCGTGTCGATCAGATCGCCGCTCACGTCATCATCCTACGGTCGTGGTCGGCCGCGCCGGCGTGCCGAGCGGTGCTCATGGCTGGATCCGCCCCCGACGCCAGGCCTGCGGGTCACCCAGCCCACCGGGCCCGACCCTGGTCCACGCCAGGCGGTCGTGGAGCCGGTTGCGCCGGCCCGCCCACACCTCGACCTGCTCGGCCACGATCCGGTAGCCGCCCCAGTGGGCGGGCAGCGGCACGTCATCGGGGTCACCAGTGTCCGGCCAGCGCTGCTCGCACGCCTGGTAGGCCTCCTCCAGCGCGGCGCGGTCGGCGACCGGGTCGCTCTGGGCCGAGGCGTGCGCGCTGATCCGGGAGCCGTAGGGGCGGCTGCGGAAGTAGTCGGCCACGAGGTCGTGCTCGAGGGCCGCCGCGTGCCCCCGGAACCGGACGGCCCGGAACATCGAGGGCCAGGTGAGGGCCGCGGCGACCGCGTCGCTCTCCCGCAGCTGTCGTCCCTTGGCGGACGCGGTGTTGGTGAGGAACCCGGGGCCCGCGTCGTCGAGGAAGCGCATGAGGACGGTCCGGACGTCCGGCATACCCTCGCCGTCGACGGTCGCGATGGAGATCGCGGTCGGCTCCGGCACGTCGCCCTGCTCCGCCTGCCGGGTGATCGCGGCGTCCAGCCAGGCCTGCACGAGCGGCAGCGGGGCGTCCGGGGCGTCCGCCTCGACGATCCCCTCCCCGCTGTAGTCGGTGCGGCCGCCCAGCGCGTCGCCGCTCATCGGCGCGCCCGCCTCGGCAGGTGCACCGTGCGGCGCAGCGCCTCGGGGGTCTGCCGCTTGCCGGGGTCGGCGTTGAGCAGCAGCGTCTCGAAGGGCGCGTCGGTGAGCGGGTGCACGCCGACCGGCTCGTTGCGCGAGAAGACCACCCAGTAGGCCTGGCCGCGGTGGAAGACCTGCTGCAGCGACCCCTCCACGACGGTGTCGGCGTGCGCGAGGGCGTGCTTGCGCGGGTTGGTGCGGGCCCGCGAGGCCTGGTCCTGGACGAACTTCGTCGCCGGCTCCCGCTGCTTGAGGAGCTGGTCGACGACCTGCGGGCCGTACTTCTGCGCCATGGCGTAGACGACCGGGCCGTACTTGATGGCCTGCTTGGCCAACCGTGTCTTACCACCGGGCACGGGTCCTCCTGTGGTGATCGGGGTGCACCGTCAGCGTAGGCGGTGCACGAGGTCAACGCCCGACGGCATACCCCTGCATTCCCCGAGGGTTGGCAGCACCGCTCAGGACGCCGGTCTCCGGGTCGCGGGCGACGGCGCACATCCGGCCCAGGCTCCAGGGCCCCTGGTCGAGCACCTCGTGGCCGCGAGCCCGCAGCCCGGCCAGGACGCTCTCCCCCAGCCGGGACTCGGCCACGAGGACGCCGGGCTCGCTGGCGCGCGGGTGGAAGGAGCCGGGGAAGCTCGTGGTGTGCACGTTGGGGGCGTCGATGGCCTCCTGCAACCCCAGACCGCCGGCCAGGTGGCGCAGCAGGAAGACGCTCTGCCACTGGTCCTGCTGGTCGCCGCCCGGGGTGCCGCACGCGAGGACGGGTATGCCGTCGCGCAGCACCATCGTCGGCGTGAGGGTCGTGCGCGGCCGGGCGCCGGGGACCAGAGAGCTGGGCAGACCCTGCTCGAGCCACATCATCTGCAGCCGGCTGCCCAGGGCGAGGCCGAGCTCGGGGATGAACGGGCTGGACTGCAGCCAGCCGCCGCTGGGCGTCGCCGAGACGAGCATGCCCCACCGGTCGACGACGTCGACGTGGCAGGTGTCGCCCCGGGTGGCCCCGTCGCGCTGCACCGTCGGCTCGCCGGCCGTGGCGTCGTCGGGGTCCACCTCGGCGCCCTCGACGTGCAGGGCCTGCGCGGCCAGGCGCGGGGTGCGACCCCCCGGGGAGCCGGGGCGCAGCTCGCGGCTGGCCTGCTCGAAGATGAGCGCGGCGCGCTGGGCGAGGTAGTCCGCGGCGAGGAGCTCGGCGACCGGCACGTGGAGCTCGGAGCCCTCCTCGACGCTGTCTCCCAGCCACGCCTCCCGGTCGGCCATGGCGAGCTTCCAGGCCTCGACGAGGGTGTGGAGCCCCTCGACGGTGTCGAGGTCGACGTGGGCCTCCGGGCCGCCGGCGACCTCGTCGACCATCGCGAGGACCTGCAGCAGCGCCGGACCCTGCCCCCACGGGCCGGTCTTGGCGATCGTGTGCCCCCGCCACTGCATGGTGACGGCGTCCTCCCAGGTCGCCTCGAAGCCGGCGACGTCCTGCGCGGTGATGACGCCGGGGAGCACGGCCCCGCCGCTGTGCCGGAAGGCCTGCTGCGCGAAGGCCCCGATGGCCTCGGCGACGAAGCCCTGCCGCCAGGTGCGGAGCACGGCGTCGATGCCCCCCTCGCGGGAGGCGCCACCCTGCACCGCGGCGCGCTCGGCCTCCAGGAGGCGCTCGAGGGTGTGCGCCCAGGCCGGGTTGGTGACGATGCTGCCCGGCGCGGGGGCCTCACCGTCGATGAGCCACTGCTCGGCAGAGGTGTGCCAGTCGGAGGTGAACAGCTCGCGGACCGACTCGATGGTCGAGCTCACCCTCGGCACGATCGGGTGCCCGTGGCGGGCGTAGTGGATCGCCGGCTCGAGCACCTGCCGGGCGCTCATCGTGCCGCGGTCGCGCAGGAGGGTGAACCACGCGTCGACGGCCCCGGGCACCGCCGTGGCCAGCGGTCCCGACCCGGGCACGCGGTCGAGGCCTGCCTGCGCGAAGTGCTCGGGGGTGGCACCGGCGGGGGCCGGGCCCTGCCCGCAGAGGACGCGGGGCGTGGGGTCCTGGACCGAGGAGACGATGAGCGGCAGGTCCCCTCCGGGCCCGTTGAGGTGCGGCTCGACGACCTGGAGGACGAAGCCGGCGGCGACCGCCGCGTCGGCGGCGTTGCCGTCGAGCTCGAGCATCCGCATACCGGTCGAGGAGGCGATCCAGTGGGTGCTCGAGACCATGCCTAAGGTGCCGGTGAGCGTGGGGCGCGTGGTGAAGGTCATCGGTCAGCCCAGGGTCGCCAGGACGGGGACGAGGATCAGGGCGGCCAGGGCCACCAGGACGACGATGCGGCGGGTTCGGGCACTCATCAGGTCACCTTCTCAGGGAGGGGTTCGGTCATGCGCACCAGGGCGACCGGGCGGGGCCAGGTGGCGCGGAAGCGCAGGCGGAGGTGGTCGTGGCGCATCACGTGGAGGGTGGCCAGGAGGGCGGTGCCGCCGCACATGAGGGTCGAGATGAGCACTGTCGGGCGCGGGCCGAACTCCTCGGCGAACCAGCCCAGGAAGGGCGCGCCGAGGGGGGTGCCGCCCATGAAGACCGCCATGTAGAGCGCCATGACCCGACCCCGGACCGCCTGGTCGACGGTGAGCTGCACCATCGCGTTGGCGCTGACCATGACGGTGAGGGCGAACAGCCCGGTGGGCACGAGCAGCAGGGTGTATGCCGTGAAGGTCGGTGCGAAGGACAGCAGCCCCGTGCAGACGGAGAAGGCCGCGAGCGAGCCCAGCAGCAGCCGCCAGCGAGGGCGGTCCCGGCGGGCCGCGAGCAGGGCCCCGGCGAGTGAGCCGATGGCCATGACCGAGCCGGTGATCCCGAACTCGGTGACGTCCTTGTCGAAGGCCTCGGTGGACATGAGCGCGTTGAAGATCTGGAAGTTCATCCCGAAGGTGCCGTGCATGAAGGCGATGACGAGGATGAGCTGGATGTCCGGCCGGCTGCGGACGTAGGCGACCCCTTCGCTGACCCGGCCACGGGGGCCGGTGCGCGGTTTGCTCGCCAGCTGGCTGGTGTCCATCGCCAGGAGCGCGACGAGGACGGCGACGAAGGTCAGGGCGTTGAGGAGCAGGGTCGGGCCGGTCCCGAAGGCGGCGATGAGCAGGCCGGCGACACCCGGGCCGAGCAGGCGCCCGGAGTGGAAGGAGGCCGAGTTGAGCCCCACCGCATTGGTGAGCTGGGCCTTGGGCACCATCTCGGAGACGAAGGACTGACGCGCGGGGGCGTCCACCGCGGCAGCCGTGCCGGAGAGGAAGGAGAGCACGAACATGTGCCACAGCTCCATCTGCCCGGTGAGGACCGCCACGCCCATGACGATGGCGAAGAAGGCCATGGCCGACTGGCTGACGAGCATGACCCGGCGCTTGGAGAAGTTGTCGCTGATCGCGCCCGCGACCGGGGTGAAGAGCAGGATCGGCAGGAACTGCAGCCCGGTGACGATGCCGAGCGCCTGGGCGGAGTTGTCGGTCAGCTCGGTGAGCACGACCCAGTCCTGGGCCACCCGCCCCATCCAGGTGCCGGTGTTGGAGATGATCGCGCCGGTGGCGTAGATGCGGTAGTTGCGCACCGAGAGCGCGGAGAACATCGCGCTCATCGGGACTCCCCCCGACGGGCGCGGTCCTGCGCGCGGTCGGCCTCGAGGATGCCCTCGACGAGGTCGGTCGCCCGCCGCAGCAGGGTGCGGTCACGCTCGCTGAGCCCCTCGAGCCGGGCGGCCATCCAGGCGTCCCGGTGCTCGCGCTCGCGCTCCAGGACCCTCCGGCCGTCCGGCGTGAGCGAGAGGCGCACGAGGCGCCCGTCGTCGGGGTCGGGGGCACGCTCGACATACCCCAGCTCGGCGAGCTGTCCGACGCTGCGGCTCATGCTCGGGGCGCTGACCTGCTCGATGGCGGCGAGCTCGCCCAGCGTGCGCGGCTGCTCGTGGAGGCGCACCAGCACGCTGAAGTGGTGCGGGGCGATGGTGTTGTCGGCGTCGAAGCGGACCCGTCGGGCCACCCGCATGCAGGCGATGCGCAGGTCGTGCGCGAGTGCCGCGGTGGCGGGGTCAGGGGTGGCGTCAGGCATACGATCGTTAGTTTATCTCATTACTTGACCTAACGATCGAGGGGGTCCCTCCTCACTCGCCCAGCAGGCCCCGGATCGGGTCGATGCCGAAGTAGATGAGGAAGAGCACGGCGACGAGCCACATGAGCGGGTGCACCGACCGGGCCTTGCCGCGCACCACCTTGAGCAGCACCCAGGAGACGAAGCCCGCGCCGATACCGGCCGTGATGGAGTAGGTGAACGGCATGAAGACGATGGTGAGGAAGGCCGGGAAGGCGATCTCCAGGTCGTCCCAGTCGATGCCGACGACCTGCTGCATCATGAGGAAGCCCACGACGACCAGCGCCGGCGTCGCCGCCTCGTGCGGCACGATCGCGACCAGCGGCGACAGGAAGGTCGTCAGGAGGAAGAGCAGGCCGGTGACCACGGAGGCGAGACCGGTCCGGGCGCCCTCCCCCACGCCCGAGGCGCTCTCGATGTATGACGTGTTGCTGCTCACCCCGCCGGCACCACCGGCGATCGCGCCGATCGAGTCGACGACGAGGATCTGCCGGGTGCGGGGCGGGTTGCCCTCTTCGTCGAGCAGGCCGGCCTCGGCGCCGACGGCGACCATCGTGCCCATGGTGTCGAAGAAGTCGGCGAGCATGAGGGTGAAGACGAGCAGGAAGACGGCCGTCACCCCGATCGCCTCGACCGACCCGAGCAGGCTGAACTGCCCGAGCAGCGAGAAGTCGGGGGCCGCGACGACGCTGTCCGGCAGGGCCGGCACGCCGAGACCCCAGCCGGTGGGGTTGCTGCCGTCCTGGGTCTGCGGGCCGATCTCGAAGACCGCCTCGACGAGGATCGCGAGCAGCGTGCCGCCGACGATGCCGTAGAGGATCGCGCCCTGCACCCGCAGCGCCATGAGCACGGCGATGGCGAACAGTCCGACGAGGAAGACGACGGTCGGCCAGCCCGCGAGGAAGCCGCCGACGCCCAGCTCCACCGGCACCGGACCCCCGGCGGGCTTGCGGACGATGCCGGCGTCGACCAGGCCGATGATGGTGATGAACAACCCGATGCCGACGCTGATGGCCGTCTTGAGCTGGGTCGGCACCGCCCGGAAGACCGCCTCGCGGAAGCCGGTGAGGACGAGCACGAGGATGATGAGCCCCTCGAGCACGACCAGCCCCATGGCGTCGGCCCAGGTCATCCCCTCCAGGCTGGCGATGCCGTAGGCGACGAAGGCGTTGAGGCCGAGCCCGGTCGCGAGCGCGAGCGGGTAGTTGGCGACCACGCCCATGAGGATCGACAGCAGGCCCGCGACGAGGGCGGTGCAGGCGGCGATGACGGCGAGGTCGCCGCCGGCGAGCAACTCGCCGGTGCCGTCGGGCACCGTGCCGATGATGAGCGGGTTGAGCACGACGATGTAGGCCATCGTGAAGAAGGTCGCCAGCCCGCCCCGCAGCTCGCGCGCCAGCGTGGAGCCGCGCTGCGAGATCTGGAAGTAGCTGTCGAGGAAGCCGGAGGAGCGCGTGTCCCGCGCGGTGGTCGACATGCGGGTTAGCGTAGTGGGGTGAGCAGCCCCACCGGCAACGGCGACCAGCAGCCCCTCGGCGACCCGGCGGGAGCGACCCCGGGCACCACGGCCGTCGTCCACCCCCCGGAGGTCACGCTGCGCACCATCACGCTGGTGCGGTGGGGCGTCCTCGCGTGGGTCGTCGTGCTGGTCGTCCTGCTGGCCGTGCCGGGCCTGCGCACGGGAGAACGCGACTGGTGGGTCTGGGTCCCCGTCGCCGGGATCGTCGGCGGCGTGCTGGGGTATGCCTACCTGCGCCGCGGCAAGGGCAACGCCGCCGACGCGTGAGCGCTCAGCGCTCGGTGAAGACGATCTCGCTCTCGTCGTCGAGCACCGGCGGGTCGATCTTCTCGCTGGGCCGCTCCTCGACGTCGACCTCGCTGTGCGCGCCGCAGCCGAAGTCGAGCGCGACGACGGCGCCGTCGGCGGGCGACCACTCGTTGGCGCAGACGCCGAAGACCGAGCGCAGCGCCCCGGACATCGGCACGAAGTAGCCACAGGTGCGGCAGGGCGCGGGGGCCTTGCGGGCGCCCTCGCTCGCGGGCCCGTGGTCGCCGTCGACCCAGCGGGTCGCGGCGGCCTCCCGGCCCTCGGCGGAGAGCACCCGGGGTCGACCCAGGCCGAGCTCCCAGAGCGCGACGGCGTCGACGTCCTCCTCGCCGGTGGCCTCGAAGCCGGCCTCCAGCCGGGGGTCGTCCTCGACGAACGCGGTGCGGTCGCCGGGGCCGATGTCGCCCGGCGCGAGGCGCTCGGCATACGGCAGCCACTCCGGCGCGAGCATCGCGCCCTCTCCGGGCAGCAGGTGCACCTCGCTGACCGTGGCCTTGCGGGCCCGCGGCACCCGCGACAGGGTGACGGCCCAGCGCCAGCCGGGGTAGGCCGACGCGGAGCACCCGAAGTAGTGCGTCGCCAGGCGGTCGCCCTCGAGGACGACCTCCTGGTGCTCCCCCACGGTGCCGGGCTCGGCGATCTCGAGCGCAGCGGCGCGCGCGACCTCGATGGCCCCGGTGAGGACGGCGTCACTCCTGGGTGCGGGCATGCGGCCTACTTCCCTGCCTCGAACTGGTCGGCGACCGCGCGCAGCGCCTTGGCCATGGCGGCCCCGTGCGTCCGGTCCGGGTAGTGGCCCTTGCGCAGGGAGGTGGACGCCTGGTCGAGCAGGGTGATGAGGTCCTCCACCACGACCACCATGTCCTCGGCCGGCTTGCGGTCGCGGATGGACAGCCCGCGGGAGACCGAGGGCGCCGGGTCCAGCAACCGCACGTGCAGCGCCTGGTCGCCGCGCTTGCCCGCGACGATGTCGAACTCGACCTTGCTCCCGCGCTCCAGCGCACCGACCCCCTCGGGCAGCGCGGAGCGGGGCACGTAGACATCGTGGCCCTCGTCGCTGGACAGGAAGCCGAAGCCCTTGTCCTCGTCGTAGAACCTGACCTTGCCGGTGGGCACGGGGCACCTCACGGGGTGTGTGGGGGATGAACGGGATCGCCCTTGAGGATATCCCGCATGGGGGCGCGGGTCGAATGCCTTCTCAGGAGGGGTATGCCTCACGCGGCCAGGGCGGCCGGTGCGCCCGGGCGGGCGCCACCGGCGGCGAGGAGGGCGGCATACCTCCCGTCGAGGTCGAGGAGCTCCTCGTGGGTGCCCTGCTCGACCACGCGCCCGGCCTCGAGGACGACCACGAGGTCGGCGTCGCGGACCGTGGAGAGCCGGTGCGCGATGGTGACGACGGTCCGGTCGCGACCCAGCCGGTCCAGCGCCTCCTGCACCGCCCGCTCGGTGCGGGTGTCGAGGGCGCTCGTCGCCTCGTCGAGGATGAGGACCTGGGGGTCGCGCAGCAGGGTGCGGGCGAGGGCGAGCCGCTGCTGCTCCCCGCCGGAGAACCGGTGACCGCGGGCGCCGACCACGGTGTCGTAGCCGTCGGGCAGGGCGGTGATGACGTCGTGGATCTGGGCGTCGGCGGCGGCCCGCTCGATCTCGGCGTCGGTGGCCTCCGGGCGGGCGAAGCGGAGGTTCTCCCGGACGCTGGCGTGCAGCAGGTAGGTCTCCTGGGTGACGACGCCGAGCACGGAGGCACGCGCCGCCGAGGGCAGCGACCTCAGGTCCACCCCGTCGAGGGTGATGCGGCCGTGGGTGGGGTCGTCCAGCCGGGTCAGGAGGGAGGCCAGCGTGCTCTTGCCGGACCCGGTGTGACCGACGAGCGCGACCGTGGCACCGGCCGGGACGGTGAGGTCGATGTCGCTCAGGGCGGCCGGTCCGCTCCCGGCGTCGGGGTGGCGGTAGGTCACCCCCTCGAGGCGCAGCTCGCCGCGCACCGGCTCGGCGAGCGCCCGCTCCTGCCCACCGGTGGGCTCGGCGACGGTCAGCGGGAGGTCGAGGTACTCGAAGATCCGGCTGAAGAGCGCCATCGACGCGGTGACCTGCACCCCGATCGAGAGCAGGCCCATGATCGGGCGGAAGAGCCCGGCCTGGAGCGCGGTGAAGGCGACGAGGGTGCCGATGGTGATGCCCTCGCCGGTGACCGGCAGGCCGGCCACGAGGTAGAGCGCGGCGGGCACCACCGCGAAGACGATGCCCATCGTGGCCTGCCGCCAGCGGCCGGCGATCTGGGCTGCGACCTCGAGGTCGAGCAGGCCCTCGCTCGTCGCGATGAAACGGTCGGCCAGCTGGTCGCCGGCGCCGAGGGTCCTGCTGAGCCGGGCCCCGCTGACCGAGAGCGACTCCCTCGACCTGGGAGTGCAGCCCGGCGAGCGCCCGCTGCCGGCGCTCGGTGGCGTCCCGGCGCAGCCGGGCCACGGAGCGGGTGATCAGCACCGAGGGCGGGATGACGACGAGGGAGAGCAGCGCCAGGGTCGGGCTGAGGGCGAGCATGGCGACGAGGGTGCCGACGACGGTGGCGGCATTGCCGGCCAGCGAGGTCGCGGTCGAGGTGACGACACCCTGCAGCCCGGAGACGTCGTGGGTGAGCCTCGACTGCACCTCACCGGCTCGGGTGCGGGTGAAGAAGGCCAGCGGCTGCCGCTGCAGATGGGTGAAGAGCTGGCTGCGCAGCTGGTGCATGATGCGCTGGCCCATCGTGGTGGACAGCCAGGTCTGGATGACGCCGAGGACTGCGGTCATGACCGCGACGCCCACCATGAGGCCGACGAGCACGAGCAGCAGCCGGACGTCCTGCTCGGGGATCGCGACGTCGACGATCTCCTTGGTGAGGAAGGGCGTGGCCAGCCCCAGCGCGGAGCTGGTGACGATGAGGCCCAGGACCACGGCGATCGTGGCGCGGTGCGGGGCGAAGAGCGCGAGCACCCGTCGGGCGCTCACCGGGTGGGCGGCCAGCTGGGCGGTGTCCTTGGGGTCGACGCGTGCGCCGGACCGGCGGGACCCGCCGTCGCCGCGCGGGTGGGTGAGGTCGTCCATGCAGGACCCCCTGTCGTGGTGCGGAGCGGGCGGACCCGCTGATTCAGAGGTGACAATATAGTGAGGTTGCCTCTTTATTCGGCTACCTCGCTAGGATGGGGGTATGCCGTCCGATCCCGCCCCCGACGACCTCACCGAGCTCGACCTGCTGATGCGCGTCGCCCGCCAGTGGCGGCATACCGGTGCGCGGGCGGCGGCCGGGCACGGAGGCGGACTGACCCCCCACCAGCAGCGTGCCCTGCTCTCGCTGCACCGCCATGCGGAGGAGGGCGTGCGCGTCTCCGGGCTGGCCGAGCACCTGGGCATCACGCCGCGGTCGGCGACCGAGGTCGCCGACGCCCTCGAGGCCGCCGGCCTGCTGACCCGCTCCCCCGACCCCGCCGACCGCCGCGCGGCGCTCCTGCGGCTCAGCACGCAGGGGCGCCGACGCGCCGAGCAGGTCCGGGTGCACCGCACCGAGGCGGCTGAGCGCGCGGTCTCCCGGCTCGACCCGGCCGACCGGCGCGAGCTGCGGCGGCTCCTGCTCGCCCTGCTCGACTGAGGCGCGCGCCCGAGCGGCGCCGTGCGCCCGGTGACCCGCACCCTGACAGACCTCACCCCCGGCACCTCGGGAGAGGCACCGGGGGTGAGGCAGCTCGCGCGTCGCCCCGAGCGACTAGACGCGGGCCTCCTCGGCAATGGGGTCGTAGGAGGCATCCCCCTCACCGAAGGCGTAGGCGGACTCGCTGTGCTCGGACAGGTCCACGCCGCGGGCCTCGTCCTCCGCGCTGACGCGGAAGCCGATGGTCTTGGCGATCGCCAGGCCGATGATCGCGGTCATCACGCCGGTGAAGACGAGGGTGAAGAGGGTGGCCACGACCTGCGCGACCAGCTGGCCGGCGCCGCCGCCGTAGAACAGGCCGCCGCCCTCGCCGTCCGTCGGCAGCGCGAGGAAGCCGATCATCACGGTGCCGATGATGCCGGCGACGAGGTGGACACCGACGACGTCGAGCGCGTCGTCATACCCGAACTTGTACTTCAGGCCCACGGCGAGCGCCGAGCCGATGCCCGCGACCACACCGATGAGCAGGGCGCCCAGCGGCGAGACGCTGGCGCAGGCCGGGGTGATGGCGACCAGTCCGGCGACGACACCGGAGGCGGCGCCGATCGAGGTGGCGTGCCCGTCGCGGACCCGCTCGGTCACGAGCCAGGCGAGCATCGCCGCAGCCGGGGCGACCATGGTGTTGACCCAGATGAGGCCGGCCTCCTCGGCGGTGCCGGCGGCGCCACCGTTGAAGCCGAACCAGCCGAACCACAGCATCGCGGTGCCGATCATCACGAGCGGGATGTTGTGCGGCTTGTGGAAGCCCTTGGGGCCGAAGTCGCTGCGCGAGCCGATGATGTAGACGAGCACCAGGGCCGCGAGGCCGGCGTTGATGTGCACGACCGTGCCGCCGGCGAAGTCGATCGCCTCGCCGAAGGTGCGCCCGATGGCGCCGTCCGCGGAGAGGAGCCCGCCGCCCCAGACCATGAACGCCAGCGGGCAGTAGACCAGGGTGACCCAGATCGGCACGAAGACCGACCAGGAGCCGAAGCGGGTGCGGTCGGCGACCGCGCCGGAGATGAGGGCGACCGTGATGATCGCGAAGGTGGCGCCGAAGCCGATGCCGATGAGGTCGGGGGTGCCGACGTGGCTCATGAGGCCGAAGTCCTCGGCCGGGTTGCCGACCAGGCCGCCGAGCAGGGCCGGGGCCGAGGTCATGCCGTAGCCCCACAGCGCCCAGACGACGCCGACCAGGCCGATGGAGATGAAGGACATCATCACCATGTTGAGGGCGGCCTTGGCGCGGGCCATACCGCCGTAGAAGAACGCCAGCCCGGGAGTCATGAGCAGCACGAGTGCTGCGGAGACCATGACCCAGACGTCGCTTGCCGTGAGTTCCATCGTTCTGCCTCCAGTGAGTGGTGCGGTGCGCCCGCACTCCCCTGAGTCACGTCATCGGGGATGGGAGTCCGGTCGCTGTGGGCACCAGTCAAGACCCGCGATGTTTCCGGAAGCGGCGCGCGCGTGTAACAAGTGCGTTGCCGATGTTTCCGTCGCGTAAATCTTCTGGTCGTCAGAGGAGGGCGTGAGCCCGGCGCAGGCGCGCGAGCCACCAGGTCTCGCGCTCGGCGTCCACCCGGTATGCCGTGAGCCGCTCCGGGTCGACCTGGTCGCGGACGGCGTCCGCGCGGGTGGCGGTGAGCTCGCCACCTACGGGCAGCAAGGGGTCGGGGACGACGTCCTGGGCCAGCAGGGCTCCGGTGCCCAGGCCGCAGTCGTGCTCGAGCACGGGCAGCGCGGCGGCGAGCCGCACGCCGAGCGCCAGCCCGACCGAGGTGTCGAGCGCCGAGGACACGACGGCCGGCAGGCCCGCGGCCTCGATGATCTCCAGGGCCCGCGCGATCCCGCCGAGCGGGGCCGCCTTGACGACGACGAGGTCGGCGGCGCCGCGTCGCGCCACCTCCAGGGGGTCCTCGGCGCGCCGGATCGACTCATCCGCCGCGACCCTGACATCCACCCCGGCCCGCGCCAGCGCCAGCCGGAGGGCGGTCAGCTCCTCGACCGTGGCGCACGGCTGCTCGGCATACTCCAGCCCCAGCGGCGCGAGCGCCGTGAGGGCCCGGGTGGCGTCGTCGACCGACCACGCACCGTTGGCGTCCACCCGGATCCGAGCCCGCGGCCCGAGGACGCGGCGGACCTCACCGACCCGCTCGACGTCGTCGGTGAGACCCTGCCCGGCCTCGGCGACCTTGACCTTGGCCGTCCGGCGCGCGTCGTAGCGGGCGAGCACCTGCTCCACGTCGCCGGCCGGCACCGCCGGGACCGTGGCGTTGACGCCGACGCTCTCGCGCACCGGCTGCGGCAGACTCCCCCAGCCCGCCTCTACCGCCGCGGCGAGCCAGCGGGCGGCGTCGGCATCGGCATACTCGGTGAACGGCGCCCACTCGGCCCACCCCTGCGGCCCGCGCAGCAGGACCGCCTCCCGCTCGGTCACCCCGCGGAAGCGCACTCGCAGCGGCAGCCGCACCACGTGGGCGGCGGCGAGCAGTTCGTCGAGGTCGGGGGTCGGCGGGGTGGGCACGCAGCCCACCCTAGGCATCGCAGCCCAGGATCACGGACGACGCCGGGCGCCCCTCTCCTCGATCACGGACGGCGGCTGACCGCGAGGTGGAGCAGACTCGGGTCGACCGAGAGAAAGGGCGCCCCATGGCACTCAAGTGGTACACCGTCGTCGTCGACTGCACGGATCCGCAGGCCCAGGCCCGGTGGTGGGCGCAGGCCCTCGACTGGCTGGTGGTCTACGACACCCCGGAGGAGGCCGTGGCCGTCCCGAAGTTCGCCATGGAGGGGCCGGAGCACGAGGTGGACCTCGATGCATGGATGCGGCGGGGTCAGGGCCTGGTGTTCGTGCCGGTGCCGGAGGGCAAGGAGCTCAAGAACCGCCTGCACATCGACCTCGCGCCGCACACGAGCCAGGACCGTGAGGCCGAGATCGCGCGGCTCATCGAGCTCGGCGCGGCCCGCGCGGATGTCGGCCAGAGCGAGGACGTGAGCTGGACGGTGCTCACCGACCCGGAGGGCAACGAGTTCTGCGTGCTGTCCAGCCGGGACGGCTGAAGAGGGCCGTCGGCGCCTCGGACGTGGCTGGAGTTGCTGGTGGTCCCCGACTTCCGGCGCGGCCCGAACGGGCCGGTGGTCTGCGCGCTGGTCAGTTCACCCCTCGCCCTCGGGGCCGCCCCCCTGGTGACAATCTAGGCTGAGCCGCGTGAGCGCGCAGATCCCCGACGGCACCGACCCCTTCGACCCCGCGCAGTGGGAGGCGGTCGAAGGCTTCGACCTCACAGACATCACCTACCACCGGCACGTCGAGCTCGGCTGCGTCCGCATCGCCTTCGACCGCCCCGAGGTCCGCAACGCCTTTCGGCCGCACACGGTGGACGAGCTCTACCGCGCCCTCGACCATGCCCGCATGACTCCCGACGTCGGCGTGGTCCTGCTCACCGGCAACGGCCCGTCGCCCAAGGACGGCGGCTGGGCCTTCTGCTCCGGGGGCGACCAGCGGATCCGGGGGCGCAGCGGCTACCAGTATGCCGAGGGCGAGACGGCGGACAGCGTCGACAGCGCGCGGGTCAAGGCCGAGGGTGGCCGGTTGCACATCCTGGAGGTGCAGCGGCTCATCCGCACCATGCCCAAGGTGGTCATCGCCGTCGTCGGCGGCTGGGCCGCCGGGGGCGGGCACAGCCTGCACGTGGTCTGCGACCTGACCATCGCCTCCCGCCAGCACGCCCGCTTCAAGCAGACCGACGCCGACGTGGGCAGCTTCGACGCCGGCTACGGGTCGGCCTACCTCGCCAAGATGGTGGGCCAGAAGAACGCCCGGGAGATCTTCTTCCTCGGCCGCGCCTACGACGCCGAGCAGATGCAGCGCATGGGCGCGGTCAACATCGTCGCCGACCACGCGGGCCTGGAGACCGAGGCGATCCAGGCGGCCCGCGAGATCCTCGGCAAGAGCCCCACCGCGCAGCGGATGCTGAAGTTCGCGCTCAACCTCACCGACGACGGGCTCATGGGGCAGCAGGTCTTCGCGGGTGAGGCGACGCGACTGGCCTACATGACCGACGAGGCGGTCGAGGGGCGCGACTCCTTCCTGCAGAAGCGTGAGCCCGACTGGGGCCCCTTCCCGTGGTACTTCTGAGCGTCCTCCTGACAGGGCCGCTGCTCGTCCCCGTGAGAGGATGAGCAGGACGGTTCCCGGCCGCGACCAGGGAGGATCCCCCTCGATGCGACGCTCACTCTTGGCCCTGCTGGCCGCCCCCGCTCTGCTGCTCGGCGCCTGCGACGACGGAGCCGAGGTGGTCGAGCCGACCGAGCAGGCTCCCGCGACCGCCGACGCCAACGGCGCAGACGACGCGGCCCAGACGACCAGCCCGGCAGGCTCCTCCGACGACGGTGCCGCCGCCGACGACTCCGCCGTCACGAGTCTGGCCCCCGACGAGGTCGAGGGTGGTGAGGACGGCCAGGCGGCCGCCGACCGGGCCAAGGAGTTCCTGCTCGCGCTGGTCGACGCCGACCCGGCCGCCTGCACCCTCATGCTCTCCTTCACCGACACGACGCAGCCGATGGCGCAGGTGCCCGAGGACCTCGAGCTCTGCCAGCAGCAGCTGCCCGAGACGATGTCCGCGGCGGTGGAGGCCCAGGGCCTCGGCGAGGAGGGCCGCGACATCCTCGGCGCCATGCAGATCTCCGGCGCGGAGGTCAACGCCGAGGGAGACACCGCCGTCATCGACGAGGACAACTACTCCGAGCTCTTCGCGGAGTCGATGGGCGACTCGACCATGACGCTGGTCAAGATCGACGGCGAGTGGTTCGTCGACGTCGAGCGCTTCCTCGAGACCCCCTGAGCACAGGTCGTGCCCGCGCCTGACGACCTCGCCGTCCACCCCGGCGCGGCCTGGGCCGACCTGCGCGGACCGCTGCGCCAGATCCTCACCGGGGAGGTCGATCGACCCGTCGTCGTCGCGACCTCGGGCTCCAGCGGCACCCCCAAGCAGGTGCGCCTGCCCGCCTCCGCGCTCCGCGCGTCGGGCACCGGCACCGCGCAGCACCTCGGCGGGCACGCCCAGTGGCTGCTCACCCTCCCCACCCACCACGTCGCCGGCCTGCAGGTCCTGGCCCGGTCCGCGCTCGCCAGCACCGACCCGGTCGAGCTCGACCCGGGCGAGCCGTTCACCGCGTCCGGCTTCGCGCGGGCCGTCTCCCGGCTCGACCCCGGCGTCCGGCACCACGTCTCCCTCGTCCCCACCCAGCTGCACCGCGTCCTCGGCGACCCGGCCGGGGCGGCGGCGCTGCGCGCCTTCGACGCCGTCCTCGTCGGCGGCTCGGCGAGCGACGACGGCCTGCTACGGCGCGCTCAGGACGCGGGCGCGCAGGTCGTGACGACCTACGGCATGTCCGAGACGTGCGGCGGGTGCGTCTACGACGGCGTCCCCCTGCCGGGGGTCCGCGTCGAGGTGACGCCGCAGGGCCGGATCTGGCTGGGCGGGCCCGTCCTGGCCGAGGGCTACGTCGGCGACCCGGACCGCACCGCGCGTGCCTTCGTCACCGACGAGTCCGGGCGATGGTTCGTCACCGAGGACCGGGGGGTATGCCGCAGCGGTCGCCTCGCGGTCCTGGGCCGGGTCGACGACGTCATCGTCACCGGCGGCCACAAGGTCGAGCCGCGCGACGTGGAGGCGGCCCTGCACGCCCTTCCCGAGGTGCAGGACGCCCTGGTCGTGGGCGTGGAGGACCCCGAGTGGGGGCAGCGGGTTGCCGCGCTGGTGACCCTCGCCCCCGGGGGCGAGGGGCGCGTGGACGGCGGCGAGGGCCTACCCCCGCTGCTGCGCGACGCCCTGCGCCCCCACCTGCCCGCGCACGCCCTGCCGCGAGCGCTGGAGGTGGTCGATGAGCTCCCGCTGCTGGAGAGCGGCAAGCCCGACCGTGCGGCGGCGCGTCGACTGCTCCTGCGGGGTGGCAGAATGGGATCTCACCTGCATTGACGTGGAAGGAGGGGCAGCGTGCTCCGCGTGGTCATCGCCGTGGCGCTGCTGGCGTTCACCGTCTTCTGCATCGTGGATGCGATCCAGACCGAGGAGGGCCAGGTCCGCGGTCTTCCCAAGCCGCTGTGGGTCATCGTCTGCCTCATCTTCCCGGTCGCCGGTGGCCTGGCCTGGCTCATCGCCGGCCGACCGCGCAGCCTCCTCGACATCATCTTCGGCAACCGGGGCGGCCGTTCCGGCCCGCCCCGCGGCCCCCTCGGCCCCGATGACGACCCCGACTTCCTGAGAGACCTCTAAGAGGCATACCCATGGCAACCCTCGCCCAGTGGATCGAGGGAGCGCGCCCACGCACGCTCCCCGCCGCCGTCGCCCCCGTCCTCGTCGGCACCGCCGCGGCGCACGCGCTCGGCGACTCCGACCTGGGTCTCGCGGTGCTCGCCCTGTGCGTCGCCCTCGGCTTCCAGGTCGGTGTCAACTACGCCAACGACTACTCCGACGGCATCCGCGGCACCGACGAGGACCGGGTCGGCCCGGTCCGGCTCGTCGGCCAGCGGCTCGCCGATCCCGCCAACGTCCGCACCGCCGCCTTCGCGGCGTTCTTCGGCGCGGGGCTCTCCGGGCTCGCGCTCGTCGCGCTGTCGGGCACCTGGCTGCTCATCCTGCTGGGGCTGCTCGCGCTCTGGGCGGCCTGGCACTACACCGGGGGGTCCAAGCCCTACGGCTACCGCGGTCTCGGGGAGGTCATGGTCTTCGTCTTCTTCGGCCTCTTCGCCGTCCTCGGCACCACGTGGACCCAGGCGCACGCGCTGGACCTCGGCGCCCTCGGCGGCGCCATCGGCTGCGGCCTGCTCGCGAGCGCGATCCTCGTGACCAACAACCTGCGCGACCTCGAGGGCGACCGGGAGGCCGGCAAGCGCACCCTCGCGGTCCGCATCGGCTTCCGCCGCACCCGCCGCCTCTACGCCGGCCTGCTCATCGGGGCCTTCGTCGCCGTCGGGCTGGCGGCGATCGCCCACCCCCTCGCCCTGCTCGGCCTGCTCGCCGCCCCCCTGGCCTGGAGGCCCTACCGGCTCGTCACCGACGAGGGCACCTTCGGCCCCGCGCTGCTGCCGGCCCTGGCGCAGACCGGCATCCTGCAGCTCGGGTATGCCGTCGCGCTGTCCTTGGGTCTGGCCCTGTCCTGACCGGCCCGCGGCTCACGCCGCCCGCGTCACTCCTCCTCGTCGACCCGCTCGGCGTCCACCTGCGCTCGGCGACGCTCCATCCGGCGCTCGACGCGCCGCTCCAGACCCGCGGCCAGCCGCTGACGGTCCGGGGCGAGCAGGAAGTAGGACACCACCATGGAGACCAGCAACGCCGCGACCGTCGCCCAGAGGACGTCCAGCCGGACGAGGCGGAAGAGGGCGAAGAAGCCGATGAAGATCAGCAGCCGCATCACCGTGTAGCGCGCCGCGATCAATTGGCCACCCCGGAGTAGGAGTGCAGCCCGGTCATGAGCAGGTTGACCACGGTGTAGTTGACCACGATGCAGCCGAAGCCGGCGATGGCCACCCAGGTCGCCTTGCGCGTCGTCCATCCGGAGGTCGCGCGGGCGTGCAGGTAGGCGGCATACACCACCCAGATGACGAAGCTCCACGTCTCCTTGGGGTCCCAGCCCCAGTAGCGGCCCCAGGCCTGCTCGGCCCAGATGGCGCCGGACATCACGGCGAAGGTCCACAGCGGGAAGGCGACGATGTGCACGCCGTAGGTGATCCGCTCCAGCGTCACCGCCTCCGGCAGGGCCGCGAGCCAGCCCCGCACCTCGCCCTTGCGCTGGGCGCTGTCGCGCAGCAGGTAGGCCGTCGCCACCGCCGCCCCGAGCAGGAAGAGGGCGATCGACAAGGTGGCGATGGTCACGTGGATGACCAGCCAGATGTTGTCGAGGGCGGGCATGAGCTGGGAGGCCTCGGTGTACCACCACAGCTTGGCGGCGCCGAGGATGAGCAGCACCGGCACGACGACGAAGGCGCCCAGCCAGAGCCGGTCCTTGCGCAGGCTCCACGCGGAGTAGACCACGAGCGCGAAGGAGGCGGTGAAGAGCGCGAACTCGTACATGTTGCCCAGCGGCGCCCGGCTCACCGACAGCCCGCGCAGCACGGTGCCGCCGACGACGAGGAAGGTGCCCAGCCAGGTGAGCTGGAGACCGATGACACCCCAGCGGCGCGAGGGGGCGGGCCGGTCGGTGGGTGAGGCGGGGACCGTGGTGGCGGAGCCAGGACCCGCGGCGTGGACGTCAGGGGCGTGGGCGGCGTCGGCGTGACGGCTCGCGCCCGCCGACACCGGGACGCCGCGCCGCTCGTCCAGCGTTGGCCGCTCGGCCCGCCGCGTCCTCGCCGAGCCGGTGACCGCGAGGTGCACCGAGAAGGCGAGCATCGCCACCGCCAGCACCACGATGGCGGCCCAGATCGCGATGTCGCTGGCCTGCGCCAGGGAAGCGTTCGTCATACCTCATCCTCGTTGTTGTCTCGTGCGTCGTCGCCCGGCTCGATCAGCCGACCCCCGCAGGCCTCGGTGATTCGCTCGAGGAGCCCGTCGACCAGGTCGTCCAGGCCGGGGTCGGTGCCCTTGGGCAGGGCCGCGACGCTCAGTCCAGTATGCCGCGCCCCCGGGGCCGCGGGATCCCCGGCGGCAGGGTGGACGCGGACGAAGACCCGGCGGCGGCGGACCCCGAGCATGAGCACGAGCCCGACCAGGGCCGTCCCCGCGAAGACCAAGGCGGGGAGCCGGCCCGGGTCGTGCCGGACGAGCATGCCGCCCCACCGGATCACCGTCTCGAACTCGATGGTGCCGCGGTCACCGGGGATCTCGAGCTGGTCGCCGGGGCGCAGCAGCATCCGGCTCGGCTCCCCGTCGTCCTGCATCACCTGGTCGAGGGTCTCGGTCGGTAGGGCGAAGACCGACTGCGAGCGGCCCTCGGGGAAGAGCTCGCCCTCGTAGGCGGTGAGGACCAGGGCCGGGTCGACCAGCCCCGGGAAGGAGGAGGTCATGCCGGTCTCCTCCCCCATCGAGATGGTCGGCAGGAAGCCACCGGCGAAGCCGAGCCCGGGGTCGGCCGCTGGCACCTTGATGACACCGTCGGAGCCGTAGGTGTTGTCCTGCGGCAAGAAGGTCACCGCGTCGGAGAAGAGGATCTCCCCCTCCGGGTCGCGGACGGTGACGACGGGGGCATACCCGTTGCCGAGGAGGTACATCGAGGTGCGCCCGACCGACAGCGGCTGGTTGACCCCGAAGTCGACCTGGCGTTCCGCGCCGTCCGCCTCGACCGTCGCCACCCCCTCGAAGACCCGGGGCTGGCCGAACTGCGCACCCTGTGCCTGGGCCTCGAACTGCACGTCCAGGTCGTTGAGCTCGACGGTGAAGGCGGGGATGTCGGCCTCGTCGACGAGCGGGCCGAGGCTGAGGGTGTCGAAGGTGCCCGCCCCGGAGGTCCAGGACTCGCCCTCCTTGATGATGATCTCGCCGCGCCAGCCGAAGAGGTGACCAGCCGCGACGGAGACGATGATGCCGAGCAGGGCCAGGTGGAAGAGCAGGTTGCCGGTCTCCTTGGCGAAGCCCTTCTCCGCCGCCACGACGAGGGCGCCGTCCTCCTCCTCGCGCAGCCGGTAGCGTCGCCCGGCCAGCTGGGCCCGCGCCGCCGCGACCACCTCGGAGGGCGCGGCGTCCAGGACCACGCGGCGGTGCACCGGGAGTCGCTCCAGGCGCGCGGGGATCCGCGGCGGCTGCGCCCGCACGGCCCGCAGGTGCTGGCGCATCCGCGGCAGCACGCACCCGATGAGGCTGATCATGAGCAGGAGGTAGATCGAGGCGAACCACGGCGAGGCGTAGACGTCGAACATCCCCAGCCGGTCCAACCACCGGGCCAGGTCGGGGTCGTCCTCGAAGTACCGCCGCACCCGAACCGGGTCGACCCCGCGCTGGGGGAAGATCGAGCCGGGGATCGCGGCCACCGCGAGGAGCAGCAGCAGCGCGAGCGCGGTGCGCATGCTCGTCAGCTGCCGCCACGCCCAGCGCGCCCAGCCGACCGGCCCGAGGCGGGGCCCGCCCAGGGCGGTGCGGTCCTTGGGGTAGCTCGCCTCGATCCGCTGCCGCGGCTGCTGGTCGGTCGCCATCTAGAGCACCGTCTCGAAACCGCTGACGAGCTGCGCCTGCACCCAGGCCGTCAACCCGGCCCACACCCCGGTGAGCATGAGTAGCCCCAGCACGACGAGCAGTCCCCCACCGACCCGCTGGATGATCAGGTAGTGGTCGCGCAGCCAGCGCGAGGCCCGGCTCACCCAGCCGACGCCGGCCGCGACGAGCAGGAAGGGCAGGCCCAGACCGAGGCTGTAGGCCGTGCCCAGCACGACCGCGCGACCCAGCTGGCCCTCGCCCGGCAGGATCGAGGTGCCCAGGGTCTGGATCGCGGCGAGCGCCGGCCCCGTGCACGCGGTGAAACCCAGCCCGAAGGCCACGCCCAGCAGCGGCGCACCGGCGAGCCCGGCGGCGGGGCGCCAGCGCACCTGCCAGGAGCTGCCCGGCTGGACGATCATGATCAGGCCGAGGGCGATGACGACCAGCCCGGCCACCCGCAGCAGGAGGCCCTGGTGCTCGATGAGGGTCAGCCCGAGACCGGAGATGGCCACGCTCATGAGCAGGAAGACGGCCGTGAAGCCGAGGACGAAGAGCAGCGCGCCGAGCACCAGCCGACCACGCCCCGGCGCGTCGGCCTCGCCCCTGGCGGCGGCAGCGCCCGGGCGACCGGGCGTCATACCCCCGAGGTAGCCGAGGAAGCCGGGCACGAGCGGGAGGACGCACGGCGAGGCGAAGGAGACGACCCCGGCGAGCGCGGCGACGCCGACGGCCAGCAGCAGCGGACCGGTGAGGACGAGGTCGCTCACCTCGAGGTCCCGTCCCCGCCCGCCTCGACGGTCCCGTCCGCGAGGACGTCGGCGATGAGACCGCGCAACGTGCTGGCCTCGACCTCCCCGCTCACGCGGGCGGCCAACCGCCCCTCGCCGTCGATCACGAGCGTGGTGGGCGTGGCCACCGCCAGGCTGCCGAGCTGGGCGCGGGTCCGGCCGCCGTCGTCCTGCAACGAGGGGTAGGGGATGGCGTACTTCTTCTCGAACGCCCGGGCGTTGGGCACCGTGTCACGGGAGTTGAGCCCGATGAAGGTCACCGGCTCCCCCGCCTCGCGGAACGCGCTCTCGACCTCGACGAGCGCAGGGATCTCGGCGACGCACGGGCCGCACCAGGAGCCCCAGACGTTGACGACGACCACCTCGCCGGCGTGCTCGGTGCTGCTCCAGGGCTCGTCCTCCAGGGTGGTGCCCTCAAGGGTCACCTCCTCGTCGCGGTCAGCAGCGGCGACCTGCTGGATCGACCCGTCGCCCTGCACGTAGCCCTTCTGGTCTCCCTGGCGCATCTGGTCGGTGATGCTGGTGCCGTCGTCGCCGGAGCAGGCGCCGAGCGCGAGGACGAGCATCGCCGTCGCCGGGACCGCCAGGCGGCGGCGAGGGTGACTGCGGCCGCTCACGGCGCCACCGGCTCCGCCGTGCCGGTCACGTCCACCGCGGCCGGGAGCAGGTGGGCGGCCGGCTCGGCATACATCACCCGCACGGGCAGGACCCCGTGGAAGAGCACGGTCGTCACCGACGCCAGGCTGCACTCACGGTGTCGCGGGTGGTGCCAGAGGCGCCGGCCGGTAATCGCGCGGCGCAGCGTCCAGATCGGCAGCTGGTGGCTGACGACGACCCCCTCGTAGCCCTCGACCTGCTCGCGCAGGTCCTCCAGTCCGGACCGCATCCGGGTCGCGATCTCGGTGTAGGGCTCCCCCCACGACGGGCGGAAGGGATTGACGTAGGCCGGCCAGTGCCGTGGTTCGGCGAGCATCCGGCGGTCCACCCGCTCCCCCTCGAAGATGTTGCCGCTCTCGAGGAAGCGCTCGTCGGAGGCGACGTCGAGGCCGTGGGCCGCCGCGATCGGCGCGGCCGTCTCCTGCGCCCGCTCCAGCGGCGAGGACACCACCCGGCGGATGTCGCGGTCGGCCAGGTGGTCGGCGGCCGTCCGCGCCATCTGCTGCCCGAGGTCGGAGAGGTGGTATCCGGGGAGCCGGCCGTAGAGGATGCGCTCGGGGTTGTGCACCTCACCGTGGCGCACGACGTGCACGAGGGTGACCGGGCTGCCGTCGTGCAGGGTCCGCGGCGTGCCGTCGCTGGGGGGCAGACCGTCGGCTCCAGACATGCGCGTGATTCTCCCACGGCAGGCTGAGCGCCTGCTGGGACGCCTGTTCAGGCGACCTCGGCAGCGCTGTCCTCGATGGCCCGCACCGCGTGCTCGACCGCCTCGTCGTCGTGCGCGGCCGAGACGAACCACGACTCGAAGCAGCTCGGCGGCAGGTGCACGCCGCGCCGCAGCATGGCGTGGAAGAACCGGCCGAAGAGCGCGGTGTCCTGGTCCTTGGCCTCGTCGTAGCCGTGCACCGCGCCCTCGCGGAAGAAGACGCTGAACATCGACCCCGCCCACTGGATCCGGTGGGGTATGCCGTGCCGCGTGAAGGCGTCGGTCACCGCACCGGCGAGCGCCTCGCTGACCTCGTCGAGGCGCTGGTAGACCTCGTCGGTGCACCGTTGGAGGGTGGCCAGGCCGGCCGCCGACGCGAGGGGGTTGCCGGACAACGTGCCGGCCTGGTAGACGGGGCCCTCGGGGGCGAGCTGGGCCATGACGTCGGCCCGGCCACCGAAGGCCGCGGCCGGGAAGCCGCCCCCCATGACCTTGCCGAAGGTGAACAGGTCGGGGGCGCCGCCCTCCGGCACGCCCTCCAGCCCGAGCCACCCCGAGCGCGAGCAGCGGAAGCCGGTCATCACCTCGTCGCTCACGAGGAGGGCGCCGTGCTGCCGGGTGAGGCGGCGCAGGGCGTCGGTGAACCCGGGCGCCGGGGGCACCACCCCCATGTTGCCGGCGGCGGCCTCGGTGATGACGGCGGCGATCTCGCTGCCGCGCTCGGCGAAGGCGGCCTCCAGCGCGGGGAGGTCGTTGTAGGGCAGGACGATCGTCTCCGAGGCGGCCGAGGCCGGGACCCCGGGGCTGTCCGGGAGGCCGAAGGTCGCGACACCCGAGCCGGCGGAGGCCAGGAGCGCGTCGACGTGGCCGTGGTAGCAACCGGCGAACTTCACGACCGTGGAGCGGCCGGTGAACCCGCGGGCCAGCCGGATGGCGCTCATCGTCGCCTCGGTGCCGGAGTTGACCAGGCGCACCTGCTCGACCGGCTCCACCCGGGCCACGATCTCCTCAGCGAGGGCGACCTCCCGGGCGGTGGGCATACCGAAGGAGAAACCGTCGGCCGCGGCCTCGGCGACCGCGGCGCGGACGTCGGGGTGCGCGTGCCCGAGGATCATCGGGCCCCAGGAGCACACGAGGTCGAGGTAGCGGCGCCCGTCGGCGTCCCAGAGCCACGGCCCCTGCGCCCGCTCCATGAATCGCGGGGTGCCGCCGACCGAACGGAAGGCCCGCACCGGGGAGTTCACCCCGCCGGGGATGACGGCCCGGGCCCGGTCGAGGAGGGCGCGGGAGGCGGGGGCGTCGTCAGGGTGGTTCACGGGCGGGACGGTCATGGTCCCAGCCTACGAGCGGGGGTCCTGGGAGCCGCCGGTGGTGCGGCTCAGACGGCGTCCAGCGCCTCGTCGTCCCGGTGCCGGGTGGCGCGCACGACGCGACGCATGACCTCCCCCTGCGCGACGAGCTCCTCGCGGGTCACGTGGTCGATGAGGGCCGCGCGCACGCTCTCCACGTGCACCGGGGCGAGCTTGACCAGCTGCTCCTGACCCGCCGCCGTCAGCACGAGGACGACACCGCGACGGTCCTGCGGGGCACGGACCCGCTCCACCCAGCCGCGCTTCTCCAACCGCGTCGCCGTGTGGCTCACGCGACTGCGCGACTGGACCACGAGGTGGGCCAGCTCGGCCATCCGCATCTGCCACCCGGGCGCCTCCGACACCATGCTCATGAGCTCGTACTCACCGAGGGAGACCCCGAACTCGTCCAGCGCCTCCTCCATGATCAGCGTCATGAGGTGCGACGCACGCAGGATGGCGCGCCAGGCCCGCTGCTCCTCATCGTCCAGCCACCGCACCATGCCCCATCACCCTCCTAGGAGTCGCGCCGCCTCCGTCGCGTAGTACGTGAGGACCACCTGAGCCCCTGCTCGGCGGATCGACGTCAACGATTCCATCACCATACGGTCCCGGTCCAGGAGTCCCTGGGAGGCGGCCGCCTCGATCATTGCGTACTCCCCGCTCACCTGGTAGGCCGCCACGGGCACGTCCGCGGTCGCGGCGACATCAGCAAGCACGTCGAGGTAGGGCAGCGCCGGCTTGACCATGACCATGTCGGCGCCCTGCTCGAGGTCGAGCCGAAGCTCGCGCAGGCTCTCGGTGCGGTTAGCGGGGTCCTGCTGGTAGGTCGTGCGGTCACCGGTGAGCGTCGAGGCCACGGCCTCGCGGAACGGGCCGTAGCAGGCGCTGGCGTACTTCGCGGTGTAGGCGAGGACGGCGACGTCCTGATGCCCTGCCCCGTCGAGCGCCTCGCGCACCACCTGCACCTGGCCGTCCATCATCCCGCTGGGTCCGACGACGTGGGCTCCGGCCCGGGCCTGGGCGATCGCCATCTCGGCGTAGATCTCCAGGGTGGCGTCGTTGTCGACCCGGCCCCGCTGATCCAGGACCCCGCAGTGCCCGTGGTCGGTGAACTCGTCCAGGCACAGGTCGCTCATGAGCACCGTCTCGTCCCCGAGCTCCTCGCGCAGGGTCCGCAGCGCGGCGTTGAGCACGCCGTCCGCCCGCAGGCCGACCTGTCCGGTCGCGTCCTTGTCCTCCGGCCGCGGCACCCCGAAGACCATGATCCCGCCCACCCCGGCGGCGCGCGCCTCCCGGGCGGCCTGCACCACGCTCGTCGGCGTGTGCTGCACGACCCCGGGCATGGAGCGGATCGGCTGCGGCTCCTCGATGCCGTCGCGGACGAAGACCGGGAGCACGAGCTCGGCCGGGTGCAGCCGGGTCTGCGCCACCAGCCGGCGCAGGGCGGGCGTCGAGCGCAGCCGCCGCGGTCGCTCCTGCGGTCGGGTGTATGCGGTCACCGGCGCGACCGTGCGCGCCGGGGGGCAGGCTTGCGCCGGCTCGGGCGGACGAACTCCTCGCCCTGCGCCTGGGCCTCGGCCATGAGCCCCCGGGTGTGCTCGGCCAGGGCGTCGACGAGGCTGGCCGCGCTCGGCTCGGGGGCCACGACATCCACCCGCAGACCGTGCTCCTCGGCCGCCTTGGCGGTCGCGGGCCCGATGCAGGCGACGATCGTGGTGGGGTGCGGCTTGCCGGCGATGCCCACGAGGTTGCGGACGGTGGAGGAGGAGGTGAAGCAGACGGCGTCGAAGGCGCCGCCCTTGATGGCCTCACGCACCGGCGCGGCGGGGGGCGCCGCGCGGACGGTGCGGTAGGCCGTCACGTCGTCGACCTCCCAGCCCATCGCCTCCAGGCCCGCCACGAGGGTGTCGGTGGCGATGTCGGCACGCGGCAGGAAGACCCGGTTGATCGGGTCGAGTACCTCATCGAAGGGCGGCCAGGACTCCAGCAGGCCACGGGCGGACTGCTCGCCGTCCGGCACGAGGTCGGGCTCCAGACCCCACTCGCGCAGCGCCTCCGCGGTGACCCCGCCGACCGCGGCCAGCTTGAGGCCCGCGAAGGCTCGGGCGTCGAGCCCGAGCGCCTCGAACTTCTCCCGCACGGCGCGCACGGCGTTGACCGAGGTGAAGCCGATCCACTCATACCGTCCGGTCACGAGACCCTTGACGGCGCGGTCCATCTGCTGGGGCGTGCGAGGAGGCTCCACGCTGATCGTGGGGACCACGGAGGCGCTCGCGCCGTAGCCCGCGATCCGGTCGGTCATCGGCCCCGACTGCTCCTTGGTCCGCGGCACGAGGATCGACCAGCCGAAGAGCGGCTTGGACTCCCACCAGGACAGCTCGGCGCGCAGCTCGACCGGTCGACCCACGACGGCGACGGCGTCCTCCTCGAGGTCGGAGCTGTTGTCGAGCAGCTCCTGCAGGGTCGTCACGAGGGTCTGCTGGGTGGTCGTGGTGCCGTGGGCGGTGAGGGCGAGCGGGCTCTCCCCCGGGCGACCGGCCTGCAGCAGCTGCTGGAGGGCGCGCTGGAGCCGGCCCGGGGTGCCGCGGACCACGACGGTGATGTCCTCGGCGACCGAGTGCGACCAGTCCACCCCGTTGTCGGCGGCGTCGACGACGTGGACCTGCCCGCGCTGGCCGTCGGGCAGCATCCCGGCGTAGGCGGGCACGGCCCAGGCGGCACTGACGCCCGGGACGATCTCGAAGGCGACCCCGGCGTCGTGGCAGGCCCGCGCCTCGTCGACGAGCGAGCCCGCGGAGACCTCGTCGACGAGCAGCCGGACCACGAGGTGGGTGGGGTCGTCGAAGGCGGACGCGGTCCGCACCAGGAGCTTGGAGCGGGCGGCGGGGGTGAGGGCCGGCCCCTCTTCGCCGCGGACGGTGCGCACGACCTGGGTGTCCTCGCTGATGAGGGGGCGGAGGTCCTCCTCCCGGTGGGCGGCGTCGACGACGACGACATCGGCGACCGCGAGGTAGTCGCGCGCCCGCACGGTGAGCAGGCCGGGGTCTCCGGGTCCCGCGCCGACGAAGGCGACGCGGGCGGCCGCGATGGGCGGCGCGGACACGGGGGTCAGGTGGACGGGGGCGGCGTCGGTGCTCACAGGTCGGACTCCGGTGTGTGTGACCCGGCGGCGACGAGGCCGGTCGGGTCGGGACGGTTCAGCAGGAGCTCGGCCATGGCACGGCCCAGCTCCTCCGGCGCATCGCTCGCGCCGGTCGCCACACGTCGCTGGGCCCCGGTGTCCAGGGCCGCGAACGCGTGAAGGGTGAGGGTGGCGGGCGCCCGCCCGCCGGGGTGGGCGGCGCCGGGGTCGGGTATGCCGTCGCCGCTGCGGCGCTCGTCGGCTCCCGAGAGCTCGGCGAGCGCACCGACGGGGCCGTGCAGCCGGCCTCGAGCGCGGCCAGCGCCGCACGCTCGGCGTCGACGGCGGTCCGGGTGGCCGGGTGCTCGAGGGCCTCGGCGAGGCGGGCCGCGAGGTCGGGGGCGTCCGCGCGGCACTCGACGGCGAGCGCTCCCTGCCCGGCGGCGGGCAGCATGGTGTCGAGGTCGAGGACCTCGGTGGCCTCGGCGAGGCGGTCCAGGCGAGCCAGCCCGGCCCGGGCCAGGACGACGGCGTCGAGCACCTGGTCATGCACCATCCGGATCCGCGAGTCCACGTTGCCGCGGATGTCGCGGATCTCCAGGTCCGGGCGCAGCAGCCGCAGCTGGGCGGCGCGGCGCGGTGACCCGGTGCCGACGACCGCTCCCGCGGGCAGGTCGGCCAGGGTGAGGTCGTCGCGGGCGACGAGCACGTCGCGCGGGTCCTCCCGCTCGGGCACGGCAGCGACCACGAGACCGTCGGCCGGCGCGGTCGGCAGGTCCTTGAGCGAGTGCACGGCGAGGTCGATGCGCCCGTCGAGCAACGCGTCGCGCAGGGCCGAGGCGAAGACGCCCGTGCCGCCGATCTCGGCGAGGCTGCGGCGCGAGGTGTCACCCTCGGTGGTGACGAGGACCAGCTCGACCTCCATCCCGGCGCCGCGCAGTCGCTCCGCGACCCAGCCCGACTGGCTGGTCGCGAGGGCGCTGCGGCGTGTGCCCAGCCGCAGCGGACGTCCGGCGGCCGGGGTGGGGCCGGCCGACGGCGTGGCGGCAGGGGCGGTGGTGGTCGCGGTGGCGGGCTCAGTCATCGGACGACCCCTCCGCCCTCGTGCCCGTCGCCTTCTCGACCACGCCCAGGGGCGGGGTGGAGACGCTGGCCACCTCACGGCTGTCGAGGTCGAACAGCTCGCGCAGCGCGTGGGCGTAGTCGGCCGGGACCTCGTCGTAGCCCGCCTGCAGCTGCTTGACCCGCGTCGTGGGGGTGTGCAGCAGCTTGTCGACGACCCGCTGCACGGTCTGGCGGACCTCGGCCCGCTCGTCGTGCGGCAGGTGCGGCAGCCGCTGGTCGAGACGGCTCATCTCGGCGTCGACGACCCGGGCGGCGCTGGTGCGCAGTGCGGCGAGGGTGGGGCCGAGTCGGGCCGCGTGCCGCTCGGCGAGGTAGCCGGCGACCTCGCTCGTCACGAGCCCGCGGACGGCGGCGACCGGTCCGGTCTCCGCCGGGTCGTCGGGGTCGGCCTCGGGCGAGGGGTCCTGCAGGTCGGCCAGGCCCCAGAGGTGCACCCCGCGCAGGCGCGACACCGCGGGGTCGATGTCGCGGGGCATGGCCAGGTCGAGCAGGACGGCCGGGGCCCCGGTGCGCCCGGCGTCGCTGCGGGCCCGCGCCACCGCGGGCTCGTCGAGCACGTGGCCGACGGCCCCGGTGCAGGTGATGACGAGGTCGGCGGACCCGACCGCCGAGGTCAGGTCGGACCACGGCAGGGTGCGGACCCCGTGCTGGCTCGCCAGCCGTTCGGCCCGCGCCGCGGTGCGGTTGACCACCGCGATGTCACCGACACCCTCGCGGACGAGGGTGGCGACGGCGAGGCCCGACATGGCGCCGGCCCCGATGACGACCGTCCGGGCCGCGCCGAGGTCGTCCAGGACGCCGCGGGCGCGGTCGAGGCCGAGCGTGACCAGCGAGCGTGACACGTCGTCGATGCCGGTCTCGGCGTGCGCCCGCTTCCCGACCCGCAGCGCCTGCTGGAGCAGGGGGTTGAGCGAGGAGCCGAGGTGACCGTTGCGCTGGGCCGCAGCGAGCGACTGCCGCAGCTGGCCGAGGACCTGGCTCTCCCCGACAGCCATCGAGTCGAGGCCGCAGGCCAGCTCGAAGAGGTGCGCGACGGCACGCTCGTCGTAGTGCACGAAGAGGTGGTCGGTGAGCTGCTCGCGGGTCAACCCGCTGAGCTCGCCCAGCGCCGCCCCGATCTCCTCCAGAGCGCCGTGGAAGGTGCCGGCCTCCACCACGACCTCGAGCCGGTTGCAGGTGGACAGGACGAGTGCCTCGTCGACGTGACCGCCGCCCCGCAGCCGGGAGGCGAGCCGGTGGCCGGCGTCGGCGTCGAGGGCGACCTGCTCGAGGAGGTCGATGGGAGCGGTCCGGTGGGACAGACCGACGACGAGGACGCTCATGAGACTCCCTCCACCTGCGACTCGGACACGGCGACCTCTCGCTGGTGCTGGTGGAAGGTCAGGATCTGCAGCTCGGTGGCCAGGTCGACCCGGCGCACGTCCACGTCCGGCGGCACCTGCAGCACCCCGGGGGCGAAGGTGAGGATGGAGTGGACACCGAGACCGACGAGCACGTCGGCGACCTCCTGCGCGGCCTCCGGCGGCGTGGTGATGACGCCCACCGAGACCGGGCCTCCCGTGCTCAGGTCGCTCAGCGGCTGCACCGGCATCCCCTCGACCCGGCTGCCGACGACCTGCGGGTCGTTGTCGGCGAGGGCCACGACGTGGAAGCCACGGGTGGCGAGACCCTCATAGCTGGCGAGCGCCCGACCCAGGTTGCCCATCCCGACGATGACCACGGGCCAGTCCTGACTGAGCCCCAGCTCGGCGGAGACCTGCTCGGCGAGCCGCGTCACGTCATACCCGACCCCACGCACGCCGTAGGAGCCGAGATGGGACAGGTCCTTGCGCACCTGGGCCGATCGCACCCCGGCCAGCCGGGCGAGCTCCTCGCTGGAGATCGAGGGCCGTCCCTGCTCGGCGACGGCGGTGAGGGCCTGGAGGTAACCCGGGAGCCTGCCGACGGTGGCGTCCGGCACGCCTCGCCGGTTCGACTCGGCCATCACGGCGGCACCGGCTCCTCTCTGGCTGGTTGCACCGACGAGGTGGGGGCTTATATCAGACCCTCGTGCACCGGTCGGCGCGGACCCCCCAACTCTAGGCTCGCACCCCTCGTTCCTCCAAAACGGCGCCCTCGCCGGGTCCCCTCGTGGGACACCGCCGGCGTCAGCGTCCGGACAGCGCCTGCCGCAGCCGCGCGGGATCGATGCGCCATCGCGCGACCTGCTCGCCGTCGACGAGCAGCACGGGGAGCTGGGTGGTCCAGCGGGCGTGCTCCTGCTCCCCCATGGCGCCGGAGCGCCGCTCGGCGTCGATGTCGCGCACGGTGACGTCATCGACCTGCTGGGCGAGCACCGCGAGCATCTCCTCGCACAGGTGACACCCCGGCCGCGACAGCATCTCCACCCGCGGGGCGCGGGACCGTCTCCACAGAGCCATCGATCCTCCTCCGGGAACGACGAGGGCGCCCCCTCCCTGCGGACGGGGCGCCTCGGTCACGGCGTCGGCGGGCTCGCCGAACGCCTTACTTCTTGTTGCGACGCTGGTGACGCGTCTTGCGCAGCAGCTTGCGGTGCTTCTTCTTCGCCATCCGCTTGCGGCGCTTCTTGATCACAGAGCCCATGGGGCCATCCTTCTCGTCGTCGGTCCTGATGGTGCAGCAGGCAGCCCGGTCGGTGAGGACCACGCGGGGCGCTGCACGGGCCCAACCAGCCTAACGCGGCGGGGGCCGGGCCCCCAAAAACGCCGGCTCGTCACGCGGACCGGCGCTGGTCCCTGGGGGCGTGGGTCACGGCCCGGTCACGCGGTGCCGTGGTAGGACTCCTCCAGGTAGGCGTGCACGGCCTTCTCGGGCACCCGGAGGGAGCGACCGACCCGCACCGCGGGAAGTTCACCGGAGTGCACGAGTCGGTACACGGTCATCTTCGACACACGCATGACGGCAGCCACCTCGGCCACGGTCATGAACGTCATCTCAGCGAGCTGGCGCTCATCTGCCATAGGACGCATCCCGTCTCTCAAATACAGGCAGGCAGCGTGCGCGGCTTCCCCTCCGGCAAGCGACCTGCGTTGGTTGTCCGGGCTTACACTAGGGGCAGGAGTGCAGGTTGCGAAAGTCGTGACGACAAATTTTGTCCAGCGAGACACGCCGAGTGTGACGAATGAGGCAGTCGGGGACGTGGGGGCTCAGTCGAGGTAGGGGTCGAGCCCCCACCCCGGGAAGGCTGCGCGCCGGGTCGCCATGATGGCCGCGTCGACCGCGTCGTCCGGGTCGTGACCCTCCTCCCACCGGCCGAATCTGATCTCGCGGCCCTCTCGATCGCCCATCCGTCGCGGGGCGTCCTGGCCGTAGACGTCCTCGACGTGGCGTCGCCAGGGGTCGGGCACCGCCGTCGTGGGGTCGACCGGGCGACCCGTCACCACCCCGATGAGGTGGGCCCACGCCCGCGGCACGACCTCCACCAGCTCATAGCCGCCGCCACCGAGCGACACCCACCGCCCGTCGGCCAGGTCCTCGGCGAGGTCCCGGACCCAGCCGTAGGCCACGGCGAGCGCCTCCATGGACACCGACAGGTGGGCGAGCGGGTCGGCGTAGTGGCAGTCGCACCCGTGCTGGCTGACCACGATCTCCGGCGCGAACGCGCGGGCGATGGTGGGCACGACGGCCTGGTAGGCCCGGAGCCACCCCTCGTCCCCCGTGCCCGGCGGGAGCGCGATGTTGACGGCGGTGTCCGGCGCCCGGGGCCCTCCGGTGTCGCCCGGGAAGCCGGTGCCCGGGAACAGCGCCCGGCCCGTCTCGTGCAGGGAGATCGTCATGACGCGGGGGTCGTTCCAGAAGCAGCGCTCGACACCGTCGCCGTGGTGCACGTCGAGGTCGAGGTAGAGCACCCGCTTCGCCCCGGAGTCCAGGAGGTGCTGGATGCCGACGGCGATGTCGTTGTAGACGCAGAAGCCGGAGGCCGCCTGGGGCATGGCGTGGTGCAGTCCCCCGGCGATGTTGCAGGCCCGGTCGACCTCCCCGGACCACACGGCGCGGCACGCCTCGAGCGTGGCCCCGACGGCGAGCGTGGACGCCTCGTGCATCCGCGCGAAGGCGGGGGTGTCCTCCGTGCCGACGCCGTGCCGCCCCGTGGCGGAGGCCGGGTCGGCCGAGGCCTGCCGCACGGCCTCGATGAGGTCGGGGGTATGCACCGTCAGCAGCTCGTCGTCGCTCGCGTGCCGCGCAGGGCGCACCACGACGTCGTCGTGGTCCAGCAGCCCGAGGTCCTGGGCCAGCCGGTGGGTGAGCTGCAGCCGGCTGGGGTGCATGGGGTGACCCAGGCCGAAGTCATACCCCGCGTAGCGCTCGTCCCACATCACCCATGACGACGTCATGGGCTCACGCTAGACCACGGCGGACCGGGCTCAGAGCGAGGTGGGCACCCCTGCGGCATCACCGAGCGGGTAGACCATCATCATCTCCTCGGACTCGGCGTCCTCCTCGTCGACCCCGCGGATCCGTATGGGCCGGCGGTCGTCGGTGGGTCGGAAGCCGAAGCTCGAGGCGAAGGCGACGGCACGGCCGTTGTCGGTGCCCACCCAGTAGACGAGCTGGCGCAGGCCGACGTCGCGACCGACCTTGGCCGCCTTCTCGAGCAGGCGGCGGGCGACCCCGCTGCCGCGACGAGCGGGAGCCACCCAGAGACCGAAGAGCTCACCGGCCCCGGGGATGTTGGTGCGGTGGCCGGTGCCGACGCTCACCACCCCGACGACCTCGTCGCCGTCGACGGCCAGGACACGACGCGAGCGCTCCATCCGCTCCTGCCAGCGGGAGTCGGGGAACTGCTCCTCCTCCTCGGCCGAGGCCACGAAGGCCTCCGGGGATTCACGCAGGGCACGGAGCCGGACGTCCTTGTAGGACGCCCACTCCTCCGGATCCAGCACGCGTACGTGAATCTCGCTCATGCTTGCCTACTCTTTCACACGCGGCGCCCGGGCCGCGCCCGGCCGGGTGAACACTCGGTGACGGGCACCGAGGGGCTCAGTCCTCGCGGGGCGACAGCTCGTGCGACCTTCTCGCGGCCGCCTCCATCGCGGTGAGGAAGGCGGCCCTGACCTTGTGATCCTCCAGGGCCCGCAGGGCGGCGACGCTGGTGCCACCCGGGCTGGAGACCTGCTCGCGCAGCACCGTGGGGTGGGTGCCGGTCTCCCGGATCATCGTGGCCGCACCATACAACGTCTGGACGACGAGCTCGGTGGACGTGTCCCGGGGCAGCCCCAGCAGCACCCCGGCCTCGATCATGGCCTCGACGACGTAGAAGATGTAGGACGGCCCGCTGCCGCTGATCGCCGTCACGGCGTCCTGATGGCTCTCGTCGAGCACGATGACCCGGCCGACGTGCTCCATGAGCGCCCGCGCCTGCTCCACGTGCTCGGGGGTGCAGTGCCGCCCTGGGCTCAGGGCCGACATCCCCTGGTCGACGAGCGCCGGGGTGTTGGGCATGACCCGGACCACCGAGGTGCCCTCGGGCAGTCGACGCTCGAGGAAGTCGGTCGTGATGCCCGCGGCGATGGACACCACGAGGGCGTCGCCGCGGACGTGGTCGCAGATCTGCGCGACGAGGGCCGACATGTCCTGCGGCTTGACGGCGAGCACGACGACGTCGGCCGCGGAGACCGCCGCCGCCGGGGTGTCGTGCCGCGTCCCGTGCTCGGTGGCGACCTGCTCGGCGCGGGCGGTGACCCGGTCGCTGAGGATGAGGTCGCCCGGGCTGTGCCCGGACCGGATGAGGGCCGCGGCGAGCGTGCCGCCCATGACCCCCGCCCCCAGCAGCGCGATCGTCATCGGCGCTCAGCCTCTCGTCGCGAGACCGCGCAGGAAGAAGGTGAGGTTGGCCGGGCGCTCGGCCATCCGGCGCACGAGGTAGCCGTACCAGTCCTCGCCGTAGGGGAGGTAGACGCGCATCCGGGAGCCGGCGCCGGCCAGCCGCAGCTGCTCGTCGGGCCGGATGCCCAGGAGCATCTGGAACTCGTAGCTGTCCGGCTCGCGCTGCGCCTTGGCGGCGAGCACCGTGGCGATCTCGACGAGGCGCGGGTCGTGGGTCGCGATCATGGGGTAGCCCTGGCCCTCGAGGAGGACCTTGAGGCAGCGGACGTAGGACTTGTCGACGTCGTCCTTGTCCTGGAAGGCGACCGACTCCGGCTGCTTGTAGGCGCCCTTGCACAACCGGATGCGGGAACCCTCGTGGGCGAGGTCGCGGCAGTCCTGCTCGGTGCGGTGGAGGTAGGCCTGCAGCGCGACGCCGACCCAGGGCCAGTCCTGGCGCAGCTCACCGAGCGCCGCGAGGGTCGGGTCGGTGGTCGTGTGGTCCTCCATGTCGAGGGTGACCGTGGTGCCGGCGTTGGCCGCGGCCTGACAGATGGCCCGCGCGTTGTCGATCGCGATCGCGTGGCCGTCACGGCCGAGGAACTGCCCGAGCGCCGACAACTTGAGGCTCACCTCGACCGCGCCGTCCTGGGTCAGCCCCGCCGCGGAGAGCGCGGCGATGAGCTCGAGGTAGGCGTCGCGGGTGGCCGCGGCCTGCGCCGGGTCGGTGGTGTCCTCGCCGAGGTAGTCGATGGTGACCTGGCGGCGGGTGTCCACGAGCTCGGCCGCCACCCGCACGGCGTCCGGGGTCGCGTCGCCCGCGACGAACCTCTTGACGACGTCACGGCTCACCGGGGCGTGCTCGATGGCCTGGCGCAGGGTGGTGTTGCGGCTCATCCCGAGCAGGGTCTGACGCATCAGGGCTGAGGGATTGAGGTCGGCGAGCTCCATGGGGCACAGGCTACGCCCGCGGTGACCGACCGCTCATGTCGGGCGAGCACCGGGGCGGTCGTGCTGCCCGAGGTGCTCGCGGGCGAAGGCCAGCGACTCGGCCAGCGCCTCCTCGCGGGCCGCCGTGCGCATCTTGCGGGTGCCGACCTCGAGGCTGACCACGCCGCCGAAGCGGGTGTCGACCAGGTGCTGGAGCACCTCGGCGCACCGCTGGGTGCCGCGCCCCGGCACGAGGTGCTCGTCCTTGAAGGAGCCCAAGGAGTCACCGAGGTGGACGTGCCGGATCCGGTCGCCGAGGTCACGGGCCATGTCGAGCGCGTCCTCGCCCGCCGTGGCGGCGTGGCTGATGTCGAAGGTCACGTCGGTGTAGGGGTAGTCGCGAGGATCCGGGCCGGGGAGGTAGGCCTGCATCGCCGAGGCTCCCGTGCGCCACGGGAACATGTTCTCCACCGCGATGGGGATGCCCCACCGCTCCTGCCGCGCCGCCACCCCCTCGACGAAACCCTCGGCATACCCCCGCTGCCACCGGAACGGCGGGTGGACGACGACGCACTGCGCACCGACGTCACGGGCCAGGTCGAGGGCCCGCTCGATCTTGCCCCAGGGCTCCCAGCCCCACAGCCGCTGGGCGAGCAGCAGCGTGGGGGCGTGGATGGCCCCGATCTGCAGACCGTGCAGGTCGGCGAGGGCGCTGAGGGCGCCCGCCTCCTGGGTGACCGGGTCGGTCCACACCATGATCTCCACGCCGTCGTAGCCGAGGCGCTCGGCGAGGTCGAAGGCGTAGGCGGCGTTCTCGGGGTAGACCGAGGAGGTCGAGAGGTGGACGGGTATGTCGTGGGTCACCGGCCGAGCCCGTCCAGGAAGCGCAGGATGAGGCCCTCGCGCAGCGCCCACGGGCTCACCGAGAGGCTCTCGACCCCGCTGAGCTCGAGGACGGCCTCGAGCACGAGCGCGCCCGCGGCCAGCTGACGCGCGCGGGAGGCCGAGACCCCGGGCAGCTGCGCCCGCTCGGCAGCGCTCATCCGCAGCAGTCGCGGGGTGAGCTCGGCCAGGTCGGCGAACCTCAGCACACGGGGGACGTAGAGGCCGTCGCCGCGCGGCGCGGCCCCACAGGCCCGGGCCAGCGAGCGGACCGTCTTGCTGCTGCCCGCCACGAGCTGCGGCTCCCCCACCTTGGTCAGGGCCGGCTGCGCGCTCGCGATCTCGGACCGGATCCGTTTGCGCAGGCCCTTGATCTCGGCGCCCTGTGGTGGGTCGTGGGTCAGCTCCCGGCTGAGCCGGCCGGCGCCCAGCGGGAGGGAGATCGCGGCGTCGGGATGCTCGTCCAGGCCCGCAGCGAGCTCGAGGGACCCGCCACCGATGTCGACGTTGAGCAGGCGGCCGGCCGACCACCCGAACCACCGGCGGACGGCGAGGAAGGTCGCGCGGGCCTCCTCCTCACCCGGGAGCACGTCGAGGTCGACCCCCGAGGTCTCCCGGACCAGGGCCAGCACCTCGTCGGTGTTGCCGGCCTCCCGGATGGCGCTCGTCGCGAAGGGCAGCAGCTCGGTCGCCCCCCTGCTCTCGGCCACCTCGACGCAGTCCGCGACGAAACCGGCGAGCATCTGGGCCCCCTCGGCGCTGATGTCACCCTCGGGCGTGAGGTGCTCGGCGAGACGCAGCTCCACCTTGTGGGAGAAGTCCGGCGTGGGGTGCCCACCGGGCTGGGCGTCGACGACGAGCAGGTGGACCGTGTTGGATCCGACGTCGATGACACCCAGGCGCATGCGGGCCATGATGCCCCACCCGGCTGGCCGCCGCTCCCACCGGCGGCGGCGCCGGCGGTGGGACCGGCGGTCAGGATCGGCGGGAGGGACGGCCGGGTGCCAGGTCACGGGGTGTGTCGGAGCGAGCACCTACGCTGGGCGCGTGGCCAAGGCGAACAGAACGGCATACCGCTGCACGGAGTGCGGCTGGCAGGGCGTGAAGTGGGTGGGACGCTGCCCCGAGTGCCAGGCGTGGGGCACGGTGTCCGAGACCGGCGGTCGGACCTCGGTCCGCACCAGCGCGGTGTCGCCCACGCGACCGGCCGTGCCCATCGCGACGGTGGACGCCGACGCCGCGCAGGCCCGCTCCACCGGCGTCGGGGAGTTCGACCGGGTGCTCGGTGGCGGCCTCGTGCCCGGGGCCGTCGTGCTCATGGCCGGCGAGCCCGGCATCGGCAAGTCGACCCTCGCGCTGGACGTCGCGGCCCGCGCGGCCCGCGAAGGTCGATCGGTGCTCTACGTCTCGGGGGAGGAGTCGGCGGCCCAGGTCAAGCTGCGTGCCGAGCGCATCGGAGCCGTCGCCGACACGCTCTACCTCGCCTCCGAGACCGACCTGGCGACCATCCTCGGCCAGGTCGAGCAGACCGACCCCGACCTGCTCGTCGTCGACTCGGTCCAGACCGTCGCCAGCGCCGACGTGGAGGGGGCGCCGGGCAATGTCGGACAGGTGCGCGAGGTCGCCTCGGCCCTCATCCAGGCGGCCAAGACCCGGGGCACGGCGGCCCTCCTCATCGGTCACGTCACCAAGGACGGCGGGATCGCCGGTCCGCGGGTGCTGGAGCACCTCGTCGACGTCGTCATCGCCTTCGAGGGCGAGCGGCACAGCCGGCTCCGACTCGTGCGGGCGGTGAAGAACCGGTACGGCCCGACCGACGAGGTCGGGTGCTTCGACCTGGGCGACTCCGGCATCTCCGGGCTCGCCGACCCCAGCGGGCTCTTCCTGTCCAGCAGGGACCGGCCGGTGCCGGGGACCTGCGTGACGGTGACGCTGGAGGGTCGGCGCCCGCTCGTGGCCGAGGTCCAGGCCCTGGTGAGCGAGGCCGTCGCGGGGTCGGCGCGCCGGACCACCAGCGGGCTGGACCCGTCCCGGCTGGCGATGGTGCTCGCGGTGCTCGGCCAGCGCGGCGGGGTGCCGCTGGCCAAGGACGACTGCTACGCCGCGACCGTCGGCGGGGTGCGCCTGTCCGAGCCGGCGGCCGACCTGGCCCTGGCCCTTGCGCTGACCAGCGCCAAGGCCGACCTGGCCCTGCCGGTGAGCACGATCGCCGTCGGCGAGGTCGGCCTGTCCGGCGACCTGCGGCCGGTGACCGGCGCGCCGCGCCGACTCGCCGAGGCCGCGCGCATCGGCTTCACCGAGGCGGTCATCCCGGTGGGTTCGCTCAGCGAGGGCCGTCCGCCGGCCGGGATGCGCGTGCACGAGGTGGCGACCCTCAGCGACGCGGTCGCCCTCGTCCTCGCCGCGGCGCAGGCCAGTGCCCGCCGCGAGGGCTCGCCTGGCACCCTGGTCAAGAATCCGTAAAGATCTGGCGCCCCCGACCGGGACCTGGCGCGCGCCGCCTAGGATCGCCACAGTGCCCCGACGGGCACCCGTGATCGGACGGCCGCAGGGACAGGTGGGAGGCGGGCATGCCTGAACGCAACGACGAGGAGCTGCTGCGCGCCACGCTGGGGGCCGTCGCACCGGGCACCGACCTGCGGGACGGCCTGGAACGCATCCTGCGCGGCCGCACCGGAGCCCTCATCGTGCTGGGCAGCGACCGGACGGTCGACTCGATCAGCACCGGCGGCTTCGAGCTCGACGTGGAGTTCTCCGCGACCCGCCTGCGCGAGCTGGCGAAGATGGACGGCGGCATCGTGCTCACCCGTGACGGCAACCGCATCGTGCGTGCCGCGACCCAGCTCGCCCCCGACCGCACCATCGAGACCCGCGAGAGCGGCACCCGGCACCGCACGGCCGAGCGGACCGCCAAGCAGACCGGCTTCCCCGTCATCTCGGTCAGCCAGTCGATGTCCCTCATCGCGCTCTACGTCGGCAACACCCGGCACGTGCTCGAGGACCGCAGCCAGCTGCAGGCGCAGGCCAACCAGGCGCTGCAGACCCTGGAGCGCTACCGCGCCCGGCTGGACGAGGTCGGCGGCAACCTCTCGGCGCTGGAGATCGAGGACCTCGTCACCGTGCGCGACCTCGCCTCGGTGCTGCAACGCCTGGAGATGGTGCGTCGGATCAGCGCCGAGATCGAGCAGTACGTCGTCGAGCTCGGCGTCGACGGCCGCCTCATCGGCCTGCAGCTCGAGGAGATGACCGGCGGGGTCGAACGCGAGCGCGAGCTCGTCGTGCGCGACTACATCGGTGCCGCCGAGGCCGGTCGGGACCCCGTCCAGGTCCAGGCCGCGCTCGCCGCCCTCGACAGCACCGAGCTGCTGGACCTCGCGGCGGTCGCCCGCTGCCTGGGCATCACCGTCGTCGGCGACGGGATGGACCACCAGCAGCTCAGCCCCTCCGGCTACCGCCTGCTGCACCGCATACCCCGACTGCCCGGGGCGATCGTCGACCGGCTGGTCACCCACTTCGGGACCTTCCAGCAGCTGCTCTCCGCCGGCCTGGAGGACCTCATGCAGGTCGACGGGGTCGGTGAGGCCCGCGCCCGCGCTGTGCGCGAGGGTCTGTCCCGGCTAGCCGAGAGCTCGATCCTCGAGCGCTACTCCTGACGTGCCGGGCACCGAGCCCGCGGTCCTACACGACCGCCTCCTGCGCTGGTATGCCGCCCACCGACGCGACCTGCCGTGGCGTGCGCCGGACCGCTCGCCGTGGGGGGTCCTGGTCTCGGAGGTGATGCTGCAGCAGACTCCGGTCGCCCGGGTGGAGCCCGTGTGGCGGCGCTGGATGCAGCTCTGGCCGACCGCCTCCGCGCTGGCGCAGGCTGCGCCCGGGGAGGCGGTGCGGGAGTGGGGGCGCCTGGGCTACCCCCGCCGCGCGCTGCGGCTGCACGCCGCCGCGACGGCGATCCACGACGAGCACGACGGGCAGGTGCCGGTGGACGAGGTGATGCTGCGCACCCTGCCCGGGGTGGGCGACTACACCGCCGCCGCCGTCACGGCCTTCGCCTTCGGGCGCCGCGCCACCGTCGTCGACACCAACGTGCGGCGGGTGCACGCCCGGGCGGTCTCCGGGATCGCCCTGCCCTCGCCCTCCCTCACCCGGGCCGAGCTGGACCTCGCCGGTCGGCTGCTGCCGGCCGACGACGCGGAGGCGGCCACCTGGAGCGTGGCGGTGATGGAGCTCGGCGCCCTGGTCTGCACCGCTCGCGCTCCGCGCTGCGCCGACTGTCCGGTCGCCGACCTGTGCGCCTGGAGACGCGCCGGCTCACCGGCCTACGACGGACCGGTCCGGCGCGGGCAGGCGTGGGCCGGCACCGACCGCCAGTGCCGTGGCACGTTGCTGCAGGTGCTGCGGGACGCCGACGCCCCGGTCCACGGAGCCCGCCTGCGGGCCAGCTGGCCCCTGGACCCGGCGGCCCCCGACCAGGAGGCGGCGCACCTCCAGCGGGACCGGTGCCTCGACGCGCTGGTGGCCGAGGGCCTGGTCGAGCCGCTGCCCGAGGACCTGTTCCGCTTGCCGGGCACCGGCTGAGCCGCGCCGGCGGGTCCGGTCGGGCGGGGCGCGGACCGGAGGGAGGGCTCTGCGTCGATACGATGCCGACATGAGTCTGCGCTGGGACACCTATGAGTCGGCCGAACAGTGGCGAGCGCGTCTGCTCGAAACCCCTGGACGCCCCTCGATGTTCCAGACACCCGAGTTCGCGCAGGTCAAGGCCATGGCCGGGTGGACCCCGAGGTATGCCGACATCGACGGCTTCCCCGTGACGATCCACGAACGCCGCGCCCCCGGCTTCGGGAAGGTCTGGTACCTCCCCAAGGGACCGGGGGTCGACTCCGTCCAGGGGCTGGCGGCGCTGCTGCCGGCGCTGCGCACCGCCGCTCACGACGCCGGGGTCTTCCTGATCAAGATCGAGCCCGAGCTCCTCGAGTCACCAGAGACGCTGCAGGGCCTGGAGCGGTTGGGCCTGCTCCCGGCCGGCCGGATCCAGACCAACCGGTCGACGGTCTTCGTCGACGTCACGGGCACGCCCGAGGACCTCATGGCCCGGCTGCCCTCCAAGACCCGCAACACCATCCGGCGCGGCCTCAAGCAGGGCGTCGTCACCGAGGCCGCCCCGCTGGAGGAGTCGACCTACGAGCGCATGTGGACGCTGTGGATGGAGGTCGTGCAGGACCAGGGCATCGCCCCGCGCTCGCACGACTACCAGGTCGCCATGTGGCGCACCTTCTGCGACGCCGGCCTGGGGCGGGTCTTCCTCGCCGAGCACGAGGGGCGCGACGTCGCCGGCGCCTTCGTCACCGTCGTCGGTGACGTCGCGTGCTACCGCGACGGCGCCAGCGTCCGGGAGCGCCCGGTGCGCGGCGGCAGCCACGCCCTGCAGTGGGAGGCCATGCAGTGGGCGCAGGCCCAGGGCGCCACCTCCTACGACATGGCCGGGACCCCGCACTCCACCAGGGTCGACGACAAGACCGACCCCTACTTCGGCATCGGCGAGTTCAAGCGGAGCTTCAGCAAGGAGGTCACCGACTTCGTCGGCGCCTACGACCTCGTGCTGCGCCCGCGACGGTATGCCGCGTGGCAGCGGGTCGGGCACCGCGTCACGGCCAAGGTCGTGTCCGGCGGTCGGGCCGGCGCGACGTTCTACTGAGCCTGGCCCACGGGGGCCGCTCGCCCTTGCTCAGAACCCGGTGGCCGACGGGCGGGGGTAGAACCTGGCGAGCTTCTTGGCGTGGTTGGCCCGGTTGGCCATGACGTAGGCCCGGCGCCGCCAGTTGCCGCGTTCGTAGAGCAGCGGGTGGACGATCCCCCGCCGGGCGGCCCGCAGGACGCGTCGGCGCAGCGCGGCGTCGCGGACGTAGTAGGGCAGCACGGCCGGGCTGACGATGCTGTAGAGCACCTCCGTGGTGCCGCGCACCGGCTCCCGCTCGATCCCCAGCACCAGGTCGTCCACCATCGCCCCGGCGAGGTCCGCCCCGGCGGCGGTGGCGTAGAAGCTGTTGCGCCCCATCCGCGGGTTGACCTCCATGTAGTAGATCGTCCCGGTCCGCGGGTCGCGCTTGGCGTCGATGTTGGCGAAGCCCCAGTAGTCGACCGCCCCGAGGATGCGCTCGGCGGCGTCCATGAGCTCGGGCATCGGGGTGGTGATCATGGCGATCGGGTTGCCGATCGTCGTGGGGTCGTGCTCGCCGAGCAGGACCTGCGCGGTCGCGACCGCGGTCAGCCGGCCGGTGCGGTCGACATACCCGACGATCGAGAGCTGGTGGGTGTCGTCGCCGGGGATGTGCTCCTGGACGAGGAAGTCCTGACGCACGCCGCCGGACACCAGGACCTTGACCAGCTCCTGCCACTCCTGCGGGCTCTGCAGGAACCACACCTTCTGGGCCCCGGGGAACTTGAGGTTCTCGAAGTGGGCACTGTTGGCGGGCTTGGCGACGACGGGGTAGGTGATGTCGATCGGTTCGGGGGTCCACCCCGGCTCGTCGGCGTTGCCGAAGCGCACCACCGTCGTGCGGGGGGTCGGCAGCCCCAGCCGCTCGCAGATCTGACCGAACTGCTGCTTGTCCGCGACCTGCTCCAGCGTCTCCGGCGACATCCGCGGGAAGGCGAAGGACGCGGAGAGCTCCTCGGCGTGCTGCGCGATGAGGTCGGTGTGCGAGTCGGAGTTGCAGCCCAGCACGAGCGTGACGTCGGGGTCGCGCTCCTTGGCGGCCCTGCCCTCCGCGAGCAGCGTCGCGAGCAGCTCGGCTCGCCCGGTGTCCTGACCCGCCTCGACCGGACGCAGGATGCGCGAGTGGGCGATCGCGCCGGTCTGCCCGCGCGAGACGAGTGTGGTCTCGACGCCGTAGCGCTCGTGCAGCGCGCGGGCCAGGCCGTAGGTGCCCGGGTCGGTGCCGAGGAAGACCGGCCGGAAGGCGACGTCTGGGGCAGGCGAGGGCACAGGGGTGTCCGAGGGCATACCGCGAATGCTACGTCACGGACCCCCGGTCGCCCGGGCGCCGCAAGGCCTCAGCCCACCCCGTCGACGCGCCCGTAGCCGGAGACCCCGCTGAAGATCACGCGGTACTGCGTGGGCACCCCCGGACGGCCGGTGTCGTACATCATGCCGTCGCCGGCGTAGATGCCCACGTGATAGGCCGGGGACCCGTGGAAGACCAGGTCACCGGGCTGCGGGTTGCTCACCGGGGTGGTGGCCGCCTGCTGCATCGCCGCGGTGCGCGGGAGGGTCAGGCCGAGCTCGGCGAAGACGTATTTCGTGTAGCCGGAGCAGTCGAAGCCCTCCTCCGGGGTGTTGCCACCCCACTTGTACGGCGTCCCGATGTACTTCGCCGCGGTCTCGAGGATGAGCTGCCGGGTGGGGCTGGGCGCCGGCGAAGGGGCTGGGGCGGGCGCCGGTCCCGGAGCGCTGCCGGAGCCAGGGTCGGTGGCGGTGAGGACCGAGGAGGCCATGTACTGCGAGCCGGCCATCTTGAGCCAGCCGTTGCTCGTGAGCGTTCCGGTGACCTTCGTCCCCTGGGCCTTGCTCCCGACGACGGAGTATGACGTGGACGGTCCGGAGCGCACGTTGGCGAGCGGGGGGGTGACCCACCGGGTCACCTCGCTCGGCGCGGGGTCGGGCTGCTCGCCTCCACCACCGCCACCGCCGGGATTGGTCCCGGTGAGGATGGTGCCGGAGATGTACCTACCACCGCTGATCTTGAGCCAGCCGTTGGTGGTCCAGGTGCCCTGCACCTTGGTGCCCTTACGCATCGTCGTGACGACCGGGTGGCCCAGGCCGGGGCCGGAGCGGACGTTGCCCAGGGATGCCTCCATCCACTGGGTGACCTCCTGGGCGCCACCGCCCCCACCGCCGCCACCGCTGCCGGGGTCGGTGCTGGTGAGGATGGTGCCGGAGACGAACTTGCCGCTGCTGATCTTGAGCCAGCCGTTGCTGGTCCAGGTGCCCTGCACCTTGGTGCCCTTGCGCATCGTCGTGACGACCGGGTAGCCCAGGCCGGGGCCGGAGCGGATGTTGCCGATCGAGGCGTCCATCCAGCGGGTGACCTCCTCGGTGCCGCCGCCACCACCGCCACCGCCCTCGCCGCCGACCCGGGTGAGGTTCGAGGCCGCGACGAAGCGGTTCTCCCCGATCTTGAGCCAGTTGTTGGACGTCAGGGTGCCGGTGAGCTGCGCGCCCTGCGCGTAGCCGCCCACGACGCCGTAGGACGTGGACGGGCCGCTGCGGACGTTGACGCCGGCTGCGGCGCTCACTTTCATGGTGACCGTGCTCGTCGGCGCCGGGGTCGGCAGGAACCGGGGCTGGGCGACCGGGGTGGTGGGCGCGTTCGGCAGCAGGGGCTGCTGCGGCAGCTGCGGGGTGCCGGAGGGTGCGGCCTGAACGGCAGGAGCGAGGGTGACGATGGGGGCGGCCGTCGCGGTGACGGCGATCATGGTGCGAGACAGGCGGCGGGTGCTCAGGGTCATCGATGATCCGTACGTGTGAGGGGACAGGCCGGTGGTGTCCGGGTCGCCGGACGGGGTGCTTCAGGGACGACCCGCGGGCGGGCCAGGAGCAATGAAACCCACCCGCCGGGGTGTGCGCAACCCCCACCCCGGAGGACCGAGTGCATTTCTCGGGGGCACCACAAGCGTGTAATTCGTGATGTTCATCACACTCTCTCAGGGTTTTCGCAGGTCAGCCCCGATATCACACCTGTGTAGTTCGCTGACCTGCAGTTTTCTCGCTTTTCACACGTCTCACGGCCGTCTCGGCGGCCACGTGACGCCTGTGACTGAGGAGTTGCTGAGTGGCGCCTGTGGGACGCACACACGACGAAGGGCGGCGAACGGCATACCTGCCGTTCCCCGCCCTCTCGCTCGCGTGAGGAGCGTCGTCAGCCGGCCTGCTCCTCCACCGGCACGGTGTCGGGCACCTCTGCCGGCTTCTGCTGGCCGCGGAAGGTGAACACCTTGTCGCGGTTCTTGTCGTTGCCCACCGGGTCCTCGACATCGACGATGACGATCTGACCGGTGCCCAGCTCGCCGAAGAGGATCTTCTCCGAGAGCTGGTCCTCGATCTCGCGCTGGATGGCCCGGCGCAGCGGCCGTGCACCCAGGACGGGGTCGTAGCCGCGCTTGGCGAGCAGCTCCTTGGCGGACGACGTCAGCTCGATCGCCATGTCCTTATCCTTGAGCCGCTCGTCGAGACGGGCGATCATCAGGTCGACGATCTGCACGATCTCGCTCTGCGACAGCTGCGGGAAGACGATGGTGTCGTCCACCCGGTTGAGGAACTCGGGACGGAAGTGCTGCTTGAGCTCGTCCGTGACCTTGTTCTTCATCCGCTCGTAGGAGCTCTGGGTGTCCGGCCCGGCGGAGAAGCCGAGCGAGACGCCCTTGGCGATGTCGCGGGTGCCCAGGTTGGTGGTCATGATGATGACGGTGTTCTTGAAGTCGACCACCCGGCCCTGGGAGTCGGTCAGGCGACCGTCCTCCAGGATCTGCAGCAGGCTGTTGAAGATGTCCGGGTGCGCCTTCTCGATCTCGTCGAAGAGCACGACCGAGAACGGCTTGCGCCGCACCTTCTCGGTCAGCTGGCCGCCCTCTTCATACCCGACGTAGCCGGGGGGCGAGCCGAACATCCGCGAGACGGTGTGCTTCTCGGAGTACTCCGACATGTCCAGGGTGATGAGGCTGTCCTCGTCACCGAAGAGGAACTCGGCGAGCGCCTTGGCCAGCTCGGTCTTGCCGACACCCGTGGGCCCGGCGAAGATGAACGAGCCACCGGGGCGGCGGGGGTCCTTCAGGCCCGCCCGGGTGCGGCGGATCGCCTGGGACAGACCCTTGATGGCGTCGTCCATGCCGATGATCCGCTTGTGCAGCTCCTGCTCCATGTTGAGCAGGCGCGAGGACTCCTCCTCGCTGAGCTTGAACACCGGGATGCCGGTGGCGGCGGCGAGGACCTCGGCGATCAGCTCCTCGTCGACCTCGGCGACGACGTCCATGTCACCGTTCTTCCACTCCTTCTCCCGCTCGGCGCGCGCCTGCGTGAGCTTGTGCTCCTCGTCGCGCAGCCGGGCCGCCTTCTCGAAGTCCTGCGCATCGATCGCCGACTCCTTCTCACGCTTGGCGTGCGCGATCTTCTCGTCGAACTCGCGCAGGTCCGGCGGCGCGGTCATCCGACGGATGCGCAACCGGGCTCCGGCCTCGTCGATCAGGTCGATCGCCTTGTCCGGCAGGAAGCGGTCGTTGATGTAGCGGTCGGCCATGGTGGCGGCCGCGATGAGGGCGCCGTCGGTGATCGTCACCCGGTGGTGGGCCTCGTAGCGGTCACGCAGGCCCTTGAGGATCTCGATGGCGTGCTTGAGCGTCGGCTCGGCCACCTGGATCGGCTGGAAGCGGCGCTCGAGCGCGGCGTCCTTCTCGATGTGCTTGCGGTACTCATCCAGGGTCGTCGCGCCGATCGTCTGCAGCTCGCCGCGGGCCAGCATCGGCTTGAGGATGCTCGCGGCATCGATCGCGCCCTCGGCGGCACCGGCACCCACCAGGGTGTGGATCTCGTCGATGAACAGGATGATGTCGCCGCGGGTGCGGATCTCCTTGAGGACCTTCTTGAGACGCTCCTCGAAGTCACCGCGGTAGCGGGAACCGGCCACCAGGGCGCCGAGGTCGAGGGTGTAGAGCTGCTTCTCCTTGAGCGTCTCCGGCACGTCGCCCCGGACGATGTCCTGGGCGAGCCCCTCGACGACGGCGGTCTTGCCGACGCCGGGCTCACCGATGAGGACCGGGTTGTTCTTGGTCCGGCGGGACAGCACCTGCATGACCCGCTCGATCTCGGGCTCGCGGCCGATGACCGGGTCGAGCTTGCCCTCGCGGGCGGCCTGGGTCAGGTTGCGACCGAACTGGTCGAGCACCAGCGAGCCGGCCTGCTGGCCCTCCTGCTGGCTCCCGGCCCCGACGCCGGCGGTCGCGGCCTCCTTGCCCTGGTATCCGGACAGCAGGGTGATGACCTGCTGGCGGACCCGGTTGAGGTCGGCGCCGAGCTTGACCAGCACCTGGGCCGCCACGCCCTCGCCCTCACGGATGAGGCCGAGGAGCAGGTGCTCGGTGCCGATGTAGTTGTGCCCGAGCTGCAGGCCCTCGCGCAGCGAGAGCTCGAGGACCTTCTTGGCGCGGGGCGTGAACGGGATGTGGCCGGTCGGGCTCTGCTGGCCCTGACCGATGATCTCCTGGACCTGCTGACGGACGGCGTCCAGCGAGATGTCCAGCGACTCCAGCGCCTTGGCTGCCACGCCCTCACCCTCGTGGATCAGGCCCAGCAGCAGGTGCTCGGTGCCGATGTAGTTGTGGTTGAGCATGCGCGCCTCTTCCTGCGCGAGCACCACCACACGTCGAGCCCGGTCGGTGAACCGTTCGAACATGCTCTTCTCCTCCACTGTGGGCTATCACCCACTCTACGTGCGTCTGATCCGAGTCAACGTCGTCATCCGCCGCCGATGTTCCGTGTTCGCCCCCGGCGCAATGCCTCGCGCAGCCTCGCGCATGTGCGGGAGGACGCATACCGTGCCCCCCACCCGACCGGGCGTCGTAGATGGTCGCTCCCAGACCGACCGGGCGTCGTAGATGGTCGCTCCCAGACCGACCGAGCGTCGCAGATGGTCGCTCCGTCCGACCCATGTGCGACGCTCGGTGGGGTCGGAGTATGGGGGCGCCTGCGCCGATCCTGCGCGTCCTACGATGCGGGGATGCGCGTCCGCCCGTCGATCCCGTTGGCTCTGCTCCTCGCGCTCGGCGCCACCGGGTGCACCTCTGAGCCCGAGCCCGAGGGACCGACGAGCGGCGGGACGACCTCCGAGACCGCACCGGGAGACGGCAGAGGCGGCAACGGCTGGCTCTGCGAGGACATGAGCCCCGCCAACCTGCGGGCCGTCGCCGGTGGGGAGCTGGCCGAACCCCGCGAGCTCGTGGTCGCCGACGACGACACCTCGTGGGTCTGCGAGGCCTACGACGGCCAGGCCCCACTGCTGCGCCTCAGCGTGGTGGTCGGCGAGGAAGGCCGTGAGGAGGCCCGCGCCCTGGCCGCGGAGACCGAGGGTGGCGCGGCGGGCCCCGACTACCTCGGTGAGTCCGTCATCGGACCGCGCCAGGGGGTGGCCATCACGTTGTGCACCGACCCCGGGTCCGAGGCCGACGCCCGCACCCCCTACTCGATCACGGCCGTGGCGCTCGGTGACTCGCCGGAGGACGTGAGCGAGGCGTTGCGCTCGACCCTGACCCTCACGGCGGGCAAGCTCGACCAGGGTGTCGGCTGCAGCCCCAAGGCTGCGCTCGAGGAGGCTGCGCAGACCACCGAGGCGCCCTGAGGCCCTGCTCTCAGCCCGCCTTCTTGGTCGTGCTCTTCGAGGACGACCGCTTGGTCGAGGACGCCCTCTTGGTCGTCGAGGACTCGCTGCTCGAGGAGCCGGTGGCCGACGACGTCGACCCCGTGGACTTGGACCCCGCGGACTTCGACCTCGCGGACTTCGATCCCGAGCCGCCCGAGCCCTTCGCGGATCCCGAGCCCTTCGCCCCGGTTCCCCGGCCGCCCGAGGACGAGCTGTCCTCGGTCGACCCCTCGCCGCGACCTTTCTTGGCCCGGTCCACGGAGCGCTGGAGGGCCGCGAGCAGGTCGACCACCTCGCCGCTGTCGTCCTCGTCCGGCTCGTCGGGGCTCTCGGTGACCTCCCCGCCGCTGACCTTCTTCTCCACCAGCGCGTCGACGGCCTCCTTGAAGTCGTCGACGTGACCCTCGGGCTCGAAGTCGCCCGACATCGAGTCGACGAGCATGCGAGCCATCGCGACCTCGTCCTTCTTGGGCTCGCTCACCTCGTCGAGATGGTCGAGCTGGTCGGAGGCTCGGATCTCGTCCGGCCAGAGGAGCGTCTGGAGGATGATCGCGTCGTCGTCCTCGCGGACCCGCAGGACCGCCATCGTCATCCGGCTGCGCACCGACACCGTCACGACGGCCACCCGGTCGGACTCCCGCAGCGCCTCCCGCAGGAGTCCGTAGGCCTTGGCGCCCATGGCGTCGGGCTCCAGGAAGTAGGCCTTGTCGAAGAGGATCGGGTCGATCTGCTCGCGGGGCACGAAGCGCTCGACCGAGATCTCCTTGGAGCTGCGGTTGGGCAGGCTCGCGAGGTCCTCGTCGGTGAGGATGACCGTCTTGCCGTCATCGGTCTCATACGCTTTGGCGATGTCCTTGTAGGCGACCTCCTCACCGTCGGCCTGCGCCACCCGCTTGTAGCGGATGCGGCTGCCATCGGTGCGGCGCACCTGGTGGAAACTCAGGTCGTGGTTCTCGGTCGCGGAGTACAGCCGCACGGGCACGTTGACCAGCCCGAACGAGACGGCACCCTTCCAGATCGCTCTCACGCACCCCAGGATGGACCCATGCGCCCCATGCTCGCCACCCCGGGTGAGATCCCGCCCCGGCCACCGACCGGGCCGGCGTGGGTGCACGAGATCAAGTGGGACGGCATCCGGCTGCTCGCGGAGGTGCAGGACGGCCGGCTGCGGCTGCTCACCCGGGGCGAGCGCGACATCGCCCACGCCTTCCCCGAGCTCGCGGGCCTGACCGAGGTCGCCGACGACCTGCTCCTCGACGGCGAGGCGGTCTGCCTGGTCGAGGGCCGACCCTCGTTCGCGCACGTCGTCGAACGCGTGCACGTCGGTCGTGGCGCCGCGGCGCAGCGGCTGGCCCTCGCCCGGCCCGCGACCTACATCGCCTTCGACCTGCTGCGCCTCGACGGCCTCGACCTCACCGCCCTGCCCTGGACCGCGCGCCGGCAGGCGCTGGAGCAGCTGCTCGAGGACGTCCCCGGCGTCCAGCTCTCCCCCGTCTACGACGACGGCGCGATGCTCCTGACCGCGACCCGGGATCAGCACCTGGAGGGCGTGGTCAGCAAGCGGCGGGACGCGGCATACCAGCCCGGGCGGCGCAGCAGCGCGTGGCTGAAGTTCCCGCACCGGGGCCGGGTGTCCGTCGTCGTCGGGGGGTGGCGCCCGGAGACGGGGCGCCCGGGACGGTTGGGCGCGGTCCACGTCGGGCTGCCGCTCCGCGGCCCGGGAGGTATGCCGTTGCGCGCCGCGGACGGGTCGCTGCTTCTGCGCTACCGGGGCAGGGTCGGCAGCGGGCTGGCCGGACGCGCCGGTGAGCACCTGCAGCAGCTGCTCGCCGACGTGCCCGTCGGCGACTACCCCTTCGACGCGCCGATCCCCCACGCGGAGTCCCGCGGGTCGACGTGGGTGGAGCCCCGCCTCGTCGTCGACGTCGCGGCCCTCGACGCGGAGCGGACGACCGACCGGCTGCGCCAGCCGTCCTTCCAGGGCGTGCGCCCCGACCTCGGACCCGACGACGTCGCAGGCCTCGACATCGACAGCGAGGCACCGTGAGCAGCCAGCAGGTGAGCGTGGCCGGACGCACGCTCCGGGTGAGCAACCTCGACAAGGTGATCTATCCCTCGACGGGCACGACGAAGGGCGAGGTGCTCACCTACTACGTCTCGCACGCCGACCAGATCCTGCCGGAGCTGGCGGGGCGACCGGTGACCCGCATCCGATGGCCCGAGGGCGTGGCCCAGGCCCACTTCTTCGAGAAGAACCTCCCCTCGGGCGCGCCGGACTGGCTGCCCCGGGTGACCGTGCCGACGCCGGGGTCCTCCCGCGGCCACACCCATCTGACCTTCCCCCTCGTCACGGATGTCGCCGTGCTGGTCTACCTCGTCAACCTCGGCAGCCTGGAGCTGCACGTGCCGCAGTGGCGGATCGACGACGAGGGGGTCCCGCTGCCCCCGGACCGCCTGGTCATCGATCTGGACCCGGGCCCCGGCGCCGGCCTCGCCGAGTGCTCGCGGGTGGCGCTGCTGGTGCGCGAGCGGCTGGACGCCGTCGGCCTGGGATCGCGCCCGGTGACCAGCGGGTCCAAAGGGATGCAGCTGTATGCCGACCTCGAGGGCACGCGCAGCGCCGATGAGGTGAGCGCCGTGACCAAGGCGCTGGCCGAGAGCCTGGCGGAGGCCCACCCCGACCTCGTCACGGCGCGGATGAGCAAAGCCGTGCGCCCGGGAAAGGTCTTTCTCGACTGGAGCCAGAACAATGGCGCCAAGACGACCATCTGTCCGTGGTCGCTGCGCGGCCGAGAACGCCCCCAGGTCGCGCTCCCGCGGGAGTGGTCGGAGGTGGAGGGTGCAGCCTCCGGAGACGTCGATCTCAGGCAGATCACGATGGATGAGGTCTGAGGCGCTCGGCCACGCCGCAGGAAACACGAAGCGGGGCCGACATCCCGTCCGGAATGTCGGCCCCGCCAGGTGGTGCGTCCTCGACTCAGTGGGCCGCCGCGTAGGCGTCCTGGAGCTCCTGGGAGACACGGCCCCGGGAACTCACCTTGTAGCCGTTGTCACGGCCCCACTCGCGGACCTTCGCCAGCTCGTCGCTGCGGCCGCCGGCCGGAGCGGCGCCACGTCGACGGGTCTGCCGACGACCGCCGGACCGACGCGCCTGACCGATCCACGTCGCGAAGTCCTCACGTAGCTTCGCGGCGTTGTCGTCACTCAGGTCGATCTCGTAATGAACCCCGTCCAAGGCGAACTCAACAGTCTCGTTCGCCTCCCCACCGCTGAGGTCATCCACGAGGATGACCTGCACTCGCTGTGCCATTTCTTCTCCTTTTCGCGAAGCATGCGCCACTACAGGATGTGGCGCAGGTGAATGATAGCGCTTTTGGCCGCACACGCGGGCCCGCTTTTCACTCGACGGAGCACGTTACGGGAAGATCACAAGAAATGCACACCGCCCACGCGGGCGGTGATTAGTCAGCGCTGTCGGTGGGCTGCTCGGCGGCGGCCTGCTCTCGGTCGGCGGCCCGCTGAGCAGCGCGTTCACGACGGTCGCCCTCGACGATGTGCTTCATGACGACGTAGAAGAGATAGAGCAGACCGGCCGAGGGCAGCAGTGCGGCGAGGATCATCCAGCCTTCGTGCAGAACACCCATCACGCCTCCGGCTTGAGGAACGGAAAGAGGATGGTCTCCCGCACGCCGGTCCCGGTGAGCAGCATGAGGACCCGATCGAGCCCCATCCCGAGCCCACCCATCGGCGGCGCGGCATACTCCAGCGCCCGCAGGAAGTCCTCGTCGAGCTGCATGGCCTCCGCGTCGCCTCCGGCCGCGAGCAACGACTGCTCGGTCAAGCGCGCCCGCTGGATCTCGGGGTCGACGAGCTCGGAGAAGGCGGTGCCGCGCTCGATGCCACCGATGATGAGGTCCCAGGCCTCGACGAGACCGGGGGTGTCCCGGTGCGGTCGGGCCAGGGGCTGGGCGATCGCGGGGTAGTCGCAGACGAAGGTGGGCTGCACCAGCGTCGGCTCCACGATGTCGCCGAAGATCTCCAGGGCGATCTTGTCGGCGCCCCACCCGGCCTGGAGCGGCACGTCGTGGGCCGAGGCGAGCCGCCTCAGGTCCTCGACCGGGGTGTCGACGTCGACCCGCTCGCCGACCGCGGAGGAGAGCCCGTCGTAGAACGGGAGCCAGACCCACTCCCCGTCGAGGTCGATGAGGCCATGGGGGCTCTCGATCTGCCTGCTGCCGATCTCATCAGCCGCCGCGAGGATCATCCGTCGCATGAGGTCGGCCATCGTGAACTGGTCGCCGTAGGACTGGTAGCACTCCAGCATGGTGAACTCCGGGGAGTGCGTGGAGTCGATGCCCTCGTTGCGGAAGATCCGGCCGATCTCATAGACCCGCTCCACGCCACCCACGACCGCGCGCTTGAGGTAGAGCTCCAGCGCGATCCGCATCGTCATCGGCAGGTCGAAGGCGTTGAGGTGGGTCCGGAAGGGGCGGGCGTTGGCCCCGCCGTGGACCGCCTGCAGCACCGGCGTCTCCACCTCGATGTAGTCGTCGGCCTCGAGGACGCGGCGCACCGCGCGGGTCATCGCCGCCCGGTCGAGCACCATCTGACGGGCCTGGTCACGCACGATGAGGTCGACGTAGCGCTGCCGGACCCGCTGCTCCTCCGAGAGGTCCTTGTGCAGCACCGGCAGCGGCCGCAGCGCCTTGGACGCCATCCGCCACGAAGTCGCCATGACCGAGAGCTCACCGCGACGGGAGCTGATGACCCGGCCCTCGACGAAGACGTGGTCGCCCAGGTCGACCCAGGCCTTCCACGCATCGAGCGACTCCTGGCCCACCTCGGCCAGCGAGAGCATGGCCTGCAGGCGGGTGCCGTCACCGGCCTGCAGCGAGGCGAAACACAGCTTGCCGGTGTTGCGGACGAACATCACCCGGCCGGCGACACCGACGACGTCCTGGGTCTCCTCGCCGGTCTCCAGGTGCGCCCACCCCTCGCGCACCTCGGCCAGCGTGTGCGTGAGCGGCACCTCGACGGGATAGGGGTCGACCCCCGCGTCGAGCATCGCCTGCCGCTTGCCCTGGCGGACCGCGATCTGCTCGGGCAGGTCGGTCTCGGGCACGCTGGGCTGGGTCTGCTCGCTCACCCTCTCAAGGGTAGTCGGATACGCGCCCGGCCCCGGCACCGCGTCGGCGCCGAGGCGTCAGGCGAAGAGGGCCGGCGTGGCGGCCGAGCGCTCGAGCTCGAGCAGGGTCTGCTTGCGCTCGACGCCACCGCCGTAGCCGATGATCGAGCCGTCCGAGCCCACCACCCGGTGGCAGGGCACGACGATCGACAGCGGGTTGCGACCGTTGGCGAGACCGACGGCGCGCGAGGCGCCCGGCTGACCCAGGGCCCTGGCCAGCTCTCCGTAGGACCACGTCTCGCCATAGGGGATGGTGCGCAGCTGCGCCCAGACCCGCTGCTGGAAGTCGGTGCCGGCCGCGGCGAGGGGCAGGTCGAAGCCGGTCCGGGACCCCTCGAAGTACTCCCCCAGCTGCTGCGCCGCCGCGCGCAGGACCTCGGGTGCCTGCTCGGCGGGGACCGGGTCGCCGAGGTCGTCGGGCGCGTGCCGGTGCTCGGCGAAGAAGACCCCGGTCAGGTGGTCGCCGTCGCTGCGCAGCCGCAGCGGGCCCACCGGTGAGTCGATGGTGAGGTGCATGGTCATGGTGTCTCCTTGGTGTCCGTCGAGGGTATGCCGTCACTCCCGCGGGCGGTCGGGGTCGCCCCCGTGGTCGCCGGCGCCGGTGCGGGGGACGTGGCGGTCGTGGAGGGCAGGCGGGCGGCGGGGTGGTCCGAGGCCGCCCAGAGCAGGGCGGTGGCGTAGCCCCGCCAGGGTCGCCACCGGGTCGCGCGGTCGAGGAGGCCCGCGCCGGGAGGCAAACCTGCGGCCGCGGCGGTGACCTTCACCCCGAGGTCGGTCGCCGGGAAGGCATCGGGGTCGCCCAGCCCGCGCAGCGCCACCATCTCCACCGTCCACGGCCCGACGCCGGGCAGGCGCAGGAGCCGCTCGCGCGCCTCGGCCCAGTCGGCGCCCGGGCCGAGCTCCAGGCCGCCCTCCGCGAGCGCCTCGGCGACGGTGCGCAGGGTGCGCTGGCGCGAGGCCGGCATCCCCGGCAGGTCCTCCTCGGCCGCCCCGGCGACCGCCTCCGGTGTCGGGAAGAGATGGGTGACCGCGCCGGCGAGGGGCTCCGGCAGCGGCTCCCCGAGCGCGCGCACCAACCGTGCTGCGTGGGTGCCCGCCGCGGCGGTGGAGACCTGCTGGCTGAGGACGACCCGCAGCGCGAGCTCGTCGGGGTCGACGCTGCCCGGGAGCCGCACGCCGGGGTGGGCGCGCACGAGCGGCGCCAGGGCGGGGTCGGCACCGAGGTGCTCATCGACCGCCACCGGGTCGGCATCGAGGTCGAGCAGGCGTCGGCAGCGCTGGATCGCGGCGGCGAGGTCGGCGACATCGCTCAGCAGCAGGGTGACGTGCACGTGCCGCTCCCCCTCTGCCCCCGGTCGCAGCTCGAGCACCGCCGGGCCGCCCGGCAGCCGCAGCGCGCGGGTCAGCGCTCCGTCCGACCAGGCCTCGATCCCCGCCACCGAGGTCGCGACGAGGTGCCCGAAGAGACTCGGCACGTGCAGCGGCGCACGGAAGGGCAGGCGCAGAGCGATCGTGGTGCTCGCCCGGCCCGTCCCCCCGCGACCCCCCGTCACCTGCTTCGAGGCGGAGGCGCGCAGCGCGGAGGGGGTGGCGGCATACACCTCCTGCACCGTGGCATTGAAGGAGCGGATGCTGGAGAACCCGGCCGCGTGGGTGATGTCGGCCATCGACAGATCGGTGCCCTCGATGAGCAGCCGCGCGGCCTGGGCCCGCTGGGCCCGGGCCAGAGCCAGCGGCCCGGCACCGAGCTCGGTGCGCACGAGCCGCTCGAGCTGGCGGGTGGAGTAGCCCAGGCGGGTGGCCAGACCCCCGACCCCCTCCCGGTCGACGACCCCGTCGGCGATGAGCCGCACCGCCCGCGCGACGACATCGCCCCGCACGTGCCACTGCGGAGACCCCGGGGTGGCATCGGGAAGGCACCGCTTGCAGGCCCGGAACCCGGCCCCCTGGGCCGCCGCAGCACTGGGGTAGAACAGCATGTTGCGGACCTTCGGGGTGATCGCCGGACAGCTGGGTCGGCAGTAGATGCCCGTGCTCAGCACCCCGGTGACGAACCACCCGTCGAACCGGGGGTCCTTGCTGCGCACGAGCGCCGCGCAGTGGTCGTGGTCGAGGTGCATATCGGTGGCGCTCACCCCTCCATGGTGCGACACCCCACGGTCCAGATCTAGCAGAAAAACGACATCACGGCACGGGGTGGCCCGCCGCCACCTCGTCGCGCACCCGGCGCCGCTCGGCCATGACCCCGACCTCGAAGGTCGTCGTGACGACCAGGGTGAGCGCGACAAGGGGCAGGACGAAGAGGACCATGACGAACTCGAACCCCTGCAGCGCCTCGTGCCGCGTGGCATTGAGGACGACAAAGGCGGTGTAGGCGGCATACAGGAGCACGAACAGGCCACCCTCCCACCGGGCGACGGTGAAGCCGGTGAAGATCACCGGCGCCAGCGCCACGGCGGCGGCGATCATGAGGGGGATGTCGAAGGCGATCGCCGGGTGCGGCACCGGCAGGCCGCCCGAGGACAGGATCGCCGGCAGCCCGAGCACAAGACCGATGTTGGCGATGCAGCTGCCGACGACATTGCCGACCGCGAGGTCGCGCTCACCGCGGACAGCGGCGATGACCGAGGCCGCGAGCTCGGGCAGCGAGGTGCCCACCGCGACGACGGTGAGCCCGACGACCAGACCGCTGATGCCCAGGCCCTCGGCGATGTTCACCGCACCGGCGACGAGCAGCTGGGCTCCCCCCACGAGCAGCGCCACACCACCGACGACGAGGCCCAGGGCGAGCGGCACCCGCATCGGCTCACCCTCGCGGGCCGCCGGGGCACGCCGCTTGCGCACCTCCTTGCGCTGCGCCCGCTTGCTCACGACCACCGTGACGACGGTGTGCAGGACCATCGCGAGGAGCAGCACCGCCCCCTCGAGGCTGGTGATGACCCCGTCGTGGGCGACGAGGAGCAGGGCGAAGGAGAGGCCGATCATCACCGGAACATCGATCTTGACCAGCTGCTCGCGCACCGCCAGGGGCAGGACGAGGGCGGCGATGCCGAGGATGAGCAGGGTGTTGGCGGTGTTGGAGCCCACGACATTGCCGACCGCGAGGTCGGGCTGGTCGTCGAGGACGGCACCGACGGTCACCGCCAGCTCCGGCGCCGAGGTCGCGACGGAGACCACGGTGAGGCCGACGACGAGCGGGCTGATGCCCACCCGCGTCGCGAGGTTGGAGGCGCCCCGCACGAGCAGCTCACCGCCTCCGACGAGCAGGACGAGGCCACCCACGATGCGCGCGATGTCGAGAAGGTCCACGATGCGGCACCCTAGTGCGATGAGGCCCTCGGCACCGACTCAGGCGGCCCGCCCGTGGGCGCAGGCCTGGCAGGCGGCGCTGTACGCCGAGGACGGCTTCTACCGGCGGGCCGCGCCGGCCGCCCACTTCGCGACCTCGGCCCAGGGCATCCCCGGTGGCGGCGAGCTGCTCGCCCGTGCTGTCGTGATGCTCGCCGAGCGCCACGGCTGCTCGCGCATCGTGGACCTGGGCTGCGGCCGCGGCGAGCTGCTCGCGCGGCTGCGTGTCCTCGATCCCGGCCTGCACCTCACCGGGGTCGATGTCGTGGAACGCCCGGAGGGACTCGAGGTCGACACCTGGATCGTCTCGCCCGGCGGCCCCACGCTGCCGGCCGCGCTGCGCGATCTCCAGGACACGCTGGTCCTCGCGCACGAGTGGCTCGATGTCGTGCCCTGTCCCGTGGTGGCACGCGACGAGCACGGGGTATGGCGTGCACCCTCCGTCCACCCCGACGGCACCGAGACCCCGGGCCCGGTGCTGGACGGCGACGACCTCGCGTGGGCCGAGCGCTGGCTCGATCGCGCCGTCCGCGGCGAGGTCGGGCTGACTCGGGAGGCGGCGCTCGCCGACCTCCTGAGCCGGGTGCAGACGGGTCTGGTGGTCGTCGTCGACTACGGGCACGAGACCGCCGATCGGCCCGCGCACGGCACCCTCACCGGTTTCCGGGCCGGGCGCGAGGTGCCGCCCGTGCCCGACGGCAGCTGCGACCTCACGGCCCACCTCGCCGTGGACGCCCTGCTGGCCTCCCTCGCCCGCGACGTCGAGGCGCACCGCCAGCGAGACCTGCTCACCGACCTCCTCGGCGACCCCGCCCCACCGGTGCCGCACAACCTGGCCAGCACCGACCCTGCGGCATACCTCACCGCCCTCGCCCGATGCAGCGCCCTGGCCACCCTCACCGGCGGCGCGCTCGGCGACTTCTGGTGGCTGCTCGTGCCGGTCCCCCGCCCGGCACCACCCCCGGGCTTAGGGTGAGCGGGTGAGCACCCGAGACCTGGACGTGACCCTCGGCGCCGCCGGGGTGGGCGGGCTGTCGACGACCGAGATGGTGCTCAACATCGGCCCGCAGCACCCCGCCACCCATGGTGTGCTGCGGCTGCGGATCACCGCCGACGGCGAGCGCATCACCGCGGCCGAGCCGGTCATCGGCTACATGCACCGGGGCGCGGAGAAGCTCTTCGAGGTGCGCGACTACCGCCAGATCATGGTGCTCGCCAACCGCCACGACTGGCTGTCGGCCTTCAACAACGAGGTGGGCGTGGCGCTCACCGTCGAGCACCTCCTGGGCATGGAGGTGCCGGAGCGGGCGACGTGGACGCGCACCCTGCTCAGCGAGCTGGGTCGGGTGCTGAACCACCTCATGTTCCTCGGGTCCTACCCGCACGAGCTCGGCGCGATCACCCCGATGTTCTACTCCTTCCGCGAGCGCGAGGAGATCCAGGCCGTCATGGAGGAGTTCTCCGGCGGGCGCATGCACTTCATGGCCACCCGGGTCGGCGGCCTGCTGCACGACCTCCCGCCGGGGTGGCTGGACCGCGTCGATGCGGCCGTCGCCACGGTCCGCGGGCGGATGCCGGACCTCACCGGGCTCGTGCTCGGCAACGAGATCCTCCAGGGCCGCACCCGCGGGGTCGGGGTGCTCGACCTCGAGACGGTGCTGGGGTATGGCGTGTCCGGCCCCATCGCGCGCGCCTCGGGGCTGGACGTCGACCTGCGGCGCGACGAGCCCTACCTCGCCTACGCCGAGCTGTTCGCCGAGGGCGGGCCGGGCCGCGTGGTCACCCGGGAGGCGGGCGACTGCTACGCCCGCCTCGAGGTGCTGGCCGAGCAGATCGAGGTCAGCCTCGACCTCGTCCTCGCCTGCACCGCCCGCCTGCGCGAGCTCGGCGAGGGCCCGGTCAGCACCCGGCTGCCCAAGAAGCTCAAGGTGCCGGCCGGGGAGCACTACTTCGCGGCGGAGAACCCGCTGGGCTTCAACGGCTACTACCTCGTCAGCCGCGGCGAGACCGTGCCGCACCGCCTCAAGCTGCGCTCGGCGTCCTTCAACAACGTGCAGGTGCTGAGCCAGATGCTGCCGGGCACCGTCGTCGCGGACATGGTGGCGATCCTGGGCTCGATGTTCTTCGTCGTGGGCGACATCGACAAGTAGGGGCCGACCTCTCGCCCCGGGCGCCCGGCTCAGCCGTAGGCGAGATCCCCGTCGGGCACGCCGTCGTCGTCGTCATCGTGCTCGCTCGGCGGGATGCGGCACCACGCCTGACCGAGGTATCCGGTCACGGACAGGCCGAGCGCGGCAGCCGCGTGCAGGATCCCCCACACGAGCTGGACGCGCTCGCTCGCGACATCGGCGTTGGGCAGGTGGACCAGGGCGTTCGCGGCATACCAGCCGAGCAGCGCCGCCCCGCCGAGCGCCGCCGCCTGCGCCCCGACGAGGGTGCCGCGGCCCATCTGCGGCGAGGGGCGGTGCGTGCCCTTGCCCTGGAGGTAGCGGCGGATCTGCCAGCACATCACCAGCACGAGCAGAGCGACCGCCACGAGGGGGACCAGGCCGATCCAGGAGATCACCGGGTAGCTGCCACCCAGGGAGCGCACGACCTGCAGCAGCAGCCAGCTCGCCATGCCGGCGAGCACGGCCACGACGACACCCGCCCCCACCCGCACGCCCTGCAGGGGGGTCACCGCTCCTCCTCGACCGGCTCGACGGCCTGCTCCGCGAGCGGGGGTATGAGCTCGCTCACCGGCACCACCCGGTCACCGACGCGCAGGGTCGCCGAGGGGTCGGTCTCGACCCAGGGGACGAGCACGAAGGCACGCTCGTGGGCCCGGGGGTGGGGCAGCGTCAGCTCCGGGTCGTCGCTGCGGATGTCGGTGCCCGCGTCGGGCTCGCCGTACTGCACGAGGTCGAGGTCGAGGGTCCGCGCACCCCAGCGCACCTCGCGGGTGCGACCGAAGTCGGCCTCGATGCGGTGCAGGGCCGCGAGCAGGGCCGCCGGGGGCAGGCTGGTGCGGGCCAGCGCCACGGCGTTGGCGTAGTCCGGCTGGCCGGCGACGGCCCCGCCACCCACCGGGGCGGTGCGGAACGACCGCGACACCCGCACGGCGTGCAGGCCGCGCACCCGGCGCAGCCGACCGCTCGCCCGACGGAGGGTCGCGCCGGGCTCCGCGCCGTCGGCGGCGGCGAGATTGGCCCCGAGGGCCACCACGACCGGCACGTCCCGGCGGCGCCGGACGGTCACGCTGACGTCGCCGAAGGGCACGCCCACGGGTGCCTGCGGCTTGTGCACGGTGACCTCCACGGCCTCCACGAGCACCCGCCGCAGCACCCGGTCGGCGATCTGCTCGGCGACGGTCTCGATGAGGTCGTGCGGTGGTCCCTCGATCACGGCGACGACGTCAGCGGCGACCTCGCCGTAGTTCACCGTGCGGGTCAGGTCGTCGGTCGTGCCGGCCGGCGCGAGGTCGACCTCCATCGTCACGTCCACGACGAAGTCCTGCCCGTCGCGCCGCTCGTGCTCGAAGACCCCGTGGTGGCCCCGGGCGCGCACGCCGGTCAGCCGGATCTGGTCACCGCGCACGTGCTGCCCCCTGCGTGAGCTCCCACACGGCCAGAGCATCCCGGGTCGGGGCCACCTCGTGCACCCGCACGGCCCAGGCCCCTGCCTGCGCGGCGAGCAGGCTGGTGGCCGCGGTCGCGGCGTCCCGACGGTCCGCCGGGCTCGGCTCGTCGGGCAGCTGCGCCCCCGGCCGCACCGGCAGCCGGCCGAGGAACCTCTTGCGGGAGGTGCCGACGAGCACCGGCAGCCCGAGCGCCACCACCCGGTCGAGCCCCGCGAGCAGGGCCCAGTTGTGGCTCGCGTCCTTGGAGAAACCGAAGCCGGGATCGAGCACGAGCTGCTCCTCGCGCACCCCCTGCCCGACCAGCGCCTCGACCCGCTCGCCGAGCTCGGCGCACACGTCCTCGACGACGTCGTCGTAGTGGTGGGTGGCCGCCGGGTCGCTGAGCAGCCCGCGCCAGTGCATGACGACGTAGCGGGCGCCGGTCTGCGCGACCATCTCCCCCATCTCGGGGTCCCCGAGACCGCCGGAGACATCGTTGACCAGGACCGCGCCGGCCTCGAGCGCCGCCTGGGCGACGGTGGCGCGCATCGTGTCGACCGAGACGGCATACCCCTGCTGCGCGAGGGCGGAGACGACCGGCAGGACCCGGTCGCGCTCCTCCGCCTCCGGTGGTCGGGTGCTGCCCGGCCTTGTCGACTCGCCGCCGACGTCGATGAGGTCGGCCCCCGCGGCCGCCAGCTCGCGGCCGCGCGCGACGGCGACGTCCGGGTCGAGCCAGCGTCCACCGTCGCTGAAGGAGTCGGGCGTGACATTGATGACGCCCATGATGGAGGTATGCCGGGGGCTCACCACGCCGGTCCTACCGCCCGGTGATGAGGCTCATGGCCTCGGCGCGGGTGGCCTGGTTGCGCAGCTGCCCGCGCACGGTGGAGGTGAGGGTGCGCGCGCCGGGCCGCCGGACACCGCGCATGGACATGCACAGGTGCTCGGCCTCGACGACGACGAGGACGCCCCGCGGCGCCAGGTGGTCCTCCAGCGCGTCGGCGATCTGCGTGGTCAGCCGCTCCTGCACCTGCGGGCGACGGGCATACACGTCGACGAGCCGGGCCAGCTTGGACAACCCGACGACACGTCCGTCCGCGCCGGGGATGTAGGCGACGTGGGCCGATCCGTGGAAGGGCACCAGGTGGTGCTCGCAGACGCTGTAGAGCGAGATGTCCTTGACGAGGATCATCTCGTCGTGGTCGACGTCGAAGGTGGTGCCGAGCACGGCCAGCGGGTCCTGCCGCAGCCCACCGAAGATCTCGGCGTAGGACCGGGCGACCCGGGCAGGGGTGTCCTGCAGCCCGTCGCGGTCGGGGTCCTCACCGACGGCCAGGAGGATCTCCCGGACGGCCGCCTCGATCCGCGCGTGGTCCACGCCCTGCAGGACGGGCTGCCCGCCCGCCGTCACCTCAGGCGTGGCCGGGGTCGACATGGCCGCCCTCGGGCACCTGGATCACCTCGACCGGAGGGTTCTCCTCCCCCTGCTCGGTCAGCGGGTGGTGGCCGTTGGACATCGCCCGCTTCTCGGCGTCGGTGAGCACCGGGCCGGCCTCATGGATGGTGCGGGCGTCCGAGGACAGCCACACCGGACGCACGGGACGCCTGCGGACGTCGACGAAGATCGCGGCGATCGCCTCGGCGTTGAGCGTCTCCTTCTCCAGCAGCTCCAGCACCAGGGCGTCGAGGATGTCGCGGTTGTCGTTGAGGGCATGCCAGGCCTCGTCGTGGGCGGCCTCGATGAGGCGCCGCACCTCCTGGTCGACGACGCCGGCGAGGTTCTCGGAGTAGTCGCGCTCGTGGCCCATGTCGCGGCCGAGGAAGACCTCACCGCCGGCCGAGCCGAGCTTGACCGCACCGATGCGCTCGGACATCCCGAACTGCGTGACCATCTTGCGGGCCAGGCCGGTGGCCTTCTCGATGTCGTTGGCCGCACCGGTCGTCGGGTCGTGGAAGACGAGCTCCTCGGCGACGCGTCCACCGAGGGCGTAGGCCAGCTGGTCGAGCAGCTCGTTGCGGGTCGTGGAGTACTTGTCGTCGGCCGGCAGCACCATGGTGTAGCCCAGCGCCCGACCGCGCGGCAGGATCGTCACCTTGCTCACCGGGTCGGTGTGGTTCATCGCCGCGGCGACGAGCGCGTGACCGCCCTCGTGGTAGGCGGTGATCTTCTTCTCCTTGGCGCTCATCACCCGGGTCCGCTTCTGCGGGCCCGCCATGACGCGGTCGATGGCCTCGTCCAGGTCGGCGTCCGTGATGACCTGCGCGTTCTTGCGCGCCGTGAGCAGGGCCGCCTCGTTGAGGACGTTGGCCAGGTCGGCACCGGAGAAGCCCGGGGTGCGCCGGGCGATCGCCATGAGGTCGACGTCGGCCAGCGGCTTGCCCTTGCCGTGCACCTGCAGGATGTGCAGGCGGCCGAGCATGTCCGGCGCCTCGACCGCGATCTGCCGGTCGAAGCGGCCCGGGCGCAGCAGCGCCGGGTCGAGGATGTCCGGGCGGTTGGTCGCCGCGATGAGGATGACGTTGGTCTTGACGTCGAAGCCGTCCATCTCGACGAGCAGCTGGTTGAGGGTCTGCTCGCGCTCGTCGTGGCCACCGCCCATGCCGGCGCCACGGTGGCGGCCCACCGCGTCGATCTCGTCGACGAAGATGATCGCCGGGGCGTTCTCCTTGGCCTGCTCGAAGAGGTCGCGGACGCGGGAGGCACCGACACCGACGAACATCTCGACGAAGTCCGAGCCGGAGATGGAGTAGAACGGCACCCCGGCCTCGCCGGCCACGGCGCGGGCCAGCAGCGTCTTGCCGGTGCCGGGCGGGCCGTAGAGCAGCACGCCCTTGGGGATCTTGGCGCCCACCTCGAGGAACTTGCGCGGCTCGGAGAGGAACTCCTTGATCTCCTCGAGCTCCTCGACGGCCTCATCCGACCCCGCGACGTCGGCGAAGGTCACCTTGGGCATGTCCTTGGTGGCCAGCTTGGCCTTGGACTTGCCGAACTGCATGACGCCCCGGCCACCGCCCTGCATCCGGGTCATGAGCCACAGGAAGAGCGCGAGGATGAGCAGCAGCGGGAGGAAGTTGACCAGGATCGAGACGAAGACGTTCTGGCGGGCCGGGTCGTCGGTCAGGCGCTCGGAGGGAGGGTTCGCGTCCAGCGTCTCGATGATCTGCGGTCCACGGGCGTCGACGTAGAACGCCTGCACCTGGTTGGTCTCGCGGACCTCGTCGCTGGAGAAGGTCTCGCCCTCCTTGAGGGTGAGGTCGACCCGGTCCGGGGTCACGACCGCCTCGGCCACCTGGCCGTCCTCGATGAGCGCGAGCGCATCGGCGGTGTCGATCCTGCTGTAGGGGCTCTGCGCCAGCAGCGAGTACCACAGGATGCCCAGGCCGAGGAAGAGGAAGACCCACATCCAGGGACTGGGCTTCGGCCGCTTGCTGGGCTTGTTGGTCGGGGCAGTGCTCATATCAGTGACGTTCGGGGGCCACGGGGCTCCCCCGGTCCTCCTGGTCGGTGATCCGGCAGTGATTCTTCTGCCGGTCAACGTGCGGCAGGAGAACAGTGTTCCACCTCCCCCAGGGGCTCCGCCCCCGGGCACCCCCACCGGTGCTCCGCCCCAGCGGCATCGCGCCCGCCGCCGCAGCGCTGGCGTGGACGTCACGGCTGTCCGTCGGCATCGCCCTCATGCCGGTGCCGCTGCGCAACGTCGCGCTCACCGCGATGGAGATCGCGACACTCGCCCGGCTCTTCCCTGGGCGCTTCCTGCCTGCCGTCGGGCACGGCGTGCTCGACTGGATGGGCCAGACCGGCGCCCGGGTCGAGTCCCCGATGACGCTGCTGCGCGAGTACGTCCAGGCCCTGCAGTCCCTCCTGGCCGGCGACCGGGTGACGTGCTCGGGTCGCTACGTCACTCTCGACGACGTCGCCCTCGACTGGCCGCCGGCGCAGGTGCCGCCGCTGCTCGTGGGGGCCAACCGGCCCAAGACCCTGGCCCTGGCGGGCGAGCTCGGGGACGGCGTCGTCGTCGATGTCACCGAGCATCTGCCGCGGGCCCGCGCCGCGGTCCAGGAGGCGTGGGCCACGGCCGGCAAGGACGGCGAGGCGCACGTCCTCGTCTTCCAGACCGTCGCCCTCGGCACCCCGGCGGAGGAGGTGCTCGCGGCGGTGCGGGCCCGCGTGGCCGAGGGCGCGCACCGGGTGGCGATCACCGTGGTGGGCTCCCTGGGAGGGCCGCCCGAGGCCGGTCCGGCGCTGCTGGAGATGATCCCCACGCTCGGGCGGGTCCGGGAGCTGCTCGCCCAGAGCGATCCGGCCTGAGCCGACCGCCCTGAGGTCTCAGCTGTAGACGTGCGGCGCCAAGGTGCCGATGACCCGGAGGTTGCGGTACTTCTCGGCGTAGTCGAGGCCGTAGCCGACGACGAAGGCGTCGGGGATGTCGAAGCCGACATATCTCGTGTCGATCTCCACCTTGGCGGCGTCCGGCTTGCGGAGCAGGGTGCAGATCTCCAGGCTCGCCGGGCCGCGGGAGCGCAGGTTGGCGCTGATCCACGACAGGGTCAGGCCGGAGTCGATGATGTCCTCGACGATGAGCACGTGGCGCCCGGTGATGTCGGTGTCGAGATCCTTGAGGATGCGCACGACGCCGCTGCTCTTGGTGCCCGAGCCATAGCTCGAGACGGCCATCCAGTCCATCTCGGCGGAGCCGGGCAGGGCCCGCATGAAGTCGGCCATGACCATGATCGCGCCCTTGAGCACGCCGACGAGGAGCACGTCCTTGTCGTGGTAGTCGGCCCACACCTCCTCGGCCAGCTCGGCGAGGCGGCCCTGGATCTGCTCCTCGGTGTACATCACCTCGGCCAGGTCCTCACCCATGTGCTGTGCGTCCACGCAGCCTGCTCCTTCGTCGTCCGGCGCTGGTGACCCGGGCCGTCACGGGCCCGCGTCGAGGAACGGTCCCACTATGCCTCACGCCGCACCCGCACGCCCTCCCCCGTCCGGGTCGCCCGCACCCCGCCCGGCAGGTGCAGCGGCCCCTGGCCGCGCCAGTCGGTGACGAGTGCGTCCACGGCCCGCAGGTGCTCCCCGGTGAGGTCGGTGCCGGGGCTGCCCTGCTCCAGCGCCAGCCGCCGCCACAGCCGGGTGCGGACGGCCCGCGGCAGGTCCAGCAGGGACGGGACGTCCCACGGCTGCCCGCCCAGGTCGAGGTATGCCGTGTCCGCCAGGGCGTCGAGCGCGTCGGCGTCGTCGCGCAGGAGGTCGGCGGTGCGGGCGAGACTGCCGGCCACGCCGGGACCGAGGTCGCCCTCGAGGAGCGCGAGCGCCTCCCGGGCACGGACCCGGGCGAACCGGCGGTCCGCGTTGTGCGGGTCGCGGAAGGGCACCAGCCCCAGCTCGGCGCAGGCGGCGACCGTCTGGTCCCGGGTGAGGTCCAGCAGCGGGCGGCCGAGGAGCACCCCGTCGCGCAGCGGGCGCCGCAGGGGCATGCCGGCCAACGAGCGGGCCCCGGACCCACGCGCCAGACCGAGCAGCACCTGCTCGGCCTGGTCGTCCCGGGTGTGCCCGAGCAGGACCGCACGGGCGTCGAGCCGCTGCGCCGTTTCCGCGATGGCGGCATAGCGCGCCTCCCGTGCCCGCGCCTCGGGCCCGCCCCCGGTGGCCTGCACCGCGACCCGCACGACCTCCACCGGTGACCCCTCGGGCAGCAGCGCGCGGCAGCGACCGGCCGCCTCCTGCGCGACCTCCGCCGACCCCGGCTGCAGCGCGTGGTCGACGATCACCGCGCCGACGGCATACCCCTCCCGCGGCGCGACGAAGCCGGCAGCAGCGGTGAGGGCGAGGGAGTCGGGGCCGCCGGAGCAGGCGAGCAGCACCCTCGAGCCCGGCTCGAGGCCGGACTCCTGCAGCCACCGCCGCACCGCGACGCGCGCGGCGGCCACGGCCGGCGGCGGACCGGGCACCGGCTCAGCCGTGGACGCGGGCGACCCAGGCCTGCGGGTCGGCGATCTCCGTCGGGCGCGGCAGCGTCTCCGGCGAGGTCCACACCCGGTTGAAGCCCTCCACCCCGACCTGGTCCTGGACGGACCGGACGAAGACCGCCCCGTCCTTGTACTGCCGCATCTTGGCCTCCATGCCGAGCAGCCGGCGCAGCAGCTTGTCGACATTGCCGGCCCCCTTGCGGCGCTGGGTGAACCGGCGGCGGATCTCCGCGACCGTCGGGATGACGCTGGGCCCGACCTCGTCCATGACCACGTCGGCGTGCCCCTCGAGCAGCGACATGACCGCGGTGACCTCCGCGAGCTTCTCCCGCTGCTCGGGGGTGGCGACGACCTGGGTGATGTCCTCCTCGCCGCGCAGGACCCCCGGCAGGGCGGTGGCGATCTCCAGGAGGCGCTGACCGAGATCCTCCGGCTCGGGCATGATCCGGGTGCCCATGCTGCGGGCGCGCTCGATGAGGTGCTCGCGCAGCCAGGGCACCGCGGTGAACTGCACCCGGTGGGTCTCCTCGTGCATGGCGACCCAGAGGCGGAAGTCGCCCGGGTCGACCTCGAGCTCGCGCTCAGCGGCCAGGATGTTGGGCGCGACGAACATCAGGGCCGGGGTGCCCTGCGGGGCGAGGTCGTACTGCCCCAGCACCTTGGTCGAGATCCAGGACAGCAGGCCGGCGACCTCGGTGCCGGTCACCTTGGCCGAGATCGCCTGCGAGGTGGCGCCGAGCTCGGGCAGCTCACGGCCGGAGCGCTGCGCCCGGGCCCGGTCGGCGGCGCGCTTCTTGGCGACGACCTCGTCGAGCACGGGCGCGAGCATGGCGTCCATCGAGGCGCAGTTGGCGCGGATCCACCCCGCCCGGTCCACGACCAGGGCCTCCGGGGTGCCTGGGGGCGTCGACAGCTGAGCCGTCGTCGCGACCGGCTCCACGGCCCGCGCCGCGGCCGAGCGCAGGTCGGCGACCAGCTCGGTGATCTCGCGGCGGCTCGCCTTCGGGCCGGGCGGGGCGAGCCTCGCGGCGGCCGAGGCGGCGAAGTCCCAGTCCACGAGGGCGCTGCCGCGGACGTCGTCGACGGTGAGAGGGCTGGTGTCGTCGTCACCGGCGGTGGCGGGGTGCAGGCTCATGATCCCGACGGTATGCGTTCCCGCACCGCTGCGGCGACCCGGACCCGTCCGCCCCCGCGCGCGGCGGGTCAGCCCGAGCAGCCGCAGCGGGCGAGCTCGGCGACGATCTCGTCGAGCACCGAGGCCGCCTCGATGGCCGCCGAGCCCTCGTCGATGTCGTCGGCGGTGACGGCATACACGAGCAGGCGGCCATCCTGCGTGACGACCGTCCCGGCGAGGGAGCTGACGCCGGGCAGGGTGCCGGTCTTGGCGCGGGCGTTGCCGACGGCCGGGTCGTGGCGCTCGAGGTGGAAGCGGGTGGCGAGCGTGCCGGTGTAGCCCGCGATCGGCAGCCCACCCGCGGCGAGCACCTCCTGCAGCTGCGGGTGGGAGCCGTCGGCCCCGGCGACGAGGACGTCCGCCACGACGCCGACGGGGATGAGGGTGCCGTCGGAGAGACCGCTCGCGTCCGTGATGCGGACCCCGGTCATGTCCAGCCCGTAGTCGTCGACCATCGTCTGCCGGATCCAGGCCGTCACCGACTCCTGGTCGGCGGACTCACCGTCGGCGACCGCCGCCTGCCGGGCGAGCTGCTCGACCATGGCGTTGTCGCTCGTCGCCAGCGCCAGCGCCAGCACGTCGCGGGCCGCGGCGGACTCCACGCTGGCGAGCTCGCGCGCGTCCTGCGCTGCCTCGACCTCCTGCGCGCGGGTGTCGCCGTCGCCCGCCACGTCGATCCCTTCCGCCGCGAGCGCCTCGCGGAAGACCCGGGCCACCTGCTGCTCGGGCGAGCTCGGCGAGGGGTTGAAGGGCCGCGCGCGGTCGCCGGAGCGCCCGAGCTGGACGATACGACCGGTGTACCCCTCGTCGAGCCACCGGTCGATCCAGGTCGGCATGGCGTGGGCTCCGGCGACGTGGCTCAGGTCGAGGCTGACGCGCACCGGACCCTCCGGAGCGGCGGTGGCCCCCGCAGCGTCGCCCTCGCCCTGCAGGGAGGCCGCGGTCTGCGCCGCGAGGTCGGCGATTCCGGCGTGCCCGGCCACCGCCTCGGGGTCGCCCGCCCCGTCGGCCAGGAGCATGTCGCCCCCGGCGACGATGACGACCTCGTCCGGCTCGGCGCCGGAGACCACCCGGGTGGTGAAGCGGTGGTCGCCCTCGAGGCCGGTGACGATCGCGGCGGCGGCGAGCAGCTTGGTGGTGGAGGCCGGGGTGACGAGGCGCGAGGAGTAGCGGTCGCCCAGCGACTCCCCGGTCAGGGCGTCACGGATGGCGACGGCCCGACGCGTCGTGCCGCCCAGCCAGGTGCTGTCCAGCTCGTCGCTGATCTGGCCCGACACGGTCCCCCGGTCCGGCACCGGCGCGGCGGAGACCGCCCCCAGCGGGCTGGTCGGCGCGGCGATGCGCGGACGCACCTCCCCCGGTGTCGCCGACGGCTCGGCCGTCGCGGGAGCCTCCTCGGTGACGGTGGCCTGCTCGGTGGTCGTCGCCTGCTCCCCCGCCATGGCCCGGGGGGCCTCCGCCCCCGGTGCGAGCGCACCGAGGACCACCGCCAGCGCGGTGACCGGGGCGAGGGCATACCGTGGGCTGCGGTGGGGAGTGCTGCGCAGACGTTTCACCGACGTGCTCGACCTCCGTCATCGACGACCCCCAGGATGAGGGACACTGGAGGCCGAGCCTATGCCGTCCCCGAGCCAGGAGAGAGCAGCAGATGCAGTTCGACGTGACGATCGAGATTCCGCAGGGCAGCCGCAACAAGTACGAGGTCGACCACGCGACCGGCCGGATCCGGCTGGACCGCATGCTCTTCACCGCGACGCGCTACCCCGCCGACTACGGCTACATCGAGGAGACGCTGGGCGAGGACGGCGACCCGCTGGACGCGCTGGTGCTCCTCGACGAGCCGACCTGGCCGGGGTGCCTGGTGCTGGCCCGACCGATCGGCATGTTCCACATGCGCGACGAGGCCGGCGGCGACGACAAGATCATCTGCGTCCCGGCCGAGGACCCGCGCAAGCTGGGCATCCAGACGCTGGACGACATCGGCACCCACACCCGGCTGGAGATCCAGCACTTCTTCGAGGTCTACAAGGACCTCGAGCCGGGCAAGTCGGTCGAGGGTGCCCACTGGGCCGGCCGCGAGGAGGCCGAGCAGTGCTACCTCGAGTCCGTGCAGCGCGCCAAGGACGAGGGCATGTCCACCGCGCGCTGGCCGATGCCGCAGCACTGAGGCTCGGCTCCGCCGCCTCTCCCACCTGGCCGGGAACCATCGAGGGACCCCCCACGTCGTAGCGGTGCACAGGGACACCTGTGCGACCCGGGATACCATGGCCCCGCACCGGCCACCGACCGGGTACGACGACGTCCGCGACCGCGGCACACGACAGGGGAGAGACGCATGACGAGCGTGACCGAGACCACCGGCGAGGACGTCAGCGAGGGTGGCCGCAAGACACCGTGGCTGCTCATCGGAGGGGGCGTGGCCGCGGCAGCCCTCATCGGCGGCGGCACGGCCGCCGCCCTCATCATGGGCGGCGGGGGTGATCGTCCGGACAGCGTGCTGCCCGGCGACATCGCGGCGTATGCCCAGATCGACCTGGACCCCTCCGCGGGCCAGAAGGTCGCGGCCGTCCGCTTCTTCCAGGGGCTGGACAGCGAGATGGACGAGCGGCTGTCCAACGGTGAGTGGCGCGAGTGGGTCTGGGAGCAGATCGAGAAGGAGGGCGACGTCCCGAGCGACGTGTCCTTCGAGGAGGACATCGAGCCGTGGCTCGGCGACCGGGCCGGCGTGGCCGTCATGGGCGCCGGGGAGGGCGAGGAGCCCGTCGTCGCCGTGGCGCTGCAGGTCAAGGACGGCGACGCCGCCCTGGCCTTCCTCGACGAGCACCTCGCCGACAGCTCCGAGGAGGTCGGCTACTACCTCGAGAGCGACTACGTCGTCTTCAGCCAGGCCGACACCCTCGAGGCCGTCCGCTCGGCCGCGGAGGCCGGGACGCTCTCGGACAACGAGAACTTCACCTCCGACATGGAGGACCTCGGCGAGGCCGGCATCGTCGCCATGTGGGCCGACCTCGCCCAGGCCGACGAGTTCGACCCGGCCGCCCTGGACCCCAGCCTGGGGATGGCCCAGGAGGAGCTGGGCATGGGCGCCGAGCAGCCGGAGGTCACCGGGCGGATGGCCGCCACGGTGCGCCTCACCGCGGACGCCATCGAGATGCACGGCATCAACCGCGACCTGTCCTACATGGCCGGTATGCCCGCCGGTGGCAACGCCGACAGCCTGGTGACCCAGCTGCCGGCGGACACCGCGGTGGCGATGTCGCTGGAGAACGGCGACCAGATGGTGCAGTCCCTGTGGGACACCTACTCCGAGGACTACGCCGAGCAGCTGCAGCAGGCCACCGACGCGGCCGCCGAGCAGGGCTTCGTCCTGCCCGACGACCTCAAGGTCGTGCTCGGTCAGTCGATGACGCTGGCCGTCGGGCCGGGCATCGTCGACGCCGCGATGGGCATGTCGCAGACCGACCCCTCGGTGCCGGAGCTGCCGGTGATCTACCGCGCCACGACCGACACCGCGCGGGCGCAGGAGCTGCTCAACGACAACGGCGTGGGCGCCGGGGTGCTCGTCGTCCGGGAGGACGACGGGACGCTCTCGCTCGGCACCGACCAGGCCTACGTCGACGCGGCCGTCGAGGGCGGGGGCGACACGCTGGGTGACAGCGACCTCTTCACCCGGGCCGTCGCCGAGGCCGACGAGGCCCAGTCGACCTTCTTCGTCGACGCGGCTCCCTTCGAGGAGTACTACCTGCCCGAGGTCACCGACGAGAAGGCCCGCACCGCCCTGGAGAAGCTCGCCGCGGTCGGGATGTCGACCGTCGCCGAGGAGAACGGCGACAGCCACTTCACCCTGCGGATGGTCGCCGACGAGGAGTGACCCTCACCGCGTGATCCGACCCCCGGCGCGGGCTCTGCAGGAGCCCCGCGCCGGGGGTCGCTGGTTTGGGCGGCCCGGAGGGGTTCGGGTATCCTCGTCGAGTTGCCCGGCGGGCGACGCGCCGCCTTAGCTCAGTCGGCCAGAGCGATTCACTCGTAATGAATAGGTCACCGGTTCGATTCCGGTAGGCGGCTCCCCCACAGGCTCTGGACCCCTCGGTCCGGAGCCTGTCCTCGTCTCAGCAGGTGGTGCCGTCGGCGGGGACGGTCCCCTCGAGCAGGTAGGCGTCGACCGCGTCGTCGATGCAGTCGTTGGACCGGCCGTAGGCGGTGTGGCCGTCGCCGTCGTAGGACAGCAGCACCCCGGAGTCCAGCGTCTGCGCCAAACCCTCGGCCCACTCGTAGGGGGTGGCCGGGTCGCGGGTGGTGCCGATGACCAGGATCGGGGCTGCACCGGCGGCCGAGTAGTCCTCGATCGTCTCGGTGGCCTCGGCGGGCCAGTACTCGCAGGCCCCCTCCCCGGCGAGGTAGCGGCCCCAGGTCGGCGACGCCTCCTCGAACTCCTGCTCCACCGCCGCGGAGTCGAGGTCCTCGCCGTCCGAGCCGGCCGGCCGGTCGAGGCAGTTGACCGCATAGATGGCCTGCATGCCGTTGCCGTCGTAGCTGCCGTCGCTGCCGCGGGAGGCGTAGAGGTTGGCGAGGTACATCAGGAGCGTGCCGTCGCCCTGGAACGCACGGTCGAAGGCCTGCGACAGGATCGGCCAGGCGTTCTGGTCGTACATCGCGACGATGATGCCGTACATCCCCCACCCCTCGGTGAGCTCGCCCGCGGCGTCGTCACCCACCGACAGCGGTGCGGAGTCCAGCTCGTCGAGGAAGGCGGGGATGCGTGACATGGCCGACTCGACGTCCGAGCCCAGCGGGCACTCGCCCCCGGCGACGCAGTCCTCGACGTAGGCCCTGGTGGCCCGCTCGAAGCCCTCGGCCTGGCCCAGCCCCATCTCCAGACCGGTGAGCTCGGGGTCGACGGCGCCGTCGAGCACCAGCCGGCCCACCCGCTCGGGGAAGAGAGAGGCGTAGGTCGTGCCGAGGAAGGTGCCGTAGGAGGCACCGAAGTAGGTCAGCTGCTCATCGCCGAGAGCGGCGCGCAGGATGTCGATGTCCCGGGCCGCCTCGACCGTCGAGATGTGCCCGATGAGGTCGGGGGCATTCTGCTCGCAGGCCTGCGCGAAGTCCTCCATGAGCTCCTGGGAGGCGGCCTCCTCACCGGCGTCGTCCGGGGAGGGGTCGGCTGAGAGGAAGTCATCCATCTGCGCGTCGTCGAAGCAGGTGATCGGGGCGGAGCGGGCCACGCCCCGCGGGTCGAAACCGACGACGTCGTAGGCCTCGCGCACCGGGCCGGAGATCGCCATACCGGCCATCATGGCGTAGTCGACGCCGGAGGCGCCCGGCCCGCCCGGGTTGACGACGAGCGAGCCCTGGGAGTCCCCGCCGGCGGTCGTCCGCAGCAGCGCCAGGTCGATCGTCTGCCCCTCCGGCTCGGCGTAGTCCAGCGGCACGGTGAGGGAGGCGCACTCGAAGTCACCCTCGCAGGAGCTCCAGACGAGCTCCTGGGAGTAGAACTCCTCCAGGCCCTCCGGCGCGTCCTCGGCGAGCGGCGTCGAGGTGGCCCTGGCCTCGCCCTCCGCACCACCGGTCGTCGTCGAACCGCCGTCGTCGGGCGAGCCCGCCCCCGGGGCGTCGGGGGTGCACGCCGCCAGCAGCGCGAGCGCGCTGAGACCGGCGACTATCCTGGTCGTCATCGTAGTTCGCACGTGCGTCCCGTCCTCTTCCGCGTGTGTTCTCACCTCCGGGGCAAGAGCAACCCAACCATCATGGCTTCCAGGACCAGCAGGGGCGCGCCGTTGGCGATGAGCCGCTGCCGCGCCTCGCCGATCGTCTCCAGCGCCCCGAGCAGGCCCTCTGGTGTGAACGAACGCGCGAGCCGCTCGATCTGCTCCGGCTCGCTGGCGTTGATCCGCTCCACCGGCGCACCGGTGGCCACGAGCAGCGCGTCGCGGTAGACCGAGGCTAGGTCGGTCAGCGCCGCGTCGATGCTGTCGTGCTGCTGGCGCTTGGCCTCGGCCTTGAGCCGGTCGTCGAGGCGGCGCAGGTGCGCCCGCACCGACGGCGGCTGGGTGCGCGCCGAGGCGTCCGCCCCCAGCTGCTCCAGCAGCTCGCGCCGCTGGTCCTCGGCGTGGTCGGCCGACGTCGCCTTGGCCCCCTCTCCCGCCTCGTCGACGAGGTCCTGCGCCGCGCGCAGGGCGTCACCCAACGACCCGAGGGTGAGGGGTATGCCGGTGATCTCCCGGCGGCGGGCCCGCGCGTGCTCGTCGGTGGCGAGGCGCTTGGCGATGCCGATGTGACTCTGGGCCGCCCGGGCGGCGTAGTGCGCCATCGCCGGGTCGATGCCGTCGCGCTCGATGAGCAGGTCGGCGACGGCACCGGCCGAGGGGGTGCCGAGGCGCACGTGCCGGCAGCGGGAGCGGATCGTCACCAGCACGTCCTCGAGCGAGGGCGCGCACAGCATCCACACGGTCCGGGCCGTCGGCTCCTCCAAGGACTTGAGCAAGGTGTTGGCGGAGTGGTCGTTGAGCCGGTCGGCGTCCTCGACGATCACCACCCGCCAGCGCCCGAGGCTGGGGCGGGCCTGGGCCTCCAGGACCAGCGCACGGGCCTCGTCCACCTTGATGAAGGTCTGCTCGGTGTCGACGATGCGCACGTCCGGGTGGCTGCCGGCCATGACCATGCGGCACGGCTGGCACTGCCCGCAGCCCACGGCGTCCGGGCCGCCTCCGGAGCGCTCGCACTGCAGGGCGGCGGCGAAGCTGCGGGCCGCCACCGAGCGGCCGGAGCCGGGCGGGCCGGTGAACAGCCAGGCGTGCGTCATGACGTCCGGGTCGCTCGAGGCCTGGCGCAGGGTCTGCACGACCCGGGCCTGCCCGACGAGCTGGTCGAAGACGCTCACGACGCCTCCCCCAGCAGCAGGCTCACGCGCTCGCGCACCTGCTCGGCCAGGCGATCGGCGTCGCCGTGCCCGTCGAGCACGAGGTAACGCTCCGGCTCGCGAGCCGCGAGGTCGAGGAAGCCCTGTCGGACGCGGTCGTGGAAGTCGTCTGCCTCGCGCTCCAGCCGGTCGTGGACCTGCCCCCGACGCACCCGCCCCTGCTGCGCGCTGACGTCGAGGAGCACGGTGAGGTCGGGGACGAGCCGCTCGGTCGCCCACATCGACAGCTCCCGCACCTCGTCGTGCCCCAGCGCCCGCGCCGCTCCCTGGTAGGCCACCGAGGAGTCGAGGTAGCGGTCGGTGATGACCACCTCGCCACGCTCCAGCGCCGGGCGGACCACCGTCGCGACGTGGTGGGCCCGGTCGGCCGCGAAGATCAGCGCCTCCGCCCGCTCGGACACCGAGCCGTCCTCGCCGTGGAGCACCAGCTCGCGCAAGGTGCGCCCGAGCTCGGTGCCACCGGGCTCGCGGGTGTGGAGCACGGCATACCCCTGCCCCTCCAACCAGTCCCCCAACCGGCGAGCCTGGGTCGACTTGCCCGCCCCGTCACCACCCTCGACGGCGATGAACAGACCCCGCCCAGGGCCGCGGCGGGCCGCGGTGGGCGGGGTCTGATCGATCACGTGGGCAGCCTACGGGACGGGTATGACGCCTCGCCCCGTCCGTCCACAGGAGCCGGTCACTCCCGCGCGGCGTTGGCGACGACGGCGTCGCGCACGTAGGTCGCCAGGCCGGGCGCGATGTCCTCGTAGGTCTTGGTGAACTCGGGTCGTCGACATACATCTGCGCGATGCCGGCGTGCATCTGCCGTGGGCAGTCGTAGAACCAGCGGCAGATCTGCTGCCGCGCGTCCTCCGCCACCTCCATCGCCGCGCCGCCGTCGGCCGGCTCCCCGGCCTCCAGGAGCGCCACGAACCGGGCGTTGAGCTCGTCCTGCTCCTCCTTGACCTGCTGCCACTGCTCCGCGGTGTAGCCCTTGGTACGGCGCCGGCTCTCCTTCCAGGCGTCGGTGTCGCCCCACCGCTGCTCCGCCTCGGCGGCGTAGTCGTCGTCGAAGGCGTCGCCGAAGATCTCGCGCTGCTCCTCGCGGCTGATCCGGTAGTCGTTCATCTCATCCTCCAGTGCTGCGTCGATCAACCGGGTCAGCTCCTCGAGCTGCCCGATCCGGTCCGTGACGCTCGCCCGTTGCCGCCGCAGGTGCTCGACGACGGTCGTGCTGTCGACGTCCTCCTGCATCAGCTGGGCGATCTCCTCCAGCCCGAAGCCGAGCCGGCGGTAGACGACGACGTGCTGCAGCCGGGTGAGGTCGGCCTCGGTGTAGAGCCGGTAGCCGGCGAAGCTCCGCTCACCCGGCACCACCAGACCGATCTCGTCGTAGTGGTGCAGCGTGCGGATGCTGACACCCACCTCGGCGGCCACCTGACCGACCGTCCACGTCTCCTGCGTCGTCATCTGCGTCACTCCTGCAGCGTGCGGCCTCACGGCGCGTGAGGGTCAAGCCTCGTCCGGGGGACCCTCGTCGGCCGCCGTCAGCGTGCCCCGGCCGCGCAGCGACTCGAAGATGAGGCTGGTCTCGGCGTGCAGCACCCCCGGGCGGTTGGTGAGGTGGTCGAGGACGAAGTCGCGCAGCGCGTCGGCGCTGGGCACGGCGACGTGGACGTAGTAGTCGATCGAGCCGGACACGTGGAACGCCCCGAGCACACCGGGCAGCTCAGGCACCTCACGGGTGAACTCCTCGAAGTTGGCGCGGCGATGCCCTCCGAAGCGCACCGCGATCATCGCCTCGACCGGCCGCCCGACCGCGACCGGGTCGATGTCGGCGTGGATCCCGCGGACGACCCCGCGCTCGCGCAGGGAGCGGACGCGCACCAGGCAGGTCGACTCGGCGATCCCGACCTCGCGGGCGAGCATGGCGTTGGACATCCGCCCGTCGACCTCGAGCAGGCGCACGAGGGCCTGGTCGGTCTCGTCGAGGGGCTTGTCGTCACGAGGATTCTTCGGCACGACGCCAGGGTATGCCGTCTGTCGCGCAGATGCAGCAGCCCGACCGGGCAGGGGCTCGGTCGGGCTGCCGGTCCGGTGGTCCCTACTCCAGGGTCCGCAGCTCCTCCAGGACATCGTCGGAGACGGCTGCGTCGCCGCCGAGGACGCTGATGAGTGCCGGTTGGAGGCGCTCGAGCGTCGTCCAGGTCGACGGAGGCACCGAGCCCTGGCGCACCAGGAGCATCGGCGCGTCCACGGTGCCCGCGGTGGCTGCCCCGGCCAACGCGTCCGGCCAGTTCTGGCCGGAGGCGACGAAGGCCCGGGCGAGCGTGTCGTCCGCCTCGGCGAGCAGGGCGGCCGTGGCATACCGGTTGCTCCCCGCCACCCGGGTGACCTCGCCCCACTCCGTCAGGGCGCTCTCGACGTCCTCGTCGACGACACCTTCACCGCCGAGGAGCACGATCTGCTCCACACCGAGCTCGGTGAGCGCCGACGCCGTGGCGTCCGGCACCGTGTCCGGCCGCACGAGGAGCACCGGCGCGTCGGAGCGACCGGCTCGGGCCGCGCCGGCCAGCGCGTCTGGGTAGTCCCGGCCGGTGGCGACGTAGACCGTGTCCGACGAGCCGAACTCGGCCGCGATGAGCGCCGCCGTGCCGTAGCGGTCCTTCCCGGCGAGGCGGCGGGCCTCCACCCGGGCGGACTCCTCGATCGCCTCGACGACCTCGTCCTCGATCGCGCCGTCACCGCCGAGGACGACGACCTCCTGCGGGTCGAGCCGCTCCAGCTCGCCGGCGGTCGCCGCCGGGAGCCGGTCGGACTTGGTGAGGAGCACCGGCGCACCGATGCTGCCGGCCCGCGCGGCCGCGGCGAGGGCATCGGGGTAGTCGATGCCGGTGGCGACGAAGACCGCGTCCACCCCCGGCTCGAAGGTCCGCGAGAGCAGGACCGCGGTGCCGTAGCGGTCCTCACCTGCGATCCGCTCGACCTCGGGGTTCACCGGACCGGGCGGCGTGCCGCAGTCCTCGTGCAGGAGGGAGAAGTCCTGCTCCACGACCTCCCCGCGCACCGGGGTGACCGTCGCGCTGTCGGAGAGGTATGCCGTCGCCGAGGCGAGCAGCTCCAGGTCACCGACCCGGGTGTCGATCCACCGGGCGTAGAGCCCCTCCGGGTCCGTCACCATCCGCCAGCGTGGCTGGTCGGTCCGTTCCGGGGTCGCGTCGACGACGGCACCACCGAGCGGCTCGGCCGCGCCCTCGCAGTCCTCGCCCTCGACGAGGCCGGTCAGCTTGCCCCAGGTGGGCGGCGGCTGGACGGTCATCGTCACGTCGGTGACGGGGTCGCTCCCGGCGACGCCGCCGGTGGCGCGGACGCCGGCGGTGTAGACGCCCGGCTGGGCCACGTCACCGTCGGTCGTCACCTGGACGGTCACCGACTCCCCGGGCTCGAGGGTGAACTCGGTCTGGGAGATCGAGAGCCACGGCACATCCACCCCGTCGTCCGAGCACTCCTCGAAGCCGGGCAGGAGCTCGACCACGTCGAGGCCGCCTCCGCCGTCGGATCCACCGACCTTGACGAAGCCGCACGCGCCGGCCCCGCGGTAGGCAGGCACGTTGGCGTTGGGCAGGTCGACCCACGCGTCGGTCGCAGGGTCGTAGGCGAAGGTCTCGTTGGACAGGTCACCCTGCTGGACCCCACCGCTCACCACCAGCTGGGCGTTGGCCGCGGCGTAGGCCGCCGCCCAGTGGTCGCTCGGCGCGTCCGCGACCGGGGACCACGTGTCGCTGGCCGGGTCGTAGGCGTAGGTCGCCGCCGAGCTGGACTCGGTGTCGGGGTTGATGCCACCGGAGCAGTAGAGCTGACCCTCCACCCCACCGCAGGAGGTGAAGGCGATGCCCTCGGGGTAGTCCGCCAGCTGCTCCCAGGAGTCCGATGCCGGGTCGTAGGCCGTGACCATGCTGGAGCTGGGTGCGCACTGGTCGGTGGTGCATCCACCGACCGTGTAGAACCGTCCGTCCAAGACAGCCTGGCCCGCTGCCGAGACCGCCGACGGGTTGTCCGCGACCTGGGTCCAGGCATCGGCGCCGGCGTCGTAGACGAAGGTGGCCCCGGTCGTGGAGCCGGCGTCGTCCCAGCCGCCCGACACGACGATCTGCCCGTCGATGACCGCAGCCGCGGGGGCGTTGACCATCATCGGGAGCGGCGCGACCTCGACCCACTCCATGGAGGCGTTGTCGTAGCGGTGGACGGCCGCCGTCGGCTCGAAGCCGTCACTGCCACCCACGACGTACCACTGGCCGTCCAGGGCCACGACCCGGCTGTCCATCGTGCCGGTCGGGTAGGGCGTCAGCTCCGTCCACGGCTCCTCCTGCGGGGCACGGGCCGACGCGTCGTCGTCCGTCCCGCCCGGTGCCGCGGCGAAGGAGGGCTCTGCGTCGACCGTCCGCAACGGCGCGCCCTCGGCGGCCAGCGCGTCGGCGGCCGAGAAACGGGAGCCGTCGGCACGCAGGATGGTCATGTCGCCACCCACCTCCCGCAGCTCCACCTGCGCCGCACCGGTGCCCCCGTTGCTCACCGTGAGATCTCGGGTCTCGGACTCGCCGAGCACCACCTCGGTCTCGATCGACTCCGGGTCCACCGTGAGGACGCCGCCCTCCAGGGTGAAGTCGGCGCGGACCGCCCCCTCGTCGGGCACGTCGACGTCCTGCGTCGCCGCGCTGTAGTTGCGGGCGGTCGCCTCGAACGGATGCGTGCCGGCCAGCGAGCTGAACAGCCAGTAGAAGCCGTCGTCCTGGCCCTCGTCCGTCGGGGTGTCCTTGGTGATGCCGGCCTCATCGGTGACCAGGTCGGTCACCTTCGCCCCGCTGATCGGGCCGTCGTCGACACCGGAGGTGACGGTGCCGAAGACATACCCGCCCTCACCGACCGGGTCGCACGACATGCTGCCGAGCAGCACGTCATCCACCTGCCACCAGAGCGTCCAGTTGGCGTCGTAGAAGTGCCAGCGCACCTGCACCTGGCTCTGCCCGGCCGCCATCGGCAGCGGCACGGTGTCGCGCACCGCGACGTTCTCGCCGGTGTAGGTCTTCACCGTGGTCCAGGTGTCGCCGCCGTCGACGCTGACGTCCAGGTCGGCGGTGTCGCCGAAGTCGACGTAGAAGTGGTTGAAGGCGACGACGGGAGTGGCCTCGGCGCTGAGGTCCACGACCGGGGAGACCAGGGACGTGTCCTGGAATCCCTCAGGGCCGTAGAAGTCGCTGTTGACGTCGGCGAAGCCGCCCTCGGCGCCGGTCTCGTTACCCATGCCGGCCGGGTCGTCGAAGGTCCACACCTGGCCGTTGTCGAGGTTGTCCTCCACGGTCCACCCGGCCGGGATCTCGAGGGTCTCGAAGGACTCGGTCAGCCCCGAGGAGCTGGCGGCATACCCGTTCGCGACGCAGGACAGGACATCCACGAGCATGCTGACGTCCAGGGTCTCGTCACCGGCGAGCGCCACCTCCTCGGTGACGGTCGTGTAGCCCGGGTACTGCGCCTCGACGCGCACCACGACGGCGGTGTCGAGCGGCACGTCGAGGGCGTAGGTGCCGTCGGCCGGGTCGGTGTAGGTCGTGAGGGCCGTGCCCGCGACGGAAACCTTGGCGTAGAGCGGGTAGCCCTGGCCGGAACCGTCGGTCACGGTCCCGCTCAGCGTGCCCGTGGGCGCCCGGTCGAGAGCGAAGTCCTGCACCGTCGTGCCGTCCACGGGCACGGTGACCTCCGCGCTCTCGTCGACCCAGCCGAAGCTGGAGGCGGTGACGGTGTAGTCGCCGGCGCTCACGAGGGCGCGGTAGTCGCCCTCCGCGTCGGTCGTGAGCTCGCGCTGCAGCGGCCCGTCGAGGCTGACCTGCGCGCGGGCCAACGGGTCGCCGGAGGCGGCGTCGGTGACGGTGCCCTCGACGAAGCCGGTGTCGCCGCGCGGGGCGGCCTCGACGAGCGCGAGCGCGTCGAGACGCCCCTCGCCGAAGACGTTGTTGTCGTCGTCGGTGCCACCGCACTGGTCGTCCGGGTTGTCGACGGCGGTGCCGTCCAGCAGGTCCTTGGTCGCCTCGAGGTCGCCGACGAGCAGCGGCGCGCTCGCCCACAGCAACGCGATGGAGCCGGCGACGTGCGGGGAGGCCATCGAGGTGCCGGTGAAGGCGGCGTAGCCGTTGCCCGGGACCGAGGAGCGCACGGCGGTGCCGGGCGCCGAGAGGTTCGGTTTGGTCTCGCCACCCTCACCCGCGCCGCGGCTGGAGCTGTCGTTGATCTGGTGGTCGGCGTCGTAGTTGCCGACCGAGTAGTTGACGACCAGGCTGCCCGGCGACCCGGAGGTCTCGCAGCCGGGGCCGATGTTGCCGTTGGCCCACACCCCGAACTGTCCGGCCGCCGCCCAGGCGAGGGAGACGTCCTCCATGAACGGGTCGTTGGAGGGTATGCCGGAACCCCACGAGTTGTTGATGACATGGGGGCGCTGGGCCGGGTCGGGGTCGCTGCCGTCGACGCGGGTCGGCGCCAGCATCCACTCGCCGCTGGTGATGAGCGCCTCGTCGGAGGGGCAGCAGCCGTTGGCCGCGATCCACCGCGCGCCCGGCGCGACGCCCACCTGGTTGTCACCGCCGTCGTCACCGACCATGGTGCCGGTGACGTGGGTGCCGTGCCCCTCGCCGTCGACCGGCTCCTCCGGGGAGACCCCGGCCGCGTCGAACCAGTTGTAGTCGTGGTCGAAGGTCCCGTCGCCGTTGTTGCCGCGGTACTGCTCCGCGAGCGCGGGGTGGTCGAACTGCACGCCGGTGTCGATGGTGGCGACGACGATGCCCTCGCCGGTCACGCCGTACTCGCTCCAGACGTCGTCGGCGTTGATGTCGGCAATCCCCCACTCGACCGCCGCCGGGCCGACCGCGGTGGGCTCGACGGGGTGCACCTCGGGCACGTCGTAGGTGCGCGTCGGGTAGATCCCCTCGACCTCCGAGCGGCCCGCGAGCGCGAGCGCGAGATCCTCCGAGCCGGCGGTCACGTGGACCGCGTTGGTGATCCAGTGCGCCTCGTAGGTCGCCCCCTCGGCGTCCAGCTTGGCGCGGACCCCGGCCTGGCTGGCGTCCGCCGTGCTGGTCAGCGCGTCATACACCCCCTGGCCGCGCGCGCCCCAGTCCTGCACCCCCTCGAACTGCGTCAGGTCGGGGCGCTCCTCCAGCCGCACCCAGAAGTCGACCCGCTCCTGCGTCTCGAACTCCTCCTGCAGCACCCGCTCGATCTTGCCCTCGGCATCCGGGGTCGGAGCCGCGAGCGCCGGGCCCGAGACCAGACCTCCCGCCAGCAGCGTCGAACCGCTGAGCGCGGCGACCGCCCGTCGCCATCCGTGTGTCGTCCTCACAGTGCCCTCCCTGGTGCCGTCTGCCCGTGGACCCGGACGTTGTCGAATCTATGTAGCCGGACGCACCGGTGTGACAGTTCGGACCAGGGCAATTGTGGGGCAGAACGACCGGGCGCGGGCGCGCGGCCTCCGGGACCGGGTCAGGAGGTGAGCGGCACCGCGCGGAAGCCGGCGCCCCGGACCGTCTCGATGACCAGGGGCGCGCCCGCCTCGGTGAGCTTGCGGCGCAGTCGTTTGATGACCGAGCGCACCTGGGCACCGTCACCCACGAAACCGGTCGCCCAGACCGAGCGCGACAGCTCGACGAGGGACCAGACGTGCTCGGGGTCGGAGGTGAGCAGGCTGAGCGTCTCGAACTCCAGCCTGGTGAGCGACAGGGCCGACTCGCCGAAGCACACGCGCCGCACCTCGGGCTCCATCCTCAGGTGATAGGTCGCAGCCGCACAGGCGGTCGCCGCCGCCGGGCAGTGACGGAGCAGCGCCTCCGCACGCTCCCGGGAGGGCGCCACGATGACGGTCACGTCGTCGGGCAGCAACCCGGCCAACCGTTCGCGTTCAGCGCGGGTAGCCGCGACGACGACCACCACCGGGCGGTCGATCTCGATGCGCTCGAGATCGCGCTCCCCCGACTCCAGCACTGCCCCCGGCGACTGCACCATGAGCGAACTGTAGCCACGTCCACGCAGGCCCGCCAGGGCCTTCGTGATTGACGGCATACACCGCATGACCACAGCGTGATCGTCAGTAGCGCGGGTGATTCTTTGGCGATTTTGACTTACTTCCGCAGGTTCTGCATCCTGTCGGTATGCAGCAGCACACCTCCGGCGCCGACACCCGCGCCGTGCACGCCGGGCGCTCCGATCTCACCGCTCTCGGGGTGCACGTGCCGCCCATCGACCTGTCCAGCACCTACCCCCTGCCGGACGTCGAGGCGGGCGGCGCCGCCTACGACCAGATGGCCGGAGGAGGGGTGCGCGAGGAGGGCCAGACCGCGGTCTACCAACGGTTGTGGAGCCCCGGGGTCGCGCGCTTCGAGGAGGCCCTGGCCGAGCTCGAGGGCGGCGAGGCGGGCATCGCCTTCGCCTCGGGGATGGCCGCGCTCAGCGCCGTGCTGCTCGCCTGCGTGGGTGCCGGCACCCCGCACGTCGTCGCGGTGCGACCGCTCTACGGCGGCTCGGACCACCTGCTGGCCACCGGCCTGCTCGGCACCAGGGTCACCTGGACCGACGTCCAGGGCATCTCCACCGCGATCGAGGCCGACACCGGGCTGGTGCTGGTGGAGACCCCGGCCAACCCGACCCTGGACCTCGTGGACCTGCGGGCCGTCGCCGCGGCCGCCGGGGACGTGCCGGTCATGGTCGACAACACCTTCGCCACGCCGGTCCTGCAGCGCCCCCTGGAGCTGGGAGCCAGCCTCGTGCTGCACTCGGTCACCAAGTTCCTCGCCGGTCACGGCGACGTCCTCGCCGGTGCCGTGGTCACCTCCGAGACCTGGGCCCGTCGGATCCGGCCGGTCCGGGCCGTCACCGGCGCCGTCCTGCACCCGCTCGCGGCCTACCTCGCGCACCGCGGCCTGCAGACGCTGCCGCTGCGGGTGCGCGCCCAGCAGGAGAGCGCCCGGCAGGTCGCGCAGTGGCTCGCCCAGCACGAGGAGGTCGAGCGGGTGCTCTACCCCGGCCTCCCCGACGGTGACCCGCAGGGCCTCGTGGGCAGCCAGATGTCCGGACCGGGTGCGGTGCTCGCCTTCGACCTGGGCAGCTACGACCGGGCGGCCCGGGTCGCCTCGGCCGTCGGGCTCATCACCCACGCCGTGTCCCTCGGCGGCGTCGACTCCCTCATCCAGCACCCGGCCGCGCTGACCCACCGCCCGGTGGCGGACGGGGCCAAGCCGGGCGAGGGCATCCTGCGGCTCTCGGTCGGCCTGGAGGACCTCGCCGACCTGCTCGCCGACCTGGACCAGGCGCTGCTCACCGCCGCGGTGATGAGCCCCCGGGCGCTGAGCCACTCGGGCTGACCCGAGCCCTCGGCCCCGAGGACGGCCGTCGCCGTCGCCGGACCCTCGTGCGTCAGGCCTTCTTGGGCGCGGCCTTCTTCGCGGGGGCCTTCTTGGCGGGCGCCTTCTTCGCCGGCGCCTTGCGAGCCGGCTTCTTGCGGGTGGTCGGCCCCTTGGAACGCTTCTCCGCGATGAGCTCGAAGGCCCGCTCCTCGGTGAGGCTCTCCGGGTCGTCGCCACGGCGCAGGGTCGCGTTGGTCTCCCCGTCGGTGACGTAGGGCCCGAACCGGCCATCCTTGACGACGACCTTCTTGCCCGAGACCGGGTCCTCGCCGAACTCGGCCAGCGGCGGCTTGGCGGCCCCGCGCCCCCGCTGCTTGGGCTGGGCGTAGATCGCCAGCGCCTGCTCGAGGGTGATGTCGAAGATCTGCGCCTCGGTCTCCAACGAACGGCTGTCGGTGCCCTTCTTGAGGTAGGGCCCGTAGCGGCCGTTCTGGGCGGTGATGTCCACACCCTCGGCGTCCTGGCCGACGACACGGGGCAGCGACAACAGCTTGAGCGCGGTGTCCAGCTCGATCGTGGCGAGGTCCATGTCGGCGAAGAGCGACCCGGTCCGCGGCTTGACCTTGGCCTTCTTCTTGGCACCCTTGGCCCCCGACTCCCCGTCCGCGTCGTCGTCGACGACCTCGGTGACGTAGGGGCCGTAGCGCCCGCTGCGGGCGATGATCTCCCGGCCCGTCTCGGGGTCGGTGCCGAGCACCCGGCCGTCGTCGGCCGCGGCCGCCAGCAGCTCCTCGGCCTTGGCCGCGGTCATCTCATCCGGCGCGATCTCGTCCGGCACCGTGGCCCGGCGCGGCGTCTCGCCGTCCTCACCGGGCAGCTCGACGTAGGGGCCGTACCGGCCGACGCGCACCACGGTGCCGTCGCCGGTGGTCACCGCCGAGATCGCCCGGGCGTCGATGTCGCCGAGGTCCGCCACCAGGTCGCGCAGGCCCTCGGTCGTCGACGCCTGGTCACCGAAGTAGAAGCGCTGCAGCCAGGCGACCCGACGCTCCTCGCCCCGGGCGATCTTGTCGAGGTCGGTCTCCATCGCGGCGGTGAAGTCGTAGTCCACGAGCCGCGGGAAGTGCTGCTCGAGCAGCTGGGTGACCGCGAAGGCCAGCCAGGTCGGGACGAGAGCCGACCCCCGGCTGTGGACGTAGCCGCGGTCCTGGATCGTGCCCACCGTCGCCGCGTAGGTCGAGGGGCGGCCGATGCCGCGCTCCTCCAGCGCCTTGACGAGGGTGGCCTCGGTGTAGCGGGCGGGCGGGCTGGTCTGGTGACCCTGCGCCTCGGCGCGCAACGTCTCCAGGGTGACGCCCTCGCTGAGCTTGGGCAGTCGCATACCCATCGCGCTGTCCTCGCCGTAGCGGCTCTCGTCGCGACCCTCCTCGTAGGCCGCGAGGAAGCCGCGGAAGGTGATGACGGTGCCCGAGGCGGAGTACTCCGCGCTGGAGTATGTCGTGCCTGCGGCCCGCGTCCCCGCCGGCAGGGTCGCGGTGAGCTTGACGCTGGCGGTCGACCCCTTGGCATCGGCCATCTGCGAGGCGACGGTGCGCTTCCAGATGAGCTCGTAGAGGGCGTACTCGCCGCCGCGCAGCTCGCCGGCGACCTGGGCCGGGGTCCGGAAGGAGTCCCCCGCCGGGCGGATCGCCTCGTGGGCCTCCTGCGCGTTCTTGCCCTTCTTGCCGTAGACCCGCGGGACCTCGGGGACGAAGTCGGCACCGTACATGTCGCGGGCCTGGCTGCGGGCCGCCCCGACCGCCTGGCTCGACAGGCTGGTCGAGTCGGTCCGCATGTAGGTGATGTAGCCGTTCTCGTAGAGCCGCTGCGCGGTGCGCATCGTGCTCTGGCTGTTCATCCGCAGCTTGCGGGACGCCTCCTGCTGGAGGGTGGAGGTCGTGAACGGCGCCGAGGGGCGGCGGGTGTAGGGCTTCTCGGAGACCTCCCGCACGACGACGTCGGCCTCCCGGGTGCCGGCGGCGATCGCCTCGGCCGCCGCGGCGTCCAGCTGCACGGCCTTGGCGCTCTTGAGCGTGCCGTCGTCGGCGAAGTCGCGACCGCTCGCGACCTTCGAGCCGTCGATGCCCGTGAGCTTGGCCTCGAAGCCCTGACCGCTGTTGCCGCCCGGGGCGAACTCGCCCTCGACGTCCCAGTAGGAGGCGACCTTGAAGGCCATCCGCTCGCGCTCGCGCTCCACGACGAGCCGGGTCGTCACCGACTGGACGCGTCCCGCCGACAGCCCCTGCTTGACCTTGCGCCACAGGACCGGAGACACCTCGTAGCCGTAGAGCCGGTCCAGGATGCGGCGGCTCTCCTGGGCGTCGACGAGGTCGGTGTCGAGCTCCCGGGTGTCGTTGACGGCCCGCTGGATGGCCTCCTTGGTGATCTCGTGGAAGACCATGCGGCGCACGGGGACCTTGGGCTTGAGCACCTCGAGCAGGTGCCAGGCGATGGCCTCGCCCTCGCGGTCCTCATCCGTCGCGAGGAAGAGCTCGTCGGCGTCCTTGAGTGCCCGCTTGAGCTCGGTGACCTTCTTCTTCTTGTCCGCGTCGACCACGTAGTAGGGGTCGAAGCCGTCGTCGACGGCGATGGCGAACTTGCCGTAGGGCCCCTTCTTCATGTCGGCCGGGAGCTCCGAGGGGTTCGGCAGGTCACGGATGTGGCCGACGCTCGCGTCGACGCGGAAGTCCTTGCCGAGATACTCGCCGATCTTCTTCGCCTTCGCGGGCGACTCGACGATGACCAGCTTGCTACCAGGTGCCACGGAATCTCCTTCGCCCCGTGTGCCGCGGATTCGTCGCGACGTCCGACACGGGGACCTCGGGCGTCACCGTAGCCCATGCGGCCCCAGCGGCTACGCTGACTCCCTATGGCGGCACGCGGCGCGACACGGACGGTGACCACGAGCCCAGGGACCGGCCGGTCGCTGGGCCACCGGGCGAGGTCGGCCGCAGCGCTCCTCGCGCTCGGCTCGATCGTCCTCGCCGGGTGCGACGACGACTCCGGCGCCGGGGAGGACGCCTCGGTCGCGGACGCCGCAGCCGAGGCGGGCGAGGCCGCCAGCGCGGAGCCGAAGGAGGGCGGGGGCACCTCGGGCGCCGGCGGGTCCGAGGACTCCGACGCCGCCGAGCCCGCAGCCCCGCCCACCGAGCCCGCCGACATCGAGCTCGACCGTGGCGACCGGAGCGTCGATGAGGAGGGCTCCACCATCACCGTGCAGGGCGACCGTGCCGCCTTCGTCACCCCGACCGGCAACATCGCCTGCGTCGTCAACGACGCCAGCGCCGCCTGCCAGCTGCTCGACAAGACCTACTCCCCCGACCCCGCCCACCTCGTCGCCAGCACCGTCGGAGACTGCCCGGCGGACGTGATGGACACGATGCTGCTCACCGACGCCGGCGGGGCCTGGACCTGCCCGCCCGAGCAGCTCACCACCGTGGCTGCGACCGACCAGGGCGGCTGGTGGGCCGACGCCGCCGGCGCCCCGACGACCGGCGTGGACGACACCGACGCCGCCGTCCTGGACTACGGCCTGACCCTCCAGATCGGCGACACGTCCTGCCAGTCCGCCGAGGACGGCGTGACCTGCCGCAGCGGTGAGCTGGGCCGGCAGTTCTTCATCTCCCGCTCGGCCTACCGCTTCGGCGCCGCCTGAGGCGTCCGCGACCCGGCGTGGCGCGCACCCGGCGCCTCGCCCCTGACCTCAGCGCAGCAGCCCGTCCTTGACGAGCTCGCGCAGCGTCGGCAGGACGGCCTGCTCGACCGCGGGGGTGTCCTGCTCGGTGAGGACCGCCAGCCCCGAGCAGAGCTGGGCGGCGGTCAGCTCCCCGTCGCAGGCTCCCACCAGCCCGGCACCCAGCGTGTCCAGCCGCACGGTGCGCCGCAGCCCGCCCCCCTGCCTGACCTGGATGACCTGCGGGTCGGGCTCACCGGGCCGCCCGATGCGGTCCTCGGTGACGTCGTCGGCGACCTGCCACGCGGTGCCCAGCAGCTCGGCGTCGTCGTGCTCGGCGAGCCAGGTGCGGGCCTCCAGGCCGGCGAGCACCGCCGGGCCCATCGGGGCGCTGACCGGGCCGCGCACGTCCATGAGGTCCAGCCAGGGTTCACGGTCCGTCGCCGGTCGCTGCACCGTCACGACGCCGAAGCCGAGCCGCTCGACCCCGCGCGCGGCGAAGTCGTCGAGCCACGCGGCATACAACGCCTCGAAGCCGGGGGTGCCCGGCTGGTGGCCACCGTCGCGCGCCCACGTCTCGGCGTAGTCCGCGACGTCCTGCTCCTCCCGCTGGACGACCCAGGCGTCCACCCCGGTGCCCGCGAACCACGCCCCTACGTGCTCGGCCCAGTCCTCACCCGCGCGCAGCTCCCAGTTGGCGAGCAGCTGGGCGATGCCCCCGGGGCGCAGGTGCTCACCGAGGTCCCGGACGAGCCCGGCGACGAGGGCGTCCCCCGCCTGGCCCCCGTCGCGGTACTCGTAGACCGGCACCTCCGGGGCGCGTGGCGTGATGACGAACGGCGGGTTGCTGACGACGAGGTCGAAGCGCTCCCCCGCCACCGGTTCGAGCAGGCTGCCGGTCCGCAGCTCGGCGGCCACGTCGTTGAGCGCCAGGGTGAAGCGGGCGAAGGCCACCGCCCGCTCGGAGAGGTCGGTCGCGACGAGGTATGCCGCGTGCCCGGCCAGGTGCAGCACCTGCACCCCGCTGCCGGTGCCGATATCGAGAGCCCGCTCGACCCGCGGCCGCGGCGTCCAGCTGGCCAGTGTGGTCGACGCGCCGCCGATGCCGAGGACGTGGTCGGTCGGCAACGGGCCGCCGGTCACCATCTCCGAGCGGTCCGAGACGACCCACCACGACTCGTGGTCGGTGGCGTAGGGGCGCAGGTCGCAGACGGCCTCCAGGCCGTCCTCGACCTGCACCGCCAGGCCCAGCCCGAGCAGGCCCTGTGCGCCGAGCCGGGGCAGGGCGGCGTCGAGGTGGTCGCGCCGGACCCGCCCGCCGAGGGCGAAGAGCCGGCACAGGACCAGCACGGGGTCGGCCGAACTTGCGGCGACGCGCTGCGCCGGGAGAGGTTGCTCCCGGTGCAGCGCGGCCACCGCGACCGGCCCGAGGGCCTGCGTCAGGGCCTCGACGGTGTAGCCCACCTCGCCCAGGTCGGCCCGCAGGTCCGCCAGGAGGCCCGGGTCATCGACGGAGGGCGGCGGCAGGCTCAGCGCTCGACCGCCGTCGCGGGCACGTCGTCGCTGTCGCCGATGGCGATGTCGCGGCGCTTGGACACCACGACGGCGGCGACGATCACGGCCAGGGCGGCCAGGGCGATGCCCCAGCGGATGAGGTCGTTGGCGCCCTCGCCGTAGGTGAGGCCGATGATCGCCGGGGCGATGAGCAGCGCGACGAGGTTCATCACCTTGAGCAGCGGGTTGATGGCCGGGCCGGCGGTGTCCTTGAACGGGTCACCGACGGTGTCACCGATGATCGTCGCCTCGTGGGCCGAGCTGCCCTTGCCGCCGTGGTTGCCGTCCTCGACGATCTTCTTGGCGTTGTCCCAGGCGCCACCGGCGTTGGCCAGGAAGACCGCCATGAGCACGCCGGTGCCGATCGCGCCGGCGAGGTAGCCGGCGAGGGCACCGACGCCGAGGCCGAACCCGACGGCGATCGGGGCGAAGACCGCGAGCAGTCCGGGGGTGGCCAGCTCACGGAGGGAGTCGCGGGTGCAGATGTCCACGACGCGGGCGTAGTCGGGCTTCTCGGAGTAGTCCATGATGCCGGGCTTCTCGCGGAACTGGCGGCGCACCTCGAAGACGATGGCGCCGGCCGCGCGGGTGACGGCGTTGATGGCCAGCCCGGAGAAGAGGAAGACGACCGAGCCACCGATGAGGACCCCGACGAGGGCGCGCGGGTCGAAGACGAGGAAGGACTGGAGCACGTCGGCGCTGGCCTCGCCGGCCCCCTCCAGGGCCTGGAGGATCGCGTCGAGGTAGGAGCCGAAGAGCGCGGTCGCCGCGAGCACGGCGGTCGCGATCGCGATGCCCTTGGTGATGGCCTTGGTCGTGTTGCCCACCGCGTCGAGCTCGGTGAGGATCTGCGCGGCCTCGCCGTCGACGTCGCCGGACATCTCGGCGATGCCCTGCGCGTTGTCGCTCACCGGGCCGAAGGTGTCCATGGCCACGATGACGCCGACCGTCGTGAGCAGGCCGCAGCCGGCCAGCGCGACGTAGAACAGCGCCAGGATGAGCGAGCCGCCGCCGAGGGTGAAGATCGCGAAGATCGCCGCCGCGATGGTGACCGCGGTGTAGACGGCCGACTCCAGGCCCACCCCGATGCCGGAGAGCACCACCGTCGCCGGGCCGGTGAGGGAGGTGCGGGCGACGTCCTTGGTGGGTCGGCTCTCGGTGCCGGTGAAGTAGCCGGTCAACCAGAGGATGAAGGCGGCGAGCACGATGCCGATGACCACGGAGGCCGCCGCACCGACGGCCGCGTTGACCGTGTCGGCGTCGGCCGCGACCTCGAGCTCCAGCCCGCTGGTCACGGCGAGCTCGGTCGGCAGGAAGACCAGGGCCGCCCCCACGGAGGCGACGGCCGCGATCCCGGCGGAGATGTAGAAGCTGCGGTTGATGGCCTGCAGGCCGTTCTCCCCCGGGCGGGCCTTGGTGATGTAGACGCCGATGATCGCGGTGAGGACACCGATGGCCGGGATGATGAGCGGGAAGGTCAGGCCGCCCTCGCTGCCCAGCGCCGCGGTGCCGAGGATGAGCGCCGCCACGAGCGTCACGGCATACGACTCGAAGAGGTCGGCGGCCATGCCGGCGCAGTCGCCGACGTTGTCGCCGACGTTGTCGGCGATGGTGGCGGCGTTGCGGGGGTCGTCCTCGGGGATCCCGGCCTCGACCTTGCCGACGAGGTCGGCGCCCACGTCGGCGGCCTTGGTGAAGATGCCGCCGCCGACGCGCATGAACATCGCGAGCAGGGCGGCGCCGAAGCCGAAGCCCTCGAGCACCTTGGCCGCGTCGCCCTGGAAGATGAGGACGACCAGCGCCGCGCCGAGCAGACCGAGCCCGACGGTCGCCATACCCACGGTGCCGCCGGTGCGAAAGGCGATGCGCATGCCGTCGTCGCGACCAGTGGTGCGGGCCGCCTCGGCGACGCGCATGTTGGCGGCGGTGGCGAGGTTCATGCCCAGCCAGCCGATGAAGGCGGAGAAGCCGGCGCCGAAGATGAAGGCGATCGAGCGGCCCACCCGGACGAAGAGGTCGTCGGCCGGCAGCGCCATGAGCAGGAAGAACGCCACGACGGCGAAGACCCCCAGGGTGCGGAACTGCCGCCCGAGGTAGGCCGAGGCCCCCACCTGGACGGCACCGCCGATCTCCTGCATCGACGCCGTGCCCGGCGAGGCGGCCAGCACCTCCTTGCGGAACATGAAGCCCATGACGAGGGCGACGAGGGAGATGCACAGCACCACGACGACGATCGAGGTGTCGGCACCCGAGAGCGAGACATCGCTCGCGGCAGCGACTGGGGACATGTATGCCTCCTCAGAGGGCCCGCATCTTCGCGGGCGACGACGCGGTGGGTCCGCGGGACATCGTTCGGATGTCGCCACTGTAGTGATCAGGCGCCCGCACGCCTAGCATCCCGACCTGCGGACGACGAGGTATGTCGGAGCGGCGGCGTAGCGTGGTCGTCGAGATGGACGACCTGTGCTCCGCGACCTTCGACCCCCACACCACCCTGGCCCGCCTCACCGAGGGAGCCCGGGCCGAACGCCTGCGCCACGTCCGCACCGTGCCCGCCCGCGAGGGCCGCACCGCACCCTGGCCCTCGTGGTGCGCGCCCACGGTCAAGGCGGCGCTGCTGGGGCACGGGATCGACGCCCCCTGGGCGCACCAGGCGGAGGTGGCCGAGCTCGCCCACGCCGGACGGCACGTCATCGTCTCGACCGGCACGGCGTCAGGCAAGTCGCTCGGCTACCTCATCCCCGTGCTCACGGAGCTGAGCGACGGCACCGGCGCGGTGACCGGCCGGGGGGCGACCGCGCTCTACCTCGCGCCGACCAAGGCCCTCGGCGCCGGCCAGGAGTCGCGGCTGCAGGCCCTGGCCGTGCCCGACGTGCGGGTCGCGCGCCTCGACGGTGACACGCCGAGCGAGGAACGCCGGTGGATCCGGGAGCACGCGCACTACGTCCTCACCAACCCCGACCTCCTGCACCACACGCTGCTGCCCGGGCACGAGCGCTGGGCCCCCTTCCTGCGGGCGCTGCGCTACGTCGTCGTCGACGAGTGCCACATCTACCGCGGGGTCTTCGGCGCCCACGTCTCGGCGGTGCTGCGTCGGCTGCTGCGGGTGGCGGCGAGGTATGGCGCGACCCCCACCGTCGTCCTCGCCTCGGCGACCGTGGCCGAGCCCGAGCCCCTGGCCCGGGCCCTGACCGGCCAGGACGTCGTGGCGGTGACCGCCGACGCCTCCCCCCGCCGCGAGGCGGTGGTGGCCCTCTGGCAGCCGGGTGAGCTCGAGGACGGCCGCCGACGCAGCACCCTCGGCGAGGTCGCCGACCTGCTCACCGACCTCGTCTCCTCCGACGTGCAGACGGTCGCCTTCGCGCGCTCCCGGGTCGGGGTGGAGCAGGTCGCCTCCCGTGCCCGGCAGGCCAGGGAGGCACGCAGCGGGACCGCCGCGGGGATCGCCGCCTATCGCGGCGGCTACCTTCCCGAGGAGCGACGCGAGCTCGAGTCGGCGCTGCGGGAGCGCACCGTCATGGGACTCGCCGCCACCAGCGCCCTGGAGCTGGGCATCGACATCGCCGGGCTGGACGCCGTGGTCATGGCCGGCTGGCCGGGCACGCGCGCCTCCTTCTGGCAGCAGGTGGGCCGCGCCGGACGCAGCGGCTCCCCGTCCCTGGCGGTGCTCGTCGCGGCCGACGACCCGCTCGACACCTACCTCCTCACCCACCCCGAGCTCATCTTCGAGGCACCGGTCGAGACGTGCGTGCTCGACCCGGAGAACCCCTACGTCCTCGGCCCGCACCTGGCGGCCGCCGCCGCCGAGCTGCCGCTGACCGAGGCGGACGAATGCTGGTTCGGCCCCGGCCTGCGCGCCCTCGCGGAGCAGCTCGTCGTCGGCGGCGTCCTGCGGGCCCGCCCCACGGGGTGGTACTGGGCCCGCCCCGACCGGGCCACCGACCACGTCGCCCTGCGCGGCGCCGGGCAGACCGTGCAGATCGTCGACGCGCGCAGCGGACGCGTGCTCGGCACGGTGGACGAGGCGCGGGCCCTCACGACCGTCCATCAGGGGGCGGTCTACGTCCACCAGGGCGAGCCGTACGTCGTCACCGAGCTCGACCTGGACGGCTCGGTCGCCCTCGTCGTGGCCGGGGATCCTGGCTGGAGCACGCGGGCCCGGAGCGAGAGCACCTTCAGCATCCGCGAGCAGCAGACCCGACAGAGCTGGGGGGCGGCGTCGCTGGCGACGGGCAAGGTGGAGGTGACCACGCAGGTGACGGCCTTCCAGCGGGTGCTGACCGACGGCACCGTCATCGGGACCCACCCGCTCGATCTTCCGGCCCGCACCCTGGTGACCCAGGCGGTGTGGTGGACCCTCCCGCTCGAGGAGCTCGCCCTCGCCGGGGTGGCCGAGCAGGATGTGCCCGGGGCCCTGCACGCCGCCGAGCACGCCTCGATCGGGATGCTCCCGCTCCTGGCGACCTGCGACCGATGGGACATCGGCGGGGTCTCCACGGCGCTCCACCCCGACACCGGCCTGCCCACCGTCATGGTCTACGACGGCTACCCCGGAGGGGCCGGCTTCAGTCGGCGGGCCTTCGCCGCAGCGGTGCGCTGGCTGTCCGCCACCCGCGACCTCGTGGAGAGCTGCCGGTGCCAGGCGGGGTGCCCCGCGTGCGTCCAGTCGCCCAAGTGCGGCAACGGCAACGAGCCCCTCGACAAGGACGGTGCGGTCGCCGTGCTCGGGCACCTGCTGAGCGAGCGCGAGGTCGTCGTCCCGACGGGCTGATCGACGCGGCCGGAGCAGCCCCGCTGCGTTACCCTCTGCCTGATGGGGGCCGCCCGGTCACCGCGCCCCTCGTGGGACATCCGCTCCTCGAAAGGTCTGCCATGGTCGTCTTTGGCCTCATCCTGCTGCTCGTCGCCCTGGCCGTGGTGATCTACATGTGGCTCGCCACCCGGGGCATGGACCCCGTCCAGATCTCCTACGGCATCCTCAACGTGGAGATCACCCCGATCTGGTTGTTCGTCGTCGGTGGCATCACGCTGGCGGCGGCCACGAGTGGTCTCTGGCTGCTGGCCGTCGGCACCCGCTCCAAGGCACGTCGCGCCCGGGAGGTCCGCGAGCTGCGTCGGCAGGCCAAGGACTCCGACCGGCGGGTCGAGCGGGAGCGCGACGCGCAGCGGCTCGGGTCGGATGCCGCCGGCGCACCCCGCACCACCCAGCCCCGCCCCGCCTCCGACTCCTCGGCGGCCGCCGACCGCACGACCACCCCGATCCTGCCGCGGCAGACGCCGGGCGCAGGCGGCACCGCGAGCGGGTCGACCGGGTCGGTCCCGGGCGACCGGGCCTGAGCCGACGCCACGTGAAGGGGGACGGACCGGGGCTCAACCCCCCTACAGTCGAGCCCCGGGCATGTCGATCTGACCCCACCTCCAGATCGTCATACCGTCCGCCACTACCTGCTGACCTCACCGCACTCGGTGATGCCAGGTCAAACCCATGACCTGCGACATCTCCACAGACTCACGGATGCGTCGGGGCAACTGTGAAAAGCGCGTTGTCGCGCAGAACACCGTCTGAGCAGCCGTCCTACGCGTCACGGCGCTGCGTGAGGGCGAGCCGGGATGCACTCCAACTGTGGAACTTCACATCTGAGCGTGCGGCGGGGCTCGTCTGTCGATGACGATGGACGCACCGGCGTAGCGTGCGTCGAGGTGGTCGCCCTGGGCCACACCGGACCGGACGAGGAGGGTCGATGACGACATCGCGCCGCGCAGCGACCCGCAGCGTGCTGCACTCGGGCCCGTTCGACGCCGCGCTGCGGGCCGCCCTCTCCGACAGCGGTCTGACGCTGGAGCGGGTCCGCGACCGGCTGCGCCGCAAAGGGGTGTCGGTGAGCCTCTCGACCCTCAGCCACTGGCAGACCGGGCGGAGCCGGCCCGAGCGCGCCGTCTCCCTGCAAGCCATCCGGGAGATCGAGCGGATGGCCGGGCTGGCGCCCGGAGCCCTCATCTCCCTGCTCGGCCCGCACCGCCCCCGGGGCAAGTGCCCCCCCCCCCCGCCGGGGCCCAGGCCCTCCTGGCCTCGGTCGGCCAGTCGCTCTCCGAGGACATGGCCGCCACCATCTCGCCGCTCATCGAACGCTCCGCCGGGGTGCTGGCCACCCGGGTCGTCGACGAGGTCCTCACCATCGACAGCCGTGGGTGCCTGAGATCGATCCGCACCCGGCTGGTCGTCGAGGCCGTCAGCGGCTTCCCTGACCGCTACACGGCCGTCTACATGAGCCGCGACGGCTCGTCGTCCGGGGTGCTGGGCATGCGCGCGCTCATCGGCTGCCGGGTCGGCCGGGTGCGCCGCCACCCCTCCTCCCCGATCGTCGCCGCCGAGATGCTCCTCGGCGCACCGCTGCTGCCCGGCCAGCACCACGTCCTGGAGTACGAGGTCGTCGACCGCGGCCGCACCACCCGGCCGAGGTATGCCAGGTTCATCCCCAAGGGCACCTCCTCGGCCGTGATCACCGCGCCCTTCGACCGCTACCGCGTCCCGGCGCGCTGCTTCGGCCGTGTCGGCGAGGAGGAGCCCAGGGAGCTGAGCCTGAGCGCCGATCTCGCGACCCACCTCATCGCAGCGGGCATCCCCGGCGGGCAGCTCGAGGTCAGCTGGGAGTGGCCCGAGCAGCCGTCGCTCCCGCCCGAGCCCGCACGCTGACCGTCCACCTCGTGCCGATGACGGGGCGCTCCACCTGCACCGTGACCTCCGGCCAGGGGGAGGCCCCTGCGGGGTCCACCACACAGCTCTGGAGACTCGTCCCGTGCTCGTGCGCCACCTGCCTGGCTCGCGCGCAGGCCGCGTCGTCGCCGAGCCCCTGGACCATCTGACCCGCTGCGGCGAGCGCTCCCAGGTCGGCGGCCGTGCGCGCCTGCTGCCCGGCGACGAGGACGGCCACCAGCCCGAGGGCCAGCACGAGCACGGTGGACAGCCCGACCACCACCCCGATCCCGAGCACGGAGGCCGAGCCGCGCTCGCCACGGCCGGCCCAGCTGCCGGTCGATCCACCGGCCGAGGTGACGGCCGATCCGGCTGCCCCGACGTGGTGGCGGGGCCGCGTGTGCCGACCGCTCATGGCGCCGCTCCGGGCTCCCACACCGCCCGGGCGTTCGCCTCGGCGGCGGGCAGGCCGGGCAGGAGCCGGTCACGGGCTCGGGCCCGGACCACCACCCGCACGCCCTCGGCGTCACCCTCCACGGACACGCTGGCCCCGTGGGGTGCTCGCTGCAGTGCGGCATCTCGGACGAGCCCGGTGTCCTCCCCGCGGGATGCGGCGCGCGCTGCAACGCGCGCCGCATCCTCGCACCGGACCTGATCCACCCCCAGGCTGAGCGCGGTCAGGCAGATCGCGAGCACCAGCAGCACCGAGGGGATGACGAGCGCCATCTCGGCGCTGACCATCCCCCGGTCACCGCCATGATGCCCGCGCCGGCTCACAACGACACCGAGAGTGCGGTCGTGATGACCGAGGTGACGACGCCCTTGACCCCTCCGGACTGCAGGATGGCCATCAGCACCGCGGCGAAGGCGCAGGCGGCGATGGTGCCGACGGCATACTCCGCCGTGGTCATGCCGGCGTCGCCACGCTCGCGGAGCCGGCGCAGGGCCGCGCCGATGGTGGTGTTCTTCTTCTTCATGGTTCCCCTCCTTGTGGGTGGGTGCGTCTCACGGTGAGACGCACGTCTGTGACCGCCGGGCGGTCGGTTCAGTGGCCTCACCAGGACTGCTCCCGGACGAGGGCGAGGACGAGCGGCACGACCGTGCTCAGCACGAAGCCGGGCAGGAAGGCCAGCCCCAGCGGCACGACGAGGCGGACCCCCAGACGGGCGGTCGCCACCTCCACCGCGGCGACCGTGCGTCGGCGCAGGTCCGAGGCGGTCTGACGCAGGGCCGGCCCCGGGGACACGCCGGCGAGGGCGGCGATCTCCATGCTCGTCCGGGCGGGTCGCCAGTGCCGACCCGCGGACTCCCAGCTCGGCCCCGCATCGATCCCGAGCAGCAGATCGCGGCCGACGTCCGCCAGCTCCTCGCTGAGCGGCGGTGGCAGGACCGCGGCGACGTGATGGGCCGCCGCGCCGAGCGAGCTCCCGCCCTGGAGAGCGAGGGCGAGCAGGTCGAGCGCCTCGGGGACAGCAGCCTGCGTGTCGCTCCCCGACGCGCCACCGGACCGGCCGCGCGGCGGGGTCCACCCCTGCGCCGACGGCGCCCACCACACCAGCGGCACCGCTCCGGCGACCACCGCGAGCAGGGGCAGCAGCCAGGTCGTCGAGGTCAGCACGAGGACCCCTCCCCCGGTGACCCTGTCATCGCGCACCTGCGAGGACCTGGGCGATCAGTCGACGCACCAGCACCTGACCCAGCAGCAGCAGCGCAGCCCCAGCTCCGAGGCAGGCCCACGCCAGCGGGGTGGCGTAGAGCGCGGCCGGGTGCACGCCCAGCATCGCCGCCAGCCCGATGCCCGCCAGCGGCAGCAGGGTCAGCACGGTCGCTGTGGCCCGGGCCCCGGCGCTGGCCGTCTGCACGGCGTCCTCCAGGCGCCGGCGCTCGCGAGCCGTCCGGGCGCTGACGCGCAACGCCTCGGCCAGGGGCGCCCCCGACCGGGCTGCCACCTGCCAGGACCGCGCCACGGCCGCGACCGTCGGGGTGCCGGAGCGCCGGGCCAGGCGCTCCCACGCCGGGGCGAGCGGCTCGCCCTCCTGCGCGGCCCGGGCCACGATGCCCCAGTCCGGCCCGGCGCCCGGAACCGCGGGGCGGGTGCGCTCCAGCGCCAGCTCCACGGCCCGGCCCACCGGCAGCCCACCCTCCAGGGCTGCAGCGATGGTGTCGACCACCTCGAGCTCCCGCGCGACGAGGTCGGCATCCGGGTCACGTCGTCCCCCGCGGAGCCGACCCAGTCGGGCGAGGAGCCGACGACCCAGCGCCCTCCGGCTCCGGGTGGCTGCGGCCCGGCCCCTCCTGGGCTGATCCAGGGCGGTGTCGGGCGTGGCCGCGACGCCGTCGTCCGACGGGGCGACGTCGTAGCCGTCGGGGGCGACCTGGGCCCCGGAACGGGGTCGCACCAGCACGCTGGCGGCCGCCAGCGCTGCCAGGAGCAGCGGGGCGAGCGCCGGTGCGGCCGAGCTCAGCACGGCAGGTCCTCGGGTGGCAGGCCCAGGCGCGCGGCCAGCTCAGCACTCCCCGGGCCGGGACGCCAGGCACCAGGCCCACCCTCGAGTGCGGTGACGCACTCGGGGCGGCCCTCTCGGGCTCGCAGCACGGCCACCTCGCGCAGGCACCGACGACCGGCGGCGTCGCGGGCGAGGTGGATGACCACCTCGATGGCGCTGACCAGCTGCGCCTGGACCGCCTCACCCGACATCTCGGCCAGCGCCCCGAGGGCGGTGAACCGGGCCACGACGTCGCGGGCCGCGTTGGCGTGCACCGTGCCGCACCCGCCCTCGTGACCGGTGTTGAGGGCGGTGAGCAGCTCGCGCACCTCCGCGCCGCGGACCTCTCCGACGACGACACGGTCGGGGCGCATGCGCAGGGACTGGCGGACGAGGGTGGTCATCGTCACCTCGCCGCGGCCTTCGACGTTGGCGGTACGGCCCTGGAGGTGCACGACGTGCGGGTGGTCGATCCGCAGCTCCCTGACGTCCTCCACCACGACGATCCGCTCGCCGATCGCGCAGCGGGACAGCAGCGCCCCGAGCAGCGTGGTCTTGCCCGACCCGGTGCCGCCGCTGACGAGGAAGGACACCCGCGAGCGCACGACGGCGTCGAGCACCCTGGCGGCGACCGGGTCCACGGCCCCCCAGTCGATGAGGTCGTCCAGGCTCGGCACCACCTGTCGGGGGATCCGCAGGCTGAGGTGTGCCCCGCCTCCCACCAACGGTGGCAGCAGGGCGTGCAGGCGCAGGCCGCCCGGGAGCAGCCCATCCACCCAGGGGCTCGACTCGTCCAGCCGCTGGCCGGAGAGGGCGGCGAGGCGGACGGCCAACCGGCGCACGCTGCGCTCGTCGACGAACCGCACGGGCGAGGGCTCGGCTCCGCTGCCGCGGTCGACCCAGACGCCCGACTCGCCGTTGACGAGGACGTCCGTCACCCGGGGGTCCTCCAGGAGCGGCCCGAGGGGGCCGAGCGCCGCGTGCAGGTCCGACTCGCGCGGACGGGTCGTCGTGGTCATGGCACGACGGTCACCCACGGGCCGTCCGGTCCGCCACCGGGTGCCGCAGATCTGTGGACGACCGTGCGGACGCGGCGACGGTGTGGACGAGACGGCCACCGACGGGCGACGGTAACGGGCCCGCAGGCCGAACCCCGGTTATCCGGGAATGGGTGGGAAAAGGGGACGGCCCCGGCGGGGGGGAAGCCGGGGCCGTCGGTGTCCAAGGTCAGGGGGGGATGACCCTAAACACCCGCGCTACAACTCTTGCGAGGAGCGCTGTTCCTCAAGTATGCATGACCGGCGAGGCCTAATGCAAGCTGTACCCGACACCGCGAGTGCCGGACATCACGGGCGCCCCGTCATACCCCCGGGGATATCACGCCACCACCCTGCGTGAGCCCGTGGCCAGCAGCTCAACGCCGCTCCTCGGTAGGGCCTCCCAGGCGTCCGACCCGCACGGCGTCGGCGATCCGACCCCCCTCGGCAGCGCCTCGGACGACCGCCCCCGCGCAGTGCTCCAACCAGAGCCGGACCCCGTCCGGGTCACCGGAGGCATAGGCCGCCAGCGCTCCCCGGTAGTCCGTCCCGGCCCGCTCGGCGTGACCGCTCTCGGGCACCGCCACCCCGGTGGGGTCGACCCCGGCAACCCGCAGCAGGATGCGCTCGAGCGCTCTGGCAACCAGACCGTTGCCCGCGACGAAAGGTCGCGCGACCACGATCTCGGCGTGGATGACGGCGGCGAGGAGCAACGCCGGCTGCTGCCCGCCCGGCACGAGCCGGAGCAGGTCGTGGACCGACGCCAGACGGACCCGGGCCTCGGCCACCCCCGGCGCCGGGCCGAGCACCTCCACACCCTCGGCCGACTCACCCTCGAGGCGTGGCCTCCCGACCTCGCGCGCGGGCAGGAGGCCTGCCGAGGCCGCGGTATGAAGTCCGGCCACCAGCTGAGCGGGGGCCCCCAGGTCGGCCAGGGTCACGCCCTCGGTCCGGGCCGTCACGCGGGCGGACGCCAGCACCGTGCGCCACAACGGATCATCGACCGGCGCCTGCTCCAGCGCACCGCGCATGAGATCGCGGACCACGGCGACGCTGCGCGTGGAGCCCGCCGGCTCAGCCCCCTCCAGGAGCCCCGAGGCGGCGGCCCCGCGCACCCTCGACTCCGCCGCAGCCTCGGGGATGCGGCGCCGCAGACCCTCGTGCCACCGCAGGGTGGTGCAGGCCTCGCGGGCCCGATCCATCCCGTCCGTGACGCCGGGGAGGGCGGCGAGCGCCTCGAGAGCGCGCAGCGGGCTGGTCATCCGGTCACTGTATGCGGCACCGGCTCGCCCTCATCGGCCACCGCTGCGCCGAACCCGCACCCAGGCCCTACCCGGAAGTCTTTAACAAATCTTTGCCAAAAGTGGCTCTGACCACTCCGTATCCACTGTCAGACTGGTGGTATCGACCCAGGAGCCCCCTCTTCGGAGGGTGCGGCTCCGCCGGCTGTCACGGGACCGGTTGTCGACACGAGTGCCCGCTCGGCACTGAACAGGGGGTGCCGGGCGGGCACCGTGCTTGCCCGCAGGGCCTCACCCCACCTCGACGTCCGCAGGACGCTGTCGTGATCGGCCGCGCTGCACCTGTCGTTCGCGCAAGATACGATCGGCTCATGGCAACTCCTGCACAGACCGACACCTCCGCGCTGGCCGGAACGGCCGGCAAGCGCTCCCTCGGTCAGCTCGTCTCCGACGTGTCCCTGGATGTCTCGCAGATCATGCGCGGTGAGCTCGAGCTCGCCAAGACCGAGATCATGCAGGACGTCTCCCATGCCGGCAAGGGCGCCGGGATGTTCGCCGGCGCGGCCGTCTTCGGCCTCTACGGCCTGGGGCTCCTCTGGCTCGGGTTGGCGGGGGTCATCGGCATCTGGCTCGGGTGGTGGGCCGGCCTGCTCATCATGGCCGGCGTCCTCTTCCTCATCGCCGCCGTCCTCGGACTCATCGGCAACAGCCAGCGCCAGAAGGTCAACGGCAAGCCCGAGCGCGCCATCCGTGAGGCGAAGGAGACGGTCGACACCGTCAAGTCCGCCGCCCAGGGTCAGCGGCGCGCGAGCGCGCTGGAGACCTCGCAGCACTGAGCCTGCACGGGCGGTCGACTCCCGTCCGCCCTCACAGCTCGAGCTCCCTCGTCGGTGCGTCCGGCCAGGCCGGGGCGATCCCGGCCAGGTGGAGGACCCGGTCCAGGACACCGGCGGTGAACCCCCACACCAGCAGGCCCTCGACATCCCAGGCCGGCCCGACGAAACCGCTGGGGTGATGGACCCGGAACCGCTGCGCGGGGTCGATGAGCCGGCGCACCTCCGGCTGGAGGACCCGGGCCACCTCACGGGTGTCCTTGGCCCACAGCGATGCCGGGTGGGGCCGCCGCCACCACCCCAGGACCGGCGTCACGTCGTAGCCGGACACGGGGATGTGCAGCGTCGGCAGCTCACCGAGGATGTCCACGCCCGAGGGGTCGAGGCCCACCTCCTCCGCCGCCTCCCGCAACGCCGTCCCGGCGGCGTCGCGGTCACCCTCCTCGGTGCCGCCCCCGGGGAAGGCCGGCTGACCCGCGTGCGAGCGCATGGTGTGGGCTCGCTCGGTGAGGACCACCGTGGTGGCGTCGGGATCACCGGGATCCTCGACCCCCGGGGCGAAGAGGACGAGGACCGCCGACTGGCGGCGCCCTCCCTCCGGTGGCGGCAGGAACCTGCTGAACCGCTCCCCGGGCAACCCGGGAAGCACTGCCGCCAGGTCGGTGAGCCAGCCCGGCGGCGACCAGCCCTCCGGCGCGGGCACGCTCACGCCCGGGGAGCCGTCCGCACCAGCGCGGCGGCGGCGACCGGGTCGGTCTCGCCCACGCCGTAGGCCGGGCAGAGCCGGGCCACCGGGCAGGCACCGCAGGCCGGCTTGCGCGCGTGGCACGTGCGCCGGCCGTGGAAGATCAGGACGTGGGAGAGCTGGGTCCACTCCCGGCGGGGGAAGAGCGCTCCCACCGCGTGCTCGACCGCCACCGGGTCCTCCGCGTCGGTCCAGCCGAAGCGTCGGGCCAGCCGCCCTACGTGGGTGTCGACGGTGATGCCCGGCACGTCGAAGGCGTTGCCGAGCACGACGTTGGCGGTCTTGCGCCCGACCCCCGGCAGGGTGACGAGGTCGGTGAGTCGAGCAGGCACCTGCCCCTCGAACCTCTCCACGAGGGCTGCGCCCAGCTTGAGCAGGGACTCGGTCTTGGCCCGGAAGAAACCGGTCGGCTGGATGATCGCCTCCACCTCGGCACGGTCCGCCGTCGCCAGGGCATGGGCGTCGGGGAAACGGGCGAAGAGCGTGGGCGTCACCCCGTTGACCCGCACATCCGTCGTCTGGGCGGAGAGCACCGTCGCGACCAGCAGCTGGAAGGCGTCCTCGAAGTCCAGCTCGCAGTGGGCGTCGGGATAGCGCTCCTGCAGCAGGCGGGCCATCCGCCGCGCGCGACGGGTCAGCGCCAGCGCGCTCTCCCCCGTCGGGGTCTGGTCAGCCGGACCGGCGGGATCGCTGTCGACACTCACCAGCACAGCCTAGAGGGGAGGTCCGACACCCCGACGCAGCCCATTCCTGCGCTGGTCATGGCACCATGAGGCGGTGGACCGGCACGTCGTGATGAAAGCACCGTTGTTCGCCGCGCTCGATGGCGCGACGGCCGACCGCCTCATGGACTCGATGAGCCCCCACCGATTGGCCCGGGGCGACGTCGTCTTCCACGAGGGGGACCCGGGGGACTCCCTCTATGTCATCACCCGCGGCAAGGTGAAGCTGTCGCGCGCCTCCTCGGACGGCCGCGAGAGCCTGCTGTCCGTCCTCGGACCGGGCGAGATGTTCGGCGAGCTCAGCCTCTTCGACCCCGGCCCGCGCCTCACGACCGCCTACGTCGTGTCCGACACCGAGTTCATCTCCCTCGGCAACGATGCGTTGCGCGCCTTCCTCGGTCGTCACCCGGAGGTCGCGATGCAGATGCTGGCGGGCCTGGCCCATCGTCTTCGCAAGACCAACGAGGGGTTGTCCGACCTGGTCTTCACCGACGTGCCCGGCCGCGTGGCCAAGGCCCTGCTCGACCTGTCCGACCGCTTCGGCCGACGCTCGGACGCCGGGCTCGTCGTCGCCCACGACCTCACCCAGGAGGAGCTCGCCCAGCTGGTCGGCGCCAGCCGGGAGACGGTCAACAAGGCCCTCGCCGACTTCGCGCAGCGCGGCTGGGTCACCCTCGGCGCCAAGGCCGTCACCCTCATGGACGTCGACCGGCTCCGCCGACGGGCCCGCTGAGCGCGCGGATCAGCGCTCGAGCTCGCCGAGGTAGTCCAGCTGCGCGAGCACCGAGAGCCGGGCGGCCGGCCATACGGCGCGCGGGGTGTCGGCATACACCCGCTCCACGACCGTGTCGGCGAGGTCACCAGGCTCGCCCCGCACCTGCGCGACGGCCTCACGGACCTGCTCCAGGCGCGCGTGCCGGTGCCGCCAGTAGTGCTCCACCACCCCAGCGGCATCCGGGACGACCGGTCCGTGCCCGGGCGCGATGCTGGTCGCGGCCCGGTTGCCGGTGAGTCCGCGCAGCCGCTCCAACGACTCGAGGTATGACGTGAGGTCGCCGTCCGGGTAGGCGACCACGGTGGTGCCCCGGCCCAGGACGGTGTCGCCGGTGAGCAGCACCTGCTCGGCAGGCAGGAGGAAGGACAGCGAGTCGGCCGTGTGACCGGGGGTGGGCACGACGAGCAGCTCGAGGCCGCCGACGACCAGGCGTTCGCCGTCCACCAGGTCGTCATGGCCCCGGCCGCGGCGGCGCACCGGAGCCCCGGTGAGCTCCGCCCACCGGTCGGCGGACTCGGCGTGGTCGGCGTGGCCGTGTGTCAGGAGCGTCAGCGCCACCCGGGCGCCCCGTTGCTCGACGTGGTCGAGCACCGAGGCGAGGTGGCCCTCGCGCAGCGGCCCGGGGTCCACGACGACCGCCTCGGCGCCCCCGGGCTCGAGCAGCACCCACGTGTTGGTGCCGTCCAGGGTCATCGGCGAGGGGTTGGGGCAGAGCACGGCGTGGGCGCGCTCACCCCAGGGACCACCCGCCCAGTCGGCATCGGCGACAGCACTCATGCGCCCAGCCTCTCACCGTGGTGGCCCGGTGCCGCCAGGGCGACCCGCACCTACCGCCGTATGCGCATCCGCACGGTGCCGTCGACCTCCACCGGTGCGGGCAGGACCGGCACCACCGGCACCGGCTCCCGGAGCCAGGCGTCGAGATCGGTGACCTCCGCCAGCTCCTCGAGCATCACCCGCGTCGGCGGCAGCAGCACGTCGCGCCCCTCCGCGTACCCGGTCAGGATCTCCGCCGGCGCACGCCAGGAGGCCACCTCCGCCTCGGTGCTCTCGTCGTCGGCCAGCTGTCCGTCCGGCATGCGCGCGGCGAAGAACCTCGTGTCGTAGCGTCGCGGCTCGCACTCCGGCGTCGTCCAGTGACCTCGCAGCGCCAGCAGGTCGGTCCGCAGCACGAGGTCGTGGCAGGCCAGCACCTGCGCGAAGTTGTGGGTGCGGTCCAGGAGGCCGGCACGCTCGCGGCGCCACCCCTCGTCGCGGACATCGGTGACGACCGCGGCCGGCGAGGGTCCGGCCAGCAGCACCCCGCACTCCTCGAAGACCTCGCGGGCGGCGGCGGTCACCACCTGTCGGGCGGCGCTCTCGTCGGTCCCCAGTCGCGCGGCCCACTCCTGGGCGCCCGGCCCCGCCCAGGGCACGTCCTCGTCCGCATCACGGGGGTCGACCCCGCCGCCGGGGAAGGCGATCATGCCGGCCGCGAAGGCCATGCCGGCGGCGCGGCGCAGCACGAAGACCTCGAGGCCCCCTCCCGGTGCGCGTTCCCGCAGGAGCATGACGGTCGCCGACGCCCTCGGCGCGGCCACCTCACGCTGCTCCTCGGGCAGCGCCAGCCATCGACGGGACTGCTCGGCGATGACCTCGGGCACCGCGAAGTCACGGTATGCCGCTGCTCCGGTGCCCGTGCGCCCGGTCATGTCACTCGCGGACGGCGACGACGATCTCCACCTCGACGGGGACGTCGAGCGGGAGAACCGCCATACCGACCGCGGAACGGGCGTGTACCCCGGCGTCGCCGAAGGCGTGGCCGAGCAGCTGCGAGGCCCCGTCGAGCACACCCGGCTGGCCGGTGAAGCCGGGGTCGCTCGCGACGTAGCCGACGACCTTGACGACGCGCACGACGCGGTCCAGGTCACCGACGACAGACTTCACGGCGGCGATGGCGTTGAGCGCGCACACCCCGGCGAGGCGGGCCGCGTCCTCGGGCGACACCAGGCCCTCGCCCTCACCGACCTTGCCGGTCTGCTCGAGGCGGCCGTCGACGAAGGGCACCTGCCCGGAGGTGAAGACGAGGTCGCCGTGCTGCACGGCCGGGACGTAGGCCGCCACGGGGGCGGCGACGGGTGGCACCCGGTGACCGAGCTCGGCCAGCCGCTGCTCGACGACTCCCGCACCGGAGGTGTCGGACGTCATACCGGACCCTCAGGCGTTCTTGGGGCGCTTGAGGTAGGCGACGAGGTTGCTGCCGTCGCCAGGGCCGGGCACGACCTGCACGAGCTCCCAGCCGTCCTCGCCCCACTGGTCGAGGATCTGCTTGGTGGCGTGGATCATGAGCGGAACGGTCGCGTACTCCCACTGCTGCACAGTCATGCCCCGACCCTACCGGGCGACCTCGGAGGCGCTGGTCACGTGCGTGCCCCGGCCCCGCCGGCGAGGAGCCGGGACCTCTCAGAAATCTCACGTACGGTGTCTGGTATGCGCTCTGCTCTCACTGTCGCACGGGTGACCTCGCTCCTGGGGGTCTTCCTGGCCGTCTCGATCCTCATGGGGATCATCGGCGCCGGACTCCTCGCCCCCGTGGTGGGCGCCAGCGGGCTCGCCGCCCGCGAGGGGGTCAGCATGTTCGAGGAGCTCCCCGGCGACCTGGAGCAGAACCCGCTCGCCCAGCAGTCCCGCATCCTCGCCGCGGACGGCACGATCCTCGCGACGCCGGCCCAGCAGAACCGCATCATCGTCGAGAGCGACGAGATCAGCCAGAACATGAAGGACGCGCAGGTCGCGATCGAGGACGAGCGCTTCTTCCAGCACGGTGGCGCCGATGTCGAGGCGCTGGCCCGGGCGGTGGTCCAGAACACCACGACGGACACCACCCAGGGCGGGTCGACCCTGACCCAGCAGTACATCAAGCTGGCCCTGCTGCAGCAGGCGCTCAAGGAGGATGACGCCGAGGCCTACGCGCAGGCGCAGGCCCGGTCGGGGATGGAGGGCTACGTCCGCAAGCTGCGCGAGCTGAAGTATGCGATCACCCTCGAGGAGCGGCTCACCAAGGACGAGATCCTCGTCGGCTACCTCAACCTCGCCTTCTACGGCGACAATGTCTACGGCGTCCAGGCGGCGGCCCGGCACTACTTCAACGTCGACGCCGCGGACCTCACGGTCGCACAGTCCGCGCTGCTGGCGGGGGTCGTGCGCTCGCCCAGCAACACCAACCCGGTGGCCAACCCCGAGCTGGCTCAGGGGCGGCGCGACGTCGTGCTGGGCAACATGCTTGACCAGGACATGATCACGCAGGAGGAGCACGACGAGGCCGTCGCCGTGAAGGTCGAGGACATGCTCGAGATCAGGGACAGCCAGCGCTCCTGCCTGCGCTCGCGCAACCCCTACTTCTGCGACTACGTGGAGGCCTGGCTGCTCGAGCAGCCCGCGCTCGGCAAGACCCGTGACGAGCGGCTGGAGAACCTCACCACCAACGGCCTCACGGTCGAGACCACGCTGGACCTCGAGCTGTCCGCCGAGATCAAGGACATCCTGCGCGACGCCACCCCGGAGGGCAACGACTACTTCCTCGGGTCGGCCGCCAGCGTGGTGGAGCCGGGCACCGGCAAGATCCTGGCCTTCAACCAGTCCAGCGAGTACTCCTTCGACGAGAGCCAGGACAAAGTCCAGACCACCTCGGTCAACTGGAATGTCGACAACGCCTACGGCGGTCCGGGAGGTATGGCGATCGGTTCGATCGCCAAGGCCTACACCCTGGTCGACGCACTGGAGAAGGGCGTGCCGGTCGAGGCCGACATCCGGGTGCGCGAGCCGCAGGACAGCGCCATGGGCAACGTCTGGCTCGAGGACCCCGAGGACCGGCCCACGTCATACCCCCCGGCCGACGAGGTCTTCCCGGCCGGCATCTTCTTCCGGGACGACTTCGAGGAGGGCTGCACCATCGGTGAGGACCACTGGGCGGTCCGCAACGCCAACGACGAGAACCACGTGCCCGAGATCACGCTGCGTAAGGCCTCGGCCCTGTCGGTCAACACCGCCTTCGCCACGCTGGCCTCGCAGGTCGGGACGTGCGACATCGCGGACACCATGACCGAGATGGGCCTGCACGCGGCCAACGGCCAGGACTACGGGCTCGACCCGGGCAACGCCGACACGACGCTGGCTCCCTCACTGGTGCTCGGCGCCGACACGGCGAGCCCGCTGACCGTGGCCACGTCCTACGCCACCTTCGCCTCCGGCGGGATCTACTGCCCGCCGGTGCCGGTGACCAAGGTGACCGACGCCAACGGTGAGGAGCTGCCGCTGGATCTCCCGGAGTGTGAGCGGGTCATCGAGGAGGACGTCGCCCTCGGCGCCGTCGAGCTCCTCGGGGGCGTCCTGAGCATCGATGGCTCGGGGTGGCGCGCGATCCTCGAGGGCGAGCGCCCCGCGGGCGGCAAGACCGGCACCAACAACGACTCGACGAGCACGTGGTTCGCCGGCTTCACCCCGCAGCTGTCGACCGCGGTCTTCGTCGGCAACGTCCCGGGCGGCGCCCGCTACGGCGACGACCTGGTCGACATCACCATCGGCGGCGAGTTCATCGAGGGTCCGCTCTTCGGTTCCTCGCTCGCGGCCCCGACGTGGAAGCGGATCATGGATACCGCCTCCGAGGGGATGGAGATCGAGGACTGGGACGAGCCCTCCGCGGAGATCCTCAACGGCAAGCGGGTGACGATCCCCCGCGTCGTCGGTATGCCGGTGGACGAGGCGCAGGAGCGGCTCGAGGACGCCGGCCTGACCGGCAGCGTCGTCCGGGTCTCCTCGAGCCAGCCCGAGGGCACCGTCGTCTACACCACCCCGGGTGTGGGCTCGTCGGTGCAGACCTCCAACCCGGTGACGCTGCACGTCTCCACCGGCTTCCAGCAGGCCGCGGCCCTCCCCCAGCCGCAACCGCAGCCGGCCCCCCGGCAGCCTCAACCCCAGCCACAGCCGCAGCCACAGCCGCAGCCGCAACCCCAGCCGCAGCCCACACAGGAGCCGGAACCCGAGCCCGAGCCCGAGCCGACGCAGGAGCCCGAGCCTGAGCCGGAGCCGACGCAGGAGCCCGAGCCCGAGCCGGCACCCACCCCGGGACCGCCCGAGGAGCCGCCGGGAACCGACCCTCCCGGTCAGGACGACTGAGCCACCTCCACCTCTCCCACGGTGCGCGGCAGCCCGCGCACGGGCGTGGGCGAAGCCCCGATGAGACACTGACCGCATGAGCGAGCAGACCGGCCTCAAGGCCACCCTCCAGCAGGACCTCACCGCCGCCATGCGCGCCCAGGACAGGGTGCGCGCGGGCACGCTGCGCATGGCCCTGACCGCCGTGACCACCGAGGAGGTCGCCGGCAAGGAGGCACGCCAGCTGGCCGACGACGAGGTGCTCAAGGTCATCGCCAAGGAGGCCAAGAAGCGCCGCGAGGCCTCGGATGCCTACACCGGCGCCGGCCGCCCGGAGCTGGCCGCCCAGGAGGAGGCCGAGCTGGCGGTGCTCGAGGCCTACCTCCCGGAGCAGCTGAGCGATGCGGAGCTGGTCGAGCTGGCCCGCGCGGCCGTCGCCGAGACCGGCGCGACCGACCTGCGCGGCATGGGCCAGGTGATGAAGGTCCTGCAGCCCCGGGTCGGGGGCCGCGCCGAGGGCGGCCGGGTCGCCGCCGCCGTCAGGCAGGCCCTCGCCGGATGATCTCCACCCCGGCGCCGGGATCTCGGGCCACCGCACGCAGGTGCGGGGCTATCGACCTGGGACTGGCGTGAGCGGACGCGCGGTCGGCGGCGACCTCGCCCGCGCGGTGGCCACGACGCTCGGCCTGGGAGCCGGGGTGGCGGCCTACGCCACCTGGGTCGAGCCACGCTGGTTCGCCCTCCGGGAGCAGACCGTGCCGTGCCTGCCGGTCGGGTCGCGCGACCTGCGCGTGCTGCACCTGTCGGACCTGCACCTCGTGCCCCGGCAGACCCGCAAGCGTGACTGGGTGCGCGGCCTGGCCGACCTCCAGCCCGACCTCGTCATCCACACCGGTGACCACCTGGCGGCCATGGACGCCGTGCCCGCGGCGCTCGAGACCTACGGCGCGCTCCTGGACCGCCCGGGAGCCTTCGTGCTCGGCTCCAACGACTACTACCCGCCCACGCGCAAGAACCCGCTGCGGTATGTCAACGACAGCCACCGCAAGGGTGCCGACCTCACCCCCCTGCGGCTCCCGACCCAGGATCTCGTCGACGGGCTCACGGCCCGCGGCTGGGCCGACCTCACCCACCGCCGGGTGCGGCTGCCGGTCGGTGGCCTCGACCTGGAGCTGGTCGGCACCGACGACGCGCACCTGGGCCTCGACGACTACGCCCGGGTGTCCGCGCCGGCGGACCCGGAGGCCGACCTGACGATCGGTGTGACCCACGCGCCCTACCGACGGGTGCTCGACCCGATGGCGGCGGACGGCGCCGGCCTGCTCATCGCGGGGCATACCCACGGCGGCCAGCTGCGGGTGCCGGGGTATGGCGCCCTGGTCACCAACTGCGACCTCGACACCTCCCGGGCGTCGGGACTGTCCCGCTGGTGGCCCGGCGCGGGCGCGACACCCTCGGACGCGGCACCCGCCGACGCAGCCTGGCTGCACGTGTCGGCCGGGCTCGGCGGCAACCCCTACACGCCGTTCCGCTTCTGCTGCCGGCCCGAGGCGACGCTGCTCACCCTCACGGCGGCCCGACCCGGCCCTGGCGTTCTTCGCTGAGGGGATCGTCCTCGACCATCAGGTCGAGGGCGTCCGCCGACGCCCCGCCGTCAGGGAAGTCCGCTCCCGGTGAGTCGTCTGCTCGGCCGTGGCCCAGGAGCACCCGGGTGAGCTCGTCCTGGCTGGCCAGCAGCCCGTCGAGGGCCTCAAGGAGGTGGCGGTCCTGCGGCTCCTGGTCGGCGAGGGCAGCCGCCAGCACCGCGCGGCGCACCAGCTCCTTGACGAAGGAGGCGGTCGTGCCCTCGGTGCGGCGGGCGACCTCGGCCCGGGTCTGCTCGGCCAGCGGGAGCTGGGCGGCGTAGAGATCGAGGAGGCGGCGGCGCCCCGCCTCGTCCGGCAGCGGGATCTCCACCGCCAGGTCGACGCGGCCGGGGCGTTGCACGAGGGCCCGCTCCAGGGCCTCGGCACGGTTGGTCGTGAGCAGGAAGGTCACGTCGGCGTCGGCGTCCAGCCCGTCCATGGCGTCCAGCACCTCGAAGAGCAGGGGCCGGGCCACGTCACCCATTCCGCGGTCCTCCGCCACGAGGTCGCAGTCCTCCAGCACCACGACGGCCGGCTGCAACGCCCGGGCGAGCGATGCGGCGAGGGAGATGAAGCGCAGCGAGTCGCCCGCGAGCAGGACCACGGTGTGCTCGGGGTTGCGCCCGATGAGGTGCCGCACGGTGTGCGTCTTGCCCGTGCCCGGGGGCCCGAAGAGGAGCAGCCCGCGCTTGAGGTGCTGGCCGTAGCGGCGCAGCGTGGCGGCGTGCTCGGCGATGCCGCTGACGTGCCCGGTGATCCGGGCGAGCGAGCCCGGCGGCAGGATGACCTCCCCCTCGTCGACGTCCGGTCGCGGGAAGAAGGTGACGCCCTCGGACTCCGGGCCATATCCGGAGGACTCGAAGCTGATGACCTTGCCGCGCAGCACGCTGCGCTCGAGGGAGAGGACGCGCAGCTCCTCCAGCACCGCGTCGCGGGCCATGTCGTCGACGCACAGCACCTCGAAGGTCGCCCTGTTGCGGCCGTACTGCGGGTTGCCCCGGCGCTGCAGCACCACCACGGGCACCCCGCCGTGACGGAACAGCCGGAGCCCCACCCCCATCGCGCGCCGGTGCTCGTGCGGTCCGACAGCGACCGAGACGTAGTCGACCTGACCGACCGAGGGCATACCGTGCGAGCCGCTGATGAGGTCGGCGAGCGAGAGGTGGTGACGCAGGTCGCCGCCCCCGACCCCGATCTCCTCCGCCTCGGGATCGCGGCCCGCGATCTCGGCCAGCGCGACGTCCCAGTCGGCGAAGCGGTGCCCGGCCACCTCCTCGGTGACGACCGCCACCTGCGCCGCGGTCGTGCCGAGGTATGCCGTGATCCGCTCCCCGAGCGGCTCCCCGCCCTCGTCCACCGTGCTGCGGTGCGCCGCCTCCGCCAGCGAGCGGAAGGAACGGAGGAATCCCCTGACGTCGTCGTCCATCTCCTCAACCTAGACGCCCCCACCGACAGGCACGACGGATTTAGCCCAGGCCAGGGCCGTGGGCTATCCTTGCGGACGCTGCGCGCGGCCCCCTCGGCCTCGCGCGGAGGCCACGGGGTGTGGCGCAGCTTGGTAGCGCGCTTCGTTCGGGACGAAGAGGTCGCAGGTTCAAATCCTGTCACCCCGACCATCTGATCAAGGGCCGTCCACCTGCAGCGATGCAGGTCGACGGCCCTTCGTCATCTCGGGGCCCGACGCACCCGCCTCCCCCTCCCCGGGCGTCAGTGACCCTCGCCGAGCTGCCCGGTCAGCTGCCCGTGCCGGGCCGCGGAGGACGTGTTGAGACCGACGATCGTGACCTCCTTGCCGAGGCGGGCGTACTTCGTCTGCACGGCGTCGAGGGCGGCGACGGTGGAGGCGTCCCAGATGTGGCTGTCGGAGAGGTCGATCACCACCCGGGCCGGGTCGCCCGCGTAGTCGAACTGGTAGACGAGGTCGTTGCTCGTGGCGAAGAACAGCTCACCGGAGACCGCGTAGGTGCGCACGTCTGGGGTCCCGTCGCCGTCGACATCGGCCTCGGCGACGCGGTCGACCGAGGCGAAGTGGGCGACCCGGCGGGCGAAGAGGATGATCGCCGCGTTGACCCCGACGATGACGCCATACGCGAGGTTGTGCGTGACGACCGTCACGACGACGGTGAGGATCATGACGAGGTTCTCGCTGTGCGGCATCCGGCGCAGCGTGGCGGGCCGGACGCTGTGCCAGTCGAAGGTCGCGACCGAGACCATGATCATCACCGCGACGAGGGCGGCCATGGGGATCATGCCCACGGCCGGGCCGGCACCGACCACGAGCGCGAGCAGGAAGACGCCGGCGAGGAAGGTCGAGATCCTGGTCCGCGCCCCGGCGACCTTGACGTTGATCATCGTCTGACCGATCATCGCGCAGCCGCCCATGCCGCCGAAGAACCCCGAGGCGAGGTTGGCGACGCCCAGGCCCCAGCTCTCGCGGGTCTTGTCGGAGTGGGTGTCGGTGACCCCGTCGACCAGCTTGGCGGTCATGAGGGACTCCAGGAGGCCGACGAGCGCCATGGCGAGGGCGTAGGGGGCGATGATCCGCAGGGTCTCCAGCGTCAGCGGCACGTCCGGGACGAGGAGCTCGGGCAGGGAGGTGGGCAGCTCCCCCTGGTCGGAGACGTCCGGCAGCTGCCACCCGGCCGCCCACGCCAGCGCGGTGATGGCGACGATCGCGACGAGCGGGGCCGGCACCACCGTCGTCAGCCGCGGGAGCCCGACCATGATGAGCAGGCCGAGCCCGACCATCGGGTAGACGAGCCACGGCACGTCGATGAGGTAGGGGATCTGCGCCATGAAGATGAGGATCGCCAGGGCGTTGACGAAGCCCACCATGACCATCCGGGGGATGAAGCGCATGAGCTTGGCGACCCCGAGGACCGCCAACACGATCTGCAGCACCCCGGCCAGCAGCACGGTCGCGAGGAAGTAGTCGAGGCCGTACTCCCTGGCCACCGGGGCGATGACCAGGGCCACGGCGCCGGTCGCGGCGGTGATCATCGCGGGCCGGCCGCCGACGAAGGCCATCGTCACGGCCATGACGAAGCTGGAGAAGAGCCCCACCCTCGGGTCGACCCCGGCGATGATGGAGAAGGAGATCGCCTCGGGGATGAGGGCGAGCGCGACGACGAGGCCGGCGAGGACCTCGGTGCGCAGGCGGCGCGGGTGGCGCAGTGCGGCGCGCGTCGAGGTCTCGCGCTCACCGGCCTCGGGCACGGCGGGGGTCTGGCGTCCCCCGGACGCCGGGGCGGTGGTCGGCTCGGTCATGGGGCTCCTCGGGCAGGCGGGGATCAGGTCAGGGATCGGGGGCGACGGCGGCGTCGGAGGCGTCCGTCAGGCAGGGGCCGGGACGCGGGAGGGCGACGGGTGGTCACCGTCGCAGCACGGCCAACTCTACCGCGGCGTTAGACTCGGGCGTATGTCGTCCCCCCTCGCCTCGAGCGATGTTCCGGCGCTGGCCTCCCGCCGCCGCACCTTCGCCGTCATCTCCCACCCCGACGCCGGGAAGTCGACGCTCACCGAGGCGCTGGCGCTGCACGCGCAGGCCATCGCCCAGGCCGGAGCCGTGCACGGCAAGGGCGCACGCCGCGGCACGGTCTCCGACTGGCTCGAGATGGAGCAGGCGCGGGGCATCTCCATCACCTCCGCGGTGCTGCAGCTCACCGTCGACGACGTGGTCCTCAACCTGCTGGACACCCCCGGTCACGCCGACTTCTCCGAGGACACCTACCGGGTGCTCTCGGCGGTCGACTGCGCCGTCATGCTGCTGGATGCCGCCAAGGGGCTGGAGCCGCAGACGCTCAAGCTCTTCGAGGCGTGCCGGGTGCGGCGCACCCCGGTCATCACCGTCATCAACAAGTGGGACCGCCCCGGCCAGGAGCCGCTCGCGCTGCTCGACGAGATCCAGCAGCGCCTCGGCGTCACCCCGACCCCGCTGAACTGGCCCGTCGGCATCGCCGGCGACTTCCGCGGCGTGGTCGACGCCGCCACCGGTGGCATGACGCAGTTCACCCGCACCCCCGGTGGAGCGACGGTCGCCGGGCGCGAGGAGCTGGACGCAGGCGAGGCCGCGCGCCGCCACGGCCAGGACTGGCACGCGGCCACCGAGGAGCTGGAGCTGCTCACCGCCTCCGGTCAGGTCCACGACCAGGAGGAGTTCCTCGCCGCCCGGACCACCCCGGTCCTGTTCACCGCCGCCGTCATCAACTTCGGCGTGGCCGAGCTGCTGGAGGCGGTCACCCGCCTGGCGCCCCCGCCCGGGCCGTGGTCCGACGTGCAGGGCGTCGCCCAGCCGGTCGACGGGCCGTTGTCCGGCTTCGTCTTCAAGGTCCAGACCGGCATGGACCGCTCCCACCGGGACCGGATCGCCTTCATGCGCGTGTGCTCCGGCCGTTTCGAGCGAGGGATGGTGCTCACGCACGCCGGCACCGGGCGACCGTTCCAGACGAAGTATGCCCAGTCCGTCTTCGGCCGCGAGCGCGAGACGATCGACGAGGCCTACCCCGGCGACGTCGTCGGCCTGGTCAACGCCCATGCGCTGCACGTCGGTGACACCCTGCACGAGGGCAGGGCCGTGCACTACCCGCCGCTGCCGCGGTTCGCGCCCGAGCACTTCGCTGTCGTGCGGGCCCGGGAGACCGGGCGCTCCAAGCAGTTCCGGCGCGGGATCGACATGCTCGACCAGGAGGGCGTGGTGCAGGTGCTCGTCAGCGACCGCCGGGGCGCCCAGGCTCCCGTGCTCGCGGCCGTGGGACCCATGCAGTTCGAGGTCGCCACCCACCGGCTCGAGCACGAGTTCGGGGCGCAGGCGGTGCTCGAGCCGCTCGGCTACGGCATCGCCCGCCGGACCACCCCGAGCGCCATGCCCGTGGTGGACGGCAAGCACGGGGCTGAGGTGCTGCGCCGCACGGACGGCACCCTGGTCGCGCTCTTCACCGACCGGTGGCGCATGGGAACGGTGGAGTCAGAGCTGCCCAGGGGTAGCCTGCTGCCCATGTTCGGAGCCGACGGCATGGATGCCTCGTGACCGACGTGAGGGGGCCTCTCGTGCACATCGGCGACGTCGCCGAGCGCACCGGCCTCTCGCACCGGACCATCCGCTACTACGAGGAGATGGGGCTGGTCGAGCCGACCGACCGGACCGAGGGCGGCTTCCGGCTCTACGACGACGCCGCGGTCGAGCGGCTCCTGCTCATCAAGCCCATGAAGCCGCTGGGCTTCTCCATCGAGCAGATCCGCGACCTGCTCGGCGCCTTCGACACCCTCGCCGACCCCGCCAGCGGCGACCGGGACCGTGCCGCAGCGCATACCCTGGTGCACCAGACCCACGCCATCGCCGAGGGACGCATCGCTGAGCTCAAGGCCTCGACGGCCCGAGCGGAGGCGTTCACCCGTAGGCTCGGGCAGGTATGGCACGCTCCGGCGCCGCCCGCCCCAGCCACACCCCACCGAACCAAGGAGACCCGTTGAGCCACCCGCACCCCGAGCTGAAGGCACCGCCCTCGCTGCCCCGTAACGCCCTGAGGGTGGTGGCGCTCGGTGGCCTCGGCGAGGTCGGCCGCAACATGGCCGTGCTCGAGCACCGCGGCAAGCTGCTCATCATCGACTGCGGCGTCCTCTTCCCCGAGGAGCACCAGCCCGGGGTGGACGTCATCCTGCCCGACTTCTCCTTCCTGGCCGACCGGTGGCAGGACGTCGTCGGCGTCGTGCTCACCCACGGTCACGAGGACCACATCGGCGGCGTGCCCTACCTCCTGCGCGAGCGTGCGGACATCCCCGTCATCGGCTCCCGTCTGACGCTCGCCTTCATCAGCGCCAAGCTCAAGGAGCACCGGATCAAGCCGAAGACGACCCAGGTCGCCGAGGGCGACCGGCTCTCGCTGGGTCCCTTCGACTGCGAGTTCGTCGCCGTCAACCACTCGATCCCCGACGGCCTGGCCGTCATGGTGCGGACCTCCGCCGGGTCGGTGCTGCACACCGGCGACTTCAAGATGGACCAGTTCCCGCTCGATGACCGGATCACCGACCTGCGCGCCTTCGCCCGGCTGGGCGAGGAGGGGGTCGACCTCTTCATGGTGGACTCCACCAACGCCGAGGTCCCCGGCTTCACCACCGCCGAGAAGGACCTCGGCCCCGCGATCGACACCGTCTTCCGGACCGCCCCGGGGCGCATCGTCGTCTCCAGCTTCGCCAGCCACGTGCACCGCATCCAGCAGGTCCTCGACGCGGCCGCCACCCACAAGCGCAAGGTCGCCTTCGTCGGCCGCTCGATGGTGCGCAACATGAAGATCGCCCAGGACCTGGGCTACCTCAAGGTGCCGCGCGGTCTCGTCGTCGACGTCAAGGAGCTCGACAACCTGCCCCCCACCAAGGTCACGCTGGTCTGCACCGGCTCCCAGGGAGAGCCCATGGCGGCGCTCTCGCGGATGGCCAACCGCGACCACCAGATCCACGTGGGCGAGGGCGACACCGTGCTCCTCGCCAGCTCGCTCATCCCCGGCAACGAGAACGCCGTCTCCCGGATCATCAACGGCCTCACCCGGTGGGGCGCCAAGATCGTCCACCAGGGCAACGCCAAGGTCCACGTCTCCGGCCACGCCAGCGCCGGCGAGCTCGTCTACTGCTACAACATCATCAAGCCGCGCAACGTCATGCCGGTCCACGGCGAGTGGCGCCACCTGCGGGCCAACGCCGACCTGGCCATCTCCACCGGGATGCACCCCGACAACGTCGTGGTCGTCGACGACGGCATGGTCGTCGACCTCGTCGACGGTCGGGTCAAGGTCACGGGCAAGGTCCGCGCCGGCTACGTCTACGTCTCGGCCGGCGCCGTCGGCGACGTCACCGAGGACGAGCTGCGCGACCGGCTCACCCTCAGCCAGCAGGGCACCGTCACCGTCGTCGCCCTCGTCGACGCCGAGACCGGTGCACTGACCGAGCCGCCGGACTTCGTGGCCCGCGGCCTGGGCACCGACGAGAAGATGTTCGACGCCGCGATCCCGGCGATCGAGAAGGCCCTCGCCGAAGCCGCCAGCCAGGGCATCGGCGACCCCCACGAGCTCGAGCAGCGCATCGCCCGCGCGGTCTCGCGGTGGGCCTTCCGCAAGCACCGCCGCAACCCGCTGGTCGTGCCGGTCGTCATCGAGGCCTGACCGACCTCGCCGCCGCCGGTGCGTGGGTCCGATGGAGGGCACGCGCACCGCGGCGGGGTTGGTAACCTGAGACGCATGTCCCGCCCGACCGACCGCTGCCCCACTGGCAGCGGCCTGTCCAGGGCGGGTCTGCCATGAGCCTCCTGTGGACCCTGGTCATCTCCGCGGTGACGGTCCTCGCGACCTTTCCCCTGACGCGCTTCCTCGGACGCCACGCAGGCTGGCCGATCGCCGCGCTCTACCTCGCGGCCGCGGCGGCCTACTGGCCGGCCGCGACGCAGGTCATGGCTGGGGAGACCCCCACCTGGTCCATCCCCTGGGTGCCGACCCTCGGCCTGGAGCTGTCGCTGCGGGCCGACGGCCTCGGCACGATCTTCACCTTCATCGCCCTGGTCATCGGCGCGATCGTGCTCGCCTACTCCACGGCATACCTCAAGCCGGGACGCAACCTCACCTTCTACTTCTACATGGCGATGTTCACCGTCTCCATGGTCGGGCTGGTGCTGGCGGACGACCTCATCCTGCTCTTCCTGTGCTGGGAGCTCACCAGCCTCGCCAGCTTCTTCCTCATCGCCCGCTCGGGGTATGCCGGTGAGGCCGCCTCGCTGCGCACCCTGCTCATCACCTTCCTCGGGGGGCTCGGGCTGCTCGCCGCGGTCACGGCGATCGCCGTCCGCACCGGCACCACGACGCTGTCCGAGGCGCTCGCGCACGAGGTGTGGGACACCAGCCCGGGGTTCACCGCCACCATCGCCCTGCTGGTCATCCTCGCGGCCTTCACCAAGTCGGCGCAGTTCCCCTTCCACGTGTGGCTGCCCGACGCGATGGCCGCGGCGACGCCGGTCAGCGCCTACCTCCACGCCGCGGCCGTGGTCAAGGCCGGGATCTTCCTGCTCATGCGCTTCTCGCCGGCCTTCCACGACGTGCCGGTGTGGAACGTCCTGCTCATCACCACCGGGCTGGTGACCTGCGGCATCGGCGGCTGGTTCGCCCTGCAGAAGACCGACCTCAAGAAGCTCATGGCCTACTCCACGGTCAGCCAGCTCGGGCTCATCGTCGCCACCATCGGGGTGGGCACGGAGTACGCCCTCGCCGCGGCGATGCTGCACGTCATCGCGCACGCGCTCTTCAAGTCGGGGCTCTTCATGATGGTCGGCGTCGTCGACCACGCGGCCGGCACCCGCGACGTGCGGCGCCTGCCCGTGCTCTCCAGCGCGATGCCGATCGCCTTCTGGGTCACCGTGCTCGGCTGCGCCTCGATGGCCGGGGTGCCCCCCATGCTGGGCTTCGTCTCCAAGGAGAGCATCCTCACCTCGATGCTCGAGTCGCCCTTCGGCGCGCTCGCCGCGTGGGCGGCTTTCCTCGGCGTGGCCCTCACCGCGGTCCTGACCTTCGCCTACTGCGCCAAGATCGTCTTCAACGGCTTCTACGACGGACGAGGCCAGGCCAAGTGGCCCGAGGACCGCCCCCTGCACACGACGCCCTGGGCACTGGGCACGTTCGCTGCGCTGCCCATCGTGGCGGGGCTGCCGCTCGCGTTCTTCGTCGGCATCCTCGACACCCCGGTCGGTCGGGCCACGGCGGCGATGCTCCCCGCCGGCGTCGAGGAGCCGCACCCCCACCTCGCGCTCTGGCACGGCATCAACCTCGAGCTGGTCACCTCGCTGGCCATCATCGGCGTGGGCGTCTTCGTCATCCTGCGCCGACGCTTCTTTTTCCCCGCCCGCGAGCACGACACCTTCTCCTTCGACGGCGCCGACGTCATCCGGGTCATCAACGACACGGCCGCCGACGTCGGCAAGGCCCTGGCCGCCCTGGTCCGCGCCGACAACCCCACGCGGCACGTGGCCGTGCAGTTCGTCGCCTTCTCCGCCCTGGTGCTCGGCGGCGTGGCCGTCCTCGTCTCCGGGGGCCACCTCCTGCCCGTCCAGGAGGGGCTGGTCAGCCCGATCGACGTCGTCGTCCTCGTCATCATCGCGGTGGCGGTCGGGGTGCTCGTGCGGGCCAACTCCCGGCTCGCCGCAGTCGTCGCCCTGTCAACGGTGGGCGCTGCCGTCACCGTCCAGATCTTCGCGCTCGGCGCACCCGACGTCGGCATGACGCAGCTGCTCGTCGAGGCGCTGACCGTCCTCATGATCATGCTCGTCCTGCAGCGGCTGCCGCTGACCTTCGGCCGGGGCCCGCGCTGGGGCAACAAGGCGGCCCTCTCGCTCGCGCTCGTCGGCGGCCTCTCGGCCGGCGTGGCCACCTGGGCGCTCACCGGCCGCCGTGACCGCAGCGAGATCGCTCTGTGGTACCTCACCGAGGGTCCGGTCGAGACCAGTGGCGACAACGTCGTCAACACCATCCTCGTGGAGTTCCGGGCCCTCGACACCTTCGGCGAGCTCACCGTGCTCGGCATGGCCGCGGTCGCCATGGTCGCGATCCTCTCGACCGTCCGCGATACCTACCTCGACCCGCCGCCGGAGCAGGACCGCAACTACGTCGCCCCGCCCGAAGTGCCGCTGCGCGAGCGCGGCTCCACGGCATACCGCGCCGTGACCGAGTCCTGGGGCAACGCCGTCCCGATGCAGCTCATGGTGCGCGTCACCGCCCCGCTGCTCGCGGCGATCTCCGCGATCCTCTTCTTCCGCGGCCACAACTCCCCCGGCGGCGGCTTCATCGCCGCGCTCGTCGGCTCCGCGATCGTCGCCCTCATCTACCTCGCGACCTCCCGGGACCGCGCCGTCGGCCCGCCGCGGCTCCCGCTGCGCCTCGTCGCGCTGGGCGTGCTCATCGCCGTCGGCACCGGCATCTGGGGGATGCTCGGCCACGCCTCGTTCCTCGAGCCGCTGCACACCTACGTCTTCGACATCTACCTGACCACCTCGATGGTCTTCGACCTCGGCGTCTACCTCGCGGTCCTCGGGCTGGTCATGGAGGCCTTCAACCTGCTCGGCGCCACCGGTGGCCGCGAGGGCACCCGCGAGCGCGCGGACGAGTCCGTCGAGGGCGAGATCAGCGGCCCCATGGACACCTCCCGCGGCGAGCGGTATGCCGAGGAGCGCCGCGGCATACCGGGGCGTGGCTCGACCTACCTCCAGCAGGACCTCCCGCCCCGACCCGGAGGTGGCACGCCGTGATCATCCCGCTGACCGTCGGCGTCCTCACCGCCGGAGCCATCTACCTCATGCTGCAGCGCGGCATGGTCCGGATCATCTTCGGACTCTCGCTCCTCGCGCACGCCGCCAACCTGCTCATCCTCTCCGCCGGCGTGACCGCCTGGCGCGGTGAGCCCTTCCCCGAGGCGGCGGGTGCCGCGGACGCCGGGGACCCCCTGCCCCAGGCCTTCGTCCTCACCGCCATCGTCATCGCCCTGGCGGTGACCGTGCTCATGCTCGCGATGGCCGTCATCGGCCACAACGACGACACCAAGCGCATGCCGGAGACCGGGGAGATGCGCCGACGATGATGAACGCCGCCCTCCTCCCCCTGCTCGCCGCGCTGCCGATCGCGGCGGCGGCCGCGACCGTGCTCTGGCGCAACGCGGCCTGGCAGCGGTTCTGGCTGCTCGCCATCCCCGTGCTCACCGGGGCCGCCGGGCTCGACCTGCTCCTGCAGCACCGCACCACCCCGGTGCTCGCCGAGAATGTCGGCGCCTTCGTGCCCGGCGTCGCGATCCCCTTCGTCTCCGACACCTTCAGCGCACTGATGATCCTGGTGACCTCGTTCACCGTGCTCATGTGCCTGGTGTTCATGGCCCTCACCGGGGAGAACCGCTACCGGCTCGTGACCCCCCTGGTCCTCATGCTCCTCGGCGGGGTCAACGGCGCCTTCCTCACCGGCGACCTCTTCAACCTCTTCGTCTTCGTCGAGGTCATGCTGCTGCCCAGCTATGCGCTCATCGCGGTGACCGGCACGTGGCGGCGGCTCGGTGTGGGGCGGACCTTCGTCGTCGTCAACCTGCTCACGAGCACGATCCTGCTCATCGGGGTCGGCCTGGTCTACGCCACCGCCGAGACCGTCAACCTCGCGCTGCTCGTCGGCGCCGGGAGCGACCCGCGGACGATGCTGAGCTCCGGTGTCGTGCTGCTCGCGCTCTCGATCAAGGCCGCGGTCGTGCCGATGCACACGTGGCTCCCGCGCAGCTATCCCGCGACCTCGGCGGCCGTCATGGGCCTCTTCTCGGCGCTGCACACCAAGGTGGCCCTCTACGCGCTCTACCGCGTCACCTCGACGCTCTACGACGGCCGGCCGCCGTGGATCATGATCCTGGCCGTGCTCGTCGGCCTCTCGCTGGTCGTCGGCTCCTACAGCACCTTCGGGGAGCGGGTCATGCGCCGCGCGCTGTCCTGGCAGATGGTCGCCGGAGTGGGGCACATCCTGCTCGGGCTGCTGCTCTTCACGCAGTTCTCCCTCGCCGCCGGGATCTTCTACATGATCCACCACATCATCACGATGGGGGCGCTCATCCTCGGCGCCGGCGCGATCGAGCAGACCTACGGCTCGGGTCGCTACGAGCGGCTGTCAGGCATCATCCGCCGGGACAAGCTGCTGACGATCGGGTATGCCCTGGCGCTCCTGTCGCTCGTCGGCCTGCCCCCCAGCTCCGGCTTCTTCGGCAAGGTCGGCCTCGTGCAGGCCTCGGCCCAGGTCGGCGGTGCCTGGCAGGCGGTCTTCATCACGCTGATCTTCGTCGGTGCCCTCGGGTCGCTCGTCGCGATGCAGCGGCTGTGGGTCGGTGTCTTCTGGGGTCCGGACATGGAGGACTACCTGCCCGACTCGCCGGAGACCGGCCGCAGCGCCAAGGTCCGGCTGACCGACGACATCCGCGTCACCCCCCGCCTCATGACACCGATGCTCGTCCTCGTGCTGACCCAGCTCGCGATGTTCGTGCTGGCCGGCCCGATCATGGAGGTCACGACCCGGGCCGCGGCCGGGCTCGTCGACCTCGAGCCCTATGTCCGGGCGGTGACCGGATGATCCTCAACCCGTTCCGCACGGCCGTCTACGGCGGCTGGCTCGCCAGCGAGGTCATCCGCGGCGCGCTGCGCATCGGCGCCGACGTCATCACCCCGGGGCTGCGCATGTCGCCTGCCATCGTGGCCCTCCCGCTGCACTGCGAGACCGACCTGGAGATCAGCACCATGGCCTCCTCGATCACCATCACCCCCGGCACGGTCACCGTGGGCATCGCGCCCCGCACCGGCGACACCCCACCGACGCTCTACGTCCACGCGCTCTACTGCGAGGACCGCGAGTCCCTCGTCGCCGAGCTGCGTGACATGGAGCGCCGGCTGCTCGTCATGACCCGCGGCCGGCCGGCCAGCGACCGCACGCGCGGGGTGGAGCCCACATGACCCTCATCGTCTGGACCACCGTCGCGATCCTGCTGCTCGCCGCCGTCCTCGGACTGGCCCGCGTCATGACCGCCCGCGACGACGCCTCGGTCGCCGCGGTGAGCGACCTCGTCTACTTCTGCGCGGTCGGGACCTTCCTCATGATCGGGATGGCCTCGGAGTCGATCGTGCTCCTCGACGTCGCCTCCCTCGCGGCGCTCATCGGCATCCTCGCCACCGTGTCGCTCGCCCGGATCCTCACCCGGGGGCGCCGATGACCCTCCTGCTGACCCTGCTCATCGGCGTCCTGTGCATCGGCGGCGCGATCTTCGTCCTGCTCAGCGCCATCGCCATGCTGCGGGCCCGCGACGGGTTGTCCCGGATCAACGTCCTGTCCGGGGCGACCGGCATGGGTATGCCGTGGATGGTGACCGGCGTCTACCTCCACAACGTGCAGGTGCACGGCTTCACCGTGGTCGACCTCGTCAAGCTCATCGTGGCCGTCGCGGGCTTCGTCATCATGAGCTCGGTCGCCTCCAACGCCCTCGGGCGTGCGGCCTACCGCTCCGGGGCCCCTCTCGACCCGGCCACGGAGCCCAACGACCTGGCCTGACCGACCGGGCTCTCCCAGTGCCGCGTCAGGTCGCGTGCAGCGCGGCGAGCTCGGCCTCCATGACCTGCTCGTCGTCGGCGTCCAGCCGCACGTGCGCCAGCAGCGTGTGGAGCACGCGCAGGGCCGAGGCCGCCCGCTCGCCCCAGGAGGAGAGGTAGCTGAACTGCCACCACCACATCGCCTCGGTCGGGCGACCGGCGAGGAAGTGCTCCTGCCCGTGGGCCAGGTCGGCGGCCACCGCCACCAGGTCGTCGGACAGCGACCCGCGCGTCACCTCGCCGGTGAGGACGGGGTCCTCCAGGTCGCAGTAGTCGTCCAGGCCCCCGAGCAGGCTGTGCAGCGCCTCCCTGACGCGCTCGAGGTCGGCGTCCGGCCCGGCGTCGGGCTCGAAGCGCTCGGCCGGGACGACGTCCACGAGAGCGCCCAGGCGCGCGCCCGCGGCGCACACCTGACCCACGCTGAGCAGCAGCAACGGCAGTGCCGACTCCGCGGCACCGCCCGAGGCGACCTCCTCCAGGCTCGCGAAGTAGGCCGCCACCTCGGCGTGCATCTCGCGGGCCGGTTGGGCCCAGTCGTCCTCGACCATGACCACCACCCTAGGGGCAAAGGGGTGGCTGTGGTGGGTCAGGAGGTGGGCGTGCCGCTGGAGATCATCCGCCGACCCTCGAAGGCGCGGCCGAGGGTGACCTCGTCGGCATACTCCAGGTCGCCGCCGACGGGCAGCCCGGAGGCGAGTCGGCTGACCCGGACCCCGTCGTAGGGCTTGAGGAGGCGGGCGATGTAGGTCGCCGTCGCCTCACCCTCGAGGTTGGGATCGGTCGCGATGATGACCTCGTCCACCGCACCGTCGGCGAGGCGAGCGACGAGCTCGCGGACCCGCAGGTCCTCGGGGCCGACGCCCCCGATCGGGTTGATGGCCCCGCCGAGCACGTGGTAGCGGCCCCGGAACTCTCGGGTCCGTTCGATCGCCGCGACGTCCTGGCTCTGCTCGACCACGCAGATCATGCTCGGGTCGCGGCGGTCGTCGAGGCAGATCCGGCACCGCTCGGCCTCGGCGACGTTGCCGCAGATCTCGCAGAAGCGCACCCTCTCGCGGATCTGCACCAGGGCCTCGGAGAGGCGGGTGATGTCCTCGGGGTCGGCCGAGAGCAGGTGGAAGGCGATCCGCTGCGCCCCCTTGGGACCGACACCGGGCAGTCGCCCCAGCTCATCGATCAGGTCCTGGACCACGCCTTCATACACAACACGCCACTGTATGCCTCGGCACCGACACCCGTGCTCAGGCTCGCCCGAGCGGCAGGCCCAGGGCGTGCCGCAGCGCGGGGACGTCGTCGACCAGACGGTCCGGCCCGGCGGCCCGGAGGTCTGCGGGCGTGCCTGCGCCCCAGGTGACCGCGACGGGCCGCATCCCGGCCGCCACGGCGGCCTGCACATCGACGACGGCATCGCCGACGTAGACGCAGGACGCCGCCTCGACACCGAGGCGACGGGCCCCCTCGAGCAGCGGCTCCGGGTGCGGCTTGTGCCGGGTGGTCTCCTCCAGCCCGACAACGACCTCGAGGTCGGGGATGCCGGTGGCGGACATGCCGCGCCGGACCAGCCCGGCCCGCTTGGAGGAGACGACGCCGACCGGGACGCCTGCGTCAACCAGGTCACGGACGAGCCCGGCGGTTCCCTCCACCCGGCGGATGAGGCGGTCGTGCGCGTCGAGGTTGTGCTCGCGGTGGTGCTCGACGAGGGCATTCCCCTCACCGGGTCGCACGTCCTCCAGGGTCTCCCGCAGCGGGCGGCCGATCCAGGACCGGATGGTGGTGGCCGGTGGAAGGGACGCGTGGGGGAAGACCTGCGACGCCACGGCACCCGGAGCCGTCAGGGCGTACTCGTAGGAGGCGACGATGAGGTCCACGGTGTCGGCGAGGGTGCCGTCGAAGTCGAAGAGCACCGCGGTGGTGGGCGCGGGACGGGGCGGGGTCACGCGGGGGCGTCGCCGGAGCGCTGGGCATACTCCCCGGCCCACTCCTGGCCGGAGATCTCGAGGATGCGGGCCATCACCTCGTCGGTGAGCTCGCGGCGGGCCCGGCCCTGAGGCACCCCGTCGAACCTGCCGGTCACCTCGATGGGAGCCCCGAACTCCACCCGCACCTTCGCCCGGCGAGGGAGCCGCGACCCGACGGGCTGGATGTCCTGGGTGCCTTGGAGTCCGACCGGCACGATCGGGCAGCCCGCCTCGAGGGCCAGCCAGGCGACGCCGGTCTTGCCGCGGTAGAGCCGGCCGTCGCGGGAGCGGGTGCCCTCGGGATAGATCCCGAAGGCACCACCGTCACGCAGGTGCGCCAGTGCGAGGTCGAGGGACTTCTGGGCCGCGCGGGTGTCGTCGCGGTCCACCGGGATGGACCCGACACCGGTGAACCACTCGCGGCTGATCCAGCCCTTGATCCCGGTGCCGGTGAAGTACTCCGACTTGGCGAGGAAGGCCACCTGCCGGGGCGCGGTGAGCGGGATGACCACGCTGTCGATGAAGGAGCGGTGGTTGCTGGCGAGGATGACCGGTCCATCCATCGGCACGCGCTCGCGGCCCACGACCTCCGGGCGCCAGATCGCGGTCGCCAGCGGGGTCACCACGGGATGGAGGAGCTCGTAGATCATGCCTGGGCCGTCCTCACGCCACGGGGTCGTCGTTGATGGCGATGACAGTACCGCCCAGCACGCTCTCGATCACAGGTTGGCCGACCGCGCCGGAGGTCGCGAGGTCCTCGTCGTCGGCGCTCGGTGCATCGCCACCCGGGGTCCGCTGCGGCGGCGGGGGCGGGCTGACCCGCGGCGTGCCGGGGCTCGCCGCCGACCGCGCGTCGGCAGCAGAGCCGTCGACGGCACCCTCAGCCGGTGTCTGCGCCTCCGCGGTGCTGTCGGTGGGGGCGGGCGACGGCTCGCCACCCGTCGCCCACGCCGGGGCTCCCTGCCCGGCGGCGCGCTGGGACCAGTCCGGCTGGTCGGCCGACGGCGCCGAGGGGCGGCCGCCCGCGCCGAGCTGCTCGGCCAACCCCGGTTCCCCGGCCGTCGCTGCCTGCTCGGCGCCGCCACGTGGGCCTGCCGCGCCACCCCGGCCGCGCACCCGCACCGGCGCGGGGCCGCTCGGCGACGTGCTCCCGGCGTCGCCCGCCGCGTCACCGCCGGACCGCGTGCGCAGGCGACCCCGCATGGGCGCGTCGGGTATGCCGTCCGGCACGCGGGTCGGGGGTGTGGCACCGACCGAAGTCTGCGCAGGGGAGGTCGGGCCCGTGGAGCGCGCCGGTGCCGCCGGGGTGGTGGCGGCGTGCAGATCTGCGGGCGGCGCCCAGTCGTCGGGCTCGGGGGGTTCGTCCGCCGGTGGCTCAGGGTCGTCGTCCGGCGGCTCCGGGGCCGAGGAGCCGGCGTGGCCTGGTCTTCCGCCGGGGCCGGTCGAGGGCTGTCGGCCCCGCGCACCCGGTGCCGGCTGATCGCCCTGGGCCGGGCGGCCACCGTCGGCAGACCCTCCGCCTCCCTGAGGAGACCCGCCCTGGGGCGGTCGGCCTGCGGGCGGCGCGTCACCCTCGCCCGGTCGCTGCCGATCGGCGGGCGCCGGCGCAGCCCCTCGTGGGGTGCCTGCACCGGACCCGGACCCGGACTGAGCGTCACCAGGAGCAGGTGCCTGGGCCCCCAGCACGGTGGCCTCGATGGTCGTGTCGAGGGCGAGCGCGTCGAGCACGCCCTGCCGCAGCGCCTCCTCGTTGGAGGTGCCCATGAAGTGCCGGATCCACCGGTCGTCCGGCATCCCGACGAGCAGCCGTCGGCCGTCGAAGTCGACGACCTGGATCGACTCGAGGGCCCCGGCCGTGCGGCGACTGATGGCCCGGACGGCGGTGATGATGTCGGGCCAGTGCCGACGCATCGCGGCGGTGTCCAGGTGCCCCGGCGCCTGCGCGGCCGTCGCCGTCTCGTCGGTGCCGGATGTCGGTGCCTGCTCTGCCGAGCCGACGCGTGCGCCACCCGGCTCCTGACCTTCGCCCGCCGGCGCACCCTGCGGCCCACGTGCCGTGTCGGAGGCGTCCGCTGCACCGGGGTCGGCGCCGCGCACGGCGGCCGAGGCCCGTCGACGGGCCGACACCGGTGCGGCACCGCCCGCCACGGGCCCCTGCGTGCCGGGCGTATCGCCCTGGGTCGGCCCGACGCCACCCTGCTCGCCACCGGCCCCCAGCCGGCGCTCGATCCGGTCGAGGCGGGCGCCGTGGCCCTCATCGCCCTGGGCCCCGGGCAGCAGCAGCCGGGCGGCCATGAGCTCGAGCATGAGGCGGTAGGACACCGCGCCGGTCATCTCCGACAGCCCACGGCTCACGAGGTCGCCCGCCCGGGACAGCCCCGCGGCGCCGTAGGACTGCGCCTGACGCCGCATCCGGTCGATCTGGTCCTCGGGCAGGCCGGGCAGCAGCCCGCCCGCCTGCTCACCGGTGGCGGCGAGCACGATGAGGTCGCGGTACCGCTCGAGGAGGTCCTCCACAAAGCGCCGGGGATCGTGCCCGGACTCCATCACCCGGTCGATCTGGGCGAAGACCGTGGCGGCGTCACCGGCCGCGACCGCCTCGACGACGGCATCCAGCAGCTCGACGTCGGTGAAGCCGAGCAGCGCCGCGGTGCGCTCGTAGGTCAGCCCGGCCTCGCCGGCACCGGAGATCAGCTGGTCCAGGACCGAGAGCGAGTCACGCACCGACCCTCCCCCGGCGCGCGTCACGAAGGACAGCACCCCCGGCTCGAGGCGGACGCCCTCGCTCTCGCACAGCTGCTCGAGGTAGGCCGTGAGCCGCTGCGGCGGGACGAGGTGGAAGGGGTAGTGGTGGGTCCGGGAGCGGATGGTCGCCAGGACCTTCTCCGGCTCGGTCGTCGCAAAGATGAACTTCACGTGCGGCGGCGGCTCCTCGACGATCTTGAGCAGGGAGTTGAAGCCCTCCCGGCTCACCATGTGGGCCTCGTCGATGATGTAGATCTTGTAGCGTGCCGTGGCCGGACCGAAGGCCGCGCGCTCACGCAGCTCACGGGTGTCATCGACCCGGCCGTGGCTCGCGGCGTCGATCTCGATGACGTCGACCGAGCCCGCCCCGTCGCGGGCCAGGGCGACGCAGGACTCGCAGGTGCCGCACGGCTCGGGCGTCGGGCCCTTCTCGCAGTTGAGGCAACGGGCGAGGATCCGCGCGCTGGTGGTCTTGCCGCAGCCGCGCGGCCCGGAGAAGAGGTAGGCGTGGTTGACCCGCCCGGAGCGCAGGGCCTGCATGAGCGGCTCGGTGACGTGCTCCTGCCCGATGACGTCGGCGAAGGTCTCGGGCCGGTAGCGGCGGTACAGGGCGATGCTCACACCAGTGACCCTAACGGCCTCCACCGACGGACGGCACCGGCTCGTCCACAGGCCGCAGGATGGCGCTGCGGTGGGCGGCCCGGGTGAGGACGACGTAGAGCGCGCGCACGCCGCCCGGCGACTCGGCCACGATGGCGTCCGGGTCGACGACGACGGTCGCGTCGTACTCCAGCCCCTTGGTCGAGAGGGGGTCGACGAGCACGACGCCCTCGTCCCCGGTCACGACGCCCGAGAGCCGCTCGTGCCACGACCAGGGCGCGATGACCGCGATCTGGCCGGCCACCTCCTGCCGCAGCTCCCCCAGGACCCGCTCCACCTCGGCGCCCAGGTCGCCCCTGGCGACCGAGAGCTCCACCGGCTCGTGGCCCGTCTCCCGCACCGCCTGCGGGATGTCCGCCTCCGGCACGTGCTCGGTGATGACCCGCGCCGCGAGGTCGAAGATCTCCCGGGCGTTGCGGTAGTTGGTGTCCATGTGGAAGGCCTGCCGCGGCGCGTTGCCGAAGGCCTCCTCGCGGGCCTGTGCGGCCTCGGCGAGGTCGTCCCACGAGGCCTGCGCCAGGTCACCGACGACCGTCCACGACGCCCATCGCCCGCGCCGACCGAGCATCCGCCACTGCATCGGGGAGAGATCCTGCGCCTCGTCGACGAGGACGTGGGCATACTCCTCCGTCTCCCCGATCCGACCGGCGAGCAGCCGCTCGCGCGGGTCGCTCGAGACACGGTTGCGGCCCTCGCCCACGGAGGTGACCCCGAGCGAGCCCTCCGTCTGACCGTCGGTGCCGACCCGCAGGGCCGAGACGCCGTACTGGCTCGCGTCGTCGAGCTCCTCGATCTCGAAGAAGCCGCGCTCCTCGCTGGGCAGGTCCACCACCGGGCCGAGCCGGGCCGCGAGGTCGTCGACGAGCGCCACGTCGGCCACGCTCCAGGTGCCGACCCGCAGCGCCTCACGGTAGGAGGCCGCCAGCCCCGCGGCCTCCTCGGCGTCACCGCCGCCGAGCCGCCGGACGAGCTCCTCGTCGGCGAGCCACAGCAGCACCTCGCGCGGGTCCAGCGGACGCCACCACTGACGCATGAACGCCTCGACGTCGCCGGAGTCGGTGAACCGGTCGACGAATTCCGCCCGGTCGCCCTGCTCGACCTGCTCCCAGGCGAGCTGGGCCAGCGTCTCCACGGCGGCGTCGTAGCCCGCGTTGCGGTGGTGGTGGCGCAGCACCTGGGCCCGGGCGCGGTCCAGGTGGGGCGCGCCCAGCCGGATGGCCTGACCGGCGACGAAGGTGCGCAGCTGCACCGGGGCGTCCGGGATCGGCTCGCGGACCAGCCGGGAGAGCAGCCGGCGGATGCGCAGGCTGCCCTTGAGCGCGGCGACCGCGGGCGGGTCGAGCCGGGTGGCGGTGATGCCGGCCAGGATGTCGCCCAGCGAGCGCAGGACGACCGAGTCCTCGCCGAGGGAGGGCAGCACCCGCTCGATGTATGCGGTGTAGGCGGCGGAGGGGCCGACGACGAGCACCCCACCACCCTCGAAGCGTCGGCGGTCGGAGTAGAGCAGGTAGGCGGCGCGGTGCAGGGCGACGACGGTCTTGCCGGTGCCGGGGCCTCCGGAGATCTCCGTGATGCCCCGGGCGGGGGCGCGGATCGCCTCGTCCTGGTGCTGCTGGATCGTGGCCACGATGTCGCGCATCCGCTCGCCGCGGCTGCGGGTGAGCGCGGCCATGAGGGCACCGTCGCCGACCACGACGACGTCGTCGGGGGGCTCGGCGACCATGAGGTCGTCCTCCACCCCGACGACCTGCTCGCCGCGACAGCGCAGCACTCGACGGCGCAGGACCCCCAGCGGGTCGACCGGCGTCGCGCGGTAGAACGGCGCCGCGGCCGGGGCCCGCCAGTCCACGACGAGGGGCTCGTAGTCGTCGTCGCGGACCCCCAGCCGACCGACATACCGCACCTCGCGGGTGTCACCACGCTCGTCGGCGACCTCGTGCTCGAGATCGAGCCGTCCGAAGACCAGACCCTCGTGCTGGTGCTCCAGGGAGGCCCGGCGCTTGCTCGCGGAGTAGACGAGCGCGTCGCGCTCGAACAAGCCCGCGAGCTCCTCGTCCCGCGGGTCCCCCGTGCCCTTGCGCTCGGTCTGCCCCCGCGACATCCCCTCCGCGTGCACCAGCTCGACGCGCTCGGCCGCCTTCTGGAGCTCGGCGTAGACCTTGTCCACGTGCGCCTGCTCAGCGGCGATCTCGGCGGCGATCTCCCGATCGGTGCGCACCACGTCCGTCATCCGCCCACCTTCCCTCCGGTCCTGACGGGCCGGGAGCCGCGTCACGTCACGGTCGGCCCCCGCAAAACGGACAGTCTATCGGTCCCGACCCTCAGACCCAGCCCCGGCGCACGGCCTGCGCCCCGGCGTGGAAGCGGGTCGCCGCGCCGAGGTGCTCCATGACGTAGCGCACGCGACGCTCCACGGTCCGCACCGAGATGCCCTGCTGGCGGGCGATGACCTGGTCGGAGGCGCCGCTGACGAGCAGCTGGAGGATGGCCTGGTCGCGCTCGTCGAGCGGCGCGGAGGATCCTCCTGCCTCCTTGCGCAGCGCGGCGTCGCGCATCTGACCGTAGGGCGCGGCCAGCATCCACGTGCGGTCGATGAGGTTGGCGACGGCGGCGACCGGCGCCTCGAGCCGGGCCTCGAAGGACCCGATGCCCTCGGGGTCGAACCGGCTGATGTCGACGAGGGTGACGTCCTCGTCGACGACGACGGCCGTCACGGGGATCCCGTTGCCCGTCCGCACCGCGGCCCCGTCGTGCACGGCCTGCTCCATGACCGTCACCGTCGACGGCAGCTCCAGCAGGCCGGTGTCCAGGATGAGGCGGCGGTCGACGCCCTCCCGGACGGACAGCAGGGTGGGGTCCTGCGCCGCCAGCTCCAGCAGCCGGCGGCTGGCGACCGAGCCGTCGATCGCCCACCACAGCCGCTCGGAGGCGGCGAGGTGCATCGCGGTGATGCGTCCCACGATGTCGTCGACCCCGCCGAGGAGGTCCATGCCCGGCACCGCCCCGCGGCTGCCCCCACCGGCCGCCCGCCGCCAGGCGCGCTCCAGCTCGCCCGCGGTCGCCCGGGCCAGGCGCAACCGGTGCTCGGTGTCCGCGGCATACCTCGCCACCGCCTCGCGCGGCGGCAGCACCTGCCAGGTGTCGGGCTCGTCCCCCGGTTGCAGGAAGCCGCGCGCCACCAGCTCCGCCATGGCGTCGTCGATCTCCGCATCGGTCATCCCCTCGGCCCGCAGCGCGGCACGCGACGGCGTCCCGAAGCGCAGTGCCCGACGGAACACCCCGCTGACGAACTCCTCGTACGCCGCCCCGTGCAGCCGATCGGTGTGCTGACCGTCCATGGGCCCATCATGTCGGATCTACGACAACGGCAGCATTCCGACGCCCCTCGACGTGACATGGCCGCACCGGATGTGTCACTGTGGGGGAGTCGGCTTCGGTCGGCGCAGGGATCGTGAGTGTCGCGCGGGCAGCCCCCCATCAGCCCGCAGCGACCCTGCCCTGCAGATGGCCCTCCTGGGAGATATCCCCCCTGCCTCCCAGGAGGGTCATCGCTCGTCGTGAGCGTCCATCCCCGCTGCGGCGCCAGATCCCGGCTCACCCGTGGCTCGCCACCCGCCCCGCTGCCGATAGGCTGCTGGCCCGTGGTGATCCTCGTCCTCGGCTCCGGCGCGCGCGAGCACGCCCTGGCCCGCTCCCTGGCCCTCGACCCCGCCGTCGACGAGGTCCTGGCCCTGCCGGGCAACCCCGGCATCGCGGGCCTCGCCCGGTGCCTGCCCGGTGATCCCACCGATGCCGCGCTCGTCGTCCACGTCGCCCGCACCGAGGGGGTCGACCTCGTCGTGGTGGGGCCGGAGGCGCCGCTCGTCGCGGGGGTCGCCGACGCCGTCCGCGACGCCGGCATCGACTGCTTCGGCCCGAGCGCGCAGGCGGCACGGCTCGAGGGCAGCAAGGCCTTCGCCAAGGACGTCATGGCCGCGGCCGGTGTCCCCACCGCCGCCGCGCACGTCTGCACCACCCCCGAGCAGGTCGCCGCGGCGCTGTCCGCGACCGGCGCGCCCTACGTCGTCAAGGAGGACGGGCTGGCGGCGGGCAAGGGGGTCGTCGTGACCGACGACCTCGCCGAGGCGCTGGAGCACGCCGCGATCTGCCTGGCCCGGGAGGGCGGTCGGGTCGTCATCGAGGACTACCTCGACGGCCCGGAGGTCTCCCTCTTCTGCCTCAGCGACGGCACCGACGTGGTCGCGCTCGACCCGGCCCAGGACTTCAAGCGGGTCGGCGAGGGCGACACCGGCCCCAACACCGGCGGGATGGGCGCCTACTCACCCCTCGCCTGGGCCCCGGAGGACCTCGTGCCCGAGGTGCTGGCGCAGGTCGCCCGACCGACGATCGCCGAGATGTCCGCACGGGGTATGCCGTTCGCCGGGGTGCTCTACGTCGGCCTGGCACTCACCTCGACCGGCCCGAGGGTGGTCGAGTTCAACGCCCGCTTCGGCGACCCGGAGACCCAGACGGTGCTGGCCCGGCTCCGCACACCCCTCGCCGGGGTCCTGCGTGCCGCGGCTCGTGGGGAGCTCGCCACGCTGCCGCCGCTGGAGTGGGACCCGCGGTCGGCCGTCAACGTCGTGGTCGCCGCGGAGCACTACCCGGCGACGCCCACCACCGGCGACGCGATCGGCGGCATCGAGCGGGCCGAGGAGGTCGAGGGGGTGCACGTGCTCCACGCGGGCACCGCCACCGACGAGACCGGGACCCTCGTCTCCGCCGGCGGGCGGGTGCTCAGCGTCGTCGCGGTCGCCGACGATCTCCCCCGGGCCCGCGACGCGGCCTACGCCGCGGTCGGACGGATCGACCTGCGGGGCAGCCACACCCGGCCCGACATCGCCCTCGCGGCGGCGCAGGGCGGCGTCGACCTCCCCGACGAGCCGAGAGCCGAGGCCTGAGATGACCCAGACGATCCCCGGGCACGAGCTGCTCTACTCCGGCAAGGTCCGCGGGCTCTACGCACCGCTCGACCCGCAGACCGGCGAGCGCGACGGGAGCAGGCTGCTCCTCGTCGCCTCCGACCGGGTCAGCGCCTACGACCACGTCCTGGACACGCCGGTCCCGGACAAGGGCGCGGTCCTCACCCAGCTGTCGCTGTGGTGGTTCGACCAGCTCGCCGACCTCGCCCCCCACCACGTGCTCTCCACGGACGTGCCGGAGCAGGTCGCCGGCCGCGGGGTCTACGTGCGCCGCCTGATGATGCTGCCCGTCGAGTGCGTCGCCCGCGCCTACCTCACCGGCGGCGGACTCGGGGAGTATGCCGCGACCGGCGCGGTCTCCGGCGTGCCGCTCCCCCCGGGGCTGGTCGACGGGTCGCGGCTGCCCGAGCCGGTCTTCACCCCGAGCACCAAGGCGCCCGTCGGCGAGCACGACGAGCCCATCAGCCTGGAGCAGGTGGTCGAGCTCGTCGGCCCCCGCCTGGCCCACCGGCTGCGCGACCTCACCGTGGCGATCCTGGCCCGCGGCAACGAGATCGCCGCCGCCCGCGGCATCCTCATCGCCGACACCAAGGTGGAGTTCGGCATCGACCCCGCGTCGGTGCCGGTCGACGACGCCGGCGCGCCCTGCTGGGCCGAGATCGACCCCGACGCCGTGCAGGTCACCCTCGCCGACGAGGTGCTCACGCCGGACTCCTCGCGCTTCTGGCGGGCCGCCGACTGGGAGCCGGGTCGGGCGCAGACGTCCTACGACAAGCAGGTGCTCCGGGACTGGCTGACCTCGGCGGCCAGCGGCTGGGACCGCGCCTCCGACGCCCCGCCCCCGACCCTGCCCCCGGAGGTCGTCGACCTCACCCGGGCCCGCTACGTCGAGGCCTACGAGGCCCTCACCGGCACGACCTTCGCCCCGCGCACCTGACCCGGCAGCGACCGACCACCGACCCCGCCAGGAGCCTCACCGACATGGCAGCCCACGACCTCGTCCTCACCACCGTGCCGGGTGGCTCGGCCCTCTCCGACTTCCGCGCCGAGGGGCTGCTGCGCCGGCTGCAGCAGGTCGTGCCGGGGGTCACCGGCTTGACGGCACGGCACGTGCACGTCGTCGCCACCGAGCACGAGCCGGACACGGGCGAGCTCGACGGCCTGCGCGCCATCCTCACCTACGGCGAGCCGTGGCCGACGGAGGAGGTGACGGGCGAGACCGCCGGTGGGACACGGCATACCTCGCTGGTCGTCGTCTCCCCCCGTCTCGGCACGATCTCACCGTGGTCGAGCAAGGCGACCGACATCCTGCACAACTGCGGCCTGGCGGTGCGCCGGGGTCGAGCGGGTGACGGAGTACCACCTGACCCACGACGGCCCCGCGCTGGACGAGCCGACGTGGACGGCCTGCGCACAGCTCCTGCACGACCGGATGACGGAGTCGGCGCTGCCCACGCGCGAGGCGACCGCCCTCCTCTTCGCCGAGCGCGAACCCGCACCGATGGCTCGGGTGGACGTGCTCGGGCGGGGGCGCGAGGCGCTGGCCGAGGCCGATGCCTCCTTCGGCCTGGCGCTGTCCGCGGACGAGATCGACTACCTCGTCGAGTCCTTCACCGCGCTGCGCCGCAACCCGACCGACGTCGAGCTGACGATGTTCGCCCAGGCCAACTCCGAGCACTGCCGGGCACAAGATCTTCAACGCCGACTTCGTCATCGACGGGCAGGAGCAGGAGCACAGCCTCTTCGGGATGATCCGGCACACCGAGGCCGTCGCGGGGCAGGGCACGGTCATCGCCTACAAGGACAACGCGTCGGTGATGGAGGGCGGCCGGGTCAGCCGGTTCGTGCCCGAGGGCGACGGGTCGGGCCACGGGGGAGCGGTATGCCCTGCGCGAGGACACCGTGCACGTCCTCATGAAGGTCGAGACGCACAACCACCCGACGGCGATCTCGCCCTTCCCCGGCGCCGCGACCGGGGCGGGGGGCGAGATCCGCGACGAGGGGGCGACCGGGCGGGGCAGCGCACCCAAGGCCGGGCTCACCGGCTTCGCCGTGTCCCACCTGCATCTCCCCGGGACCGACGAGCCCTGGGAGAGTGCCGATCCGGGCCCGGGCGCGCCCGAGCACCTCGCGACCCCTCTGGACATCATGATCGAGGCGCCGCTCGGTGCCGCGGCCTTCAACAACGAGTTCGGTCGGCCCGGGCTCGGCGGCTTCTTCCGGGTCTACGAGCAGACCGTCGACGGCGTGCGCCGCGGCTACCACAAGCCGATCATGAGCGCCGGTGGCCTGGGGGCGATCAGCGCCGACCAGACGGAGAAGGTCCGCTTCCCCGCCGGCACCCTGCTCGTGCAGCTCGGGGGTCCCGGCATGCGGATCGGCATGGGTGGCGGGGCGGCGAGCTCGATGGCGGCCGGCACCAACGCCGCCGAGCTCGACTTCGACTCGGTGCAGCGCGGCAACCCCGAGATGCAGCGGCGCGCGCAGGAGGTCATCAACCACTGCTTCTCGCGCGGCGCCGACAACCCCATGCTGGCGATCCACGACGTCGGCGCGGGCGGCTTGTCCAACGCCTTCCCCGAGCTCGTCGACGACGCCGGGGCTCGGCGCCCGCTTCGACCTCTCCCAGGTGCCCCTGGCCGAGTCCGGGCTCTCGCCCAAGGAGATCTGGTCCAACGAGAGCCAGGAGCGCTACGTCCTGGCCATCGCCCCGGCGTCGCTGGACTCCTTCGCCGCCCTCTGCGCGCGCGAGCGCTGCCCGTATGCCGTCGTCGGCGTCGCGCAAGCCGAGACCGAGCTGGTCGTGACCGGTGGCGCGGAGGAGGCCGACGGCGCGGTGGCGGAGGCCGACGACCCGGTGGACATGCCGATGGGCGTGCTCCTCGGCAAGCCGCCGAAGATGACCCGGGACGTCCACCGCCTCACCCGCCGGACCCCCGAGCTCGACGTGGACACCCTCGACGGCGAGGCGCTGCGGGAGGCGGCGTATGCCGTGCTCCGTCACCCGAGCGTGGCCTCCAAGCGCTTCCTCATCACCATCGGTGACCGCACCGTGGGCGGCCTCAGCCACCGCGACCAGATGGTCGGCCCGTGGCAGGTGCCGGTCGCCGACGTCGCGGTCACGCTGGCCGACCACGTCGGGCTGGCCGGGGAGGCGATGGCGAGCGGGGAGCGGATGCCGCTGGCCGCCGTCGACGGCCCCGCCTCGGGGCGGATGGCCGTCGGCGAGGCATTGACCAACCTGCTGGCCGCCCCCGTCACCCTGAGCGGGGTCAAGCTGTCCTGCAACTGGATGGCCGCCTGCGGCGAGCCCGGTGAGGACGCCGCCCTGCACGACACCGTGCGGGCCGTCGCGCTCGAGCTCTGCCCGGCCCTGGGCATCTCGGTGCCGGTGGGCAAGGACTCGCTCTCGATGCGGACCCGGTGGACCGAGGAGCAGGCCGGGCGCGGCGTCGTCCAGCAGGTGACCTCACCGGTCTCGCTCGTGGTCTCGGCCTTCGCCGCGCTGCCCGACGTGCGGGGCACGTGGACCCCGCAGCTCGGCGCCGACGACGCGCTGCTGCTCCTCGACCTCGGCGCCGGGGCCGACCGGCTCGGCGGCTCGATCCTGGCGCAGGTCCGCGGCGAGTTCGGCGGCACCGTCCCCGACCTCGACGACCCGACCCGGATCACCGGCCTCGCGACCGCGCTCGGCGAGCTGCGCGCAGCGGGCCTCGTCACGGCATACCACGACCGCTCCGACGGTGGTCTCTGGGCGACCCTGTGCGAGATGGCCTTCGCCGGGAGCGTCGGCGTCGACGTCACGCTCGGCGACGGTGTCGGAGTGGCAGGGCTCTTCGCCGAGGAGCTGGGGGTCGTGCTGGGCGTGGCCGCCGGTCGCGTCGAGGAGGCCGAGGGGATCCTGGGCCGCCACCTGGACGAGGGCCTCGTGCGCCGGCTCGGCCAGGCGACCACGAGGCGGCGGGTGGTCGTGCGCGGCGAGCGCGTGGCCCTGGAGGAGCCGGTCGCCGACCTCGCGCAGGCCTGGGACGACGTGTCCTGGCGGATCGCGACGCTGCGGGACCACCCGGCGTGCGCGCAGGAGGAGCACGAGGCCGTCGGTCGCGACGAGCCCGGTCTCGTCGTGGCGCCGACCTTCGACCCGACGCAGGACGTCGCGGCGCCCTACGTCTCGCGCGGCGTCCGCCCCCGGGTCGCCGTGCTGCGCGAGCAGGGCGTCAACAGCCACGTGGAGACGGCCTTCGCCTTCGACCGCGCCGGCTTCGACACGCTGGACGTGCACATGACCGACCTCCAGGCGGGCCGTGTCGACCTCGCGGACCCGGCTCTGGTGGGGCTGGTGGCCGCCGGCGGCTTCTCCTACGGCGACACGCTCGGGGCGGGTGAGGGCTGGGCGCGCTCCGTGCTCTTCAACCCTGGCCTCACGGACGCCTTCGCCGGCTTCTTCGCGCGGCCGGACACCTTCGCCCTCGGGATCTGCAACGGCTGCCAGATGTTCGCCGCGCTGACCGAGCTGATCCCCGGGGCGTCGGCCTGGCCGCGCTTCGTGCGCAACCGCAGCGAGCAGTACGAGGCCCGCCTCTCCCAGGTCGAGGTGCTCGAGAGCCCCTCGCTGCTCTTCGCCGGGATGGCCGGGTCGCGGCTGCCGATCGCGGTGGCCCACGGCGAGGGCCGGGCCGACTTCTCCCGGCAGGGGGACGAGGCGGGCGTCGCGGCGGCCATGCGCTACGTCGACGGACGCGGCGACGCGGCGACCACCTACCCCGCCAACCCCAACGGCTCCCCCGGTGGGCTCACCGCGGTGACGACGCCCGATGGCCGGTTCACCGCGATGATGCCGCACCCGGAGCGGGTGGCCCGCAACGCCCAGCTGTCGTGGACCGACGGCGCCATCGAGGACCCCAGCCCGTGGCTCCGGATGTTCCGCAACGCGCGGGTCTGGGTGGGCTGAGGCGGCTCAGGTGTGCCGGGTCCAGGCGTCGAGGGCCGCCTGGACCTCGTCGTCGGTCATCGCGACCGGCGTGCCCATGATCCACTGGTGACCGAAGGGGTCACGGAAGCGGCCCTGGCGGGAGCCGTAGGGCTGGTCCGCGACCGGGAAGATCTCCTCGGCGCCGTGCTCCAGCGCCCGCGCCATGAGCGCGTCCGGGTCGTCGGTCAGCAGGTCGAGGATGACGCCCCCGCCGCCCTCCGGCGGGGCCGGGTCGGTGTCGTCGGCCTCCTTGAGCTGCAGCCGGCCTCCGTGCCGCAGCGCGAGCTCGGCGAAGACGACGGCCGGGCCCATGGCATACCTCGTGCGCAGCCGGGCGTCGAGCACCGCGCCGTAGAAGTCGATCGCCGCGTCGGCGCCCCGCACCGCGAGCTTGGGTGTGATGGTGAGATCGCCCATGCCCTCACCGTGCCACAGGAGCGTCGGTCGCGTCCCGTGGGAATCGGGACCGGCCGCGACTCCCACGGGACGATCCGGTGGAGGCAGAGGTCTGTCGGGGGTCGGGTCTAGGGTCGTCGGGTATGGAGCACACGTCGCCACCGCGCAGCGAGCGGCCGGCCCTGCCCGAGGGCTATGGCCTGCCCGAGTCGACCGACGGGCTGCTGGCCTGGGAGCAGGTGGAGCCCCGGCTGCGGGACTCCCAGCACTACTGGCTCTCCAGCGTGCGCCCGGACGGCCGCCCGCACGCGGTGCCGCGCTGGGGCGTCTGGCTGGACGGCCGGTTCTGGTACGACGGGGCGCCGACGACACGGCATACCCGCAACGTCGAGGACAACCCGGCGGTCACGCTGACCCTGGAGAGCGGCACCGAGGTGGTCATCGTCGAGGGCGAGTCGCACGCCACCCGCGCCGATCCCGACTACCTGGGCCCGCGCCTCTCCGCGGCGTTCGGCAAGTATGCCGAGTCCGGCTACACCCCCGGCCCCGACTCTTGGGCCGGGGAGGACGGCGGCGGGCTGCGGGTCATCACCCCGCACCGCGTGCTCGCGTGGTTCGCCTTCCCCACCGACTGCACGCGCTTCACCTTCACCGGCGGCTGAGCATGGGGTGGCGTGCGGGCGGGAGCCAGGAGCGGCCGGCGATCTTCTTCGACGGGCCGGAGGACTTCCGCGCCTGGCTGGAGGAGCACCACGAGAGCGCCGACGAGCTGTGGATGGGGTTGTTCAAGAAGCACGTGCCCGACCGCGGGCTGACCTGGGCGGAGGCCGTCCCGCAGGCGCTGTGCTTCGGCTGGATCGACTCGGTGAGCCAGCGGATCGACGACGACGCGCGTCGCCAGCGATGGACCCCACGCCGGTTGCGCAGCATCTGGAGCGCGGTCAACGTCGCGCACGTGCAGCGGCTCACCGCCGAGGGGCTGATGCGGCCGGCCGGGATCGCGGCGTTCGAGGCGCGCACCCCCGAGCGGACGGCCGTCTACTCCTTCGAGCGGCCCGACATCGAGCTGGAGCCGCACCAGGAGTCGGCGCTGCGGGCCGACCCGGCCGCGTGGGCGTTCTGGTCCGCGGCGACCCCCGGCTACCGGCGGATCGTCACGTCGTGGCTGAGCACCGCCAAGCGGGAGGACACCCGCGCCTCCCGGCTGGTCACCCTGGTGGAGGCCAGCGCCGCGGGGCTGCAGATCCCCTCCCAGCGCTTCGGTGACACCCCCGCCTGGCAGGGGCGTGCCGCGGCGGCAGCGCAGGCGGCGTCAGCCGCGCAGGCGGCGCCAGCCGCGCAGGCGGCGCCAGCCGCGCAGGCGCCGACCGGGCGTGACGACCGCGATGAGGCCGGTGAGGGTGACGCGAAGGCGACCACCGAGGGCGACATGAAGACGACCACCGAGGGCGACGCGAAGACGACCACCGAGGGCGACGCGAGGATGGCGACCGCGGGTGTCGACGCAGACGCGGAGGGGCGCCCGTGAGCGCTGGCGGTGCGGGGCGCGGCTGGACCCTGGCCGACGTCGCCCGGATGCGGGTGCTGTCTCAACGACTGGTCGACCCGATGCCCGACCCCGCAGCGGTGGTCCGCCACCTCACCTGCACCCAGGGTCAGGACTACCCCGGCTCGACCACCTCCATCGCGCTGCGCACGACCTCGCGACGGCTCGCGGACGTCCGGGCCGCCTACGACGACGGCGAGATCGTCCGCAGCTGGCCGATGAGAGGCACCCTCTTCGTCGTGGCCGCCGAGGACCTCGGCTGGATGCTCGGGCTGACCTCCACCAAGATCCTGCGCGAGACCACCCGTCGCCGGGAGGCGCTCGGCCTCGACACCGCGACCCTGACCACCGCCGAGACGATCGCTCTGGAGGCCCTCGCGGGCGAGGGACTGACCCGCGGCGAGCTGCTCGCGGCCTGGGAGGACGCCGGACTGGCCCCGAGCGCCGGGCGCGGCTACCACCTGCTCTTCCACCTCTCCCTCCACGGGCTCATCTGCCAGGGGCCCACGAGCGGCAAGGAGCAACGTTTGGTCCTCATGGAGGAGTGGATCACCAGCCCCCGGTCGCTGGCCGGCGAGGAGGCGGTCGCCGAGTGGTTCACCCGCTACGTCCGCAGCCACGGGCCGGTCCCCGCCGCCGACTTCCTCTGGTGGACCAAGCTGCTCAAGCGCGACCTCGCGCCCGTCCTCCCCGCCGCGAGGGAGGAGCTCGAGGTCATCGAGGTCGACGGCGTCGAGCACTGGGTCGACCCGCAGGTGCTCGCGCGGCACGCCGAGTCCTCCCGACCCAGCGCGGCACCCCTGCTCCTGCCCGGGTTCGACGAGCTGGTCCTCGGCTACGGCGACCGCCGGGCCGTCCTCGACCGGGCCGAGGAGGAGCTGGTGGTGCCGGGGCGCAACGGCGTGTTCCGCCCCACCGTGGTCAGCGCCGGCAAGGCCTTCGGCACCTGGAAGCGCCCCACCCGCCGGGGCGCCCCGGTCACCGTGGACCCCTTCGGCGCCACCCTGCCCGGCCCGCTCGAGCGGGCCCTCCCCCGGCTCACCGCCGACCTCCCCGCCTGAGCGCGGCCCTCCCCACCTGTCCCCACGGCATACCCCGTCCCCCTCGCCCGCCCAACCCCGCCCTGCCCCGCCCGCCCCTGCGGGAGTGACCACGGGATAGCACGGGCTTCATCGGGAAGTTCGCCGATGAAGGTCGTGCTAGGCCGTGGTCGGTCCGTCGTCGGGGGGCGCGTCCTGCGCCTCGCGCAGCACCAGCCGCAGGCGCTCCAGGTCGCGGCGCATGGCCCGCTTCATCCCAAGCGTCACCGCGCCGGAGGCGAGCGTCGTCATCGCCTTGGGGCGGCCGGCGTTGCGCAGGCTCATCCCGGTGCGCGCCGGCCCACCCTCCTGCGCCGGGTCCTCGTCCCACCACGTGTAGGTCGTCTCCATCGGGAACGGACCGTCGTCGGTCCGCATGACGAGCCGCTCGTCCGGCACCAGGTCGACGATCTCGTAGGTGTAGGCCAGCTGCCGCCCGAGGAAGCGCGCCACGAAGTCGACCCGGGCGCCCTCGACCACCTCCGGCGCCGACTGCCAGCGCACGGAACGGATGTTGGCATACCACCGCATCGCCTGGTCGGGGTCACCCGCGATCGCGGCGACCAGCGGCCGCGGCGCGTCGAAGGTGGTGGTGACGGTCACATCCATGGAGGACACAGTATGCCGCCGCGCAGCGGGGTGCCCGGCGTCCACCGCCGGCAGACCGCGCCTGCGGGGAACGGCACGCCTCCGAGGTCGTCACCCCAGGCGTGCGCCTGCGAGCACGAGCCTCCGGCAGGGTCAGGCCTCCTCGCGCCCGAGAAGGTCGTGCCGGACGATGACCTCGTCGCGCCCGGGACCGATCCCGATGACCGAGATCCGGGCGCCGATGAGCTCCTCCAGCCGCTCGACGTAGCGCTGCGCGGCCTCCGGCAGGTCACCGAACTCACGGGCCGCCGTGATGTCCTCGCTCCACCCGGGCATCTCCTCGTAGACCGGGCGCGCGTGGTGGAAGTCGGACTGGTTGACCGGCATCTCCGCGAAGCGCTCGCCCTGCACGTCGTAGGCGACGCAGATCGGGATGGTCTCCAGACCGGTGAGCACGTCGAGCTTGGTGAGCACGACGTCGGTGAGGCCGTTGATCCGGCGCGCGTAGCGCCCGATGACGACATCGGCCCAGCCGCAGCGACGCGGACGGCCGGTGGTCGTGCCGAACTCCGTACCGACCTCCCGCAGGTGCCGACCGTTGTCGTCCTCCAGCTCGGTGGGGAACGGCCCCTCCCCGACCCGGGTGGTGTAGGCCTTGAACACCCCGATCACGCGGTCGATGCGGGTGGGTGGCACCCCCGACCCGGTGCAGGCCCCGCCCGCGGTGGCGTTGGAGGACGTCACGAAGGGGTAGGTGCCGTGGTCGACGTCGAGCAGGGTCGCCTGGCCCGCCTCGAAGAGCACGGTCTTGCCCTCGTCGAGTGCCTCCCCGAGCTCGAGCGCGGTGTCGGTGACCATGGGCCGGATCCGCTCGGCGTGCCGCAGCAGCTCTTCCATGACCTCATCGACCTCGACGGCCCGGCGGTTGTAGATCTTCAGCAGCACCTGGTTCTTCATGTCCAGGGCCGCCTCGACCTTCTGCCGCAGGATCGACTCGTCGTACAGGTCCTGGACGCGGATGCCGACCCGGCTCATCTTGTCGGCATACGTCGGCCCGATACCCCGGCCCGTGGTGCCGATCCGGCGCTTGCCGAGGAAGCGCTCGTTGACCTTGTCGAGGACGCGGTTGTAGGGCGGGATGACGTGCGCGCTCGCGCTGAGCCGCAGCAAGGAGGTGTCGATCCCCCGCGCCTCCAGCCCGTCGAGCTCCTCGATGAGCACGCCGAGGTCGACGACCACGCCGTTGCCGATCACCGGGGTGCAGCCCGGTGAGAGGATGCCGCTGGGCAGCAGGTGCAACGCGTACTTCTGGTCCCCGATGACGACGGTGTGCCCGGCGTTGTTACCGCCGTTGAACTTCACGACGTAGTCGATGTCGGAGCCCAGCAGATCGGTCGCCTTGCCCTTTCCCTCGTCACCCCACTGGGTGCCGACCAGGACGATCGCTGGCATGGCTCGGTGCCTTCCTCTCGTGGCAGCTGACCCCTCACTCTATCGAGGCCGGGCGCCGTCCCCGACCACGAGTCAGTCGACCAGCCCGCGGCGGCTCACGGCGAGACCCAGCTGGAACCTCGTGTCGGCCCCGTGCTCGTCCATGAGGGCCGCGATCCGCCGTCGCACCGTCCGCAGGCCCAGGCTCATCTGGCGGGCGATCGCCTCGTCCTTGAACCCCAGCGAGAGCAGCTCGAGGAGCTTGACGTCCTGGGCCGAGGCGTCCCGCGACATGACCGGCTCCGCCCTCCTCCACAGCTCGTCGAAGAGCGCGACGAAGGCGTCGATGATGGCCGGCGCCCGCAGCAGGAGGAAGTCGGCGTCCTCACCGGGCTCCTCGAGCATGACCCCCGACCGGCCGAAGATGCCGAACTCCACCCGGATCGCGTCGTCCGCGAGGTAGCGCTGATGCTCCCCCGCGCGGGCACGCCACTGCGCGAAGGAGTGCCACTGCGGGTCGGTGAGCACCGACAGGGGGAAGATGGCACGCAGGTCCCGGCCGCTGCTGGCCGCGCCCTCCCACTGCCGGCGCACCGACTCCTCGTGCCCCGGACCGGTCCCGATCTTGGCGCTCACCTGCATGATCGGACCGCGGGACGTCCGCGACAGGTGCTCGACGACGGCCGCCGCCTCGGTCGGGGCGACCTGCTCCCACGGGGGCACCCGCGGCCCGGAGAGCTGGAGCCCGCGGCGGTAGTCGGACTCGAAACTCTCCAGGGACTCCCGCAGGTTGAGCAGCCGGCGCCGGCGGTCGTCGAGCTCGGACTCCTCGGAGTCCAGCAACCGCCCGACGCTGGCCCGAGGGTCATCGACCTTGACGGTGCCGTCGGCGACCCGGCGCGCGAGGCGCATCCGCTCCAGGTCGCCCATGACCCGCTGCGCCTGGGAGGCCCTCCACCCCAGGGTCTCGGCGTGCTCGCTCAGCGTGGCCGGGGTGGAACGTAGGACGTGACGATAGAGCTGTTCCGCGTCGTCGGACAGGCCGACGGACCCTGGTTGACCGTTCATCTATGGCAGGATAGGGCCACTGGCACAGTTGGGACAGCCACGGGCTTCTCCTCATGGTTGTATGTGCTGGTCGGACCGCACGTCAGGGGACGCGATCGATCCGACGCATGGGGAGCGAGCGGCACCCGGGGCGGTCACGGACCCGGGCGCCGCTCGCACATGTCAGGGGTTCAGAGACCGAGCTCACGGGCCGCGGTCGCCGAGGACGCGCGGAGGAACTCCGTGCACCGGTGCTCCTCCTCGCTCTCACCGATCCGCCCCGCAGCCTTCGCGAGCGCCCCCAGGGCGCGCAGGAAGCCCTGGTTGGGCTCGTGCTCCCACGGCACCGGACCCTGGCCACGCCACCCGGCGCGGCGCAGCTGGTCCAGCCCCCGGTGGTAGCCGGTGCGGGCGAAGGCATACGCCGCCACGTCGTCGCCCTCGTGCAGAGCGTCCTCGGCGAGCATCGCCCACGCCAGGCACGAGGTGGGGTATGCCGCCGCGACCGTCCGCGGGTCACCCTCGGCCAGCGCCCGCGCGGCGGGGTCCTCGGGCAGCTCGGTGACGGGGATGCCGAGCAGGTCGGAGGACCCGGGGCCGGCGCTCATCGGTGGGTCCCGGCGGAGCGGAGGTTCTCGCAGGCCTCGACGACGCGGGCCGACATGGCGGTCTCGGCCACCTTGCCCCAGGCGCGCGGGTCGTACTGCTTCTTGTTGCCCACCTCGCCGTCGACCTTGAGCACGCCCTCGTAGTTGGACAGCATGAAGCCGGCCACCGGTCGGGTGAAGGCGTACTGCGTGTCGGTGTCGATGTTCATCTTGACCACGCCGTAGTCGACGGCGTCGGAGATCTCCTGGGCGCTGGAGCCCGAGCCACCGTGGAAGACGAGGTCGAAGGGCCGGCTCTCGGCGTCGCGGCCCAGGGCCTTCGCCGCCGCCTCCTGCGCGGTCTGCAGGATCTCCGGGCGCAGCTTGACGTTGCCCGGCTTGTAGACCCCGTGCACGTTGCCGAAGGTCAGGGCCGTGAGGTAGCGGCCCTTGTCACCGGCACCGAGCGCCTCGATCGTGGCGACGGCGTCCTCCGGCGTGGTGTAGAGCTGGTCGTTGATCTCGTTGGCGACGCCGTCCTCCTCGCCGCCGACGACCCCGATCTCGACCTCGAGGATGATCTTCGCGGCCCGGCACTGCTCCAACAGCTCCTCGGCGATCTGGAGGTTCTCCTCCAGCGGCACCGCCGAGCCGTCCCACATGTGCGACTGGAAGTAGGGCAGGCCGCCGTCCTTCACCCGCTCGACCGAGGCCGCGAGCAGCGGACGCACGAAGCCGTCGAGCTTGTCCTTCGGGCAGTGGTCGGTGTGCAGCGCGATGTTGACGTCGTACTTCTTGGCGACCTCGTGGGCGAAGGCGCTGAAGGCCAGGGAGCCGGTGACCATCTCCTTGACGCCCTGGCCGGACCAGTACTCCGCGCCGCCGGTCGAGACCTGGATGATGCCGTCGGAGCCGGCGTCGGCGAAGCCCTTGATGGCGGCGTTGAGGGTCTGGCTGCTGCTGACGTTGATGGCCGGGTAGGCGAAGCTGCCGGCCTTCGCCCGGTCGATCATGTCGGCATAGACCTCGGGGGTGGCGATGGGCATGTGGTCCTCCTCGGGACGCGGATGACGTCAGGTCAGCACCCATGCTTCCACAGGGCGCGGGGGGCCTCCTCTAGGGTTGCGCCATGACAGGCGCGTTCACCGACTACCCGACCACGCCGTCCATCTACGACGAGACCGTCGCCCACCGCGGCGAGGTCAGACCCGGCTACGAGCAGATCGCCACGCAGTTCGACACCTTCGGCCTCGAGGACGTCCGCAACCGCGGCGAGTACGTCAGCAAGAGCTACCACGACCAGGGCGTCACCTTCGACTACGAGGGCGAGGAGCGGCCCTTCCCGCTCGACATCGTGCCGCGCGTCATCGACGCGCAGACCTGGTCCCACGTCGAGGCCGGGGTGGCGCAGCGCGTCACCGCGCTGGAGGCCTTCCTCGCCGACGTCTACGGCCCGATGCAGATCATCACCGACCGGGTCATCCCCCGGCACATCGTCACGACGAGCAACCACTACCACCGGGTCGCCTTCGACATCCAGCCCGGCAACGGCGTGCGCGTCCACGTCTCGGGGATCGACCTCATCCGCGACGGCGAGGGCGCCTTCCGCGTGCTCGAGGACAACGTCCGCATCCCCAGCGGGGTGTCCTACGTCCTCACCAACCGCCGGGCGATGACCTCGACCCTGCCCGAGGTGGTCGGGACCCACCGGATCCGGCCGGTCGCGGCATACCCCAGCCGTCTGCTGCGGGCCCTGCGCGCGGCCGCACCGTCGGGCATCACCGACCCCGAGGTCGTCGTGCTCACCCCCGGGCCCTACAACTCGGCCTACTTCGAGCACTCGCTGCTGGCGCGGCTCATGGGCTGCCGCCTCGTCGAGGGCCGCGACCTGGTGACCCAGGGCGGGCGGGTGCTCATGCGCACCACCCACGGCCTGCAGCCGGTGCACGTCATCTACCGGCGCGTCGACGACGACTTCCTCGACCCGGTGGCCTTCCGCAACGACTCGGTGCTCGGCTGCCCCGGCGTGCTCAACGCCGCCCGCGCGGGCAACGTCACCATCGCCAACGCCGTCGGCAACGGGGTCGCCGACGACAAGCTGATGTACTCCTACGTGCCCGACATCATCCGCTACTACCTGGGTGAGGAGCCGATCCTGCCCAACGTCGACACCTGGCGGCTGGAGGACCCGACGCACCGCGAGGAGGTCCTGGACCGCCTCGACGAGCTCGTGCTCAAGCCGGTCGACGGCTCGGGCGGCAAGGGCATCGTCATCGGCCCGCAGGCGAGCAGGGCCGAGCTCGACCAGCTGCGCGAGACCGTCAGCGCCTCCCCCCGCGGCTGGATCGCGCAGCCGGTGGTCCAGCTCTCGACCGTGCCGACGATGGTCGACGACGGGCTGCGACCCCGGCACGTCGACCTGCGACCGTTCGCGATCAACGACGGCGAGAAGGTCTGGGTCCTGCCCGGCGGCCTGACCCGGGTCGCGCTGGGCGAGGGCGAGCTCATCGTCAACTCCAGCCGCGGCGGCGGGTCCAAGGACACCTGGGTGCTCTCCGGCGACGGCCGCCGCACCCGCGTCGAGCCCCGCGCGCAGCGCCAGGTGCAGATCGGCACCGCCCCCCAGGTCGCGCTCAAGCGCTCGGAGGCCGAGCCGGCCGAGCAGGAGCAGCAACAACAGCAGCAGCTCGCGGACCAGGAGGTGGGACCGTGCTGAGCCGGATCGCCGAGTCGCTCTTCTGGATCGGGCGCTACCTCGAGCGCGCCGAGGACACCTCGCGCCTGCTCGAGGTGCACCTCACCCTGCTGCTGGAGGACCCCGTCGTCGACGAGGAGGCCACCAGCGAGGTCCTGCTGCGGGTCATGGGCATCGACGGCGAGGCCAGCCCCGACCACCAGACCGTGCTGCAGCTCCTGGGCTGGGACGAGACCTCCCTCACCTCCATGGTCGCCGCGTTCTACGGCGCGCGCGAGAGCGCCCGCCGCTCCCGCGAGACGGTGTCGCTGGAGATGTGGGAGGCGGTCAACACCACCTGGAACATGATGCGCGGCAACCGGTTGCAGCACGTCCCCGCGCACCGCGCCTGCCAGCTGGTCCGCGAGCGCTGCGCCGTCGTCGGAGGCATCGCGGACACGACGATGACCCATGACGAGGGCTGGCAGTACATGATGCTCGGCCGGCAGCTGGAGCGGGTCGACATGACCTCGCGGATCATCGAGTCCGCGGCCTACAACGCCGAGAGCCCGTATGCCTGGACGCAGACCCTGCGCGCCTGCGGGGCCCACCACGCGTTCATCCGCACCTACCGCGGCGCGGCGACCGACGCCCAGGCGGCCGAGTTCCTGCTGCTCGACCGGATGTTCCCCCGCTCGGTGCTCGTGTCGTTGCAGGCCGCCGAGGACGCCCTGGCCTCGTTGGAGTCGACGACCGGTGGTCGTCGGACCGGCCTGACCGGTGAGGCGCTGCGCGCGCTGGGCCGGGCCCGGGCCGAGCTGGAGTTCGGATCGTTGGAGGAGACCATGGCCCACCTGCCCGAGCGGATGAGCCGGCTGCAGCGCACCTGCAGCGCGGTCAACGACGCCGTGTCCGACCACTACTTCGACGGCGCCGGCGCGTCCGTCTGGCGGGCGGGGGTGCGCTGATGCTGCTCCGGATCGTGCACCGCACCGGCTACGAGTACGCCGGCATGGCCTCGCACTCCTTCAACGAGGCCCGGATGTCGCCGCGCTCGACCCTGCACCAGGCGGTGCTGCATACCAAGGTCGACATCTCCCCCACGGCGTGGACCAACACCTACACCGACTACTGGGGCACCACGGTGACGCAGTTCGAGGTGCACGAGCCGCACCCGCGGCTGGCGGTCACCGCCTCCGCCACCGTCGACGTGCAGCGCCCGGAGGTCACCGGTCACGGCCTCGGCTGGGACGCCGTGCGCAGCTCGGAGGTCTTCGACGACCTCAGCGAGTACCTCCTGCAGTCGCCCATGGTCGAGCCCCCGGCCGAGCTCAAGGCCAGGGTCGAGGAGATCGCCGGGCGCAGCGCGACCCCGGGCGACTGCGCCCGCGAGGTCGTCGAGCTCGTCCACGACGAGATGGAGTACGTCTCCGGGTCGACCGGGGTGCACACCCGCGCCTCGGAGGCGTGGGCCAACCGCTCGGGCGTCTGCCAGGACATGTCCAACCTCACGATCGGCTGCCTGCGGGCGGTCGGCATCCCCGCCTGCTACGTCAGCGGCTACCTCCTGCCGGCCCGCGAGCCGGAGATCGGCACCCCCTACACCGGGGAGTCGCACGCGTGGGTGCGCTGGTGGGACGGCGAATGGGTGGGCATGGACCCGACCAACGCCATCCAGCCCGGCGGGCGGCACGTCGAGGTCGCCAAGGGCCGGGAGTACGGCGACGTCCCGCCGCTGCGCGGGATCTACACCGGCACCAAGAGCAGCTCGATGTTCGTCGAGGTGGAGCTCACGGCCCTGCGGCCCTGAGGCCGGTCGGTCTCAGCCGATCGACACCGTGCCCTGGTGGTCGTCGGTCGGCAGGTCGCCGTCGACGGCAGCGCTGACCTTGAGGGTCCGGAAGGTCAGCCCGCCGGAGTGCACGGTGAGGAAGGACGTCTCGCTCGCGTCGGCCCCCGCGCAGATGCGCACGAGGGACTCCCGCGGCGCCAGGCGGGTGGGGTCGACCACCACCCAGCGGTCCTCGACCGCGGCCTCGACGACGGCGTGGAAGTCCATCGGGGAGAGCCCGGGGGCGTAGCAGGCGACGAGACGGCTCGGTATGCCGCGCGCCCGGAGCAGCGCGAGCGTCAGGTGGGCGAAGTCGCGGCAGACACCCCGCCGGGCGAGGTAGGTGTCGCTGGCGCCGTCGGTGACCGTGGAGGATCCGATGACGTAGCGGACGTGGTCGTGCACCCACGCGGCGACGTCGAGCACCCCCTGCTCGCCGACCACGTCGCCCACCTCGGCCCGCGCGACGGACTCCAGGCGGTCGAGGTCGACGTAGCGGCTGGGGCGGACGTAGTGGATGCGCTCCAGCGGGCTCACCGCGGCGGCGGCGCCCCCGTCGGTGACCGTCGCGGCGTAGCTCACGGCCAGCTCCCCCGGGGCCACGTCACGCACGACGTGCCACCGGGTGCCGGACGCCTCGTCGAGGACGTCCTGCACCTCGACCGGCGCTCCGTCGAGGGTGACCGAGAAGCGCTCCTCGCCACGGGTCACCTGGTCGGCGACGGTCACCCCGATGGTGGCCTCGACCGGGCTGGTCACGGTGGCGGTCAGGTCGGCGGTGAGGTTACGGCGCATCCGCTCATGGTGTCAGGTCGCCGGCGTGCTCCAGCGCCCAGTGGTACATGACGATGGCCGCCGCCGCGCCCGCGTTGACCGACCGCGTGGAGCCGTACTGCGTGATCGCCAGGACGTCCTGGCAGCCCTCGACCGCCTCGGCGCTCAGACCGGGCCCCTCCTGGCCGAGGAAGAGCACGCAGTCGCGGGGCACGGCATACCCCTCCAGCGGCACGGAGCCGGGGACGTTGTCGACGCCGAGGACGGGCAGGCCGTTCTCGCGCGCCCAGGTGAGCAGGCCCGCGACGTCGGCGTGGTGATGCTCGTGGAGGTAGCGGTCGGTGACCATCGCCCCGCGCCGGTTCCACCGACGCCGTCCGACGATGTGGATCGCCGCGGCGTTGAAGGCGTTCGCGGTGCGCACCACCGACCCGATGTTGAAGTCGTGCCCCCAGTTCTCGATCGCGACGTGGAAGCCGTGGCGGCGGGTGTCGAGGTCGGCGACCACCGCCTCGTGGCTCCAGTAGCGGTAACGGTCGAGCACGTTGCGCCGGTCGCCGGTCGTCAGGAGCTCCGGGTCGAGGTGCGCCGGCAGCTCACCGGAGGCCGTCGTCGGCCACGGTCCGGCCCAGGGGCCCACACCCACGGGAGGCTCGCTCGGCTCGCTCATCCGCAGGATTGTCGCACCGCAGCGTCCCGCTGCCATGGCCGACCTGCAGGTTTCGCACTACGGTGGAGGTCGGTCGCGGGCACCAGCCCGCCACAGACCCGACATGCGGCCCCGCAACGGGCCGCCGAACGGAGGGACCACGATGGACAGCCCAACCGCCTGGATCCTGTTGATCCTGCTGCTGCTCCTCATCGGCATCGTCGTCTTCTGGCTGCTGCGCCGCCCTGGCGACGACGGGGACGCGGCGCTCGACGCCCGCGACCGTGACCGTGACGAGATCGGCAGCCACGACGCCCGCGACACCACGACCACCGGGGCCGGCACGACCACCGACCCCGCGCTGAGCGAGGACCTGCACCGCGATGGCGCGGGTCGCGACGCCCACCTGGACCGTGACGCGGACCACCAGGTGACCGGGCAGACCGGACCGGCCCCGATGGGTGAGCCCGTCGGCGGGACCGAGACGCACCAGGGCGCCGATGCGCACCGGGCGACGGACGCCCACCAGGAGCCGGACGCTCACCTGGAGCCGACGCACGAGGACTCCGCCCCGCTGACCTCGGCCGAGTCGCGCTACGACGCCCAGCCGCAGGAGCCGGTCGGTGACGGGACCCAGGAGCCGACCTTCGACGGGACGCCCGACGCGACCGCCGACGGCGAGGACGACCCCGGCCGCTGGCGCGAGGCCGCCGCGATCGGTGCCACCGGGGCAGCGGGCGGAGCCACGGCAGCCGCTGCGCACCGGGACGGGCAGGACGACACGCTGCGGGACGCGCAGGGTGTCGACCCGGTCGCCCAGGACGGCTCGGCCTACGAGGACGAGTCGACCTACCAGGAGGGCGCGGCGACCTACCAGGACGACGCCGACGGCCGCTCGATGACCCAGGACCAGGGCGTGCAGCCCCTCTCCGACGAGCAGATCGACGCCGGGGCGAGCGACGAGCCGCTCACCGCCGATGAGGTGCTGGCCTCGCAGGGTGGGGGCTCGACCCAGGAGTACCCCGTCGGGGACGACGCGACCACCTACCGCGCCGACCAGGGTGACGCCGTGGCCATGGGTGAGGGCGAGCGTGGTCGCGACGACCTCGGCACCTACGACGATGGCGATGCAGGCGTGGGCCGGAGCGATGAGTTCGCTGCGACCGAGGACCACGGTGACGCCGGGGACGACGAGCGCCGCTCGGACGACGGCTGGGGCACCGCCGGTGCCGCTGGCGCTGCCGGAGCAGGTGCAGCCGGAGCGGGTGCGATCGACGCGGCGGACGACGAGCGTCAGCCCGACCTGTGGAGCGAGACCGGCACCCCGGACACCGCCGACCCGGCCACCCCGGTGACCGACGACCGCGACACCTACGCCGGTGACGACCTCCAGGGCCAGGACGGGAGCCCCGACGACACGTGGGTCACCCCGGACACCGCGGACACCGCCACCCCGGTGACCGACGACCGCGGCACCTTCGCCGGTGACGACCTCCAGGGCACGGGCCAGAATACCTGGACGACCCCGGACATTGCGGACACCGCCACCCCGGTCACCGACGACCGCGGCACCTACGCCGGCGACGACGGCGGCACCTACGCCGGCGACGACCTCCAGGGCCAGAGCCGCGACCAGGACGACGCCTGGGCCTCCACCGGTGCTGCCGGCGCGGGCGCGGCCGGGGTGGCTGCTGCTGCCGGGGCCGCGGGAGCTGGTCAGCAGGAGCGCCAGGACGACACCTGGGGTTCCACCGAGACGGCCGACACCGCCACCCCCGTGACCGACGACGGCTCGTCGGCCACCGGTGACGAGGCGCCGGTCTTCGCGGAGTCGATCTACGGCGCGGGCTCGGCCGAGCCCCTCGAGGACGGCTCCGGGCCCTCCGGCTGGACGGTCAAGGGCAACGCCGGGTCGATGCTCTTCCACACGCCCGACTCGCCGAGCTACGACGGCGTGCGCGCGGAGGTGTGGTTCGAGAACGAGGAGGCGGCGCGGGCCGCTGGCTTCGCACACTGGGACCGTCGCCAGCGCTGAGCTGAGCCACGCCCGACGGGGCCTGTCGCCACCTGGCGGCGGGCCCCGTCGGCGTCTGCTCGCCGTGACTGGTGACCGGCTACAGGCCGAGGTCCCCCAGCGAGTAGGCCGCGCGGTACTCGATCCCCTGCTCCTCGACCCTCTCCTGGGCGCCGCTCGCGCGGTCCACGATGACGACGACCGCGACCACCTCGGCACCGGCGTCCCGGACGGCCTCGACCGCGGTGAGCGGGGAGTTGCCCGTCGTCGAGGTGTCCTCCACGACGACGACCCGGCGACCGGCGATGGCCGGCCCCTCGATGCGCTGCTGCAGCCCGTGGGCCTTCTCGGCCTTGCGCACGACGAAGGCGTCGAGCGGTCGGCCGTCGCGTCGGGCCGCGGCGTGCAGCATCGCGGCCGCGACCGGGTCGGCGCCCATGGTGAGGCCGCCGACGGCGTCCACCTCGAGGTCGTCGACCAGGTCGAGCATGACCTCGCCGACCAGCGGGGCGGCCTCGCCGTGCAGCGTCACCCGGCGCAGATCGACGTAGTAGTCGGCCTCCGCGCCGGAGGACAGGGTCACCCGGCCGTGGACGATCGCCAGGTCGGTGATGTGGTCGAGGAGCAGGTCGCGGGAGCTCGTCATGGCACCCACCCTAGCCAGCGGCCCCCGGTCGGAGCGCGAGCACGACCAGGGCCGCGGTCCACGCGAGCGGGGCCACGGCCGCCGGGTCGCCGTCGTGCAGGACCTTCTCGGGCAGCGCGCCGGCGTCGGTGCGGTGCTCGTCCAGCCAGGTGACCCACCGGGCGGCCTCCTCCGGGTGGGCGTTGTGGGCTGCCGCCACCGCCTGCAGCGCCGTCTGCGGGGTCCAGCTCACCCCGTCGTTGCGCCACCCGGCACCGGCGCCACTCCCCCGGCCGGCCGGGCCTGGCCGCCTGGGAGCGCCGCCGCGCGGCGTCCGCCCCGCGGACCGGCTCGTCGACGAAGGGCGGAGCAGCAGGGTGACCGCGGCGTCGGGGCGGCCGCCGACGTGGCGGGGGAAGCCGGGCCCGAAGTCCGCCTCGATCCGGGCCCGGGAGTCCCGCAGCCGCGGGGCGAGGGCAGCCGGGTCGACCCCGCCGTCCAGCCACGCCACGTCCGGCACCAGGCCGCGCGCGTGCAGCTCCGCTGCGGCCTCGAGCCCCATGAGGCTCGTGGCGGCGATCCCCAGCGTGAGGTGCTCCTCCGGCCGCTCCCAGTAGTCCGGTGAGGGGCGCGGCAGCCCGGTCGCGGGGTCGGTGCGCTCCAGCAGTCGACTCGCCGAGCGCACCACCAGCGGCGTCAGCTGGGCGGCCACCTCCCGTTGCGACGCGGCGGACGCACCCGACCCGCGCCGTGCCTGCGGCGTCGCCGCCGCGGACCCGCCGGACGGCATACCCGACTCGATCACCTCGACAGCCGCCCACAGCACCCACCCCGGGCCGTCCTCTTGGGCGGGCCGGTCGTCCGGCACCCCGCCGTCGCCGGCCGGCAGGTAGCGCGCCTGCAGCGACCCGTCGTCGGCCTGCAGCTCCTGCAGCAGGAGCAGGGTGTCGAGAGCGTCCTGCTGGTGGCCCGTCCGGGCCAGCGCCACCGCGACGCACGAGGCGTCCCGCGGCCAGACGAAGCGCCAGGCGGGCGAGGCTCCCGCCAGCACGGCCCCGGGAGCGGCGCCCGCCGGTGCGGTGAGGGTATGCAGATCGCGCAGGGCCGTGCGCACCATCGCCGCGTGCGGGTCGGCCGGGTCGGGCACCCACCCGGAGGCGAGCCACGCCTGCACCCCGGCCTCGCGGGCGGCGAGCACCGACACCTCGAGGGGCACGGTCTCGGGGTCGGTGGACAACGGCAGCCACCCGTCGGCCGAGCGTCCGGGCGCCACCTCGACGAGCTCGCCCCAGGCGTCCACGGTGACCGCCTCCTGGTGCAGCAGGACCTGCCGGTGGCTGCCCTGCCAGACCAGGGCCCCGCCACTGGCCAGGAGCACCACGAGCGCGGCGGCCAGCCGGCCCCGGCGGGTCATCCCCGCCGTGCGCCGGCTCGCCGCCGCGTCGCGAGAGAGCTGGCGACCGACCGGGTGACCCGACGAGGCAGGACCCGCAGCACACCCACAAGGGCGGTGTAGGGCACCGAGGGCACCGACACGACCGAGCCCCGGGCGACGTCGTCGAGGCCCGCCCGCACCACCTCGGCCGCGTCCAGCCAGAGCGCGTCCGGCAGCCGGGCCATGTTCATCTCGGCGCGTTGGTGGAACTCGGTGCGCACGAACCCCGGGCACAGCGCCGTCACCGCGACACCGTGCGGCGCCAGCTCGGTCGCGAGGGCCTCGGAGAAGACGGTGACGTAGGACTTGATCGCCGAGTAGTGCCCCATGACCGCGAAGGACGCGACCGAGGAGACGTTGAGGATGGCCCCCCGACGACGCTCGCGCATGGCACCGCCCGCGGCGTGCGAGAGGACCATGACCGCGCGCACCATGACGTCCAGCGCGGCCTCCTCCTCGGCGAGCTCACCCCGGACGAAGCCGCGGCGGCTCCCGAAGCCCGCGTTGTTGACGAGCAGGTCGACCGGGCGGTCACGGTCGGCCACGCGAGCGGCGACCGTGGCGAGGGCAGCGCGATCGGACAGGTCGGCCGCCAGGACCTCGACGTCGACGGCATACCGGGCACTGAGCTCGTCCGCGAGGGCGCGCAGCCGCGCCTCGTCGCGGGCGACGAGGACGAGGTCGTGGCCGCGCCCCGCGAGCTGGCCCGCGAACTCCCGTCCGAGTCCCGCCGAGGCTCCGGTCACCAGCGCTGTTCCCATGGGCCCCAGGGTATGCGGTGGCGCCAGGCTAGAGGTGCTCGCGCAGCCAGTCGAGGTCGGCGACGTGCTCGCTCGCCCCGCCGGGTGTCTCCACCACCACGGGCGCACCGGCGGCCCGGACGACGTCGGCCAGCTCGTCCGGCGGCACCTGCCCCGCACCCAGGTTGGCGTGCCGGTCGGCGCCCGAGCCGGCCGCGTCGCGGGAGTCGTTGGCGTGCACGAGGTCGATGCGGCCGGTGATCGCGAGCACCCGGTCGACGACGTCGTCCAGCGCGATGCCCCCGGCCCAGGCGTGGCAGGTGTCGAGGCAGAACCCGACCTTGTCGGCGCCCTCCGCGGCCCCGACCGCGTCCCACACCCGGGCGATGCGGTCCAGGTGGCGGGCCATGGCGTTGTCGCCGCCAGCGGTGTTCTCGATGAGGACAGGGGTGTCGCCGATGGTCAGCGACTCGATCGCCTTGCGCCAGTTGTCGTAGCCCTTCTCCGGGTCGTCCTGCGCCCCGACGTGGCCGCCATGGACGATGAGCCCCTTGGCGCCGATCTCGGTCGCGGTGTCCAGGTGCTGCTGGAGGAGCTTGCGCGAGGGGATGCGGATCCGGTTGTTGAGGGTGGCGACATTGACGATGTAGGGCGCGTGGACGTAGAGGTCGACGCCGGCCTCCTGCGCCGCGGTCCGCAACGCCTCCGCGCCGCCGGGGTAGCGCACCTCAGGGCCCTTGTAGCCCTGCGGGTCCCCGAGGAAGAACTGCACCAGCGGCGCCCGCCGGGCCTGCGCCTCGGCGATCGGGTCGGACTGCTCGACGTGTGCCCCGAGGGCGGGTGTGCTCATCCCTGCATCGTAGGCACCCTGTGGCCTAGGGTGAGGCATGGCCGAGTTCTGGTTCGACGTGCTGGTCCCCGGCTCCCCCGAGCAGGTGTGGGCGCGGTTGTGGGACCTCGACCGGCACACGGCGGCGATCCCCCTCACCACGACCCTCGGCGGCCCGCTGGGCGCGGGCGCCGACTTCGTGGCCCGCACCCGTCTGGGCCCGCTGCGGGTCGACGACGAGATGCACGTCCGTGAGTGGGAGCCCCACCACCGTGCCGTCGTCGACAAGGTGGGCCGGCCCCTCGGCGGCCGGATCACCGCCACCCTGCGCCCCGCCGGCCCCGACACCCGGCTGCGTTGGGAGCAGAGGTATGCCGTGACCGGGGTGCCCGACGCCCTCGCGGCGCTGGCGGCCCCGGTCGTGCGGGCGGCATACCTGCGCGCGGTGAAGCAGATCACCCGACCCTGATGAGCTCAGGTCTCGGTCAGTGGTTGGCCGGGCCGGGTCAGCCTCCCCAGACCGACGTGGCGCCGCTGTGCCCGGCGAGGGTGACGACGACGACCGTCCAGACCGCCACGAGCGCGGCCAGCACCCCGAGGCCGGTCCCGACCCATCCCGGCCAGCGCGCCGCCCAGCGCGAGCGACCCCGTTCCGAGGTCACGACCCAGTGCAGGATGCTGAGGCCGCCGAGCACCAGGCCGGCCAGCCCGGCCTGAGCCCCCCACTGCTGGTGCTCGACCAGCGCCTGGCTGCCTCCGCCCGTGCCCATGAGGATCTCGCCGTAGCTCTGCGCCACCCGCCCGGACACCGCGCCGGCGCCGGCGAGCAGCGGCATACCCCAGTCGAACCAGCGCCGGAAACGAGGCACGGCGACCGCGAGCACCTGGGCGCCCGCGGCGAGGAGGAGCAGGACGATGGCGAAGTGGACGAGGAGCGGGTGCGCCGGGAGTCCCATGACCATGGACGGCCACCTCTTTCCGGGGTCGGGGGTGAGAGACGTCCGGCGCCTCGGTGCGGCGGCGTCTCACCTGTCGTCGAGGTTTTCGGTGGCACCGATGTCGGCGGATGTCGGGCCGCCGGGAGCGTCGGGCCGGGCGCATAGGCTGACCCGATGCGCATCGCCACGTGGAACTGCAACAGTATCCGGACCCGCGTCGACCGGGCGGTCGCCTTCCTGGAGCGGCACGACGTCGACGTGCTGGCCCTGCAGGAGACCAAGTGCAGGGACGACCAGTTCCCGCTCCTGCCCTTCGAGGAGGCGGGGTATGAGGTGGCGCACGTCGGGCTCAACCAGTGGAACGGCGTCGCCGTGGTGAGCAGGGTGGGGCTGGAGGATGTCGAGATCGGCTTCCCGGGGCAGCCGACGTGGAGCTCGGGCGAGGCGGACCCGGTGCGCGAGGCGCGCGCGCTCGGGGCGACCTGCGGCGGGGTGCGGGTGTGGAGCCTCTACGTCCCCAACGGGCGCTCGCTGGACGACCCCCACCTGGACTACAAGCTGGCGTGGTTGGAGGCGCTGCGCCAGGCGGGGCAGGGGTGGCTGGCCGGGGACGGTGACGCGCCGATCGCGCTCATGGGCGACTGGAACATCGCGCCGCTCGACGAGGACGTCTGGTCGGTCTCCTACTACGAGGGCAAGACGCATACCAGCGACGCGGAGCGGGCGGCCTTCCGCGGCGTGGTCGAGGCGGGGTATGCCGACGTCACCCGCGAGCACACGCCCGGGCCGGGCACCTTCACCTACTGGGACTACACCCAGCTGGCCTTCCCCAAGCGGCGCGGGATGCGCATCGACTTCTGCCTGGGGTCGCCGGCGCTGGCCGCCCGCGTCGAGGGGGCCTTCATCGACCGCGAGGAGCGCAAGGGCAAGGGCGCGAGCGACCACGCCCCGGTGGTCCTCGACGTGCGGCCGACAGCCCCCTGACCCTCCGGGAGTGACCACGGGATAGCACGGGCTTCATCGGGAAGTTTGCCGATGGAGGTCGTGCTATCCCGTGGTCGGTCCGGCTCCGGGAGGGGTGGGGCGGGGCCGGCGTGGGTATGGGGTCGGGCTGGTCAGGCGCGGGTGCGGACCAGGGCGAGCGGGAGGGTGAGGAGGGAGATGAGGGCGACGAGCGCCATACCCCAGCCGAAGCCGGCGCCGACGGCCACCCAGCCGACGAGCAGGGCACCGGTGGCCGTGCCGGAGTCGAAGCCGGCGTTCCACACGGTGCTGGCCGTGCCGACCCGGCGCGGCCCGGCGGCGGCGAAGGCCTGGAGCATCGTGAGGTTCTGCAGCGCGCCGTAGCACAGGCCCACCACGGCGCACGTCGCGATCCAGGCGGCGGCCTGCGCGGAGGTCACCTCGTCCCGCACGAGGAGGGCCATCACCCCGAAGACCACGGCGGTGAGCACGACGAAGGGCGCCACGAGGCGGTCCACGCCGATCCGGTCGGTGACGGTGCCGATGCGCCACCGGGTGATGGCCGAGACCACCCCCATCGCGAAGAGGCCGGCCGCCGAGAGCCACGGCTGCGCCACCAGCTGCGGGGCGAAGGTGATGACCGCGCCGCCGGCGAGGGTGACGGCCAGCAGGATGATCGTGGGCCGCAGCAGCGCCAGGTAGGTGCTGGTCGTGGCCTCGGGCTCGTCCGCCGCGGGGTGCCTCGGGTCGTGGGTGGCGCGCGCGGGCAGGTGCCGGGCGACCTCGAGGCAGGCGGGGATGCCGAGCAGCGGCAGCGCACCGACGACGAAGACCGGCCAGAAGCCGAGCGCCGAGGCGGCCCAGCCCCCGAGCGGCATGAAGATGACGTTGGGGATCGACAGGGCGGCGGAGTATGCCCCGACGGCCGCACCGCGGCGCGAGGGCTCGACGAGGAGCACGGCGGCGGCGTTGGCGGCGACGGTGAGGATGCCGAAGCCGATGCCGCGCACGGCCGACAGCGCCAGCGTGGGCAGGAGCGCGTCGGTGAGGCCGTGCAGCAGGGAGGGGACCCCGAGGAAGACCATGCCCAGCGACAGCACCCAGGCCCACCCGGCCCGGCTGATCGACCAGGGCACGGCGAACTGCGTCGCGACCGTCATCCCGAGCAGGACGAAGTTGACCAGCCCGGCTCCCCCGCTGTCGGCCCCGCCCTCGACCGCCCACAGCGGCGCGACCGGCAGCAGCGCGGCATACCCGGAGAAGCCGATGAGCGCCACGAGACCGAGCGCGACCATGCCGGGCGCGGACCACACCGACGGGGTGCGCGTCGCCGGCTGCTCCGGCGGGACGGGAGGTTCGGGGGCGTGAGCGGTCACGCCTTGGCAGCCTTGGCGGCGGCCTTCTTCTCCTTCTTGTAGGCCCTGACCTGCTGGAGCGAGGCGGCACTGGTGACGTCGGCGATCGACATGTGCACGCCGTCCGTGCCGTAGTCGCCCGCCGCCTCGCGCCAGCCGTCGGCAGCGAGGCCACGCTGCTTGCCGAGCAGGGCGAGGAAGATCTTGGCCTTCTGGTCACCGAAGCCGGGCAGCGCCTTGAGCCGCTTGAGGACCTCCGCGCCATCAGGGTCGCCGTCGGTCCAGATCGCGGCGGTGTCGCCGTCGTAGTCCTGGACCACCGAGGTCGCCAGATCGTGCACCCGCTGGCCCATGGACTTGGGGAACCGGTGGACCGACGGCGGCGTCGCGCAGAGCGCGATGAACTCCTCGGCGTCGGTCGCGGCGATGACCGCCGGATCGATCGAGCCGAGCCGCTCCACGATCTTGCGAGGGCCGTCGAAGGCGACCTCCATCGGGATCTGCTGGTCGAGCAGCATGCCGGTCAGCAGCGCGAAGGGATGCTCGGAGAGGATGCGGTCGGCCTCGGCCTCGCCGACGAGGTGCAGGGTGTCGCTCATACCCCCAGGGTAGGGGGTGGGTGGGGCGGCGGCCTGCCCGCAGGCGACCCGGCAGCGACCCCCGGGGCGCTGGCGCGGCCCGGGGCCTCGCTGCGTCTAGGGTTGCCGCCATGACTCTGGTTGCCGGCGCTGACGGATCTGCTCTCGGGAATCCCGGCCCGGCCGGGTGGGGATGGTTCATCGACGACGAGCGCTGGGCCAGCGGCGGGTGGGAGCGCGGCACCAACAACATGGGCGAGCTCACTGCGGTGCTGGACCTGCTCCAGCAGACCGCCGACGTCGAGGAGGACCTGCTCGTCTACTGCGACTCGCAGTACGCCATCAAGTCCATCACCCAGTGGATGCCGGGGTGGAAGCGCAAGGGCTGGCGCAAGGGCGACGGCAAGCCCGTGGCCAATGTCGAGATCATGAAGGCGCTGGACGCGGCGATGCGGCCCAACGTGCGCTTCCAGTGGGTCAAGGGGCACGCCGGGCACGAGCTCAACGAGGCGGCCGACCGGCTCGCCAACGCCGCCGCCCAGGCGTATGCCGCGGGCCGGGAGCCCGAGGCGGGTCCCGGTTTCGCCGGATCGCCCGCGGACGGCGGGGGGCGGTCCGAGCACGCGTTCGTCGTGACCGGCCGGGAGCCCGAGGCCGACCTCTTCTCGCTGGCCGAGGAGGTGAGCGACGAGGACCAGGTCGTGGCCCTGGAGCGCTCGCTGCTCACTGACGAGGTGCGGGCCGACCCGGCTGGCGTCGCCGGGCTGCTGCACCCCGCGTGGCAGGAGATCGGCCGGTCGGGGCGGCTGTGGACGCGCGAGGAGATGCTCGCGCAGATCGCCCCGCTGCCCGGGCCGGTGGACCTCGAGGTCGTCGGCACCCACCGTCTGGGCAGCGATGTCATCCTGCTGGTGTGGCGCAGCACTGGGGACGGGGCCGGCGCCCTGCGCAGCTCGCTGTGGCAGCGCACCGGCCAGCAGTGGCAGCAGCGCTTCCACCAGGGCACCCCCGAGGACTGATCGCTCAGGGAGGCGGTGGTCGGTGACTGGTCCCGCCGACCGCGCGGAACCCCAGGCCGAGCGCGAGCAGGGCCGCCAGCGCGGCGGCATACCCCGCTCCGGTGAGGACGGTCTGCACCTGCACCACGGCGGCGTCGAGCAGGGCGTCGGTGTCGGTGGGGTCGGCGAGCGTGCCGACCTCGAGGTGGAAGCGGCGCAGACCGAGCGAGGTGAGCAGCGCCAGGCCGACCACCATGCCGACCATGCGGGCGACGACGACCAGTGAGCTCACCGTGCCGTGGCCGTCCTCGCGGGCGTCGGCGAGCGCGGCGTCGTTGACCGGCGCGATGGCCAGCCCCACGCCGAGACCGGCGCCGACGAGCGCGAGGGTGGTGCCGACGAGCTCCTCGAGCGAGGCGCGCTCCCAGCGCGCCATCGCGAAGATCGACACGGCCGCGATCGCCAGGCCCGTGGCAGCGACCAGCGCGGGCCCGACCCGGCGCAGCATCCACCCGCCGAGCAGCGCACCGACCGGCACGGCGACGAGGAAGCGCACGAGCACGAGGGCGGCGTCGGTCTCGTCGGTGCCCTGGGTGAGCCGGGAGAGCAGCGGCACGTCGACGACCACCGCCACGATCGCCGCGCCGACCAGCAGGCTGACCCCGAGCGCCGGCCAGACGCGGCGGCGCACGACGCCTGACGGGATGAGCGGGTGGGCTGCGAACCGCTGCCGGAGGAGGAAGGCGAGCGTGGCGGCAGCCCCGAGCGGCAGCAGCCATACCCCCCAGGGGCCGAGCACCTCGGTCTCGGGGTTCGCGGTCGAGAAGGTCAGGACGAGCGAGCCGAGCGCCACCGCCACGAAGGTCGCCCCCAGCAGGTCGGCACGGAGCAGCAGCGGCAGCCAGCGCGGCAGCGTGAGGAGCACGAGCAGCAGGCTGACGGCTGCGGCGGCGAGCCCGATCGGCGTCGCCACCCGGGAGGTCGAGTCCGGATCGAGCGGGACGAACGGCAGCCCCAGCTCGATCGAGGTCGTCAGCGCCTGCGGGGCCCAGAGGGTGAGAGTCCAGAGCGCGGCAGCGAGGGCGGCGAGGAGGTATGCCGTGCCCGTCACCCACCATCTGCGACGCTCGGTGGCCCCGTGAGCAACCATCTGCGGCGCTCGGTCGGGGGTGGGAGCAACCATCTGCGGCGCTCGGTCGGGGATGGGCGCTTGGTCGGGGGTGGGCGCTCGGTGGGGGGTGGGGTCGGGGGTGGGGGTGCGGATGAGGGCCACGCCGAGCAGCGCCAGGAGGCCGAGCGCGACATTGAGCCAGAAGATCTCGCGCCAGCCGGCGACCGCGAGCACCAGCGCACCGAGCAGCGGACCGAGCACCGAGCCGAGCTCCTGGACGGCGCCGACGATGCCGAGCGGCATACCTCGTCGTCCGGGTGGCCACAGATCCGCCACGAGGGCGAGGGTCGCGGGCACCAGCCCGCCACCGCCCAGGCCCTGCAGGAAGCGCCCGCCGACCATGACCGGCAGCTCGACCGCCGCTGCGGTGACCGCCGAGCCGATGACGAAGATCACCAGGCACCACAGCAGGATGCGCCGCCGGTCCACGAGGTCGGACAGTCGGCCGATGAGCGGCAGCACGGCGATGTAGCCGAGCAGGAAGCCGGAGATGATGGGCGTTCCGCGCTGCAGCGACTCGATGCCCACCCCGACCCCGGCCATCATGTCGGTCAGGGCGAGGACGACGACGTAGGTGTCGGCGGCGGCCAGCGCGACCGCGAGCGCGGCGACCGTGAGCAGGGCGCGGGCCCCGCGCGCCGGGCGATCCTGCCGCGGCCCTCCCGGGCCGGCGGCGTCTCCGGGAGCTACCGGCTGCTCGCCCGGCATCCTCAGGGCTTGGTCACGGTGACCGGCTCGCCGTAGGCGTCCAGGGTCACGGTGTAGGTCGAGGTGGTCGGCGGGTAGAAGGGGCCGGTGATCTCCACGCTGCGCACCTCCCAGGACTCCTCGACCAGGCCGTAGGTCACGTCGAAGTCGGACTCCGCGTCACCGACGTAGAGCAGGTCGGTCACCGCCTCGCCGGGGAGCGTCCCGACGACCTCCTGCACGACCTCCGACCCGGCCCGGGCCCGCTCGCCGAACTCTGGGTCCCCCGTCTGGTCGAGCAGACCGACCAGTCCCACCTCGGGGTCGAAGAGGGTCGCCGGGTCGGGCACGCCCAGCTCGGCGGGGTCGGTGTTGACGTGGGCGGGGACGTAGGGGAGCTTCACCCACAGCTCGCCGTCCAGCGCGACCGTCGGGATGTCCGCCTGCACGCCCGCGACGACGGCGGTGATCGTGCCGTCGAAGGCCGGGGGCTCCATCGTCCCCGAGCCCTCGGCGCTGATGATGTAGGACGTCTCGTCCTCGGGCAGGTCCGCACCGGCCAGCGTCATGCTCACCGAGCCCGCCTCCACGAGGACGTCGTGCGCCTGGGCGAGCCGGTCGGCGGCCGTGGGTGGAGGTGGCGCCGAGGTGGTCGCGGTCTCCTCGGTGTCGTCGCTGCAACCCACGAGGACGAGCGCGGTCGCCGCGAGCACCGCCCCCACGCCCCGGGTGCGCGTATGCCGTCCGACCAGTGACTTCATACGCCCAGTATCACGCACGGTCCCCACGGCCGTCGCGCCATCCGACGGCCGGTCGGGGTGCCGACCTGACGCGCGACGCGTGCGTCCACCGGCACGGCGGCTCCTGATCCGACCGGGCCCGTGCCGCGGTTGGCCCAGTCACACTCATCCCACCCGCACCCACCTGCCGGGAAACGAGGATCTGCCTGCGTCAGGATCCCCCGCAGATCCTCATGTCCCGGCACCACGGTGCTGCTGTGACTGCTGCGACGCCGCCGCCGGGCGGGCGCCGTGCGGATCAGCCGAAGCGGCCGGAGATGTAGTCCTCGGTCGCCTGCTGGCTGGGGTTGTTGAAGATGTTCTGGGTGGAGTCGTACTCCACGAGCTCGCCGGGCTTGCCGGTCGCCTCGAGGTTGAAGAAGCCGGTCTTGTCCGACACCCGCGCGGCCTGCTGCATGTTGTGGGTGACGATGACGACGGTGTAGTCGACCTTGAGCTCGTTGATGAGGTCCTCGATCGCCAGGGTCGAGATCGGGTCCAGGGCCGAGCACGGCTCGTCCATGAGGATGACCTCGGGCTGGATGGCGATCGCGCGGGCGATGCACAGCCGCTGCTGCTGACCACCGGACAGGCCCGACCCGGGCTTGTCGAGCCGGTCCTTGACCTCGTTCCACAGGTTGGCCCCGCGCAGCGCCTTCTCGGTGAGCTCGTCGGCGGCCTTGCCCGAGATGCGCTTGCTGTTGAGCCGCACCCCGGCGAGGACGTTCTCCTTGATGGACATCGTCGGGAACGGGTTGGGCCGCTGGAAGACCATGCCGACCTGGCGCCGCACGTCCACCGGGTCCACCGTGCGGTCGTAGAGGTTCTGGCCGTCGATGGCGACCTGACCCTCGACCCGGGCACCCGGGATGACCTCGTGCATGCGGTTGAGGGTCCGCAGGAAGGTCGACTTGCCGCAGCCGGAGGGGCCGATGAAGGCGGTGACCGAGCGGGGCTCGATCGACATGGTGACGTCCTTCACGGCGTGGAAGTCGCCGTAGAAGATGTCGAGGTCGGTGACGTCGATGCGCTTGGACATGGGTATGCAGTGTCTCCTGTGGTCAGCGGCCGGTCTTCGGCGCGAACAGCGTGGCGATGAGCCGGGCGAGCAGGTTGAGGGCGATGACGAGCAGGACGAGCAGCAGCGCGGCGGCCCACGCGCGCTCCAGGCTCGGCTCCCGCACCGCCGGGCTGAGCGGCTTGGTGAACATGAAGTAGGCGTAGACGGCCAGGGTGTTCATCGGGCCGTCGAAGGGGTTCCAGTTGAGGCCGCGCGCGTAGCCGATGGCCACGAGCAGGGGCGCCGTCTCGCCGATGACGCGGGCGATGGCCAGGGTCACGCCGGAGGCCAGCCCGGAGGCCGCCGTCGGCAGGACCACCTTGGCGATGGTGCGCCACTTGGGCACCCCCAGCGCCAGGGCGGCCTCGCGCAGCTCGTTGGGCACGATGCGCAGCATCTCCTCGCTGTTGCGCACCACCGTCGGGATCATGAGCACCGACAGCGCCACCGCTCCGGCCAGACCCATCTTGGCGTCCCGGATCCCGAAGATCTGGGTGAAGAGGGCGAAGGCGAAGAGGCCGGCGACGATCGAGGGGATGCCGGTCATGACGTCGACGAGGAAGCGGATGCCCCGGCCCAGCCGCCCGCCGGCGCCGTACTCGACGAGGTAGATCGCGGTGAACATGCCGATCGGGACCGAGATGAGGGTGGCCAGGCCGGTGATGAGCAGCGTGCCCATGATGGCGTGGTAGGCACCGCCCACGAAGCCTGCGCTGCCCTCGGCATACTCCTGGTCGTTGAGCCCGGTGACGCCGTTCATCGTCTGGTTGAGGAAGTCGGGGTCGAAGGCGCGGCCAGCCCCCTGGCCGATCACCGTCCACAGCACCGAGGCCAGCGGCACGACTGCGCAGACGAAGGCGAAGTAGACCAGGCTGCGGACGAGGTGGTCGACGGCGACCCGCGCCCCACCGATCCGGCGGTAGGTCGCGTAGATCGCGCCGAGGTAGAGCACGAAGGACAGGAGCAGAGCCGCGGCGACGTGGAGGCCGAGGCCGAGCCAGAGCACCAGGGCCAGCACGGCGGCCAGGCTCGCGATGACGATCGCCGGGCGACGCCCGGCAGGGTGCACCTGCGAGGGCACGATGCCGCTGACGTCGTCCAGCCGGGAGTGGTGGATGTCGCCACCGGAGGGTGGTGAGGCGGGGGTCTGGGTAGGCGTGCTCATCAGTTGGCTCCGGAGAACTCGGCGCGACGGTCCACGATCCATCGGGCGAAGAGGTTGACCCCGAGGGTGATGACGAAGAGCACCAGCCCGGCCGCGATGAGCTCGGACAGGCGCAACCCGGCTGCCTCGGGGAAGTTCAGGGCGATCTCGGCCGGGATCGTGGAGTTGCCGTTGCCGATGAGGTTCCAGGTGAAGACGCCGGGGGCAAGGATGATCGCCACCGCCATCGTCTCCCCCAGCGCCCGGCCCAGGCCGAGCATCGTCCCGCCGATGACGCCAGGCATCCCGAACGGCAGGACCGCGGTGCGGATCATCTCCCACTGGGTGGCGCCGAGGGCGAGCGCGGCCTCCTCGTGCAGGCGCGGGGTCTGCAGGAAGACCTCGCGGGACACCGAGGTGATGATGGGCAGGATCATCACCGCCAGCACGATCGAGGCGGTGAACAGGGTGCGGCCGGTCGAGCTCGCGTCCGCGAAGATGGGGACGAAGCCGAGGTACTTCTCCAGCCAGTCGAAGAGGGGCACCAGCCGCGGGGCGAAGACCGCCATGCCCCACATGCCGAAGACGACGGAGGGGACGGCCGCCAGCAGGTCGATGACGAAGCCGATGCTCTTGCCCAGCCGGCGGGGCGCGTAGTGCGAGACGAACAGCGCGATCCCCACCGCGATCGGGGTCGCGAGGACCATGGCGATGAGCGAGGCGACGACGGTGCCGAAGACCAGGGGGGCGACGTAGGACCAGAAGCCACGGCCACCGCTGATCTCCTCCGTGGGGCGCGGTGAGCGCCGGGATGGCCTCGACGACGAGGAAGAGGGCGACGCCGGCCAGGATGAGCAGGATGAGGACCGCGGAGCCGACGGAGGCGCCGGAGAAGAACAGGTCTCCGGGACGTCGCACCGCACGGGCGCTGCCGCGGTCACGCCGCGTGGGCGTGGCAGGGGCCTTCGCGTTCATGGGGTTCCTTCACGGGAGGAGAGAGGGGAGAGACGCGGCCCGACCGGCGGTCGACGCGAGGTCGACCGCCGGTCCATGGTGCCAGGTCGGACGCTCAGGTGTCAGCCGCCCTGGATGGTGTCGATGAGGGCCAACGCCTTCTCGCGGGTGTCCGCGGAGATCGGCGCGGAGCCGGCGGCGTCGGCCGCCGCCTGCTGGCCCTCCTCGGAGACGACGTAGGTCAGGACGTCCTTGACGAGGTTGGCCCGCTCCGGGTCGTCGTAGGAGGTGCAGGCGATGTGGTAGCTGACCAGGACGATCGGGTAGGCACCGGACTCGGTGGTGTCGCGGGCCAGCTCCAGGGCCATGTCGCCCTCGACGCCGGTGTCGGCCGGCTCGGAGGCGTCGACCACCTTGGCGGCGGCCTCCGGGGAGAAGTCGACGAACTCCTCGCCGACGCCCACCGCGGCGGACTGGCCGGTGACGACCGAGGCGTCGGCATACCCGATGGTGCCCTCGTTGTCATTGATCACCTGGATGACGCCGGTGTTCTGCGCGGCGGCCTCGGCCGGGACCGGCCAGGCGGCGTCCGCCTCGTGCGGCCAGGAGTCGGGGGCGGCGGCCGAGAGGTACTCCATGAAGTTCTCGGTCGTGCCCGAGTCGTCGGAGCGGTGCACGACGGTGATCTCGGTGTCGGGCAGCTCGGCGTCGGGGTTGTCCTCGGCGATGGCCGGGTCGTTCCAGGTCGTGATGTCCTGGTTCATGATCTGGGCCAGCGTGTCGGCCGAGAGCTGCAGGTTGTCGACACCGGGCAGGTTGTAGGGCACGGCGACCGGGGAGATGTAGACCGGGATGTGCAAGGCGCCACCCTCACCGCACGACTCCTTGACGGCCTCGCGCTCCTCCTCGTCGAGGTAGGCGTCGGAACCGACGAAGTCGGAGGCGCCGGCGATGAGGTTCTCCCGGCCGGCGCCGGACCCGACGGAGTTGTACTGCAGGGTGACCTCGGGCTGGACCTCGCTGTAACCGGCGATCCAGGCGGTCATCGCGGCCTCCTGCGAGGAGGCGCCGGAGGCGAGCACGTCGCCGGACATCTCCTCGGAGCCGCCCTCCTCCGCGCTGGAGTCCTCGGAGCCGGAGCCGCCCTCCGCGTTGGCGGTGGGGTCGTCGTTGCCGCAGGCAGCAAGCGTGAGGGAGGCCGCCATCGCAACGGCGACGGCGGGACCAAAGCGGTGAAGCTTCACGGGGTACCTCTCTGAAATGCGTCTGTCAGGTCCGCGCCGCGTCAGATGGGGCCGAGGGCGCGGAGGCGGCGTCGCCAACCGCGGTCGACGCTAGGGAGCGGACGTGACGCGCTCGGGCGCCTCAGGTGAATGCGGCGTGAACGAGGACCGAAGATCACGGACGCGCGCGGCTGACCCGCACCGCATCGGTGCAGGTCAGCCGCATCGTGAGAGGTATGCCGTCGGCTCAGCGCAGGAGCAGGTCGCCTCCGCTCTCGTCGACGTCGACGACGACCTGTGCGCCGTCCCGGACCTCGCCGGCAAGCAGCCCCCGGGCCAGCCGGTCCCCGATCTGGGTCTGCACCAGGCGGCGCAGCGGCCGGGCCCCGTAGGCGGGGTCGAAGCCACGCTCGGCCAGCCACCGGGAGGCCGCGTCGGTCACCTCGAGCCCGATCCGGCGGCCCTCCAGGCGGCGGCCCAGCTCGGCGACCTGGAGGCCGACGATGGTGGCCAGCTCGTCCTGGCTCAGCGGGTCGAAGATGACGACCTCGTCGAGCCGGTTGAGGAACTCGGGCTTGAAGTTGGCGCGGACGGCACCCATGACCTGCTCACGCTTGGTCTCCTGGTCGGTGGTGGGGTCGATGAGGTACTGGCTGCCGAGGTTGGAGGTCATGACGAGGATGACGTTGCGGAAGTCCACGGTGCGGCCCTGGCCGTCGGTGAGGCGACCGTCGTCGAGCACCTGCAGCAGGATGTCGAAGGTCTCCGGGTGGGCCTTCTCCACCTCGTCCAGCAGCACGACGGAGTAGGGCCGGCGGCGGACGGCCTCGGTCAGCTGGCCGCCCTCGTCGTAGCCGATGTAGCCGGGCGGCGCTCCGATGAGGCGCGCGACCGCGTGCCGCTCGGCATACTCCGACATGTCGATCCGGACCATCGCCCGCTCGTCGTCGAAGAGAAAGTCGGCCAGGCTCTTGGCCAGCTCGGTCTTGCCGACGCCGGTCGGGCCGAGGAAGAGGAAGGACCCGGTCGGCCGGTCGGGGTCGGAGATCCCGGCCCGCGCGCGGCGGACCGCGTCGCTCACCGTGCGCACCGCGAGCCGCTGCCCGATGAGCCGCTCGGCGAGGACGTCCTCCATCCGCAGCAGCTTCTCCGTCTCGCCCTCGAGCAGCCGGCCGGCGGGGATGCCCGTCCAGGCGGAGATGACGTCGGCGATGTCGTCGGCGCCCACCTCGTCCTTGACCATCGGCACGCCCTGGGTCTCGACGCTCAGCGCCGACTCCTCCTCCTGCGCCGCGACGAGCTGGGTCTCGGCGGCCGGGATCTCGCCGTAGAGCAGCCGCGAGGCACCCTCGTAGTCGCCCTGCCGCTGCAGCCGCTCGGCCTGGGTGCGCAGGTCGTCCAGCCGCGCCTTGAGCTCACCGACGCGGTTGAGCCCACCCTTCTCGGCCTCCCAGCGGGCGGTGAGCGCGGCGAGCTCCTCGCGCCGGTCGGCGAGGTCGGCGCGCAGCTTGGCCAGCCGCGCGCGGGAGGCGTCGTCGTCCTCGCGGGCGAGGTGCATCTCCTCCATCGTCAGGCGGTCCACCTGCCGCTGCAGCTCGTCGATCTCGACCGGGGAGGAGTCGATCTCCATCCGCAGCCGGGAGGCGGCCTCGTCGACGAGGTCGATGGCCTTGTCCGGCAGCTGGCGTCCGCTGATGTAGCGGTCGGACAGGTCCGCGGCGGCGACGAGCGCGGAGTCGGCGATGGCGACCTTGTGGTGCGCCTCATACCTCTCCTTGAGGCCGCGCAGGATGGCGACGGTGTCCTCGACCGAGGGCTCACCGACGAAGACCTGCTGGAAGCGGCGCTCCAGGGCCGGGTCCTTCTCGATGTTCTCGCGGTACTCATCCAGCGTCGTGGCGCCGACCATCCGCAGCTCGCCACGGGCGAGCAGCGGCTTGAGCATGTTGCCGGCGTCCATCGAGGAGTCGCCGCTCGCGCCCGCGCCGACGACGGTATGCAGCTCGTCGATGAAGGTGACCACCTGGCCGTCGCTGCCGGTGATCTCGGCGAGCACCGCCTTGAGCCGCTCCTCGAACTCGCCGCGGTACTTCGCGCCCGCGACCATCGAGCCGAGGTCGAGGGAGATGAGCGTCTTGTCGCGCAGCGACTCGGGCACGTCTCCGGCGACGATCCGCTGGGCCAGCCCCTCGACGACGGCGGTCTTGCCGACGCCGGGGTCGCCGATGAGGACCGGGTTGTTCTTGGTGCGACGGGAGAGCACCTGGACGACCCTGCGGATCTCGGAGTCGCGGCCGATGACCGGGTCGAGCTTGCCCTCGCGCGCCATCGCGGTGAGGTCGGTGCCGTACTTGCCCAGGGCGTCGAAGGTGGACTCGGGATCGGCGGAGTCCACCCGCTTGCCTCCGCGCAGGGCGGGGATCCGCTGCTCGAGCGCGGCGGCGTCCACTCCGGGGAGGGCGCCGGAGCGCGCGAGCGCGAGCAGCAGGTGGTCGGTCGAGACGAAGGAGTCGCCCATCGCGCTCATGGCGTCCTGGGCCTGCTTGACTACGCCGTGCATGGCGCGGGACAGCCCCGGGTTGCCCATGCTGGAGCCGCTGGCGGTCGGCAGCGAGCGCAGCGCGGCGGCCGCGGCGGCGCGCGCGTCGGCCGCTGAGCCTCCCGCCGCCTCGAGCAGCGGTGCGGTGGTGGTGTCGCCCTGCTGGGCCAGCGCGGCCACGAGGTGGGCCGGCTCGACCTGGGCGTGCCCGGCAGCGGCGGCGTCGCGCACCGCGGTCGACAGCGCCTCCTGGGCCTTGGTGGTGAGGTTGAGATCCATGGGTATGCGTTGCTCCTTCCGACCGCGCCACGCAAGGGGCGCGATCTCTGTCTGTCATCAAGGATGTCTACTCAGGACTACGCTCGTAAAGTTGAGTGCATTCCACTCAACTTTGCGTCTTGATCGTGGTCACAGGGCTGTCCGGGTGCGCAGGGCACCCGCTCGTGCCTAGACTGGCTGCCGGTTCGAGCCATGGCATGATCCTGCCTGGCCGACCTTCCACCCCGAGGACGAGCAGCGCCGACCAGGCCGAGGGCCACCTCACCGACGAGATCGCCTCGGAGCCGGAGCAGGTCCGTCGGTGCGAGACCCTGCCCGGCTCGACCTTCCCGTTCACCTTCCCGCTGCCGAGCGCAGGGAGCTGACCGTGGGCAAGGTGTCCGTGGACATCGAGGCGATGCGTGACCTCGTGCGTGGGCTCGAGGACGTCGAGGACGACCTGACGCAGGCCGAGTCCGACGTCCGGCAGTCCCTCGAGGCCCTCGACCTGCCGACCGGCTGCCTCTCCGCCCTGGGCGAGATCGGCGATTGGGCGACCCGCAAGCAGCGCACCCTGCGCAACCAGCTCTTCTACGCCGAGTGGCTCGCGGCCAGCGAGCCCGGCATCCAGCACACCGTGAGCTACGACCACACCGCCGTCCCGGACCTGCCCTACGAGAAGGCCAAGGAGTTCGCCGACCGCGCCCGCGACCTCATGGACGAGGACGTCATGCCCCCGCCGCGGGAGCTCATCGACCTGCTCGAGCGCTACGGCGGCGACTCCACCTTCGCCCTGCTGCTCCTGGACGGCTACCGCGAGGGCGACGGCTACGCCACCATGGACACCGGGCCGAGCATCGACGTGGACTACCTCGCGGCCCTCGACGACTCGCCGGCCGCGGAGCGCTTCCTGCAGCTCTACGCCGGCTCCCTGGGCGGGCTGAGCCGCGAGTTCGGCTTCCCGGGCGCGCAGGACGTCACCCATGCGCGCGCCTTCGCGCTGCTGGCCAGCCGTGGTGAGTTCTCCACCGACTGGCTCGTCGCGCTCGGCGACGACATCATCGCCCTCGAGCGGGAGGACCCCGAGGCGTGGTCGGCCGAGATGGCCGAGACCTCCCGGTTCCGCTACGACCGCCTGCCGGTCTTCCGGGACCCGCTCGGGGCCGACGTCATCGACCCGATGCCCTGGCTGCTGGAGGCGATGGGCCGCAACCCCGAGGCGCTCAAGGCCTTCCTCCTCGGCGGCGACGACGTCCCGATCCGCATCGAGGACGGTGACGACGAGCGTGACGTCGACATCCCCGCCACCCTGCGGCACCTCGCGCTGGAGCGCACGTGGATGCAGGACAAGGGGGCGAGCCTCGGCGCGGCCCTGGTCATGCTGGCCGCTGTCGACCCCGATGCCACCACCCCGCACCTGGAGAACCTCGACCGGCTCAAGCCGATGGACGGCTTCAACCCGCTGTCCTTCTTCACCCACCTCGGGCTGGACCTCGTCGGGCTGGTCCCCGGCCTCGGCGAGTGGGCCGACGGCGTCAACGTCTCGCTCTACCTCGGCGAGGGCAAGTATGCCGATGCCGGGTTCTCCGCCGCCGCGGCCGTGCCCGGAGCCGGCACGGGCTCGACCATCGCCAAGTGGATCAACCGGCTCAACAAGGCGGGCGATGCCGGCGGTGCGACGCTGACCGCCAAGGACATCCAGGACCTCATCCGCTTCCGCCACCACGTCCCCCAGGGCGAGAAGCAGGAAGGCCCGGGCCTGGACGTGCTCGACGTCACCGGCGTCGAGCAGCAGCACGTCGGTGGCTGGCAGGGCAACCGCGCCCGCTGACCATTCAGAGGCGCAGCAGGACCAGCGAGACCACCATGACCACCGCGCCGAGGAAGAGGCCGACCAGCACCTCGCGGTGACCGACGGCATACCTCCGCGCACCGGGCAGCAGCTCGAGCAGGCTGACCGCGATCATCATGCCCGCCACGAGGGCGAGCGAGAGGTCCAGCCAGCCCGGCGGCAGCAGGCTGCGCAGGAGGAGATAGCCCAGGAGCCCACCGAGCGGCTCCGCCAGCCCGCTGAGGGTGGCCCACAGCAGGGCCTGCGAGCGGCTGCGCGTCGCGGCGTAGATCGGCGCCGCCACGGCCAGCCCCTCGGGCACGTTGTGGATGGCGATGGCTACCGCCAGCACGAGCCCGCCGGCCGGGTCCTCCAGCGTCGAGACGAAGGTCGCCAACCCCTCCGGCAGGTTGTGCAGCCCCACGACGAGCGCGATGAGCACCCCGCTGCGCAGCAGGCCCGGGTCCAGCCCGCGGACGTCCGGGGTCGCGGCCTCAGCCCCCACGTGGCCGGAACCGTGCGGGAGCAGCCGACCGAGGGCCAGCACCACCGTCGCACCGAGCGCCATCACCCCGAGCACCGCGGCGAGGGCCGTCGAGGCGTCGACTACCGTGCTGAGGCTGCGCACCGACGCGGGAGCGATCTGCAGCAGCGAGATCGTCAGCATGAGACGGGCCGCGAACGCCAGCGCCGCCGCGAGGACGCCGGGCCGGACCACGGACGACCGGACCCCGAGCAGCCCACCCAGGCAGGTGGACAGGCCGGCCAGGAGCGTGACGGCCAGGGCGAGGAGCACGGCAGACCTCCGCACGGCGTTCGGGGCGACCGCGACGGTGGCCGCGGTCGGTGGGGTCGGGGTGGCGGCACGACGCTACCCCGGGCGCTCGGCGCAGACCGAGCCCACTGGCCTCGTCGACACCCGGACCTGCGGGAGGGCACGATGGGAGGTATGCGGATCACGGCGGAGCGCGGGGACCTCACCGAGGCCAGGGTGGACGCCGTCGTCAACGCGGCCAACTCGACCCTCCTCGGCGGGGGCGGCGTCGACGGCGCCCTGCACGCGGCGGCCGGGCCGGAGCTGCTCGAGGAGTGTCGGCGGGTGCGGGCGGCGCGCTGGCACGACGGGCTGCCTGTCGGCGAGGCGGTGGCCACCGGGGCCGGGCGTCTCCCGGCCCGCTGGGTCATCCACACCGTGGGTCCGAACCGGCACCGCGGCCAGACCGACCCCGCCCTGCTCGCCTCGTGCTTCCGGCGCAGCCTGGAGGTCGCGCAGGACCTCGGCGCGACCAGCGTGGCCTTCCCGGCGATCAGCGCCGGGGTCTACGGCTGGGCCGCGGCCGAGGTGGCGGACGTGGCGGTGGCAGCCGTGCGGCAGGCGGCGGAGCATGCGCCCTCGGTGGAGCAGGTGCACTTCGTGCTGTTCAGCGACGCGATCCTGGCGGAGTTCGAGCGCGCCCTCGCCGCGCAGCCCTGAGCCGTGGGGGCGCTCCTCTCGGCCTCGGTCGTGACGGGACCGGACGGTAGCGTCCCGCCATGACCCCGAGCCTGACCGAGACCCCCACGCTGACCGCCGACCTGGTCCGGTTGCGCCCGGTCACCGCTGACGACGTGCCGCGGCTGCATACCCTCATGCAGGACCCCGAGGTCGGGCGGCTCACCGGGTCGGCCCACTCCGACGACGAGGCGGGCGCCGTCCCGTGGACGGTCGAGCAGCTGCAGGAGATCTACGCCCGGTGGGAGGGCGAGGACGATCGTCTCGTGTGGGCGGTCGAGGACCTCGCCTCCGGGGAGGTCGTCGGCGAGGCGGTGCTGCTCGACCACGACCCGGGCAACGCCTCGATCGGCTTCCGCATCTGGCTCGGCGGGGCTCGGGACCGGGGGCTCGGCACGGAGGCGACCAGGCTGGCGGTCGGCCATGCCGTCGAGGTGCTCGGGGTGCACCGCGTCGAGCTGGAGGTCTACGCCTTCAACCCTCGGGCGCGGCGGGTCTACGAGAAGGTCGGGTTCACTCTGGAGGGCACGAAGCGGGAGGCGCTGAGGTATGCCGACGGCTGGGTCGACTGCCACGTCATGGCGATCCTGGCCCAGGACTGGCGTGGACCGAGCGACCCAGGGTCTCCGGTGCGCCCAGCCACACCAGCGCCCCGAGGACGCTGACGACGCCGGTTACGGCCAGGGCGGCGCCGAAGCCGACCAGGTCGACGACCGCCCCGATGAGCACCGGCCCGACGATGACGCCCACGTCGGTGGCCATCTGGTAGGTCGAGAGCACCGTGCCGCCCTTGCGCTCCTGGCCCACGATGTCGGCCAGCGCCGCCTGCTGCGCGGGGTTGACGAAGCCCGCACCGACACCGGAGACGAAGCTCAGGCCGAGCAGCACGGCGAGGGAGGCGGTGACGTCCAGCCCCGGCAGCAGGCTCAGGCCGAGCACCCCCAGCGACAGCCCGGAGGTGAGCATGCCGGCGATGATGAGCGGTCGGCGCCCGATCCGGTCGGCCAGCCGCCCGGTGATCTGCAGCGTGATGGCGGTGCCCAGCGCGGCCGTGGTCAGCGTCGCGCCCGCCACCCAGGGCTGGTCGAGCACGGCGGCGGCCAACAGAGGGATGACCGCCATCCGCACGCCGAGGTTGGCCCACCCGTTGGCCACACCGCACGCGAGCGCCGCCCGGTAGGCCCGGTCGCCCAGCGCCTCCCGCACGGTGAGGGAGGGTCGCCCGGCGTCCTCCGGCGGGGGACGCAACCGGGCGCCGCCCAGCCCGACGGCCACGACGAGCGCGGCGAGGACGAGGGCGACGGCATACACGAAGAAGGGCAGGCGCATCCCCCACCCGGCGAGCAGGCCGCCGATGACCGGGCCGACCATCGAGCCGATGATGAAGGAGCTGCCCCACAGGGAGGACACGCGTCCGCGGATGGTCGGCGGGGCGAGCCGGACCACGAGCGCGATCGCCGAGATGGTGAACATCGTCGACCCCAGGCCGCCCAGCCCGCGGAAGACGAGCAGCTGCCAGTAGGTCTGCGCGAAGCCGGTCGCGACCGAGGAGACGGCCACGACGAGCAGCCCGGTGAGGTAGACGGGCCGCTCCCCGAGCCGTTGCACCAGCGCCCCTCCCGCCGGCGCGAAGATCAGCCGGCAGAAGGCGAAGGCCGACACCACGACCGTCGCCGCGGTCGCGCCGACGTCGAAGGACCGGGCGAAGCCGGGCAGGACCGGTGAGACGAGGCCGAAGCCGACGGCGATGACGAAGGACGCGCCGACGAGGATCCAGATCTCGGAGGGTATGCGGACCCGCTCGGCGGTGGCGGCGCTCACCCGCGCCTCAGGTGCTCGCGCAGGTAGGGCAGCGCGACGTCGACCAGCCCGTGACCAGCCGGCACGATGAGCTCGCGGTCGATGAGCCGGCTGCGGACGACGTTGCCGTGCTGCTTGCTGATGTCCAGCCGCGCGGCGACCTCCCCCGTCGAGGAGGGGCCGTCGTCCTGGGCCATCGCCCGCAGGTAGTCCAGCTGGCCCTGCGGCACCTCCCGCAGGGCCGGGGTGTGGACCAGCCGGCTCATCCGGTCCACGACGATCGGCAGGGTGGTCTCGACGTCGGCGAGGGTGATGACCTCGTCGTCGCCCGCGGCCCGCCAGGCCTGGTAGCCCACGAGCTGGAGGAGGTAGGGGTAGCCGTGCGCGATCGCGGCGAGCCGCTCCACGGCCTCGGGGCTGATGACCCGGCCGGCCTCCCGGACCGTCCGGACCGCGGCGTCGCGGACCTCCTCGTCGCGCAGCGGCGCCAGGTCCACCCGCTCGGCGCGCCGCAGGAAGGTCGAGCCCTGCTGACCCAGCAGGCTCGCGATCCCGGTCGGCAGCCCGGCGCCGACGAAGGCCACCTCGCGCTCGTCGCGCAGCAGGTGCTGGTAGGCCGAGGCGAGCCGGGCGACGTCCTCGATCGGGGCGGCCTGGACCTCGTCGAGCGTGAGCAGGACCCCGGTGCCGTGCTCCTGGGCGATCTCGGTCAAGCGCTGCAGCATCGTGGCCACGCTCTGGGTGGCGGGGAAGGTCTGCGAGATCTGTGTGGAGACCGAGCCCACGGCACTGATGCTGCCCCCGGTGACGCGCCGCTGCTCGGCGGACGGGTCGTGCTCGGTGAGCTCGGCGGGCAGGACGCTGCGCTCCAGCTCGGCCACCAGCCCCGGGCCCTCCGGCAGCCGCAGGACGTGCCAGCCGCGGACCCTGGCCCGCTCCTCCAGCTCGTTGAGCAGGACCGTCTTGCCCATCCCCCGGGCGCCGCTGACGAGGATCGAGCGCATCGGGGAGCCGGGGCCCTCGTCCAGCGCGACGTCGAACTCCTCGAGCAGGTCGGTGCGCCCGGCGACGACCCGCGGACTGGTGCCGAAGCTGGGTCGGAAGGGGTTGCCCCGCACGTCGTCGCTCCTGCCTCGAAGGTGTGTTTTACCTGTTATACCACAGGAGGCGTGTTTGACCTGTTTTACTGCGCCACGAGCTGGGTGAACCTCTCGAGGTCGACGTTGCCTCCGGTGAGCACGACGCCGACCCGTTCGCCCGCCCGCACCGGGACCGCTCCGCTCAGCAGGGCGGCGAGACCGAGGACGCCGGTCGGCTCGACCACCTGCTTGAGGGTGCTGGCGACGACCCGCATCGCCTCCACGAGCTCCTCGTCGGTGGCGGTGACGACCGCCTCCACCCCCTCGCGCAGGATCGGGAAGGTCAGCTCGCCCAGGTGTTGGGTCTGCGCACCGTCGGCGATGGTCACCGGGGTGTCGATGTGGACGATCCGCCCCTGCTCCAGCGAGCGTCGGGCGTCGTCGCCCGCGGCAGGCTCCACGCCGTAGACCCGGGCCTGAGGGCAGAGTGCCCGCGCCGCGAGGATCGACCCCGAGAGCAGCCCTCCGCCCCCGAGCGGGACGACGAGCACGTCGAGGGCTCCCGCGTCCTCGATGAGCTCCTTGACGGCCGTGCCCTGGCCGGCGATGACGTGCGGGTGGTCGTACGGCGGGATCACGGTGGCCCCGCTCTCCGCGGCGATCTCGCGACCGATCTGCTCGCGGTCCTGGGTGTAGCGGTCGTAGCGGATGACGCGTGCGCCATACCCCTGCGTCGCGGCCACCTTGAGCGTGGGCGCGTCCAGCGGCATGACGATGGTGGCGGGTATGCCGAGCTCGCGGGCGGCGAGCGCGACCGCCTGCGCGTGGTTGCCGGAGGAGTAGGCGACCACGCCCGCCGCCCGCTGGCCGTCGTCGAAGGCGGAGAGCGCGGTGTAGGCGCCGCGGAACTTGAAGGCGCCCACCCGCTGCAGGTGCTCGGCCTTGAGCAGCACCCGCGCGCCGACCCGGTCGTCCAGCCTGGTCGAGGTGAGCACCGGCGTGCGGTGGGCGGTGCCGGAGATCGCGGCGGCCGCGGCCTGGACGTCGGCGTAGGTCGGGAGGGCAGCGGGCGTCATACCTGCAGCCTGCGTGATGCCGTAAGGATTCGGCAACACCGCGGGTCGCGGGGCCGCCCCACGCTGAGCGGTATGACACGTACCCCAGTGACCCTGCTCGCCGCCCTCGCCACCGCCCTGGCGGTCGCCTCGTGCGGCACCACGACCGAGGAGACCGACGCCGCGGCGCCCGCCTCCACCTCGGAGGAGATGACGGAGGAGATGGATGACGAGATGACCGAGGAGGAGATGGATGACGACATGGCGTCCGAGGAGATGACCGAGGAGGACGACATGGCCTCCGAGGACGACATGGATGACGAGATGACCGAGGAGGACGACATGGCCGGCGAGATGATGAGCGGCTACGTCGACTACGAGACCTACGCCGCCGACCCGGCCGCGCACGCCGCCGACGGCCACCCGGTCGTCCTCTTCTTCCACGCCGACTGGTGCCCCGACTGCCGGGCCACCGAGGAGAGCCTGACGGCCGAGGGCGTGCCCGAGGGGCTGACCTTCGTCAAGGTCGACTACGACTCGATGACCGACCTGCGCCAGCAGTACGGCGTCGTCCAGCAGCACACCTTCGTGCAGGTCGACGCGGACGGCGAGGAGATCACCACCTGGACCGGTGCGCGCTCCGGCGAGGAGATCCTCGCCCAGACCCAGGACTCCTGAGTGCTCGCCCTGCTGGGCGCACTGGTCGCGGGCGTCCTGACGACGCTCGCGCCGTGCGTGCTGCCCCTGCTGCCCGTCATCGTGGGCGGCTCCCTGGCGGGTGATGTCTCACGGGCGGCGCAGACCCGGCGAGCGGTCGTCGTGGCCGCCTCGCTGGGTCTGTCGGTGGCGGTCTTCACCCTGGTGCTCAAGGGCACGACCGCCCTCATCGGAGTGCCGCCCGGGGTCTGGCGGTGGCTCTCCGGCGGCATCCTGCTCGCCCTCGGTGCGGTGATGCTCTTCCCCGGGCTGTGGGAGCGGGCCAGCGCGAGCCTGGCGCTGGCCTCCCGCAGCCACGCCGGTCTGCATACCGCCCGCCGGCGCGAGGGCGTGGGTGGGCAGGTGCTCACCGGAGCGGCGCTCGGGCCGGTCTTCTCCTCGTGCAGCCCGCCGTATGCCTACGTCGTGGTCACCGTGCTCCCGGCCGAGTTCGGCTACGGCCTGACCCTGCTCATGGCCTACTGCATCGGCCTCAGCGGCACCCTGCTCGCCGTCGCCCTGGCGGGGCAGGGTCTGGTGCGGCGGGTGGGCTGGGCCGCGGACCCGCGCGGCTGGTTGCAGCGCAGCCTCGGGCTGGTCTTCGTGCTCGTGGGGATCGCCGTGGGCCTGGGCTGGGACCGTGAGCTGCAGGCGTGGATCCTGGAGTACTCCCCCATCGCCCCCTGGGAGCTGGACTCCGGCTTCATCCCCGAGGGCGGACCGTAAGGGCCCGAGGCGGACGGGGGTCGGCCAGCCCCCGCCGTCGCTCGCCTTGCTGCTGTTCGCCGTGCCATCGCTCCCCTACCGCCCGGGTCGGGCGCGCCCAGGCATGATGGACCGCGTCGATCCCCCTGACGAGAGGCCCTCCGCATGACGCACCGACCGACCCGCTGGGAGCTCGGCGGGGAGCAGAACGCCGGCTACGCCCGCCGCTTCGGCCAGCTCGTGGCCGACGGGGTCGACGTCGACGGGGAGGCCCGGCTGGCGGACGTGCTCGTCGGGAGGGGCGCCCGGATCCTCGACGTCGGCTCGGGTATGGGCCGGGTGGCCGATGCCCTCGCCCGCCGGGGGCACCGCGTGGACGCGGTCGAGCCGGACCCGGCCCTAGTGGAGCAGTCGGCCCGCACCTACCCCGAGCTGCGCGTCATACCGGGCGACATCCTGGAGGTCGCCCTGCAGCCGGGCTACGACCTCATCGTGCTGGTCGGCAATGTCATGGTCTTCCTCGCCGAGGGCACCGAGCGGGAGGTGCTGACCCGGGTGCGCGGGCTGCTGGCGCCGCAGGGTCGCGTGCTCGTCGGCTTCCACCCGGTCGACGGGCCAGAGACGGCCCGCGACTACGCGCCGGAGGACTTCGCTGCGGATGCCCGGGCCAGCGGGCTGCGCGTCGACCTGCGAGCCGGCTCCTACGAGCTGCACCCTCCGGCCGAGGACTACGCGGTCTGGGTCCTGGCGCGCGACGACAGCCCCCGCCCGGTCACATGGCTCGGGCACGCGTGCGGCCCGGGGAGCGCGCCCCCCGCAGCGGGCCGTTCCGACTGACCCACGTCTCAGCAATCACACCAGCACCGGGTTGCCAGGTCATGAGGATCTGCCCGGGACAACACCCCGCGCACAGCCGGATATCCCGGCACTCGGTAACTCGTGGGGCTGCTGAGGCCCGACCGGCGAGCCGGGCGCCGATGACGAGGCAGGCCGTCCGGGGTCGGCTACCGGGTGGCCAGGGCGTCGCCGGCGGCGGGCGAGAGGGGCAGCCGGACCGTCACGCGACATCCAGGTGGCCGGTTGACCAGCTCGATCGAGCCGCCGGCATCCTCCACGAGCGCCCGGGCGATGGTCAGGCCCACGCCGGCGCCCGCCCCGCTCGAGCGCGCCAGGCTCCCCCGCCAGCCGGGCTCGAACACGCGCGCAAGGTCGTCCTGCTCGAGGCCGCCGCACGCGTCGTCGACCTCCACGACGGCGTCCCGGCCCTCGGCCCGGACGGTGACCGCGACGGCATACCCCGAGGCCGTCTCGCGCACGGCGTTGCTCACGACATTGGCGACGACCCGCTCCAGCTGGCCGGGGACGCCATCGACGCCGACCGGGCCGGCCGCCGCCAGGTCGAGCCGCACCCCCTGCCCGGACGCGACCGGCTGCTGGCCGCCGACGACGCCGCGCACGAGCTCGGCCAGGTCGACTGTCTCCACGTGCCCCGAGGACATACCGGAGCGGATCCGGCTCATCTCGAGCAGGTCCTCGACCATGAGCGTCATCCGGTCGGCCTCCGCGCGGATGCGCCGGTGGTAGTCGTCCGGGTCGGGCGCCACGTCGTCCTCGAGCGCCTCGGACATCACCCGGATCGCCGACAAGGGGGTGCGCAGGTCGTGCGAGGCCCAGGTGATCATGTCCTGCTGCGAGCGGGCCAGGGCCACCTCGCGCTGCTCGTCGGCCAGCCGGGCCTGGGCCTGCCGGTCCAGCCGGCGGACGCCGCGGAAGAGCAGGACCCCGATCAGCAGCGCCACCGGCGCCGCAGCGAGCAGGACGAGGGAGATCAGGGCGGAGTCGTGCTCAGAGAGGAACATCGCGCGGGTCGTCACGACCACCCCCGCAGCGATGCTCGGCACCCCGACGACCGGCCCCAGGAGGGTCGCGGCCGCCGGCGAGCGCCGCGCCACGAGCAGCGTCAGGCCGGCCCCGGCCAGGCCGACCGCCCCCGCCGTGCCGGCGGCCAGGGCGACCGCCTCCAGCTCAGGTCTCATCGGCATACCCCTCAGGTATGCGGTCCCACCGGTAGCCCTGACCCCACACCGTGCTGATCCGGGTCGGGTGGGAAGGATCGGCCTCCACCTTCTCGCGGAGCCGCCGGACGTGGACGGTCACCGTCGAGCGGTCCCCGACCTCCCAGCCCCAGACGTCGCGCAGGAGGTCGTCGCGGTCGAGCACGACCCCCGGGTGGGTCATGAGGTGGACGAGCAGGTCGAACTCCCGGCTCGTCAGGGTCAGGTCGGTCCCACGGAGCGTGGCGCGGCGGGCGTCCCGGTCGACCACGAGGTCGCCCTCCCGCACCGTGCCGCCCGCCCGATCGGCGCCGGGGCCCGTCCCCGCTGCCCGCCGCAGCAGACCCTGGACCCGTAGCACCAGCTCGCGGGCGCTGAACGGCTTGGTGACGTAGTCGTCGGCCCCGATCTCCAGGCCCGCGATCCGGTCCTGCTCGGCGGCCTTGGCGGTGAGCATGAGGATCGGCACGGCCGGGTCGATCGCCCGGATCCGGCGCAGCACCTCGAAACCGTCGATCCCCGGGATCATGAGATCGAGGACGACGAGGTCGGGGCGCACGTCGGGGAAGGCGCGCACGGCCACCAGCCCGTCCGCGGCCTCGTGGGTCGGCAGCCCGGCGCGGTGCAGGTAGGCGCAGACCACCTCCCGCACCGTCGCCTCGTCCTCGACCACCAGCACCGTGCTCACCCGTCGAGGGTATGCCGCGCCACCCGACCCGAGGTCTTGCCGGACCCTTACGGCATACCGGGCTTCCGCACTGCCTCCCCTGCCCTGCCTCGGTGGCCTTCCCACCCCGCCCCTGCCGGAGTGACCACGGGATAGCACGACCTCCATCGGCAAGATTGACGATGAAGGTCGTGCTTTCCCAACGTTGGTCCGGATGGGTGAGGACTCGTCCGGGGCGGGTGGGTGGGGGTGGGGTTGCGGCTAGCGCTCGGCGTCGTGCACGAGGAGGGCGATCTGGACCCGGTTGGCCACCCCCAGCTTGGCCAGGATGCTCGACACGTGGGCCTTGACGGTCGGCACCGAGAGGAAGAGCTCGCGGGAGATCTCGGCGTTGGACCCGCCCTGCGCCACGGCGCTCGCGACCTCCTGCTCACGCTCGGTCAGCCGCGCCAGCGCCGCGGTGGCCCGGCTGGCACGGTCGTCACCGGCTCCGCCCGGGCGCCCGGAGACCTCACGGACCAGTAGTGCTGCGACCGACGGTGAGAGCGCGTGGTCGCCGGTCGCGACCTCGTGGACGGCGGCGACGAGCTGGGCCGGCGGGGTGTCCTTGAGCACGAACCCACGGGCCCCCGCCCGCAGCGCCTCCAGCACGAGGTCGTCGGCGTCGAAGGTCGTGAGGACGAGCACCTGCGTGTCGGGGTATGCCGCCAGCACCTGACGCGTCGCGCTCACCCCGTCCACACGCGCCATCCGGACATCGATGACCAGGACGTCCGGACGGTGCCGCCCGACGAGGCCCACGGCCTGGTCGCCGTCCTCCCCCTCGGCGACGACCTCGACCCCGTCTGGCCCGCCGAGGAGCATCCGCAGTCCCGCCCGCACCAGCGGGTCGTCGTCGATCATGACCACCCGGGGGCGGCTCGTCCGCTCGCTCATCGCGTCTCCCACGGCAACCACACTCGCACGCCGAAGCCCTCGCGCTCCGCACCGGCCCGGAAGGTGCCGCCGACGAGGGTGACGCGTTCCTGCATACCGGTCAGTCCACGCCCCGGCACCCCGGGATCGGCCGCCACCGGTCGCGGCACGATGTTGTGCACGACGAGGCTCAGGCCGGCGTCGGCGTCCCCGCCGAGATGCACGCGCACGGGGGCACCGGGCGCGTGCTTGCGCGCGTTGGTCAACGCCTCCTGGACCACCCGGTATGCGTGCCGGCCGACGCGGTCGGAGAGCTCGACGCTGCGGTCCCACAGCCCGGGGGCCACCGCCAGGTCGACCGGGTGTCCGCTGCTCGTGACCTCGGCCACGAGGGAGGGGACGTCGGTGAGGGTGGGCTGGGGAGCCTCGGTCGCCGACGCCCCGTCGGCCGGTTCGTCCTCGCCGCGCAGCACCCCCAGGACGTCACGGAGCTCCTGCAGCGCCTGGTGCGCGCCGTCGCGGACGATCTCGGCGCTCTGCCTCCGCTCCTCCTCGGTGAGGTCGGGACGGTGGGCCAGCGCCCCAGCGTGCATCGCCACCAGCGAGAGCCGGTGCCCCATGACGTCGTGCATCTCCCGCGCGATCCGGGCCCGCTCGGCCGTCCGCGCCTGGGCCACCCGCGCCGCCTGCTCCCGGTGAGCGGTCTCGGCCTGCGAGCGCCAGCTCGCGACGAGCTCGCGACGACCACCGATGTTCCACCCGATGAGGGCGACGGTCGCGAAGAGGAGGACGCTGATCATCGCGACGAGGCCGGCGTGCCACGGCGAGCTGAGGTCGGTCGCCATCTCGACGCCGAGCGCCCGCGCGACGACGAGCTCGTAGTAGATGCCCGCCACGACGTGGACCACGGCCACCGCCACCAACGGCCGCCAACGGCGACGGCTCGCCAGTGAGACGACGCACAGCATCGCCGCCGGGATCGCGAAGGTCGAGACCGCGAGCAGCGCGTTGGTCACCACGGCCACGGTGGTCGGGAACCTTCGTCGCCACAGGGCGAGCAGCACGGCGAGGTGACCCACCAGCAGGTCGACGAGGAGCAGGGCGTCCACCCGACCCGGGTAGTCCCCCGCCGCCTGGCCGGCCGGCGAGGCGGCGAAGGTGAGGACGAAGAGCAGCACACCCAGGACCCACGCCAGCGCGACGCGCCACGCGTGACCCCACCAACGCAACGGCGGTGGCCCGGGGACCGGGTGCGGGGACGGCGTCATACCGCAGAGCGTAGGCGGGTCGGCGGACCCGGCGCCTCGTCCACCCGTCGGAGCGACCCCCGACTTTGGTCGGGGGTCGGGCCACGGGCGCAGGACCAAAGACCGGCGGGTCACCGACCGCCGGTCGATGCGGCGGGGGTGGGGCGCGGCGGAGGCTGGAGCCATGATCGAGATCGAGAACCTCACCAAGAGATACGGCGCCTTCACGGCCGTCGACGACATCAGCTTCACCGCCCGCCCCGGGCGCGTGACCGGCTTCCTGGGCCCCAACGGCGCCGGCAAGTCCACCGCGATGCGGATGATGTGCGGCCTCACCCCGGCGACGTCGGGCACCGCCCGCGTCCTGGGACGGCCCTACGCCGCGCTGCCCAACCCGACCCGGCACGTCGGGGTGATGCTCGACGCCAGCGCACAGCACGCCGGGCGCACCGGACGGGAGATCCTCACCCTCGCCGCCATCCTCGTGGGCGCCGGTCGCGACCGGGTCGACGCCGTGCTCGACCGGGTGGGGCTCACCTCGCGGGAGGCGGAGCGACGGATCGGCAACTACAGCCTCGGTATGCGGCAGCGGCTCGGCCTCGGCGCCGCACTGGTCGGCGACCCCGGCGTGCTCATCCTCGACGAGCCGGCCAACGGCCTCGACCCCGGCGGCATCCACTGGATGCGGGGGCTGCTGCGCGACTACGCCGCCGAGGGCGGGACGGTGCTGCTCAGCTCGCACCTGCTGTCCGAGGTCGAGCTCATCGCCCAGGACCTCGTGCTCATCGGCCGGGGCCGGATCGTCGCCCAGGGCACCAAGGAGGAGCTGCTCTCCGTGGCCGGCGTCGTGGTGGACGCCACCGACCGGGCCGGGCTCGGGTCTGCGCTGGACCGGGCAGGACTGCAGCCGGTCGAGCGCGCCCAGGGCGGCTTCACCGCCCAGGCCGACCCCGAGCAGATCGGCACCCTCGCCCTGCGCGAGGGCCTCGTCATCACCTCCCTCACCCCAGCCGGGGGCGGGCTGGAGGAGATGTTCCTCACCCTGACCGCTGACGACGCCCGGGAGGTGGCGGCATGAGCACCACATCGACCCAGACGAGCAGGGAGCCCGCGGTCGAACCCGACGCGCGGACGGCATACCCCCAGAGCCGGGGCGGCGCGCTCGGCGACGAGCGGGGACTGCCCTTCGCCCGCCTGCTGCGCACCGAGCTCCGCAAGACGGTGGACACCCGAGCCGGGCGGTGGCTGCTCGTCGTCATCGCCGCCCTCACCGTCCTGGCGATGGGCCTGGCGATGTGGCTCGCGCGCGACGGTGGGGCGTCATACCCCATGCTGCTCACCACGGCGATCCTGCCGCAGGCCGTGCTGCTGCCGGTCCTCGGCATCCTCACCGCCGCCTCGGAGTGGAGCCAGCGCACCGCGCTCGTCACCTTCACCCAGGAACCGCGGCGGATGCGGGTCATGGCGGCCAAGACGCTGGCGGCGCTCGGGCTCGGTCTCGGCGTCGTCGCGCTGACCTTCGGGCTCGCGGCGCTCGCGCACGTGACGTCGGCCGGGCTGGCCGGCGGTGAGATCGACCTCGACGTGCCGTGGCACCTCTACGTCGGCGTGGTCGCGCTGCAGGTCATCTACGTCCTCATGGGCGTGGCCTTCGGTGCGCTGCTGCTCAACGTGCCGCTGGCGATCGCCGCCTTCTTCGTGCTGCCGGTGCTCATCAGCGTCGCCACCATGAGCATCGGCTGGCTGTCCGAGCGCGCGGGGTGGATCGACCCGAACGTGGCGGCGGCGCCCTTCACGACCCTCATGCAGGCCCCGACCGGCGAGCAGTGGCAGCAGCTCGGGGTGACCTCGATCTGGTGGGTGCTCCTCCCGCTGGCCCTCGGCCTGTGGCGCGTCGCCCGGCGCGAGGTGAAGTAGGCCCGCCCCCTTCGGAACCGACCACGGGATAGCACGAGCTTCATCGGGAAGATTGCCGATGAAGCTCGTGCTATCCCAACGTTGGTCCCGCTTCTGGCTCGGTGGCGGCCCGCCGCTGAGCCGACCGGGGCACCGTGCGCGGCGTCGTTGTGGATAACTTCTGCGGGCGGGCGGCGGTTCCGGTCACAGTGAGGTATGCCCGGACCCACCGCCAACGACACCCTCACCCCCGCGCAGCGCGAGGAGCTGCAGCGCCTGTTGGCCGCTGACCACGGCGCGACGACCTCGCGCGCACTGGCCGCGCTGGGCCTCGGCCCGGCGAAGAGAGAGGCGCTCGTCCGCCACGCGGTGCTGCTCCGCGTGGGTCGCGGCGCCCTCGTCGACGCTGCGGCATACGCCCTCGCCCCACCCCGGGAGCAGCACCTCCTGCGCGCCGTGGCCATCGCCCGCACCTGGCCCGCGGGTGTCGCGATCAGTCACATCAGCGCCACCCCTTTGCTCGACCTGCCCCTGCCGATCCAGCCGCCGGAAAGGGTGCACGGCTGCCGGATGTCGACGGGCCAGCACCGCAGGAACAGCGTCTACACGATCCATACCGGGTATGCGGGTGCGGCCTTCACCCACCTCTACGGGGTGGACGTGCTGGAGCCGCGATTCACCATCATGGGTGTGGCCGAGCAGCTCGGCCGGGATGCCGCCGTCATGGCCGCCGACGCCGCTCTGCACCGAAACATGGTGACGAAGGAGTCCCTCACCGAAGCCTGCGACGCTCGGCCCAACCACCCCGCCCACGCCACTCTCCAGCGCGCCATCGACCTCGCGGACGGGCGCACCGAGTCCCCGGGCGAGACGCGGAGCCGCCTGTTGCTGCTCGGACTCGGCTTCACGCCCATCCCTCAGGTCGAGATCCGGGACGTGGACGGCGACTTCATCGGGCGGGTGGACTTCCTGCTCGAGGGGACGCGGGTCATCGTGGAGTTCGACGGGATGACGAAGTACGGCAGCCACGAGGACCTCGTCGCCGAGAAGCGGCGGGAGCTCCGACTCCAGCGGGCGGGATATGTCGTGGTGCGGCTCGTGTGGGCCGACCTGGCCCACCCGGACAGGGTCCGCCACCTACTCAACGGGGCCCTGGCTGCTGCGGCTGCCTGAGCTCTGTGCCCTGGGCGCGGACTGGTGGCCGCCGCCTCTTCCCCGGCCCGGCCCTTGGCCTGCCCCCGATCAGCCCGCCGCCGCATACCAACCCCTCCTCCCACCGGGACTGACCACGGCATAGCCCGACCGTCATCGGGGTTCTTGCCGATGGAGGTCGGGCTATGCCGTGGTCAGTCCGGAAGGGGCCGGGCGCCGGAGGGAGCGATCCGGTGGTCGGTCAGGGAGCAGGCGACGGTATGCCGACCGCTCAGTCCGTGGGCCAGCCCCGAGGGCGCCAGAGGGCGAGGGCGGTGCTGGCCGGGCGTCCGTGCGGGCGCTGCCCGGCGCGGACGGCCACGACCTCCCCGCTGAGGTCGGCGGCGAAGACCCGGGTGCCCTGGACGGCGCGGTCGCGCAGCCGCTCGTTGTCGGCAAGGAGCTGGGCGACCCGGTCGCGCAGCGCCTCCACCTGCACCTCGAGCTCCATGATCCGCTGGATCCCGGCGAGGCTCACGCCTTCACCGGAAAGCCGCTGCACCTCCCGCAGACGGTCGACGTCGCGGGAGGAGTAACGGCGGCCCCCGCCCCGGGTCCGGGACGGCGTGACCAGGCCGAGGCGGTCGTACTGCCTCAGCGTCTGGGCGTGCATCCCGGCCAGCTCGGCCGCGACCGAGATGACGTAGACGGGGGTGTCGCGATCGACCATGGTCGCCTCAGCTCGTGGCCCGGGCGATGAGGTCGGCCCGCGGGTCGGTGCCGTCCTCCTCGGCGCGCAGGGCCTCGACGGCGTCCTTCGCGGCGTCCGAGAGCTTCTGCGGCACGACGACCTGCACCTTGGCGAGCAGGTCACCGGTGGCCTTGCTGGTCGCGATGCCCCGGCCCTTGACCCGCAGCACCCGCCCGGAAGGAGTGCCCGGAGCGACCTTGACCTTGACGGTCTTGCCGTCCAGGGTCGGCACCGTGACGGTGGCCCCGAGGGCAGCCTCGGCGAAGGTCACTGGGAGGTCGACGGTGAGGTTGTTGCCGTCCCGCCCGAAGACCGGGTGCGGGGTGACCGACACCTTGAGATACATGTCGCCCGGCTCGCCGCCCTGCATGGGCGCGGGCATGCCCTTGCCCCGGAGGCGGATCTTCTGGCCGTCCTTGACCCCGGCAGGTATGCGCGTGGTGATCCGTCCGCCGTCCGGCTTCGACAACGTGACGGTGTCGCCCGCTGCCGCCGACCGGAAGTCGAGCGTGATGGACGCCTCGACGTCCTGGCCGCGCGGCATACCTCCGCCGTAACCACGACCGGAGAACCCGCCGCCACCACCCGGAAAGCCTTGTGCCCCACCGGGAAAGCCACCCGGGAAGCCCTGGCCGCCGCCCTGCTGCTGGAACCCACCGGCCCCGCCGAAGGCGCCGAGCAGGTCCTCGAGGTCGATGCCGCCGGCGCCCTGACCACCGGCGCCGAAGCGGACGTTCTGCGCCCCTCCGGCACCGCCGAACATCTGGGCGAAGACGTCCTCGAACCCACCGCCGGCACCGCCCGGGCCGCCGGCGCCCGCGGTGAAGCGGGCGCCGCCGCCCATGGCGCGCACGGCGTCGTACTGCTTGCGCTGCTCGGGGTCGGAGAGCACCGCGTAGGCCTCACCGATGTCCTTGAACCGCTGCTCGGCCGCCGCGTCGCCCGGGTTGCTGTCCGGGTGGTGCTGACGCGCCAGCTTGCGGTAGGTCTTCTTCAGCTCCTTGGCGTCCACGTCCTTGCTGACGCCGAGGATCCCGTAGAAGTCCTTCTCGAACCAGTCCTGGTTCACCATGGGTGCTCACCTCCTCCTTGTCCTGGCAGGTATGCCGCTCAGCTCGGGTCCGCGACGGCGACGCGCGCGGCCCGGACGACCTGATCGCCGACCTTGAAGCCAGGCTGCATCACCTGCACCACGGTCATCTCGGTCGTGCCCTCGGGCAGCTGGGCCTGATCGGCCGGCAGATGCATGAGCGCCTCGTGGACGGTCGGGTCGAAGACGTCGCCGACCGCGCCGACCCGCTCGACGCCGAACCGGCCGAGGGCCTGCTCGAGCTTGTCGGCGATCGCCGCGAACGGGCTGCCCTCGGTGATGTCGCCGTGCTCCCGCGCGGAGTGCACGTCGTCCAGCACCGGCAGGAGTGCCTCGACGACAGCACCGGTGGCCCGGCCGCGGTCGGTCTCCCGCTCACGCTGGGTGCGGTTGCGGAAGTTGACGAACTCCGCCTGCATCCGGCGCATCTCCTCCAGCCGCTCGGCGGCGAGCTGGGTGTCGGGGTGCGCCTCGCCCTCGCCCGGGGTCACGGGCTCTGGCGTCTGCTCGTCCGCCGCCTGGCCGGCGTCGGACGTCGACCCCGCCTGCGCGTTGCTCTGGTCCGTCACAGCCTCTGCACCTTCCGTGCTCTGCCGCAGCTTGCCCGTCTCCGGGTCGATGCGGCGCTTGTCGCGGATGACCGGGCCCTGCCCCGGGCGCTCTTCATCGGAAGCGCCCGGGGTGGGGTTGCCCTGCGGCTGGTCGGTCACTTGGTGTCCTTGTCCTCGTCGTCCTCGACGACCTCGGCGTCCACCACGTCCTCGTCGGAGCCGGCGGTGCTGCCACCGGCCGCGTTCGGGTCGGCGTCCGCCGCCCCGGCGCCGTCGAAGCCAGCGCCCGCGCCGGCCCCGGCGCCCGCACCCGACTCCTGCTGAGCGGCATACATCGCGGAGCCCATCTTCTGGCTCTCGGTGGAGAGGGTCTCCATCTTGGCCTTGATGTCGTCCAGGCTGGCGCCGCTGTCGGCCTTGAGGGCGTCCTTGAGCGCGGTCAGCGCCTCATCGACCGGGCCGCGGGTGTCCGCGGGCACCTGCTCACCGGAGTCGGCGAGGAACTTCTCGGTGGAGTAGACGAGCTGCTCCGCGGAGTTGCGGGTCTCGGTCTCCTCGCGGCGGACCTTGTCCTCCTCGGCGTGCGCCTCGGCGTCCTTGATCATCCGCTCGATCTCGTCCTTCGGCAGCGCCGAGCCACCCGAGATCGTCATCGACTGCTCCTTGCCGGTGCCGCGGTCCTTGGCGGACACGTGCACGATGCCGTTGGCGTCGATGTCGAAGGTGACCTCGATCTGCGGCACGCCACGGGGGGCCGGGGCGATGCCGGTGAGCTCGAAGTTGCCGAGCAGCTTGTTGTGCGCCGCGATCTCGCGCTCACCCTGGTAGACCTGGATGCCGACCGAGGGCTGGTTGTCGCTGGCGGTCGTGAAGACCTCGCTGCGCTTGGTCGGGATGGCCGTGTTGCGCTCGATGAGCTTGGTCATGATCCCGCCCTGGGTCTCGATGCCCAGCGAGAGCGGGGTGACATCGATGAGCAGGACGTCCTTGCGGTCACCCTTGAGGACACCGGCCTGCAGGGCGGCGCCGACGGCGACGACCTCGTCCGGGTTGACGCCCTTGTTGGGCTCCTTGCCGCCGGTCATCTTCTTGACCAGCTCGACGACGGCCGGCATACGGGTCGACCCGCCGACGAGGACGACGTGGTCGATCTGGTCGACGCTGATGCCGGCGTCCTTGATGACCTGCTCGAAGGGCTGCTTGACGCGGTCCAGCAGGTCGGAGGTCATCTGCTCGAACTGCGCGCGGGTGATGGTCTCGTCCAGGTGGATCGGACCGTTCTCGCCCATCGAGAGGTACTGCAGGTTGAGGGAGGTGCTGGAGCCCGAGCTCAGCTCCTTCTTGGCCTGCTCGGCGGCGTCCTTGAGCCGCTGCAGCGCGATCTTGTCGGTGGACAGGTCGACGCCGGACTGGTTCTTGACCGTGGTGACCAGGTGGTCGATGACGCGCTGGTCCCAGTCGTCACCACCGAGCTTGTTGTCACCGTGGGTGGCCTTGACCTGGATGGTCGCGAAGCCGTCGTCGGCGTCCTTGCCCACCTCGAGCAGGGACACGTCGAAGGTGCCGCCACCGAGGTCGAAGACGAGGATGAGCTCGTCCTCCTTGCCCTTGTCGAGGCCGTAGGCGAGGGCCGCCGCGGTCGGCTCGTTGACGATGCGCAGGACGTTGAGGCCGGCGATCTCACCGGCGTCCTTGGTGGCCTGGCGCTCGGCGTCGTCGAAGTAGGCCGGCACGGTGATGACCGCGTCGGTGACGTCCTCGCCGAGGTAGGACTCGGCGTCCCGCTTGAGCTTCATCAGCGTGCGGGCGCTGATCTCCTGCGGGGTGTACTTCTTGCCGTCGATCTCGGTGCTCCAGTCGGTGCCCATGTGGCGCTTGACGGAGCGGATGGTCCGGTCGACGTTGGTGACGGCCTGCCGCTTGGCGACCTCACCGACGAGCACCTCGCCGTTCTTGGCGAAGCTGACGACGGAGGGGGTGGTGCGCCCACCCTCGGCGTTGGCGATGATCTCGGGCTCGCCACCGGTCAGCACGGCGACAGCCGAGTTGGTGGTGCCCAGGTCGATACCGACTGCACGTCCCATGAACTGCTCTCCTTGGTATGTCGTGGCGCACCTCATGCGCCCGGGGTTGACACGTCTGCACTCAACTCTGGCGATGGGCCGGCGTGTTGTCAAACCGAGGCTCACCGAAGTTGAGTTCACTAGGCTCAACTACGGGCCGGTCGGCGTTGTTCCCTGGTTGGGTCTCAGATTCCTCCGGGCGCGACTGTAGGTTCCGCCGTAACTTGTCGTTGTCCAGGTTTCTTGTCGTCGGCGTGTCGTTGTCCGGGGATCTTGTCGCGAGGTGGACCCTGGAGCCGTGGCCAGGGAGAAGCCGGGAAGGCTGGTCGAGGTCCGCTACACGTCCCGAGACGGCGAGGACGTCGTGACGACTTGGGATGCTGTCCGAGCGGACCTGGTGGTGCGCGGGCTCCCGGTTCGCCGGTTCGGGTCGTACGCGGGGATGGGTCACTACCCGGGCTGGTGGTGGGCGGCGACGATGGGTGACCTGGTCGGGTACGAGAGCCTGCTCGAACGGGACCGGCTCATGCTGGCTGACTTCGACCAGGACGTGGTCGCCGTAGCCAGTCAACCGTTCGGGCTCGCCGGTCGTGATGGCGACGTCGTGCGCCGACATGTCCCGGACTACCTGCTGCAACGACGTGATGGGTCGGTCGAGGTGGTCGACGTCAAGCCCGGACATCTGGTCGACAAGCCAGAGGTCGCCGAAGTTCTCGGCTGGACGGGCCGGGTGCTTGCTGAACGAGGGTGGCGCTACTCGGTGTGGTCCGGCACCGACTCGCGTCGGTTGACCAACGTCCGGTTCCTGGCTCAGGGGCGCCGGGCACACCTGGTGGACCCCGGAGCCACGATCCAGCTCCATCGCCACGGCGCCGTGGACCGGTCACTGGGCGAGTCGCTCAGGGCCGCGAGCCGCGCCACCGACTACACGGCGCACGCCCTGCGGGCAGCGATGGTTGGCCTCCTTTGGCACCAGGCGTGGGAGATCGACCTGGATGAGCCCCTCAGCTCGGCGACGCGGATCGATCGCGTCCGGGAGGTGTCCCGAGGGTGACAGGGTCCTTGCTTGAGGTCCGGGTCGGCACTCGACTGTGGTTCGACGGCGAGGGCTGGGCCGTCTGCGAGGTCCGCGGCACGTCTGTGCGTCTGCAGGGAGACGGTGGACGGTATCGGACAGCTGCGGTGACGGACCTGCTCGAAGGTGCCTCCGGACTGGACCCCGACAGTCACGCCGTCGATGCAGGGCAGCGGGACCTCCTGTCAGCTATCGGCCTGGAGTCCTTGACCCTCAAGCAGCGCACCCGGTTGGAGGCGGAGGTGGAGATCTTCGCTGAGCTGCTCGCGGTTCGAGGAGCTGACGAGGCGCCCGCCCGGATGCGCTCAGCGGCCACGAAGCTGGGGTTGTCGCTGCGAACGGTGCAACGGCGCCTGCGCCGGTTCGACGAGCTGGGCCCGGCCGGGCTGATCGATGAGCGGCTCCTGAAGGACACCAGGCGCAGCGTCGATCCCCGCTGGGATGATGCGTGCACCGAGGTCCTCTCCCGCTATACCAACCGGTCCACACCCTCGCAGCAGACGGTCATCCGGGAGACGAACCGGGTGTTCCTGGAGTCGGTACCCGACGGCGTAGTACCCACCCGGTCGGTGGCCTACGAACGCGTTGTCGAGCTGGACGCCGGCCGGCACACGTTCGGGGACGCTCCGCGGCGTCGTTCGGTTGCCAAGCGCCCGCAGGGTGTCCTGGGGCAGCTGCGTCCGAACCGTCCCGGTGAGTACGTGCTGATGGACGGGTACAAGCTGGACGTGTTCGCGATGGAGCCGGTGACGATGCGGTGGGTGAACACCGAGCTTACGTTGGCGATGGACCTGTACGACCGCTCCGTGAAAGGCCTGCGTCTGCGCCCGGTCGCGGCGAAGTCGGCGGACGTGGCCAGCGTGCTGCTGCAGTGCCTGACCCCGCAGCAGTGGGGACGGAGACCCGACTCCCCGTCAGGTCCGTACGCCGGCGTCCCGGAACACGTGGTCCTGGGGTCGGTCGGGGTGTTCCCGGACACCATCGTCATCGACCACGGCAAGGTGTACCTGTCTGAGCACACGATGGGGGTGTGCCGCCGGTTGGGGATCTCGGTGCAGCCGGCGATCCCGGACAAGCCGACCGACAAACCGGCACTCGAGCGGTTCTTCAAGAGCCTGCGATTGTCCTTGCTGGACAAGCTGTCCGGCTACAAGGGTCCCAACATCGCCTACCGCGGCAAGGACGTCGAGAAGGGCGCGTTCTACTACGTCACCGAGCTGGAGGACCTGATCAGGGAGTGGGTCGGTGACGTCTATCACCTCCGCGCGCACCGGGGGCTGCGGGACCCGTTGCTGCCGAAGGTCGACCTGTCCCCGCAGGAGATGTTCAACCGGGGCATCGAGTTCTCCGGGCTGCTGCGGCTCCCGGCGGCCGAGGACCTGCGGTATGAGTTGATGGAGGTCCAGTGGCGCAAGATCCATCACTACGGCGTCGACATCGACGGGCGCCGGTACGACGGTCCGGGCTTGAACACCTACCGGGCCAGGAGATCGGACTACGGCGGCGCCCATGCCGGGAAGTGGCCGATCCTGGTCGATGTCGACGATGTGCGGGCCGTCTACTTCCAGGACCCGGCCGATAAGAGGTGGCACCGCCTGGAGTGGCGGCTCGCCAGCGGGATCAACGCCCCGTTCAGCAAGGACGCAGCTGACTACACCCGCCGGATCAGCATCGCCGAGCACCGGCACGTCGACCCGCAGCAGGCTGTGGAAGACCTCCTGGCCCGGTGGGGCCGGGAGGAGGTGATGGGCCGCCGAGAACGCAACCTTGCGATCCGGCTGGCCACCCAGCCCAGCAGCCACGTGTTCGACGCAGGCGAGGTGACCGACCGCGCCTCCGTGCCCGGGGTGATCGACCTGCTCACCGCCCGCGAGGCCCGGAAGGCCGCGCCGACGCAGCACCCGGACGACCTGGACGTGTTCGAGCGCTACTACGCCGAGCACCCGGACAGCGAGGTGCTGGAGGTGTTCGACGAATGAGCAACCCGTGGGCCCGGTGGCTGGCCGTGCACGACACCGCCTTGTTCCAGATGTCCCGCAAGGCCGGGTGGGACGCGTTCGTGAACGCGGCTCCCCGGCCGGACTTCCCGACCTTGACCCTCGCCGAGATGGCCGATCTGAGTCCGGAGGAGGCCGAGGACTACGGCGAGGCCCGGGTTGTCTGGAACACCAACCCTCCGACGGTGCGCACCCAGCAGCTCGTCTCGGCCTACCAGGTGATCGATGAGGTGATGGCCTCCAACCGTCGCGATGCGGACAAGTTGCGCGGGTCGGTGGTCATCGACGCCGAGCCGTACCTGGGCAAGACCACGATCGCGACCCGGTACGCTCGCGACTTCCACCGGCGGATCTACCGCCGCTACGGGCACACCACGGCTGAGGGGAATCAGCGGCTGCCGGTGGCGTTCGTGCCGTTGAACGAGGGCATCACCCTCAAGGGCCTGAACCAGAAGCTGTTGGAGTTCTACGGCCACCCTGCGGCCCGTCGCGGCTCACGCACCGAGCTGACCGCACTGGCCATCGACTGCGTCGCCAGCTGCGACACCCGCCTGATCGTCATCGACGAGCTGCACTTCGTCGACTTCGCCGGGCGCCACGGCACCGAGGTGTCCAACCACCTCAAGGGCCTGGCCAACGAGCTACCGGTCACGTTCATCTACGTCGGGGTCGGGCTGCGTGAGCGACGCTTCTTCGACGAAGGTTTGCACGGCGACCAGGCCGTCCTGGCCCAGACCAGCCGGCGGGCTACCCGCTGCCCGGTCGTCCCCTTCTCCACTAGCACCGACGCCGGTGCCCGTGCCTGGGCCACGCTCCTGGCCACCCTGGAACCGCACTACAAGCTGGCGCGGGCCCGCCCGGGGATGCTGACCGACCACGCCGACCTGCTGCACAAACGCACCCAGGGTCGTATCGGGTCGCTGGCGACCCTGCTCGAACGTGCCTGCGCACGAGCAATCACCACAGGGACCGAGGTGCTCGACGCCGACGTACTGTCATCGGTCCGGATCGACAATGCCGCCGAGCATCTCAGCCAGAGCACCTGATCCCCTCCCCCGGCCGGTCACCGGGCGTGCCCGGGCGCGGCTGGTACCGGGCGGGTACGACATCACCCGGCTCCCGCTGGCCGTGCCTCCGGCCGCGGGGGAGCAGCTGGCGTCGTGGCTGGCGCGGTTGGCCCACCGATACAGGCTGCCGGTCTCCGGTCTTCTGAGCGAGCTCGGCGTGGCGGTCGTGGCCGGCCCGGCCGCCCGCGTCGAGGCGCACCTGGCACCGCACGTCCAGACCCTGGCCACCGCGGCGGGGCTCGACTCCCGCCCGCCGGGCACCGACTGCGGCGATGATGCGCTGCCTTCCCAGGTGGCCCGGTACCTGGGCGCCTATCACGGCCGTGGCCAGGTCGCCCCGGACCGGACCCGCTTCTGCCCCTCCTGCCTCGCCGAGACCGGCGGCATCTGGCAGCAGGCCTGGGCGGCACCGCTGAACCTGGTCTGCACGACGCACCGACGGCTCCTGGTCCGCCGCTGCCCGGCGTGCCACCGCGCACGGTTCACCAGCTCGGCATGGATGACCCACGACAACGCCCCCTGGGTCTGCAGCGAACCCGCGCCCGGACAGCACACCCCACGGACCAGGTACCAGGTGTGCGGGCACGACCTGCGCGAAGCCCCCGCACCGCCGGTCGACCAGGACGTGGCAGCTGTCCAGCTATGGCTGCACGCCGTGGCCCGACAAGCCGACGACGATCCGGCACACGTGATCCGGGCCTGCGGGTTCGAGGTGTCCCACGCGGACCTGTTCGACGCCGCCCTGGAGCTCGTCGTCGAACGGCTCGGCGACGTCAAGCACCTGACCCGTCCCGGCCGTGCCACCGGCGACCTGCTGGACGCGGTCCTGGCCGCACGAGCAGTGATCGCACAACCGGACCCGGCCGCCGCGGGAGCAATCGCCGACCGGCACGGGCTGCTGCACCCGGCCGGGCCGGTCACCCCCATCGGCCCTGACCACGTCCTGACCAAACGCCGGCGCAACCCTCTGCTGGCCGCGGTCCGCCTCACCTCCCTGAGAGAGCGACTACCCGCCAGCAGCCAACTGGTCTTCCGCACCGGAAGCGACAACCCGCGCTACCCCTGCCCTACCCAGCACGGTGCGCCCAGCCCGGCGCCGGGACAGGCACGGCTGGCATGGATCCCGCAGCTGCTCTGGCCCGGCACGCTGCACCCGTGGATCCGCGACAGCGACTACCGGGACCGGGCCGCCGCCAGCATGCTGCTGGCCAAGGTCGGCAGCACCCGGCCCTGGCGACTGATCGCGATCGACCTCGGCCTACCGGCCTCGTTCACGGTCCACCCACCGAACCTGGTCCGGCACCTGCGCCGCACCGGCGCCTGGCCATCCGTGCTGCGCCGCCTGGACGAGGTCGCGACCCTCCTGGAGGCCACTCCCCCGCCGATCGACTACCAAAGCCGCCGGTGGATCGCCGCCGACCAGGACCTGCTCGTCGCCGCGGTGAACCACACCCGCAGCCTCCTCTGCGCGTGCCACGGCTGGGTCAGCACCAGCGCCCTGGTCGAACTTTTCTGGTCCGTCTACACCGGCGGTGACCTACGGCTGGCCGCGCCCACCGAGGGAACACTGCTCAACCCCGACCTGTACCACCGCGACGACGAGGAGGGCGCCCACACCGACCCGACCGCCGACCCCGACCTGGCCCGATTCCTGGCCATGGTCGCCACCGCAGTCGCCGAGGCGGCCGGCCACAACCCTGGCGAACCGTTGACGTGGCGACCTCCTTGAAGCAGCCAGTCTCCCGGGCCGGCACGGCCGCCGGTACGAGATGACACCGGGTCAGCGCCGGCGTTGCTGCCATGGTCCGTGCACTGGGACCACTCCACGGTGATCAGCAGGACGGTCAGCATCCTCCTTGCCGAGGACGAACTACCGTCGCAGGCGTTCTCACCGGCTGCTGCGGCCGTCCTGGACAGCACCTACGGCATCACCAACCCCGACCTCCTGGCCCACCTCCTCCCCACCGCGCGCGCCACCTACCAGGCGCTGCGCGGCCTCCCGCACGACAAGCACATCGTCGACCCGCTGGTCCACCGACAGATCCGCCACACCCTCGCCCTCGACACTGAGGACCTATCCAGGCGCGGTCACATCACCTGGGAACTGGACGGGGACCACCGGGCAGCAACCCGAGGCTGAGACCCGCGGCCGCACATCAGCCCTCGTGTGGCAGGTTCTTGAGGGGCGCCTGCAGGACGACGCCACCGTCCCGCGTGAGAGTCTGGCGGTAGACCCCGGTCGTCTCTTGACCGCGTTGTTCGAGGTTCGCATCGATCGCGATCCACGCATCACCGATATCAGAGGGCGGTGTGTCGAAACGGACACTGGCACCGTGCTCGGCTCCCTCGACCCGGACTGCCTCGAGGCCTGGGATGACGCGTGCATCAGAGGTCGGAGCCCCTGCGGTGACGACGATGCTGTCCTCGGAGGTCCCGTCGTACGTGAGCACGATGTCGACGTCGGTGACGCCGTTCTTGGCCAGCTGGTCCCGTACTCGCGGCAGTAGATCGGCGACCGCGTCGCCGATCTCCGACTCATCCGCCACGAAGGTCTGCAGGGCTGCCAGTTGCAAGGTAGGTAGCGTGCCGAGCTCGAGGTTGTTCATGATCGTTCGGTGTCCTCTCTGGAGAGCGGTGAGGCGCTTTCGCACCTCCTTCAGACGCGCTGAGTCCTCGTCGATCTGGGCCACGAGCTCGTTCTCACGAGCTCGCAGGAGCTCCTTGAGTCGCCGCTCCGAGAGTTGCCCACCGAGAAGATCATTGATCGCGTCGAGGCTGAAGCCGACGGCTCTCAATGACGCTATCGCCCGAACCCGGCCAACTTGATTCCGCGCGTACCGGCGGTAGCCGGTGAACTCATCGACGGAGGCCGGCGCGAGCAGACCTACCTCTTCCCAGTGCCGCAGCATCCGCCGGGACACCCCGGTCACGTGCGCCATATGTCCGATACTCAGCATGTCGACAGCCATCTGACGCCCTTCCACAGTGTCAAGGTCAACACATGCCCTGGGCGCCCGTCCCCGGAGGGCGGGCGGTCGGCATCACGTGGTTGCTATCCTCCTCACCATGTTCCGCTCCTGACGTCGCCTCTCATCCCCACGTCATCGACCATTGGAACGGAACCCTCATGCCTTCTGACCTGCTCAGCATCACGCTGCCTGCGGCCGGCGATCCACCCGCCGCTCATCCCGCCGAGCGCCTCATGCCTCTCGATCAGTCCCAGCGTGAGAATCTGGCTCGGCTCTACCTGGCCAGCTACCCGCCCCAGGTGGGAGCCGAGGACCTGGACGACGCCCGACGCGAGATCGATGAGACCTTCACCGGCCAGTTCGGAACCCTGCGAACGGATGCGAGCTGGCTCGCGCGCGTTCGCGGCAGGCCGGCGGGCGCGATCCTGGTCGTCGAGCGTTCCATCTGGGACGACCACCTCGACGGGCCCTTCGTCATCGACCTGTTCGTGCATCCCGAAGCGCGGGGCCTTGGCTTGGGCCGGTCGCTGGTGCTGGCCGCGATGGAGGCCTGCACAAGCGCTGGCGACCGGCAGCTGTCGCTGCGCGTCGGGCAAGGCACTTCCTCCGCCGCGCACGGCCTATACCGCGGCCTGGGATTCACGACAGTGCAAACCACCTAGCGGAGGCCCGCGCTGGGGTGTGCTTTGCAGGTTCACAGGTGCATGCGCCGCCTTCGAGCTTGCTGAGCCCGGATTTCGAGCCTGAGGATTCCCTACAAGTTGGTGAGACAGCCCTCGTCTCACCATCTTGTCGCCCTGCAGGTCAACGAACCACTCCCCCGACAGATCGGCCGAGAACCTACATCTTGCCAGCTGTGGGATCTCATCTAACGTGTCGGTTTCTCACTTAACTGGCGGACGCGTGTCGGTCGTCCCAGTTAATGGCGGAGTGTCACGCTGAGTCTCGTGACAGTGGAACCGCTGCTGAGCACACGGTGTTGTGGGATTGCTGCTCGTGCCTGGTTCAGAGCATGGAGCCCAGGTCTGATCCGACGGTGGGGTAGGCGGCGGTCATCGACTTCAGCTGGCGGGTGGTGAGTCGCAGTTTCATGGCGAGGGCGAGGATGTTGACGAGTTCGGCGTACTCGGGTCCGAGCAGGTGTGCTCCCACGATGGTGTCGTCGGAGCGGTCGATGAGGATCTTGGTCGCGGCGGTCGTCTCCCCGATCCGGTAGTTGGAGTACCAGCTGCTGGTGTCGGTGTAGCGGACGTCGATGTCAATGCCCCGGTCGCGGGCTTCTTCCTCGAGCAGGCCGACCCGGGCGAGTTCGGGGATCGTGAACACCGCGGTGGACACGCCGGTGTAGTCAGGGGCGGTCGTGGTGCCCTTGAGCATGTTGGACGCGGCGACCTTGCCCTCGAACACGGCGACCGGGGTCAATGGCATGCCAGGGGTGCTGGCCGCGTCGCCGGCGGCGTAGACCGCCGGGTTGCTGGTGCTCTGCAGATGGGCTGCTACGCGGATCCCGTCCTCGTCCCACTGCACGCCGGCGGTCTCCAGGTCCAGGGTCGTCAGCTCGGGGACCCGGCCTGCGCCGTGCACGACAAGGTCGAACTCCCTTGTCGTTGACCGCCCTGGTTCATCGACGCTCACCTGATAGCCGGTGCTGGTCTTCTCCACGGCGGTGAGCGTCGCAGAGGGCCAGTTCTCGATGCCGGCCTTGGTGCCGCGGTCGATGAGGAGGTCGACGAGGTCGGGGTCGAAGGCCTTCAGCGGTCGTGGTTTGCGGTCCAGGATGACCGGGGTGCTTCCGGCCCGGGCGGCGATGTGCGCGAACTCGAAGGAGATGAAGCCACCGCCGACGAACAGGATCCGTCGCGGCAGCTCGGTCAGGTCCAGGAAGCCGGTGCTGTCCAGCAGGTGCTCGTGCCCGGGCAGGTCTAGCGGGCGGGGGCGCGCACCGGTGGTGATGAGGAAGTGTCGGCTGGTGCAGGGGGCGTCGTCGATGGCCACGGTCTGGGGACCGGTGAACCGCGCCGTCCCGTGCAGGGTGGTAACGCCGTTACCGGTCAGTCCTGCCTCCATACTGGCGGGGACGGGGTCGGTGAAGCCGTGCTTGTGCGCCATGAGGTCGGCCCAGTCGACCGACAGGCCGTCGTCGTTGATGCCCTTACCCCGCATCAGGCGGGCACTGTCGATGATCTCGGCACCGCGGCGCAGGATCTTCTTGGGATCACACCCTCTCAGGGCACACGTGCCGCCGTAGGGAAGGGCGTCGACGATCGCGACCTTCCATCCAGCGGCGGCGCACTTGTTCGCCGCCGTGACCCCGGCCATGCCGGCACCGATGACGATCAGGTCGTAGTCGTAGATCATCGCGTGACCTCCTGGGTCAGCCCCAGCGCTGCGTGTAGCTGTTCCAGGGTCGGTGCCCCAGCAAGGCCGTCGGCCGTGCGATAGACCCGGCAGGAGAGGCCAGCTGCTGAATCGGGTGAGCCGAACGCGTCGGCCCCGTCGACCAGGACGGTCGGTGAGCCCCGAAAGCCCACCCGCTCGGCCTGCTCGAGGGTCTCGACGCGCTGACGCCGGATCCTGACTTCGGGGTGTTCGGTCGCGATCGCGACCAACCTGCGGTCAGTCACCTTCCAGCTGGGGCAGTCCTCGAAGTAGAGCAGGCAGACGTCCATGCCCGCGACGCTAGACCTTGTACCGTGGTGCAAGGTCAAGCGCGAGAGGTGGGAGACGGGCGAATGCGGATCGGAGAGCTGGCCGAGTCGGCCGGAGTGAGGAGCTTGTCACGATGTTTGTGTAAGTGATGTGGGTCACATTGGGTTTACAGGTAGGCGTTTACGCGGTCGGGGTAGACGAGGGCGAGCTCGCCAAGGGCGGCTTTCCAACCGGTGACGGCGGCGCCTTCGATCAGGCGGGGCACCGACTTTCGGTCTTTGCCCTTGCTGGCCTGCTTGGCTCGTTCTCGGGCTCGTTTGTCCTCGATGTTCATGATTGCCAGCCAGAGCAGCTTGATCACGGCCTCGTCGCTGGGGAAGTGGCCGCGGTTCTTGATGATCTTGCGCAGCTGGTAGTTCAGGCTCTCGATGCTGTTGGTCGTGTAGATGACCTTGCGCAGCGCGGGCCCGAACGCCAGGAAGGGGATGAACCGGTCCCAGGCGTTCTCCCAGGTGGCGACCGCAGCGGGGTACTTCTTGCCCAGGTTGGAGTCGGCGAAGGCGGCCAGCGCCATGAGCGCTGCGTCCTCGTCAGCGGCGGTGTAGATCGGGCGCAGCATCGCGGCGACGGCCTTGCGGTCGGCGTAGGAGACGAACCGCATCGAGGCCCGGATCAGGTGCACCACGCAGGTCTGCACCATCGCGTGCGGCCAGGTCGCCTCGATCGCCTCGGCCAGGCCGGTCAGCCCGTCGCAGCAGACGATGAGCACGTCCTTGACGCCGCGGTTGGCCAGCTGGGCGCACACGCCGGCCCAGAACTTGGCGCCCTCGGTGGCCTGGACCCAAATGCCCAGGACGTGCTTGACGCCGTCCATGTCGACGCCGACGGCCACGTGCGCCGAGCGGTTGGTCACGTGCGACCCGTCGCGGACCTTGACCACCAGGGCGTCGAGGTAGATCACCGGGTAGAACGCCTCCAGCGGGCGGGACTGCCAGGCCTTGACCTCCTCGAGCACGGCGTCGGTGACGTTGCTGATCGTCTCGTGGCTCAGCTCGGTGCCCAGCGTCGCGCCCAGATGATGCTGGATGTCGCGAACGGTCATCCCGCCGGCGTACAGGGAGATGATCATGTCCTCCAGCCCGCCGAGGCGGCGGGCGCCCTTGGGCACCAGCGCCGAGGAGAACGTGGAGTTGCGGTCCCTCGGCTGGTCCAGGGCGATGTCACCGACCTCGGTGCCCACCGTCTTGGGGGTCGTGCCGTTGCGGGAGTTCCCCGAACCTCGGCCGGCCGCGTCGCCCTTGGCGTACCCGAGGTGGTCGGTCAGCTCGGCTCCCATGCCGCGCTCCAGGACGGTCTTGATCATCTCGGGCAGGAAGCCACCGGCCCCGGTCAAGGACACCCCGCGCTCACCGGTCGCCGCGAGCAACTTGTCGACCAGCTCGTCGTCGAAGAACTCCTCACGCAGCCGCGCAGCCGCGGCCCGATGCTCCACCTCGACCTGGTCCAGATCCTCGGCCCTCATCTCGTCGTGCGTCATGCTCACAGTCAATCTCCTTCTCGGTCGGAGACCCGGCACTTACACAGACCATCTGACACCCCCGGAGTGAGCAGTCAGACCATCCGCTTCTACGAGCGCCAGGGCCTGCTGCCCGAGGCCGAGCGAGGGGCGAACGGCTACCGCGTCTACGACGACTCCGCAGCAACACGGCTGCGCTACATCGCCATGGCGCAAGCGGCCGGGCTCACGCTGTCACAGATCCGCAGCATCCTGGACCTACGTGACCAGGGGTCCACCCCCTGCCAGCACGTCACCACGCTCCTGGACACCAAGCTCGCTGACGTTCGGACACGGATCCGCAACCTCCTCACGCTGCAGGCAGAGCTCGAGGCCCTGCTCCAGCGCAGCCAGCTGCTTGACCCCGGCCACTGCGCAGACCAGGACATATGCCACATCCTGTCCCCGTCGCAGTAACAGCCGCACAGGGTATGACCCCCCAGAACGAGAACGGGTGCACACCCGCAGCATTGGGCATCGCCCTGTAACAGGCGTGACTCGTGGGAATTCCGGATCCGCGAAGAGGATCGCCCGCCGGCCTCCTCTCCAGTCGGGAGAGAACATCCGGACATCGGCGTCATGCGTGAGAGTGATGTCACGACCATTGGCAAGGGGCTTGGGGGCGGCCCCCGACCGACTCTGAGAGTCTTCGCTGAGGATTCCGACAAGTTAGGGAGACCTGCGGCCTCTCATCAGCATGTCGCTCCGCAGGTCACGTACCCGCTCCCCCCGACAGATCGGCCGAGAATCTACAAACAGACCAGCCTGTAGGTTGCTCGCGCAAGTTGTCATAGCCACCCGGTGGTCGAGAATGGAGAGCCCGTTGACCAACTTGGTGCAGGGGTCAGGAGATGGAGGCAAGTGTTGCGACTCGAACTCTTCTACTTCGACGGCTGTCCGCACTGGACCGTCGCGAATGAGCGACTGTCCGAGGCGTTGACCCGACTGGGTCGTGTCGACGTTGTGGTCGAGCGGCGCAAGGTTGAAACACCTGAGGACGCCGAACGGGTTGGTTTCGCCGGATCACCCACGATCCGCATCGACGGCCACGATCCATTCTCCAGCGGCGCCGAGCAGGTCGGTCTGGCGTGCCGGGTCTACCAGATACCAGCAGGTCTCGCGGGCTCACCGACCGTAGATCAACTCACCGAGGTGCTCTCGTGAGGCGTGTACTGAGGCTGCTCGCTGGTGGCTACCTACTTCTCGCTCTCGGCAACAAGGCAGCCGAGGCGGCCGGAGCGATCAGGTGCGGCTGCGCGGAGGACTGCTGGTGCAGACGTCCTGGCCTGAATCTGTTCCGGTGGGTCTTCCCGTGGGGACACCGCAGCACCCACACCGCCCATGAAAAGGCCTCACTCGAGGTATCGCAGGAGTAGTCGCAGGTCGACGTCCGTCCCAACGCTTCCTTCGACGAACGCGACGCCACCGATTCGGATGTGCGGAGAAGCGGCCTACCGGTTTACCGCGGCTCGCTCGGGCGGTCAGCACCAAGGGTGTTCCGCGGAGGACCCCTTCGCCGGGTGCGCGAGGGTTGCCGCCAAGACAGCAGACTCGCCGTTAGGCCACTCATGTGGCGCCACGCCGGGCCTAGCCCTGGCCGTGACCAGGAGCAGGGCGCACCCAGGAGCCCCGGTGCCAACGACCCGGAGAGAAGCACGTTTGCTGGGTCAGCCTCGCTGAGCGGACGCTGTCACCTTCGGGGAAGGCGGGCGGCACCGCGCCCAGTGATGCGGTACCCGGGCTGCAGGACTGCGTGGCCGCCCACTTCTCCGTCAGCATGAAGCACTTCCACTTTCCAGCTCGAACCACCCGACCACGCCCGAACGCGAGCACGCCGCCCACGCATGAGGCAGGCATGCCCGCCCTAATGCGCTTGCCGTCACCGTGATCAATTCAGTCGTTGCTGTATTGTTCAGCGTGTGCTGACCGTTGCTTCTCGTCTCGATGTGATGAACCGGTTGGGTCGGGCGCTGGCCGATCCCACCCGGTCACGACTTCTTCTGGTGCTGCTCGAGCGGGCGGCCTACCCGGCGGAGCTGGCGAGCGACCTAGGGTTGACGCGCTCTAACGTGTCCAACCATCTCGCGTGCCTGCGGGACTGCGGCATCGTGGTCGCCGAACTCGAGGGCCGTCGGACGCGTTATGAGATCGCGGATCCACACCTTTCGCGGGCGCTGAACGCACTGGTTGAGGTCACTCTCGCAGTATACGAGAACGCGCCGTGCCTCGATCCTGCCTGCTCTATTGACGGATGCTGCATCGCCGAGGCGCGCGCATGATCCTGTCCTCGATCCTGCAGGCGATCGGCCTGTTCATCGCGACCAACATCGACGACATCATCGTGCTCTCGCTGTTCTTCGCCCGCGGTGCGGGACAGCCCGGGACGACCGCCCGGATCGCCGTCGGCCAGTATCTGGGGTTCGCGGGCATTCTTGGCGCGGCCGTGCTCGTCACCGTGGGCGCGGATGCGTTCCTGCCCTCGGAAGTTATCCCGTACTTCGGACTCATCCCCTTGGCTCTGGGTCTATGGGCCGCCTGGCAGGCCTGGCGCGGGGACGGTGACGATGATGACGACGCCAAGGTCGCCGGCAAGAACGTCGCGGTCTGGACCGTCGCCGGGGTCACCTTCGCCAACGGCGGGGACAACATCGGCGTCTACGTGCCGGTCTTCCTCAGCGTGGGACCGGCGGCCGTGGTGGCCTACTGCATCGTGTTCCTCGTGCTTGTCGCGGCCCTCGTCGTGCTGGCCAAGTTCGTGGCCACCCGCCCCCCGATCGCCGAAGTCCTCGAGCGGTGGGAGCACATCCTGTTCCCCATCGTCCTGATCGGCCTGGGCATCGCCATCCTGGTCGGTGGCGGAGCCTTCGGCCTCTGACCAGGGCCGACGGGGCTACGATCGTGCGCCAGTTACCCAGCCTCCGCGTTCCGAACACTCCTGACGTTCCACGGAAGCCGACGGGGCGCAGTGCGTCGATGAGTTACCTCTGTTGCAACGAGTCGCGGTACGGATGCCCATGGACTCTCACGGCACGTCAACCCTTGGATCAGTTCCGCAGAATCGGCCCCGAGGCGACCAGGCGTGGGATGGCCTTGACGTAGATCACCATGCCGAGGAGCTCGACCATGGTTTGGGTGACGACGACGAGCGGAACCAGGCCCAGGGGCGCCGGCAGGGCCAGCGCCAGCGGGAGTACCACTAGCGAGTTTCGAGTGGCGCCACTGAAGATCACGGCCCTCGTGCTGCCCGAATCGAGCCGTGCGACTCGTGCGCACGCCATCCCGAGGGGAACCATCACCACCAGAAAGGCTACGTAGAGAGGGACGACGGCCAACAGCGCGGTGACCTCTTGCCCAACTGCGTGGATCTGCGATGCGATCACCACAGCCAGTGTCGCCATCATGAACGGGACCATCATCGCCTGCACAACGGTCATCACGGTCTTGCCGGCTGCCTGTTCTCGGGACAACCACTGGGTCAAAGCCGCCAAGGTGAGCGGGACGATGATGAGCCCGATGAGCGCTTCGAGGAAGGGGCCTGGCTCGATGGCCGAGACGAGCTCCGGCCCGACGAAGAGGAGCAGGTAGAAGGGCAGCAACAGCATCTGGGCCAGCATGAGCAGCGGCGCTGTAGCGAGCAGACGCTCACTGGAGCCGCCGGCCAGCCCGGCGAAGACGATCACGTAGTCGATGCACGGGGTCAGCAGCACCAGCAGCACACCCACCAGCAGGGCCGGGCTGTCGGCCACGAACCGCGACAGGGCAAAGACCACGGCGGGAACGATGACGAAGTTGAGGACCAGGATCGTGGCGATGAAGCGCACATCGCGCACGGCCTGACCGATCGCCGAGAACGGGATCCCCAGGAACGTGGCGAACAGCAACAGCCCGAGCACGGGAGTGATGGCATTTTCAAGAGGCCCGGCGGCAGCGGGCAGCGAACCAGCCAAGGATCGCTCCACCTGCGATGGCGAGGAGATACAGGCCAATCTGGTGGCGCTCTATCGCTTGGATCAAGGGGGTCAACGGCACCGTGCCAGCGTAAAGAGGCCCGCGCTGGCGACTCGTACCTGGGGACGGGTCCACGCTCGGCGTGAGCGTTGTTCAGGCGCAGCAGCTGGTGGGGATGGTGGTCCGGAACAGGCCGGCCGCTATGCGGAGGGCTTCGCTCATCGTGAGGTAGGGCGCCCAGGTGTCGGCCAGGTCGTCGACGGTCAGCCCGAACTTGATGGCGTACGTCGCGGCGAGCATGAGCTCTCCGGCGCCGTAAGGTGCGGCGTGCACACCCAGGACCTTGCGGGTCTGGGCGTCGATGACGAGTTTGAGGACCCCCCGAGTGTCCTGGCTGACCAGTGCGCGCGGAATGTCCTGTGCACCCAGGATTCGGCAAGTCGCAGTCGTGGCCGAGCTCGAGGGCGCGGGCTTCGGTCAGTCCGGCGCTGGCCATCTGCGGAGTGGTGAAGGTGACCCCCGGCAGGCCGCGCGGTAGTCCACCGTGGAGGGCTCACCCAGCGCACCGGCCGCGGCAACTCGGCCAGTCTTCGCGGCGACGTAAACGTACTGCGGCGCACCGGAGACATCCCCGGCCGCGTGCACGCGGTGGTTGGTCGTGCGCAGGTTCTCATCCACGTGCGTCGGTGCCGATCCCGGCGGCCTCCAGCCCAAGACCGCTGGTGCTGGCGCGGCGGCCGGTGGCGATCAACAACCGCTGGCCATGGACTTGAACGCCGCTGTCGGTGGTGACGATGACCCCTCCGGCGTGAGGCGCTACTTCCCGCCCGCATTCCTCGAGCACCGTGATGCCCTCCTCCTGGAAGGCGGTGCGGAGCACGTCAGCGACCTCGGGTTCGGCGTAGGGGGGCCACTCGGCCCACGAGGGTGACGTCGACGCCCAGGTGTGCCCACAGCTGGGCCTGCTCCAAGCCGACGTACCCACCACCGAGCACGACCATGGAGGTGGGCAGGTCCTGTTGCTCCATGGCGGTGGTCGAGGTCAGGTCGGCCGGCTACGTAGATTTGGACTTGCAGCGATGATCGGTATTGGTCGATGCTAGCGTCCATGCGGGATGAACGGCAACGAGGCAAGACCGAGGCCCAGGGAGGGCAGCTGTGCTGATGAACCGGATCGAGACGATGCTCGTCGACAGCCCACCCCGGGCGTGGCTGCAGCGTTCGTACGAACTGCCGCTGTTGGAGCGTCTGGGCGCCCGGATCGCCGGCCTGCGCGTGGTCGAGATCGGTTGTGGGCGCGGCGCCGGTGCCGAGCTGCTGCTGCAGCGGTGGGGCGCCGCGCATGTCACAGCGGTGGATCTGGACCCGGTGATGGTCCAGCGTGCCCGGCGGCGCTTGGCGCGGTTCGGGTCGCGGGTCGATGTGCGCGTCGGTGACGCATGCGCGCTGCCGGTCGCCGACGCGGCGGTGGATGCCGTCGTGGACTTCGCGGTGGTCCACCACGTCCCGGTCTGGCGCGAGGCGGTGGCCGAGGCGGTGCGGGTGCTGCGCCCGGGCGGGCAGCTTGTGTTTGAAGAGGTCACCCGCCACGCGTTGCAGCGCTGGTCCTACCGCACGTTCCTCGAGCACCCGAAGGTCGACCGGTTCAGCGCCGAGGAGTTCGTCGAGGCGCTGGGGGAGCTGGGTCTCTCGCTGCCGGTCCCTGCTGTGACACGGTTCTTCGGTGACTTCGTCCTCGGCGTCGCCGTCAAGCCGGCGGCCGCGAGCCCAGGTCCGCTGTGAGCGGCCATGCGATCCTCGGTCTGGCGCTGTTCGTCGTGTGGGCCTTGCTCGCCGGGGGTGGGTCGCATGGCCGTCCAGCGGCGGCGCACCGGTGACAGCGGATTCCGCTTCGCGGCCGCCGCGCGCGGCACCCGGCAGTGGTGGGCCAATCGCATCAGCGGTGCGGGTTCTCTCCTGGTCGGCGTCGCCGCACCGGTCGCAGACCTACTCGGGCTCGACCCGGTGGTGTCACCGCTGAGCTCGCCGGCCCTGCGCACTGCAGCGGCCGCGGTGGCCGCGTCAGGCATCTTCTGCACCTACGCTGCGCAGCTGGCCATGGGCACCGCCTGGCGCATCGGTGTCGACCCGACAGAACGCACCGAGCTGGTCACCTCCGGGCCTTTCGCGTTCGTCCGCAACCCGATCTTCACCACCGCTCTTATCACCTTCACCGGGCTCGCGTTGGCCTCCCCGAACCTTGTTGCCTTGGCGGGCCTGGTCCTGGTCTATGCGGGCATCCAGATGCAGGTCCGCGCCGTCGAGGAGCCGCACCTGCTGGCCACGCACGGGCGGGCCTATGCCGACTATGCCGCCCGCGTGGGGCGGTTCGTCCCCGGGATTGGACGCCTGCGTCCGACTTCTTGAGTTCCAGGTAGCCACGCTTTAGGCCCTGGTGCCCCAGGGACATGACGTCGCTGGAGGCCAGCGATTGCGGGATGGCGTTTCAGGTCGGGTCCGTCTTGGCCACGGGCGTCGGTCACTTGACGGCCATGATCTTGCTGGTAGTGGTCGGAGTCGACGTTCTTGGGGTTGCTGGCGTTCATCAGCCGCATTCACGGTGTAGCGGAAGGCGTCACGTGCTCACCCCCGAGTAGCTGTGCAGGCCGGTGATGAGCAGGTTGACGACGGTGTAGTTCAGGATGATGCAGAGCATGCCGAGGAGTGCCACGTAGGTGGCGTGTCGTTTGGTCCAGCCGCTGGTGGCGCGGGAGTGCAGGTAGGCGGCGTAGACGACCCAGATGATGAAGGTCCAGATTTCCTTAGGGTCCCAGCCCCAGTAGCGGCCCCAGGCCACCTCGGCCCAGATCGCGCCGGTGATGAGGGTGAACGTCCAGAGCGGGAAGGCGAAGATGTGGATCCCGTAGGTCATCGTCTCCAGTTTGTCTGCCTGGGGCAGGCCGGCCAGCCAACCCCGGATGCGGTTTCTCTTCTCGGCTGAGTCGCGGAGCAGGAAGGCGACGCCGAGGGCGGCCCCGATGATGAACAGCGCCACGGACAGCGTGGCGAGGGTGACGTGGATGGACAGCCACATCGTGTTGTCCAGGGCGGGCATGAGTTGGGAGGCCTCGGTGTACCAGATCTTGCCAGCGCCAAGGACGGCCATGACTGGCAGCACGACGAAGGGACCGAGCCACAGCCGGTCGCGTTTCAGGCTCCACGTGGAGTAGACGATGAGGGCGAAGGATGCGGCGACGATCGCGAACTCGTACATGTTGCCCAGCGGCCAGCGTTGTACCGACAGGCCACGCAAGATCGTGCCGCCGACGACTCCGAAGGTCGCCAGCCAGGTGAGTTGGACCCCGATGATGCCCCAGCGGCGGGTGACCTCGGCGGGATGACTGACTGTTGGTGGCTCGACTGCGGCGGTGGTCGGCGTGGTCGAGTCCGTCAGTCCAGTGGCACAGTCGTCAACGACTGTGTCTGCTGGCTGCTCACCGTCGGCGCCAACACCCACGCGGACCTTCTCGCGGGCCTTGATTTTATCGTGGCGTTCCCTGGCGGTTCCGGTGACGGCCAGGTGTGCCGAGAAGGAGATGAGGGCCAGCGCGAGCACGGCCAGGCTGGCCCAGATGGCGATGTCGCTGGACAGGGCCAGCTGTGGGTCGGTCATACCGTGTCCTTGTCTCGATGGTGGGTTTTAGGAGTATTGGTCCGGCCACCCGTGGTCCCGGTGATCCGGAGCAGGACGTCGTCGACGACGGCCTGGAGTCCGGGGTCGCTGCCCTTGGACTGGCCACCGATGCTCACTAGTGTCTGCATCGGACCATTGATGGGGTGTTCAGGGTTGATCCGTACGTAGATCCGGCGTCGCTTGATACCGAGCATCAGGGCCAGGCCGACGGTGGTGGCGATCGCGAAGCCCAGGGCTGGTATCCGGCCCGGGTCGTGCCGCACCAGTAGCCCGGCCCAGCGGATTATGCCGTCGAACTCCACGGTGGTGCCGTCGGGTAGCTCGAAGTACTCGCCCGGGCGGATCAGCATCGCGACGGGGTTGCCCTCCTCGTCGGTGAGCTGGGTCATCTGGTCGGTGTCGATATTGAAGACCGACTGCGGGCGCCCGTCGGGGAACAGGTTTCCCTCGAATGCCGTCAGTGCCAGCACGGGGTCGACCAGGCCGGGGAAGGAGGACGTCATCCCCAGCTCGGGATCAATGCGCAGGGTCGGTAGGAAGCCGCCGACCAGACCGAGGCCGGGGTCTCGCGCGGTGACCTTGATGGCGCCCTCGCTGGCGTAGTTGTTGTCCTGTGGGAGGAAGGTGACCGCGTCGGAGTAGAGGACTTCTCCGTCGGGGTCGCGGATGGTCACGATGGGGGCGTAGCCGTTGCCGAGCAGGAAGATGGAGTCTCCGGCCACGGAGATCGGGTGGTTGACTGCGAACTCCTGCTGCTCGGGTTCCCGGCCGGGGACCTCGACGGTGGCCAACCCGTCGAACCTGCGGGGTTGGCCGAACTGGGCGCCTTCGGCCTGACTCTCGAAGGCTACGTCGAGTTTGTTGAGCTCCACGGTGAACGTGGGAATGTCCCCCTCACCGGCCAGCGGGCTGAAGTTGAGCGTGTCGAAGGTGCCGGCAGTGGCCGTCCACGACTGCCCCTCCTGGATGATGATCTCCCCGCGCCAGCCGAACAGGTTACCGGCGGCGAAGGCGACGATCACACCCAGCAGAGCCAGATGGAAGAGCAGGTTTCCGGTCTCCTTCAGGTACCCCTTCTCGCCAGTGACCCAGAGATCGCCGTCTTCGGCCTCGCGCAGCCGGTAGCCCTTCGCCTTCAGCGACTGCCGGGCTGCGGCCAGTACCTCGGGTGCCTCGGCGGTGAGGGTTCCGTCGGCGCGGGCGTGCAGCCTGGCCAGGCGCCGGGGTGCCGGCGGCGGCTGGGCTCGGATCGAACGCCAGTGTTGGCGCATCCGCGGGATGATGCAACCGACCAGGCTGATCACCAGCAGCAGATAGATCGAGGCGAACCACGGGGAGGAGAACACATCGAAGAGGAACAACCGGTCCAGCCAGGGCGCCAGGTCGGGGTTGTTCTCGAAGAAGGTGCGCACCTGCACCGGGTCCACGGAACGTTGCGGGAAGATTGAGCCGGGGAAGGACGCGGCCGCCAGCAGCAGAAGCAGGTAGATGGCGGTGCGCATGCTGGTCAGCTGCCGCCAGGCCCAACGTGCCCAGCCCAGTGCGCCGAGCCGGGGGCCGCCCAAGGTGGTGCGGTCCTTGGGATAGGACGGCTCGATCCGTTCCGGTGTTCGCGTGCTGGCCATGTCAGATCACCGTGGTGAAGTTGCTGGTCAGTCGGGTCTGGACCCACGCCATGGCCTCGGCCCAGATGCCGGCGATCATGAGCAGGCCGAGGAGGACGAGCAGCCCGCCGCCGACGCGCTGCACGAGCAGGTAGTGGTCGCGCAGCCAGCGCGAGGCGCGGCTGGCCCAGCCCAGCCCGGCGGCGGCGAGCACGAACGGCACCCCCAGTCCCAGGCTGTATGCGGTGCCCAGCACCAGGGCGCGGCCCACCTGGTCGTCCCCCGGGAGGATCGAGGTGCCGAGCGTCTGGATCGCGGCGAGCGCCGGTCCGGTGCAGGCGCTGAATCCCAGGCCAAAGGCGACCCCGAGCAGCGGAGCCCCGGCGATCCCGGCGGCCGGTCGCCACCGCACCGAAACTGATGCTGTCGGCTGCAGCAGCATGACCAGGCCGAGGCCGAGGACGACCGCGCCGGACAGGCGCAGCAGCAGCCCCTGGTGCTGCGCCAGGGCCATGCCCAGGGAGGAGATGACCACGCTCATCGCCATGAAGACGGCCGAGAAACCCATAACGAACAGCAGCGCCCCGACCGTCGGGCGCCACCGCCCCGGCGCGTGAGCGCCCGACATGGGCGACGCCATTCCCGAGAGGTAACCGACATAGCCGGGGACCAGCGGTAGCACGCACGGCGAGGCGAACGAGACGAGACCTGCCAGCGCGGCGATCGCGGCGGCCAGCAGCAGCGGCCCGCTGAGAACGACCTCGCTCACCGGGCGGACTCACTCTTCAGCACGTCCTCGACCAGGCCGCGCAGCGTCGACGCCTCCACGGGTCCGCTGACCCGGGCGGCGAGGCGCCCCTGTCCGTCGAGGACCATCGTGGTCGGCGTCGCGACGGCCAGCCCCTGCAGCTGGGCGCGGGTGCGCCCGCCGTCGTCCTGGAGCGAGGGGTAGGACACGTCGTACTTCTGCTGGAAGGCCAGGGCGCTGGGTACCGAGTCACGGCTGTTGACCCCGATGAACTGCACCGGCTCACCCGCCTCGGCGAACTCGGTGGCCACCTCCTCCAGGTCCGGCGCCTCCTCCACGCACGGCCCGCACCACGACCCCCACACGTTGACCACCACGACCTCGCCCAGGTGGTCCTGCGAGGACCACGCCTCGTCTTCCAGGGTCGTCCCCTCCAGGGTGATGACGGTCTCGCGCTCCTCCGGCGCCAGCACCTGGATGGTGCCGTCACCGGCGACGTATCCCTTCTGGTCGCCCTGACGCATTTGGTCGTTGATCGTCGAGCCCTCGCCACCGCAGCCGGCCAGGACCACTGCTACGGCCGCGAGCAGGGCCAGGAGGTGCCCGCGGGTCACCGGAGCAGCCCGTCGAAGTCGCCGTGTGCCCCGTTTGCGAGCATGCCTCGCGAGCGCACGACCGAGATCGTCTGTCGGCGAGGCCGTCGACCGCTGGCCGGCTCGAGGGGGTCGGGGCGTCCTGCTCGTCCACCGCCTCGCTCCACCCGGGGTCGCCCTATGGTGCCCATGCCGCTTACCTTCCATCCGCTACCACTCTGCCTGCCGAACGCGATGGTTGAGGGTCGCCACGGTGGTGACGAGCCGGCCACACGGCCGCCCGTGCGACTCTACCCTTTGCTGACAGCAGCGTCACTCGCTACCATCGCCGCATGTCGATTCTAACCCCGCCCGGTGGGTCCCAGCCTGACCCGCCAGGAGCTGGGGGCAACCAGAGGCGCTCCAACCGCCTTGCGGCGCGTGGCCCTCGAGCAGCAGGCGTGTCCGGTTCTGCCCCGGCCGATCCCCGCCAGCGGGTGTCAACGACCCCTGGTGGGCGTCGTGTGGGATGGACAGCAGCGTCCGTGACGAAACTGGCACCGCGTCGCGCCGTCCTGGTGGCCGGTGCCGCGGCGGTGGCGGTGACGGACCTGTTGGTCAAGGCGTGGGCTGAGAGCGCGCTGGAGGCGGGGCTGGCCCTGGGTCCAGTCGACCTCGTGCTGAGTCACAACCCGGGGGTGGCGTTCTCCCTCGGCGCTGACGCGCCGGCCGCACTGGTCGTCGCGCTCACCGGCCTGGTCATCGTCGCGATCGCCGTCGTGGCCTGGCGGGCCGCTCCGACGTGGGACTGTTGGCGGCTCGCCGCAGTGACGGCGATTCTTGGTGGTGGGTGCGGCAACTGGATCGATCGCTCTCTTGACGGTGTGGTGACCGACTATCTGCACAGCGGGTGGTGGCCCACGTTCAACCTGGCTGACACCGCGATCGTCACCGGGGTCGTCTTGCTGGCGCTGCTCGAGCTGCGCTCACCACGGCAGCCGGCCGGGACCGACACCAGCGGCTGACCGCGTGGCCACGTCGCCCGCCTGACCCACCACACACGACCGAAGGCATCACCCTGTGCTCACCTCAGTCCTGCAGGCCTTCGGGCTGTTCATGGCCACCAACATCGACGACATCATCGTGCTGTCACTCTTCTTCGCCCGGGGCGCCGGCTTGCGCGGCACGACCAGGAAGATCGTCGTGGGTCAGTACCTGGGCTTCGGCGGCATACTCGTCGTCTCGGTACTGGTCTCCCTGGGCGCGGTGACCTTCCTGCCCGAGTCGGCGATCGCCTACTTCGGGCTCATCCCGTTGCTGCTCGGCCTGCTGACCGCATGGAAGGTCTGGCGCGGCGACGGAGACGATGACGACCGGGTCGCGGACAAGACGATCAGCGCCCTGACGGTCGCCGGTGTCACCTTCGCCAACGGCGGTGACAACATCGGCGTCTACGTCCCCGTCTTCGTCACCGTCGGCGCCGGCGCGGTCGTGGCCTACTGCGTCGTCTTCCTCGTCCTCGTCATGGTGCTTGTCCTGCTCGCCAAGTTCGTCGCCACCCGTAGGCCCATCGCAGAGGTCCTGGAACGCTGGGAGCACGTCCTGTTCCCTCTGGTCCTGATCGGACTCGGCGTGGCGATCCTCGTCGAAGGTGGCGCCTTCGGCCTGTAGGTAGGGGCGCATCGGTCCCTGCCCTGTCCGAATGGCGTTTGTCGCACCGGGCCAGAGTCTTCTCAGGGTCTGGCTCTACGATCCGCGTCGGGACTTCCCGCATCCTCGGCCAGACTGGCCGATCGTCCGTGTCGCCTGATGAAGGAGTGCCCGTGCGGCGCAACGTGATCCTGTCCCTCCTGCTGATCGCCGTCTTCGTTGCGGTGGTGGCCGTCGCCGTTGGCGTGACCCGCCCGCCGTCCGGCACCGGTGTCGCGGACTCGGCGCGAACGAGCTCGGCGGTGCCGGTCGTGAGGGAGGACAGCCACGTGCTCTCCGACGCCGGTGAGGGCGCGCCGGTGCTGGTCGAGTTCCTGGACTTCGAGTGCGAGGCGTGCCTGGCGGCCTACCCGCTGGTGGAGCAGATCCGCGAGGAGTACGCCGGGGAGCTGACGTTCGTGGTCCGGTACTTCCCGATCCCCAGCCACGCCAACGCGATGAACGCGGCGGTGGCGGTCGAGGCGGCGGCCCAGCAGGGCCGGTTCGAGGACATGTACACGCGGATGTACCAGACGCAGAGCGAATGGGGCGAGCAGCAGGACTCCAAGGCGCCGCTGTTCCGGCAGTTCGCCCAGGACCTCGGGCTGGACATGGCCGCCTACGACGCCGCCGTCGCCGACCCCGCCACCCAGCAGCGCGTGGAGCAGGACCGGCAGGACGGCATGGCACTGGGTGTCCAGGGAACCCCGACCTTCTTCCTGGACGGTGAGCTGCTGCAGCCCACCTCCGAGGGCGACTTCCGCGCCCAGATCGATGCAGCCGTCAACCGCTGAGCCCGCCGCGCTCACCGCTCCTTCCCAGGAGCCCGGCGCGCCGGTCGGGAGGGCCGTGGGGTGGGTCCTGCTCGTGTGCGGCTGGGTCGGTCTGTCGGCGGCGTTCGTGCTGCTGGTGGAGAAGATCCGGCTGGTCGCCGACCCGAGCTACGTGCCCAGCTGCAGCATCAGCCCGCTGCTGAGCTGCGGGTCGGTGATGAGCACCCCCCAGGCGGAGCTGTTCGGGTTCCCCAACCCGATCCTGGGCGTGGCCGGCTTCGCCGCCCTGGTCACCGTCGCCGTCACGATCATCAGCGGCGCCCGGCTGCCGTCCTGGTACTGGATCGGCCTGACCGCGGGTACGGCGCTGGGCACGGTGTTCGTGCACTGGCTCATCTTCCAGAGCGTCCACCGCATCGGTGCGCTGTGCCCGTACTGCATGGTGGTCTGGGTCGTCACCGTGGCCGCGTTCGTCGCGGTACTGGCCCGGTGGTCCCGCGCCGGGGCGCTTCCACGGTGGGTCGGAGACTACGCCGTCACGATCGTCACGACATGGTGCCTGGTGGTCGCGGCTCTGATCGCCGTCCGGTTCTGGGACTACTGGATCACCCTCGCCTAGGACGCTTGCCGCGGCTCAGGCGCCGGGACGGCCGGCATCCGGCTATGATCGGCGCATGACGATGACATCACAGAGCGCACCCGCGCCAGGCGACGGCACCCGAGCTGAAGGGCTCGACGTGGCGGCCGCGCTGTTCCACGGTCTGTCAGACCGGTCACGGTTGGCGATCCTGCAGCACCTGACGCTGGGGGAGCACAAGGTGCGCGACCTCACGGAGCACCTGGGGCTGGCGCAGTCCACGGTCAGTGCGCACCTGGCCTGCCTGCGAGACTGCGGCCTGGTGGTCTCGCGCCCGGAGGGCCGGGCCTCGATGTTCTCGCTGACCAGTGCTCCGGAGCTGCTGGACGTGCTGGACGCGGCGGAGCGCCTGCTCGCGACGTCGGGGTATGCGGTCGCGCTGTGCCCGAACTACGGCGCGGGGACCGCGGGGAACCCGGCCCCCGAGCAGCTGCGCCCCCACGCCGGGCAGGAGGCGGGGGCGTGAGCGGGCCGCAGACGCCGCAGCGGGAGGTGGCGGTGGACGCGTGCGGATGCGAGGCTCCCGTCGCCCCACCAGCTCGAGCAGGAGAGGTCGAGGAGCCGGCGACCCGGCTGTGGCAGGTGCGGGAGGTGCAGCTGGGTCTGGCCTCCGGTGCGCTGCTGCTGGCCGGGTTCCTCGCCGGGCTCGGGGGATGGGAGACCGTCGAGCTTGTGCTCGCCGCGGCGGCGCTGCTCGTGGGTGGCTCCACGTTCGTGCCGGGTGCGCTGCGCCGTCTGGCGCGCGGCAAGCTCGGCGTGGGTCTGCTGATGACGATCGGCGCGGTCGGGGCGACCCTGCTGGGGCAGGTCGAGGAGGCTGCTGCGCTGGCGTTCCTGTTCTCCCTGAGCGAGGGCCTGGAGGAGTACTCCCTGGCCCGCACCCGGCACGGCCTGCGGGCGCTGCTGGACCTGGTGCCCAAGGAGGCGAGCGTGCTCCGCGACGGCCGGGAGCTCGTGGTGGACCCGGCACAGCTGGTCATCGGCGACGTGATGGTGGTGCGGCCCGGGGAGCGGCTGGCGACCGACGGGACCGTGCGGACCGGTCGAAGCACCCTGGACACCTCGGCCATCACGGGTGAATCCATGCCGGTGGAGACCGGGCCGGGCAAGGACGTCTTCGCCGGGTCGATCAACGGCACCGGCGCCCTGGAGGTGGAGGTCACCTCCACCGCGCAGGACAACTCGCTGGCCCGGATCGTGCACGTCGTGGAGGCCGAGCAGTCCCGCCGCGGCGCCACCCAGCGACTGGCCGACCGGATCGCCCGCCCGCTGGTGCCGGGCATCCTGGTCGCCGCAGGCCTGACGGCCCTTCTCGGCGCGCTCCTGGGCGACCCGTCGGTGTGGGTGCACCGGGCCCTGGTGATGGTCGTCGCCGCCTCTCCCTGCGCGCTGGCGATCTCGGTGCCGGTCACCAGCGTCGCCTCGATCGGGGCCGCCAGCCGCCGCGGGATCCTGGTCAAGGGTGGCGCCGCCATGGAGACCTTGGGCAGGGTGCGCACCGTCGCCCTGGACAAGACCGGCACCCTGACCCGCAACCGGCCGGCCGTGGTCGACGTCGCCACCAGCGCCGGGACCGACCGGGAGCAGGTGCTGGCCTGGGCGGCCGCGCTGGAGGCCCGCAGCGAGCACCCGCTCGCCGCAGCGATCCTGGCCGCCGCCGACCGGGCGCCTGCCGCGCAGGACGTCGACGCGGTGGTCGGCGCCGGGCTGGTCGGGACCGTGGACGGTGCCCGGGTCCGGCTGGGCAAGCCCGACTGGGTCGACCCGGGCACCCTGTCCGGGGACGTCATCAGTATGCAGCGGGCGGGGGCGACCGCGGTCGTGGTCGAGGTCAACGGTCAACCGGTCGGCGCGATCGCCGTCCGGGACGAGCTGCGGTCCGAGGCCGCCGAGGTCATCGCCCGCTTCCGCGACCGCCGCTACACCGTGGCCATGCTCACCGGCGACAACCACGCCACCGCCGCAGCGCTGGCCGCCCAGGCCGGGATCGAGCAGGTGCACGCCGACCTGCGCCCGGAGGACAAGTCGAAGGTCGTCACCGGGCTGCGCGCCCACGGCGCGACCGCGATGGTCGGCGACGGCGTCAACGACGCACCAGCGCTGGCGACCGCGGACGTCGGCGTGGCGATGGGCGCCATGGGCACCGACGTGGCGATCGAGACCGCCGACGTGGCCCTGATGGGCGATGACCTGCGGCTGCTGCCGTTGGCGTTCGACCACGCTCGCCGCACCCGGACGATCATGCTGCAGAACGTCGTGCTGTCCCTGGTCCTGATCGCGGTCCTCATCCCGTTGGCCCTGTTCGGTGTGCTTGGCCTGGCAGCCGTGGTGCTGGTCCACGAGCTGGCCGAGGTCCTGGTCATCGCCAACGGCGTCCGCGCCGGACGCACCCGGCAGCTGCCCACCCTGACCGCCTCCCCGGCGGATCCCGCCCGTCTGGAAGGAGCGACTGCATGAGCGCCGGTCACGACCACGGCGTCGGGACCAGCCACAGGGGCCGGCTGGCGGTCGCGTTCGCGATCACCGCGACCATCCTGGTCGCCGAGGTGATCGGTGCCGTGTGGACCGGCTCCCTGGCGTTGCTGGTCGACGCGGGGCACATGCTCACCGACGCCGCCGGGCTGGCCATGGCACTGGTCGCCGCGTCGCTGGCGCTGCGCCCACCCACCCCGGCCCGGACCTGGGGGTTCCGCCGTGCAGAGGTCCTCGCCGCCGGCGCCCAGGCGACCGTGCTCCTCGGGGTCGGGATCTACGCCTTCGTCGAGGGCGTACGGCGGCTCTACGAACCGCACGAGGTCAGCTCCACCGGCCTGCTCCTCTTCGGCATCGTCGGCCTGGCCGGCAACATCGCCTCGATGCTGGTCCTCAGCACCGGTAGGGCCGCGAACCTGAACATGCGCGCCGCGTTCCTCGAGGTCGTCAACGACGCCCTCGGGTCCGTGGCCGTCATCATCAGCGCCATCGTCATCGCGACCACCGGGTGGGTCCGCATCGACGCGATCGCCGGCATGGTCATCGCCGCCCTCATCGTGCCCCGGGCGATCGCCATCCTGCGCGAGGCCGGCCACATCCTGCTGGAGTCGACCCCCAAGGGTCTGGACCTGGACGACGTCCGTGCCCACCTGCTCGCCGTCCCGCACGTTCAGGACGTGCACGACCTGCACGCCTCCACCATCGCCACCGGACTGCCCGTGCTGACCGCCCACGTCGTCCTCGACGAGGAGTGCTTCACCGACGGCCACGCCGCCGAGATGCTCGCCCAGCTCCAGGACTGCGTCGCCGCCCACTTCACCGTCAGCATCGAGCACTCCACCATCCAGCTCGAACCCCCGCACCACGCCGAACGCGAGCACGCCGCCCATGCATAGGCTGGCCCGTCCGGTCCGGACGGGCCATGGATACTTCCTGCTGGTGCTCGCGGCACGCATGCTGCTCGGTCTGCTGGGCGGTGCCGCCCTGTGGCTGGCGTTCCCGGGGAACGACGTGTGGTGGCTGGCGATCGTCGGGTGCGCTGCGCTCGCGCTGGCCACGGCCGGGGCGTCTTGGTGGGTCGGTGCGCTGTCCGGGTTGCTGTTGGGACTGGCCTGGTTCACGCCGATGTTCACCTGGGCCGGCACCTACGCCGGCGCTCCGGCCTGGCTTGCCATGAGCGTGGCCTCCGCCTTCTACCCGGCCGCCCTCGGCGTGCTGCTGACGCTGCTGCAGCGCACGGGCGCGGTCCGCCCCGTCGTCGGTGCCGCGGCGTGGGTACTGATGGAGTGGGCACGCTCGGTCACCCCGTTCGGCGGCTTTCCCTGGGCACGGCTGGGCTTCAGCCAGGCGGACTCACCGATGCTCGGCGCCGTCAGCCTCCTGGCAGTCCCGGGATTCGGCTTCCTCCTCGCCTTGACCGGTGGTCTGCTCGCCGTGGCCGTGCAGCGGTTCCTCGCACCTGGGCGCACGCACCTGGGCAGGGCCACCGGAGCGCTGGTTGCTGCCGCTGTCCTGGTGGTCGGGCCGGTGCTGGTTCCCCGCCCGACCGGGGGAGAGCCGGTGCGCGTGGCCGCGCTCCAGGGAGACATCCCCGAGGGGTACACCCGGACCCTGACCGCCGAGCCGGGGACGATGCTCAACCGGTATGCCGACCGCACCCACGAGCTAGCGGCCCGTGTCGACGCCGGCCAGGCTGCGGCTCCGGACCTGGTCGTGTGGCCCGAGGGCGCCACCGACCTGGACCCGCTGGACCCGCGGGTCGGCCAGGCGGCCAACGACCAGATCATGGCGGCAGTGGAAGCCGTCGGCGCCCCGCTGGTGCTCGGTGGCCTGTCCCGACAGGGCGGTGCCGGGCCACCCGCCAACATGGTGTTCAGCTACCTGCCCGGGCTAGGGCTCGACCAGACGTACAGCAAGATCTATCTGGCGCCCTTCGGTGAGGTCATGCCGCTGCGCCCGCTCCTGAGGCACCTCAGCCCGTGGGTGGACCGGATCGTCGACCTCAGCGCCGGCGACCGCCCCGGCGTGGTGCCGGTGCCGCTTGCCGACGGCCGGCCCGTGGACCTGGGCCTGGCCATCTGCTTCGAGCTCGTCGTGGACCGGGCAGTGCGCGACCTCGTCACCGGCGGCGCGCAGCTGCTCGTGGTCCCCACGAGCAACGCCTGGTTCGGCGAGGGAGACCAGTCCGTGCAGCATCTGGCCATCTCCCGGGTCCGGGCGGTCGAGTACGGCCGCTCCGTCGCGCACGTCAGCAACGTCGGTGTCTCCGGACTCATCACCCCGGACGGAGTCGTTCACCAACGCAGCGACCCGTACACCCAGGCGACCCTGCTGGGGCAGCTGCCGGTGCGCACCGAGCAGACCCTCGCCGTCCACACCGGCCCCTGGGTCGTACCCGCCGCCGCCCTCGTCGTCGCCGTTGGGCTCTTCTGGCAACCACGGCGACGGCTGCCTCGCCGTGGATCACCCGGGGCCCACACAGGCGCCTGATCCAAGGTGGGGGCCATCACGCCAGGGGCGGCTTATCCGTGGCGTACGGCAGAGAGTCCGACCCCGACGGCCACGCTCGCCGCGAGGAAGAGCGTGAAGAAGCGATACAGGCCCACGGCTGCTCCCCCGCCACGCACCGCGGTCGCGAAGATCACGAGGGCCGCCAGCAGCACCAGCCCCCCAACGGCGACCACCACGGGGATCCCGGGCATACCACCGACAAGAACGATGCCGCTACCGAGGTTCCACGCCATGACCTCGGACCAGACTCGCCACGACGCCAGCTCCGACCCGCCCACGAACGCCTGACCGCCAGCAAGGACGATCTGGCCGACCCCGACCACTAGCACGAGGTAGGCAGCTGCCCATGACCCCATGGGCAGCGCCAGAGGCCCTGTGACGGCAGCGAGCAACCCACCCAGCACGACCCCCACGGACCCGAGGACCAGGAAGGGTCGATAGCTGGTCCAGACCTGCCGGTCCACCACGAACTCGGCTGGCTCAGCACGGGACATGCGATACCTCTCCGAAGACTGCAACGACCCGGTCCCCGCGACTCCGCGGCCCCGGGCGACGGATGAACCACGCCTCGGCGGGGCAACCAGAACCGGGGCACCGCAGGTACAGCGGCAACCTGCAAGCACACGGTAGGTGTCAATGGCCAGTTGTAGGCGACCGGTGCTTCACCAGTTGGCCGCTGAGCCGAGTTGGACAGGCTCGCCGGTCACCGGCGTTCCGGACACCACATCTGCAGCCCGACGAGGGCCCGGGCTATCGGCACGATGCGCAAGGGCAACCGCACTGAGGGCAGGCTGCAGGGCATTTACGTGCGCCGGATCCGCGCGCTGGAGCCGACCGCCGATGAGACCGCGGGCCACGTGTTGTGGCAGGAGAAATAGCAGTCTGTCGGGAAGTCTTGCGCTCGTCCCGTTCCGGACCGGGACGGTGGTTTCGCGTCACCGTCACCCCGATCGCTGGCGGGACTCAGGTGGACCTCGTCCTCGGCAGCGTGGTCTGGGGCAGGTCGCAGCGGCTGCTACGACCCCATCCGGCTCGGGCAACTGCTCGCGAGCCGCAACGCTCTCTATCGACTCGGGATGGTGATCGAGGAAGATGCGGGGAGCGCCCCCCGCTAGCCGCCCACGAACCGATGCTGCCGACCCCCAGCCAGCCTGGTCTGCAGATCAGGGCCGAGATTCCGACAAGTTGTTGAGACAGCCGGAGTCTCACCAAGATGTCGCTGCGCAGGTCAGTGGGCTGCGCGCCCGACAGGTCGCCCGAGAACCTACAGCCAGGCTGTCGGATCCCATCTGAGATGTCGGAGTCCCACTTAACTGGCGGACGCGTGTCGGTTCGTCCCAAGTTAAGTGGCGGGAGTGTCACGCTGAGTCTCGTGACAGCGAGCAGCGAGCAATGATCAGAACCTGTGGATGGCTCTCGGCGGGGTGACGTGAAAGTGGCGTACCTCCCGAGCAAGATCTGAAGCCCATACAAGTTCTGATCAGGGTCGGCGTTGGAGCGCCGGCTCGGGAAGGTACGCCCATGCTCAAGGTAGTCCAGGAGAACACCGAGTCCAACGTCGACGCGACCGTGCACGGTGGGTCGTTGCTCGATGAGATCGTGCGTGACGGCGCCCGGCAGATGCTCGCGGCCGCGCTGCAGGCCGAGGTCGCGGCTTACGTCGAGCGGTTCGCCGGGGAGGTCGACGAGCACGGTCACCGGCTGGTGGTCCGCAACGGGTACCACGCACCCCGAGAGGTGACCACGGCCGCCGGCGCGGTCCCGGTGCGCCAACCGCGGGTCGACGACCGCCGGATCGATGAGGCCACCGGTGAGCGGAAGCGGTTCGGCTCGGCGATCCTGCCGGCGTGGGCCCGTAAGTCACCGCAGATGGCCGAGGTGCTGCCGCTGCTCTACCTGCACGGTCTGTCCTCCAGCGACTTCGGACCGGCGCTGACCCAGTTCCTCGGCACCTCGGCCGGACTGTCGGCCAAGACGATCACCCGGCTCACCGAGCAGTGGCAGGCCGAGGCCCTCGCCTTCAACCAGCGCTCCCTGGCCGGGACCGACTACGTCTACGTGTGGGTCGACGGGATCCACCTCAAGGTCCGCCTCACCCAGGACAAGGTCTGCCTGCTCGTCATGGTCGGGGTCCGCGCCGACGGCACCAAGGAACTGATCGCCCTGGACGACGGGCACCGGGAGTCCACCGAGTCCTGGGCCGACCTGCTGCGCTCGTGCAAGCGCCGGGGCATGGCCGCTCCGGTCCTGGCCGTCGGCGACGGCGCCCTAGGGTTCTGGGCCGCGCTGCGCGAAGTCTTCCCCACCACCCGCGAGCAACGGTGCTGGTTCCACCGGATCGCAAACGTGCTCAACGCCCTGCCCAAGTCCGCCCAGCCCGGCGCCAAGGCCGCGCTGGCCGAGATCTGGAACGCCGAGGACCGCGAGCACGCCGAGGCCGCCGCCAGGGCGTTCGCCGCCGACTACGGCACGAAGTGGCCCAAGGCGGCCGCGAAGATCACCGACGACCTGGACGTGCTGCTGGAGTTCTACGACTACCCGGCCGAGCACTGGGTGCATCTGCGTACGACCAACCCGATCGAGTCGACCTTCGCCACTGTCCGCCTCCGTCAGCGCGTCACCAAGGGTCCTGGCTCGCGCGCCGCGGGCATCGCGATGGCGTTCAAGCTCATCGAGTCCGCGCAACGACGCTGGCGCGCGGTCAACGCCCCGCACCTCGTGGCCCTCGTCCGCGCCGGCGCCACCTTCGAGCGCGGCAAGCTCGTCGAACGACCCGAGGAATCAGGACGCCAGCAAAACGTCGCATGACACGCCGATCCACAGGTCTTGACAATTACTCGCGAGCAGCTGCTGAGCACCGAGGTCCGGTATGTCGATGCCGACGGCCAGGACGTCGTGACGGCGCTTCGGAAGGTCGACCCCGAGAGATTGGCTCGCGCGCTTCCGGTACGGCGCACCTTGTCTCGTGCCGGACAGCGTCACTACTCGGGCTGTTCTGGTTCCCTTCCAGCTCGAACCACCCGACCACGCCCGAACGCGAGCACGCCGCCCATGCCTGAGGCAGGCCTGCCGTCCTGATTCGCTTGCAGTCACCGTGACCAGTTCAGTCAATGCTGTATTGTTCAGCGTGTGCTGACCGTTGCTTCTCGTCTCGATGTGATGAACCGGTTGGGTCGGGCGCTGGCCGATCCCACCCGGTCACGACTTCTTCTGGTGCTGCTCGAGCGGGCGGCCTACCCGGCGGAGCTGGCGAGCGACCTAGGGTTGACGCGCTCTAACGTGTCCAACCATCTCGCGTGCCTGCGGGACTGCGGCATCGTGGTCGCCGAACTCGAGGGCCGTCGGACGCGTTATGAGATCGCGGATCCACACCTTTCGCGGGCGCTGAACGCACTGGTTGAGGTCACTCTCGCAGTAGACGAGAACGCGCCGTGCCTCGATCCTGCCTGCTCTATTGACGGATGCTGCATCGCCGAGGCGCGCGCATGATCCTGTCCTCGATCCTGCAGGCGATCGGCCTGTTCATCGCGACCAACATCGACGACATCATCGTGCTCTCGCTGTTCTTCGCCCGCGGTGCGGGACAGCCCGGGACGACCGCCCGGATCGCCGTCGGCCAGTATCTGGGGTTCGCGGGCATTCTTGGCGCGGCCGTGCTCGTCACCGTGGGCGCGGATGCGTTCCTGCCCTCGGAAGTTATCCCGTACTTCGGACTCATCCCCTTGGCTCTGGGTCTATGGGCCGCCTGGCAGGCCTGGCGCGGGGACGGTGACGATGATGACGACGCCAAGGTCGCCGGCAAGAACGTCGCGGTCTGGACCGTCGCCGGGGTCACCTTCGCCAACGGCGGGGACAACATCGGCGTCTACGTGCCGGTCTTCCTCAGCGTGGGACCGGCGGCCGTGGTGGCCTACTGCATCGTGTTCCTCGTGCTTGTCGCGGCCCTCGTCATGCTGGCCAAGTTCGTAGCCACCCGCCCCCCGATCGCCGAAGTCCTCGAGCGGTGGGAGCACATCCTGTTCCCCATCGTCCTGATCGGCCTGGGCATCGCCATCCTGGTCGGTGGCGGGGCGTTCGGCCTCTGAGGATCCCGACAAGTTAGTGAGACAGCCCCTCGTCTCACCAACTTGTCGCCCCGCAGGTCAGCCAACCACTCCCCCGACAGATCACGCGAGAACCTACACCCCTCCATCACGACCTGCGGGGGAAACGGGGATGTGCGCCGGGAAATGAGTGCGGCACATCCGGGTTTCCCGGCACCTCGGTGCGCGTGATGTTCGTGTGACTTCTTCGGTCGGGCGGAGGGCAACCCAGGCCTAACCCCCGGTCGGGAGAAGGGCAACACGCCTGACGCCCGACGTGGCGACCCCGCCGCCGTGCTGCCGGGCGAGACTGACCGCATGCCTCGAGACACTGCCAGCACCGAGCCGTCGACGCCGGCAGCGCGGCCATGATCGACCTGGCCCGCGACCGGCTCGGCGACGCCGTCCCCCTGCACGTCCACGACCTCGCCCACCCGTTGCCGTTCGACGACGACTCCTTCGACGAGGTCATCGCCTCGCTCGTCCTCCACTACCTCCAGGACTGGACCACGCCCCTGGCCGAGATGACCCGGGTGCTGCGCCCGGGCGGTCGGGTCATCGTCTCGGTCAACCACCCCATGGTCCGGACGATCACCCATCCGGACGAGGACTAGTTCGCCACCCGCGAGTACTCCGACGAGTTCGAGTTCGCCGGGCGAACGGTCTCGCTCACGATGTGGCACCGCCCCTTGCAAGCCATCACGAGGGCGTTCACCGACGCCGGCTTCGAGATCGCCGCAATGGAAGAGCCGCCCCCGGCCACCGACACCCCACCTAGAGTGCCGACTGTGCCGATGACCACTGCCACCTGGGCCGGGACCACCAGCGGCCTGCTCGCCACCGTCGGCGTCTTCCAGGCCGGCCTCGCAAGCGGCCTCCCCTGGGGGCGTGCGTCCTACGGGGGCGCCCATCACGGGGTGCTCCCCGACCGCCTGCGCACCGTGAGCGCCGCGGCAGCAGTCGGGTATGCCGCGCTCGCCGCCGTCGTCGGATCTGGCGCCGGCAGCCCCACGGTGCGGCGACGCCTCCTGACGGGGATCAGCGCAGCGATGGCCCTGTCCACCGTGCCGAATGCCGCCTCCAGATCGCCCCTGGAGCGCTGGTGGGCCCCCGTGGGCGTGGCCACCTCCCTGGCCGCCTGGCGGGCCAGGCCCGAGACCGACCGGGCCTGACCAGGGCAGACTGCCGCGGGAAGCCTCGCCGGCGGTGACGATCCGCTCGGTCGTGGCGCTGGGGGCCCTGCGCGGGCGCATACTGGGGGGTGATGACAACTCGATCGAACGCTCCCCGCCGCCACCTCGCCAGCAGCCCGTTCGCCCCCCGGGTCGAGCCCGTTGTCCCGGACTTCGCCGTCGACGACCGCGTGTCCCACCAGACCTACGGGCTCGGGCGCGTCACCGGCAAGGACAACGAGTCCGTGACCGTCGACTTCGGCAACCGCACGATGCGGATCGTCACCCCCTTCCCCAAGCTCGAGCGGCTCTGACCAGCCCACCGATCACTGTCCGACTGGTGGTGTGATCACGTGAGCTGGACGAGCACGTATGAGTTCAGCGACCCGCTGCGCGACCTCCGCCCGACTCCCCACGAAGCCGCAGCACTCCATGCCGAGCTCATGCGCGAGCTCGCCCCCGGCCACGTGCTCCACGGAGTCGACCTGCACGTGCTGGCGCGCGCGATCCCCCAGGACGAGGCGGTCGTCGAGACGGGTGACGGTCGCGTCGCGCTGGTCCACCTGTCGTGGAGCGGGCGTCCTGAGACACCGCCGTGGCCGCGCACCGAACTGGTCACCTCAGCGCAGCACCTCGAGAGCGTGCTCGAGTTCAGGTACTGAACAACTCGGCCTCCGGGTCGAGCCGCTTCGCCTTGTCCTGCCCCCTGCCCCGGCGTCCAATCCGTCGTGACTCCTCTCCGCCCGTCGTGCGCGGACGACCCGGATCTGGTGCACTGGCCTCCCGTGGCATCGCCCGACCGAGGAGACCCCATGAAGCTCATCTGGGCCGCCCCGTTGGCGGCCGCTGCCGTGGCCGGACTGACCAAGCACCGGCAGGTAGGCCGGGCCAGGCCCGAGCTGCGGGTGCCCGCGGCATACACCCCGAATCCCCTCACCGACCGGGGCCTGCCCCTCATGAAGGCGGCTCTGGCCCGGTTGCCGCACACCGAGGACACCGGGCGCACGCAGGTCTCGGTGCCGTCCCCGGACGGGCCGGTCCCGGCGTTCACCTACACCCCGACCTCGGGTGAGCCCCACGGTGCACTGCTCTGGATCCACGGCGGTGGAAGGGTCCTGGGGTCGGCCGCCCAGGACCACGACCTGTGCCAGATGTTCGCCGACCACGCCGGGGTCTTCGTCCTGAGCGTCGACCACCGCCTGGCGCCGGAGCACCCCTACCCCGCGCCGCTCGACGACTGTCACGCCGCGCTCACCTGGCTCGTGGAACGTCGAGGGACCGACGGCCCGATCGTCGTCGGCGGCGCCAGCGCCGGGGGTGGCCTCGCCGCCGAGCTCGCGCAGCGCGCCCATGACGAGGGCCTGCAGGTCGACTTCCAGCTCCTCCTCTACCCGATGCTCGACGACCGCACCCTGTCTCACGGACCGCATGACCGCGGGCGCCTCGTGTGGACGCCGGGCGCGAACCGCGTCGGCTGGTCCGCCTACCTCGGTCACCCCGCCGGGCAGGACGAGCAGCGCCCGTATGCCGTCGGTGCCCGCCGCGACGACCTCACCGGGCTGCCGCCGGCGTGGATCGGCGTCGGTGACCTCGACCTGTTCTACGACGAGGACGTCGACTACGCCCGGCGGCTCGAGGCGGCCGGGGTCGCCGTCGAGCTGCACGTCGAGGAGGGGATGTACCACGGTGCGGACGCCCTCCCCGGCGCCTCCACGACCCCCGCGATGGTCGCCCTCCGGCGCCGGATGGCCGAGGCACTCGGGGTCGCGACGGCGCGCATCTCCTCGTGACTTCCACGCCGGCCGGCGTGGCCTGAGGGGCCTAGACGAAGAAGGCCGTCAGCGTGGACTCCAGGGCGGCCAGCGCATCTGCGGCGTCGAGGCCCCCGCTGATGACATGCACAGACAATCCCTCGGCCAGGGCGAACAGCGCCGTCGCTGCGAGCTCGGGGTCGCGGTCCTGGGCGAGCTCACCTGCATGCTGGGCGCTCCGCAATTGGTGTGCGAGGTAGTCGCGGAGCCGGGCGTTGTCGACCTCCAGACGTCGGGCGGCCGATGGTGTGGTCGCTGCAGACGCCATGAAGTCGAGCGCGACACGGGCGTCGGCGAGTTGTTCCTCGTCGGTGGGAACCAGGCTGGACAGGAGGGTCCAGACCAGGAGCCTCGCCCCTGGCTCGTCGCCGAGACGCTCCACGGCTTGGGTCATCCGTGACTCGAAGCGCGAGCTCGCCGCGCTCATGGCGTAGTCCACCATCGCGTCGCGACTCTCGAAATAGTGCTGGACCATCCCGGAGGTCACCCCCGCCTGCTGCGCGACCGTCCGCAGACTGACGGCCGGCAGGCCCCGCTCGGCTGCGACCGCGACCACCGCACGCGAGATCTCGTCCCGTCGTCGACCATGGTCGACCTTCTTCGGCACCACGAGCTCCCTACCCCCGACGTCGTCCGGCGATGGCGAGGCCCGCCAGCCCGCCGAGGGCGGCGCCGCACCAGAACCGGTAGCCCGAGAAGTACATGGCCGCCAGCTTCGTCGTCGAGACCTCACCCAGCTGACTGAGCAGGGTCATCATGTCCGAGCAGATCCACTCCTCGGCGATCAGGCCGTCCTCGATCCGGTAGATCTCGCTGCTCTCGTACTCGACGCGCCGGCCGGTGGCGCGGACGCCCATGAACTCACCCTGGTGCGTGCCGGACAGCGTCATCCTCACGGCGACCCGGTCACCCGCTGCCACGACGTCGTGGAGGGAGAGGCGCACGTCGGGAAACGCCGTGAGCATCGTCCGCGCGTGCCCTCTCCAGGCCGGTATCCCGCGCCGCGCCGCCGGCATGCCGGCGATGTTGATGACGAAGTTGGGCGTCATGAGAGCGGTGCACGCGTCGAGGTCGTGTCGTTGGAGGGCGGCGAAGGCCTCGCGCATCAGGAGGGCGTTGTCGGACTCAGAGGTCGTCATGGGGACCATGATGACCTTTTTGCATTGCGACTGCAATGTAAAAGGATGCCGCCGAGCAGGGTCCCCTGCGCCACGGAGCTGTTCCACAAAGTCGTTGCCCAGGGATCGACCTTCTGACACGATCCGCCGCATGGACTTCGCTGACGTGCGCGCCACCTGCTGCACGTCCGGACCATGCCATGACTGACGCGGCCGACTTCTACACCGGTTTCGTGGCTGACGCCTACGCCGCACTCAAGGCGGAGACGTTCGACGCGGACCGGTATGCCGCGTTCGTCCGCGAGCTCGGCGGGCACGCCCTCGAGGTCGGGTGCGGCGACGGGCACCCGCTGCTCGATCTCGTGCAGGCGGGTCTCGAGGTCGACGGCGTCGACTCCTCTCCCGACATGATCGAGCGAGCCACCCGGGCGGCGCGGGCTCGGGGGCTCCAGCCCGTGCTGCGCGTGTCCCGCATGGAGGACATGGACCTCGGACGTCGCTACCGGTCGATCTACCTCGCCGGTCCCACCTTCGAGCTCCTCCCCGACGACGCCTCGGCGGCCCGGGCGCTGGCGAGCTTCCGGCGCCACCTCCACCCCGAGGGGCAGGTCATGGTGCCGCTGTGGATCCCGCAGCCCACGCCGGCGTCGGCGTTCGGCCGACCCCGTCGGACGACCGACCCCTCCGGGGTGGAGCTGTCGTTCGTGGCCCTGTCGGAGGACCTCGACGACGACACCAGGACCCGGCGGACGCAGGTGCGCTACGAGCGCACGGCCCCGGGCGCCCCGACGGAGACGATCGAGCGGGAGTGGGTCATCCACTGGCAGACCCCGTCGACGATCGCCACGCTCGCGGAGGCCGCCGGGCTGTGCCTGCTCCACCTCGACCCGGCCGACATCGGGCGCGACACCGCGCTTCGGCCGGGAGCCGAGTTCACGGCATACCTCGGCCACGCGGACCGAGTCCCCGCGAGGCGTGCGTGACGCGCAGAGGCCCGGTGACCACGCACGCCGACCGGCCGAGCCTCGCTCCTCGGTAACCTGCTCAGGTGCCTCACGGAACCCATGACCACGGCGACGACCCGCGCAACGAGCAGATCCTCATCTGGGTCAACGGTGCGCTCAAACCCCGGGCCGAGGCGGTGGTCTCGGTCTTCGACTCCGGCTTCGTCCTCGGCGACGGGATCTGGGAGGGGATCCGGGTGCACGACGGCCACCCGGTCTTCTGGGAGCAGCACCTCGACCGCCTTGTCGAGGGGGCGGCCGCGATCATGCTCGACCTCGGCATGTCGCGCGAAGACCTCACAGCCGCGGTCTACGAGGTGCTGCGAGCCAACGACATGCACGACGGGGTGCACATCCGGCTCATGGTCTCCCGCGGGGTGAAGTCGACGCCCTACCAGGACCCTCGGGTCACGATCGGCCCGCCGACAGTGGTCATCATCCCCGAGCACAAGGAGCCGCTCCCGGCCACGGTGCGCGAGGGCATCACGCTGTTCACCACGCACGTGCGCCGCGCGACGCCGGACACGCTGGACCCCAAGCTCAACGCCCACAGCAAGCTCAACGACATCACGGCGTGCATCCAGGCCTACACCGCGGGAGCCGACGAGGCGCTGATGCTCGACCCGCACGGCTTCGTGGCGACCTGCAACAGCACCCACTTCTTCATCGTCAAGGGCACCGCGGAGGAGCCGGAGGTCTGGACCAGCGACGGTCGCTTCTGCCTCGCCGGGATCACCCGGGGCAACGTCCTGCGCGTCTGCCGGGACCGCGGGCTGCCCGCGCAGGAACGCACCTTCAGCCTCACCGACGTCTACAGCGCGCAGGAGGCCTTCGTCACCGGGACCTTCGCCGGGGTGGTTCCGGTGCGCTCGGTGGACGGTCGCACCATCGGGACGGGAGCCCGGGGACCGGTGGTGGAGCGGCTCCAGGGCTGGTATGCCGAGCACGTCGCCGCCGACGCCGCCCGGCGGAGCGGGTCGTGACCGTCCGGCTGGGCATGTGGTCCGGACCCCGCAACATCTCGACCGCGATGATGCGGTCCTGGGAGAACCGTCCGGACGCCGAGGTCTTCGACGAGCCGTTCTACGCGGCATACCTGCACCGCACCGGGATCGAGCACCCGGCGCGCGAGGAGGTCATCGCCTCCCAGCCGACCGACCCGGCCGAGGTGGCCCGCGGCCTGCTGGCTCCGACCGAGGCGGCCGTGTCGTACTCCAAGCTCATGACCCACCACTACCTGGACGGCGACGACCTGTCCTGGACCGAGCAGGTGCGCAGCGTGCTGCTCATCCGCGACCCGGCAGAGGTGGTCTTCTCCTACGTCCGCTCCCGCGAGACCTGCCAGCCCGAGGACATCGGCCTGCCCCAGCAGCTCACCCTCTTCGACCTGCTCGGCTCCCCGCCGGTGATCGACGCGGCCGACTTCCTGCGGGACCCCGAGGCCTACCTGCGCTGGCTGTGCGACTGGCTCGGCATCGAGTTCACCGACCACATGCTCACCTGGCCGCCCGGACCGCGTGACTCCGACGGCGTGTGGGCGCCGCACTGGTATGACGCCGTCGTCGCCTCGACCGGCTTCGCGCCCTACCGACCGCGGGAGGTGCAGCTCAGCGAGCACGACGCGGCCGTCGCGGGACCTGCCGCCCCGCCTACGAGCAGCTGCGGGAGCACGCCCTGCGGCTCTGAGCCGGCGAGGCGCCGGCCGGGGTGAGTCGAGTCGTCGCACAGGTTCGGTCGGCCACGGAGCGGACGCCATACCCTGAACGACTCACATCAGCCACGCAGGTCACACGCACACCCGACCGCCAGGACAACGGCCTGTGCGCGGGTTGTTGTGCCACGCACAGCCTGACAACCCGGCACCGTGGTGCTCGTGATGTCGCTGTGACGTCCGCGCCGCTGTCCATCCGGCCGACCGGCCCCCAGGCGCCTGCGCCAGTCACGCAAGCCGCGGGGCACCGGGATCCGCGCCGCAGCGCACCTGTGCCTCAGCGCACCTGCGTCGCCTCAAAGGCGACCTTCGGCGCGACGAAGGCCTCTTGTGCCTGCACCAGCCGCAGCTCGCGCTCGCCGGAGTCGATCGTGACCTGCAGCAGCTCGAAGACGCTGGCCGCGGTGCGCTCCAGGGCGGTCGCCGCCGAGCCCGTCTCGCGGTAGTGCGCGGTGAAGAGGGCGCTGGTGACGTCCCCGGAGCCGTTGGCCTTGATCGGCAGCCGCGGCGTCGCGACGATCCAGGCGCCGGCGTCGTCGACCGCGAGCATCTCGATGGTCTCGCCCCCGTCCGGGCCGGCCTCCCGCTCGGGTCGCAGCACGCTGGTGACGAGCACGGTGCGCGGGCCGAGGTCGCGGGCGATCTCGACCGAGGCCAGGGTCGACTCCAGGGTGTCCGGCTCGGTGTGCGTCATGAAGCCGAGCTCGAACTGGTTGGGCGTGATGATGTCGGCGTGCGGCAGCACCTTCTCCCGGATGAGCGGCGGGATCGCCGGAGCCACGAAGCACCCGGAGGTGGCGTTGCCCATGACCGGGTCGCAGGTGTACGTCGCGTCGGGGTTGGCCGCCTTGACCCGCGCCACCGCGTCCAGCACGACGTCGACGATCTCCTCCCCGCCGAGGTAGCCCGAGAGCACCCCGTCGGCCGTCCCGAGCACGCCGCGGTCCTCGATGCCAGTGACGACCGAGCGCACGTCGTCGGCGGGGATGAGCGGGCCGCCCCACGCGCCATACCCCGTGTGGTTGGAGAAGTTCACCGTCAGCACCGGCCACACCTCGTGCCCGAGGCGCTGAAGCGGGAAGACGGCAGCCGAGTTGCCGACATGGCCGTAGGCGACGTGGCTCTGGATGGAGAGGAAGCGCATGGCCCCGATGATGGCACCTCCTCAGCGCAACCTCACATCTTGCCCGGCTTCATGCACTCTGCATGCAGTCGCGGTAGCATCACCGTATGAGCACCGAGGTCTTCCAGGTCCGCGACGTCCCCGCCGAGGACGCACGCATCTTGCGCGCTCGCGCCGCCGAGCGTCGGGTCTCGCTGTCGCAGTACCTGCGCGATCTCATCCACGAGGACGCCGCCCGACCCACGATGACGGAAGCGCTCGAGCGCATCAGCCGTCGGGCGGGCGTCGATGTCGGCTCAGACACGATCCGCAACATGATCGCGGAGGGTCGCCGCTGAATGTCGGTCGTCGACGCCTCGATCGTGGTCCGACTCCTGCTCAACCGAGCGCCCGACCAGCCTCTTCGCTCCCGGGTCGCGTCCGAGCGCCGACTGCATGCGCCGGCGCTGATCGACGCCGAGGTCGCTTCTGCCGTCCGTGGACTTCTGCTCAGTTCAGCGCCGGGCACGCACATCGACCGGGCGCGCGCCGAGGCGATGATGGAGGACTTCGCCGGACTGCCGTTGGTCCGCTACGCCATGCAGCCCCTCCAGATGCGGGTGATCGAACTCCGCGACAACCTCACGGCCTACGACGCCTTCTACGTCGCCCTGGCCGAGACGCTGGACCTGCCCCTGCTCACTGATGACCGCAAGTTCGCCCGAACTCCCGGTCATCACGCCCACGTGGAGACCTGGCCACCTGCCTGAGCGAGCAGCTCCGGCGCCCGGCGTCCTCCCTCCGCCATCTCGCAGGGCCGCGCGCTCCGCGCGCTCGGCGCTTGGCCCCCGCGCTCAACCGCCCAGCCCGAGGAACTCCCGCAGCGCCGCGGCGCCCTCCACCCGGATCTCCTCCCCGCGCCGGAACGTCCCCGGGGTCAGCACGTAGGACTGCTGCTCGGCCGGCTCGCCCTCGCGCGCGATCCACCGGCGCCCGTTGGGCTGGTAGCCCACGGCGCGGCTCACCGCCATCGAGGAGGGGTTGTCGAGGTAGGCCGAGGAGGTGATCCGCTCGATCCCGAGGTGGTCGAAGGCGAGCGCGCAGACCGCCTGCCGCATCCGAGTGCCGATGCCCTGCCCGTGGAGCCGGCGGACCAGCCAGGAGCCGGTCTCCATCGTCCGGGTCACCGGCACGTCCTCCCCCTCGAGGGCCTGGATGCCGACGACCTCCCCCGCCCTCCGCACGACGAGCTGCAGCGAGGTGGACTCCGGCGACTGCCCGGCGAGGACCCGACCGGCGTAGCGCACGTAGTTGGCGGGGAGCTCCTCGCGCGGCGCCCGCGTCCAGGGGAAGAGGAAGGGCATATCGTCGGGGTCGTGGATGCCCTCGAGCACCAGCCCCACCAGCGCGGCGACGTCCCCCTCCCGCAGCACGGACAGCGTGAGGTCACCCGCCTCCACGCGAAGCCCGAACGGCGGCCAGATCTCCTCGAGGGTGAGCGACGGCATACCCCACAGTGTGCCGGGCGGACAGGGCGAGCCCAACGCGTTTTCGCCGGTATGCCGTCCGCTCAGTCGTCGATCGAGCGGATGACCCGGGCGGGGACGCCGGCGACGCTGGTGCGCGCAGGGACGTCCTTGGTGACGACCGCGCCGGCCCCCACGATCGCGCCGTCGCCGATGCTCACACCGGGCACGACGGTGACCGACGCCCCGAGCCAGACCTGTCTCCCGATCGTCACCGCCGCGGGGATCATGTCGCCCCGCCGCTCCGGGTCGGTGCCGTGGTTGAGGGTGGTGATCGTCGACCCGTGGCCGACGAGCGAGCCGTCGCCGATGGTGATGCCGCCGGTGTCCTGGAAGCGGCACCCATGTTGATGAAGACGCCCTCCCCGAGCACGAGGCCCTTGCCGAACTCGCTGTAGAACGGCGGGAAGACCGTCACCGACTCCGGCACCTCCCGTCCGGTCAGCTCGGCGAGCAGCGCCCGGACCTGCTCCGGCGGGTGGTAGGAGCCGTTGAGCTCGGCCACCACGCGCAGCGCGTCCTGGCTCGCCCCGTGCATGAAGGCGTGCGCCGGTGAGCCGCCCTCGATGAGCTCCCCGCGGCGCACGTGCTCGAAAAGTCGGTGAGCTGCATACCGGCCATCGTCGCACCACCGCGGTGCCGATGCGCCATGCTTGGCCGGTGAGCCGAGGTCAGCACCAGCCCCGCCGCGTCGAGCGACGCAACGCGGTCTTCCAGCAGTGGGAGGCGCTGCTCACCAACCGCCGCAAGCGGACGCAGTCCGGCGAGCTGCTCGTGCAGGGGGTGCGTCCGATCAGCCAGGCGGTCACCGCCGGATTCCCCGTCCGGGCGCTGCTCAGCGACGGCCGCGCCCGCCCCTCGGAGTGGGCACGCGACCTCATGCGCAGGCACCCAGGCGCGGTCGTGAAGGTCGCTCCCACGCTCCTGGCCGAGCTCGGCGAGCGGGGCGACGGTGCACCCGAGCTGCTCGCGGTCGTCGGTCTGCCTGCGGACGACGTCGACCGGCTCCCGTCCGAGCCGAGCGGCCCGATCGTGGTCTTCGACCGGCCGGCGAACCCCGGTAACATCGGCTCGCTCGCCCGCTCCGTCGACGCGCTCGGGGGCGCTGCCCTGGTGGTCACCGGGCACGCCGCCGACCCGTGGGACCCGGCCTCGGTGCGCGCCAGCACCGGATCGATCTTCGCGGTGCCGGTGCTCCGGCTGCCCTCGCACCAGCCGCTGCTGGCCTGGGTCGAGCGGCGCCGAGCGGCGGGTCTGCCGTTCACCGTCATCGGCACCGACGAGCACGGCGACGTCGAGCTCGCCGAGGTGCCTGTGGACGGCCCGACGGTCGTGGTCATCGGCAGCGAGGCGACCGGCATGAGCAGCGGCTGGCGCGAGGCCTGCGACCTGCTCACCTCGATCCCCATGACCGGCACCGCCAGCTCGCTCAACGCCGCGAGCGCTGGCTCGATCGTGCTCTACGAGCTGCAACGACGGCGTGGGTCGGGGCGCCCCGCCGCTGGGGCATGATGCCGGTATGACGTCACGCGTGCTCGCCGTGCACCGGAGCCCGGTCCACGACTTCAGCAAGGAGCCGGTCACCGAGATCGAGCTGGTCGAGGGTCACGGCGTGGCCGGTGACGCGCACGCGGGCGCCACGATCCAGCACCTGCACCGGGTCGCCAAGGACCCCACCGCGCCCAACCTGCGCCAGGTGCACCTCATCCACGCCGAGCTCCTCGACGACCTGGCCGCGCTCGGGCATACCGTCCGCCCCGGAGAGCTCGGGGAGAACATCACGACCCGTGGCATCGACCTGCTGGGCCTGCCGCGTGGCACCCTCCTCGTCCTCGGGACCGCCGAGGTGGAGATCACCGGCCTGCGCAACCCGTGCTCGCAGATCAACGACTTCCAGCCCGGCCTGCTCAAGCAGGTGCTGCGCAAGGACACCGACGGGCAGGTGCGGCGGCTCACCGGCGTCATGGGGGTCGTCACGCGCAGCGGGAGCATCAGCCCGGGCGACACCATCACGGCGACCCTCCCCGCCGCGCCACTCCTGCCGCTGACCACCGTCTGACGCCTCGGCCGCCCGGGGGCGGGAGCACGCCGCGTCATTTCAGGGGCAATGAGGCCTGACAGTGCGTATCCTGAAGACGTCTGCGGCCCAGGGGTGCGCCTCAGGTTCATCACAGAGTTCTTTTCTATCGTGGGGAAACAATGTTGACTTTTCGCCGCCTGACCAGCCTGCCGGCGTTGACCGGTGCCCTGGTGCTGGTGACGCTGCTGGTCGCAGGCCCGCTGCGCGAGGTGGACCGCTCCCTCCACGGCTTCTGGTCCGACGAGCTCACCCCCCAGTGGACCGACTTCCTCGACCAGGTGCCCAACGCCGTCGCAGGTCAGGCTGTGTGCCTGCCCGTCCTGCTGGCCGTCGCCTTCTTCCTGGCGTGCAAGCACCGCACCTGGCGCCCGATCCTCATCGCCGCCGCTGCCGAGATCGGCTTCTACGCCGTCGTCGGCGGGCTCAAGGTCGTCCTCGGACGCACCTCGCCGAAGGCCGATGACGTCTCCGGACGGTTCCTCAACGGCGGGGCCGCGGAGCACGGGTGGTACGGCATCAGTTATCCCTCGGGCCACGCCTCCGAGGCCATTCTTTTCTACGGCGCCGCGGCCTATCTCATCGCCGTCTACGCCCACCCCGACACCCGCGTCCGGGCTCGGCTCGGCTGGGCCATGGGGCTGATCGTGGTCAACTCGATCGGCGTGGCCTACTACCTCGGCTACCACTGGCCCGCCGACCTCATCGGCGGCATGCTCGTCGGCGCGGTCGTCCTGCGGGCGATCATCGACGTCGACCAGGCCGTGGTGCGGCGGCGGACGGCGGCCATGTGGCGCCGCCTGGAGTCCCTGCCGAGCAACCCGCACCCGTCGGAGGCCCCGTCCTCGTCGGCCACCCGGGTGCCCGCCCCGACGGCGACTCCGACCTCGACCGTCGCGTCGCGACCGACCACGACCCGCGCCTCGGAGTGGGAGCCGCGGGAAGGCATACCCACGCTGCATACGGCGCCCCGTCGCTCGCTGGAGCGCGACCCCGAGCTCGTCCCGTAGTCCGTTAACCTCGCCGCGTGACCGAGCACCTGCCCGCCGTCGTCGTCGGCGGTGGACAGGCCGGTCTCGCGGCGTCGTTCTACCTGCGGCGTCGCGGCATCGACCACGTCGTCCTCGACGCAGCCGAGCGCCCCGGAGGCGCGTGGCGCCAGACGTGGCCCTCGCTGCGCCTCTTCTCCCCCGCGGCATACTCCTCGCTCCCCGGCTGGCGCATGCCCGCGACGCCGGGCGCGGACAACCCGGACGCCGCGCACGTCATCGACTACCTCGCCCGCTACGAGGAGAGGTATGCCGTGCCCGTCCGACGGCCCGTGCGGGTCCGCGGCGTGACGCGCTCGGGCGAGGGCTTCGAGGTCGTCACCGGTGCCGGCACCTGGTCGGCCGGCACGGTGATCGGCGCGACCGGCAACGGGACGCGACCCTTCGTGCCGGCGGTGCCCGGCCTGAGTGACTTCGAGGGCGAGCAGAGGCACAGCTCGGGGTATGCCGGGCCCGAGGAGTTCGCGGGGCGGCGCGTGCTCGTCGTCGGCGGCGCCAACTCCGGCGCGCAGATCGCGGCCGACCTGCTCCCCGTCGCCGAGGTCACCTGGGCGACGCTGACGCCGCCGCGCTACCTCCCGGACGACGTCGACGGGCGCGAGCTCTTCCGGGTGGCGTCGGCGCGGCTGCGCGGTGAGGGAGGTGGCGTCGGGAGCCTCGGCGACATCGTCGCGGTGCCGCCGGTGCGGCGGGCGCGCGACGAGGGCGGCCTCGTCGCGACGCCGATGGTGCGGAGCATCACCCGCACGGGTGCGGTCGGCCCTGACGGCGTCGAGCGGGGGTTCGACGCGATCATCTGGTGCACCGGCTTCCGCCCCGACCTGTCCTGGCTCTCGGGGCTCGACCTGCCGCGCCGCGACGGGCGGGTCGTCACCGACGGCACCCCGGTGGTCCCGGGGGTGCCGGGGCTGTTCCTGCTCGGGTACGGCGACTGGTGCGGCCCGGCCTCCGCGACGCTCATCGGCGTGGGGCAGTGGGCGCGGCTCGTGGCCGACCGGGTGGCGGCGGCTCTCGAGCCCGCCTGACCCGCCTTCTGGTCCCAGCCTTCTGGTGCGGCGGGGGGCGGGGCACGACCCTGCCCGGAGCAGTCTTTCTTGATCGGCGTCATCCGCTAACATCGTTTCCTTCCGATGGAAGGACGGATCATGGGGTGGCTCGCCCTCGCACTCTTCGCGCTGTATGCCGCGCTGGGCTTCGGCTGGCGCGCCTGGCTCCAGCGGCGGCGCACCGGCGACACCGGTCTGCGGGGCTTCCACGGCCGCCCGGGCTCGCTCGGGTGGTGGGCGGGCGCCCTCTTCCTCATCGGCGCCCTCCTCGTGCCGGTCGGCGCGCTCGCCCACGCCCTGGGTATGCCTCCCCTCCCCGGGGTGGGCGCCGCTTCGCTCGCGTGGGTCGGCTTGGTGCTGGCCCTCCTGGGCGTCGTCGGCACGGTGTGGACCCAGCTGGCCATGGGGACGAGCTGGCGGGTCGGCGTCGATGAGACCGAGCGCACCACCCTGGTGACCGAGGGGCCCTTCGGCCTGGCCCGCAACCCGATCTTCACGATGATGGTGCTGACCGTCCTCGGGCTGACCCTCATGACCCCGAACCCCCTGGCCGTCCTGGCCCTCGTCGTCATCACGGTCGCCATCCAGCTGCAGGTGAGGGTCGTCGAGGAGCCCTACCTCGCCCGCACCCACGGGGAGGGGTATGCGGCATACCTCGCGTCAGTGGGTCGCTTCGTGCCCGGGGTGGGCACGGTCGGCGAGGGGGTGCGCCGATGAGTGGGGCGCTGGTCGAGCGGGCCGAGCCCGACGCGGCGCTGGCGGCGGCCTGCCTCTTCCACGGTCTGGCCGACTCCTCGCGCGTCGCGATCCTGCGGCACCTGCTGCTCGGCGAGCACAACGTCCGCCAGCTCACCGGCCATCTCGGCCTCGCGCAGTCGACCGTCTCAGGACACCTCGCCTGCCTGCGGGACTGCGGGCTGGTGAGCTCGCGCCCGGTGGGGCGGTCCTCCGTCTACGCCGTCTCCGACCCGGGCCTGGTCACCGCGCTGTTCGCCGCGGCGGAGAAGCTGCTGGCCGCGACGGGCGACGCGGTCGTGCTCTGCCCGAGCACCGGGGCGGTGGCGACCCGATGAGCATGCTGCACCTGGAGAGCCCGGCGGCAGCCGGTCGTCGCCGCACGTTGCAGCGCCGCGCGAGGGCGCTGGCCCTCACCTCGGTGGTCTACAACGTCCTCGAAGCCGTCATCGCGATCGCCGCCGGCCTCGTCGCGGGGTCGATGGCGCTGCTCGGCTTCGGGCTGGACTCGGTCGTCGAGGTGAGCAGCGGGCTGATCGTGCTGTGGCAGTTCAGCCACCATCTGCCGCAGGAGCGTGAGCGCACGGCGCTGCGTCTCATGGCCCTCGCGTTCTTCGCCCTCGCGGCCCTGGTGTCGATCGGGTCGATTGGTGCTCTTCTCGGCGGGCACGAGCCGCAGGCCTCGCCGATCGGCATCGGCCTCGCCATCGCCTCGCTCGCCGTCATGCCCCTGCTGTCCTGGGCGCAACGGCGGACCGGGCGGGCGCTGGGCTCCAACGCGGTCGTCGCGGACGGCACCCAGACTCTGCTGTGCACCTATCTGTCGGCCGTGCTCCTGCTCGGGCTCGTCCTCAACGCCACGCTCGGCTGGGCTTGGGCCGACCCGGTCGCGGGGCTCGTCATCGCCGGCATCGCCCTGCGCGAGGGCGTCCTCGCCTGGCAGGGCAAGGGCTGCTGCGGCCCGGTCGGGTCCTCGTGCGGCTGCGCGGGCGGCTCCTGCACCTGCTGAGGCCACCACTCGGTCGGCCGCGCGGGCGGGTCCTCCGCCTGCTGGGCTCCCCATCCCCGGACTCGCTACTGCCGCGCCGACCGCCCGTCCACTGCAGCCACGTCCGCCCCGGAGCCCTGGCCGCGCGGGCGCGCATACCCGCCAATCACACGCGCACCACGTTGCCAGCCTGTGCGGATCTGCCCGGGATAACGACCCGCGCACAGCCTGATTTCCTGGCACCGAAGGAGGCCTGATGCTCCTGTGCTGCGTGGGACAGGGCCATGGGCCCTGCACTCAGGCCCCGACCCTCAGGGCCTCGTGGCACCCCGGACGCGCGCGAGGTGGGCCAGGGCGACGTCCTCGATGAGGTCGAGCGGCAGCTCCGCGCCGTGCGGGAACTTCAGCGTCCCCCTGCCCGCGACGTAGGGCTCCATCCGCTCGGCCAGCGCAGGGTCGTCCGAGGCGTCCGGCACCGGGTAGACCGCGACGTGAGCGGCATACCCGCCGGTGTGGCAGACGGTCCGCCCGTCGAGGGTGAAGGTGAGGATGCCGTAGGAGATCTTCTCCCCCAGCCCGTCAGCGCTGGAGTGGATCGCCGAGTGGATCTGCTCCACCCGCTGCCGTGCGGTCGGCGGCAACGAGTCGAGGTATGCCGTGACGGCTTCGGCCTGGTCCATGCCTCGAACCTAGCCCCTTCTCCTCCTCGGCGTGCCAACCATTCGCGGCGCCCGGTGGGGTCAGGGGCAGCCATTCACGACGCCCGGTGGGGTCAGGGGCAACCATTCACGACGCTCGGTGGGGGATGAGGGGCGGAGGGGGATGCGGGGCCGGCGGACCTATGCTCGTGAGGTGGTTCAGAAGCTGACCGACACCGCGCTGATCTGCGAGGGCGGGGGGATGCGGGCGTCATACACCTCGGGGATGGTGGTGGCGCTGCTCGAGGCGGGATTGCACCTGCCGTGGGTCGGCGGCATCTCGGCCGGCGCGAGCAACACGTGCAACTACCTCAGCCACGACCCGTGGCGGGCACGGCACTCCTTCACCGACTTCGCCTCCGACCCGCGCTTCGGCAACTGGCGATCGTTCGCGCGGGGGCAGGGGTGGTTCAACGCGCAGTACATCTACGAGGAGACCTCGCTCCCGGACCAGGCGCTGCCCTTCGACTGGGACACCTTCGCGGCCAACCCGGCGCAGGTGCGGATCGGTGCCTTCGACGCCGCCGCCGGGGAGCAGGTCTGGTGGGGCCGCGAGGACCTCGCGACGCTGCGCGACCTCATGGTGCGGGTGCGCGCCTCCTCGACGATGCCGGTCGTCATGCCTCCGGTGACGATCGACGGACGGGTGTATGTCGACGGCGCGCTGGGGGCGAGTGCGGGCATCGCACTGGACGCGGCGCGGGCGGACGGCTTCGAGAGGTTCCTCGTCGTCCTCACCCAGGAGCGCGGCTATCGCAAGGCGGAGCAGCGCGGCGACTGGTACCTCCGCCAGCACTTCCGTCGCTTCCCCGCGATCCCGCAGGCGCTCGCGGCGCGGCCGGCGCGCTACAACGCGGTGCGCGAGGAGCTCTTCGACCTCGAGGCCAGCGGCGCGGCCTACCTCTTCGTGCCCGAGCAGATGCCGGTCGGCAACGGCGAGCGAGACGTGGCGAAGCTCGCGGCGAGCCACGAGGCCGGGCTGGCGCAGGCACGCCGCGAGATCCCCGCGATCCGGGACTTCCTCGGGGTCACCTGACGCCGGCGTCGCCTCAGGCGCCCAGGGCGCCGGGGGTACTCACGGTGCGCGAGGCGCTGCAGGGGCGCGGGGCGCTCAGGTGCGCGAGACGCCCAGGGTGGGCGGTCCGCTCAGGTGTCGAGGAAGTCGCGCAGAAGCTCGACGAGGGCCTTGGGTGCGTCCTCGTTGAGGGCGTGCCCGGCACCCTCGACGATGCGCAGCCGCGCGGAGGGTATGCCGTCGGCCAGGGCCCGCGCGCCCGGCTGGTTGGCCTTGTCCTTGGCTCCGACGAGGACGAGCGTGGGCGCCTGGATGCGGGCCAGGGCGTCGGTGAGGTCGGCCGACCGCGACATCTCGAGGGCCTGCAGCAGCCGCTCCTTGGACACACCGGCGTCGGCGAGACGCGAGGCGGGGACGAGCCTGAGCGCTGCCGACTGCGCCCGCATCGCGAGGCGCGGCGGGCGCACCTGGCCGGCGATGAGCACGAGGCGGCGCACCCGCTCGGGGAAGTCGGCGGCCAGCCGGGTCGCGACCATCGCGCCGTAGGACAGACCGCACAGGTCGACCTGGTGCATCCCCTCGAGCATGAGCTGCTGGTCGAGCGCCGCGGCGGAGTCGCTCAGCGCGACGACCTGCTGCTCCGTCGGCCGTAGCCCGGGCACCCAGGGGGTGAGCAGCCGTCGGCTGCCGTAGAGCGCGACGACGACGTCCTCCCACGCCATCGGCGCCTGGCCGACGCCGTGGAGCAGGACGAGAGGGGTGGGGTCGGCGCCCGGCGCCTGCGCCCCTGCGTCCGCACCCGCCTCGGTCACCGGTCGCCCCCGTCGAGGTCGTCGTCGTCATCGTCGTCGAGCCCGTCGTCATCGTCACCGTCGTCGAGGTCGTCCTCGTTGTCGAGGCCGTCGTCCTTCGCCCCGCCGCCGCCGTGGCGCTCGTCGAGGCTGTCCTCCCCCTCGACGTCGGGTTCGGCGTCGAAGTCCTCCGCGCCGTCCTCGTCGGTGCTCGTCGTCCCGCCCTCGTCGCCGCCGTGCGGGTCGCTGACGCAGAACTCGTTGCCGGCCGGGTCCACCATCACCGTCCAGCCGAAGCCCTCCACGTCGTGGGTGCGCACGACGTCGGCGCCCAGCTCGACGAGCCGCGCCACCTCGGGCGCCCGGTCGCCGCCGGAGAGGTCGAGGTGCAGGCGGTTCTTGCCCGGAGTGGGGCTCTCCACCCGCTGCAGCCCGATCGCCGGGGCGCCGCGCAGGACGATGTAGTCCTCCCAGTCGACCGCGATCTCGGTCCCCAGCGCCGCGGTCCAGAACTCCGCCAGCTTGCGCGGGTCCTCGCAGTCGATCGTCACCATCGTCACAGCCACCATGTCGCCCATCGTGTCAGGTCCGGCAGACAGACGACGGAATGCCGGGCCCGGCCAGGTGGTTGACGCCCGTGACAGCAGTCCCCGATGAAAGGACGACGTATGCCCACTCGCACCGCACGCACCGACTGGACCGGCACCCTGCAGGAGGGCTCCGGCAAGGTCGAGCTCAGCAGCTCTGGCATCGGCACCTACGACGTGTCCTTCCCCAAGCGCTCGGCCGACGACGCCAACGGCGCGACCTCCCCCGAGGAGCTCATCGCCGCGGCGCACTCGGCCTGCTACGCCATGCAGCTCTCGGCCTTCGTCGCCGAGGCCGGCGGCACCCCGCAGTCCCTCGACGTCAAGGCTGACGTGTCCCTCGGCGCCGACCCGGCCGGTGGCTTCAAGCTCACCGGCATCACCCTCACCGTGCGCGGTGAGGTCGAGGGTCTCGACGAGGCCGGCTTCGTCAAGGCCGCGGAGGCCGCCAAGGAGGGCTGCCCCGTCAGCAAGGCGCTCACCGGGGTCGAGATCACCCTCGACGCCGCGCTGGAGGCCTGAACCCAGCACCACGCATACCCGGGTGGTCGGCCACGGCGTTCACATGAACGCCTGAGCCGACGACACGCCCACCCGCACCGGCCCAGTCGTTCACGTGAACGGCTGGGCCGGTTCGCGTCGGGCGTGTCGAGGGTGAGGCGGCGGCCGCGGCCCGGCCTGGACCCATCTGCGATGCTCACAGGTATGCCGCGTCCGAGCACCGACCATGTCCGGGTCACCCGGCGCCCCGACGGCGTCGCGCACGTCGTCCTCGACCGTCCGGACAAGCTCAACGCCCTCACCCTGGGGATGCTCGACGAGCTGGTCCGCACCGCCCGGGCCCTGGGCCGCGACGACAGGGTGCGGGCGGTGGTGCTCCGTGGGGAGGGCGACGCCTTCTGCGCCGGGCTGGACCTGCGCCGGGCGCTGCGCGACCCGGTCGGCATCGGCAGCCGCTTCGTGCCGCGCCCGTGGCGGGGCACCAACACTTTCCAGGAGGCCTGCTGGGTGTGGCGGCGGCTGCCCGTGCCGGTGGTGGCGGCCGTTCATGGTCACTGCCTCGGCGCCGGCATCCAGCTCGCGCTGGGCGCCGACCTGCGCACCACCACCACCGACGCGTCGTGGTCCGTGCGCGAGGTGCGCTGGGGGCTCGTGCCCGACATGACCGGGACGCGCACGCTGGCCGAGCTGGTCGGCCTCGACGTCGCCACGGAGCTCACCCTCACCGGCCGCCTGCTGCCCGGCTCCGAGGCGGGCAGCCTCGGCCTGGCCACCCGGGTCGGCGACGACCCGGTCGCGCTCGCGCACGACCTCCTCGCCCCCATGCTCGAGCACGACCCCACGGCGCTGGCGTCGGCCAAACGACTCTTCCGGCATACCTGGACCTCCAGCCCCCGCGCCACCTTCGCCCGCGAGCGCCGCGCCCAGCTCGCCCTGCTCACCCGGCTCGGCCGCGCCGGCCTGCCGGGATCGGCGGACCGCGCGACGGCGGGTCGGCGCGCGGCTGACTGAGCCCCCTGGGAGGGTTGGCCGCTATGAACCCTCCCGACCAGCCCTCCCCGGGCGACCGCGACGACGTCGACGACGTCGGCGTCCTCCCGCAGGTCCGCAGCACGACACGGTGGAGCCGCATCTGGCGGCCCTTCTGGGTGCTGCCGATGACCTTCGTCGTCGTCGCGACCGTGGTCGGTGCGCTGCTGCCGGAGTGGGAGCAGAACTTCGACGAGCACCTGCCGTTCGTCTTCCAGGGCGGCGCCGACGGTGCGCGCGGGATGCTCAGCACGATCGCCGGGGCGATGATCTCGGTCACCGGCCTGGTCTTCTCGATCACCATGGTGGTCATCCAGCTGGCCAGCAGCCAGTTCAGCCCTCGGGTGCTCGGTGACTTCCTGGCCAGCCGGGTCACCCAGTCGACGCTCGGCATCTTCGCGGCGACCTTCACCTACGCGCTCACCGTCCTGCGCTCGGTGCAGGGCGAGTCGGGCGAGGAGTCCTTCGTCCCGCAGATCTCGATCACGCTGGGGTTCCTGCTCGTCCTGGCCAGTGTCGGCACCTTCCTCGCCTTCATCCAGCACATCACCACCTCGATCAAGGTGTCCTCGATCGTGTCGCACCTCGGTGACTCGACCATGTCCGTCATCGACAGCTACTTCCCCGCCGCCGACGAGCCGGCCGCCGTCCGGGCGGAGCGGGAGTGGGCACCGTTGGAGTCCGTGCCCATGCTGCAGGTGGAGGCACTGGAGCACGGGTATGTCGCCGAGGTCGGCTATCGCAGGCTCGTCGACTGGGCGGTCGAGCACGACGCGGTGGTGCAGGTGCTCACGCCGGTGGGGCGCTACGTCACCGAGGGCGCCCCGGCGGTCAGGGTCTGGGGGCTCGCGCTGCCCGAGCGACGGATCATCCTGGATGACGCCGACGACGACCGGCAGCAGGAGCTGAGCAAGCGCTACGACCTGGACGTGCTGCGCCGGTCCGTCGTGGTCGAGAAAGACCGCGCCTTCAACCAGGATCCTGCCCTGGGGGTGCGCAAGCTGGTGGACATCGCCGAGCGCGCCCTCAGCCCGGGCATCAACGACCCGACGACGGCGAGCCAGGTCATCGACGAGCTGCACCGCATCCTGCGCCTGCTCGTGACCCGCCGCGACCTCCCGGAGGTGGTCCACCGCGAGGGTCAGGTCCGTCTCGTGCACCACCCGCAGCGCGTCACCGAGGTGATCGACCTCGCGATCGAGGAGATCCTGCACTACGGCAAGGACTCGCTGCAGGTGCCCCGGCAGGTGCGCTTCGTCATCGACCGGCTGCGCCCGGTCACCCTGCCGGAGTATGCCGAGGTGCTGGACCACTGGGACGCCGTCGCCACCGAGGCGCTCGAGCCTCCCCGGGAGGATGCGCGGGAGGCCGCCGGTCGGTCCGCGAGGCGGCAGTCGTGAGCATCCCGGTGGCAGCCCTGGCTGCCGGACTGGGCGCGGCACCGGCTGTCTGGGCTGGCTCGGCTGGCTCGGACTCCACCCTGGTGCTGCCCCAGGTGACCTGGACCGGAGCCGGTCTAGCGCTGGCGACGCTCGTCGGGGCGATCCTGCTGGGCCAGCTCGTACGGATCGCGGTCACGCGGACCCTCGGGTGGCGAGGCCGCCGCGAGGAGTCGGCCAAGGTCTTCGGCCGGTTGGCCGGCATGCTCGTCGTCGCGCTCGGCATCGGCGCGGCCCTGACCATCCTCTTCCCCAGCGTGAGGCCGGTGAACATCCTCGGCGGGGTCGGCGTCATCTCGATCGCGGCGGGCATCGCCTTCCAGACCGTGCTGGGCAACATGTTCGCCGGCATCGTCATCCTGGCCCGGAGCCGCTTCGGGGTGGGTGACCAGATCGCGGTGCTCGATCACGCGGGCACGGTCGTGCAGATGGGGCTGAGCTCCACCTCGATCCGCACCTTCGACGGACGCCTCGTGCTCATCCCCAACGGCACCCTGCACTCCAACCCGGTCGTCGTGCAGACCGGCTTCGAGGCGGTCCGGTCCACGATCACCGTCGAGCTCGCCGACGACAACGACCTGGAGCGGGTGCGCGACGTCGCCGTGGAGGCGATGGCCGAGCTGCCCTCGGTGCTGGACGAGCCACTGCCGCAGGCCCTCTTCACCACGGTGGGGACGCGCACCGTCGAGCTGGAGCTGCGCTTCTGGTCCGGCGCCCGCCAGCTGGAGACCAAGGAGGCGCGCGACGGGGTCATCCGAGCCGTCCTGCGCGCCTTCCGCGACGCGGGCATCGAGACGTCCTCCGACGTCACCACGATCGGCGTGACGCCCCAGCTGGCCGAGCTGTGGGACCGGAGCAGGTCCACCGGCCCCGACCACCGACCTCCGGACACGCACGAGGGGTGAGCGGGACGCGGCATACCCTGACCCGATGAGCGGTCAGATCGAGGTCCGTGGCGCCCGGCTGCACAACCTGCGCGACGTCGACGTCGACCTGCCGCGCGACGCGCTGGTCGCGGTGACGGGGGTGAGCGGGTCGGGGAAGTCGAGCCTGGCGTTCGGGACCATCCACGGGGAGTCGCAGCGGCGCTACCTCGACTCGGTCGCGCCCTATGCCCGCCGCCTGCTGCACACCGCCGTCGACCCGCAGGTGCGCGACGTGCGCGGGCTGCCGCCGACGGTCGCGCTGGAGCAGGGGCGGAGCCTGCCAGGGTCACGGTCGAGCGTCGGCACGATCACGACGACCGGGTCGACGCTGCGGATGCTGTGGTCGCGGTGCGGTGACTACCCGGCCGGGGCGGAGCGGCTCGACTCCGACCACTTCTCGGCCAACACCGCGCTCGGCGCCTGCCCGGTCTGCGGTGGGCTGGGCGTCGTGCACGAGCCGACCGAGGCGTCGATGGTGCCGGACGACGCGCTGTCGATCGCGCAGGGCGCGGTGGCGGCGTGGCCGGGGGCGTGGCTGGGCAAGAACTACCGCGACATCGTCGCCACGCTCGGGCACGACATCGACGCGCCGTGGCGGGAGCTGCCCGAGGAGACGCGACGGTGGATCCTCTTCACCGACGAGCAGCCGGTGGTGACGGTGGTGCCGACGCGGGATGCCGAGCGGATCAACCGGCCCTATCAGGGGACGTTCTCCTCGGCCGCGCGGTATGTGCGGCGCACCCTGGCCGAGACCAAGAGCGCGACGTCGCGGCGGCGGATGCTGCGGTATGTCGAGACGCGGCCGTGCTCCACGTGCGGCGGCCGGCGGCTGCGGCCGGATGCCCTGGCCGTCACGTGGCAGGGGCTCGCGATCGACGAAGCGGCGGGGCTGGCGGTGAGTGCGCTGGTCGACGTGCTGCGGGGACGGGCGGCGGAGCTGGTGGGGGTGGCGGAGCCCTCTGCCGTCGAGCAGGCGGAGAAAGTGCTGGTGGAGGACCTGCTCGGGCGGCTGGAGCTGCTGCTCGACCTGGGGCTGGGCCACCTGTCACTGGGGCGGCCGGCGAGCGGGGTGTCGTCCGGGGAGCTGCAGCGGCTCCGGCTGGCGACGGCGCTGCGGTCGGGGCTGTTCGGGGTGGTCTACGTGCTGGACGAGCCGTCGGCGGGGCTGCACCCGCGCGATGCCGAGCAGCTGGTGACGCTGCTGCGGGCGCTCGTCGACGCGGGCAACACGGTCGTCGTGGTGGAGCACGACCTGGCGATCGTGCAGCGCTGCGACTGGGTCATCGACGTGGGGCCGGGGGCCGGGGCCGAGGGTGGCGAGGTGCTGTGGTCCGGGCCCGTGGCCGGCCTGGCGTCGGTCGAGGCCTCCCCGACTGCGGCCTACCTGGACGACCCCGTGCACGTCGAGGAGGTCCTGGGCGACCGCCAGACTCCGCGCCGGTGGACGGGGACGCTGTCGCTGAGCGGGTTGGGACGGCATACCGTGCGGGGCCTGGATCTCGACCTCGGACTGGGCGTCGTCACGGTGCTGACGGGGGTGAGCGGGTCGGGCAAGACGAGCCTGCTCGACGCGGTGCACGACGTCGTGGGTGAGCAGCTGGCGCGGATCGAGGACGCCGAGGCGGAGGACGGCGAGCCCGGGGACGAGGCTGCCGGGGGCGGCGTGATGGCCGAGGAGAGGTCGCGGGGGACGGCACGGGCGAGCGGCACGGGTGCGCCGACGCGGGTGGTGCGGATCACGCAGCGGCCGATCGGGCGGTCGCCGCGGTCGACGCTGGCGACGTACACCGGGATGTGGGACGCGGTGCGCAAGGCGTATGCCGCGACCCCGGAGGCGGAGGAGCGCGGCTTCGGGCCGGGGCGGTTCAGCTTCAACACAGCTGCGGGGCAGTGCCCGACGTGCACGGGCGAGGGCGCGGTGGCGATCGAGCTGCTCTTCCTGCCGGGGACGTATGCGACGTGTCCGACGTGCCGCGGGGACCGCTTCAACCCCGTGACGCTGGAGGTCACGTGGCACGGGCTGACCGTCGCCGACCTGCTGCGGATGAGCGTGCGAGAGGCGGTCGCGGCGCTGGCCGAGCTGCCGGCTGCTGGTCGCGCCCTCCGGGCGTTGGAGGCGCTGGGGCTGGGGTATCTCACCCTCGGCCAGCCGGCCACCGAGCTGTCGGGCGGCGAGGCGCAGCGGATCAAACTCGCCACCGAGCTGCAGAAGCAACGCCGAAGCCCGACGCTCTACCTCTTCGACGAGCCGACCACGGGGCTGCACCCGGCCGACGTGCACCGATTGGCAGCTCAGTTGCACAAGCTGGCGGAGGCCGGCCACACCGTGGTGGTGGCCGAGCACGATGCCGTGATGATGCGGACGGCGGACGTGGTGGTCGAGATGGGGCCTGGCGCGGGGGACGACGGCGGCCAGGTGGTCAGGGTCGAGTCGTGATTGTGACAGCACGCTCAGCCCCGGTACCGGGCGCGGATCCTGACTCTCGCCCAAACGGCGTCATACCGCCCAGAATGGGTCACCGTGACGTCCGGTGGTCCGCGCCCCGCGGGGCCCTCCACCTAGCCAGAAGGGTCGTGACATCACGACCCCGCCAGATACAGGACGTTCGGCTACCCCCATTCCGCATGGCGCTCGGTCGAGCACCCTACGCTTGTCATCGTAGAGCTCGGACATGCAGCACCTGCCGAGGCAGAGTACCTTGACCGCGCCTTCACATATCGCAGGCCCTCGCCGGACAACCATTAACCCGGTCGACCTGAGCCCACTTGCCCAGCGAAGTTCCGACCCGTCGTTTGTAAGCGTTCATCCCTATACCGGAGCGCGCGCTCTACTACGACCACTCTTCACACGTGAACCGGACGCCGAACGTTCTCGCGACCGAACTGACCTTCGCCTATTATCACAAGTCACACATCTGGCCCATTCTGCGCGATCCAGGCGGCAAATTCCTCCTGGTCGAACGCGCCGTCTGACCACCCAATGCTGTGGTCGGCCAGAAGTTGAGCCACCATGGGTCCATCCAATGTAACGATTCCACCGGCGTCGGCCAAGCCCCACCCGTCCTTACTAACGGTTCCCGTCGTAAAGAATAGATAAAACACAGGGTCACAAGCCCTTATGTCTAAATGTGTGAGTGGGGCACGGGAAGGGTACGCGCCTGCCCGGGCCAGCTGTACCGATCCGACAAGCTCACGTAGGTCAGGCGTAGCCGCTTGACCTTTGATGTAGTGCTTAGCCTGCCCGACCATCCAAGGACGGAGAGTCGTGTAAACCCCTGGAAGGCCGACCGCGCGCCGCAGCTCAGCGTCCAATGACAGTCTTCCAAAAAAGTCAATGCCATTGTCGGCCGCCCTTCGAGTTACTTGTGCGTCAGCTACCCCCATAGCTACCAGCATCCCCCTGCACGCATCCTCGAACTGCGCAGGAGTCAATTGCTGCAAGGCAGCGAGTAGTTCCCCATGGGCTAATCGGCGCCGTTTTGCCTCGCGGACAACATCGGACTCGTTCCCTTCCAGATAACACGCACCTTGTAGGAGTTCGTTATCGGATGAGTTGAAGGTGAACCCACAGTGCCCTCCGCGCGCATTTAGCGCACCCTCAGAGCGTCGCAGGTTCTCAACAAATCGCTTTTCCCATGCTTCAGCCTTTTCCTGAACCTCGGAGTCTAAGCTCCCCCACCCTTCTCCACGAATGATGTCGGCTAGGATCGCTGCTGTTCTTCGAGGGGGCATGTCGAGCGAGACGTACGAGGCGACGACGCCTGCCGCGGCCGCCGGCCCAGGCCTCACGAGCCCGAGTTCGCCACAGTCTGCGAGTAGAGCGCGTGGAGATCTAGAAGTTCTCCAGCAAGATCGTGAAGCGCTCGGACCTCCTGTAGGGAGTCATCATCCAGGTGCCTCAATTCCAGCGCGCCAACCTTTCTCAGCGCAAAGACGGCCTCAGCCACCTGCGTCACCCAAGACTGTGCCAGGTCATCTGCCTTTGCGAGGGCGAGCGCTTCAGCGTAGGACGAACCCTCGTCAAACAGCTTTCTTCTAGCCTCCTGCAGCGGCAGTATTTCCCGCAGGTCCCGAACAGCCTCCCGGCTGGTTATTTTAGGAGACACCACGCCTTCGGAGTCATTCGGCTCCCCACTGGAAACCAACAGGCTGTAAAATTTGTGGAGTTGCTCAAGATTATCGAACCGACTCTCGGCCTCATTCCACTCCAGCCAATCCTTGATTGCACTTCCGGCGACCGCTTCATGAAACAGTGGGTACATTTCCGGAGTGGCTCGATCGCCGAACTCCTCATCATCCATCATTTGCTCAAGGGCTTTGTAAGCTCTGAAGCGCCGATTTACCTCATGCGCCGTCATTCCCAAGCGAGCTGCTACCGAGGCAGTGTCCAGCCCATGCTCGTCGCGCAACTGCGTGACCAATTGAGCGCGCTGGAAGGCCCCCCACTCCTTGATGCCGCCTACGTGCCGAATGCCCATTAGCGAAAGGCGGAGGTCAGGCTCCTCGTCTATACCCTCAACCGAGAGCACTGGGACTGCAGCAAATCGGGAGATTACATTTTGCGGGATATCGACGCCCGCCTGATAGTCGCTTTTCAGAGACTTCAGAGCCGCGACCCTTCGGTTTCCCTCTAGGACCAGATACTGTCCATCTGCGTAGGGAGTAACCACTATGCGCTCGAAAGTGAGGAAACCGTTGTAAACGATGGAGTCTTTGAGTTCTTTCAGGCCAGAGTCGCGTAGGCGCCGGAGGGCCCGCTCTTGGACCGTTGATTCCGCAAACCGTTCTTTACTGACGGTCACGAAGTCAGGGGCGTCTTGAAATCTATAATTGTTTGGATCTACCAAGAGGTCTTCCACAGGGACTTCGATGTCATGATATGTAACCATCGGGCAGCGCTGTCCTTTCAGTTGCTATTCCACGGCACGAGCCCACACGAGGGGCGCCTATCATTGAACCGGTGTGAGGCGCCCTCCTTCGCCAGATCCTGCAAGGCGCCTTGGTGCCCGTGCCTCGCCGAGCGGCGTCTGCTCCTGCGTCACGCCCATCAGCGCGATTCGACCCGTGCCAGATTCTCTGCCCACCACCATGACTGCACCCTATCTTCGGGGCGCCCCTCACGCTGCCGACAGCCGCTCGAAGTGCGGATCCCTGCCAGGTCGGGGGACGGCAAAGGGGCCTGTTGCAGGAGTGGCATAGCTCCTAGGCACGTTGCCTCCTCCGGCGAGACCACGAGGTGGCCAGTCATGCTGCGGTCCTCTGCCAAGATGCGACCGGAGACGCCGCACGACTCTGCCAATGCGCGGACTAGTGCTGCGCGGTGGGTGCAGGGCGAGCAAGCCGGCGGCCAGGCACTGCATCACCTTCCATTGTGCGTCGCCGCTAGTCGTCCCCGCAGAGCGCGCATGCCCCGGCTCCCCCACACGCTGGGCAGTTCGGGTTGGCGCGGTGGCGGCCTTCCTCCCGGTCCCAGCGTTCGAAGTCGCTGTCCCAGACGCTGTACCCGTCAGGGTCGTGATCGTGGCCGATCATGCATCGGCAGGGTTCGTCCCAGCGGGATGCGGGACCGTTCTCCCGCCGGATCACGTGGTGGCTAGGGCCTGTCGGCATCGTCGCCTCCTTCCACGATGGTTGTGGGCTCAGGCGTCGAGACCTCCGCCGCCTCTGTGTGTGGCGTACTGCATTGGCCGCTCCCCTGGCTCGCGGGGTCCGCGAGGACGGAACTGTCAGGGGAGCCTTCGACAATGCCGCGAAATTCCTCCTCTGCGGTGTCCCCACTCTGGATCGCCTCGCGTCGGCTGGCCAAGGCTCGCTTGACCCAGCTGTAGCCCTTCGCCGCACCAACGGTCAGTGCAGCACCGGCAGCGACACCTGCGCCAACGAGCCTCGGTGCCGCATCAGCGACAGCACCCTTCTTGATCACGTCGATCATGGCATCGACGCCGCCGGATTTCTTGGCTAGCTCGACGATCTCCTGGTAACGCCCCAGATTGCTCATGTGCCCACGATAGGGGCTGGCCCGTTTCACGACGGGGCGGCCGGAGAGCACGCAGGTGGACTCACGGGCACGTCACCGCGGCTACTTGTTGCCAGGCTCACCTGGCCGGTCAAAATGTCCACCCAACGGGTCAACCTCAACGCCAGCGTGAATCCAAAGGTGTAGCGATGGAATGAGTCACGCCGCCGCGTTTCGCCATGTGGTCTGGTCGAAGTCCGCCTACATCTGTCGACGTTGGGACGGTGGATGGTGGCTCTGTTGATCGGTCACTGTCGGAGGGGGCTGGCTACGGGGGTCGGTCAGCCCCAAAAGATGTGGGTGGGGTCGCGGTCTATCTCGTCGAGGAGGTCCTCGGTGGTGCGTGAGGGGCCGACCTTGTCGTAGAGGTGGAAGCGGAGGTTGCGGTCGCGCCAGTACAACGTCCAGGTCCCGTCCTTTGCGGTGTAGCGCAGGCGCGCGACGGGCAGGCTGGTCCACTCGGGTCCGAAGTCCTCGCGCCAGGGCGCGCGCCGCTCGACGATGGTCAGGTGTCGGTCAGCAACGTGGCACTCCAGACGGACCTGGTGCTGGGCGCGCTCGGGTACTCGTTGATCGCACCACCGATGAACTCGTACCACCTCCAGCTCGGGAAGGGCCATCGGTCAGGCTCCCGTGCTGCCGACCGCGTCGTTGAGCACCTCGAAGGCAACGTCGAGCCGCCGCTGCCGACGCCGGTCAGTTTCGTGGTTGGCTTCGGCTGCGACGGACCCGATTAGTTCCTCCAGTCCATCTTCGGTGGCTGGCAAGACGACCGCGCCGGTGGCGTGGGGATGGATCCGGAACACCAACCGTTGACAGTCCACGTCGAGCAGACGCAGTTCACGCAGCGTCGATGCCACGTCGGTGGGGATGAGGATCTGGTGGACGGGCTCGGCGCGAGCAAGCCGTCGAAGGCGTAGGTCGAACGGTGACTCGGCCCAGTTGCTGATGCTGCCCTGGTCTGCGCAGGTGCTGCACTGCCAACGGATCGGAACCGAGACGTCGAAGTCGCGGTGCAGAACCATCCGGCCCGGGCAGGCACGGTGGCCGGGGCGGCGGCGGCAGGGCAACGCGCTCTCCCAGGCTGCACCCGCGTCGCCTGCGGTGGCTGCGCTGACGAGGTCGCCCAGCTGCTCGGCCAGCCGGCGTGCAGGGCCTGGTGCATCGACGGGCAAGTCGAGGAAGTGCCGCAGATCAGTGACCATCATCTCGCCGGAACTGTACCCGCCGCCAGGGCTACGCCTCGGTGGAGACCCGCGTCTACCTCCACGAGAAGGTCTGGAGGGTTGCGGTCCGACCGGAGGGTGTGGCTTCAGTGGTTCCGGGCGGCCCTTGCCGGGAGGTGTTCGACGACGACTCGCCCGGGCTTCCAGGTGATCCCGGCAATCTTGCGCAGCGGCGCAAACGGGTCGGATGCCCGCTGCCAGGCGACCGCCAGGCTGGCCGAGATCTCCGCTGCCTCGTCCGGACAGGCCCGGGCGGCCAGCCCTCGCAACGCGTCCACGTCAGTGAGCTTGGCCGTGACCCTCCAGGTGGCCGTCCCGTGATCGACGGAGTCCCCCTTGGCCTCGCTCTCCACCGACAGGATCCGCAAGGCGCCGGCCTCGAGCGCTCCCTCCAGTCCCTCGCTGGGCCAGATCAGCCAGGCAAGAGCATCGAAGACGCCATCGCCGGGCACCGCAACATCCGGTGCCTCAGACTCGGCGTCCTCGACGCCGCGGTCAACGCCCGAGGCGGCGATCACGACGCCCTCGTCCGCCCGCGCCGCGGCGTGCACGGCAGAAGCATCAGTGATGGTGACCTGCGCGGTGGTGGTCAGTCCCCACACCTCCCGGTTCCTCCCGCGCTGCGCTCGTTCGGGATGGACCTGGGGCTCGCGGTCGGGCAGCTGAAAGAGCCCCGGCTGTTCGGCATCCATGAAGACCGACCCTATGCCCGTCAGCCCCCTGGTCCGATGTCTGGCGAGCACGGTCGCGCGGGCGTCATCGGGTGTCGCATGGCCGCGAAAGGATGTGTGTGGGCTCGGCGTAGCGTCGAAGTCGTTCGCAGCCTCGTCGCGCTGGCGGCGGGCACCGGCTGAGGCCCGGACCCGAGGCCGCCGCAGGAGGCGACCATGTCCACCACAACCAGCTCAGGGACGGTCCTGCCGTTCCAGCCGTCCTCGATGAGCAACGCGCAGCTCGCGGCGGTCTCGTTCCTGGCGCGTTACTCCGGAGCCACGCATGCCCTGTATCGGACACAACTGGGCCGCTGGTTCACCTGGTGCGAGACCAACGACCTTGACCCGTTGGTCGGAATCCAGCGGGCCCACGTCGAGCTCTATATCCGCGAGCTCGCAGGGCCGGCCTGATGGACTCCTCCGTGAACACGATCATGCACGCCATCCGGGGTACTTCCGGTTCGCGCACATCGACGGCACCATCCCGGCCGACCCGGCCGTGTACGCCCGGCTGCCGAAAGTCCATCGTGACGAGTCCCGCACCCAGGGCCTGGACCGGCTGGAGCTGATCCGCTTCCTCCAGGTCGCCCAGACGATCACCGTCCACCACGGTGCGCTGGCCTACCTGCTCGGGATCAACGCCCTGCGCGCCTCCGAGGCGGCAGCGGTGCGGATCGAGGACTACACCGATGTGCTCCGGGGCCACCGGGTGCTGCACCTGGTCGGCAAGGGCAACAAGCCCGCCGCCATGCCTCTGACGGTCCCCGTTCTGCGAGTCCTCGAAGCCTGCCGAGGAGAGCGCACCAGCGGGCGACTGGTTTTGCGACCGCTCTCGGGCAACCCCATCGACCGGCGCGATGTCTACCGGATGGTGCAGCGCATCGCGAAGACGGCGAAGATCCCCAGGCACATCAGCCCACACTCGCTACGGCACGCCGCCATCACCAACGCCCTGGATGCGGGCGTGCCCCTGCGCGACGCGCAGATCCTGGCCCGGCACGCGGACCCCAGAACCACCGAGCACTACGACCGAGTCCGCGGCAACCTCGACCGCCACGGCGTCCACTTCCTCACCGCCTACGTCGCCGGCGTGTAGATGGCCCCCGGCGACGACGTCAGTTCCGCCCACTTTGGGGCAGCATCGCTCCGCCCGCTCTGGGCCACCTGCGAGCTGGGCGCTCGCGCCTGGTCGCCGGTCGATCCATCACGACTCCGCCGAGAGTCGCGCGCTCGACGGACGCGCCTTGCAGAGGCTCGTGACAGACCGGATCCGCCGAGAGTCGGACGTTCGAGCGGCGCCCTGCGGGGAGGGGCGTGACATCACGCTCACGCCGATGAGCGGTCGCCGCAACCTGCGAGACTCATAGCGTGGAACGCCCGATTTCCGTGCTCGGCACGGCGCCCGATGTCGTCGTAGAGAACGTCGAGGAGAAGGTTGGCTGGCTTCGCCGGAAGTTTGTCCCGCGGGAGTTCCCTTACCTCGAATGGACGGTGGACGGCGTTCCGCTGCGTAAGGTCGTTGCGTGGCCGACTGGTGATGTCGCTGGGGAAGTGACGCCGATTGAGAACGAGTACGCCGCGCGGGAGTACCAGGCCGACTACCTTCGCGCAATCCTCGGTGAGCCGGTGGAACGAGAGTGGACGATCATGTCCGACGGTCGGGTTCCTCTGCTTGTCTGCAGTACAGATTTCGATCTGAACTGCCGTGCGCTGACCGCCGAGCTCCTGGTCTCGCGGGCCCTGGTCGAGTGGCGCGATATCGCATGGCAGGTCGACTATGAGCCGCTCGACCTGGCAGAGCAGGAGCAGCCCGTCGTCTCGTTGACGTTCGATCGTCGGCAGTACGAGGCCATCGTTCGCCCGCTGCTCATGGCACTCACTGAGTCATAGATCGCCTGGGCTGCGATACCCGCTCATGCCGCGTTCGGGGCTAGAGATTACTCGGCGGCCTCGACCGCGGAACGGACCAACGCTAGGACGCGGTGGGCGATGGAGCGAGCGTCTTCCGCAGAGCCTGGCTCGTTGCTCAGAGTCACCAGGTAGTCGAAGGACGCGTGGGTGAACTGACCGTGGCTGCTCATCCCCCCAGCGATCCACGAGTCTAGGTCCGCCGCCAGCATTTCGGCGTCGGTTTGAGGCGGGGAAGTCAGTGGATAAGAGGTGCCCAACTCCGCCCAGAGGCGGCTCAGCTCCCTCGTTTGCGACTCGGACAGGTCGTACACGGCCCCCAGTGTGGCAGGCAACGCGCATCCGCACATGCCGCTGTGATCGCGTAGCGTCCGACCATGCCGCGCTGAAGACGCGGTAGCGTCCGCTCCTGCCGCCGGGAGTTCGAGGTTGACGCCGTGGAGGCAGATTCCGCCAGGTTGCGCTCAAGGGCGGCGCGGCCTGTCGTTGTTCACACCGGTCAACGGCCGATCACGTAGCCGAGGGCCAGCACGCTGATGATCAGATGCACGACGAGTAGCACTACGAGGGGCACCGCGACCGGTCCGGGCCGACCGGCACCAACAGATGCCGCCGACGCGCCACCCTTGGGTGACTGCTGGCCCGTGGTCGCTGTGACCGTAGGCTGCCGTCCGCGCAGCGCCTCCACGGCCTGCGCGGTCGACCGGGCAAGGTCCGCCGAGGCGAGGCGAGGCGACTCGAAAGACACCAGGTCCGAGGACGCGTCCGCCGCGTCCTGCGGCACCGAGGCGGGGTCGAGCTCGAGAACGAGGACGTCGTCGCGCACCATCGCCTGACGCACCCCCGTCCACGGCACCACCCACGACCGCAAGCCCTGCGGATGCACGAGCCCTTGCTCGGTGAGCTGTACCGCTGGCCGCAGCCGCGTAGCACCATCAAACAGAGCTGAGCCGGCGAGGAACGCCGCCCCGAGGACCTCCCACCAGGTGAGGTCGCGCACGAACCACAGCAGGAGGGGCACGGCCACCAGGCCCGCAGCGACCTGGACCGCCGCGACTGCCCTGCGCCAGGCGACGACGGGGACGGAGACCGGCAGCTGCGGACGGACCCCGGTCCCAGCGACGTGTTCGGCCCCGCCGAAGGCTTCTGCCCGAAGGAGCACCAGCTCCTCCTGTGTCGTGGGTCCGGACTCCAGGTCGGTGGGCAACGCTCGGCCGACCGCAGGGTCGGGCAGGTCGACCACACCCCGCGGTCGCTCCGACAGGGCAGGGGCCAGGATCATGAGCGAGCCGAGCAGCAGCGCGCACCGCCCGCCCTCTCGAAGGTCGCCGAGCAGCACGGCACGGGTCGGCCGGGCCCAGCGCAGGTCCTCGGGGTCGTCCGAGTCGGGATTCGCTGCTCGCTGCGGGCCGTACACCGACGTGCCGGTGCCGCTGGTCTCCCGCGGCACGGCGAGCCGTCCGTCGAGGACCGCGAAGACTCGACGGCTCGGGTCATCGAGGTGGGCAAGCCCCACGAGGTCCTCGCTGTCGGGCAGCGGTGCGGCGCACACCTGCACCGCCGGGTGGCTGCCTGAGGTCAGCGCGATCAGCCCGCGCCGCCGGCCCACGGCCTCGCTGCCAAGCAGCGCTGCCAGGACGAGCGCGCCAAGGGCGAGGCTCAGCCAGAACGTCTCATCCCACGGTTCGGCCGTGAGCTCGGCCCACTCAGGGTCTTCCGGGTCGGTCCGGACGGTGACGCGCTCGCCGAGCGCGTACTCCTCCAGGGTGTACAGGTCGGGTCTCAGCCGGCCGTCGAGAGTCTCCAGGGTGATGTGGAAGGGGTCCTCGGGGTCGACCTCGACCACGGTTGCGGTGGTCACGACCGCCCGCTGCAACCGCTCGGCGTACGTCGACACCGAGCCCAGGAGGAGCCCGGCGCACACCACGGCCGCGACGAGCGCGGCCACCGCACCCGCGGCATACGCGAAAGGCCACGGCGGCGGGCCCATCTCCCGCACGGCTCGCTCCACCCAGTCCGGCACCATGACCGTCCCGGCCGACGAGCCCAGCTCGGCCGCGCGCCGACGCCGGGCCGACAGGATTCGCAGGAGCAGCGTGAGGCACAGCAGGGTGTAACCGGCCGCGGCGACCCGGCCGGCCCAGGCGGGGTCCCAGAGCACGCTTGCGACGCCGTAACCGATGCCGAGGAGCAGCGCGGCGAGCGGCCACCGCCACAGCAGCACGACGGAGCCCAAGAGCATCGGCGCCACGACCGAGAACAGCCATGCCGCCTCGCACGGTGCCGCCGAGGTGCAGGTCATGGGGTCGGTCGCGATGGAGGCGGCCACGGTCAGGACGGCGGCGACGACGACGGTCCACCGGACGACGCGCCAACGTGGGCCGGGAGGGTCGTTCCACGTCGGGGTGGCCGAGGTCGGCAGGGCGGGGGGCGTCATCGGCGCGCGCTGTAGTGCATGGCCGGAGTGTAGGGACAGAACGGCACGCAACGGTGCACTCCACCGCCCGACGCGCCGGGCCCCAAAGGCGATGATCCAGGCGAAGGCCCGCGGACACCGCGCTACGTCCCTGTGACACCTCCAGAGACGTGCGACGCGACCCTCACGAGCGCGACCCTCGCCATCGGCGGGACGTAGTTGTCCACGCAGACGTGCTGTCCCGACGATCCCGCCGATCGAGACGAGCACCGTTCACCAGGACCAACAGGATTCCGCCGCCCACCGCACCAGCCAACAAGAACGCCTCCGTCCTACGGTCCGCACCCGCCTGCCCGCGCAAGTAGTCGAAGTCAGTAGCAGCCATCGCCTGCACTACTTCTCCGGCTTCGTCACGCTGTACAAGGACGTCCAGAGGCGGTGCGTAGAAGATTTCGTCCGTTGGCGGCTGCCAGCCCTCCATCGTCGGAGCATCGACAGTACTGGTGTTTGCAGCGTCGACGCCCTGCAGCTCGGTCCACCCGGGAGAGCCATCTAGACGTATCCGGACGCCAGCCACCTCATACCACCCACCGAAACGCCCCGGGACATACTTGATACGGACCTCCACCCGATCCACCGTTTCCCGCACAGAAGACGCCGCGAGGCCGGCGGCAATTTGTGAGGATGCTGAAGTGCTGACGAGGCCATGAATTAGAATGACCGACATCACCAACAGAAACCACAGGACCGACAGGACGCCCTTCCCCTTCCAACCCAATGCCAACCAAGTCAGGAGGCGCAGCTGCAGAGGTTGACGAGGGCGACGGTCCCGTGACACGGACGCATTATGCGCCATTTCCGGCCCCCCCTATGCAGTCCTCACGACTCCCGCGATCGACCTTGGCGGTCTGCCCAACTCGATGATGCCGACTCGTTAACGCTACTAACCTCAGCGAAGAGGCGCGAGTCGGCGGAAGTGAGTCTTGCTCCCAGCCCTCGACGACGCCTTCTGCTGGTTCGCCGGCAAAGCAAACTGACCCTCTGCTGCCGGTTCCCCTCCTTGCAACCAACCGCTTCTGCCGCATGTCGCTTGCTACTCGGCTGGTTGAACCGGCACCGGCTGGCCGTTGACGGCGTCGATGACGCGGCGCCCGTCGAGTGGCGAAGCGAGCTCGGCCTTGACCGAATCCTGGCAGTCGAGGCCAGAGTCGACGCCCGCCAGCGATACGGTGACGCGGATATCAGAGCCTGACTCCTCGACCTCCGCCTGCGGATCGCGATTGCAGGAATTGACTGCGAGCTCAAGCTGCCGCGAGTCGGGAGCACCGTAGGCGGCATTGATTGCTGCGGTGTCGGGTGCGGACGTCAGTTGGGGCTCAGGATCGCCGGCGTCCAAACTGCAGCCCGCGAGGCCAAGCAGCACGGCCAAACCACCAGCCCTGGCGGCAACGGCGACTCCCCAACTGCTCGTATCGACCATCACTCATCTTGGCACGCCGACGTCCGCGGGATGGCTCGGAGACGCACTACTTTGCCGCATGCGGCGCACCTCCTGGGCAGCCGACCCCGGGGGGCTTCACCCTTCGCGATCCCCGCCGAGGCCTGCCTCATAGATCCTCAGCGCACCCGACGACCACGCACTGCCCACCACGCGGCTGCCAGGACGGCGATGATCAGGCCGCCCGCCGCCATCGTCCAGGTCGCCGTCCAGTTCGCGCCGACACCTGTTCTGTCGAGCACCAGCGCGGTCACGAGGGCTGCGATCGCGAAGGTGGTCACATTGACAGCGAGAATCAGGACCAGTCTCCTGGACTTCCTCTCGGCTCTATCGCCGGATTCTGGCATGTGGAGTCATCCCTCCTCCGCGTTCCGGTGCCATTCGTCGTGGAGGCTGTGCTTCTCCGGCTGCACCGTCGCGCCGCACCGGTCGCAGACCGATTGGTGACGCGATAGGTGGTAGCCCTCCCGCACGGGTTGCCGAAGTCCGAGGTACTCCCGTGTGCGGTCCCAGATCCTTCCCATCCCGCCAGCCTATGTCCGCGGCCAGCCTGAGGACCGGCCCACGACCCACCGGGTGCAGACTTCAGTCCATGCGCATCGCGATCCTCGCCGGCGGCAGCCGCGGCGACTACCAACCCGTCATCGCGCTGGCCCAAGAACTGGTGCGACGCGGGCACGAGGTCGGGGTCACCGCGACGACCGACTTCGCCCCCTGGGTCCGCGAGCACGGCCTCACCGTCGAGGAGGTCCACGTCGACGCGATGCAGATCTACCGCGACGGCGACGTCTCCACCGTCATGGCCAGCACCGGCGTCGCCGGGCAGGTCGGGGCCCTCCGCGCCCAGGCCGCCGCCATGGCCCCCGAGCTCGCCCGCGCCTTGATCGACCTCTGGCCGCGCTACGACGCCATCATCTCCACTGCCCTCACCGTCGGCTGGGTCGCCCAGCTCGCCGCGCACGACCCGCGCCCCCAGGCCGTGCTCCTCTTCGTCCCGGCGCTGCCGTCTCGCCACGGCGACGCGAGCCTGTTCGCCGACCGCGAAGGCGCCTCCCTGCACAACCTGCGCGCCGGACTGCGCGGCGTCCTCCCCGGCCTGGCCATGTCGGCTCCGGTCACCAGCGCCTTGGCCGCGCAAGGAGTGCCGCGCCGACGCTCCCTCCGGGCGCTACGGCATACCCTCACCGTCCCCGCCGTCATCGCCCACACCCCGCAGCTCATCGCGCCGCGCCGGGTGAGCGGGCGACAGATCGTGCTCACCGGCTACCCGTTCCTCGACTCCCCCGCCGGCACCACGCTCGAGCCCGAGCTCGAGGCCTTCCTCGGCGACGGCCCGCCGCCGGTCTACGCCGGGTTCGGCAGCCAGAGCCTGCGGGTCACCAGGGCGGCGCTCGGGCACGCGATCGAGGGGGCGCTCGAGGCCGGGCACCGCGTGGTCGCGCTGCGCGGCACCGGACTCCCGGAGGGGTATGACGAACGCGTCCTCTTCATCGACGGCGCCCCGCACGACCTGCTCCTGCCCCGGACCGCGGCGATCGTGCACCACGGGGGCGCGGGCACCACGGCGCAGGCGCTGCGGTCGGGGGTGCCGCAGGTGGTGGTGCCGTTCGCCCTGGACCAGCCGTTCTTCGCGCGACGGGCGCACGAGATCGGCGTCGCCGCAGCGCCTGTGCCGGTCGGCGCCACATCGGTGGAAGCTCTTCGGCTGGCAGTGCTGGACGCCACCCAGCGGCACGAGCGGGCGGCGGAGGTCGGCGCACTGGTGCAGCAGGAGCGTGGAGTCGAGGAGACGTGCGACCGGCTGCTGGACGGGCTACAGAGGGAGCGCCGATCACTCGGGCACACAGCACCGGGCGGACCGCCTTCTCGGAGGGACACCTCCCTCACGCGCTATCTGCACGCCGACGAGGCCAGGGTCGGCCTGAAGGTCCTCTACGCGGGCAAGGACGACGACTCCGGGATTGAAGACCCGGATCTGGTTCGGGCCGGCCACATCCTGCTGCATCGCCACCCCGGCGTGATCCAGCTGTTCTACGGGCCTGGCGTCAACCACTGCATCGTGGAGTTCGTCGGATTGGAGGACCAATTCATCAGCACGATGGTGGGATTCGACCACCACCGCGACGGCCATTACCCGGGCCTGCTGGTGCCGAGTGAGGAAGAGTGGGTGCAGGCCTGCGCCGCCGGATGGTGGAATCAGTGACGGATCTACCGGAGGGAGCCCACGATGGCCGAGAACGTTGATGCCGATCTGATCTCTCGATTACGCGAAGAGTCGGAGCGCACCAAGGACGATCCATACCCTCCCGGCAGCCAGGGCGAGCGGTCGAACCAGGGATAGCAATAGCGGCAGACTTCGGGCACGTGCTTCAGCAATGGGCCACTGGTCGAGTCAGGGCCAGCTGTTGACGACGATGTTGGCGGTCAGATCACTGCCCTCGCAGACGGGTTGCCACTCACCCTCGGCGCCCGGCTCGTCCCACCCACCGGCGGCGTCCACGACACCACCCTCCACGGCGTACACGCCGTCGGTCCATCGCTCAGCCCCCTTCACGGCCGCCTCACGCCCGCAGCGGGGACCCGACGACGTCGAAGCGGAATCCACCCATCTCGCCCGACAGCAACGGCCGCGCCTCCTGGATCGCCGCTTGCACGTTCTCCAGACTCAACGAGGCCTGGTGGGCTTCTGCGGAGGTCCACAGCTCGGCCACGAAGACGGTGTCGGGGCTGTCCTCGCTCACCCCGACCTCGTAGAGCAGGCAGCCAGCCTGATCCAGCTCTGACGATCGACGGGTGAGGATCTCGACGAGCGCGTCTCGCTGGCCCGGAAGGGCACCGAGGGTGCCGACATTGGCGAAGGTCATAGTCCCGACCCTACAGACGACCATGCTTCCCTGCACCGCATCCGGCCCAAAGAATTGCGCGTCCCTCGGCACCCGTCACCCCGTAGTCTGGTCGTTGCGGCCGGGCAGCCGGTAAGGCACCACGCGGGTCGTCCCGTCAGGGTTCGAGAAGGGCTGCAAGTAGACCCCGGTGGTGCGCCGCGACAACGGCAGGGAGGTGGGGCGTCGTGACGGGTATGCCGGGGCTTCCCCTCGTGCCCACACTGGCCACGATGCTCGCGAGTCTCGTCCTGGTAGCGGTGCTAGCCGCAAGGACTGCCCGGCGCAAAGGTCGAGAGCGCGGGGTCCGAGCTGGAGCGGCGGTCCTCCTGGTCGGCGCCAGCATCACGGTGATGATCCTCACCTGGGCCGGGCTGGGCAGCTCGGGCAACAGCGGCATCAACCTGATCCCAGGAGCGGGCCTACGCGCCGCTGTGGCCAATGTGAACGCGCGCGTCGGGTTGATCAATCTCGTCGGCAACGTCGCTCTCTTCGTGCCCATCGGAGTCCTCGCGGTCCTCGCAGGCTGGAGCACTCTCCGGGCCATCGTGATCGCGGCCGGCCTCTCCGCTCTGATCGAGGTCGTCCAGTTCGTGGTGGGCCGGACGGCAGACATCGACGACGTCCTCCTCAACGCGCTCGGGGGCGCCATGGGTGCGTTGCTCGCCCAGGTCCTGGTCTTGGCCTGGCAGGGCGCACGGCCCGGACGTAAAGGTGCTTCAGTACTCAGGTGGTGACCCGCAGCCACACCGCCGAGCGTCCTGTGCCCTGCGGCTTGAGAAGGCCTTCATCCTTCAGCTCATGGAGGACGAGTCGGATGGTGGGGTCGCTGATGCCGGGCAGCGCGGCCCGGATATCACTGATCGCGAAGACGGGCCCGCTGTGCTTCAGGACATGCGCACGGACGCGTTCTGACTTCGTTGCTCCAGACCTGTCAGCGGCGACACCCTCAGCGAACCGGGAGTAGCCGCGGGCGAGGAGGGCGCTGAAGTACGTCAGCCAGGGCCACGGATCGTTCGCGTGCTCGTGCCAGTCATGGGTCGAGTCCAGCAGTGCCTGGTAGTACTCGTCAGCCGACTCCGCGATGAGTTCCTCGAGCGACACGAATCGGCCGACCCCATACCCGGCCTCCGAGAGGAGCGCATTCGTCAACACGCGGGCCACCCGACCATTCCCGTCGTCGAACGGATGGATGACGAGCAGGTCGAGGACGAAGAGACCCACGACGAGCACCGGGTGGTGTCGTTCGGCCCTGATCGCTTGGGCGTAGCTGTCGATGAGGTAGGCGACGTAGTCATCGGTGCGTGCGGCAGGGACCGGCTTGAAGCGGACGGTCTGGACGCCGTCTGGAGAGCGGTCGACGACGAGGTTGTCGCCCTCCTTGAACCTCCCACCAGATCCAGGAGTCTCCGCGAAGAGCAGCCGGTGCAGGTGCAGCAGAAGGCCGACATTCAGCGGGCGCCAATCGTCGGCGAAGAGGTAGTCGAGGGCCGCGCGGTAGCCGGCGAACTCCTGCTCGCTACGGGTGCGCAGCTCGATGCGCCGGTTGGCGATGATGGCAGCAGCACGGTGGCGATTCTCGACCACGACACCCTCGAGGGCGGAGGACGCGGTGATGCTCGCAACCCGAGCGCGGTGGGCTAGCTCGGTGAGGAGGTCGGGGACCTGGTTGAGGTACAGACCCTCGCTGCCTTGACCCCGGTCGACGTCACGCAACGCCATGACGACCGGCGCGGGCACAGTGCCGAGGACCCGGTCGAGATCCAGGAAGGAGTGCACCAGAAGCCCTCACAGACGGTCTAAACTACATATTTTGGCGGCTCATTATGTAGTTTAGACCCTGCGGCTGGCACATTGGTCGCCTGAGGCTCACTCCCTCGGCGTCACCCGCAGGACGACGTCGCCCTCACCGTTGGACGTTGTCACCCACAGGGATCCGTCGTCGGCGAGGGTGAGCGAGCGCAGGCGGCCGTAGGCGCCCTCCAGCTCGGCCATCCGGTCCTCACCCACGACCTGCTCGCCGTCGACCCGCAGCACCGTGACGCCCGCCCCCTTGAGCTCGGCGGTCGCGAGCGCGCCGTCCCACGCGCCCCACTGCTCGCCGTCGAGGAAGACCGCCCCGGTCGTCGCGTGCGTCGGGTCGCCGCTGCTCCACGCCGCCTCGACCGCGTCGGGGAAGCGCTCGGTGTCGGTCATCGGCACCGACTCGTCGTATCCCGCCCCCGGCGCCCACCCGTAGTTCGCCCCCGGCTCCAGCCGGTTGACCTCGTCGTCGACCGACGAGCCGTGCTCCACCGACCAGATCGTCCCGCTGCCCGGCTGGCTGGCCAGGCCCTGCACGTTGCGGTGTCCATAGGTGTAGATCCGCGGGTCGCCGTCGACGAAGGGCGCGTCGGCCAGCGGCTCACCCTCGGGCGTCACCGCGAGCACCTTGCCGCCGAGGGAGTCCAGCGACTGAGGGTTGGTCTCGTCGGCCGCGTCACCCGTGCCGACGTAGAGCGCGTCGTCGGTGAGCAGCAGGCGGCAGCCGCCGTGCCGACCGGAGGTGATCGGCATACCGTCCACCACCACGCCGTCCGTAATCGCCGCAGTCGCGCCCTCGTCGAGCTGCCAGCGGGTGACGCGGACGTCCTGCGGCTGGCCGCCGGACTGCGTCGCGTGGCAGAGGTATGCCGTGCCGCCGTCAGGTGCGAGCGCGAGGCCCATCAGCCCTGACTCCGAGCCGACGAAGAGGTCCGGGATGTCGAGGGCCACCTCGCGGACCTCCCCACCGTCCAGCGCCAGCAGTCGCCCGTCGCGCTCGGTCACCAGCGCGGTGCCGTCAGGCAGGTGCTGCACGTCCCACGGGAGGGTCAGCCCTTCGGCGACGACCTCGACCTCCAGCGCCGGGAGGGTGTCGTCGGCGTCGTCCCCCGCGTCCCTGCCTCCCGAGCCGGCCCCCTCGCTCTCGGCCGGTGCGGGCTCGGCGTCGACTTCGCCGAGCCGGGCGTCGTCACCCTCGGCCTCCTCAGCCCCGCCGGAGCACCCCGCGAGTGCCAGGGCGAGAGCGCCCACGAGCAGTGGTCGAGGGCTCCGGGACCGAGGTCGAGGCATGCGTCGAACCTACCTGCGCCACGTCATACCGGCAGGTCGAGCACCTGGGCCAACCGCGCGACCTGGCGCCGCGCCTGCCGCTCGTAGACCGCCGCGCGGGCGTGCGTCGCCAGCCCGGCACGGCGCAGGGGGTAGGCGCTGAGCTGGTAGGCGTGGGCGAGCGCGAGCTGGTGAGTCAGGTCCACCTCGGTCGGCCCGGTCTCCCAGCTCCACTGCCGGCGGATGTCGGCGAGCGTGCGCTCCGGGTCGCCGGAGAAGAGGTGCAGCCGGGCGGCGTCGAGCATGACCGGCGCCACCCCGGCGCGCTCCCAGTCGATGAGCACGTGCCCCGCGTCGGTGTCGATGACGTTGGAGGCCACGAGGTCGCCGTGGCACCACGAGGTCGCGACCGTGCGATCGTCGTGGCCGACGAGGGCGCCGACCGCGTCGACGACGTGAGGCGGCACGAGCTCGGCCCGCACCGTCTCCTCCCACCACTCCTGCCGCATCTCGTCCCACCAGGCACCCAGCGGCAGCTGCTCGACGCCGTGCCCCAGGTGGACCGCCCGCAGCCGACGCAGCACCTCCGGCGCGGCCTCGGTCAGACGGCTCCCCGTCGTGACCGACCGTCCGTGGACCCACCGCTCGACGACGTAGCACGCGCCACCCGGCAGCGACCCCGACGAGACCAGCGGAGGGATGAGGGTGGGGTCGACGGCGCCCACGACCCGGTGGGAGTGCAGGATCCGCTCGAGGCGGGCCAGGTCACCGGAGCCGTCCACCGCGACGGTCAGGTCGGCCCCGGCATAGGCCGCACGCAGCTTGATCCCGCCCCGCACGCCGAACTTCGCCAGCACCACCGCATCCGCCGCGACCGCCGCCCGCACGTGCTGCCGGCCCGCGGGCTCGCTGAGCATCTCGGGGATCAGGGAGGCGATCGACTCCGGCGCGCTCGCCGCCGTCAGCGCCCGGCCGTGCGCGGTGAAGACCCGGCGCACGAGCCGCGTCGGCAGCGGCCGCTCACGGCGCTCCACCTGGCGCACCATCTCCAGCGCCACCGCGTGCGGGTCGCGGCGGGCCGCCGCGCGCCGGGCGCGCACCGCCCGCAGCCGCCACCGCAGCGCAGCAGAGATCCGGTGCCCCAACGCACCAGGCCACCCTCGCCCCATACCGCTCCCCTTTCGTCCACCCCTACCTCACCAGGGGAAAAGGAGAAGACGGTGAGACGACGCTGCGGTGACGACGAGAAGACCGGGAGCACACGGCATACCCTGGGCGCGTGAGCACCCACATCGCTGCCGACCCCGGCCAGATCGCCCCCCGTGTCCTCCTCCCCGGCGACCCGCTGCGCGCCCGCTGGATCGCCGAGAACTTCCTCGACGACGCCACCTGCTACTCCGAGGTGCGCGGCATGCTCGGCTTCACCGGCACCTACCGCGGCGAGCGCGTCTCGGTGCAGGGCACCGGCATGGGGCAGCCGTCGGCGTCGATCTACGTCAACGAGCTGATCAGCGAGTATGACGTGCAGCAGCTCGTGCGCGTCGGCTCCTGCGGGGCGCTCACCGAGCGGCTCAAGGTGCGTGACGTCGTCATCGCCCAGGCCGCCGCGACCGACAGCTCGATGAACAGCCTCCGGTTCCAGGGCTACCACTACCCGGCGACCGCCGACTTCGCCCTGCTGCGCGCGGCCGTCGAGGCGGCCGAGGCCGCCGACGCCCCGCACCTCGTCGGCACCGTCTTCAGCTCCGACAGCTTCTACCACTCGCGCCCCGAGCTGACCGGCAAGGTTGTGGAGTACGGCGTCGTCGCCGTCGAGATGGAGGCCGCCGAGATCTACACCCTCGCCGCGCAGCACGGTCGGCAGGCGTTGGCGATCTGCACCGTCAGCGACCACATCGTCACCGGTGAGGAGACCAGCGCGCAGGAGCGCGAGCAGACCTTCGGCGACATGATCACCATCGCCCTCGACGCCGCGCTGGCGACGCCGCTGCCCTGAGGTCAGGGCTGCCGGTCAGCCCCGGAGGAAGGCCCGCACGTCCTCGGCGAAGCGCTCCGGGTGCTCCAGGTGCGGGCTGTGGCCGCAGTCCTCGTAGACGACCTCGGTGAACTCGCCGGCCTGCTCCAGCACCGCCCGCGTCTGGCCCACCATCGGCTGCGTCGGGCAGACGTCCTCCCCCGGGTAGCCAGGCACGGCGCCGAGCCTGCCCAGCTGCGCGAGGTCGAACATCGAGGTGTCGGAGACGATCTGGTCCTCCGCGCCCCGGATCCACAGCACCGGCGGGGCCGGGTCGAGGTCGGCGAAACCGGACTGGTCGAGGTACTTCGGCGACAGCGCGTTGTTCATCCCCGTCGTCCCGGGCGCGACGCCGGGCCAGGTGTCGCTGGTCGTCGTGTCGCCCGGGTAGACGTCGTCGCCGACCGAGGTCTTGAGCATCGAGTCGAGGTATGCCTCCTCCACCTCGGGCGCGAACGTGAACCCGGGCTTGACGTAGAACGCGCGCAAGGTCGTGCGCGGGCTCGTCGGCTCCTCCCCGCGGTCGCCCGCCTGCAGCGCCGCGCAGAACGCCGGGTTGGCGGTGCCGCCGCCGCTGCCGGCGAAGTCCTCGGCCACCGGGCGCCCGTCGAGACCGGTGCTGCCGCCGAAGCCGAACGGGCTGCCGGGCGCCTCCAGCACGAGTCGCCGCACCCGGTGCGGGTGGTCCATCGCGAGCTGGAGCGCGACGTTGCCACCGGCCGACCAGCCGAGGACGTCCACCGCGCCCTCCACCTCGAGCGCGTCCAGGAGCGCGGCGATGTCGTTGGAGAGGTCCGCGACGCCGCGGGTGGCGTTGATGGTCTCCCGGGCGGAGTCGCCATACCCCCGGAAGTCGGGCGCGAGGACGTGGAACTCGCTGGCGAGGTTCTCGATGAGCCGGTCGAAGAAGGCCGACGAGGAGACATTGCCGTGGATGAGGAGCAGGGTGGGCGAGGTCGGCTCTCCCGCCTCGCGGACGGCGGTGGTGGTGCGGGCGGTCTGCACGGGGCGGGCGTCGTGGGTCATGCGGGCATCCTGCCACCCACGCCCTGGCCGCGGCTCAGATGCGGTGGCCGTCCTCGAGCTCGCCCGGGCCGTCGTCGAGGAGGGAGCGCAGGTGGCGTGCGACGTAGGGCGCGACGTGCTGGTCGATGTCGGCCGGGTCCACCCAGTGCACGGCCCGCAGCTCGCTGGCCTGCAGCGTCACCCGGTCGGCGAGGCCTGGCTGCACCCCCAGGTCGTGGACCAGGAGGAGCGCGTCGTCCCACTGCTTGTAGGGCGGCAGCCAGTTGACCGTGAGCAGCTCGCCGACCGCAAGGTCGAGGCCCAGCTCCTCCCACAGCTCGCGCTGCACCGTCTGTCGCGGTGACTCCCGCGGGTCGACGACGCCGCCGGGCAGGTCCCAGTCGGTCTTGTAGGTCAGCTCGCACAGGAGCACCCGACCCGCGTCGTCGCGCACGAGGCCCTGGGCGATGAGCCGCTTGCGGGGCAGGGTGGCGTTGAGCATGCCGAGGAACGCGCCCGGCGCGCCCGGGGGCGGGTCGTCGACCAGTCGGGCCAGGCGCAGCAGGTCGACCGGGCGGCCCTCGCGGGTCGTGCCCCGGCCCCGGCCCACGCCCTCCGGGCGCAGACCGGCCCGCTGGAGCAGGCGCCGGGCGTCGTCGTCATCGGCCCGCACCTCTGCCTCCACCCGGTGACGACCGGCGGCGAAGCCCTGCTCCACGAGGGCGAGGAGCGTCGTGACCGCGTCCTCCGGAGTCTGGGCGCGCAGCCCGGACAGCCCGGCGAAGGCCACCACGCCGTCCGCCACGGCCCGCAGGCGGACCGCCGCCGGCTCGGCGGGCTCGGGCGGCTGGGGGTCAGACCCGCCGCCCTGGACGGAGGCGTCGTGCTCGGCAGAAGGCATACCCTCGAGCCTCAGACGTGGCGCCGGCTGGTGATGACGCGGAAGCGGTTGGCGACGAAGGCTGCGTCGGCGTAGGCGGCGTTGGCGGCCGGGTTGGCGCCCGTGCCGTGCAGGTCGGAGAACGCGGCCGTCTGGTTGACGAAGATCTGGCCGGTGAGGTTCTCCGACAGCGCGACCCCGGCGTCGGCCGCCGCGTCCCGGGCGTCGTCGAGCACCTGCTCGTCGGTGGAGTAGACCGCGGCGGTCATGCCACCGTGCTCGGCGACCGTCTGCACGAACCGGCGCAGCGACTCCGCCGTGTCCGCGGTGCGGACGACGAAGGCGACCGGGCCGAAGCACTCGGTGGTGTATGCCGTCTCGTTGCCGGCATCGACGCCGATGAGGGCGGGGGTGCGGACGACGGCGTCGGGATAGCTGGGGTGGGACACCGGCCGGGAGTCGAGGACGACGTCTCCGCCGAGGCTCTGCGCGAGCGCCGGGACGTCCGTCACGCGGCTGCGGACGTCGTCGTTGACCGTCGCCCCGAGGATCTCCACAGCCTTGGCGTCGTCACCGGTGAAGGCGCTGATCGCCTGACCCAGCTTGCCGGCGAACTCCTCCGCGGACAGCTCGCCCTCGTCGGTGGTGACGGTGGCGGGGACGTAGACATTCTGCGGGGCCGTGCACATCTGGCCGGAGTACAGGGAGAAGGAGAAGGTGAGGTTGCCGAGCATGCCGCGCAGGTCGTCGGTGGAGTCGACGACGACGGTGTTGAGGCCGGCCTTCTCGGTGTAGACGAGCTTGCCGGCGGCGACCGCCTCGGTCTCCAGCCAGCGGCCGAAGCCGGGGCCGCCGGTGTAGTCGATGATCTTGACCGCCGGGTGGAGCGCGAGATCCTTGGCGAGCGTGCCGCCGTCGTCCTCCGCGGCGAGCTGGACGAGGGCCGGGTCGAAGCCGGCCTCGGCCAGCACCTCGCGGGCGATCTGGACGGTGAGCGCGAGGGGCAGGACCGCGCGGGGGTGGGGCTTGATGACGACAGGATTGCCGGTGGCCAGGCTGGCGAAGATGCCGGGGTAGGCGTTCCAGGTCGGGAAGGTGTTGCAGCCGATGACGAGCGCGACGCCGCGGGGGACGAGGCGGTAGTCCTTCTGCATGCGGATCGGGTCGCCCTTCGCCGGCTTCTCCCAGGTGACCGACGCCGGGACGCGGCGCTGCTCCTCCAGGGCGACGACGATCGCCTCGAGCGCGCGGTCCTGGGCGTGCGGGCCGCCGGCCTGGAAGGACATGACGAACGGCTGGCCGCTCGTGTGCATGACGGCGTGCGCCATCTCGTGGGAGCGGGCGTTGATGCGCTCGACGACCTCGGTGAGCACGGCCGCGCGGACCTCGGCGCTGGCGTCGCGCCAGGCGGGGATCGCGGCCTGAGCGGCCGCCATCGCTGCGTCGACGTCGAGCTCGGGGTAGCGCACGCCCAGCGTCGGGCCGTAGGGGCTCTTCTCCGAGCTGACGCTGCGCCCGGTCGTGGGCTGGTCGGCCAGGCCGTCGATCTCCTTGTTGAGCGTCTCCTGGTGGGCGAGCTGCCCCCGCTCCGGCGAGCCCTCGCCATACACCCGGGGGCTCGGTGACTCCGGGTAGCGGCTGTAGTAGCTGCGCTCCCGCAGCGCCTGCGTCGCGGCCTCGATGGTCTCGGCGTGCTGGTCCAGGAGCGGGTGCGTCGTCGCGGTCTTCGCCATGCTCCTCAGGGTAACGAGGTCGCGGCGTCGCGTCGGCACGGCATCTCGGGGTGAGGAGAGCGGCAGCGCCGCAGCGTCCCGTGGGAGTCGGGATATCTGCCAACTCCTACGGGACCATCGGCAGCAACCCCGCAGCGTCCCGTAGGAGTCGGCATATCCTGCGACTTTCGCGGGACCCTCAAGCGGCCCACCCTCCCGCGCGCAGCGCGTCGGCGATCTGGTCGAGGAAGACCTCCGGGTGCAGCCGCCAGCCCAGGACCGGGATCTGCAGGCTCACCAGCCCCCGCGCCCCGACGGCCAGGGCGTTGCCGCGCACGGCGTCGTCCACCCCGTTCAGGCCCCACAGATGGTGCGCGCCCTGGACCTCCGCGTGCACCCCGAAGCCCTCCCAGAAGAGATCGAGGTAGACGGTCCCGGTCGAGGTCCTGCGGACCTGCTGCCGAGTCGGCTCAGGTATGCCGCGCGCTCGGCACGCCTGGGCGACGTCGAGCTCGTTGATCGAGTGGGCCCCGTCGCAGACGTCGCGGATCACCGAGTCGAGGAGGCGCCGCCGGGAGGACCGGCGCGTCTGCGACCACCGGTCCAGGACCGCCGCGGGAGGGACGAGACGCTGCTGCACCGTCATGGCGATCAGGGTCGAGGCGGCCCGGTCGGAGCGCGCCCACTCGGCGGCACGGATGAGGGCGACCTCCGGCCTGGTGCGGCGAAGGCCGAAGGGGATCGTCGGGCCGATGTCCCGCACCACGTGACAGCGCACCCCGGGGATGTCGCGGACGGTGGCGTTGCGCGGCACGCAGACGTGGACGAGGGGCTCCTCCCAGTGCAGGAGACCGGCGGCGATGAGGGAGGTGGGACCGTCCAGCACTGCGCGCGGCCCCGACTCCCACAGCGCCCGCCACAGCAGACCCTCACCCTGCGGTGCCGCTCCCTCGATGCAGAGGGTGTGGCATCCGGCGCGGTGCCACACGCCACGATCGACCTCGGCGCGCACGTCGTGGTCGGCCAGTCCCGCCCGCAGCAGGTCAGCACGGTTGGCGACGCCGCCGTGCCGCCGGGCCACCTGGCGCCCTACCTCCTGGCGCCATGCCCGACGCCGGGCGGACGGCGTCCGTCCCGTCCCAGCCCTCTCCACCCCCATGGCCTCCCTCCCTCTGGAGCTCTCCACCATCAGCCCCTCCCCTGGAGCTCTGCACCTCACGGCATCCCTTCCCCTGGAACTCTGCACCCCTACGTCACCTCCCCGTGGCACGGCCTCTCCCGGCAACTCTGCACCCAGATGTCCGCGCCGGCTGTCCGTCATCCACAGCCCTGCATAGAAGGTCCCGTGGAAGTGGGCATATGCGCCCACTCCCACGGGACCATCTGGACGCGCCCTGCCTAGGCGACCGGCTGCTGCAGGTCCACCGACCACCCCGCACCTGCACCGTCGAACGGCGTCACGTCATACACCTCGCGGCAGGTCCCGGTGGGCGTGAGACCGCGCGCCTCCACCTCCGCGACCAGCCCCTGCCAGGCCTGCTGGATGCCGGACAGGTCAGCGCCCGCATACCGCACGGTCAGGGCCTTGTCGACGGCCGCGAGCCTGCCGGCCTCCAGACCGTCAGGGGTCTCGTCGGGCCCTACCTGTTCGGCCGCCGCCGCGATCATGCCGTCACCGTCGGGCGCGTAGGTGGCGACGCCGGGACCCAGCCGTGGGCGGTCGCCGATCAGGGCGTTGACGCGCTGGAACATGCTGCTCATCTCCTCCTCGACCTCTGACATCTCCTCGATGCGGACGGTCAGCTGGGCGAGGGTGAGCGCGGGCAACGGCTTCTCGATGTAGTCGGACATGGGATTCTCCTTCTCGATCGATCGGAGCCTCGCCTCGAGGGCCGCGAGCCGGTGACGGTCCGCCGCGAGCTGCTCGCGCAGCGCATCGCGACGGGCCCGCATGAGGGCGATAACCTCGCCCTCGCTCAGCTCGCCGTCCAGCAGCACGCCGACCTGCTCGAGGGTGAACCCGAGCTCCTTGAGGCCGACGAGCTGGTTGGCGCGGGCGAGCTGAGCTGCGGCATACGAGCGGTATCCACTGTGCGGGTCGACTCGCTGCGGGCGCAGCAGGGCGAGCTGGTCGTAGTGGCGCAGCATGCGCACCGACACCCCGGCCAACCGGGCGAACTCTCCGATACTCAACATGGCGATCCCCACTCCACGGCCTGACACCGTGGGAGAGTCAAGCCCCTGCCCTGATCCGGGTCAGCGGCCGAAGAGTCGGGCGAGGAAACCCTTGCGAGGCTGGGGCTGCGTCGGCTCGACCGGCTGTGTCGGTGATGACGGCCGGCTCTGTGCGATGTCGCCGCCGCCGTCCTGGCCCTGGCCGCCCATGGACAGCACCTGCCAGTCCTCCTCCATGAAGGAGTCCCAGAAGTTCACGCCGGTGACCTCGACCGCGAGGCCCTGGATGGTGTCCTCGGTCAGCCGCTCGATCCCGGCCTCCTCGGGCAGGGGCGGCCCCTCGTCCACCGCCCGCTCGCCGTAGGAGTCGACCACGTGCCGGCGGGTGCCATCGGGGTCGCACCGCGCGAAGGAGAACGTGTCGCTCGTGCTGCCCAGCATGGCCGCGACCACCTGACGGTCCAGGGTCCGGGCGATCATCTCGTCCTCGAAGCCGAGGAGCAGTTCCGGCCCGACCAGCAGCAGCCAGCCCCCGACCGGCCGGGCCACGACGAGCTCACCGTCCGGCGAGGTGGACGCCACATCGGCGCTCATCCGCTCCCCTGTCGGCACCAGCCCGATCGCTGCGAGGTCCCCGACCTCGGCGCCACGGACATACACCAGTCCCATGTTGAGTCCCATGCCAGGCGAGTATGTCAGCGCACGTCGACTCGCGCTGTTCCTCGTCCACACTCCCCTCGACGCCCCACGGCCTGCCCGCTGCGTCCACTCCGGTCATGGGGCCTCGGGAGGGCTGGCACCATGGGTGCCGTGATCGACGCCGACGCACCAGGACCGCAGAGCGCCAGCAGCCCGACGACCGAGGGGACCGACGGGCCGGCCGATTCCCCGTCACCGCACCCGCTGCTCCGCGCCCCCGGCGAGGTGCGGGTCGCGGTCATCGGCGCGGGCGCCATGGGGGCGGGCATCGCCCAGGTCGCCGCCCAGGCCGGGCATCCCGTGGTCCTGGTCGACGCCCAGCCCGACGCCGCCGACAAGGCCCTGGCCACGCTCCGCCAGACCTTCGACAAGCTCGTCGCCAAGGGCAAGGTCTCCGAGGCGGACGCCAAGGCGACCCTCGGCCGCGTCACCCCGCACACCACGCGCGACATGTCGACCGTGCCGCCGGTGGCCCTGGTCATCGAGGCCGTCGTCGAGCACCTCGACGTCAAGCGGGTGATCTTCCGTCAGCTGGAGAGCAGCCAGCCCTCCAGCACGGTTCTCGCGACCAACACCTCCTCGCTGTCCATCGACGACATCGCCGGTGAGGCGACCTCCGGGCACGATGCCGCGCTGCACGGCGGCACCTCCCCAGCGATGGCGCACCCTGGCCGGGTCATCGGGTTGCACTTCTTCAACCCGCCGCCGCTCATGGCTCTCGTCGAGGTCATCACCGGCGACGACTCCGACCCGGCCGTGCTCGACGTGGCGGCCGAGCTCATGCGGCGCTGGGGCAAGGAGCCTGTGCGGTGCACGTCGACGCCAGGGTTCATCGTCAACCGTGTCGCGCGCCCGTTCTACGGCGAGGCGCAGCGCATGGTCGAGGAAGGCTTGGTCGACCCGGCCACCGTCGACCTCGCCCTGCGCGAGGCCGGCTTCCGCATGGGCCCCTTCGAGCTCACCGACCTCATCGGCCAGGACGTCAACCTCGCCGTGGGTGAGTCCGTCTGGCGGCAGACCGGTGAGGACCCGCGCTACGCGCCCACCGACTTCCAGCGCGACCTCGTCCGCGAGGGCCGGCTGGGCCGCAAGACCGGGCGCGGCGTCTTCGAGTATGCCGACGGCCGCCCGGTCGACGCTGAGCCCGATGAGGCGCTCGCCGGCAAGCTCGTGGGCGGGCCGCTGCAGACCGACCCGGTCGCGCGCACCCTCGCCATGCTCGTCAACGAAGGGGTCGACCTCGTCCATCGCGGCGAGGCGACAGCCGGGGACGTCGACACCGCGATGCGGCGCGGCACCAACTACCCCAAGGGCCCGCACGAGTGGCTGGCCGAGATCGGCGCCGAGACCGTGCGCGCCCAGCTCACCGAGCTCGACCGGCTCTACCCCGGCGGCCGCTACCGAGCCAGCGAGGCGCTGTGACCCCGATGCGGCGGACGCACGCCTCCCACCCGGTCATCCAGGTCAGGACCACCCGATGAGCGGCACCGACCTCGCCCACGTCCTGCGCATGTGGGAGCAGGACAAGGCCTCCGCCACCCTCGGCATCGAGCTCCTCGACGTCGGCGTCGACCACCACGACGACGGCGACCTCGGCCACGCGCATACCCGGATGACCATCACCGACACCATGGTCAACGGACACGACATCGCCCACGGCGGCTACATCTTCACCCTGGCCGACTCGACCTTCGCCCTGGCCTGCAACGCGACCGGCCGGACGACCGTCGCCGCCAGCTGCGACATCACCTATCTCCTCCCCTCCCGTCTCGGCGACGTGCTCGTCGCCACGGCCCGGGAGCGCCTCATCTCCGGCCGCAGCGGCATCACGGATGTCACGGTATGCCGCGCCACCGACAATGCTGTCGTCGCCGAGTTCCGCGGGCACAGCCGCGCCCTGCGCCCGAACCCGTGACCCACGGTGGTCGGGAGACGCCGGGCGTGCCTCTCGGTCAGGGGAGGCGGGAGGCCCTGCGCCGACGCTATCTCTCGCTGGGCCTCGGCGAGCTCACCGCGGCAGGCGTCTTCAGCCTCATCGCCTGGTCGACGCTGACGCCACGGTGGAGCAGCAGGGAGGCGACGACCCTGTGGTGGGCGCTCGGCCCCCTGGTCCTCGTGCTGGTGCAGGCCGGGGCCTACTGGCTCCTGGGGCGATCGTGGGTCGGGAGGGGCAGGATGCCGCGGAGCGTGGCCGGGGCATACCGTGCCTTCCGCGTCCTCGACCCGCTTCTGCTGGCGGTGGGCCTGGTGATGATCCTGGTGCGCGGCGGCGAGGGCCCGGGCCCGCTCGTGCTGACCCTCTGCGTCTGGGCGTTCGCCGCCCTCGAGTTCGTCAACTACTACGTCGTGCGTCTCGCCTACCCGCTGACCTCCTGGACCCGGGAGGTGGGCCGCTGGCGCTCACCCCGGCTCCTGCAGGACGTCCGGCAGGCCGAGCAGACCGGTCGGCCTTGACACCGAGCCGGGTCGAGGAGGTGCTGACGACGCGCTGTCGGGCCGGGGCGAGCGACGGCATACCCTGCCCGTATGGCGACGCTGCCCGACATCGGCCCACGCCCCGACCTGCACGACGAGGCGGAGACCTGGTCGGTCGACCAGCTCCGCGCCGCCCAGCTGCAGCGGCTCCAGACCTGCGTTCGCCGAGCCTACGACGGCGTCGACCACTACCGCCGCCAGCTGGACGAGCTCGGCGTCCACCCCGACGACATCACCTCCCTCGACGACATCCGCCTGCTGCCGTTCACCACCAAGGCCGACTTGCGAGCCAACTACCCGTTCGGGATGTTCGCGGTCCCGCGTGAGCAGTGCGTCCGCGTTCACGCCAGCTCCGGCACGACCGGTCGACCGACCGTCGTCGGCTACACGCAGGGCGACATCAGCACCTGGGCCGACCTCGTCGCGCGGTCGCTGCGCGCCGCCGGGACGCGCCCGGGCGACCTCGTGCACGTCGCCTACGGCTACGGCCTGTTCACCGGCGGCCTCGGCGCGCACTACGGGGCCGAGCGGCTCGGGTGCACCGTCGTCCCGATGAGCGGCGGGCAGACGGAGAAGCAGCTCCAGCTCATCGAGGACTTCGGCCCGCGCGTCATCATGGTGACGCCGTCCTACTTCCTCTCCCTCATGGACGCGATGGTCGAGCGGGGCGTCGACCCGGCCGGCACTTCGCTGCAGATCGGTGTGTTCGGCGCCGAGCCGTGGACCGAGGCGATGCGCGCCGAGATCGAGCAGCGCTGCGCCATGCACGCGACCGACATCTTCGGTCTCTCGGAGATGATGGGGCCGGGCGTGGCGCAGGAGTGCGTCGAGACCAAGGACGGTCTGACGCTGTGGGAGGACCACTTCTACCCCGAGATCATCGACCCGATCACCGAGGAGCCGGTCGCCGACGGCGAGGAGGGCGAGCTCGTCCTCACCGCCATGACCCGCGAGGCGATGCCTGTCCTGCGCTACCGCACCCGCGACCTCACCCGGCTGCTCCCGGGCACGGCACGACCCGGTATGCGGCGACTCGCCAAGATCACCGGGCGCAGCGACGACCTCATGATCGTGCGGGGAGTCAACGTCTTCCCGACGCAGATCGAGGAACTGGTGCTCGGCATACCGGGGCTGACCCCGCACTTCCAGTGCGTCCTGACCCGGCCCGGGCGGATGGACCAGCTGACCATCAACGTCGAGGGTGAGCCGGGGCTGAGCGGCGAGGACCGGGAGCGGCTCGCCATCCGGCTGGCGGGCCAGGTCAAGGACCGGATCGGGACCAGCGCCCAGGTCGTGGTGCTCGGCGAGGGTGGCGTGGAACGCTCGGTCGGCAAGGCGCGCCGGATCGTTGACCAGCGGGACGACTGAGCAACCATCTGCGGCGCTCGGTGGGCGTGAGCGCGACCATCTGCGACGCCCGGTGGGGGATCCTCGCCAGGGGCTGCGGGGCAGCCGACGGCTAGCATGCGGGCGTGACGACGCAGCCCCACCTGCCGTATACGACACGGTCGACGAGCAGTGGCCTCGACATCGACTACCTGTCGATGAACGACGAGGCCGACGGCATGGTCGTGCTGATGTCCAACGCTCTCGTACCGGGGCGTGAGGACCGGAGGTTCCCGGCCTTCCACCGCTGGTCCTGGGCGAGCTCCTGGGCGGGCAGCCATGTGCTGTCGGTGGCCGATCCCGGGCTGCGCGACAACCCCGTCCCGGACGGCGCGTGGTACCTCGATGCGCAGCACGACACCATTCACGCCATCGCAGAGACGGTGGCCGCCGAGGCGGAGCAGCGCGGCATACCGTTGGATCGCGTCGTCTACTACGGGTCGTCACTCGGCGGTTTCGGGGCGCTGTGCGCAGCCGCCGTCACCCACTCCCACGCGGTCGTGGAGGTGCCGCAGATCGACTTCCAGCGCTGGTTCCCCGGGGCGATCAAGAAGGTCGAGGAGCACGTCATCCACGGGTCCATCGCGCAGCTGCGCGCCGCCCACCCGGAGCGCGTGGACGTGTGGGAGAGGTTCCGCCACGAAGGGCACATCCCCTCGTTCACCATCCTGACCAACGAGCATGACAAGAGCTTCGAGGACCAGCTGGGGCTCATCTCCTCGGTCCGCGACCACGCGCTCTACCGGAAGACCCGCGCCGAGCTCGTCATCACGGCCGCGACCACCGGGCACCAGGTGCTGCCGAAGGAGTTCGCCACCCGCGTCGTCCAGGAGGCACTCCACTGGTCGCGTCCGGTCGATGCTCCTGGGTGAGCGGGACCATCTGCGACGCTCGGTGAGGACGAGAGCGACCATCTTCGACGCTCGGTCAGGGTGAGCGCGACCATCTGCGACGCCCGGTGGGGGTGAGAGCGACCATCTGCGACGCTCGGTGGGTCACGAATAGGCCACGATCCTCCGCCTGACGTGGGGGAAGGGGTTGGTCCTGTCGGTGGCGCCGCCTAAGGTCCACGGGTATGACGTGGGGCAGCTTCGCGAGGGCGCGGGCGCGGTCCTCGTGGGGGCTGCTCCTCACGTTGCTCGCACTCGTGACGGTGACGAGCGCCATCATCGCGGGCACGGTGGGCTACTCGCAGGCGGCGGCGAGTACCGCCGCGCGGGCCGCGCTCACGCAGGGTGAGCCCACCGAGACCGGGGTGCAGGTGCAGACCCGGCTGGCCGAGGAGCCGCAGGAGCAGGACACCCGGGCCCGCGCGACGATCACCGACGCCTTCGCCCCCGCTCCGGTGAGCATCGGCCGGCTCGTCGTCAGCGAGCCCCGCCCGGTGAGCGCAGCGGGCTCCGAGCTCGACGGTGATCTCGTCGTCATGGGTGGCCCGGACCTCGCCGTCGGGCAGACCCCCGACGAGCTCGTCACGCTGCTCGACGGCGCCTGGCCGCAGACCGGCGGGGACGGCTCCACGGATGCCCCCGCCCAGGGCGCTCTGCACGTCGGGGCCGCGCAGGCCTGGGGCGTCGAGGTCGGCGACGTGCTCGTCGTCGCGGACCGCGCTGTCCAGGTCTCGGCCACGTGGCAGCCGCTCCGGGCCGACGACGCGTTCTGGTTCGGCGACGAGCTCACCCGCACCGGCGTGGCCGACGAGGAGGCGACCCGGGGCCCTCTCGTCGTCGACGAGGAACTCGCCCAGCAGGTGGGGTCACCGTTCGTGCGCTGGCCGGTCCGCCCCGAGAGCGCGCAGATCCAGCCCGACGACCTCGCCGTGCTGGCCGCCGGGGCCGAGAACCTCCGGTTCGACCTGCGCGAGGCCGAGGGCGTCGCCGTCCGCGGCATCCAGGTGGAGGGCGACCTCGCCCCGACCGCCGCGCAGGCCTCGACCAACCTCGCCACCGCCCGGGCCCTCGGGGTCATCCCGCTCTCGGTCCTCGTGCTGGTCACCGGTCTGGCGGTCGTGCAACTCGCCCGGCTCCTCGCCGCGACGCGGGCGCCGCAGGCCCAGCTCCTCGTCGCCCGCGGCGCCTCCCGGCAGCAGGTCCTGCTGACCGGCCTGCTGGAGTCCGTCGTCGTCGCCGCTGTCGGCACCGTCCTCGGCGCCGGCCTCGCCTGGGCGGTGATGCAGGCCGTGCCCGGGGGTGAGGAGCTGCTCGGTCGGCTCGTCCTGACCGCCCTGACGACCCTCGTCGGCATCTCGCTGGCGCTGGCCGTCATCGCCGCACTGCAGGCCCGGCGGCTCTCCGGTGGGGAGGCGGTCGCCGACCGGTCCGGCCGCGCCCGTGCGGCCACGACCATCGCCGTCGTGGTGGTCGTCCTGGCTGCCGCAGCGCTGAGCTGGTGGCAGCTGCGCCGGGCGGGTTCCCCCCTGACCCGCGCCGAGGACGGCACGCTGGGCACCGACCTGGTGGCCGGGGCCGCCCCGGCCCTGCTCCTGGCCGCGAGCGCCGTCGCCGCCATGGCCCTCCTCGGCCCGCTCACCCGGCTGCTCGAGGTCGCCACCCGCCCCTCGCGCACCGCCACCCACCACCTCGCCTCCGCGCAGGTCAGCCGGCACCTGCAGGTGTATGCCGTGCCCGTCGTCCTCGTCGTCCTCGCCGCGGGCTCGACGACGCTCGCGGCGCTCTACTCCGGCACCAGCGCCCAGCTGCGCGACGACCTGGCCGCGGTGAGCGAGGGCGCCGAGCTGCGCGCCGACCTCGTGCGGCCCCCGGCGCCACGGTCGGCCAGCACCTTGGCCGATCCTCCCCCCGACCTGACCGAGCTGCCGGAGGTCTCCTCCGCCGCACTGGTCTGGGTGGAGGACAGCGCCCGGATCGGCGACGTGCCGGTGCCCCTGACCCTGGCCGACACTCAGGCTCTCGCGGCCGTCGCCAACGTGCCCGACGGCATACCGGCAGGAGTCGTGCCGAGCGGCCTGGAGGAGCTGATCGCCACCGATGGCGAGCAGCAGCAGCGCACGCCGATCGCCGTTCCCCCCGGCGCGCAGGAGCTCGAGCTCACGCTCTCGACCGAGCGCACCGCCGACCGCTGGGAGATCGCCCGGCTCGACGACATCGTCCGCGTCGAGGAGCAGCTGGACGAGATCGCTGCGGAGCAGGGCACCGACATCCCGGAGGGGGAGACCGAGGTCCCTGAGGCGCCGCCGCTCGCCGAGCGCGTCACCCAACGCCTCGACGGCGTCGTGGAGGCGGCTGCTGCGCCGGTGCCGCTGCGGGTCTCCCTGCTCGTCGAGGACGTCGCCACCGGGCTCAGCGCCACGGTCACCTCCGAGTTCGTCCAGGCGCCCGGACCGACCCTCGACTACGACCCCGAGACGCTCAGCGACTTCACGGCGAGCCCGGGCACGACGCAGGAGTCGGTGACCTTCACCCTGCCCGCCGGGCGGGAGCACACGGTCGAGGCGGTGACCGTCGAGGTGGCCGCGGACCAGCCGGGCCAGGAGCAGATGTTCTACGAGGGCTCCACCAGCCTGGGCGTCGATCTGCGGCTCCGGGCCGGGGGTGAGCCGATCCTGGCCGACGGCGGGTGGGGCAGCACCGGGGCCCTGTCGGCCGAGCAGGTCGCGCCGCTCGTCGCCGCCGCCGAGGCGGTGGAGGACGCGACCTACCGCACGACCGTCGAGCCCGATCAGGGCTTCGTCGGTGACGAGGGCACGGCCTTAATCTCTTCCGTCGAGACCAACGAGGAGCGCATCCCGACGTGGTACGACACGTCTGCGGCGACGTGGCGCGTGCAGTGGCCGGAGGTGCGGTCGGGCCTGGCCGCGGAGGTGGTGCTCGCGCCCGGCGCCGAGTTCAGCGGTGCCGCGGTGGCCGGGAGCTTGGACGGCGGACCGCCGGAGGAGACGCCCGCGTCGGGCTCGGTGCCGGTCGCCATCACCACCGAGGTCGCCTCCGCGGCCGCCCTCGCCCCGGGTGATCCGTTGACCCTCTCCGTGGCCGGGGGCCGACTGCCGGCCGAGGTGAGCGCCGTCGTCGACGCCCTGCCAGGGCAACGCGGCACGGTCGCCGCCCTGGCCGACGTGCGCGTCGTCGCCTCGCTGCTCGCCGAGCAGCAACGCTCCTTGCCGTGGCCCGACCAGGTCTGGGCGGACGCCAGCGGCGACCCGGCAGCCGCCGTGTCCGCGCTGGCCCAGCGCCAGGACCTGCGTGCGGTCACCGGACCCGGCTCGGTGTCGGTGACCGATGCGACCAGCGCCGCACGCCTCGTCTTCTGGGTCGCCTCCGCCGGTGCGGTCCTGCTGGCCCTCACCGGGGTCGCCGCGGTGGCGGCGACGCTGCTGTCCGCCCGTCGGCCGGAGGTCGCCGTGCTCCGCGCCCTCGGTATGCCGCCCGCCGCGCAGGCGCGCTCGCGCGCCCTCGAGCTCGGCGGGGTGGTGCTCCTGGCCGTCGTCTTCGGCCTGGCCGCCGGGTGGGTCGTGGGCACCGCGGTGGTGCCCGAGCTGGCCACCTCGACGACGGCCCCCGGACGGCTCCGGCTGCCCGCTGCCCTGCGGCTCGAGTCCACGCCGTGGGCGGTGCTCCTCGGCACGACCCTGGTCGGTCTGCTGGCCCTGCTCGCCGTCCTGGCCCGACGGGTGCGCGCCCAGGCGCTGGACCGTGACTACCGGGAGGAGATCCGGTGACCCCGCGCCACGGCATACCTCCGAGCACCGGGGCCGGGCGCCTGGCCCGGCGGCAGTTCGCCACCGACCCGTGGGTGTCGGTCGGTCTGGCCGTGCTCGTCGGCGTGGTCGCGCTGCTGCTCACCGCCGCCCCCCGCGGGCTCATCGACGTCCAGGGCCGCCAGCTGACCGAGGAGATCACCGCGCTCTCCGCGGCGCAGCGCGACCTGCGCGGCGACTGGCAGCGGACCGTCATCTACGGCAGCGCCGAGGACCTCACGGGCGACCCCTCGGCCGACGGCTGGGCACCGCTGCGCGAGGGGGCCGAACGCGTCCGCACCCAGCAGCCCGAGCCGTTGCGTGACGTCCTCGGGTCGCCGCAGTTCCTGGCGCGTCTGGAGTCCGACGTCCCCTTCGACCCGGAGGTCGAGACGGGCTACTACACCGCGACGCTGAGCCTGGCCGTCGACCCCGACCTGCGCGGGCACGTGGAGCTGGTCGACGGCGACTGGCCGGAGCTCGTCGTGGGCGAGACCCCGACCCTCCGCGGCAGGGAGGACCGTCAGGACACGCCGGAGCAGCCGGAGGAGGACGCGCCGGTGCCCATCGTCGTCCTCGCCGAGACGGCGCAGGAGCTGCAGCTGGGCGTGGGTGACCCGTTGCCCGGCACCGACCTCGTGCTGAGCGGCACCTACGTCCCCCGCGACCCCGACGACCCGCGGTGGCAGCACGTCGACAACGGGGCCGTCATGGGCACGCTCTACGACCCCAACCTCGGCGCGGAGGCCCTGCTCACCGGCTTCCTCTCCCCCGACAACCGCGGCGCCGTCGGTCCGCCGGCCTCGGTCCGCATGCGGGTCTGGTACCCCGTCGACCCCACTGCCGTGACCGGCACCACGGGCCAGGTCGAGGCTCTCACCGGGCAGGTCAACGGCTTCCTCGCCGAGCAGCACACCTTCGCCAGCGCCGAGGAGATCCTCGACGCCGGCAGCCCCCAGATCCCGCTGTTCACCACCGAGCTGACGCAGGCGCTGGAGCGGATCGCGAGCCAGCAGCGGGCCACGAGCTCGCTGCTGGCGGTCATCGCGGCGGGTCCGCTGGGGGTCGCCCTCGCCGTCGCCGCCCTCGGTGCACGGCTCGTCGTCCACCGGCGACGGTCGGCGATCGCCCTGGCCCTGGCACGGGGGGCGGCGCCCTCGCAGCTGCGTCGGCTCATCGCCGTCGAGGGGCTGCTCCTGGGGGTGCCGGCGGCCCTCGTGGGGCACGCCGCGGCGATGCTCCTCGTGCCGGGACCGACCCCGTGGTGGCAGTGGCTCGTCACGGTCCTTGTCGCGGTCATCCCCTCGCTCGCCCTGGCCACCTCGCTCGACGACGCGTCACTGCTCCAGCAGCGACAGGACCTGGCCGGTCGCAGCCGCAGCCGGTGGCGCTGGGTCGTCGAGGTGGTGGTCGTCGGGCTCGCCGGGGTGGCCACCTGGCGACTCCTCGGCCGGGAGGCACGGGGTGACGACGCCGGCGCGACCGGCATCGACGTGCTCGCCGCCGCCACGCCGGTCCTGCTCGCCCTCGCGGCCTGCGTCATCACGCTGCGCCTCTACCCCTTGCCGCTGGCAGCACTCACCGCCGCGCTGCGTGGTCGCCCCGGACTCACCCCCTTCCTCGGGGCGGCGCGGGCCCTGCGCGACCCGGCGGGCGGCCTCGTCCCCACGCTCGCCGTCGTGCTCGGCACGGCGGTCGCCCTCATCAGCGCGGTGCTGCTCTCCACGGTCACCCGGGGCGCGCAGATCGCCGCCTGGGAGGACAACGGCGCGCCGGTACGCCTCAACGGGCCGGTCCTCACCGAGGAGCTGCGGGAGGAGATCCGCGGGGTGGAGGGCGTCACCGCCGTCGGCGGGGTCGCCGACAGCGGGTCCACCGCGAGCCTGGTCGTCGACGGGGAGCGCACCCCCGTCCGGATCTGGGTGGTCGAGCCCGAGGTCAGGCAGGTGTATGCCTCCTCCGAGCTCATCCCCGGACCACCGCCGGAGTTCTACGAGAGCGACGGCATACCCGGGGTGATCACGCTGCGGGGCGCCGACGAGGCCGTGCCCGAGGACCCCGAGGCGGTCACCGTCTCCGGTCTCGGGGACGTGGAGGTCCTCGGGCACCTCGACCAGCTGTCGGGGATCCGCGTGACCGGGCCGGGAGTGCTGGTCGACGGCGACCGCTGGGTCGAGGCAGGAGGCACGATGCCCCGGGCGACGACGACGCTCATCGGGGTCGCCGACGGCGCCGATCCCGAGGAGGTCGCTGCCGGGGTGGGTCAGATCATCGGCACCGGAGGGGTGGTGACGACCGTGACCTCCCGACTGGAGGCCTTCACCGAGGCGCCGGTCACGGTCGGCCTGCGCCAGCTCTTCGTCGGGGCGACCGTCGTCTCCGCCCTGCTCACCGTCCTCGCCGTGGTCGTCGTCCAGCTCATGGGCTCGGGCGCCCGCTCCCGCCTGCTCGCCACCCTGCGCACCCTCGGCCTGGCGCCCGGCCAGACCCGGGCCCTCACGGCCTGGGAGCTCGCGCCGCTGCTGGTGACCTCTGTCGCGGTCGGCTCGGTGCTGGGGCTCGGGGTCCCCTGGGTCCTGCTGCGGGGGCTGGATCTCACCGGCCTCACCGGCGGCAGCCGACAGCCCGACCTCTACCTCGACCTGCCCCTGCTCGCGGCCGTGCTGGCCGCCGTCGTCCTCACCGTCCTGATCGCCGTCACCGTCAGCGCCTGGCTCGCCGGGCGCACCAACCTCGCGCAGGCGCTGCGCGTGGGGGAGGAAAGATGAGCACCATCGACCGTCACGTCAGCACCGAGCACCGAGACCCAGCGGGGCAGAGTTCCGCTGGTCCGGTCCACCCGGACACGGATCCCGGAGGTAGGGCTCGTGCGGGTCGCGACCATCCGGGCCGCGGCAGCTCCGACTCTGCACCCGCCACCGGTGAGCACTCCGGCCTCTCCGCGGTGCGCGAGCACCAGGGCCCGGACATCTGGTGCGAGGACCTCGTCCGCATCTACTCCACGGAGGGCGTGGAGGTGCAGGCCCTGCAGGGGCTCAACCTCGTCGTCGACCCCGGGGACGTCGTCGCGCTCGTCGGCGCGAGCGGCTCCGGCAAGTCGACGCTGCTGGGCATCCTCTCCGGACTGGATCGTCCGACCGGTGGTCGGGCGCGCGTCGCCGGGGTCGACCTGCTGTCGATGAGCCGGGGGCAGCGGGTGGACTACCAGCGTCATACGGTCGGGTTCGTCTGGCAGCAGACCTCCCGCAACCTGCTCCCCTTCCTCACCGCCGCCGAGAACGTCAGCCTCCCCATGGTCATCTCCGGCCGCCGGGCGCGCCGCGAGCGCGTCGGTGAGCTGCTCGAGCTCCTCGACATCCCCGACTGCGCGGGACGCCGGCCCGGCGAGCTGTCCGGCGGCCAGCAGCAGCGGGTGGCAATCGCCACCGCCCTGGCCAACTCGCCCGCCGTCCTGCTCGCCGACGAGCCCACCGGGGAGCTCGACGACACGGCCTCCGCACAGGTCCTGGAGGTCATGCGCGACGCCGCCGGGCGGCTCGGCACCACGGTGCTCATCGTCACCCACGACCCCACCGTGTCCGACCACGTCCGGCGCACCGTCGCGATCCGGGACGGGCGGACCTCGACCGAGGTGCTGCGGTATGTCGTCACCGACGCCTCGGGCGAGCAGCGGCAGGTCGCGCGGGAGTACACCGTCATCGACCGGGCCGGCCGTATCCAGCTGCCCAAGGCGCACGTCGAGGGGCTGGGCCTCCGCGATCGCGTGCGGCTCGAGCACGAGGACACGCACGTGCAGGTCTGGCCCGATGACGAGGAGCATCAGACGGGGCGGGTGCGTGATGACGCCGACCCTTCTGGTGCTGCCCCCGACCAGATGGCGGGCGCACCCGACCGTTCGGGTGGGGACGCTGATGCAGCCGACCAGCCAGGGCAAGCGGGCAGTGGAGCCGACCAGCCAGGACGGGCGACATCCGCACGGGAGGACGACGATGAGTGAGCAGACGGCATACCGGGACGACGACGTCGTGGCGAGCACCGGTCCGGTGCTGCGCGGGGTCGACCTCCACCGCACCTTCGGCGCGGGCGCGACGGAGGTGCACGCCCTCGCAGGCGTCGGCCTCGAAGTGCCTGCGGGGCGGCTCACCGTGGTCCGCGGCCCGTCCGGGTCCGGCAAGACGACCCTGCTCAACCTTCTCGGCGGACTCGACCGGCCGACGTCCGGAGAGGTGCTCCTCGACGACGGGTGGGTCCTGTCGGCGCTGGCGGAGAAGGAGGTGCTGGCGGTGCGCCGGGAGCGGATCGGCTACGTCTTCCAGAGCTTCGGGCTGGTGCCGGTGCTGTCGGCGGCGGAGAACGTCGAGGTGCCGCTGCGGTTGCAGAAGACACCGGTAGCCGAGCGTGCCCGACGGGTCGAGGAGGCTCTCGAGCTCGTCGGTCTGGCACGCCACACGAGGCAGCGGCCCTACGAGCTCTCCGGCGGGCAGCAGCAACGGGTCGGCATCGCCCGGGCGCTGGTGAGTGACCCGGACATCCTCATCGCCGACGAGCCGACCGGCCAGCTCGACTCCGACACCGGCGCCATGATCATGGACCTCCTCGTCCGGCTGACCCATGAGCGTGGGATCGCCTCGGTGGTCTCCACCCACGACCCGGTGCTCATGGGCCGCGCCGACCAGGTGGTCGAGCTCCACGACGGCCGACGGGTGTAGCGCTTTCCCGCTAGTCACCCACGGCACCGCCGACCACCTGGTCGAGCTTCACGCCGGCCGACGGGTGTAGCGCGCGTCGACCACGCCACCGCCGACCACCTGGTCGAGCTGCACGCCGACCGACGTACTTCGCGCCCCAGACCACGCGCTCCGCTCTCGGCTCGGGCGGCCAGCGCACGGCTCGGGCGGCCAGCGCACGGCTCGGGCAGCTCCGCCGCCAGCCACAGCCTCACCGTCGCACCACGTGCACCAGCCGCACCCCGCTGCCGGGATATCAGGATCTGCGCGACTCGTTTCGCCGCGCGCATCCCCACAACCTGGCACCCAGTGGTCGATGCGGCCGATGTGACGAGCGTGATCGAGCAGGGCGCTGCGGACCGGCGCGCGGCATACGCACGCCGACCCCAACCCCACCGCCCATCACGCCGCCGCACCGCACCCCGCAGAGCGCCGCAACGCACCCCGCCGCCCCCTACCCCGCGCTCCCTCCACGGTCATGGGCGGCCAGCACACGGCTCGCCCCCGGCCCACGCTCGGGCAGCTCCGCCGTCGGCCACAGCCTCACCGTCGCACCACGTGCACCAGCCGCACCCCGCTGCCGGGTTATCAGGATCTGCGCGACTCGTTTCGCCGCGCACATCCCCACAACCTGGCACCCAGTGGTCGATGCGGCCGATGTGACGAGCGTGATCGAGTCGGGCGCTGGGACCGGCGCGCGGCGGCCTCCGCAGGCCCTCGACGCCCCGGGTGGTCAGTCCGCGGTGCGGAAGCCGCCGTTGCTGTAGAGCACCTGGCCGGTGATCCACCCGCCGGCCTCGGACAGCAGGAAACACACGAGGTCGGCGGTGTCCTGCGGCGTGCCGAGCCTCCCCAGCGGCGTCTGGGCGGTGACGGCGGCGCGGATCTCGTCGTCCATCCAGCCCGTGTCGATCGGCCCGGGGTTGATGACATTGGCGCGCACCCCCAGGTCGGCCAGCTCGTGCGCGGCGGCGACGATCGTGCGGTCGAGGGCGCCCTTGCTCGCGCCGTACGGCAGGTTGTGCGCCGTGTGGTCGCTGGTCAGGGCGACGACCCGGGCCGCGCCACGCTCACGGACGTCGCTCGGCAGGTGCTCGGCGAACGCTTTGAGGAGCAGCCAAGCTGCCCGCGCGTTGACCGCGAAGTGGCGGTCCCAGCTCTCCACGGTCGTCGTGCGGATGGCGCTGTCCACGCTCTCGGCGTGCGACATGACGATCGCCGTGAGGTCGCCCCGCGCGTTGGCCGCACGCACGAGCTGCTCGGGCACCTGCGGGTCGGCCAGGTCGGCGGGCAGCAGCAGCACGTCGGCGCCGAGCTCCCGGCACTCCTGCGCGATGGTCTCGGCGTCGTCCGCGCCGTGCTCGAGGCCGACCCGACCGTCGTAGTCCGGCCAGTGGCTGAGCGCGAGGTCCCAGCCCGCCCGCGCGAGCGCCACGGCCAGACCGGCCGCGATGCCACGTCGGCGACCGACGCCGGTGAGCAGGACGGTGCCCCGCGTCATACCGCTCCCCTCCCGGCCTGCCGGGTATGCAGCTCGCGCACCCGGTCGGAGAACTCGGGATCGGGCCCGGCGACGACGGCACCCGGCACCACCGCGGTGATCGGCAGCGGCGCGACCGGGCCGGGCGGCATATCGAGCGCTTGCCGCCAGCCGGTCAGCTGCTCAGTGGACGAGGCGTAGACGATCCGCCCGAGCCCGACCCAGCCGTGCGCGGCCGCGCACATGGGGCAGTGCTCACCTGAGGTGTAGACCGTGCTCGCCGCGCGATCCTCCGGCGACAGGTGCTGCGCGGCCCACCGGGCGATCGCGAACTCCGGGTGCTGCGTGTGGTCACCGCCCGAGACGTGGTTGTGGTCCTCGACGAGCACCTCCCCGTCGGGCGAGACCAGCACCGAGCCGAAGGGCTCGTCGCCCGCCTCCAGCGCCGCCTCGGCGAGGTCGACGGCGCTGGTCAGGTGGGTGCGGTCGATGTCGGTGATGCTGGAGCCGTCGGTCACGACAGCGAGGGTATGCCAGGGCCGCGCCGCACGCCCCCGAGTTTCCGGGGAGGGCGCTCGGGCCGGAGGTCGGGCCGGAGACTGTCGGTGCACCAGGACCCCATCGCTGCCATCTGCCGCGCGCCCGGCGCCCTTGGGGTTCTATCCTCGACACGCACACACCTCGGGAGGCACCGCATGAGCTGGCCACCACCACCCGACCGCGACCGGTCGGACGGCCCCACCGACGCGCCCCCGTGGGACACCCCGCCGCCGATCCCGCCCTACGTGCCCGGAGCGCGCCGCCCCGGCGGCCCCGAGGACGTCCCGTCCGGGCCGCCAGCTCCCGCACAACTCCGGTATGCCGACTGGGGTGAGCGGGTGGCCGCGACAGCCATCGACGCGTCGCTCGTCGTCGGCTTTCTCATCCTCCTCGGCGTGGGGTCCGCCTTCATCGACCCGTTGGACGACCTCGCCGGACTCGCGTGGTTCGGCTGCGTGGGCTACCTCGGCTGGCTCAACGGATCCCGGGGTCAGTCGCCGGGCAAGGCGGTGCTCGGTCTCAAGGTGCTGCGGGAGCACGACGGTTCGACCCTTGGAGGTCTGGTGGGAGTGCTGCGCTCGGGGCTCCTGTGGTTCCTCAGCGCGATGACGGTCTCGCTCTTCCTCATCGTCAACACCCTGTGGCCCCTCAGGGACGCCAAGCACCGCACGGTGCACGACATGATGTTCGGCGCCGTGGTGGTCTCCGGCTACCCCAAGCAGCGGCTCGACCCCAGGCTGCTCCGGCCCTGACGAGCCCTCACCGGCCCTGACCTGCCACGCCCGGCCAGGTCGGGGCAGGTCTGTCGGTGAGGTCGCCTAGGGTCCGGGGATGGCCCCACCGACGACGCCGTCCTGGGGGGCGGACTTCCGTCGTCTGTGGGCTGCCACCGCCGCCAGCCAGGCCGGGTCCGCGGTGGCGGTCGGTGCGCTGCCCTTCATCGCGGTGACCGTGCTCGACGTCTCCGACCTGCAGGTCTCCCTGCTGGTGGCCGTCGCCGGCATCGCGAGCGCCGTCCTGGCCCTGCCCGTCGGGCCCTGGGTCGAGCACCGCCGCAAGCGTCCGGTGATGATCGGCGCCGACCTCGTCCGGGCCGCGGCCCTGCTGTCGTTGCCGGTCGCCCACCTCCTCGGTTCGCTCATCTACGTCCACCTGCTGCTCGTCGCCGCGGTGACCTCGCTCGGCCTCGTCGTGGAGTCCAGCGCCGGGTCGGCGCACCTCAAGGCGCTGGTCCCGAGGGAGGGGCGCACCTCGGCCGCCGGGTGGCTTGACACCACCTCCTGGATCGCGGCCTCGGCCGGCCCGACCCTGGGTGGCGCCCTCCTCGGCGTCGTCGGCGCGACCGTGACCGTGGCGATCAACGCGGCGGCGCTCGTGCTCGCGGCTGCGGGCATCACCCGCCTGCGCACCCCCGAGCCGGAGCCTCCCGCGAGGGCCGCGGACCACCACTGGCGTCGCGAGCTGCTCACCGGGTGGCGGGTCATCTGGGGCGAGGACACCCTGCGCCTGTTGTTCGTCAACGCCCTCGTCTTCGGCGCCGTGATCATCGGCGCCTCACCGCTCATCACGGTGCTCATGCTGCGCGACCTCGACCTCAGCCCCTGGCAGTACGGCCTGGCGCTCGGCCTGCCCTGCCTCGGCGGGATTCTCGGGGCCATGCTCGCGCCGAGGATCGAGCGCCGACTCGGCCGGGGTCGCGCCCTGCTCGGCCTGGGCACCGCCCGGACGTTCTTCATCCTGCCGATCGCGCTGGCGCCCACCGGCTGGGCCGGGCTCGGTCTCATCGTGGTCTGCGACACGCTCCTCCTGCTGGCAGCAGGCGCCTTCAACCCGCTCTTCGTCGCGCACCGGATGGACTCCGTGCCGGACGCCCTCATGTCGCGCACGTCGGCGGCCTGGTCGATCAGCGCCCGGGTCGCCCAGCCCCTCGGGGTCACCCTGCTGGGGCTGCTCGCGGTGGCCACCTCGACCCGCGTGGCGATCGCGACCGCCGGGGTGGTCCTCCTCCTCTCACCCCTCGCGCTCCCCTGGCGCGCCCTGACGTCGTCCCTCACCCCGGAGATGGCGCCACGGGGCGACCGGTCGCCAGCGGGATGAGGTCGAGCACCGGCGCGGCCACGACCCGCTCGGCGCGTTCGCGCTCCGCGCCGATGGCGAGGTCGGCATCGGTGGCCTCGAAGCGGGTGCGACGCAGGTCGACGCCGAAGCCCCGCAGGTGGGCCGGGCGGAAGGCCGACAGCACGACGCCGGCCCGCTCGGGCGTCACCACCGGGTCGAGACCCAGGGCGAGGGTGAGGTCGTAGGAGTGGATGACGTCGTGCGAGAGCGCGCCGGCGGGGCCCCCGCCCGGGGGACGCCACGGGTGGTCGACGTGGTCGGCGAGCTGCGTCACCAGGTCCTCGGGTGACCTCGACGCGGCGTCCTGACGAGCCATCCGGTCGGCTGCCAGGTCGAAGTCGCCCCGCGCCCTCACCGTCTCGCGCAGCACCCGGCTCTGCCGTCCGAAGGGGAGCGTCAGGTGCGCCACCAGCTCCTGGATGGTCCACCCCTCGCACGCGGAGGGCTGCTGCCACTGGGCCGGGGTGAGGGACCTGAGCAGGGTCAGGGTCGCGCGGCGCTGATCCGCCGTCATCGCCCGGATCTGTGATGTCGGTGCTGCCATGGGTACTCCTGTCGTCGATGGGTGTCCTCCCTGTGACCGACGAGCGCACCCGTACTCATCGCTTCGACGGCGACAACCGTCGACCACCGGCGACCGTCCAGCGTCCCCGCGACCACCTGACCGACGAGCCCCGGGTCTGACACGATGAGGGGTATGCGCGTTCTCGTCACCGGCGGCGCCGGCTACATCGGCTCCCACACCGTCATCGCCCTGGCCCGGGCCGGGCACGAGGTCGTCGTCGTCGACGACTTCTCCAACAGCAAGCCCTCGGTGACGCCCCGCCTCGAGGAGTTGGCCGGCATACCCGTCACGGTGCACGCCTTCGACCTCGCCGACGGCGACAAGCTCGACGCGCTGCTCGCCCAGGAGAGGTTCGACGCGGTGATCCACTTCGCGGCGTTCAAGGCCGTGGGCGAGTCGGTCGCGAAGCCGATCGACTACTACCGCAACAACATCGGGGCCACGCTGCGCCTGGTCGAGGCGATGGTCGCCCGCGACGTGCCCTACCTCGTCTTCTCCTCCAGCGCCACGGTCTACGGCGAGGACGCGCCGGTCCCGATGACCGAGACCCTGCCGACCTCGGCGACCAACCCCTACGGCTGGACCAAGGTCATGAACGAGCAGATCTTGCGCGACGTGACCCACGCCTACCCCCAGCTGCGCGTCGCGCTGCTGCGCTACTTCAACCCGGTGGGGGCGCACCCCTCGGGCCGCATCGGCGAGGACCCCTCGGACATCCCCAACAACCTCATGCCGTTCATCGCGCAGGTCGCCGTCGGGCGCCGCGACAGGCTGTCCGTCTTCGGCGACGACTACGACACCGTCGACGGCACCGGGGTGCGCGACTACATCCACGTCGAGGACCTCGCCGAGGGCCACGTCGCGGCGCTGGAGTGGATCAGCACCCACGAGCGGGCCTTGTCGGTGTGGAACCTCGGCACCGGCCGCGGCACCTCCGTCCTCGAGCTGGTCGCGGCCTTCGAGCGCGCGAGCGGGCGGCAGATCCCCTACGACATCGTCGAGCGGCGCCCGGGCGACATCGCGAGCTCGTATGCCGACCCCTCCCTCGCGCAGTCCGAGCTGGGCTGGCGCGCCTTGAGGTCGGTCGAGGACATGTGCGCCGACACGTGGCGCTGGCAGCAGGCCAACCCCAAGGGCTACCCCGACTGAGGGCATACCCGCACCCCATGGGACCGGCGCAGGTCGCCCAGGAGCGTCAGGTGGGAGGCGTACCCTTCGACGTATGCCGCTACGCAGCACCTCTCTCGGCGACCTGGAGCGCGCCGTGATGGACATCCTCTGGTCCGAGGGACCGGGGCTGTCGGTCCGTGACGTCCTGGACCACCTGGAGCGACGCGAGCACCACAAGGAGCTCGCCTACACGACGATCATGACCGTGCTGGACCGCCTGTCCAAGAAGGGGATCGCCGACCGCGCCCGCGACGGGCGGGCCTGGCGCTACGCCGCCGCCGCGAGCCGCGAGGAGCTGGCCGCCAGCGCGCTGCGCTCGACCCTGGACTCGGTCAAGGCGGACCGCACCGCCGCCATGCTGCACTTCCTCGACGACGCCAGCCCGGGCGAGCTCGACGACCTGCGGGCCGCGCTGGCCGAGGTCGAGCGCCGCCGCGCCTGAGCCCTCCCCCCGCCGTGCCCGGGCCGCTGCTCACCGCCGCGGTCGTGGCGGCCGCCCTCGCGCTCGTCCTGCTCGCCCCCGGCTGCTCCCGCGGTGGACCGCCCTGCGCTCCATGCCGGGGCCGGCCCTGCTGCTCTGGCAGTCGGTGAGCCTCGCCGGGGTGCTCTGCGCCCTGCTCGCCGCACCGGTCGCGGTGCTGACCACCGGCCTGTCCCAGCCGCTGCTCCTCGGCCTCGCCCTGACGCTCTCCGGCGCGATGCTCGTGCGCCTGCTCGTCTCCGGGCACCGGGTCGGCACCGACCTGCGCCGCCGCCGCACCCAGCACCGCGAGCTCGTGGACCTCGTGGGCGAGCACCTCGAGGGCGCCCCGGCCCGCACCGCCGCCGCTGTCGCCCGGCCCGACGTGACGGTCCTCGCCCAGGGCAACCCCAGCGCCTACTGCCTGCCCGGCCGCGGGGACCGCATCGTCCTCACCCGCGCCGCCCTCGACCGGCTCGGCACTCCCGAGCTGCGCGCCGTCCTGGCGCACGAGCAGGGTCACCTCGACGCCCGGCACGACCTGCTGCTGGAGCTCTTCACGGTGCTCCACGAGGCGGTGCCCCGCCAGCTGCGGGTGGACGCGGCCCTCGCCGAGGTGCACCTGCTGGCCGAGGCGCTCGCCGACCGGATCGCCGAACAGCGCACCGGCCCGACCGATCTCGCCCGCGCCCTGGTCGCCATGGCCACGGCCGGCACCCCCGAGGTGACCGCCCGGGTCAGGCTCCTCACGCACCCGCCCGCGCCACGGCATACCCGCATCGCGGTGAGCCTCCTGGCACTGGCGACGCTCGCGCTCCCCGCCGCCGTGGTGATGCTTCTCACCCTCAGCTGAGCAGTCCCCGGGCCTCGATCGTCTACGACACGACGTAAGATGTACGACGTCACGTAGTTTTCGTCGCATCCCCCGAGGTTCCCGTGGACGCACTCGATCTGGCCCGCTGGCAGTTCGGCATCACGACCGTCTACCACTACTTCTTCGTGCCGATCACGATCGGGCTCAGCCTGCTCGTCGCGATCATGCAGACGCAGTGGCTGCGCACCCGCAACCCGCAGTGGCTTCGCCTGACGAAGTTCTACGGCAAGCTCTTCACGATCAATTTCGCGCTCGGCCTGGTCACCGGGATCGTGCAGGAGTTCCAGTTCGGGATGAACTGGTCGGACTACTCGCGCTTCGTCGGCGACATCTTCGGGGCGCCGCTCGCGATCGAGGCGCTGCTCGCGTTCTTCCTCGAGTCGACCTTCCTCGGCCTGTGGATCTTCGGCTGGGGCCGGATCCCGGAGAAGCTGCACGCCGCCGCGATCTGGCTGGTCCACATCGGCACCCTGCTGTCGTCCTACTTCATCCTCGCCGCCAACTCCTTCATGCAGAACCCCGTCGGCTACGCGATCAACCCCGACACCGGCCGTGCCGAACTCACCGACTTCCTCGCGATCCTCACCAACAAGGTGCAGCTCGTGACCTTCCCGCACGTCATCACCGCGGCCTACATGACCGGCGGCGCATTCGTCCTCGCCTTCGCGCTCTGGCACCTGTGGCGGGAGGCGACGCCGCGCACCGACCGGGTGATGTACCGCCGCGCGGCCCGGCTCGGGGCCGTCACCGTCCTCCTCGCCGGGGCCGGGTCGGCGATCACCGGCGACATCCAGGGCAAGATCATGACCGAGGTGCAGCCGATGAAGATGGCCGCCGCCGAGGCGCTCTACGAGGACGTCCCCGAGGGCGAGGGCGCCCCCTTCTCGATCATCACCGTCGGCACCCTCGACGGGGAGGAGGAGGTCTGGGCGCTCACCGTCCCCAAACTGCTCTCCTATCTCGCGACCGGCACCCTCGACGGCGCCGTCGAGGGCATCGACCACATCCAGGAGCGCTACGAGCTCACCTACTCCGGGTCCGAGCTGACGGCCGCCGAAGACTACCGCCCGGTCATCCCGCTGGCCTACTGGAGCTTCCGGCTCATGATCGGGCTCGGGCTGGCCGCCATGGGCATCGCCGCGGTCGTCCTGTGGGTCCTGCGCGGTCGGGGCAACGGGACCGAGGTGCCCCGACTCAGCCACCGCATCTGGGGGTATGCCGCGGCGGGCGTCCTCTTCCTGCCGCTCTTCGCCAACTCCTTCGGCTGGATCTTCACCGAGACGGGCCGCCAGCCCTGGCTGGTCATGGGGCTCATGACGACCCGCACCGGCGTCTCCCCCGGGACGACCGCCGGCGAGGTCCTCACCTCGCTCATCGTCTTCACCCTCCTGTATGGCGTGCTCGCCGTCGTCGAGGTCGGCCTCACCCTGCGCTACGGCCGGGCCGGCGCCGAGCAGGTGCCCGAGGACGCGTCCTACGACCCCCGCACCCGCGACGACGACGACGCCTTCGTCTTCACCTACTGAGAGGCCCTGCGTCATGGAGCTCACCACGATCTGGTTCATCCTCATCGCCGTCCTGTGGATCGGCTACTTCTGCCTCGAGGGCTTCGACTACGGCGTCGGCATGCTGCTGCCCGTGCTCGGAAGAGACGAGACCGGCGCGTCCACGGACGGTGAGGTGCGGCATACCGGGGAGACGCGCAAGCGGCAGATGCTCTCGGCGATCGGGCCGTTCTGGGACGGCAACGAGGTGTGGCTGCTCACCGCGGGCGGCGCGATCTTCGCGGCCTTCCCGCACTGGTATGCCACGCTCTTCTCCGGGTTCTACCTGCCGCTGCTGCTCATCCTGGTCGGGCTGATCCTGCGCGGCGTGGGGCTGGAGTACCGCGGCAAGATCGACTCGCCGACCTGGCGGGCGCGGATGGACGCGATGGTCGTCGCCGGGTCGCTCGTGCCGGCGCTGCTGTGGGGCGTGGCCTTCACCAACATCGTGCTGGGCGTGCCGATCGACGCCGAGATGGAGTATGTCGGCGGCTTCTGGAACCTTCTCGGCCCGACCGCGCTGCTCGGCGGCCTCACCACGCTCGCGCTCTTCCTCACCCACGGCGCGATCTTCGTCGCGCTCAAGACCGACGGCCGGCTGCGCCACGACGCCCGCGCGCTCGCCCTGCGGCTCGGCGTCGTCGCGGCGGTGCTGGCGGTCGCCTGGCTCGGGATCGTGCACTCGCAGACCGGGACCCCGTGGTCCTGGGTGGCCGCCGGCGTCGCGGCGGTGGCGCTCGTCGCCGGGCTGCTGGCGGCGACCCGGGGTCGCGAGGGCTGGGCCTTCACCGGCACCTTCGTGGCGATCGCGGTGGCGACGACCTCGCTCTTCCTCGCGCTCTTCCCCGACGTGATGCCCTCCAGCCTCGACCCCGCCTGGTCGCTGACGGCGCAGAACGCGAGCTCCAGCCAGAAGACCCTCGGCATCATGACGGTGGTCGCGCTCGTCTTCACGCCGATCATGCTCATCTACACCGCGTGGAGCTACTGGACCTTCCGCAAGCGCGTCTCCGGACACCACATCCCCACCGAGGTGCACCACGCGGCGGTCGTCGACGAGCAGGTCGGGGCGGGTCGCTGACATGACCGAAGGACGACAGCGAAGGGCGGCGTGAGCGACGTGCGACCGGTCGACCCCGCCCTGCTGCGGGCCCTGCCCGCGACCCGCGGCCCCGTGCTCGGGCTCTCCGTCGTCGGCGTCCTGTCCGGGATCGTCGCGATCGCGCAGGCGATGACCCTCGCCCTCGTCGTCGGCGCGGTGGTGCGGGGCACGCGGGGCGAGGTCACGGCATACCTCACCTGGCTCGTGGTCCTCATCGGAGCGCGGGGAGCGCTCGCGGCGCTCGGCGAGGTCGTGGCGCGACGGGCCGGGCTGCGCGTGGTCGGGATCGTCCGCGAGGCGCTGCTGCGGCACTGGCTGGGGCGCCCGGTCGAGGGGCGTCCGCGCACCCAGGTCGCGGTCACGCGCGCCGGTGAGGGCGTCGCGGCGTTGGAGCCGTATGTCGCTCGCTACCTCCCCGCGCTCGTCTCCGCCGCCGTGGTGCCGGCGCTGGCGGTGCTCGCCCTCGTGGTCATCGACCCGTGGAGCGCGCTCATCGTCGTGCTGACCCTGCCGCTGCTGCCGGTCTTCGCGGCGCTCATCGGGCTGCACACGCGCGATGAGACACAGCGGCGGTGGGGCGCGATGGAGCTGCTGGCCGGGCACTTCCTCGACGTCATGCGCGGGCTGCCGACGCTGGTGGCCTACGGGCGGGCGCGGGCCCAGGTCGAGGTCGTGCGGGAGGTCGGGGAGCGGCACCGGCGGGCCAGCGTGGCGACGCTGCGCACGGCCTTCCTGTCGACCGCCGCGCTGGAGCTGCTGGCGACGATCTCGGTCGCGATGGTGGCGGTGGCGGTCGGGCTGCGACTGGCCTACGGCGGCATGGACCTCGTCGTCGGGCTCACCGCGATCCTGCTCGCGCCCGAGGCCTACTGGCCCATCCGCCGCGTCGGGGCGGAGTTCCACAACGCCGCCGACGGGGCGCAGGTGCTCACCGACCTCGAGGCGGACGGGGTGCTCGGGGGCGACCGGGCCGACGAGGGCGGCCAGAGTGACCGGGGCAACGAGGCCGCCGCGAGCGACACCAACCACACCCCGGCCGCAGAGCGTCCGCCCACGGACCGGGCCGACGTCCGCGCCCCGACGATCCCGGACGGCACCGCCCCGATCCGCCTGGCCGCCGTCGGGTACGCCCACCCCGGCCGGGCGCAGACCCTCACAAAGGTGTCGCTCACCACCCCGGCCACCCCCGGGCTGACCGTGCTGACCGGCCCGAGCGGGGCCGGCAAGACGACGGTGCTCGAGCTGCTCGCCGGGCTCCGCACGCCAGCGACCGGGCAGGTCACGGCACCCTCGGCACACCTGGCGACCCAGCGCCCGCTGCTGCTGCCCGGCACGGTCCGCGACGCCCTGGCGCTGGCCGCCCCCGCGGCCGACGACGACGCGATGGTCGAGGCTCTCACCGCGGTGAGGTTGTGGGGTCAGCTCGCCGACCGCCAGGGGCTGGACACCCGCCTCGGCGACGACGGTCTCGGCCTGTCCGCCGGTCAGCGGGCCCGCCTGGCACTGGCCCGCGCCACGCTCTCACCGGCGCCGCTGCTCCTGCTCGACGAGCCGACGGCCAACGTGGCGGCGCACGACATACCCCTCCTCCAGGGCGTCATCGCCGACCTCGCCCGGCGACGTCGCGTCATCGTGGTGACCCACGACCCGGCGCTCGTGGCCCTCACCTCGGAGCGGTGGTCCCTGGACGGTGGTGTAGGAACGGTGCTGCACTCCGGTCGCCCTGGCGACGACCCCGCAGCACCGTTCGTGCACCAGGCTGACCGCCCCGACGCGGCCACCGGCGCCGCGCCCGGCGTGGTCCGGCCGATCGCCGTCCCCGGGGGCCGCCGCGGGCTCACCCTCGCCTGCCTGCTCGGCGGGGCCTCGGTCAGCTGCGGCGTCGCCCTCACCGCGACGTCGGGGTGGCTCATCGTGCAGGCCTCGACCATGCCCGTCGTCATGACGCTGCTCGTGGCGATCGTGGGGGTGCGGGCGTTCGGGATCTTCCGCCCGGTCTTCCGCTACGCCGAGCGGGTCGTCAGCCACGACGTCGCCCTCGACGACCTCTCGCGACGCCGGGCCGAGCTCTTCGCCGCTCTCATCCCGCTCACCCCCGCCCGCCTCGGCGCGCGCAGCCGCAGCACCGTGCTCACCGCCGCCGCGCGGGACCTCGACGACGTCGTCGACGAGCACGTCCGGGTGAGCGTCCCGGCGGCCTCGACGCTCCTCGCGACGCTCGCCGGTGCGCTCATCGCCGCCTGGCACCTGCCGGTCGCCGGTCTGGTGATCGCGCTCGGTGGCGTCGTCGTCGCGCTGGTCGACCTGCTCGGGTATGCCGTCGAACGCCCCGCGCAGGACGCGGCGGTCCGCGAGCGCGGCCGGGTGCGCGACGCCGCGACGGCGCTCACCGAGAACCTTCTCTCCGTCCAGGCCGTGGCCGGGATCCGCCGCGACCCCTCACCGCTGCTGCTACCCTGCTCGACGCCGAGCGCGCGCAGCGCCGGAGCGAGGCGCGGCTCACCCGGGCGCGCGCGGCGGGGCTGGCGGCCAGCTGGCTGGTCGTGGCGGCCACCGCGGCGGTCGTCGTGCTGCTGGCGTGGAGCGCCCGGGCGGAGGGAACGCTGAGCGGCCCGTATGCCGCGCTCGTTGCCCTCGTGCCCCTGGCCCTCGCCGACGCCTGGGCCGGGGTGCCCGAGATCGCGGGCGCCCGGGCGCGGGCCCGGTCGGCCGGTCGGCGCCTGCAGCAGCTCGTGGACCAGGAACCCGCCGTCGCCCCCTCCCCCCACCGAGCGCCGCAGATGGTCGCGATCTACCCCCACCGAGCGTCGCAGATGGTTGCCCCCACGCTGGGGTTGTATGGCGTCTCGGCGCGCTGGGGAGCCACTCCGCGAGACACCCCGCTGGTCACCCCACCCGACCTGCACCCGCTCGACCTCACCGTGAAGCCGGGCGACCGCATACTGCTGAGCGGTGCCAATGGCGCGGGCAAGTCGACCGCGCTCGCCGTCCTCGCCCGCCACCTGGACCCCGCGGGCGGGAGCTACACCGTGGCCGGTCATGCCGCAGCCGATCACCCATCCTCGGAGGATGCGCGCAGCCTGGACCTCGACCAGACCCGGCGCCTCATCGCCCTGGTCGACGACGAGCCGCACGCCTTCGCCGGGTCTGTGCGCGCCAACCTGCTGCTGGCGGCCGACGGCGAGGCGACCGATGCCGAGCTGCTCGCGGCGCTGCGGGCGGTCGACCTGGACTCGTGGTTCGCCACTCTGCCGGACGGGCTCGACACTCCCCTGACCGGGCTCTCCGGCGGCGAGCGCAGCCGCCTCTCCCTCGCGCGGGCCCTCGTGTCGCGGCGGCCGGTCGTGCTCCTCGACGAGCCGACCGCCCACCTCGACGACGCGACGGCCCAGCGGGCCCTCGGCGGCCTGCTCCGACACCTCGACGCTCGCGCCTCGCTCGTCCTCGTGAGTCACACGACCCCACCTGCGGGCCGGTGGGACGAGGTCGTTGTGGCAGCGCCGACGGGCTCCGGTCGGACGTCGTCACACCGTGCGGCCCCCCTGGCGATCGGCTAGGTTGCGGGGCATGGACCAAACCACCATCGTCTGGATCGTCGTCATCGCGGTCGTCGTCATCGCAGCGCTGACCGCGTGGGCGATGATCGCCCGCAAGAAGCGGCTCGACGCCGCCCGCCAGGAGGCGGCCGGGCTTCGGGAGAAGGCGCAGTCCGGGGAGTCGTATGCCGAGACGGCCGAGGACCGTGCCCGCGAGCTGCAGGGCAAGGCCCGGGAGGCGCAGGTCCGCGCGGACAAGCTGCACACCGAGGCCGAGGAGGCCACCCGCATCGCGCGTGAGCACCGCGACCGCGTCACCGGTGACTACGTCAACGCCGACGAGATCGACCCGGACGCCAAGAGGCGCTGACCCCGACCGCCTCCTGACCCTCAGCCGGCGTCGGCTTCCTCCACCGGTATGCCGGTGTCCCGCACGAGGTAGAGCCACGGGAACGCGCGGGCACCGATCTGCCACCCATCGGTGAGGTAGCTCGAGGTGAGCCGACTCCACACCACCCTGCAATGCTCCCAGCGGGTCGCCGTCCGGACCATCCGGTGCCGGAACATCCCGGCCTCGACGGTGTGCCAGCCCAGCTGCCCGGCCAGCTCCAGCTCGCCGAGCTCGTCGAAGGCGGTCACCGGCCCGAGCCAACGCTCCTCGGCCTCCCCGGCGCCGATCCCCGCGGCGTCGCTGGCGGTGTCGCTGGCGGTGTCCTCGTCCTTGGCCGGTCGGCCCGAGCCGCCGAAACGCTGCTGGGCGCCCTGCCTGCTCAACCCCAGCTCCTGACCGAGGGTGGCCCAGCTCTGACCGCCGGACCGGGCTGCGGTCACCGCCTGCTGCAGCAGCTCACCGCTGACCTGATGAGCCAACGCGGCGCGGCGCACCAGGCGCAGGTGGTCGTCGTCGTCCAGCGTCCGATCGTCCGGACCGGGGCCCTCGTCGAGGATGATGTGCCCGATCTGGGCGGCGAGGTCACCCTCGGGGTGCACCTGGCTCACCGCGGGTCCCGGGTCTCGGGGCCGGTCGGGTCGGCGGCACCGTCACGGCTGGGCAGCCAGTGCTGGTCGTCCTCGGTCTGGCCGCGGCTACGCCGGTGCCACAGCGCTGCGCCGAACAGGTACGCGCCGCTGATCATCAGCGCCAGGGTGGCGCCCTGGAAGAAGCCGTGGACGAAGCCTGAGTCGACGACCCGGCTGAGCCAGAAGGTGACGAAGCCGAGGACGATCGCGACCCATCCGGCGCCGAGGCGGAAGCGGGACATGGCGTCAGCGGGCGTGGAGTTCATGTGTCAACAGTATGTTGACGTCCCGCATCTGTCAATAATTCGTTGACGCAGCCCCGTCGCGTGTCATGGCACATCGTTTCGGCGTCCTCAGCACGTCCTGCCAAGATGGGCGTATGCCGCTTCCCGCTGCCCGCACGCCCCTCGCCGAGATCGACCCCGCCCCCGCGCTGGGCGCCCTGGACGGGCGGTACCGCGGCGCGGTGGCTCCCCTGGTCGACCACCTCTCCGAGGCCGCGCTCAACCGGGCCCGCCTGCACGTCGAGGTCGAGTGGCTCATCCATCTGGTCACCGAGCAGGTCGTCCAGGGCGCACCGTCGCTGAGCGAGCCCGAGCAGGAAGCGCTGCGTGACCTGGTCGTCGACTTCGACGCCGCCACCATCGAGGAGCTCAGGGCGATCGAGGCCGAGACGGTCCACGACGTCAAGGCGATCGAGTACTTCCTGCGCCGCCGGCTCGCGGAGATCCTCGGAGCCGGCGAGAGCGACGGCAGCAGCGCTGGCACCGAGGGAGTCGCACCCGCCCGCACCGAGGCCCTGGCCGAGCTGGTCCACTTCGCCTGCACCAGCGAGGACGTCAACAACACCTCCTACGCCCTCATGGTCCAGGGCGCGATCACCCAGGTCTGGCTGCCGAAGGCCCAGGCCCTGGTCGACCAGCTGGCCGGTATGGCGCGCGACCTCGCCGAGATGCCGCTGCTCGCCCACACCCACGGCCAGCCGGCGACGCCGACGACCATGGGCAAGGAGCTCGCCGTCCTGACCCACCGCCTGACGCGGCAGCTGCGCAGGGTGGAGGGTGCGGCATACCTCGGCAAGCTCAACGGCGCGACCGGCACCTACGGCGCGCACGTCGAGGCGGTGCCGGGCGCGGACTGGGAGCGGGTGAGCCGCACCTTCGTCGAGCACCTCGGGCTGGAGTGGAACCCGCTCACCACGCAGATCGAGAGCCACGACTGGCAGGCCGAGCTGTATGCCGACGTCGCGCGGTTCAACCGGATCCTGCACAACCTGGCGACCGACATGTGGACCTACATCTCGATGGGCTACTTCGCGCAGGTGCGGGGCCAGGGGACGGTCGGCTCGAGCACGATGCCGCACAAGGTCAACCCCATCCGCTTCGAGAACGCCGAGGCCAACCTGGAGGTCAGCAACGCGCTGCTCGACGTGCTCGCCTCGACGCTGGTGACGAGCCGCCTGCAGCGCGACCTCACCGACTCCTCGATGCAGCGCAACATCGGCACCGCGCTGGGGCACAGCCTGCTGGCTCTCGACAACGTCAGCCGTGGCCTCGCCGGGCTGGATGCCGTGCCCGCCGCGATGGCAGCCGACCTCGACGCCAACTGGGAGGTGCTGGCCGAGCCGATCCAGTCTGTGATGCGGGCGCTCGCGGCCCGCGGCGTGGAGGGGATGACCAACCCCTACGAGCGGCTCAAGGAGCTCACCCGGGGGCGCCGGATCGGGCAGGCCGACCTGGTCGAGTTCGTCCGCGGCCTGGGGCTGCCGGAGCAGGAGGAGGAGCGGCTGGTCGCGCTCACCCCGGCGACCTACGTCGGCCTCGCGCCGCGGCTCGTCGAGCACCTGGGCGACGCGTGATCATCCTCGCCGCGGAGCGCTTCGAGGACGCGCAGGCGCACTTCGCTCGCTCGGGGTATGCCGTCACGGAGGTGACGACGCCGCGCGGCGGTGGTCTGCGGGAGACGCAGGCGCAGCTCGCCGAGGCGTTGCGGCTGCCCGCTCCGGCGGAGCGCAACCTCGATGCGATGGCCGACGCGCTGCGCGACCTGCGCGAGCTGTGGGAGGGGCGTGACGTCGCGCTGCTGTGGCGGGAGGCCGGGGCGCTCGCCGCCAGCGACGGGCGGGCCTGGTGGATCCTGTCGGAGATCCTCGACGACGCCGAGGCGCTGGCCGTCGTGGCGCTGGGACCGGAGGACGACCGGGGCGACCGGGGCGAGCAGGGCGAGCAGGGATGAGGCTCTCCCGGCCGGTCTCGATCGGGGCGCTGGTCCTGCTGGCCGCGCTCGTCCTGTGGTTGATGCTCGGCCAGACGGGCCGGCAGACCGACCAGGGCAGCGAGGGCGGCGCCGAACCGAGCAGCACGGGCACGTTCGCGACGCTGGACGACGAGCCATCGGGTGACTCCAGTGCTGAAGAGCCGGCCGAGTCTGAGCACACGGGCGAAGCACAGCCGACCCCGTCGTCCGGGCCGGAGCCTTCGGATGCCGGACCGGCAGACGGCTCGGGTGACGGCCCGGTCGGGATCGACACCCGCGACTGGGACGCCATCGACGCCTGCACCGACGGCATCCTCCCCGTGGAGCTGGACCCGGTCGTCGACGACGTCGAGGCCGGCGGACCCTACGACTACCCAGGCAAGGACGGCTCGACCTTCCGCAACGACGAGGGCTACCTGCCGGATGAGTCCCGCGGCTACTACCAGGAGTTCACCGTCGAGACGCCCGGCCTGAACCACCGTGGCGCCAAGCGGGTCGTGACCGGCGGCGGCGAGGTGGACCCCGAGGTCTGGTACTACACCGACGACCACTACGAGAGCTTCTGCGAGTTCGCGCCCTGAGTGACCGGAGGTACCCGCTGAAGGAGACGATTCGTCGGCACGCTGGTCGTCCGCTCAGCACAGAAGTCACTGCGGAGCAGATTCGATCGTGGCACGTCCCAGGTGATCACCTGGGCGTTGACGGCGAGGTTGTCCTCGCTGGGGCTCTGAGTGTCAGCGAGATCCAGCGGCAAGTGCTCGGCCACACAGGACGCATACCGCAGCGGGCCGTGACCACGCCGAGTCACACGCTGGACCCATCCTCGAGCTGATCCATGATGGGTGGATGCAGATCGACATCGCCGAGGGTTTGACCACGATGCGTTCTCATTGGCACTGGCGTCCCGGCTGGGCAGTGGGGCGTCGCATGTACACCTTTCACCTCACCATGGAGCAAGCCCCGGCGATTCTCGATCTAGCAGAGGACACGCGCCCAGCGTTGGATGCTCTTCCGGCCCTTGACCCCGTGCCGCTGGAGGGGCTCCACCTCACCATGAATGGCGTCGGTTTCACCGACGAGGTCACGAAGGCAGAGCTCGACGAGGTGGCCGAGATCGTGTTCGAGACGTGGGTCGGGGCTGGCTCGAAGGAACTCCTCTTCGACAGGACTCTCGTCGTTGATGAGGGGTTCATGCTGACCGCAGCCACGCCGCCCTGGCTCGCTGAGCTGAACCGAACACAACGCCAAGCCGTCGATCGCACCCTGGGGCCTCGCAGATGGGGCAACTTTGCGCCTCACGTCACCCTGGCCTACTGCAACTCGGTCAGCGACCCACGCGATGTGGTGGACGCCCTCTCCCCGGTGCTGGCAGACAAAGGTGACACTCTTACTGCCACGCCCACTCTCACGCTCATGCGGCTTGGTCGCGACCGCCAGCTCTATGAATGGGACGTCATTCGCCAGTCGTGACCCAGGACAACGAGGCAACGCTGAGGAAGGGCTCGCCCACCTGCGCTCCAGCAACGCTTGCACATTGCTAGCATGGCCCCATGACGACGCTCTACGTCCGTGACGTGCCCGCTGACGTGGCAGAGACGCTGAAGGAGCGCGCTGCCGCCGAGGGCAAGTCGTTGTCCGCGTATGTCGTGGCTGAGCTCCGCCGCATCGCCTCCCGGCCCACGAACGCCGAAGTGGCCCGACGACTAGCCGATCTCGACCGCAGCGAGGGGCCCACCGGCGCAGACATCGTCCAGGCGCTCGGAGAGTCGCGTCGGTGATCGTCATCGACGCCTCGGCCATGGTCGAGGCCTTGGTGGGTCGCGATGTCGATGAGAAGCTGCTCGCCGCGTTGGCTGGCGAGGTCGCGGCGCCCCATATCTTGGACGTCGAAGTCCTCTCAGTTCTGCGCGGTCTCGTGCTGGGTCGCAAACTCGGCGAGCACGCGGCCGGCGCCGCTCTCGACGTCCACTTCGACTTCGTCATCGACAGACAGGCAGCGGCGCCGTTGGCCGAGCGGATCTGGAGCCTTCGGCATCAGTACACGAGCTACGACGCGGCCTACATCGCGACGGCCGAGGCGCTAGGGGCGCCGCTCCATACGTGCGACGCCAAGCTCGACAGCGGCGGTCATCACGCTGTCATCCACCTCCACGGTCAGACGCACTGAACGTCCGCAACCCTGGCTCGACCTCGTGGCCCAGCGGTGCCCTTCCCGCCGCCGCGTGGCCAGCCGCCCTGTGCGGCCGATTCTCGGGCAGACTGGCCACGTGCTCCTGACCGTGGCGACGACGCACCAGCCGGCAACCGATCTGGGATTCCTCCTGCACAAGCATCCTGACCGGGTGCAGCATTTCGAGCAGTCCTTCGGCACCGCCACGGTCTTCTATCCCGAGGCGAATGACCACAAGTGCACGGTCGCCCTCATGCTGGACGTCGACCCGGTCCGGTTGGCACGCTCCCGCGGCAAAGACTCTCCGGACTTCAGCCTCGCGCAGTACGTCAACGACCGCCCGTATGCGGCGTCCTCATTGCTCGCCGTCGCGTTGGCCAAGGTCTTCAGCACCGCCCGCAGCGGGCGAGGCGGCTCCCGACAGGAAGTTGCCGACCGCCCGATCCCGCTGGAGATCACCATCCCGGTGCTGCCGTGCCGCGGTGGGCCGCCCATCGCGCACCGCCTCTTCGAGCCCCTGGGGTGGACCGTGGAGGCGCTCCCCATACCGCTGGACGACGCATTCCCTGAGTGGGGAAGCTCGAGGTATGTCCGCCTGCGTCTCGTGGGCGACGTGCGTCTGGCCGACGCACTCAACCAGCTGCACGTCCTCCTTCCGGTCCTGGATGAGTCGAAGCACTACTGGCAGGGCCCGGACGAGGTCGACAAGCTCATGCACTCGGGCGAGGGCTGGCTGCCGACCCACCCCGAACGGGATCTCATCACCCGCCGCTACCTCGGCAGGGCCGGCGCCCTACGGCGGGTGGCCCTCGCCCGCCTGGCCGAGCTCGGGGACGACCTCGCCGAGGTGGTGGACCCGGTCGAGGACGAAGAGGTCCGGCAGCCGGAGGAGAAGCGCCTGCCGCTCAACGCGCAGCGGCACGCCGCCGTCCTCGAGGTCATGCTCGCCGCCGGTGCACAGTCGGTCATCGACCTGGGGTGCGGCTCCGGGCAGTTCCTGGACCGACTCATGAAGACCGGGGCCTTCACCCGGGTCGCCGGGTCGGACGTGTCGACACGGTCTCTGCACCATGCCGCCGCGCGTCTGCGACTGGAGCAGATGAGCGAGCGACAGGCCGAACGCATACAGGTGTTCCAGAGCGCCCTGACCTACGAGGACGACCGGTTCGCCGGGTTCGATGCGGCTGTCCTGATGGAGGTCGTCGAGCACGTCGACCCCTCGCGGCTGGGCGCGCTGGAACGTGTCGTGTGGGGCGCAGCACGGCCAGGCCTTGTCGTCGTGACGACCCCGAACAGCGACTACAACGTCCTCTACGAAGGGTTGGTGGGGATGCGGCACCCTGACCACCGGTTCGAGTGGAGCCGCTCGGAGTTCACCGACTGGTCCGAGCGCGTCGCCGAGACTCATGGCTACACGGTGGAGCGTCGCGGCATCGGAGAGGTCGACGAGACGCTCGGCGCCCCGACCCAGATGGCGATCTTCACCCGTCAGGAGAGTCGCGATGTCTGACCTCTCGGACGGGCACACCGTCACCGTCCCAGCCATGGGCCTCGTGGTGCTGATCGGCGTGTCAGGCAGTGGGAAGTCGACCTTCGCCCGGACCCACTTCGCGGCGACGGAGGTCCTCTCCAGCGACTTCTGCCGTGGCCTGGTCGCCAATGACGAGAACGACCAGTCGGCCACCCCCGATGCGTTCGACGTGCTGCACTACATCGTCGGCACCAGGCTGCGCCGAGGGCTGCTGACCGTGGTCGACGCCACCAACGTCCAGCGGGCCGCCCGTGCCTCGCTGGTCACGCTCGCCAAGAGCCACGACGTCCTCGTGGACGCCATCGTGCTGGACGTGCCCGAGTCGGCGGCGGTCGAACGCAACGCGGCCCGGCCGGACCGGGACTTCGGCCGACACGTCATCGCCCGTCAGCACCGGGACCTGCAGCGGTCCCTCGGCAAGCTGCGCAAGGAGGGGTTCCGGCGGGTCCACGTCCTGCGCGGCACCGAGGAGGTCGACGCGGTCCGGATCGTGCGGGAGCGTCCGTGGAACGACCGCACGGACCTGCACGGCCCCTTCGACATCGTCGGCGACGTCCACGGGTGCGCCTCGGAGCTGCGCAGCCTGCTCACCAGGCTGGGCTGGGACATCGCTGTGGACGAGGCCGGTGTCGCGGTCGGAGCCTCCCACCCGCAGGGCCGGCAGGCCATCTTCGTCGGAGACCTGGTCGACCGCGGGCCGGACACGGTCGGCGTGCTGCGACTGGTCATGGGCATGGTCGGCTCCGGCAACGCCCTGTGCGTCTCGGGCAACCACGAGGCCAAGCTGCTACGCGCCCTGCGTGGGTCGAAGGTGACCGTCTCCCACGGTCTGGCCGAGTCCCTCGCCCAGCTCGAGCAGGAGCCCGACGACTTCCGCGCCCGGACGATGAGCTTCCTGGACGGGCTGATCAGCCACTACGTCCTCGACGAGGGAAACCTCGTGGTCGCCCACGCCGGGCTGAAGGAGGCATACCACGGTCGGTCCTCGGGGCGAGTCCGCGCCTTCGCGCTCTACGGAGACACCACCGGGGAGACCGACGAGTACGGTCTGCCCGTGCGCTACCCGTGGGCGCAGGAGTACCGCGGGAAAGCCATGGTCGTCTACGGCCACACTCCCGTCCCTGAAGCGGAATGGGTCAACAACACCATCTGCCTCGACACCGGCGTCGTCTTCGGCGGCGCGCTCACCGCGCTGCGCTACCCCGAGCGGGAGATCGTCTCGGTGCCGGCCGAGCAGCAGTGGTACGAACCGGCCCGACCCCTCACATCCCCCGCCGGGGACCGCGAGCCCACGGTGCTGCGCATCGGCGACGTCGCCGGCACCCGCTGGCTGGAGACGACCCACGCCGGCAAGGTCAAGATTCCTGAGGAGAACGCCGCCGCCGCCCTGGAGGTGATGAGCCGGTTCGCCGTCGACCCCCGCTGGCTGATCTACCTACCCCCCACGATGTCGCCCGTCGCCACCTCCGCGGAGGAGGGATTCCTCGAGCACCCGGAGCAGGCGTTCGAGGAGTATGCCGGATGGGGCGTCACGCGCGTCGTGTGCGAGGAGAAGCACATGGGCTCGCGCGCCATCGCGGTCATCGCCAAGGACGGCCGGGCCGCCGAGCGGCGGTTCGGCACCAGCGACGGCACGACGGGCGCGTTGTACACCCGCACCGGGCGCCCCTTCTTCGCGGACACCACCGAGATCCTCGAACGGCTCCGCCTCTCGGCCCGACCGTTGTTCGAGTCGCTGGACACTGACTGGCTCGCTCTCGACTGCGAGCTTCTCCCCTGGTCGGCCAAGGCGCTCGACCTGATCAAGACGCAGTACGCCTCCGTCGGGGCGGCAGCCACCCACGCCCTGCCGGAGGCGCTCTCCGTCCTCGAGCAGGCCGCAGCCCGCGGCCTGGACGTCAGGGATCTCACGGATCAGGCGGAGCGCCGCCTCGCGAACGCCACGAAGTTCCGGGACGCCTACGCCGCCTACGTTCGGCCCACGCACGGCCTGGACGGCATCACGCTGGCGCCCTTCCAGATCCTGGCGGCAGAGGGACGCGCTCTGGCGCTGACCGAACCGCACGAGTGGCACCTCGCCGAGCTCGCCACGCTCGGCGGTGACCTCATCACCCCGACCCGCCACTGCTTCGTCGACCTCGCTTCCCGGGAGGAGCGCGACGCGGCCATCCAGTGGTGGCACGACCTGACTGCCGGCGGCGGAGAAGGAATGGTCGTGAAGCCGGCCCACCTCACCGACGCCTCGGTGCAACCGGGCATCAAGGTCCGCGGCCGCGAATACCTGCGCATCATCTACGGGCCCGACTACACCGACTCGCTCTCGCTCCTGCGCGAGCGGAATCTGGGAAAGAAGCGGCAGCTCGCCCGGCGCGAACACGGCCTCGGCCTCGATGCGCTCACCGCCTTCGTCGACCACGCCCCGCTGTGGAAGGTGCACCAAGCGGTCTTCGCCATCCTCGCTCTGGAATCCGAGCCGGTCGACCCACGACTCTGACCCCTCGCACGGGCGCGCTGTGGCAGGTTTGCCTCATGAGCGCCAGCGAACCGGAGAGCCTCCGGGACAGGACCTTCACCAACAGGAGCCTGCGGGGCTCGCGATTCGTGGGCTGCGTCCTGGGGGACGTCGTCGTCCGCGGCAGTGACGTCGCCGGGATGGAGATCGACTCCCCCTGGTTGCTGGAGGGCGACAGCAGCCTCCTCGTCAACGGCGTCGACGTCGTGCCGATGGTCGACGCCGAGCTCAACGCTCGCTTCCCGGGCAGGGAACTACGTACGGCCGAGGACCCCGAAGGCCTGCGCGCCGCCTGGGCCGCAGTCCAACGGACCTGGGCGGCGACCCTCGACCGCGCCACCTCGATGCCCGCCGACACCGTTGACGCCTCGGTCGACGGCGAGTGGTCGTTGGCCCAGACGCTCCGCCACCTCGTCATGGCGACCGACACCTGGCTCGGCAAGGCCGTCCTGGGGCATACCCAGCCCTATCACCCGGCCGGCCTGCCCAACGACGATCACGACAGCGACGCCTACGACACCACCGCCTTCTCCGATGAGACCCCGTCGTTCGCCGAGGTCATGGAGGCGCGCGAGAGCCGGCAGGCCATGGTGAGCGAGTTCCTCGCCACCACCACCTCCGAGATCCTCACCGAGCCTCGCAAGAATCCCCATTCCCCGGACCACGCGGAGACAGTCCTCTCCTGCATACGCACCATCCTGGAGGAGGAGTGGGAGCACCACCGGTATGCCGTGCGAGACCTGGACGTCCTCTCCACACCCGCTCGCAGCTGACCGCCGCCGCCCGCGCTGTCAGAGCTGCAGATGGAGCCGTAACGCCTCATCGAGGGCAGCCATCAGTCGAGACGGGACCCGGCCGATGGCGGGACCGATCCGTTCGACGGCGACCGAGCGGACCTGCTCAGCCTGGGCCTTGGAGTCCACGGGCAGCCCCGTCTCCTCCATCGGGAGCAGCACCTGGAAGGGGAAGATGCGCTCCACGTTGCTGGTGACGGGCACGACGGTGACCACGCCGCGACCGAGTCGCTGGGCGGTGGTGTTGGCGCGGTCGTTGCTCACGAGCACCGCCGGGCGGCGCTTGTTCGCCTCGCTTCCGCGCGCTGGCTCGAGGTCGACCAGGCAGATCTCACTGCGCAGCATCGGCGACGCCGTCTGCGGACGCAGCGGCCCACGCGTCCTCGTCCCCAGCAGCGACCCACTCCTCCCACGCGGCGGCATAGTCCGACTCCAGCAGTGGATCCTCCAACCGGCGGATGGCCTGCTGGACTGCCGCCGAACGCGACCCCAGACCAGCCTGTTCGACATACCGGTCCAGGGCAGCGAGGTCCTCTGCGGTCAGACTCACGCTCAGCTTCATGGATCGATGCTACCCGAGTAGGACCGTCACTACTACTGCGATAGCACCGCCCGCTCCCCCTGCGAGGCGCGCGCCACGCCCTCGTCAGGGACAATGGGCGGATGCCGACCGCACAAGCGACAAGGAGTCAGCCGTGACCGAGGGAACCGTTCGCTGGTTCGATGCCGACCGGGGCTTCGGCTTCATCGCCCTCGGCGAGGAGGCAGAGGACCTCTACGTGCACGCGTCAGAGATCATCAGTGACGACGCGATGAAGCTGCTCCGCGAGGGGCAGGTCGTCGAGTTCGAGATCGGCGAGGGGGACCGTGGCCCGCAGGCGCGCAGCGTCCGCGTCACGGCCGACCGGTCCGCCGACGCACCGCTGGGCGTGCTCGGCACCGTCTCCTGGTACGAGCCTGGCAAGGGGTATGGCTTCATCACGCCCGACGGTGGTGGTGACGAGATCTTCCTGCACAGCTCGGCCATCGTGGGCGACGGCGTCGTCTCGGAGGGCCAGCGGGTGGCCTTCCTCGTCGTCGACGGGGAGAAGGGACCGCAGGCCGACCACCTGCTCCCCCTGGGCGACCAGGCCGAGCAGCAGGCCGAGACGTCGGACGGGGCGGACGGCACCGTGTCGTGGTTCGACGAGGACAAGGGCTTCGGCTTCATCACGCCTGAGTCGGGCGGCCCCGACGTCTTCGTGCACGTCCGCGCGCTGGCCGACGGACTCCCCGTGCTGGATGAGGGAGACCGGGTGACGTATGACGTCGTCGAGGGCGAGAGGGGTCCGCAGGCTCGCGACGTGCGCCTGGTGCACGGCTCGGCACCCCGGGGCGGACCCGCGAGGTCGACGAGCCGAGGTCGATCGGGACCGCGGGAGTCCTCCGGCCCCCCGGCCCGCGGCGGCCAGGGCGTGGTCGTGCGCTACGACCCGGAGCGGGGCTTCGGCTTCATCACCCCGGACGCGGGCGGCGCTGACCTCTTCGTGCACGTGTCGGTGCTGCGCAACGAGGACGAGCTGTATGCCGGCGACCGCGTCCGCTACCAGGTGCGGCAGAGCGACCGAGGGCCGCAGGCCGACCGCGTCGAACGCATCTGAGCCGGGCGGACGATCCCGCCAGGAGCGGCCGCGGGCCGGCACGGGTCACTCGGGTCGCCACGTCTGCCGAGGCCGGTACCCGGTGCGCCTCAACCATTGCTCGGTGTAGAGGATGCGCGTGGGCGTGATGATGGTCAGCGGGTCCATGGGTGGCTCATCGACGGGCTTTCCCCGCTCGACATGGTCGGCCTGCCAGCGCACCGCGTCCCAGTAGGGCTCCACCTCGGGGTCGCCGCGTTCGAGTGTCCTCGCGGTGCCGAACAGCTGAGCGCCTCGGCTGCTGGCCTGCCCGACCAGCGGCGCGGCGATCCCTGCGGACACCCTCGGGTCACGACGAAGGTTGCCCGACTTCACCGAGGTGTTCCAGCTCGTGTAGAAGATCTCAAACCCCAGGCTGAAGTAGCGCACAGGCGTGGCCGCGGGGCTCCCATTCCGGTTGACGGTGGCGATGACAGCGAGGTTGTGGGTCGAGAGCAGGTTGAGGATGCGCTCCTCGAGCTGCTCGCGCGGGAGATCACGGTCGGGGCTTGGCCCCGCGAGCCACGGGTTGGTGATCGGCATACGAGAGGCTATCGCGACCGCCCGCAGGCCCTTGGTCAGACGTAGCTGTCCAGCGCCTCGCCGACGAGGGTGTGGGTGCTGAAGCGGACCGACACGAGCAGCGCCGGGCCACAAAGCGCTGGCCGGCGCCCCCGCTGAGTGAGAACGTGCCGACATGAGCATCACCGACACCGTCCTGACCCTCGCGGCGACCCACGGCCTCGAGCTGCAGGCCGAGGGCGCGACCCTGAGCGAGGCGGGCTTGGACTACCGCGTCGTGATGGCCCAGACGCCCACCGGCGAGCGCTGGGTCCTCCGCGTGCCCCGTCGCACCGATGTGTCGGAGGGCATGGCGGCCGAGAGCCGGATCCTCGGCCTCGTCGGCCCAGTCCTGGCGGCCCACCAGGTCGCCGTCCCGGACTGGCGGGTGTGTGCGGCCGACCTCATCGCCTACCCCGCTCTACCCGGAACACCCGGGCTGACGCTGACCCCGGACAAGCAACCCGTCTGGCACATGGACCCTGCCGACCGGGGGTATGCCGAGCATCTCGGTCGCCTGCTGGCGCGCCTGCACTCCATCACCGCGGAGCAGGCGGCGAGCGCCGGGGTGGAGGTGCGCACGCCGACTCAGGTCCGCGACTCCTGGGCGGCTGACATCGGGCGAGTGCGTGAGGAGTTCACCGTGGCACCCTCCCTGTCCGACACCTGGGACGCCTGGCTCGACGACGACTCCTGCTGGCCCGAGCGGACGGTGATGACGCACGGGGAGATCTACCCCGCACACGTCCTGCTCGACGACCACGGCACGATCACGGGGGTCCTGGACTGGACCACCGCCCGCGTCGACGACCCCGCGCGAGACCTGGCCGCGCAGTACGGCGCTGCCGGCGAGGAGATGGTGCAAGCCAGCATCGCCGCCTACGCGCAGGCTGGCGGGCAGGCATACCCCGGGATGGTCGCGCAGGCCAGGCACCTGTGGGACGCCTCACCGATCGGCTATGCGTTGTACGCCCTCACCACTCGGGCGGAGCCCGACCTCGCCGGGGCGGCGGCGAGGCTGAAGCCCTGACCGCCACTCCCGGCCCACGTGCGCACCGCCGACTCGGCCGTGACCCGAGCGCGTTACCGTCGTCCCATGGAGCTCACCCACCAGGAGACCGTCGCAGTCAACGCCCCCGTAGAGGCGGTATACCGGCTGGTCAGCGATGTCACCCGCACCGGAGAGTGGAGCCCGACCTGTCGGAGCTGCACGTGGGAGGACCCGCAGCAGCGCGGGGTCGGGGCGCGCTTCACCGGCGACAACGAGACGCCGGCCCGGCAGTGGAACACGACCTCGACCGTCGTCGCGGCGGAGCCCGGCGAGGAGTTCGCGTGGGAGGTCGGCCAGGGATTCGTGCGCTGGGGTTACCTGCTCGCCGAGCACGAGGTCGGCACGCGCATGACGCAGACGTGGGAGTTCACCGAGGCGGGGCAGGAGTTCTTCCAGAAGCAGTACGGCGACGACGCGCAGGCCCAGATCGCGCAGCGCACGGGCTCTGCCCGCGACGACATGCCCCGAACCCTGGCCGCCATCAAGGAGATCGCCGAGCGGGAGCACGCCGAGGGGTGAGCGACGTCGCCTCCGTCGCAGGCCCCGCAGTCCGGCTGAGCCCCCTCACCCCGGACGACCTCGTCGCCCACTCCCACCGCGGCGGTGGTGGCCGCGATGGAGCTCGCGCTGACGCAAGCCCCGGTCCTCCGGTTCCTCATCCGCTGCGACCCCGGCAACCACGCCTCAGCCGGCGTCGCCCGCCGTCTAGGGTTTCGGTATGTCGGCCGGGTCGCCGAGCCCGACGGCTGGGCTGGCGACCGCTACGTTCGAGAGGTGCCGCACCCCACCCCGACCGTTGATACGCGCACTTGCGGGAATACCCATAGGGGGTATGCTGTTGCCATGGCTGTGAACGGATACACCGGCTCCCAAGAGGACTACCTCAAGCGTCTGCGCCGCATCGAAGGTCAGGTGCGCGGGATCGCCCGGATGGTCGAGGACGACACCTACTGCATCGACGTCCTCACGCAGGTGAGCGCCGCCACCAAGGCGCTCCAGGCGGTGAGCCTCGGCCTGCTCGAGGACCACATCAGCCACTGCGTCGTCGACGCGGCCAAGGAGTCGGAGGAGGCCAAGGACGAGAAGGTCCGCGAAGCCTCCGCCGCCATCGCGCGGCTCGTCCGCAGCTGAGATCAGCCCCCACCCAGCCGCGCGTCCTAGCGTGCCTGAGCGCACGGCATACCCCATCACCCACACACAGGAGATCACCATGACCGACACCCCCCTGCAGAACCAGACCACCAAGATCGTCGTCTCCGGCATGACCTGCGGGCACTGTGTCTCCTCGGTCACCGAAGAGCTGACCGCGATCGACAACGTCCTCGAGGTGCGCGTCGACGACCTCGTCAAGGGCGGCGACACCGAGGTCTTCGTCGTCTCCGACGGTCCGCTCGAGCTCTCCGCCGCGAGCGCCGCTGTCGAAGAGGCCGGCTACACCGCCACCGTCTGACCCACCCCACCCGCTCCAGGAGGAGCCGATGAGCACCACCGAGACCAGCACGCAGCACGTCGACCTCGCCATCACCGGCATGACGTGCGCCTCGTGCTCGGCCCGCATCGAGCGCAAGCTGAGCAAGCTGGACGGCGTCGAGGCCAGCGTCAACCTCGCCACCGAGAAGGCGAGCGTCACCTTCCCCTCCGCCCTCTCCGTCGCCGACATCGTCGGCGTGGTCGAGAAGACGGGGTATGGCGCCACGCCCCTCGACGACGCCACGGGGCCCGGGCGCACCCCGGCGATGACGCACGACGTCGTCGGGCACGACTCGCTGCGCCAGCGGATGGTCGTCGCGAGCGCGCTGGCTCTCATCGTCGCGGTGCTGCACATGGTGCCGCCGGTGCGGGAGTCGCTGGGCATGGTCGGGCACTGGGCGCAGTTCCTCCTGACGCTGCCGGTCTACCTCTGGGCGGCCTGGCCGTTCCACCGCGCCGCGGCGATCAACGCCCGGCACGGCGCGTCGACGATGGACACGCTCGTGTCGGTCGGCACGACCGCCGCCATGGGCTGGTCGGTCGTGGCGCTCTTCACCGGCTTCACCCACGACCTCTACTTCGAGGTCGTGGCGGTGGTCACCGCGTTCCTGCTCATCGGCCGCTACATCGAGGCGCGGGCCAAGGCGCAGGGGCGCTCCGCGCTCACCTCGCTCATGGAGCTCGGCGCCAAGGACGTCGCGGTGCTGCGCCAGGACGGCGGCGGGGCGATGGCGACCACCGAGCACCGGGTGCCGATCGAGGAGCTCGTCGTCGGCGACCGCTTCGTCGTCCGCCCGGGTGAGAAGGTCGCGACAGACGGCCTCATCCTCTCCGGCCGCTCGACCATCGACGCCTCGACGGTCACCGGTGAGTCGATGCCCGTCGAGGTCGGCCCACAGGACAACGTCACCGGCGCCACGGTCAACGGCCACGGCAGGCTCATCGTCCAGGCCAGCCGGGTCGGGGCCGAGACGACGCTGGCCCGGATCACCGAGCTGGTCGAGCAGGCCCAGACCGGCAAGGCTCCCGTGCAGCGGCTGGCCGACCGGATCTCCGCCGTCTTCGTGCCCGCCGTGCTCGTCATCGCCGGCCTCACGCTGCTGCTGTGGCTGGTGACCGGCAACCCCTTCACCCAGGCGCTGGCCGCCGCCGTCGCGGTGCTCATCATCGCCTGCCCCTGCGCCCTCGGGCTCGCGACGCCGACCGCGCTGCTCACGGGCACCGGCCGCGGCGCCCAGCTCGGCATCCTCATCAAGGGACCGCAGATCCTGGAGTCCACCCGCCGCGTCGACACCGTCGTGCTCGACAAGACCGGCACCCTGACCACCGGGCACCCGGTGCTCACCGACATCGTCACCGCCGGGTCCCTGCCGGCCGAGGCCGCGCTCAAGGCGGCCGCCAGCGTCGAGGCGGGCAGCGAGCACCCGGTGGCCCAGGCCATCGTGGCCGGTGCCAAGGCCCGCGGGGTCCAGCTCGCGCAGGTCGAGGACTTCGTCAACCTGCCCGGCGAGGGCGTGCGCGCCGACGTCAACGGCATGGTCGTGACCGTCGGTCGCCCCAGCCTCTTCGAGGTCGTCCCGGAGGTGCTCCGCGAGGCGGTCACCCGCGCCGACGGCACGATCGTCCTCGTCGGCTGGGAGGGCACCGCCCGGGCCGCCGTCACCGTCGCCGACACCGCGCGAGAGACCAGCGCCACCGCCGTCGAGCGGCTGCGCGAGCTCGGCCTCACGCCATACCTGCTGACGGGGGACAACGAGCGCACCGCCGCTGCCATCGCCGAGCAGGTCGGGATCGACCCGGCCAACGTCACGGCCAACGTGCTGCCGCAGGACAAGTTCGACCACGTCCGGGTGCTTCAGGAGCAGGGGCGGACCGTCGCCATGGTCGGTGACGGCGTCAACGACGCGGCGGCGCTGGCTCAGGCCGACCTGGGTATGGCGATGGGCTCGGGCACCGATGTGGCCGCCGAGTCCGCCGACATCGTGCTCATGCGCCCCGACGTCGAGACCGTGGCCGATGCGATCGGGCTCTCGCGGCGCACGCTGACGATCATCAAGCAGAACCTCGTGTGGGCCTTCGGCTACAACACCCTCGCGATCCCACTGGCCGCCTTCGGCATGCTCACCCCGATGATCGCCGGCGGGGCGATGGCGATGAGCTCGGTGCTCGTCGTGCTCAACAGCCTGCGGCTACGGGGCTACGGGCGAGGCTGACTCGGGCCCTCACGCTCGTGCACGAGCTCGTGGAGGGGGAACGAGCGCGACCATCTGCGGCGCCCGGTGGGGCCGAGAGCGACCATCTGCGGCGCCCGGTGAGGCTGAGCGCGACCATCTGCGGCGCTCGGTGGGGCTGAGCGCGACCATCTGCGGCGCTCGGTCAGATGGTGACGGCGCCCTGCGGCGTCTCGAAGGTGACCTCGGTGAGGCACGGGCAGTCGTCGTCCTCGAGGAAGCCGAACTCGATGGAGCTCTCGAAGCCGCCGGTCGGCTGCTCGCTGAGGCCCAGCCACTCGCGGACGTCCGGGAAGTCGCCACCGAGGGTGAGCCCGGTCAGTCGGGTGCTCGACTCCGCCAGGCGCGAGGGGTGGTGCTCGGCCGGGGACTCCCAGCGCACGAAGAAGGGCAGGTTGCCGTGGTCGATGACGTTCTTGATGCCGATCTGCCGCCACTGCAACTGGATGCCCTCGGGCGTGTGCCGGTGACCTTCGACGGAGGGCCGACCCAGCCGCTCCTCGACGGTCGAGAGGTCCTCGACGGCGACGACCCAGGCCATCCAGCCACCGCCGTTGCCGGAGCGCGCCCGGACGGCCTGCCCGAAGGGCGCCTTGTCGGAGGCGGGGTGGTCGAGCACCTCGACCACCTCGACGTACCGCGCGTCGGCGAGCGGGAGGACGATGTTGCGGGTACCGAAGCGAGGATGCACACCGCCGTCGTGCGGCCTGACCCCGAGCTGCTCCGCCAGGCGTTGTGCCGTGGCGTGCAGACCGTCGGGACCCGCCGCATAACTCACGTGGTCGATACGCATGTCGCTCATCGTGACATACCCGTGTTTCGGGCATGTCATCGACCTCACCCCCGCTGACGAACCGCCTCGTAGACGATGATCGCCGCCGATGTCGCGACGTTGAGCGAGTTGACCCGCCCGGCCATGGGGATCCGCACGCGGTGGGCGGCCCGCTCCAGGAGCGCCTCGGTGAGCCCGGTGCTCTCCGTCCCGACCGCGATGGCGACCGGGCCGCGGTAGTCGACGTCCGTGTGCACGGTGGCCGTGTCGGGCGTCGCCGCGACGAGGGGTATGCCGTGCCCATCCAGCCACGCGAGAGTCGCCTCGGCGCTGGCGGCGGCGACCGGCACGGAGAAGACGGTGCCCTTGGAGGCGCGCACGGTGTTGGGGTTGCCCCAGTCCGTCACCGGGTCGGCGGCGACCACGGCGTCCACCCCGGCGGCGTCGGCCGTGCGCAGCATCGCCCCGAGGTTGCCCGGCTTCTCGACCCCCTCGCAGACGAGCACGAGCGCGTCGTCGGGCAGGGTGAGCTCCTCGGGCCGGCGCTGCAGGGTCGGCACGACCGCGAGCACGCCGTCCGGTCCCTCGCGGTAGGCCGCCTTCTCGAAGGCCGCCCGCGACGCGTGCACCGTCTCGACCCCCAGGGCCTCGGCGCGCGCCAGCACGTCGGCGAGGACCCCGTCAGCCATGAGGTCGGGGCAGAGCAGCAGGAGCTCGGGCACGACGCCCGCGTCGAGGGCCAGCGCCAGCTCGTCGCGACCCTCCACGACGGTGCGGCGCTCCTGCTCACGGACCCGCCGGCGCCGCAGCCCGGCGATCGCCTTGACCCGCGGGTTGGCGGGCGAGGTGATGAGCATCCTCAGGCCAGCTCGGCGAGGACCTCGTCGAGGGCGTCCGCGAGCCCGTCCTCCTCGACCGACCCCGTGGTGCGGTCGGCGATCCGGAGCACCTCCTCGGGGGCCTGGCCCATGGCATACCCCACGGCGGCCCAGTGCAGCATCTCCAGGTCGTTGCGCTGGTCACCCACGGCGACCGTCCGGTGCGGCTCGATGCCGAGCCGGCGGCGCACGATCTCCAGCGCCGACGCCTTGGAGACGCCCTCGGGGGCGAGGTCGAGCCAGGCGCTGTAGCCGACGGCGTAGGACACGCCGTGCAGACCGATCCGCTCGACGAGCGCGGTGAAGTCCTCCGAGCTGAGCGTCGGCTCGCGGAAGGTCACCCGCGTCGCCGGCCGCGCCGTGAGCTCCTCGACCGGCACCACCCGCTCCTCGCCCCACAGCTCCCCGGGCGGGAAGGGCGTGCTCACCTTGAACCCGACGCCGACCTCCTCGACGGCGACCAGTGCCGTCGGCAGGTGGGTGTGGACCAGGGCGATGGCGGGCGCCGGGTCGAAGGTGACGAGGTCGACGACCTCGTAGCCCTCGCCCTGCCCCGGCGTCGCGGCGATCGTCACCGCGCCGTTGGAGCAGACGGCGGGGCGGCCCGTCGTGTCGAGGCCGAGCGCCTCCATCACCGGTCGCGTCGAGAGCACGGACCGGCCGGTCGCGATGACGACGGTGACGTGCGGCAGGTCGTCCAGGGCCCGCACCGCCCGGGCCACCCGCGCCGCCAGGTGGCCGTCGTGGTGCACGATCGTCCCGTCGACGTCGAGGGCCACGAGCAGCGGCGACGCGGTCGGGCTGGCGGGGTCGGTCTGCTCGGGCGTGCTCACCCCGCCAGCCTAGCGATCCGCGCGACCGCGGCGCCGGTCAGTCCTTGGCCAAGGTCATGGCCTTGCGCCAGGACAGGCTGCCCGAGGTATGCAGCAGCGCCCGCTCGTAGAGCCGCGCACCGAAGGCGATGGTCAGGGCGCAGAAGCCGACGACGAGGACCAGCGCGAGGATCGGCTCCCACAGCTCGGTGTCGCCCTCGAGGATCCGCATGGGCATGACCAGGGTCGAGGCGACGGGGATGAAGGAGAAGATCTGCCGTGCGGCGCCCTCCAGGTTGAGGCCGGCGATGAAGAGGATGACGAGGAACATCGTCAACGGCATCGTCGTCTGCTGCAGGTCCTCGGTGCGCGAGGCCAGCGACCCGGCGGCGGCCCACACGCAGGCCAGCGCGAGGAAGCCGAGGAGGAAGAACGGGAGATACCACCCGATCGCCCCCGCCAGCCCGGGCAGTGCGACGTCGAGATCGAGGAAGGTCAGCCCGATGAGGCTCACCGCGGCGATGAGGGCCAGCTGACCGAAGGCCAGCACGGTGTTGCCCAGGACCTTGCCCAGCAGCAACTGCCTCGTGGGGATCTTGGCGGCGAGGATCTCGATGATCCGCGACTGCTTCTCCTCGACCACGCTGTTGGCGATCTGCATCCCGAACATGATCGCGGCGAAGTAGAAGAACATCGCGAAGGCGAAGCCCATGGCGTAGGCGACGATCGGCGGCATACCCCCCTCCTCCTCCGCGACGTCCACGGTGGTGAGCTCGGTGCCGGCCGTCAGAGCCTCGACCGTCGTGCCGGCACTGGCGGCGTTGTCGGCCAGGGCGTCGGTGCGGACCTGCTCGGCCAGCGCCGAGCCGAGCCCGCCGGTGTCGGGCCCGTCGGAGAGCAGCTCCCACGAGTCCTCCCCCGCCACGAGCGCGGCGTCGACGTCGCCCTCCAGCACGGCGGTCTCCGCCGCGGCGCGGTCGGCGACCGTCACCGGCGTCGCCGAGGACTCGGCCGACTCCTCCTGCAGGGTGGTCTCCAGCTCCTCGACGAGGGCGGTGCCCTGCGCGTCGGTGACAGCCACCTCGTAGTTGGCGCCCGAGCCGCTGAAGAAGGTCGGGACGATCATCGCGGCCAGGAGCAGCAGGATGGTCAGCCCGGTGCCGATGAGGAAGTTCTTGTCGGTGAGCTTGACCTGGATCTCACGGCCGGCGACCAGGGTCCAGGGGGCGCGGGCACTCATGCTGCCACCTCTCGGTAGATCTCGGACAGGGTCGGGCGGATGCGGCTGAACTCGCGCACCCCGCCCCGGGCGACGGCATCGGTGAGCAGGCGTTCGGCGGCACCGTCGTCGTCGGGCTGCACGAGGACGCTGGGGCCGTCGAGATCGATGACCTGCACCCCGGCGGCGCCCCGGACCCAGCCGGTGTCGCCGGCCATGGTGAGCCGGTAGCGCAGCGGGGCGTTGGCCCGCAGCTCCTCGGAGGTGCCCTGCGCCACCACCCGGCCGCCGTGGAGCACGACGATCGAGTCGCAGAGGCGGTCGACGAGGTCGAGCTGGTGGGAGGAGAAGAGCACCGGGGTGCCGGAGGCGGTGTGCTCACGCAGCAACGCGCTCATCTGGTCGACGGCCGCCGGGTCCAGCCCGCTGAACGGCTCGTCGAGCACGAGCATCTTGGGCTGCCCGAGCACCGAGGCGATGATTTGCGCCCGCTGCTGGTTGCCGAGGGAGAGCGTCTCGACCTTGCTCTTGAGCCGCTCGCCGAGACCGAAGCGCACGAGCAGCTCCTCGGAGCGCTCACGCGCCTCGTTCTGCGACATCCCGTGCAGCTGGCCGAGATAGGTCAGCTGGCCGAGCACCGGCTGCTTGGGGTAGAGCCCCCGCTCCTCGGGCATGTAGCCGAAGCGCATCCGGTCGGCCCGCGTGACCGGGACCCCGTCCCAGTGCACCTCGCCGGCGCTGGGCGCGAGCACACCCATGATCATCCGCATCGTCGTGGTCTTGCCGGCCCCGTTGCCGCCGACGAAGCCCACCATCCGCGCATCGGAGACGGTGAAGCTCACCCCGTCCACGGCGAGGTGCTCGCCAAAGCTCCGGCTCAACTCGTGCAGCTCCAGCACTGCAGTCCCCTTTCGTCGTCCGCACCGCAGGGTGCGCGGGTATGCCGACGACGCTAGTCCGCGAGCCCGCGGCGGGGCATCGGTCGCACCGCCGATCCTCGCCTCCCCCTCACGACGGAGGGAGGCACCCGGGGCGGACGAGGCCGGCCTCGTAGGCCGCGATGACGGCCTGCACCCGGTCGCGGACGAGCAGCTTGGCCAGCACGTTGGAGACGTGGGTCTTGACCGTGGCCTCGCTGACGAAGGCCTCCGCCGCGATCTCGGCGTTGGACAGGCCCCGGGCCATCATCTGCAGCACCTCGCGCTCCCGCTCGGTGAGCTGGGGCAGGGCGGCCCGCGGGTCGATCGGCGGGTCGGCGTCGGCACCGCGGCCGCCCTGGGCCATCCGGCCGATGACCCGCATGGTGACCTCGGGAGCCAGGAGCGCGTGCCCGTCGGCCGCGGCCCGGATGGCCTCGACGAGGTCGTCGGCCTCGGCATTCTTGAGCAGGAAGCCGCTGGCCCCGGCGTCGAGGGCGTCGAAGAGATAGTCGTCGCGGTCGAAGGTCGTGAGGATGACGACCTTGACCTGCGGGTGCTCGGCGACGATGCGCCGGGTCGCCTCGATGCCGTCGAGCACGGGCATCTGGACGTCCATGAGCACAACGTCAGGGGCGTGGGTGGCCACCGCGGCGAGCGCCTCGTGGCCGTTGGCGGCCTGGGCGACCACCTCCACGTCGGGCTCGGTCGACAGGATCATCGCGAAACCCTGGAGCAGCAGCGGCTGGTCGTCGACGAGCAGGACCCGCAGCGGGGTGGCGGTCATCAGGTGGCCCTCCGGTCGGCGGCGGAAATCGGGTGGCGCTGCGGTATGCCGCGGCTCACGGGGCGACCTTCATCTGCGCGTCGGCGGCCTGGTCGGCGGCGGCGCGGCCCGGGCGCCGGCTGGGCCGGTGGCCGTCGAGGGGCAACCACACGCGCACCCGCCACCCCGCGCTCCCGGAGCGGGGACCCGCCTCGACCCCGCCGCCCAGGTGGGCGGCGCGCTCGCGCATACCCTGCAGCCCCAGACCGGTGCCGGAGGTGCCCACGCGCGGCGACCCGTCGTCGACGACCTCGACCTCGACCGTCCCGGCGGCCTCGTCGACGCGCACCGTGGCGCTCGCGTGCCGGGCGGTGGAGTGGCGGCGCACGTTGGCCAGTCCTTCCTGGACGATGCGGTAGGCCGACAGCTGCAGCGGCGGCGGGACCCGGTCGGCCGCACCCGGCGCGGACTCCACGAGGTGTCCGGTGACCTCGCACAGCGGTGTGCTGGCCTGCTCGATCAGCGCGGGCAGGGCCGCGAGGGTGGGCTGCGGCGCCCGGTCGCTCGACGGCGCCTGGCCGGGATCGGCGCCTCCGACCGCCGTCTCGTCGTCGGCCCCCTCCCCGGTCGCCCGGAGGGTGCCGAGGAGGTCACGCATCTGCCCCACCCCGTCGCGCGAGGCCTGCTCGATCGCGGTCAACGCCGTCCGGGCGGCGTCCGGGTCACGCTCCATGACCCGGCGGGCGGCCGCGGCCTGCACCCCCATGACCGACACGTGGTGGGCGACGACGTCGTGCAGCTCGCGGGCGATGCGCAGGCGCTCGGCCACGACCGCCTGGTCGGTGAGCTGGGCCGTCTGCGTGCGGATCGTCGCGGCCTGCTCCTCCACCTGCGCCTGCCGCATCGCGCCCCGCCAGGCGACCTGGCCCAGGCCGATGGCGAAGCCGAAGAAGATGACATTGCCGAGGATGGAGAAGATGACGACCGCCACGACCGGGGAGAACGGGCCGGCGTCCTCGGCCTCGCTCGTGTCGAAGGACTCGAGGATCTGCTCGACCCCCGAGCCGAGGGCATACGTCCAGGCGTAGAGCAGGACGAGCATGAGGACCACGGCGGTCACGGCATACATCACGGCGCGGCGGTTCCGGGCCCACGCCATCCCCGAGAAGATCAGCAGGAAGTAGGCCATCTGCGCCGGGAGCTGCGACATCGTCATCGGCATGACCAGCGACATGAGGATCATGTGCGTGCCCGCCGCGAGCGTCACGGCGACCGGGAAGCGGCGTCGCACCACGAGGAGGGCGCACAGCGAGACGATGCCGACGTACTGCCAGACGGGGCCCCAGGTCTCGTTCTCGAGCATCCCCACGGAGCGGGTGAGCTCGTGCGACAGGACGACCGTCAGCAGCGCCACGAGGGCCCAGCGCACGTCGGTACGCAGCTCGCGCGGAGGGGGCAGGGGTCGCTCCCAGCGCTCGTCGACGCCGAACCACCGCTCGACCGCCTCGATCATGCGGCACCTCCTCCGTCGATGCTCCTCACGCGTCACACCCTAGGCAGCGCGCACCCGCGCCGCCTCCGCCGCGCGACGGAGATCGGGCCGGTGCCTGGTCGGGTCGACCGCCGGGGCCAGGGGTATGCCGTGGGCTCAGCCCCCGGGGCGCTCAGCCCGCTGGGGCGTCAGCCCCCGGGGGTGAGCACCTCGCGACCGCCGAGGAAGGGCTGCAGCGCCGCCGGCACGCGCACCGAGCCGTCGGCCTGTTGGTGGTTCTCCAGCAAGGCCACGATCGGGCGGGTGCTCGTCGCGACGGTGCCGTTGAGCGTGGCGACCGCACGGGTGGCCGAGCCGTTCGGGTCGCGCTCGCGGGTGCCGAGACGGCGCGCCTGGAAGGTCGTGCAGTTCGAGGTCGAGGTGAGCTCGCGGTACTTGCCCTGCGTCGGCACCCACGCCTCGCAGTCGAACTTGCGCGCCGCCGGGCCACCGAGGTCGCCCGCGGCGACGTCGATGATCCGGTAGGGCAGCTCGAGGGCGTCCAGCAGACGGCGCTCGATGCGCAGGAGGTTCTGGTGCTCGGCCTCGGCGTCCTCGACGCGGCAGTAGACGAACATCTCGGTCTTGGTGAACTGGTGCACCCGGAAGATGCCCTTGGTGTCCTTGCCGTAGGACCCGGCCTCGCGCCGGTAGCAGGTGGAGGTCGCGACATACCGCCGCGGCCCGTCGGCGAGGTCGAGGATCTCGTCGGCGTGCAGTCCCGCGAGCGCCACCTCGGAGGTGCCGATGAGGTAGAGGTCGTCGGCCTCGAGGCGGTAGACCTCGTCCGCGTGGGCGTCGAGGTAGCCTGCTCCGCCCATGATCTCGGGGCGCACCAGGTTGGGGACGATCGCCGGGACGAAGCCCTCCTCCTGGGCGATCTGCTGCGCCAGGCCCATGAGCGCCTGCTCGAGGCGTGCGCCGTCGCCCAGCAGGTAGTAGAACCGGGCGCCGGAGACCTTGGCCCCGCGGGCCGTATCGATGGCCCCCAGGCCCTCGCCGAGGGCCAGGTGGTCCTGCGGCTCGAAGCCCTCGGCCGCGAAGTCACGGGGCGTGCCGACCTCCTCGAGGGTGACGAAGTCGTCCTCGCCGCCCACCGGGACGCCCTCGATGATGACGTTGCCGATGCGGCGCATGGCCTCGTCGCGGGTGGTGGCGGCCTCGGCGGCCTGGGCCTCCAGGGTCTTGACCCGCGCGGAGAGGTCCTTCACCTCCGCGAGGAGGGCCTGCTTCTCCTCGCCCTGGGCCTGGGCGACCTTCTTGCCGAAAGCCTTCTGCTCCGCCCGTGCCGCCTCGAACTCGGCCAGCGACCTCCGGTGCGTCTCATCCGCGGAGAGCACCTGGTCCACCACGGAGGGGTCCTCGCCCCGGGCCTGCTGGCTGGTGCGGACGCGGTCGGGGTCGGCGCGGAGCTCACGGAGGTCGATCATGCGGCAAGCCTACTGTCGGGTCGCTAGGGTCACGGCATGGATTCTGTGCGCCGTGCCGCAGTCATCGTCAACCCCACGAAGTTCGAGGACGTCGCTGCCGTACGGCGTCAGGTCGAGGCCGCCTGCGAGACGCACGGGTGGAGCGACCTGCTCTGGCTGGAGACGACCGCGGAGGACCCTGGGGTCGGTCAGACCCGGGAGGCCATCGCGGCCGGGGTCGACCTCGTCTGCCCGCTCGGTGGGGACGGCACGGTCCGCACGGTCGGTGCCGAGCTGGTGGGGACCGGCATACCCCTCGGTCTGCTGCCCGGCGGCACCGGCAACCTGCTCGCCCGCAACCTCGACCTGCCGATCGACTCGCTCGACAAGGCGCTCGAGGTCGCCCTGACCGGGACCGACACGGCGATCGACACGTGCCTGCTGGAGCTCATCCGGCCGACCTCGGCCCAGCTCGCCGACCGGCTCGCGGACGAGGACGACCCGTCGCGCAACATCGACTTCGACGACGCCGTGGACGACCGGGACGACGAGGACGTCCGGGAGGAGCACCGCTTCCTCGTCATGGCGGGCCTGGGCTTCGACGCCGAGGTCATGGCGTCGGTGCCGGAGAAGCTCAAGGCCCGGGTCGGCTGGCTGGCCTACCTCGTCGCCGGTCTGCGGCACCTCAAGGGCCCGCAGTTCACCGTCGACCTGCGGATCGACGGCGCGGAGTCGGTGCACCGCCGGGTGCGCTCGGTCATGGTCGGCAATGTCGGTGAGCTGCAGGGCGGCATGGCGCTGCTGCCCGACGCGGTGGCCGACGACGGGTCGATCGACACCGTCCTGCTGTCGCCGGAGGGGGTCATCGGGTGGGCCGCCACGATCGCCCAGCTGACCAGCCGCAAGCGCATCGGGCACCGCCGGGTGGAGCACTTCCAGGGCGCCGAGGTGCGCGTCCTGTCGGACAAGCCGGTCGAGCTGGAGATCGACGGCGACACGATCGGGTCGGCGCTCGCGATCCGGGTCCAGGTCGACCCGGGCAGCCTCGTCGTGCGGCTACCCGACGCCTCGGAGTCCGAGCTGCGGCGCGACATCGACGCCCTGAGCTCGAGGTCTTCCTGAGGCCCTGAGGTCCTGAGGAACGTGCGTGCCGCGCGGTCGTCGCGGGCCGCGCGGTCGTGCGCTGACCAGGTGGGTCAGTCGTCGCGACCGGTGCGGGCGGCGTCGAGCGCCTGCCGCTCCTCCGGGGTGAGCACGATCTCGGAGTCCCCTCCGACGATGCCCTTGGCATAGGTGCGGCTCTCGCCACGGGCGTGGATCGAGCTGATGACCATGCCGTCCCCGGTGTCGTCGACGACGGCGGCCGAGAAGCTCATCCGCCCACCCATGTCGCCGAACGCGTCATAACGCACCACCGCCACGTGCCGCAGCGCCTGCCCCAGATCGCCACGCAGCCGCCCGAGCTCACCCTCGAGCGCCTCGATCCGCTCGCGCTCCGGCGTCGTGGGGGCGCCGGCCTCGACGAGCTGGGTCAGGCGCCGGTCGACGACCCGCAGGCGCCGCCAGGCGACGGCCGCCAGGAGCAGCGCGACCACCGCGACCGCCCCGGCGATCCACGCCACCAGCTCGGGGTCAACGCTCGCAGGGTCCACGCGCTCAGGGTATGCCGTCCCCCACTCGCCCCCGGCGCGCCACCCGCTGCACTCCCCTGGCGCCGCGGCATACCCCGGGCTGCTCCGTAGCGCGCCCGCTCACGCCGTCGCCGGGCACGCTCGTGCAGAACCCTGTGACACACGGGTGCGCCTGGACACGTGGATGTCACGAGGAACTGCACGGGCAGATGCACGAGCGTGCGCGAGCCCACGTCCGGTCGGCCGTCTGGCTCTCGTGGGACCATGCAGCCATGGTGGACGCCGGCCGGCCGCAGCAGCAGCTCACGTGGGCGCTGGTGGCGGCGGTCCTCGGGTCCTGGTGCCTGGCCGCGGTGGCCGCTCTGCTGGGCGTCGCCCCGGCGCAGGCACCGCAGGCCCGGGCGCTGCCGACGTCGCAGGGGCCGGTGGTGCTCGTGGGCATACCCGGCCTGACCTGGGACCTCATCGACGAATCCACCCCCACCCTGCAGGGCCTGGCGGACACGGGCGGGAGCGCGGCCCTGGTCGTGCGCGGGCCCGACGAGGTGACGTGCGCGGCCGACGCGTGGCTGACGATGGGCGCGGGCTCCCGGACCGACCTCGAGCCGCTCGGGTGCGACCTCGAGGCCGACGCGCCCTGGGGTGCTCGAGGCGGCCCCGAGCCCGACCTCGCCGAGCTCACCGGCCCGGTGGAGGCCGAGGGAGGGTGCGTCGCGACCTACGGCCTCACCGCCTCGGCGGATGCGGCCGGCAGGCCCGTCCTCGACACGGAGCGGACCGGCCTGCTCTCCCGGCCGACCCTCGACCCCGGCTGCGAGCTCCACCTTGTCGCGTCGATCGCCCTCCTCGAGGGTGATCGCTCCGGGCGCCTCGCGGAGACCGACGCGGCGCTGGCCGACCTGATCGCGGACGCGCCGCCGGGGACCACCCTGCTGGTGAGCGGTATGGGCCACACCGCCGGGCGGGCCGACGCCCAGGTGCTGCTCGTCTCCGGTCAGGGCGGGGCCGGTGCCGCGCCGGGTGAGGCCGGCCAGGACGCGTCCCGGGCCATCGCGCGCACCTCAGGGTCCGAGGGGCCCGACCCCGAGCAGGGCCCCGCCGGTCAGGACACGTCCGAGGCCACGCTGCTCACGTCCGGCTCCACGCGGCAGAGCGGACTGGTGCAGCTCGTCGACCTGACGCCGACGCTGCTCTCGCTGACCGGCATACCCCCTGAAGACGACCTCCCCGGGGACCCGGTCGAGGCCGTGACCGACCCGACTCCGGCCGCCCCGTCCGACTCCGCCGCCGAGCTCGCCGAGGGCATCAGCCTGGCGAAGTCGCTGGCCCCGTGGGTCCTCGGAGCGCTGGCGGTGGTGCTCCTGCCCGCGCTGGTGGTCGCCGGTCTACTGGACCGATCTGCGCGGTCACGGCAGAGGGTCTCGACCGGCCGACGACGTCGATCCCTCCTGGGGTTCGTCGCGACGACGGTCATGGCGGCGCCTGCGGCGGCCTTCCTCGCCGGCGTGCTTCCGTGGTGGCAGGCCGGGCAGCCCTGGCCGGCGCTGGTCCTGACGATTCTCGTCATGGCGGTCGCGATCGTCGGGGTAGCCCGGCTGACCGCCCGAGGCCACGCGAGCCCGCTCCTGCCGCCCGCCGTCGTGGCGACGGTGACGCTGGTCGTGCTCGGCGTCGACACCCTCTGGTCCTCCCGCCTGGGGCTGGTCAGCGTGCTGGGACTGCAGCCGGTGACGGCGGGGCGGTTCTACGGTCAGGGCAACGTCGGCTTCGGCATCGTGCTCGGCGCCCTCCTGGTGCTGCTGGCCGCGGTGCTGAGCTGGCTGCCGCGCCGGGGTGCGGCGCTGGCGGTCGCCCTGCTCGGTGGGGGCACGCTCGTGCTGGGCGCCGCCCCGGCAGCGGGGGCCGACTTCGGCAGCGTGCCGGCGACGGCGGTGGTCACGGGTCTCGTGCTGCTGGCGGCGCTCGGAGTCCGCTGGACGTGGCGGTCGTTGCTGCTGGTCGCGGGGGCGGCGGCCGCGCTGGCGGTGCTGGCGATGGTGCTCGACTGGCTGCGTGGCCCGGAGCAGCGGACCCACCTCGGTGCCTTCGTGCAGGCGGTGCTCGACGGTGAGGCCCTGGGGATCGTCACCCGCAAGCTCGACCAGAGCCTCGGGATCCTCGTGAGCTACCCCCTGTCCTGGCTCGCTGTCGTCGTGCTCGCGGGCCTCGCCTGGGTGGTGGTGCGGCGGCCGGCGTGGGCCGAGAGGCTGTGGCGCGAGCCGGGAGTCGCCCCCGTGGCCTCTGCGGGAGTGGTGGGTATGGCGGTGGCCTGGCTCCTCAACGACTCCGGCATCGCCGCGGTCGCCCTCTGCCTGACCATCCTCCTCGCAGCCGGCATCGCCCTGTGGGCGAGCACGACCACGGTCGGCCGTGGCCCTGGACGCGCTGAGGCCACCGGAGGGCCCGGCGACTGAGACCGAGCGCACCGAGCCCGCCGGGCGGGGCTGACCGTGGTGGGTATGGGTCGCCCCAGCGACCCGCAGCCACCACGCACCGGCTCCACCGCAGACGGAGCAGGGAGGGCAAGGGCCTCGGCGGACGGACCGGCTGTGGCGGCGCACTGACCGTGGCCGACGGGGATGACCGTGGTGGGCGTGGGTCGCCCCAGCGACCCGCAGCCACCACGCACCGGCTCCACCGGAGACGGAGCAGCGATGGCAAGGGCCTTCGCGGGCTGACCGTGGTGGGCGTGGGTCGCCCCAGCGACCCGCAGCCACCAGACACAGGCTCCCGACGATGGCGCAGGACGGGAAGGGCCCAGATGGACTACCTGAGCAGGCAGGACGCCATGGGCCGGGCCGGGCGTGGCGGGGCTGAGCGTGGCGAGCGGTGACCGTGGTGGGTGTGGGTCGCCCCAGCGACCCGCAGCCACCACAGATATGCCGGTCAAGGGCGGCAGCGCCCTGATGGGACTGGGCCCGCCGAGCACGCCGAGCCTGCCGAGCAGGACTGGGCCCGCCGAGCGCGGCGGGCCTGCCGGTCTCGCCGAGCGCGCCGGGCGCGCCGTCAGGCGTCGGGGTGCTGCTTGCGGGCGCGGTCCTCGTAGGCGGCGCGGGCGCGGTCGAGCAGCGGGCGGCCGTGCCGCTGCACCTGCTCGTTGACCTGGCTGGCGGTCCGGCGGGCCAGGGGCACGCCCCGCTCGCGTGCGGTCTGGGCAAGCCTCGACCCCTGCTCGCGGGCGATCCGGCTGCCCTCGATCCCGCCCTCGCGCACCTTGTCGGGCACGCCGGAGCGTTCGGCGAGGGCCAGCGAGACGTCGGCGAGCTGGCGGGCCCGGTGGGTCTGGGAGGCGAGGTCGCGGCCGGTGGCGCGGTGCCGTACCTCGCACGGGATCTCCAGCACGCGCCCACCCGAGCGGATGACGTCGACCGTCAGGCCGACCTCGACCCCCCACCCGCGAGCCAACGGCATCGCGTCGAGCAACGCCTCCCGGGTGAGGCAGCGCTGGCCGGACAAGGGCTGGGTCGGCTCCCAGCCGGTGAGCTGCCGGATGCCGGCGGTCGCGGCCCGCACGACGAGCCCCAGACCTGCAGCGCCCTGCTGCGGCGGGAGCACGGCGATCGTCATCTCGGCCATCCCGACGAGCACGGGCGTGATGATCGGCCCTAGCTCGACGGCCGTCTCCTCGAGGTCGGCGTCGACGAAGAGCACCGGCGCGCCGGGCATGATCTCCTGCGCCCGGGCCACCCCCGTGGTCATGGCGGCGGCCTTGCCGCGGTTGCGTTCGTGCCGCACGACCTCGACCTGCCCGGCCCACTCGGCGACGTGCGCGGTCTGGTCGCTCGACCCGTCGTCGACGACCACGACAGCACCGACCTGCGGCAGCAGGCGCAGCGCCGCCAGGGTCGCGCCGATGCGCGCCTCCTCGTCCTTGGCCGGGACGACGGCGACGACGAGCTCCTGAGGGACGCCCTCCACCGGCTGCGACGCGGTCATGGCGGTCAGCGCAGCGTGACCTGGCGGGAGACCAGGGCGCTCTTGGCCCGGCGCTCCGGCTCGGTGAGCGGTGCGTCCTGGGCGAGGGCGGCGGCATACCTCTCCTGCAGCGCGGTCAGCGCCTCGGCGTGGTCCGCGGCGCCACTGTCGGCGGGCACCTCGAGGACGGGCACGAGCACGCCGCAGGCGCGGAAGGCGCCGATGAGGTCGGTGCCCTCGCCGAGCGTGTGCTCGCCCGCGGCCTGCAGGCGGGCGAGCGCCTGCACCGCGGTGTCCTCGTCCTCGGAGAGGATCCAGCGGATGTAGGACCGGCCCGACATGTGGCACCAGAAGGCGCTCGGCACGCCCTCGACGCGCGCCATCGGCACGGCCGTCTCGTTCATCTGCTCCAGCGCGGCGGTCATCTCCTCGCTCGCGTTCTCGCCCAGCCAGAAGCCGAAGTCCTCGTGCACCTCGAGCTCGAGCTCCTGGCCGTCGGCCAGCACGTCCTGCAGCCTCGGCGTCTCGCTCGTCGCGGGGCGGACCGAGTTGACCGACGTGCCGGGGTCGCTGGCCAGGGCCGTGAGGGTGGCCGCGACGATGTCGCGGGAGGCGTCGCCGCTGCTCGTGCGGGACTGCAGCGCGACGAGCACCTCGCCGTTGTCGCGGTGGATCGCCGGCATCGCGGCCGGCAGGACCGTGACGAGCGTGACCTGGTGCTCACCGGCAGGCACCTCGCGCCCGGCGACGGCCGTGCCCTCCGGCACGGTCACGGTGACCGGGGCGGTGGCGGCCGGCAGGATCTCCCGCATCGCCACCCACTCGCTCTCCCTGGCCAGACCCTCGAAGGGCCGGGAGACGAAGGGCGCCGGGCGCGCCGTGCTCTGCGCGTCCTTGGCGCCGGACTGCCGCTTCTTGCGTGATGCCTTACCCATAGCGGGCGAGTCTACGTGCGTCGTGAGAGCCTCGACGCATGCGCGACGACGCCTCCCTGACCTGGCATCCGGCTGAGGGCCACGGCGAGGAGGTGGTGTATGCCGTCGACGGGCCCCTCGGGCGGGTGCGGCTCAACCGCCCCCGCGCCATCAACGCCCTCGACCGGGCCAGCGTGGACTCCCTCCTGCACCAGCTGCGGCGCTGGGCCGACGACGACCGGATCGCGGCGGTCGTGCTCGACGGCGCCGGTGAGCGCGGGCTCTGCGCCGGCGGTGACGTCCGGGCGCTGCGCGAGGCGATCCTCGCCGGCCGGTCGCAGGAGGCGGTGGACTACTGGGAGGCGGAGTATGCCGTCGACGCGCTCGTCGCGGACTACCCCAAGCCCTACGTCGCCTGGATGGACGGCATCGTCATGGGCGGGGGTGTCGGCGTCTCGGCCCACGGGTCGGTGCGCCTCGTGACCGAGCGGACCCAGCTCGCGATGCCTGAGGTCATCATCGGCTTCTTCCCCGACGTGGCGGGGCTGCACCCGCTCTCCCGGGCCCCCGGCGAGACCGGCACCCACGTCGCGCTCACCGGCGCCCCGGTCGGGGGCGCGGACGCCCTGCTCGTGGGCATGGCCGACGCCCTCGTGCCGTCGACGGTCAAGGAGCAGGTCCTCGCCGCCCTGCGCGAGGACCCGACGCAGGACGCCCGGTCACTGGCCGCCCGGGTGGGCGGGGAGGAGGCTGAGACCTCCTGGCTGGAGCATCAGCGGCCGTGGATCGATGAGTGTTACCGCGGCGACGATCCTGCCGAGATCCTGCGCCGGCTGCGCGAGCACACTGCGCCCCAGGCGCACCAGGCGGCCGAGCTCATCAGCGCCCGCTCACCCCACTCGGTGGCGGTGGCCCTCGAGGCACTGCGCCGCGCGGCGAGGATGAGCATCCCCGAGGTGCTCGCCCAGGACCTGCGGCTGGGCCCCGTCTTCGCGGCCCACCCCGACTTCGCCGAGGGCGTCCGCGCCCAGCTCGTCGACAAGGACCGCCAGCCCCGCTGGCAGCACGCGTCGGTGGCCGACGTCCCCCGGGCCGCGGTGCTCGCGGCCTTCGGCACCTGACCGGAGCGGCGGCATACCCAGGAGCACCGACTATCGTCACGGGCGTGCCGCTCCTGACCGACCTGGCCCTGCTCGCCGCGAGTGCCGCTGGCGACGACTCGCCGCTGCGCTGGGAGGACCTCGGGCTCTCGCCGGGGATCGACCTGGGCTTCTTCACGCTGCGCTACTACGCGCTGGCCTACGTCCTCGGGATCCTGCTCGGCTACTGGCACTTCAACCGCATGGCCAAGGCCCCCGGCAGCCCCATCACGCCCACCCAGGTGGACGACCTCATCATCGGCCTGACCTTCGGCATCATCATCGGCGGCCGGCTCGGCTACGCCACCTTCTACAACCCCTCGCTCTGGACGTCGTGGGAGGTCCTGCAGCCCTGGAACGGCGGGATGAGCTTCCACGGAGGCCTCATCGGCGTGCTCGTGGCCATGGCGTGGTTCAGCTGGCGGCACAAGCTGGACCCCCTGCGCGTCACCGACTACATCGCCGTCAACGTGCCGATCGGCATGATGCTCGGCCGGATCGCCAACTTCATCAACGGCGAGCTGTGGGGCCGCCCCAGCGACGTCCCGTGGGCCATGGTCTTCCCCGGCGCCGGCGAGCAGGCGCGTCACCCCAGCCAGCTGTATGAAGCAGCGCTCGAGGGCGCGTTGCTCGTCATCGTCCTCTTCTGGCTCTTCTGGCGCACCCGGGCGCGCTGGCGTCCCGGCCTGCTCGCCGGCGTGTTCGCGATCGGCATCGGGCTGGCGCGGTTCATCGTCGAGTTCTTCCGGGAGCCGGACGCCCAGCTGTCGGACTTCGCCGAGGCGACCGGCCTCAACATGGGTCAGTGGCTGACCATCCCGCTGGTGCTGGCCGGGGTCGTGCTCGTCGTACGGGCGCTGCGGCGGCCCGAGGTCGAGGTGGCCGAGCCGGTCGAGGTGGCCGAGCCGGTCGAGGTGGCCGAGTCGGGCGAGCCGGTCGAGGAGGACCCGGCCGCCGGGACGCCCGCGGAGCCGACCGGCAGGGACGCCGACACCGACGGGACGAGCACTCCCCGCTAGCTGACGCCCCCGCGGCGGGCGGCGAGGGCGCGCCGAGCCTCCTCGATCTCGGCCCACGGCACGAGCTCGGTGCCGCGCTCCATCGTCTCCTCCGGCCCCTTGCCGGCGAGCACGACGGTGTCGCGCGGACCGGCCTCGTGGACGGCATACCGGATCGCCTCGGTGCGGTCGCCGATCGAGACGAAGTTGTCGCGCCCGGCCTCGCGGGCACCGCGCTCCATCTCCTCGAGGATCTCCTGCAGCGGAGTGGTGCGGTGGTCCTCCTCGGTGAGGACGACGTGGTCGGCGAACTCCGTCGCGACCCGCCCCAGCGGCGCCCGCTTGGAGGGGTCGCGCGGCCCGCCGGCCGACCCGAGGACGACCCAGAGCGCCCCCTCGGTGGTGACGCGCACGGTCTGCAGCGCCTTCTCCAGGCTCGGCGGGGTATGCGCGAAGTCGACGATGACGCGCGGGTCACCCTCGCCGCGCTCCACCATCTCCATGCGCCCGGCGACGCCGCCGAAGGTCGCGAGGGCCGGGACGAGCTCGGCGAGCGGCACCCCTGTCGCGGCGACCCCGGCCATCGCCGCGAGCGCGTTGGCGACGTTGAACCGCCCGATCATCGGCAGGCGCGCCGGCGCCGTGCCCTCCGGCGCGTGCACGGTGAAGGTGATCGCGTCGGCCCCCTCGACGACGTCGGTGGCCCGCCAGTCGGCCTCGCTGCCCTCGGCCGAGTAGGTGGTGACGGCGTGCCCGTCGGCGGTCGCCATCGGGAGCAGTCGCTCCGCCCACGGGGTGTCGTCGACGTTGAGGACGCTGTGCCGGGCGCGCTGCACGAGCCGGGCCTTGTCGGCGAAGTACTGCTCCATCGTCCCGTGGAAGTCGAGGTGCTCACCGGTGAGGTTGGTCCAGACGGCCACGTCGTAGTCGACGCCGCGCACCCGGTCCAGCGCGAGCGCGTGGCTGGAGCTCTCCACCACCGCGTCGGTCGCGCCGGCGTCGAGGAGGTCACACAGGATCTGCTGCACCTGGGGCGCCTCGGGGGTGGTGAAGTGCGAGGGGGGTTGGCGCAGCACGCCGTCGGGCAGCTGGTAGCCGATCGTCGACAGCAGCCCGGTGGCCCGGCCGCACTCCCTCAGCAGGTGCAGCGCCAGGCAGGAGGTGGTGGTCTTGCCGTCGGTCCCGGTGACGCCGATCACGCGCAGGTCGTCGCTGGGTCGGCCCGCGATCGCCGTGGCGGCGTCGGCGAGCGCGGGGCGCACGGCGTCCACGCGGAGGTAGGGCACGGGGCAGGGGGCGCCCTCGGGCAGGCCCTCGCCGATGACCGCGACGGCACCGCGGCCGACCGCGTCGTCGATGAAGGTATGCCCGTCGAAGCGGGCACCGCGGATGGCGACGAAGGCGTCGCCCGGGCGGATCCAGTCGGCCTGGTGGCTCACGCCGGAGACGGGTATGCCGGCGGCGTCGGGGCCCGCGTCGAGGCTGGCTCCGAGGGTCGCGGCGAGGTCGCTCAACTGCATGGCGACACCCTATGTCCGGCGCACGGGAGGGGGCGCCACCGGCAGCGTGGCGGGGTGCGCGAACACGTCGGCCGCCTCCGCAACAGGGGTCGTGCGAAGGCGGCCGACGCCGTTACCGCGCTGGGGACGCGGTCGTTCAGCGACCCATCAGCTTGGCGAAGAAACCCCCGCCGGGCCTCGCCGCGCTCTCGTGCCCACCACACCACTGCCCGGCCGGGACCCCGCGCCTGACCTGGTCGACGTGCTGTCCGCAGCCGGCCCAGGTGGTCTTGCCGCAGGTGCTGCAGGTGATGGCTCGGCACATGTGAGAACCCTCCTCGATCCTTCCGACGCCAGGTGGCGTCCGTGGAATTCTACGATACCCCCCTGGGTATCCGTCAAGGGCGCACGAGCCACACGGGCTGGTAGGTCGACAGGTAGACCGAGCCGTCCGCCGACAGGCTGGGCGGGTAGCCGTTGAGCGCGTCGATCGTCTGGTCCACCGGCAGGCCGAGCTCCCGGACCCACCACCCCGGCACCGTGCGCGGCGTCGCGGTGAGGTTGTAGAGCTGGACCATCGGGCCGACCGGGTGGCGGCGCACGACGACGAAGACCGCAGGGTCAGGGGCGGCGACGACCTCGGCCGCGACGCTCGCGTGCAGGTGCGGCAGGCCGGAGCGTGCCCGGGCGAGCTGCTGCATACCCCTGAGCACGCGTCCTGGCGCGGAGCCCGGGGCGGCCGCCGCCTCGGCGACCGCCTGGGCGTCGAGGCGTGGGCGGTGCACCCACCGGTTGTCCGCGGCGGTCTCCGGCGCCTGCGCCCACGCGTCGTCACCCAGGCTCGCGACCTCGTCGCCCGACCAGATCACCGGGATGCCGCCGAAGCCGTAGACGACGGCATAGCCGAGCAGCAGCCGGGCGACGGCCTCGTCGACGGCGCTCGCCGCCTCCTGCGCGCCCTGCTCGTCGATGGCGCGCTCGGTGAGCTCCAGCGCGCGCTCCAGGCCGGCCAGGCTGGCCGCCGACCCGGAGATCCGCTTGTCGCCGGTCGCCGGGTTGTGCTGGAAGACCAGACCGGTGGCCCAGGAGCCCGGGAACTCCCCGGAGTAGTAGTCGGAGAGGAAGGTGCGGTGCCCGTGGCCGTCGACCATGACCGAGCGCGCGTCGTCGTCGTCAATGGCCCAGCCGATGTCGTCGTGGCAGCGCAGATAGGTGATCCACGCGGTCGTGGCCGGCACGACGGGGAAGCGACCGAGCGCGTGCGTGGCCAACCGCGCGTCGGCGCTGGCGAGCATCGACCAGATCTGCACCATGAGGCTGTTGTGGTAGGCGAGGTCGGAGACCTTGCCGTGGTGCTGGCCCTGCCCGAGGTAGTGCACCACCTCGTTGGGCCCGACGATCGCCTCGGCCTTGAAGACGAGGGCCGGGGCGGTGATCCGGGCCAGAGCGCGCAGCGCCTGGGTCAGCTGGTGCACCTCGGGCTCGTTCTGGCACTGCGTGCCCATCCGCTTCCAGAGGAAGGCGATGGCGTCCAGCCGCAGGATCTCCACGCCCTGGTTGGCGAGGAAGAGGATGATGTCGGCGAGCTCGGCGAAGACGTCGGGGTTGTCCCACGCGAGGTCCCACTGGTAGTCGTTGAAGGTCGTCCAGACCCAGCCCTGGAGCTGCTCGTCCCAGGTGAAGTTGCCGGGGGCGAAGTCGGGGAAGACCTCGAGCAGGGTCCGCTCGTAGGCGTCCGGCAGCTCCCGGTCGGGGTAGACGTGGAAGTAGCGGCGGTAGTGCTCGTCACCCTCGCGGGCGGCGCGGGCCCACGCGTGCTCGCGGGCGACGTGGTTGAGCACGAGGTCGAGGCAGACGCTGATCCCCCGCTCCCGCAGGGTCGTCGTGAGGCCGCGCAGATCCTCCATCGTCCCGAGGTCGGAGCGCACCGAGCGGTAGTCCGCGACGGCATACCCCCCGTCGTTGGGCGCGGGCCGGGGCTGCAGCAGCGGCATGAGGTGGAGGTAGCGCACGCCGAGGTCACTCAGGTGGTCGCCCAGCCCGGCGACGGCCGCGAGGGTGCCCTCCTCGGTGAGCCGCTCGGCATACCCGGCGTAGCCGACGACGTCCGGGCGCTGGAACCAGTCCGGCTCCAGCGAGCGGCGCTCGTCGAGCAGGTGCAGGTCCTCGCCGCGGTCACGGTATGCCGCCGCCGCCAGCTCGAGGACGCGCGCGGCCAGGGCAGGGGGGTCGGGATAGGGAGTGAGCCCGGCGACGAGGTCGTCCCACCAGCGCGCGACGCGCAGGGCGAAGGTCCTGCGGCGGTGCTCGGCCAGCGGGGCGAGGACGGCTTCGACACGGGCACGGGCGTCCGCGGGGAGTGCCGCGGGCCAGGGGAGGGCGAGGGTCACGGTGTCAGCCAACCACACACGACGCTCGGTGGGGCCGGAGGTGACCATTCACGGCGCTCGGTGAGGGTGAGAGCGACCATCTGCGACGCTCGGTGAGGGTGAGAGCGACCATCTGCGACGCCCGGTGGGGGTGAGAGCAACCATCTGCGACGCCCGGTGAGGGTGAGAGCAACCATCTGCGACGCTCGGTGAGGGTAAGGGCGACCATCTACGACGCTCGGTGGGGAAGAAGGGTCGGGGAGGACGGGTCGGGGAGGACGGGTCGGGGAGGGCGGGTCGGGAGGAATGGGCGCGGGGACGCCGACGGCGACGCTGCGCAGGGCGCAGCGTCGCCGTCTGTGCGTCAGCCCTTGACCGCACCGCTCGTCATGCCACGCACCAGGAAGTTCTGGAGCGTGAAGAAGACGATCATCGGCAGCACCATGGAGATGAAGGCACCCGCGGTCAGGAGCTCGGCGCCCTGACCCTGCGTGCCCAGCAGCTGCTGGAGCTTGACGATGACGGTCGTGTTGTCGTTGGTCAGGAACAGCTTGGCGATGAGCAGGTCGTTCCAGACCCAGAGGAACTGCAGGGTGGCAAAGGCCGCGATGGCGGGGCTCGCCATCGGAGCGATGAGCTTCCAGAAGATCTGGAAGTTGGAGCACCCGTCGATGCGCGCCGACTCGACCACGCTGAACGGCAGCGAGGCCATGTAGTTGCGCAGGGTGTAGATCGCCAGCGGCATACCGAAACCGGTGTGCAGCAGCCACACCGCGAGGTACTGACCGGAGATGCCGATACCCCGCGGACCCAGCACGTCCAGCAGCGGCGCGAAGGCCACCTGGATCGGGATGACCATCACCGCGACGATGCTGATGAACAGGATGTCCTTGCCCTTGAAGTCCATGAACGTGAACGCATAGGCCGCGAAGGCCGCGAACATGATCGGGATGACCGTCGCCGGCACCGCCACGAGGATTCCGTTGAGGAAGGCACTGCCGAGGTCGAGCTGGGCGATGACCCGCTGGTAGTTCTCGGTGGTCCAGCCACCGACCCAGAGAGCCTCCCACCAGCCGGAGGTAGCGGCCACCTCGCGCTGGCGCAGGCTGGTGATGAGCAGGCCCAGGGTGGGCACCGTCCACAGGATCACCAGCAGCAGCATGACCACCATCGAGAAGGGGCTGCGCTGCCGCCCGTCCTTCATCCGGCCGGTCCCACGGACCTTCCGGGGCGCGGCGTGGGTGTCGCGCTCGCTCACTGTCGTGGCGCTCATCGCATGGCCTCCTGCTCGCGGAACTGCCGGACCTGGTAGATGAGGATCGGGATGACTGCCATGAGCAGGATCACCACGATCGCGCTGGCCAGACCCGCCTGACCGCGGGCGAACAGCTGGTTGAAGAACATGTTGGCCACGACGTCGGTCTCGTTGCGCCCGTTGGTGAGGACGTAGACGATGTCGAAGACCTTCATCACCAGGATTAGCACGGTGATGAAGACCGTGATGATCGTCGCCTTGATCTGCGGGATGACGACCTGCCAGAAGATCTGCCACTCCGAGGCGCCGTCGATGCGTGCGGCCTCGATGGTGTCCTCCGGGACGCCCTTGATGGCCGAGCTCAGCAGGACCATCGCGAAGCCGGTCTGCAGCCAGACGAGGATGACCATGAGGAGCAGGCTGTTGAGCCGGCCCGTCTCGATGGACAGCCAGTCCTTGGGCTCGCCACCGAACTGCTGGACGATGGCGTTGAGCATGCCGGTCTGCGGACGGCCCGGCGCCTGGTAGGCGTAGACCTGGGTCCGCCAGATCGCCGAGGCTGCCACGAAGCTGATCGCCATGGGCAGGAAGATGAAGCTCTTGGCCCACTTCTCGCTCTGGGCGGACAGCTTGTCGGCCAGCACCGCGACCACAACGCCGAGGGCGACGGTGACCGCGGGGACGACGGCGATCCACAGGACGTTGTTGAGGACGGCGGACCAGAAGGCACCGTCACCGAACAGCCGCGTGTAGTTGTCCCACGGCGGCTCGGCATAGGCCGTGCTGTCGCGGTTGGCGAAGCTGTAGTGGATGGTCTGGAGGGTGGGGTAGAGGAGCATCAACCCGATGAGGCTGTAGCCCGGCAGCAGGAAGGCGTAGGGGATCAGCCCGTGCTCCAGCCGCCGCGGCAGCGCCTCGACGGTGACATTGATGAACCAGAAGAGGGTGGCGGCGCCACCCACTCCCGCGATCAGACCGAGCACACCCATGAGGATCTTGCTGTCGAAGAACCAGTTGGGGTAGTAGGCGAAGGCGAGGAAGAGGTTGAGCATCAGCCACAGCGTCACGGCGACCCCGAGGACGCCGAAGAGCAGCTTGCCCGCCTGCAGACCCTGATCGCTCGGGACGGTCGCCTGCGGTGGAGCGTCGTCGGCCCGCGGGTCGGCCGCGACGACGGTGGTGTCGTCGCCGACCGGCGGGGTGGAGTGCGAGCTCATCAGCCGTCGCTCTCGGTGTCCTCGGACATGGCGTCGTCGGCGGACTCCGGCCAGCCCTGCTCGATGTCGTCGGCGACCTCCTGGGCGGACTTGCTGCCGTCCTGGAACTCGACCATGCCCTTCCAGAACGAGTCCGAGCCGACCTCCTTGGGCATGACGTCGGACCCGTCATAGCGGAAGACGTCGGCGTCGTAGCCGAACTCGGCGATCTGACGGGTCGTCTCGTCCGGGTAGAGCGAGGTGTCGAAGGTGGTGTGCGGGCTCAGCCAGCCACCGCCCTCGGCCCAGGGACCACCGAACTCGTCGGAGGTCATGAACTCCATGAGCGCGATGGTGTCGGTGTCGTAGGAGAAGGCCGCCGCGAGGTCACCGCCGCCCAGGATGGGCTGGCCGTCGAAACCGCCCTCGGCCGGCGGGAAGACGTAGATGCCGATCTCCTCGTCGAGGTTGGCCTGGACGTCCTCGGGGAAGAAGCCGGTGGCGAAGTTGCCCTGTCGCATGAGGTAGCAGCCGGGGTCGTCCTCGAAGGCCGGCAGCATCGCCTCGGCGAACGGGGTCGAGAGGATCCCGGTCGACCCGCCGAGGACGTTGCCCTCCTTGTTGGCCAGCTCGCCGTAGGCCTCGATGGCCGCCACGACGCGCTCGTCGTTGAAGGGGATGCGGTGGAAGATCCAGTCGTCGTAGACATCCGGGCCGTGCAGGCGGAGCATGTACTCCTCCACCCAGTCGGTGCCGACCCAGCCGGTCGCCTGGGCGCTCTCCCAGCCGATGCACCACGGGGCCGCGCCGGTGTCGGAGGCGATCTGGTCGGCCACCTCGCTCAGCTCACCGAGGTTGGCGGGCTCGGTGCTCCAGCCGCCCTCCTCGTAGGCCTTCTTGGGGTACCAGACGATCGACTTGACGGCCATCCGCATGGGGGCGGCGTAGACCCGGCCCTCGTAGCGGGCGGAGTCGAGGAAGCCGGTGACCAGCGAGGACTGGAGGGCGTCGTAGTCGAGGTAGCTGTCGATGGGGACGACCTTGCCGTCCGCGGCCATCTGCATCACGCCACCGGGCTGGGGGAAGAGGCCGACGTCGGGCGGGTCGCCCGAGTCCACCCGGATGAGGATGTTGGTCGTGAAGTCCTGGTCGGAGACGTACTGGACGTCGATGCCGGACTCCTCCTCGAAGGGCGCCAGCGAGGCGTTGAAGAGCTCCTCCTCGCCACCTCCGAAGGCACCCATGATGGTGACGACCCCGTCACCTTCCTCGGGCTCGGCGCCCGCGTCGAAACCCCCGGTCCCGGCCCCTTCGTCAGGATTCTGCAGACACCCGGCCAGGGTCAGCGCGACGGCTGCCGTCAGCGCCGGTGCCGTGGCACGTCGCCACCTCGTAGTCGCCACCATTGGCTCCCTTCTCCATCCGTTCCCATGGCCACCACCTCACGGAAGTGGGGGTGCATCGCATGGGCAACTCTCCGGAACCTAGCGCAGGTCGGGCCCGTTCGGACCCCCCAGCCAGGTCACACTTTGGTCACGGCCACCCCAAGACAACCACGCAGGGCCGCCCATACCTGCCGCTACGTCAACGCCTGGAGCTGTCGCAGTGTCTCCCTCACCCGCGGGCCGAGCTCGGCGTGATCGACCGGCCGCCCGTCGAGGCGCCAGCTGATGACCCGCTGCAGCGTCGGCAGACCACGGCAGCGCAGGCAGACGAGCACCCCTGTCGGCCGCCGGTGACGGTGCACCACGTGCCCGGCAGGGCACCGGCCCTGCCACCGCCCGGGCACGACCGGGCCGTCCGCACCCACGGTGTAGCACCGCTCGCCCGTCGCGCCGATCGACCTGGCGCGGGCACGCCATACCGCGTCGTGGCCGTGACCGTGCCCCACCAGTGCGTGCGCGATCTCGTGCAGCACCGTCTCGCGCACCTGCGCCTCGTCGTGCACGGCCGTGATCGCCCGGCTGAGCGTGATCGTGCGATCGGTGTAGTGGCACGCCCCCGCGCGCACCTTGGCCCGGTCGAAGGCGAAGCCCCACCCGGGCAGTCCGTGCTGGTCCATCAGCCCCCGGGCCAGCCCCCCTGCGTCGATCAGATCCATACGCCGCAGTGTAGAAAGCGGCGCTGACAGACCTGCGGCGTTATCGTCGTGGGTGTGAACCTAGAGAAAGTCGTCTTCGGCTTCTTCGTCCTGCTGGCGGCGACCCTGAACTTCGGCTACGTCCTCGGCGACATCGACAACCCCAAGCTGCACAACGTCTATGAGCTGTATGCCGCGGTCGTCGTCAACATCATCGCGACGATCCTCAAGTTCGGTGACCGCACGCAGATCGGCGCCGTCCACCTGGCCACCTCGCTGGTGGCGAGCATCCAGCTCATCGTGGCCGCGATGGTGTGGATCTGGGCCCGGCACGTCGACCCGGGCGGCCTCACGGGTCAGCACATGAGCAGTGTCGTCTCCATCGCCGCAGGCGCGCTGCTGGCCAACATCGTCTCCATCGTCCTGCTCGTGGTCGAGACGGTCTCCTACCGCCGCCGCTGAGCGGTCGCGACGCCGCCGATGGCCAACCTCCTCCAGCTCCTGGCACGCGGCAAGCCCGCCCGCCCGCGCCCCGACTCGCTCCGGCGCTACCGCGTCGACGTGCCCGCCGAGCTGCCGACGACCGACGCGGTCTTCATGGTGCTGCGTCGCATGCGCACCCCGCTGGTGGTCATCGTCAGCGTCTTCGCGGTCATGACGTTCGGGCTGAGCATGATGCCCGGCACGGAGGAGAACCCCGAGCACCTCACGGTCTTCGACAGCTTCTACGTCATCAGCTACACCGGCCTGACCATCGGCTACGGCGAGGTGCCGCACCCCTTCAGCTACGCCCAGCGCATGTGGGTGACGCTGACGATCTACGTCTCGGTCATCGCCTGGTCCTACAGCATCGGCGCCCTGCTCTCGCTCACCCAGGAGCAGACCTTCCGGCAGGCGATCCGGCTGCAGCGCTTCGGTCGCAAGGTGCGCGGCATCCAGACCCCCTTCGTCCTCGTCGTCGGCTACGGCCAGGCCGGGGAGGCCGTCTGCCGCGCGCTGGAGGACCAGGGTCGCGACTTCGTCGTGCTCGACGAGAATCCGGAACGCATCCAGCAGCTCGCCCTCGACGGCTTCTCCAGCGACCATCCCGGCTTCGCCGCGAGCGGCAGGGACCCCCGCATGCTCGGCCTCGCGGGGCTGGCGCACGACCACTGCGAGGCGGTCCTCGCGCTCACCGACAGCGACGAGACCAACCTGTCGGTCGTCATGACGGTCAACCTCCTGCGCCCCGAGCTCATGGTCATCGCGCGCTGCAGCGACCGCGAGCACGCGCAGCAGATGCACGACTTCGCCGCCGACGTCATCATCAACCCCTTCGACCGGTATGGCGCCTACCTCGTCATGGCGCTGCGGCGCCCCGCGGGCTTCCGGCTGGCCTCGTGGCTCATGAGCAAGCGCGGGTCGGTGCTGCCGCACCGGCTCTCCCACCTCACCGACGGCCAGTGGGTCGTCTGCGCGGACGGCACCTTCGGGTTCGAGGTGACGCGCGACCTCGAGAGCGCCGGTCTGGACGTCATCCTCGTGGACCCCGCGGACGGCCGACCCGACGTCTCCGAGGCCGTCGGCTTCATCGCGGGCGCCGAGTCCGACATCGTCAACATGGCCAACGCCGCGCACGCGCGGATCGAGAACGACCAGCTCTTCATCGCCGTGCGGCAGAACTCCGCGGTCAACGCCGCGCCGCTGCAGGCCTTCGACGCCGACTCGGTCTTCATCCCGACCGAGCTGCTGGCCCGCGAGGCGGTGGCGCGGATCACCTCCCCCAACTACTGGAGCTTCATCGACCACGTCCTGCACGAGGACGACGAGTGGGACCGGCGGGTCATGGACGAGATCGTCGCCGTGGTGGGCGACGAGACGCCCATCTCCACCCGGTTGGACCTCGACTTCACCAGCGCCCCCGCGGTGGTCCGCTGGCTGAGCGAGCACGAGCTGACCCTCGGGGACCTGGTGCGCGACCCCGACGAGCGGGACGTGCGCCTCGCGGTCTACCCGGCCGTGCTCGTCCGGGCGGGTCGACGCATCTTCACCCCGAGCATGGAGGAGACGCTGCGGGAGGGCGACACGCTGCTGCTGCTGGGGCGCGAGCTCGACCTCGGGGTGGTGCGCTCGACCGTCTTCCACGACTCGGCGGTGGAGTATGTCGCGACCGGCCGGGAGGTCGCCACCGCGTGGTTCTTCCGCTGGCTGCAACGGGTCACGGGGCGCCCCAAGGACCCGGCCTCGCGCGGACCGATCCCGCCGCCCGACGCCGAGGAGCCGGGCGCCGAGTAGTCGCGCCGAGTCGTCAGCGGCTGCGGACCTCGACGATGTGGCCGACGACCTTGGGGACCCAGCCCTGCTCGCGGCGCATCCAGCGGACGGCGACGAGGTTGGAGGGGACGACGACGAAGTCTCCGGCGCTCACCGCGAGGTCGGTGCCGAAGACGTCGGTCACGACCTCCCAGGCGAGGTCGGTGTGGCGGTGCAGGTGCTCGCCCACGGCGACGGCATACCGCTGCACGATCGCGTCGTGGTCGCCGGTGCGGTCGGCCAGCCACCCGGCCAGCGCCCGGTCGAGTCCGGCGCTGATCGAGGCCAGGTCGTCGAGGTCGACACCGTCCTGCTGGACCGCGGCGATGCCCGCCTCGATGCGCGCGCGCTCCTCGTCGCCGATCTTGCGCGACTCCGGTGTGAGCGGGAGGTCCTCGACGCTGCTCTCGCCGGGGTCGGGCAGCGCCCGCACCCGCGGCTCGTCGTCGGCCGACCGAGATCGACCCAGGAGGTTGCGGACCTTGCCCAGCCCGACTCCGACACGGCCTCCACGATCACTCATCCTGGCAGGGTAGCGCGCGGCGATACGATGCGCGCCGGACCAACGACAGGCAGAGGCACCGACGCGATGCGCGCAGATATCCAGGCCCTCCGGGCGCTCGCCGTCCTGCTGGTGCTGCTGTGGCACGCGGGGTTCGCGGGCCTGTCCGGTGGGTATGTCGGGGTCGACGTCTTCCTCGTCGTCTCGGGGTTCCTCATGACCCAGATCCTGCTCGCGGAGATCGCCGAGCAGGGGCGGCTGGACCTGCCGCGCTTCTACCTGCGCCGGGCGCGCCGTCTGCTGCCGGCCGCCGGTGCGACCGTGCTCGGGGTCGCCCTCCTCACCCTCACCCTGCTGCCGATCACCCGGTGGCGGGAGGTCGCGGGCGACATCGCGGCCAGCGCGGTCTACGTCGTCAACTGGCGCCTCGCCGAGCGCTCGGTGGACTACCTCGCCGCCGATGCGCCGCCCTCCCCGATGCAGCACTTCTGGTCGTTGGCGGTCGAGGAGCAGTTCTACCTCCTCTGGCCGGTCCTGCTCGGCCTGGCGGTGATGACCGCGGTGCGACGCGGGCGCGGGTCGGCCGCGGGCCGCGCCGCCGCGCTCGCCCTGGTCGTCGGTGCACTGTCACTCGCCTGGTCGGCGTGGTTGTCGCAGGTCGACCCAGGGCGTGCCTACTTCGTCACGACCACCCGCGTCTGGGAGCTGGCGCTGGGGGCAGCCCTCGGGGCGCTCTGGCCGCGCTGGGCCGCCGCTCGCCCCGGTCCGCGGCTCGCCACCGCGCTCGTGCTCACCGGCCTGGCGGCGATCCTGCTCTCTGCGGTGGTCCTGGACACCGCAACCGCCTTCCCGGGGACCGCGGCCCTGACCCCCACGCTCGGTGCCGTCGCCGTGCTGCTCGGCGGCCCCTTCGTGCGACCGGCGGGCGTCGTCCACGGGGCGCTGGCGCTGCGCCCGGTGCAGTGGCTCGGCGACATCTCCTACTCGCTCTACCTCTGGCACTGGCCGCTGCTCGTCGCCGCGGCCGCGGTCGTCGGGAGCGATCCGCTGCCGTGGGGCACCGGCGCGCTCGTGCTGGCGCTCACCCTCCCGGTCGCCTGGCTGTCCTACCGCTACGTCGAGATGCCCTTCCGCGGTCGCCTCTCCCCCGCGCCCCTGCGGGAGAGCGCGCGACGCCTGGCGCGCTGGGTGCTGGGGTATGCCCTCGCCTGCGTCGCGGGCGTCGGTGCGGTCCTCGTGGCGCTGGCGACGCTGGCGCCGGGCGGGCTGCTGTCGACCGCGCCGCCCCAGGCGCAGCAGATCCGGCCCGCCCCGGAGGTCGCCCGCCAGGACGTCTACACCCCGTTCTACGACGGGTGCGACCCGCTGCCCGGCGCCCGGCTCGCGACGGTGTGCGTCGGCGGCGACACCACCAGCGACACCCGCGTGGTGCTGCTGGGGGACTCGCACGCCGTGATGTGGATGCCCGCCCTCGCCGCCGCCGGCGAGCGACGCGGGTGGCGCGTGGAGCTCATGGCCAGGCCGTCGTGCCCGGTGGCCGACGTCATACCGATGCTCGGCGATGACCCCAAGGAGGACTGCTCGCCGTGGCTGGCGGAGGTGACCGAGGCGGTGACGCAGGACCCGCCGGCGGCCGTCGTCACGGCGCAGGTGCCGATCCCCCGGCTCTGGGTCGAGGGCGAGGTGGTCCGCTCCGCGGACGGCCACGAGCTCATGGCGCAGGGCCTGGCCCGCGCGTGGGACGGGTTGCGGGCTGCGGGGGTCCCGGTCGCGACGATCGGCCCGACGCCGCGGTTCGAGGACGACCCGCCGACCTGCGTCGCGGAGCACCTCGAGGATCTCGGCGCCTGCGGGCAGGCACTGACCTCGGCCCTCGCGCCCACCGCGCCGCCGGTGCGGATGGCCCTCGACCAGGCGCCTCAGGTCGAGCTGGTCGACCTCGTCGACGAGCTGTGCCCACAAGGCTGGTGCCCCGCCGTGCAGGGCAGCACCCTGGTGTGGACCGACGACAACCACCTGAGCCGGACCCGCTCGCGCGAGCTCGCCGGGCCGCTCGGTAAGGCGCTCGCGGAGGTGCTCCCCGACCGCCGCTGAGGGCCGATCAGTTGGTCACGACGGCCCACCCGCCCCTATGGTCAGGGTATGTCTGCACAGACCGAGTCCGTCTGGGACTATCCCCGTCCCCCAGCGGTCGACACCAGCGGGGGCGAGCACGTCGTCGTCCGCGTGGCGGGGCAGACGGTGGCCGAGACGGTCGCGGCGATCCGCGTGCTGGAGACCTCGCACCCGCCGACCTACTACCTGCCCCTGGGGTCCTTCGTCACCGGCGCGCTGCAGCCTGCCCGCGACAACCGACGCACGACGTGCGAGTTCAAGGGGTCGGCGACCTATTTCGACCTCGTCGTCGGGGGCACGAGGCTGAGCCGGGCGGCGTGGACCTACCCCGACCCGACCGCGGACTTCCAGGCGATCGCCGACTACGCCGCGGTCATGCCCAGCGTCATCGACGGGGCGACCGACCCCGAGGACGGGTGCTACGTCGACGGCGAGCGGGTCGTGGCCCAGGAGGGCGACTTCTACGGCGGCTGGATCACCTCCCGGGTCAGCGGGCCGTTCAAGGGCGCCGAGGGCACGCACGGCTGGTAACCCGCAGGTCACCCCGCTTGCACGGCGCCTCGACGGGTGGGAGAAGATGAGGGTCGCCCGAACGGGCCGGCCCTGGGGGAGGGTTCGGCTCCGGGCGGACCACGCCGTCCATGGTGGACGGCATACACCCACCCATGAGGAGTGATTCTTGATGCGACGTGCCCTGACCATGGCCACCGTGATGAGCCTGGCGGTCCTCACCGCCGCGTGCTCGGCCGAGGACGAGGGAGCGAGCAACGACACCGCCGCGCAGGAGGAGTCCGGCGAGAGCGCCGCCGCCTCCGGCGAGGAGGGCATGGCCGTGACGGACGACCCCGTCTGCCAGGGCTTCTTCGTCGGCCAGGGGACCCCGCTCAGCGAGCGCGCGGTCACCCAGCGCGAGGTCGTCAGCGCCGGCGACGACCTCGACCCGGTCTCGCTCTCGGAGGTGACCCTGCTCTCCGGGCGCCTCACGGCGCTCGCCGAGGAGGCCGACGAGGAGCAGACCGCCCTGCTGGAGCGCATCAACGCGCCGTTCCAGGAGGTCAACGACGCGGTCGTCGAGGAGGGCACCCGGACCGAGGACGTCATCGCGATCCCCGAGGTCGACGTGGCCGACGCCGAGGCCGCCCAGGGCGAGCTCGAGCAGGCCTGCGCCGCCTGACCCCGCACCCCTGAGGTATGCCGGTGGCCCGGCCCCGGGCCGAAGCGCGTGAGCGCATCGACCGTGGGACCGGGCCACCGGTGCGTCCCCTGGTCGGGGACGGTGAGGGTCTGATCAGCCGATCGAGAGGGTCTGGCCCTCGATGATCAGGTTGGGGTCGTCGAGGCCGTTGGCCTCGACCAGCGCGTTGACGTGCACGCCGTGCTCGGCCGCGATCTCGGCGAGGGTGTCGCCGCGCTGCACGGTGTAGCTGCCCTGGGCCTCGCCGGTCGCCGGGACGAGCATGACGTCGCCCGCGAAGATCAGGGCGCCGCCCTGGGCCAGGTCGTTGAGGCCGACGAGGTCGGACACCGTGGTGCCGTGGTCGCTGGCGATCGTCGCCGTGGTCTCACCGCTCACGATGACGTGCTCGGACAGGTCCGCGGCGGGCGCGGCCGGGGCGGCCTGCTGCTGCGGAGCGGGCTGCTGGGCCGGCTCCGGCTGGACGGGCTGCTGCGGCTCAGGCTGCGCGGGGGCAGGCTCGACCGGCGCGGGCTCCGCCGGGGCGGGCTCGGCGGGCGCCGGCTCGGCCGGGGCGGGCTCGGCCGGGGCCGGGCCACCGGCGGTGAGGCCGGCCTCGACGGAGCAGACGGGCCACGCGCCGGGGCCCTGTCCGGCGAGGACGTTCTCGGCGATGGCGATCTGCTGGTCACGGCTCGCGAGGTCGGCGCGCGCGGCATACTGCGTGCCACCGAAGCCCTCCCAGGTGCTCTGGGCGAACTGCAGGCCGCCGTAGTAGCCGTTGCCGGTGTTGATGCTCCAGTTGCCGCCGGACTCGCACTCGGCGACGGCGTCCCAGGTGGCGCCGCTGGCGGCCTGGGCGGATCCGGCCGAGACGGTGCCGGCGAGCGCGGCGAGGCCGGTCGCGGCAGCGAGCACGCCGAGACGGCGGGTGCGGGTTGCACGGTGCTTCATGGTGAAAACCTCACGGGGTCGAGTACAGGGGAAACGGCCACAGGCTCCCCCGCGACCACTCTCCACCGTGGGGGCGAAGTCTGGGTATGCCACTCACGTTGCGGTCAGACTCCGTTCAGGGAACCCGCACGCACCTCGCTGACCAGCGGCGATCCGCGCCGGGGTGAGTCTGCTCACACCGCCGTCCTGGCCCGTCTCAGGGGGTGAGCGCGTCCACCCAGGCCCGGCGATGCTGCGCGATGAAGTCCGTTGTGGCGCTCCAGTAGTCGCCGTGGCCGTCGGCATACATCGTGCCCCAGGGTTCGCGTCCCTCCAGGTGCGAGCTGTGCAGCAGCTCCCACATCGCCTGCGCGCGCTGCACCATGAGGTCGGGGAGGGCGGTGCGAAGGTCCGGGTCGGCGCCGTAACCGTCGACGAAGGCGGTGAGCCTCCGGACGCAGGCCTCCGCCTCCGCTCCCGGGACGAGGTGGGCGAAGGTGAGGGCCGAGTAGGCGAGGTCCCAGGAGCGGCTGCTCGGGCCGGCGGCGTCCCAGTCGATGAAGACGAGGCGGTCGCCGTCGACGACGAGGTTCCACGTGGCGAGGTCGTGGTGGCACAGGAGCTCGGTGTAGGGGGCGGGGAAGACCACCGCCTGCCAATCCTCGGGCACCGGGAGCCGGGCGCTGGCGTCGTGGATGCGCCGGACGAGGGCACCCACCCGGGTCAGGGTGTCGAGCGGCAACGGGGCGAGGTCGATGGCCATCGTCCCGGGGACGAACTCGAGGACGAGGCGCCCTTGCTCGTCGGCGCCGTAGGTGCGGGGCACGTCGATGCCGGCCTCGCGCAGGGCGTCCATGAACTCCACCACCCGTGCGGTGGAGGGTTGCCAGGGCTTGCGCACGGTGTCGCCGACCCGCACGACCGCACCGGAGGCGTTGCCGCCGTGCAGCACCTCCTCGTCCGCGCTCAGGGCCCGGCCCCGGGTCCGGGGTCGTCCACGCCGACGACCGGCAGGTGGCGCCAGACACCCTCGGAGACCACTGTCACCTCGCCGTCGACGACCTGGAGCGCGGTCTGGTCGTCCAGGGCGTAGGCGGGCACGCCCAGCGGCGCGGCCCACCGGTCGGCGCCCTCCATGGGGTTCATGCCGACGTGCGGATAGATCGAGAAGTCGACGAGGCCGAGCGTCTCGTCGCTCCAGCCCTCCGGCCGCCAGGTGACGAAGGGCTCGCCGATGCGCGGGGTGAGCACCATGCTGCCGGCGCTCAGCCCCACCCAGACCGTGTCTGACAGCTCCGGCAGGAGGTCGGCGAGGCCGGACTCACGCATCCAGTGGGCGAGGTAGGTGGCGTCCCCGCCGTCCACGAGGAGCACGTCGGCCTGCTCGACCCAGGGCACCCAGCGCTCACGGGGCACGCTGGGGAGCGCCGTGAGCTCCAGCAGACCGACGGATCGCCACCCGAGGCCGCACATCGGCGCCGAGGATGCGCCGGTGACGAAGCGCCAGGCCGACTCCGGGCCGCACATCGGGTGACCGTAGGCGGCGGTGGGGATCGCCAGCGCGGTGCACTCGGCGACGGGCTTGCCGAGGAGATCCACGAGGGCCCTCTCGATGCTGGGGTTGGTGACACCACCCGACGTGAGCAGGATCTTCATACCCCTCCCTTCCTCGGTCGTGCCCTCTCGACGATGACGCCCGCGCGACACCGGCGAGTGTGCCAGAGGCGACCGACAGGCCCGCCTCACCCGCGCACCGCCTCGACGCGCTGGATCCGGCCGACGAGGTTGGCGTTGAGCTCGGCCAGATCCACGGCGGGGATCCGGTACCCACGGATCCTCCGCCCGCCGACCTGCGTGACGGCATACCGGCTCATGAACCCGGCCTCGACCTCACACCGGGTCACCCAGCCCGTGCCGGGGTCCGGGCCGCTCCCCTGCTGCCCGAGGGCGTGCGCATCCTCGCGCCGGAGCACGGTGATGAGCCTCGGCTGGTCTGCGGGGGCGCGGCGGCCACTCGCGCCACCCGCTCTCCTCGACGAGGCCCAGCTCCTCGGGCCCGACCGGCCGCCACAGCTGGACCGGCGCACCCTCACCCAGGGCGAGGTCCAGCCTCGCCTCCCAGCCCGAGGTGGCGAGGTCGACGGCGGTCGCCTGCGTGTTCATGAGGACGTCGCGCCAGTCGAGGTCGGCGAGGCGGAGCGCCTGCCGGACCCGCTCGGCGTCACCGCCCGCCCCGATCACGGAGGCGGCCTGCACCCGCTCCGCATACGGCGCGTCCTGAAGGAGACGCACGAGGTCGTCGGCGGCGGCGCCGAAGTCCCGGCGCACACGTCGTTCGAGACGAGCAGAGGTCCTGGTCATGGCGACCAGTGTGGTGCCCCGACACGGGTCGGGGTATGCCCGGCCATCTGCGGACTCCCGGGTGCGCCTCGACCTCGAGCCCTGGCTCACCGGAGCCGCACCCCGACCTCGCCGGCGACAGCCTCGACCATGCGGGTGAGGCGCTCGGTCCGGGTGGGCATGGAGGTGCGGTAGTGGTGCAGCGTGAGCAGGCCCGGGCCGACGAAGGCCCAGGCGCGCGCTCGACACCAGGTCGCGTCGTCCGCCCCCGCGGACGCGCGGAAGAGGTCCCGCGCCGGGGGGTCGAACATGCTCCAGGCATAGAGGAGGTCCACGGACGGGTCGCCCACTCCGGCGCCACCGAAGTCGATGAGCCCTGCCAGGCGACCGTCGGGGCTGGTCAGGACGTTCTCCGACGAGACGTCGGTATGCACCAGGCCGGGTGGTCGCGTCGCGGCAGGGACCTCCCGCAGGCGCCGCCACGCCTCGCGCACCGCTCCGGGATCGAAGAGGTCTGCCAGCGCGGCCGCAGCCTGGTCGGCCCACCCGTCGATCGTCCCGGTGACCGGCTCGCCGCAGCGATAGCCCCAGTGCTCCGCACCGGCCGGGGCTCCGTCGGTCTCGATCGCGTGGAGGCTCTGGAGAGCCGCTCCGAGGGTCAGGGCGAGCTGTCGCTGCTGCGCCTCGTCGAGCTCGAGCGGGAGATCCCCCTCCACCCACGAGACGACGCTCCAAGGGCGAGGAAAGAATGGCGTGGGCTGCCCGACCGCCACGACGGTCGGCACCGGGACCGGCAACCCGCATGCCACATGCGGCAGCCACCGCAGCTCGTTGCGCAGGTCCGCGGCATACCCGTCCGTGCGCGGCATCCGCACAGCCATCGTGTCCCCCAGGCGGAAGACCCAGTTGCTGCTCCCGGAGGTGTCACTCGCGGCCACGGGGAGGTGTGCCAGCCCGGCGACCTGCTCCCGCAGCAGGCGGGTGACCAGGCCGGCGTCAGGCGCCGCCGGGCGCGGTGCAGGGAAGGCTGGATCCACCATCCCCATCATGGTCCTCACCTGCCAGCAGGCAACTACATTTCGGTCGTGGTCGTGACATCGCCCTCATGCCGATGTCCGGATGCTTGCTCTGGCGCGGCGACGGACCGCCGGACACGCCAAATATGGGTTGTAGGCCGACGTCTCACATCACGCCGTGGAAGACGTTTCTAGGGGTTCTGGAGCCACCTGAGCATCCGGTCAGAACCCGCAAGTTGGTCTCTGACGAAGCAACGTTCGTTTCTCGTCGCCGGAAGGCTGACGGCGAGGTCCGGAGGCGTGGTGATCCCTCGGGCCGAACCAGCTTGCTCGACGAACCTCTCATGAGATCGACCACCCCGTCGGCACGGAGTGGTATACAAGGGGTCATCATCACCTGCAGGAGGGAACGACCATGGCTGACAAGATTGTCTTTATCGCCTTCGCTAAGGAGGACGAGAGGACTCGAGACCTGTTCGTTGGGCAGCGAAAGTTGGGCACAACGCCCTATGACTGGACCGACATGAGCGTCAAGAAGCCCTACGATGAGGAGTGGAAGGAGCGCGTTCGCACTCGCATCCGCCGCTCCAATGGCGTGATCGCACTCATTAGCAGCAGCACGCCGCAGGCAACCGGGGAGCTGTGGGAAATCGAGTGCGCCCGCGAGGAGGGCAAGCCACTGCTTGGCATCTGGATCGAGAAGGGCTACAGGACCAAGCCTACTGCGATGGGTTCAGCCCCCTGTAAAGAATGGACTTGGGAGAACGTCGGCAATTTCATCGACGGACTGTGACGTGCTGCGCCGCGCCCTCGTTGTTGGTATAGATAACTACTTGAGATTCAAGAACCTTGGCGGGTGCGTCAACGATGCCCATGCCCTAACACCGTTGCTGGCCCGAAACGAGGACGACTCTCCAAACTTTGACGTACGGACTCTAACCGCATCCGTTGGTGGCGCGGAGCTCGTGGGCCGAGACGCGCTTCTCGATGCGCTCGACACGTTGTTTGGCCCAGGCGTAGACATGTCGCTTCTGTACTTCGCAGGCCATGGAGCGCCAATCCGCGACAATGGGGATGTGACCCTGGTCACTTCTGACGGAACGAACGGCACGCCGGGTGTTCGCTTCAGTGAAGTCTTGGAACTGGTTAACGGCTGCGCTCAAGAAGTCACTGTGGTCCTGGACTGCTGCTTCGCAGGTGCCGCGGGCAGCCTTCCTGCTGCAATGAGTCCTGCTGCTGTTCTGCGCCAGGGCGTCTCCCTCCTGACCGCCAGCCGGGCAGACCAAACCTCAGCGGAGACACTGGATGGGCGGGGACAGTTCTCCGCCTACCTCGAGGGAGCCTTGGAGGGCGGAGCGGCCGACGTGTTGGGTCACGTAACTGTTGCCGGCCTCTACGCGTACCTTTCAGAGGCGTTTGGGGCATGGGACCAACGACCCATGTTCAAAGCCAACGTAGACCGGCTTCAGGACATCCGGCGGTGCGATCCATCTGTCCCATTAGCTACGCTACGAAAACTGTCAGAGTGGTTTCCTGGTCCTGAAGACATCTTTCCACTGGACCCGAGTTACGAGCCAGACAAGAGTCAGTCCGGACTGCCTCCGCACCTGGACAATGAAACGGTCTTCAAACAACTGCAAAGGTGTGCCTCGTCGAAATTGGTCGAACCTGTAGGGGCTGAGCACATGTACTTCGCGGCTATGCAGAGCGAAGGGTGTCGCCTGACGCCACTGGGTCGGCACTACCGCCATTTAGCCGAAGGGGGTCGCTTTTGATCGTTTACGGGATCACGGGACATCAAAAGGCGCCCGCTGAGACCTGGACGCTTCTATCCATACGCCTTGGTGATCTGCTTAGCGGCCAATCCGTCACGGGCGTTTCAAGTCTTGCCGTTGGGGCGGACCAGCGCTTTGCCCAAGCCGTGCTCAGCCTAGGTGGAGAGTTGCATGTGGTCCTACCCAGCATGAACTACGAGTCATCCATGCAGACTGATGAGGACAGACATCGCTTCCAACAATTGCTCGCGGCCGCGACCAAAGTCGAACAACTCAACTATCGCCAGCCGAGCGAGGATGCGTATCTGGCGGCGGGGAGGCGCGTGGTGGACCTGTGCGACGTGTTGGTCGCAGTATGGGACGGTCTCCCCGCGCAAGGCAAAGGCGGTACGGCCGACGTGGTGGAGTACGCACGTGAGGTGGGCAAGCCGGTCGAGGTGGTTTGGCCAGCAGGATTGACCCGTTGACATTACAACTGCCGAAGCTTCGGAGGTGGTGGTGAGCCTTGGATGGGGGGCCGTGCCACACCAAGCGCATTCTCAAGTTACGCAAATCCGCCCTGGCTGTATCTGCCTCACCCGACAGTCCTCACACACGCACCCACAAGCAAAGATGAGTATATCCGGTGAAGCGGAGTAGTCGTGTTCCAGCAGCCATCTGAAAACGAGTCGGCAACACGCCGCTGGACCAGGCTAGAGGTCCTGAGGTATGCCGCGCTCACCATCGCAATAACGGTCGGCGTTTGGCTTTTCGAGACCGTCGCAGGACTTGTGATAGCCATGGCTGGCTTCGTTCTCGTCTACCTAGCTGCTCCATTCCTGGCCTACCCAGTAGAGGCCATGCGGTACTACCGCACTCGAGCCCTTCTTGCGTCCTACGTCACGTCGCTGAAGGCAGGGTATGGAGTGGGTATTGACCTCGGCCCAGAGGCGGAGCAGCGCTCGTTGGCGCTTGCCGGGCGGGTCAAGCCATTCCGCGTGTTCATTTCCTCCACCTTCAACGATATGCTCAAGGAACGCGACATCCTTGCTCAGGAAGTGTTCCCTCGACTCGCAGTTGAGTGCGAGCGTCGGGGTGCCCTGTGGGCTCCCATCGACCTTCGCTGGGGCATCACGGAGTTGCAACAAAATGCCGGCGAGGTGGTCGACATCTGTCTGACCGCTGTCGAGCGGTGCCACCCCAACACGATTGGCATCCTTGGAGGTCGTTATGGCACCGTATTGGCTCTTGACGGGAAAAACTCAGGGCGGCTTCCTGAGTGGGTAGGTGAAGGCCGGGATCTTTCGATTACACATCTCGAATTGCGACATGCTATAGGCCTAAAGGGCCAGGTGGTCAAAGTATTCTCCCTAGACCGTGACCCAGCCAGTGACGGGGATGCCGCGAGTTTGTCGAGTTTGCGGCGAGAACTCGAGCAATCGGCTGACGTAGTCACCGAAGTCGAATCGGCAGAGAGTTTGGCTGCTCTAGTCCACGAACACCTGCTCGACCGACTCGATAGAGAGGTGCCAGCAGGCACCGACCACAGGCTCCTGCGTGAGATTTCTGCGCATGTGGTCCAAGAGCAGTTGCTCATTAGCCGTCCTCTTTTAAACGAAGAAGTTCTGCTTGAGACCCAGCATTGGCACGACGTTGAGAAAGTCGTCGCCCTTCTTGGACCACCCGGAAGCGGTCGCTCAACGCTGATGGCGAGGTGGGGTAGCCGTTGGCGGGAGACCCATCCTGATGACATCGTCATCCTGCGGTTCGTGGGCTTGACGGAAGAGTCTCAGACCTGGGCCGGCTTGCTTCGAAGCATCATGGCTGAACTTTCGCTGCGAACGGGACAGTCGATCGATCTCCCACAGGCTGATGGCGAGCTGGCTGTGCTAGCGGCCTTCCGGACGCGAGAGATCCAGCGACAACAGCGGGTCGTCCTGGGGATAGACGGCATTGAGCGAATCTTTGCGCCTAGCGAGCTGGAACGCCTCATGATGATGGGACTGGGGTGGCTCCCGCAACAGAGCCCTGCGACGACGATCAAGTACATTCCCATGGTGGTGACTGCGGCCGACCAGCCAACTACCTACGCGTACGACACAGCGACCGTTCGGGTGCCGCCGCTCGGCACGGAGGACCGCCGCACCCTCGTGGAGTCCAGCCTGGCGAGCGCGGGCCGGACGCTGCTGGCCAAGGAGGTAGAGGCCATAGTCAATCACCCGCAGACCAAGGACCCAGCCTTCCTCGGACTCTTGCTGGACGAGCTGCATAAAGTTGGCTCCCACACACGATTGGCCCACCGGCTCAGCACCTTGCTGCGAGCGACTTCGACCGCGCAACTCCTGGGTGACGTTCTCGCCCGAGTCACGTCCGATGTCAGGCCAGAAGCTGCGGCCGATGCAACTGCTGTCCTGACTCTTTTAAGCGGGTCTGAGACCGGTTATACGGAAGCAGAAGTCCTTGGTATTGTCCGGCAACTCATCCCTGCCTTTGACCAGGCATCTCTTGAACTACTGCGGTGGCGCTTGGCGAGCCTCATCGTCGAGATTCAGGGCCATCTCCAACTGAGGACGGCATACCGTCACGACGCGCGGTCACTACTTCGTGTGGGTGGACTCCAGGCCGAGACTCGCGCTGCCGTTCTCAGATGGTTTAGCCACCCAGACCGGATCCTCACCGGCAGGGCCGTACGAGAGGCCTGGCAGGAGGCCGACAAGCCGGACGTTTCCATGCTGCACAACATCGCACTTAGGCCTGGCGGGTTGCGGGCGCTGCAGTCCGCTCTCGGGTCGGGCTACCGGCAGGCTCTCGCCTTGCTTGCCGACCGTACCTCACAGAGCGCTGTGGACCTACTAGACTCGACGGTTGGCCCCGTGCAGACGAAACCCGCAGATTTGTCTGCACTGGCTAAGGCCTATATCGACATCGGCGAGGTCGAGCGAGCAGCTGCTCGGCTCCCAGACTTGAGTCACTGCGTCGTTGAGGACAGGGTGGTACGCGACGAAGTCCTGCACGTGCGGGGTCGCCTTGGTGTAAGGGGCACGATATCGCTTGAACCCAGTGAGTGGGACCTGCTGCTTACAGAGGGACTCCGTGAGCGCTCCGATAAAGTGTATCTCGCCCTTACGGGGATGGGGGCCATGAGCATTCGTCGAGGTGCCTTCTTCTGGGGCCACAAATACTTCAAGCAGGCTGCGGATCTAGCCTTCAGAACAGGCAATATGTCCTGGATCGCGCTGGCCGGCTTGAACGCGGCCATCTCTTCTACGGAGGGAGTGGCCGACCCCCTGCGAACGGAGCTTGGGTCCCTCCTCCATAGTGGCTTCGACCGTCTTGCCTCGATGGGGTTCAACACGGGAGACCTGAACCTGATCCTGGAGGGTCTTTGCCGCCGAGGGGTTGCTGAACTTGCTCTGGATCACGCTCACGAGGCCCGGGAGACGTTTCGGGCCGTCACGGAGAGCGCGCGAGATATTGGCCACGAGGGGTTTGTTGCACTGGGCGAACTCGGGGAAGCGGTTGCAGCCCAGGCACTTGGTAACCCCCGGATGGTGCGTGACCTCGAGCGGCAATACGGTGTGCAGGCTACCAGCCTCCACAAGGCACTGGAGCAACGTGCTCTGAGCTTGCTTGGCTGAGTCGAGGCCGTGAAGCGGCCGACCAGTATGCGGCACCTTGGCCCCGCGTTAGCACCGTTGTCCGTCAGCTGGCTCGGATCCAAATTGGCCAGCCCCCGATGCTCAGCGCATCCGTCCGTGGAGCCTCTGCGTGCGCATGCCCAAGTGTGGCACCGCCTGCGCCAGGTGACGAGAAGCGCCACGTCCGCAACTGCCGCCGAGCGAGCAGGCGTGTCAGTGACCATCATCGCTGGATGCCCTCGGGCAGGTCGGGCAGCTCGAGCCGTCCTGCGAGCCGAGGCAGGGCAGGAACGGCCCTTGTGGATTCTCCTGGGCGGGGTCATAGTGACACATGGCTCTGCAGCGCACGCCTAGCGCCGGGACGGTCTTCCCCGACCTCCGGGGGGATGGCCGCCTGCTTCGCGCGACCTGGCACCAGGAGCGGCAGGTCGTCGTCCTCTCACTCTGGCGCGACAACGTCTGCGTCAGCACCTTCCGGCTCGCAGCCGACGAGGTGCCCGACCTCATCGCCCTGCTCCGTCACGGCCTCGACGAGGCATACGACGTCGCCCGCGAGCGGGTAGAGCGGGTAGAGCGCCTCAGACGGCCCTCCCAAGCGGGCTGACCAGGCAGTCGGAATCACCCTCGGAGTCCCCCCGGGGGCGTTCCATTAGTTGCACTGTCGTAGCGGCCCGATTCTGCGCCAGCTGCCTCGATCGAATCGACGCCGCCTGCACAATCTGTGAGGGTTACTCGGTCGTGCAGCGTCCCTCCTGCCGCGTGGAGGACGGCTACGCTCGTCGGACTGCGCCGCAGGTGGGACCTGAGGAGCGTTGCGACCAGGCTCAGGAGTACGGGTGGACAGCCGGAGATGGGTGATTCGTGCTGCCCGGCACGGGCGAGGGGTGGAGGGCCATCCTCAGCGTCAGGACGGCTGCGACGACGAGCGTTGCAACGGTGACGGACCCGGTGAGCGGTGGCGTGTCCCAGTTGGCGTCGCTGAAAGCGAGCATGAACGCATATTCGACGACCAGGTGAACCGCACCGAAGGCCGTGGTTCCCCAGGCCACGACCAGCACGCGCGCAAGGGTGCGTTCATCGAGCTCCGGTTGCCAAGCCAGGATCGCGGCTATCGCCGCCAACGCAGCCACCTCAGGCGTCAGCAGTATCCACATCGAAACGTCGTCGTCGGCGCTGAGGCCGGGGTCGACGGTGGCGAGCGCCAAGGCGGCGGCCAGGGCCAGGGTTGTCAGTCCTGGCAGGGCTGCCACCAACTTGGTCCTCAGCGACCAGCTCGTCCCCACCACCAAAAGGAGCCACGCCGCCGCGGCCAGGCTCATGGCCACGACTCCGAGCTCCGAGGCCCACGGCGTCCGCTGCGCGGCCTCGGGTAGGAACGGGAAAGGGAGGCTGCCGTCCATCCGGCGCAGGCACGCATCGGAGAAGTCCGGAGCGTACTTGTAGGCGCGGACCACGCTGCCGGAGAGAAGAGCGCCACGACAGGGTTGCCAGTGCAGGTAGGTCGACCAGCCGGCGGCGACGGCGGCCGCTAGGAGCAGGACCGATGTCCCGACCCATGGCCAGCGCCGTTCTCGCATAAGTGACCGTAGCGCCGCCGAGGCCTCCATGTCAGCCGACTGCGTCGCGGAGCTCCGTGCCCATTGCCAACATCCCGAAGGTGAGCGAGATGCTTACTGTCATGCCGCTGGCCGCGTGCTGGGCTTATTGGGTCAGGCGGGGCGGGACAGCTCGTGCTCGACGGCTCGGCGGATCCAGGCCGAGACTGAACGATCGTCAGCTTCCGCCGCGCGCTTGACTTCCTCGAGCAGCTCGGCCGGGAAGCGCACCGGTACGGGTGCGCTCAGTGGACGCTTGCGTCGACGCGCAGGCCCCTGGGGCTCCTGGTTGCGCGGGTCGGCGTAGAAGTCGTACTCCTGCTCCGGCGTCATCGGCCGGCTGTCGTCAGTGCTCATCACGGTCCCTTCGGTACGTAGCGGCGAGGCCCGAAGACGCCTCGTAGCAGCCGATCGGTCGGCACTTGCTCGGATCGCCCGATCGAGATGGAGCCAGCGGCACGATGAGTACTCGCCCACTGACTTCCGCGAACATCACCCAATGAGCGGGCGGCTTTGCCACGTAGAACAGCGGGTCGCTGCTCCACGCGTCCATCACGTCGTCCATCCCCAGGTGCGGATGCTTGAACACGTGAGCGATCTGCTCGTCGACCTCGAAGGTTCGCCGCTCATCACCCGCATCTGCCGACTGGCGCTACTGGGGACCCCGCCTCAAGGAGGATTGGTCGCTGCATTCGCGAAGCGAGCGGCTCACGGCCCTGACCCAGCCGTCACTGCGGCGCACTAGACCACTGGCGGGCGTGTCACATCGTAGGGATCCCAGTCCAGCGCCCAGAACGCCTCGAGGCCCTTCTCGGCGATGAACTGCCTCTCAGCCGCGTAGGTGGGGTACATCCCGACGATGGTGACCGGCAGGTCGTCGCCAACGTCCACCCGGGCGGCGCCCGGACCGAAGACCAGCGGGGCGAACACGACGAAGCCGTCGAGCGATGACCCAGCCGCGATCGGCTCGCCGAAGTTGATGGTGTTGCCGTAGCTGAACGGGCAGTCATGGCGCAGCTGCTCAGCGAGGTGCGCAATGGCGAGAGCCCAAGCCGGATCGTCAGATCTCACGCTGATGCTCAGCTCCGGCCGACCCAGACGCCACGCCTCCTGACGGGCCAGCGAGAGTCCGTACGTGACACCGAGGAGCAGACCTTCGTCTGGCAGGTCCTGGTATCCGATGGCGGTCACACCATGATGGCCAGGTGATGTGGCCTCGACGGGCCAGAACTGCGGCTCGACGCCGCCGCTCAGCCCATCCAGGTGGGAGAGGAACTTCTCGATGCGGGTGCCCATACCGCCATCCTGACTCAGAACTCACCGAGCTGCCGTGCGACAGGAGCTCAGTGTCAGAGCGACGGTCCTGGCCACCCCCGACCTAGTGATGCCAGGGTGAGAACCACCACCGCGCCTCCGAGAACTTCAACGTCGAGGTGGTGGAGACGCTCAGCACGACGCCGCCGACAAACTCCAGGCGCAGTGCGCCCCCGCTCACTACCGTGGCATCCGAAACGGTGAGTCCGTCGAGATCATCGGCCGCGGTCAACCACTGCTGTGTCTCGTCCACGCCTCTTTCCGGCTCGCCACCGATCGACCAGGTGGCGTCCAGATAGAGGCGCGTCTCCCTGCTCGACGTCACGCGGTGATCGCAGAAGCCGACGAAAGGCCACGCCTGCCGGACACCCACCTCGACGACGAAGGTGCCCACCAGTTCGTTGACGTCCATCGCGACATCATGACTCAGGGCGACTGTGCACATGCTTCTGATGCCGCTCTGCGTGAGCCCCCGCGACGACGGCGGCCGCTGCCGCGCCTCAGTGCTGAGACGAGGCGGACCTCCTGAGAGCGATCCTCGCCAGGCCTACACCGACCGCCAGCGTCACAAGGCCCGCGACAGCCACCGCCGGGACGGGCCACCGTGATCCCTGCGCGGCGTCCTGCACCGTGGCCGATGCGTCGTCTCCGTGGGAAACCGCTTCGGGTGGGATGGTCTTGAGCTGGTCGTCCGGCCAAGGATGCTCGTCAGCTACTGCGACGAGATCTGTGACCGTGCTCGGATCCACGACGCTGATGGGGTCACACACGAAGGACTTGAGGTCGCCCCCGTCGATGACATAGGGCACGAAATAGTGCTGGCCGGCTTGCAAGCCGAAACCGTTCATCCACCCGGGATCTGGCTCGATGATGTCTACCTGCTCCGGCAGGCGCGGACCGAGAGCGCCCAGGACGTCCATCACCACTATGGTGCGCCCGTAGTCCGGACGGTTCGAGTCATCTTGGGTGCGTGTCCGCACGACGGTGCCCAGGACCGCCCCGTCATATCGCTCGCGGAACGGCTGTTCAACGGCGAGCACCTCCTGCTCGGCGGCGATGGCCTCCGGCGATCCATCCGGATGCGGCGCGCACGACGTGGCCGCGGCCCCCGGAGCGGAGATGGTGATCACGAGGGGGCCAAGACTCGCCGCGAGGCCAACACGCAGTCCTCTGCTACAGCTCCACATGACGACCCTCCTCGATCCCTCGGACGCGATCGTGGACCCGCTCGTTCCACCAGCCGAGAAAGCACCCTCTCCACTGCACGGCGCCCTGCTGTCCAGCGGACCTCCGTGCCCGTGCAGGGGCGTCAGCCCTCGCCTCACGTGTGCTGGCGGAGATACCTCCCGAAGTGCGGGACCGTGAAGGCGATCCGGCCCCGCTCGCCGGAGTAGATGAGGCCCTTCTTGAGCAGCGCGTCGCGCGCCGGGGACAGCGACTGCGGCTTGCGGTCCAGGTGGGTGGCGATCTCCGCGGTCGGCACCGACTCGGTCTCGTCGATCTCCTCGCCGGCCTCGACCCGCTCGGCCGCGAGGTCGGCCATGGCCCGGAGGTACTCCCGCTCCCCCGGCGTCGCCCGCTCGTAGCGGCTGCCGAAGAAGCCGACCGCCAGCTCGGCCTCCGCCGCCGGCCCGGCGACCCGCACGTCCTCGTCGGTGATCGGCGACTCCGGCGCGAGGTCCCACACCTCCTTGCCGTAGGCCTGGATGAAGTAGGGGTAGCCGCCGGTCGCGGCATACATCGCCGCCAGCGCCTCGGGTGACCAGGCCGCGTCCTCGTCCTCCGCGGGCAGCTGCAGGGCCCGCTCCGCCTCCTCGCGTGAGAGGCGGTCGATCCGGTTGTAGCGGAAGAGCCGCTCGGAGTAGGACTTGCTCGCCGACAGCACCGCCGGCAGGTGCGGGAGCCCGGCCCCGACGACGATCACCGGCAGGGCCGACTGGGCTCAGCTCGTGGCAGGCCGCGCAGATCGCCGACACGTCGTCGGCCTGCAGGTCCTGCATCTCGTCGATGAAGACGGCGACGCCCTTGCCGACGTCCGCCGCGAGCCCTCCGACGTCGGAGAGGAGCTCGACCAGGTCGATCTCGATGTCGCCGGAGTCGGCACGGCCGGTCACCGCCGGCGCGTCGATCCCGGGGTTCCACCGGTCGCGCAGCTTGGCACCAGGCTGGTCCTTCTGCGCGAACGCCTTGATGACGCCCAGCACGTGGTCGACCTCATCGCCCTGCGGGTGCCCCAGCTCGCGCACCGCCACGTGCAGCGCCGCCGCCATCGGGCGACGCATCCCCTGCTCCGGACGCGCCTCATACTTGCCGGTCCCCCACCGCGAGCGCACCGCCGCACCTCGCAGCGCGTTGAGCAGCACCGTCTTGCCGACGCCGCGCAGCCCGGTGAGCACCATCGAGCGCTCGGGGCGGCCGCGCTGGATGCGCTCCAGCACGACGCGGAAGCGGTCCAGCTGCTCGTCGCGACCGGCGAGCTCAGGTGGGCGCTGACCGGCGCCGGGGGCATAGGGGTTACGGATCGGATCCACGATGGCACTGTATGCGGTTCTCTAGCGAATCTGTCAGAGGCACGCAGAAAGAGCGATGGTCGGTCGTGCGAGACTGGATCGTATGCCTACGCCGTCCGAGCTCCGCGACCGCGCAGAGACCCTGCGGGACGTCGCCCGGACGATGCGGACCAAGGCACCGCTGCTCGACGACGACACGTCCGGCGTGCTCACCCACTACCCCCACGCGCGTGACGGGGTGTGGTGGGGCAGCGCCGCCACCGAGTTCTACGACCAGGTCACGCAAGCCCGCGGCCGGCTCCGCACCGCGGCCGAGGACGTCGTCGACTACGCCGGACGATGCGAGACCCGCGCCGAGGAGCTCGACGACGAGGCCGACCGGCTCGAGCTCGAGCAGGCCGGGCAGTAGGCCTCAGCGACACCCCCGCGCCCGACGGAGCCAGCCGGGCGTGAGCCGCCCTGCCGCGCCTCGCGGCCGACCGAGCACCAGCACGCACAGGGCACCCAGCAGCAGTCCCAGGACCACCAGCGCCAGCACCCGACCCGCACCGAAGCCCTCCCCCGGCAGCGCCACCAGCGCCAGCACGGGCACCCCGAGCAGCCCGAGCCACAGGGCACCGGCATGCCGTTGCCCCTCCGGGTCGGCGAGCATCCGCTCCCGCAGGAACGACCAGCGGCCGAGGTATGCCGCGACCCCCCACCCGACGAAGGCCAGGCAGGCGACGCCCCAGGCCAGGGTGGGGAGCACCTCGCCGTCGGTCACGGCACGCGTACCGGGTCGATGACGAGGGCCACGAGCTCGTCGAAGAGCGCCGCCGACGGCAGCGGGGTGAGGCCGACCCGCTCGGCGCCTGCGGGTCCGGCGCCGGTTGTCCCTGCGGCCACCTCCCCGTCACCCTCCCTGTCGACCTCGGCAGGCTCGGTCAGCAGATAGGCACCCCGGTCCCCGGCGTCCACCGCGACCAGTCCCGCCAGCGGGCCGTCGGCATCCTCCACCCGCAGCGTCCACAGTGCCGCCAGCCGACGCCATATCTGACGCCACCGCTCCTGCGTGTGCGGCGGCGGGGTCGTGCGGTCCTGCAGGCGCGACAGGAGCCGGTCACGGGTGACCTCGCGTGGGTCGAGGGCCAGCGACCAGGCCGGCGCGACGCCCAGCCACGAGCACAGGACACCGACGGCGCCCACGGTGGACAGGTCCATCACATGGATCCGGGAGGGCACCTCGCCCAGAGCCCGCCGGTGGGGATCGGCGCTCCGCCACTGCGAGATGCCGTCGGTGGCGAGGACGATGGTGTCGCCGCCGCGACGGTAGAGCGAGAAGGTCAGCGGCAGCAGACCGATGGTCGCCCCGATCTGGACGACGCGGTCCGCCCCGCCCACGACGGTCCGCAGCCGCGCCCCCGTCTCCGTCGGCGCACCGTCGTGGTCCACGAGCCCGACGTCGGCCAGCTCGGGTGCGCTCGTGGTGCCGTCACGCACCCAGCCCAGCAGGCTCTCGCGGTCCACCGTCACCCCGGAGGGCCGGAAGCGCTGCGCGTCCCGCACCCGCGACAGGTCCTCGAGGTTCTCGCCGAGGTCAAGCAGGTCGACGTCACGGGCCGGCTCGGGGTCGGTGCCGGTGCTCCTGGCCCGCTGCCACCGCCGGTTGTAGGGCTGCTCCGGCGCCTGCTCCCCCTCGATCCGTGCCCCCGCGACCACGTCCTCGAGCAGCGGGCCCACCACGGTCCACCGCTCCACGTCGACCGTCGCCGTGAAGGTCAGCACGCGGTCGGTCATGGCCATGACCCACTGCTGCAGGACGAGCTCCTCCCCCGCCACCCAGGCCAGCCACCGCAGGCGTCGACCGCCCGGCCACCGGTCGTCCGACACGAGGTGGGCGTCCTGCTCGGCGAGCGCGACGGCCATTGCCTCGGTCGCCGCGCGGTGCGGCGAGACGGTCGCGCCCGCGGACGGCACGGCCACCACGCTCAGGCTGGGCCGGAAGCCGAGGTCGGGACCCCACGGCTCGGGCACGAGGACGACCGGCTCCCCGAGCGTGGTCCGCACGGTCCCGACCGCCCATCCGGCGGGAGGCGTCAGGGTGACGCCGAGGTCGGGCAGGGTCGTCATGTCAGGCATCAGGGCCGAGTCTGTCATCCGGCCTCATCCGAAGACCGAGTCCCAGACCGCCTCGGCACCCTCCCGGAGGCCGGTGCCCAACGCCTTGCCCGCCTTCGACCCCACGAAGGCGCCGACCGCGCCCCCGACAACACCACCGACCACGGCACCGACCCCCGTGCCCAGGCCCGGCACGACCGACCCGACGGCTGCCCCGATCCCGGCCCCGACCTTGCCGCCGGCGATCCCGCCGGCCACGGCGCCGCCACCCTCGGTCGCGACGCTCCAGCCCGTGGAGGCCACGCGCTGGGCGTCGGAGTACTCGGGGTGGTGGCGCTGGTCGTGCTCCCACTGCGAGGCGCCCGCGTCGTAGAGCGAGAGCGCCGAGCCCACGACGATCAGGCCGCGTCCGCCATGCCTCGCCCACGCCGGCGGCCGACCGATCGTGGGGTCGGGCACGAGGCGTCGCCAGGGGGCATACGTCGCGTCGTCGATGAGCGTGCCCCTGCGGGCCGCCGACCCCTGGATCCGCCCCTGGCTCAGCCGTCCACGCTCGACCGGCTCGGGCACCAGCAGCCCGCTGGGCGAGGTCGTCCACGGTCGCCCCTGCACGACGACGCGCCCCGGACGCACCTCCACGTCGTCGGCGAAGGTGATCAGCTCGGAGATCTCCCCCAGGGCCCGTCCTGCCGACGGACCCCGGCGCGGCACGTGCAGACGCCAGGTGCGGTAGCGCTCCAGCAGCGACTCCCCGGTGCCGAGCACGAAGGCACCGAACTCGTCCGACCGGGAGATGCGCTCGACGTTGCCGAGGACCGACTCCTCGCCCTGCCACCCCAGCGCGCTGAGGTCGGGCAGCCAGTAGCCCGCCTCCGCCAGCTCGCGCAGCGGTCGCACGTCGTCGACGTAGTGGGTGGCGTGGTCGTAGGCCAGCCCCGCCGCCGCGGTGAGGGTCTCCCCGACCGACCGCACCGCGGATCGCACGTGGGGCGTCCGACCGACGAGGTGGTCCACCCGCTCCACGGCACGCTGGACGTCCTCGGCGACCTCGCCCGCGGTCTGCGCCGCGGCCAGCGTGGCCGCAGACATGGCCAGGACGCCGTCGGGGTCGATGCGAACGCTCATACGCTCCGTCTCGGTCTCGGGCCCTCGGGCGGGACGGGCATGCAGCAGGGGTCGAGGTGCGCAGCGCGCTCCCCGACCCCTGCGTGGACTGACGTCAGATGCGGTCCGACTCGCCGGTGGCGGCGGCCAGGTTGTTGTGCTGCGTCTTGATGTCTTCCTTGGCCTCGTTGAGCGCGTCGACCAACTTCGGGGTCAGCGTCGGCTTGAAGGTCTGCCAGGCATCCTTGAACTTCTCCGAGTTGGAGCCGGTCCAGACGGTGCTGTTGAGCGACTTGTCGATGTCGTCCGACACGCGCTGGATGTCCAGCGCCGAGGTGTCGAGCGTCTTGTGCAGGTCTCGCAGGGTTGCGAGTTCACCACCAACGGCCATGATGTATGTCCCCTTCCGAGGGTTGTGGAAATGGTCGTGATCGCACCCCCCTCAAACACCCTCGGCGGTGCGATCTCTCGCCACCCTAGGCAGACGCGTGCATCGGTGTCCACCGCTCAGGCGTCCGCTTCGGGCCAAACGGGCTGATTGGCACCTACCTGCCTGAGTGGGGTCGTCGCCGCCGAGGAGGTGGGCAGACCCCGAGCGCCGGTATGCCGTGACGTCAGGTCAGCCTGGCCAGATCACCTGCACCCGCTCGGCCTGACCGGCGACGACGAGGTAGCCCCCACCCGGGGGCAGCGACTGCCCGAAGGCCGACCGGTTGAGCCGGGCACCGAAGAGGTCGGCGTCGGCGCTGGACTGCGGGTTGAGCAGGACGCCGTTGCCCGACTTCTTGAGCAGGGCCGATGGGCCGCGGTAGTGGCTCTGCATGTCGGAGGCGGTGCCGGCGCCGACGAGCATCTTGCCCGAGTCACGCATCTGCTCGATGACCTTGACCAGGGCGTCGGCGAGCCACCCGTCGGACCCGACGAGTTCGGTGTCGTCGACGAGCACGACCAGCGGCTCCTCGCCCTGGACGAGGGCGGTGAGCTGCTCGGTCACCTCGGTCTGGTCGCTCTGGAGGTCCCACGGCCCGTGGACGTCGGCCGACCCGGCCAGGTCGCGCAACGGGCTCTTGCGCGGCGTGACCAGGGCCACCTGCCATCCCGCCGACAGCGCCTCCCCGGCCAGCTGGGAGAGCACCGAGGACCGACCGCTGCGCCGCGGGCCGGTGACCAGGACGGCGGGCCCGTGGTCGATGGCGTCGAGGTGCCGCAGCCCGAGGGTGTCTCCACCCACCGCGACCGCCAGCGAGGTGTCGGGCACGGTGAGGCCCTGCGCCCGCTCCTCCTCGCGCAGGCGCTGTGCCTCCTGCGCGGTGACGCGCACCGGCAGCAGGTCGACGTGGAAGGGGCGTCGCGAGCGCGGCAGCTCGGCATACCTCTCGGTCGCGGCCTTGCCGAGCTCCTGCAGGGCCCGCACCTGGGCGGTGCCCGCCGGGTCGTCGGCGAGCAGCGCGAACTGCGTCTCGCGCAGGCCCTCGGCCCGGAACCCCCGCCCCTCGACCATGGAGTCCGGGACCTTCTTGGCCGACATCCCGATGTTGGAGAAGTCGCTCGGGTCGGTCATCCGCAGCATGATCTTGTCGTCCAGGAGCGTCCCCATCCGCCCGATGATGACCGACCGGTCCCCCGTCATGACGACGCGCACCCCGACCGCGGCACCCTCCTGCAGGATCTGCTGGAAGGCGGTCACCAGCTTGCCGCCGTCGAGAGCGTCGTAAGCCTGGAAGAAGCCCTCCCAGCGGTCGAAGAGGATGAGCACGTAGGGCAGCCGGTCCTCCTGCGGCACCGAGGCCCGCTGCTCGGCGACATCGGCGAAGCCGGCCTGGGCGAGCAGCTGCTGCCGCTCGCTGATGAGGGTCCGCAACCGGCTCACGAGGCGGTCCATGCGGTCGGTCTGGTCGCGCGAGACGACAGCCCCGACGTGCGGCATCGCCTGCAGCGGCAGCAGGGCGTTGTTGCCGCAGTCCACGCCGTAGACATGGACGTCCTCCGGGGACAGGTCGCGCGCGACCGCCCCGGCGATCGCGCGCAGCGCCGTCGAGCGCCCGGACCGTGCGGCGCCGACGATCGCGAGGTGGGACCCGGTGGACAGGGTGTATGTCGCGACGTCCCGTCGCTGCTCGGCCGGGAGGTCGACGATGCCGACCGGCAGCCGCATCCGGTCGGCGTCCGCTGCGGCGCGCGGGAACTGCTCCAGGACCTGCTCCAGGGTGATGACGTCGTCCAGCGCCGGGAGCCACGGGCTGGCGGGAGCCCGCACCCCCGACTCCTCGCTGGCCTGCTGGCAGGCCTCGACGAGGGCCGCGAGATCGGTGGGGATGGACACGTCCTCCTCCGCCGCGGCCGCTCGTGGCGGGGCGACCCCGAGCTCGGCGAACGGCATACCCCGCAGCTCGATGTCGGCGGCCCGGCCCTCGCCGCGGGGGCGGCCCCCGACCCGCGAGGACTGGAAGGGGATGAGGCTGGAGTGGCCGAGCCGGGCGTAGGCGCGACCAGGGGTCGACTTCGCGATCTGGGCGGCCTCGCGCGACTCGATGACGTCCTGGGAGTCGTTGGCGTCGGTGACCCGCAGGGCGATGCGCAGGTTGGTGTTGGACTTGATCTCAGCGCTGACGACACCGGCGGGGCGCTGGGTCGCCAGGATGAGGTGCACCCCGAGGGACCGGCCGCGCCGGGCGATGTCGACGAGCCCGGTGACGAAGTCCGGCAGCTCGGCGACGAGCGCGGCGAACTCGTCGATGACGATGAGGAGCCGGGGCATCGGGGCGTCGTCCGGGCCCTTGGTCGCGAGGTAGTCCTCGATGTCCTTGGCGTCGGCATCCGCCAGCTGGTGCTCGCGCCTGCGCAGCTCGGCGCCGAGGGACTCCAGGGCGCGCCCGGTGAGGTGGCCGTCGAGGTCGGTGACCATGCCCACCGTGTGCGGCAGCCGGTTGCAGTCCTTGAAGGCCGCGCCGCCCTTGTAGTCGACGAGCACGAAGGTCATCTCGTCGGGGCGGTTGTGCACGGCGAGCGAGGCGATGACGGTCTGCAGCAGCTCCGACTTGCCCGAGCCGGTGGTGCCGGCGACCAGGCCGTGCGGCCCGTCCTTGACCATGTCGATCGCGAAGGCTCCCTCGGTGCCCTCCCCGATGACCGCCTGGGTGGTCCGCCCCACGGACACCCAGCGCTCCTGCACCGCCGCCCCGGTCGGGGGGTCGAGCCGCAGCACGTCGAGCAGCCGGCTCGAGCCGGGGATCGTCGCGGCGGCGTCCTCGGCCGAGACGTCGCGCACCGGCGCGATGGCGCGCGCGACCCGCTCGGCCCAGGACGAGCTCACCAGGTCGGGGCGGACGCCCTCGATGACCCACTTCTCGCTGACCGTGACCCGCATGAGCGGCTCGTCCGCCTGGACGACAGCACGGCACTCCTCGGGGAGGAGGCGCTCGTCCTCGTCGAGGCACAGGAAGGTGATGCCCACCGACGGTCCGCGCTGGAGGAGCGGGACCATGCCGGGCAGCAGCCGGAGCCGGCGGGAGCCGTCGAGGACCACGAGCTTCGGCGGGAAGACCGCTCCCTTGCTCGAGAAGGACCCCGAGTCGGCGATCTCCAGGCGCCGCTCCAGCTCGCCCACCAGCTCGGCGATCCGCCGCGCGGTGGTCTCGTCGTCGACGCCGACCTGCGCCAGCTCGGGGTCGCCGTCGTCGGAGCGCAGGTGGGGCAGCCAGCGGGCCCAGTGCCAGTCGGCCTCGCCGTCCGGGGAGGTGAGCAGGATGACGTCGAGGTCCACCGGCGAGTGCAGCACCGCGAGCTGGGCCAGCACCCACCGGCCCACCGCCCGGCGCACCGGGCCCGCCAGGCCGGTGACCCCCGCCTCCAGCAGGCTCACGGTGACGGGGACGTCCGGCGCGGTCCAGGCCAGGTCGCCCTCGTGCTCCTCGCGGGCGTTGGACTTCACCGTGACCGAGGAGACCTGGTCGGCGCTGCCGAAGCGGGCGAGCAGCCAGTCCGGGTCGCTGCGGCGCCGCTCCCAGAGCCGGCGCCGAGGCCCGATCGCGGTCATGAGCACCTCGCCGGGGTCGGCGAAGTCGCGCCGCCGGGCCGCCCGCTCGTCGGCGAGCCCGTCGAGAGCGCTCTGCTGGACCTTCTTCATCCGGATGGTGTACTCGGCGAAGTCGTTGCGGTAGCGCTTGCGCTCCTGGCTCCGGCCGGACACCCAGTTGGACAGCGCCATGAGCGGGGTGAGCGCGATGAAGATCAGGGTGTAGAGACGACCGGTGATGAGGTACATCGCCAGGCCCGCGATGGCCGGGAGAAAGATGAAGGCCCACGGGATCTGCTGGCCGAGGGGGCGACGCGGCTCGTTGGGCAGGGCGAACTCGGTCTGGCGCGCCGCGGGCAGCAGCCGGGGCGGGCGGTTGTAGTCGAGCGTCGCGCCCTGGGGGCTGAGGGAGAGCGAGGCGTCGGGCGCGGTCGGCACCGTGAGCTCCAGGAGGCAGGGCCCGACGACGAGTGCCTGCCCGGGCTCCCACACCTGGCCGGGAGCGACCTCCTCGCGGTCGAGGTGGAGCAGCGGGACCGGAGCGTCGGCGCTGATGACCCTGGTGCCCGGCGGCAGCTCGCTGTAGGTGCTCTCCCCGGCCCTGCGCTGCTGGATCTCGGCCTCCGCGTCCAGCACGATGGGTCCGGGCAGGGGGCGCGTGCGCCACACCGGCTGCTGGAGCACCCCCAGGAGCTCGGGGTCGGGGTCCAGCACGACGGTGGCGTCCGGCCGGACCTGAACGGTGAGACAGACCTCGGGCAGGCCCACGGGCGGCAGCGGCACCGAGGCGTGCACCGACGTGCCGACCACGTGCTCGCCGGTGCTGACCCGCGCGACCGTGCCCGACCCCGGCCCGGAGGAGATACGGATCTCGACGGTGCCCCGAGGCTCCGCGAGCAGGTCACCGACGGGACCACCGACCCCGACGAGCGACCCGTGCCGGACCGGGCTGGCCGTGAGCGGCATACCCGGGTCGAGACGTCGGTCCCCGACGTAGAGCTCCGGCGGGTGCTCGCGCTCCGCGACCGCCACGGCCCGCTCGCCCCCCCCGCGCGCGGGGCGGGGTCGAGGCCGTCCTCGCGGACCACGCGCAGCTGCGGGACCTGCCCCTCGTGGCCGCCGCCCACACCCAGGCCCGGGCGGATGCCCCGACCTTGCGTCTGCGCCGCCGTCCGGCGCGCGAGCGCCAGCGCGAGGTCACCGACGGTGGCGTCGTCCTCGGTGTCGACGACGAGATCCAGCGGCGAGGCAGGTGCGCCCCCCGCGGCCTCACCGGCCGCGATCGCCGTGATCAACAGCCGCACTGGCTCACCCCAGCTCGCGCAGATCCGGGGTGAGGTGCTGGGCCAGCGAGACGGTCTCCGGCTCGAGCGCGGTGTCACCCAGGGCCAGGGTCATCTCCCGCACCACCCGCGCCGCGCTGTCGGGGTCGGAGCCCCCGAGCAGCCGCAGCAGGTCACGCCACAGGGCCTGGGCCCGCGGGACGAGGGTCAGCCCGTCACGCAGCACCCGCTCGGCGCCACCCGTGTCACCCAAGGAGGCGAGGCCGGAGGCGGCGTGCCGGGCCACCGCGGTGACGACGACGCGCGCGTCGCGGGCGGCCTGGTGGAAGGCCAGCCAGCTGTAGCGGGTGCCGGGCGTGCCGGAGAAGGTCTCACCGCGGGCCTGGCCCAGGACCTCGGCCAAGCGCTGCGGCTCGACGCCGCGCCGCCCGGCCAGGGCGGCGAGCTCCAGCCAGTCGACGTGCACCTCGCGGCCCAGGCGCCACCGGCCGGAGTCGTCGCGGTCCAGCAGGGGGCTGCCGTCCTCGCGGGTGCCCAGCCACTGGGTCGCCGACGCCAGGGTCGCCTCGACCACGTCGTCGTCGACGCCTCGCGGCCACAGCGAGATGCGCAGCACCGCGTCGTGGACGCCCTCGGGGTGCAGGGCCACGAGCGTGACGAGCTCGGTGAGCAGCTCCTCACGGGCCGGGTTGACCTGCCCCTGCGCGTGGACGACCACCGGCCCCAGGAGCCCGACGTGGGCGCGGGCCTCCTGGCGGTCCTGCATCGAGGCCGCGGCGTCGACGTGGGCGCGCCCGGACTCCGGCAGGGTGGCCACGGCATCCGCGGGTCCCAGCGCCGCGGCCCGGGCGGAGGCTTCGCGGCCGTCCTCCGCGGTGTCCCTGACCCAGCCGGCCACCGTCTCCAGGTCACCGTGACGGAGCCGACGGGCGGTGCCGGTGAGGCCGAGCACGCCGAGGTCGAGGTGGCCGGACGCATCCACGGCGAACCTCCACCGGGCGGCGAGGGTCTGACCCACGCACACCACGGACACCCCGGTGCGCCCGGCCGCGAGCAGCTCGGTGAGCTGCTGGGCCTCCTGCGGACCGGGGCTGCCCGACAGCACGATGACGTGCGGCCGGAGGTCGCCCCCGGCGCCGGCGGAGCGGCCGGCCAGGACGCCGTCGACGCCCAGGCGGCGCAGCAGGGTGCGGCGTGCGTCGGTGTCGCGGCGGCCGACCTGCAGGGCCTCCTCGATCGAGCGCACCTGGTCGATGCGGCCCGGCGCGAGCTCGGCGAGCGTGTCGGCGCTGCTGCCGGCGAAGCCGACCAGCGTGACCCGGGTGCCGTCCGACCAGGGGTGGGTGACGAGGTCGACGACCGTAGACAGGGCGACCTCGCGGGCCACCTGCTGGTCGCCCCCGATGCTGACCAGGCCCGGGGCGTACTCCAGGTCGATGAGCAGGTCGAAGCCGTGCGAGCGTGCGACGTTGACCAGTCCGGGCCAGGGCGCCGGACCGTCGACGGGGTAACCGGCGAGGTCGGCGGCGCGCAGGACCCAGACGCCGCCCTCCTCGGTCTGCTGCCAGGGGGCGGGGGGCGCGGCGTGCTCGCCGCCGCCCGCGAGGTGCACGATGACCTGGTCGTCGCCGACGTAGACCGCTGCGGCGTCAGGAAGGGCCAGGCCCTGCTCGACGCGTTCGGCCGCCAGGACCCGCAGACCGCGGTCGAGCAGCTCGGCGCGACCGCCGTCCGCCGCGAGCCGTAGTGCCTGCTCTGCCGCGCCCGGGTCGCCGTAGGGGCCCCGGCGGGTGGACAGGGCGAGGGCCAGCCCCGCCAGGACCATGCCTCCCCCGAGGGCGAGGTCACCGAGCGGGACCTCCTGGCCGTCCGGCACCGCCACCGGCCCGGCCCCGGAGTCGGACGAGGACGAAGAGACGTCGAGGTCGCCCGCCCGGTCGACCGCCTCGGAGCCGGCGCCACCCGCGGCATCCGCCGCGACCTGCGCCGTGCGGCCGCCGACCTCGTCGAGCACGGCCCGCGAGGTGTCGGGGGTCGTGGCAGGCGCGGCGGGAGTGGCCGCCGGGGCCTGGGTACGCACCGAGGTGATGTCCGGACCGGTCGCGTCGGAGGGCATGACGAGCTGCCACCCCGGCTGGATGAGGTCGGCGTCCTGGAGCTTGCGGCCGTCGGGCTGCACGCGGTCCTTGTTGAGCTGGTAGAGCTCCTTGTAGCGGTAGGGGTCGCCCATGGTGCGGTCCGCGATGTCCCACAGGGTGTCGTGGTGGCGACCAGCGGGCGGCTTGACCTCGTAGAACTTGGTCACGGTGACGCTGGACCTCGCCGACTCCCGGGCGGCGTCGTCCTCGGTGGCGCCCGCCGAGGCCTGCTCGATCGTCCCCACCTCACCGACCGTGAGCCCGCCACGGGCGCCCTGCTCGGCCGAGGCACCGGCCTCGGCGGTGCTGACCACGGAGGCCGCCGGGGCGCCGGTCTGGCCCGGTGCCTGACCCGTCATGGTGGCCGTGCCGGCCAGGAGCAGGACCCCGGCGATGAGCCGGCGCGCCACGAGCTGGGACCCACCACCGGCGGGCACCATGCCGGGCAGCCGCCCGGCCCGCACGGCGCGCCACTCGGCGACCAGGCAGACCACGAAGTGGGCCCACACCAACCAGACGAGGACGGCCACGATGTTGATGAGGGCCTCGGCGGTGACCGGGGCGGTCAACCAGTCCAGGCTCGGCGCAGACGTGGGCAGCGGGTTGCCCACGAGGAGGACCAGGCCGACGGGCACGCCGACGACGAGGACCAGCATCCCCAGGAGGGCCGCGAGGCCCTTGCCGACGTGCCGCTCGGACGCTTCCGCCCGAGGCAGGTGGTCGGCCGCGGTGCGCGGCTGGAAGCCCGAGGTCTTGCGGCGCTCGCTCGCGGGACGCTTCGGTGTGGTGGTGCTCATCGGTGATCCTCCCCAGATCTCTGCCGGCTCAGGTCACGGGCGGACCAGGGCCTGCACCTCGTTGACCTGCATGAGTCCCTCGCCGCTCTTGACGAAGGAGTGGAACGGCTGCCACTCGCCCATGATCCGGGCGTCGATCTGCCACTGGGCGTGGATCTCGCCCCGGTAGGCGTCGTCGGGCTGGGTCTGACTGGCCTGCTCGTAGGCGTGCCAGCAGGCGTTCGGGACGGTCTTGGGGGTGTCGTCCGCCTCGACCTGGAGCCCGGCGCCCGGGCAACGCACGACAGGGCCACCGCGCCCCTCGGGGTAGACGAGCAGCTCGGTGATCCGCCCGCGCATCTGGACGCCCGGGATGGACAGGTCGACGAGCAGCTCGTCGTCGCTGGCGTTGTAGAAGGCCACGTCGTCGTTGACCCAGGGCACCGAGGCCGGTGAGGACAGCATGATCGGGTCGGGCACGTTGCCGCGCCGCACGAACCGGTCGATGAAGGCCTGCTGGTTGGGCGTCAGCTCGGTGAGCTCGGGGTCGTCGGGCTCGTAGATCCAGATGCCCACCGCGAAGAAGAGGCCGCCGGGCTCGATGTCGAAGGTCTTGCGGTCGATGCCTCGCAGGCACCGGTGCCAGAAGTACTCGGTGCCCTCCGGCGCCGCCGGGAGCTCGGTGTCCCGCAGCTCCTCCGGCGTCAGCCGCTCGTGCCAGCAGTCCGGCAGGTCGTCACCCTTGAGGACCTCCCGGATGGTCGGTCCGTCCGAGGCACGCGCCGAGACGCAGACCCCACCGACGGAGTTGGGGGAGGCGATGAGCGAGCAGGCTCCCCCGCCGGTCTGGTAGGTCTTGATGCGGGTGCGGTTCTCCGAGGGCCACACCACGGGCTGGCCCTTGCGTGGCTCGGTGTTGACGCCGGCCTGGGCGGCCAGCGGCACAGCGGCGAGCAGGAGCCCGGCGGACAGGGTCGCAGCGAGGACTCCGCGGGCGCGGGGCGTGAGCTGACTTACCATGATCGTGTCTCCACCTCGGTGGTCGAACAGTTGAGTGCTCCGGAGTACAACGCCTCGACGAGATACTCCTCCTCGTCATCCGGATCCGTGACGAGGGAGTACTCGATCGACGACACCTCGAGGCCCTGCATGCCGTCGTCGGATCGAGAGGGATCTGCCGAGAACCCGTCCGTCACCATACAACCCTGGACCGACCATGTCCCGTCCTCGAGCTCGGTGACCTGCAGCGGGGCATAGGGAAGAGGCCCCGGGTAGGCCCGGCCGAACTCCTCCTCGAAGACCTCGACCAGGGCGTCGTGCCCGCTCTCGTCGAGGGTGGCCAGCCACTCCTCGTCGCGGGGGTCGTCTGCCGTCGCCGCCCGGGCGAAGGCCTCGTTGAAGCGGACCACTGCCTGGACGCGAGGGTCCTCCTCGAGCTCGCCAGCCTCGACCGACACCGGCGGCGGCTCGGCGGTGAAGGTCGCCCAGGTCTCCGGCTGATCGTCCTCGGCGGCGACACCCTCGTCGTCGGCCGGGGACTCCTGCTCGGCGTCCTCCTCCTCGGTCGCGTCCTGCGTCGTCGGCTCGGACTCCTCGCCCGTGGGCTCGGCGCTGGTCGGCGCCGCGTCGTCCGAGGCGAGCGCGGTCGGCGAGCTCTCCGGGACGTCGCTCGAGGTGCCGCACGCGCCGAGCACGAGGGGCAGCACGACGCCGGCGGTCAGCAGCCGCCACCGTCGTCGGGGAAGGGGGGTCGTCATCGTCATCATGGTTCTGGGAGGGGTCCTGGCTCGGGGTCGGGTTCAGGGTCAGGTCCGGGGGCCGGACCGGGGTCGGGGTCCGGCTCGGGGTCACCCGGGCCGGGGAGCGGATCGGGATCGGGGTCCGGCTCGGGCGCGGGCTCGAGGAGCTCCCCGGCGACCGGCTCGGCGCGGCCCTCCCCCGAGGCGCTCAGGCTGCGGACGCCGACCATGCCCAGGAGGGTCGTCGGGATCTGCGTCTGGACCCGGACCACCATGGTGTAGGGCCGCGGGCTGTCGTCGGCCGGCTGGATGTCGGTGACGCCGCAGCTGGTCACGGCCTGGCGCTGCAGGACCTGGGCGCAGTAGTCGCGCACGTTGCGGCGGGCCTCCTGCGGGTCCAGCGTGGCCGGCGGCTCCGGCTCGATCGCCTGGGCCCCCGCCCGAGCGGCCTCCTCGGCATACGCCACGGCCTGGCTGCGGGCGTTGAGCTGCCGGGAGGCGTCGATGACGAGCCCGGCGATCATGAGCAGGGCCAACGCCATGATGGGGATGAGCGGGAGGATCGAGCCGCGCTCGGCATCGGCCCGCAGGGACGTCACGAGCCGGTTCACGGGGCCACCCCGCGGTACCGGTCCACGACCGAGGCGAAGGAGGAGGAGGGCGAGACCCGCCCCGGGGCACCCGGCATACCGATGTCGGAGAGGGAGTAGGTGCAGCTCGCCTCAACGGTGAGGGTCGACCCGGGCTCGAAGTCGCCGGAGATCTGCATCGTGAGGCTGCGTGGGCACCCGTCGATCGCCTGGGTGTTCTCCCGGAGCACCGCCATCGCGCTGGAGCGGGCCTCCTGCATCGAGCGGGCCTGGGTGGCGACCCGCGCGGCGTCACGGGTGCCGGCCTCGAGGTGACCGTTGGCCCACGCGACCCGTCCGAAAGTCCAGGCGAGCGCGAGCATCAGCAGGATGATGGGCGCGGCGAAGGCGAACTCGAGCGCGATGGATCCGCGCTCGCGGGTGGCGGTATGCCGTCCCATGTCGTCCTCGTCTCGCTCGTGCTGGATCTGTGGTGGTCTAGGGGATGCGCTCGGGCTCGAGGAAGCGCTCCACGGTGCCGGAGGCGTCCGCCGTGGCGTTGAGCCGCAGGCCGGGCACGAGGGTGATGACCCGCCCGGTCACCGTGACCGTCACCCGGGCGGTGCCGTCGGCCTCCTCGAGGTAGGTGCTGCTCACCTCGGGCGCCACCAGCCCCGGGCCGCCGACGTTGGCCGCGAAGCGCTCCGTCCGGGCCAAGGCGTCCGGCTGCAGGGCGGCGTAGTCGGCCTGGTCCTCAGCAAGACGCAGCATGGAGACTCCTTCGCGGGCGGCGTGCGTGGCGGCGGCCCGACCGTAGAAGAAGAAGGCGGCCTGCAGGCTGAAGAAGATCAGCGAGAGCAGGACGGGGGCGATGATCGCCAGCTCGAGCGCCGAGGTGCCACGGTCCGCGACGTCCCGGCGCTCCCGCCGCACCCGCGTCAGCGGGCGGCGGCGTGCGAGCATCAGCAGGTGGCGCCGGGAGCCAGGTTGCCGCAGCGCTGGACCTCGGCGGCCCGCGACTGGATGACGTTGAAGACGGCCGCCCCGATGAGGGCGGCGGCGACGACGACGACAGCGGCGATCAGGGCCCACTCCAGCGCAGAGGCCCCGCGGTCCTTGCGGGCGAGCAGGTCGTGGCGGACGCGCAGTGCGTAGGCTCTCATCGGCTTCATGAAATCCCCTTAGTCATGGTGAATCGCCTGGTCACTACCAGGGTCGCAACTCACGATCGTTGCACAACTAGACAGACGATGCCAGTCGGTCATCGGTTCCCTCAGATCGCCCGTTCTGACATGAGCGCCACGAGAGCGGGGTAGGCGAGGTAGACGAGGAAGGCGATGACGAGCAGCATCTGGGCGATGAGCATCGACTGCGAGCGCTCACCCTCATCACCCTCGGCCTCGGAGAGCGCCTTGCGCCGCATCGTCGTGGCCCGCGCCGACAGCGACTGCCGGATCTTGGCGCCGTCGTCGGCCGCGAGCACCAGGGCCCCGGAGAGGCTCTCCAGCTCCTCCAGGCCGATGTCCTTGCCCAGCCGGCCGAGGGCCTCCCAGGGGGTGGTGCCGAAGAGCCGGGCGTTGGCCAGCGTCTGACGGATCCGCACGACCGACCAGTGATCGCTCACCGAGGACGCCGCGAGCAGCGCCTCGGGCAGGCCACGCCCACCGGCGAGGTTCATCGAGACGAGGTCGAGGAAGATACCGACCGTGCGGCGGAACTCGCGCCGACGCTGCTCGGCCTCGGCGCGCAGCGAGAAGTCGGGCAGGAAGAAGCCGAGCAGCCCGAGCAGGAGCCCGAGGCCCAGCGGCATCGTCGGTCCGACGTCCAGGCCGCCCAGGCGCAGCGCACCCCAGACCAGCGGACCGACGAGCAGCATGATCGTGCCGCTCACGACCTTGAGGGCGAGCATGGCGCCGACACTGCGGTTGAGGATCGTGAGATCGGCGCGGTGGCGGTTCATCTGCCACCCGCGCTGCGCGGCGAGGACCTCGAAGCGGTCGGCCAGGGCCGTCATGACCGAGCGGCCACGGCTGCTCATCTCCGAGAACGAGGAGTCGTAGTCGGACAGCGTGTGGGTCTGCATCGAGCGGGAGCCGGCGTCGATGCGGGCCACCAGCGTCGCGACACCCGGGCGCGGGCGCAGCAGGATGCGGATGAAGAGGTAGAGGCCCAGCCCGACCAGCCCCCCGGCGAGCATCGGCCAGATCATCGCGCTCATCCTCGACCACCTCGACCACCCCGGCCGGCCCGACCGGTCTGCGCGCCCTCGCGGACGTCGTCGAGCAGCTGCTCCATGTCGCGGGCTCGGGCCTCACGGTTGACGACGAGGAAGCGGCTGAGCTTCTGCGGCTCGGAGAGCCGGCGCATCCAAAGCAGACCACCGGCGAAGAGGGCGGCGACCACGAGGAGCACGCCCTGGCCGGCGAGGGTGCCGTAGGGCTCGACGTAGACCCGGTTGAAGAAGGCCAGGCCGCCCATGACCGAGAGCACGATGATGACGATGATCTTGACCGAACGACGGATGGAGCGGCGCCCCGCGGAGATCCGCCGGCGCATGTCCAGCTCCTCGCGGGTGGAGACGGCCAGCGCGCCGAGGACGTCGCGCAGGCCCGGGCCGCGCAGGCGGGCGTTGAGCACGAGCGCCGAGCAGATGACGTCGGCCGAGGGGTCGTCGAGGTCCTCGGCGAAGTGGATGAGCGCCTCGGAGAGCGGCTCGCGGATGCGCAGCCGGTCGACGAGCAGGTTGAGCGAGGACCGGATCGAGGGACCGGCGTTCACCGCGGTCGCGGGGATGGCCTGCTCCAGACCGACGGCACCGGCGATGGTGTCGCGCAGCGACTCGGTCCAGGTCGCGAGCGACTCCAGCTTGTTGATGCCGGCGGTCTCGGCCCGGGCGTCACCGGTCAGCTGGTCCCACAGGCCGGCCAGCAGACCGACCCCGATCGCCGCGACGACCCACCGGGTGAGCAGCAGCACGAGCAGGCCCACGGTGATCCCGACGACCAGGCGCCGGCTGATCCCGCCGAGGGTGACCCCCGAGAACTGCCGGGGCGTCGAGGGGTCCCGCTCGGGCAGCCCGACCACGGCCAGGACCGCGACATACAGCCCGAGACCGACGACCGCGCCGGTCGCCATCGGCAGCAGCAGGGTGTAGAGCTGGCCCATCAGTCCCACCGGGTGACCGGCGTCGGCGTGTAGCCGAAGGGCACCAGGTCATCGATGCACTCGATCGGGGCCTTGGCCCGCGCGACCCCGTCGGGACCGGCCGCGAAGACCTCGGAGGAGAGCACCCGGCCGTCGACGCCGGTGACCTCGCGGATCGACTGCACCCCGCGGCGGAGGCCGCCACCCGTGGCGTGCTCGTTCTTCTTGCGCAGGAAGACGACGAAGTTGACCGACCCGGCGATGAGCATGTGCGTGGCCTCGACGGGAAGGTTCTCCTCGGCCTGCAACGCATACGTCGCGATGCGGTTGAAGACCTCCATCGAGGAGTTGGCGTGGATCGTCGACAGCGACCCGTCGTTGCCCTGGCTCATGGCGTTGAGCATCGTGACGATCTCATCACCCAGGACCTCACCGACGATGACCCGCGAGGGGTTCATGCGCAGGCTGCGACGAACCAGCTCGGCCATCGTCACCATGCCGACGCCCTCGGAGTTGGGCAGCCGCTCCTCGAAGGCGACGACGTTGGGGTGCTGGTCCTCGAACTTGTCGAGCCCCAGCTCCAGCGCCCGCTCCACGGTGATGAGCCGCTCCTCGGACGGGATCTCCGCCGCCATCGCGCGCAGCATCGTCGTCTTGCCCGAGTTGGTCGACCCGGCGATCATGATGTTCTTGCGGGCCGCGACCGCCGCCTTGAGGAAGCGCATGACGTCCTCGTTGAACGTGTTGGTCGCGAGGAGGTCCTCCAGGCTCACCTGGCCCAGCCGCGCGCGGCGGATCGACAGGGAGGGTCGCTGGCAGACGCCCATGACCGCCGACAGGCGCGAGCCGTCCGGCAGCCGCAGGTCGAGCTGGGGGTTGGCCGAGTCGAAGGGGCGCGAGGTCAGGCCGACGTTGGCCGCGAGGATCTGGATGAGCTCGATGAGCTCCTCGTCGCTGTCCGCGACCGGTGGGGCCGTCTCCTCGTGACCGTCGGCATACCCCACGAAGACGCGGTCGCAGCCGTTGATGTCGATGTTCTCGACCTCACGGTCCTCCAGGAGCGGCTGGAGCCGACCGACACCGAAGAGCGCAGCGTGGATCGCGGCCGCGACCCGCTCCTCCTCCTCCGCCGTCGGGGGCACCCGTCCCTCGGTGATCATGAGGGTGGCGTGGTCCTCGAGGACCTGCACGATGAGCGAGCGGGCGAAGTGACGCTCGTCCTCGCTGCTCATCGGCGAGCGGCCGGCGACCTCGTCGCGGCGGCGCTGCTGGTTGAGCCGGTCGGCGACCTGCGAGCGCAGGGTGCGGACCAGCTGGTTCATCTCCTGCTGCTGCTCGGGGGTCGCGCCGGCGAGCAGGGGGGACGAGGTGCTCATCGCAGGCTCCATCTCTTCTTGCGTGGGCGTGACCGGCTCGACCGGGTCTCCTCCGCGGCCTCACCGTCGCCGGCCGCCTCGGCGTCGGCGTCACCCTCCGTGGTCCCGCTCACGCCCTCCTCCGGTATGCCGTCGGCCGACTCCTCCTGGTCCTCCCCCTGCGCGGTGGTGTCGGGGCCGGTGGCGGCCTCGGGTGCGGGGGCCGCGGCGATGCTCGGCCCGACGGCAGCCACGAGGCGCTGGACGAGCGAGCGGCCGGAGCGCACGAGCATCGTGCGCTCGGGCCGGGACACGGGGTCGCCGTGGAACATCCGCTCCGGGCGCGCGTCGAGGGCCACCTGGCCCAGGTCGAGCACCTCGGGGAACTCGGCGCGCACCGTGGCGATCGCCGAGGACGCCTCGTCCTGCTGCTGCACCCCGGACAGGGCGATCAGCCCGATCCGCGGGGCGTCGGCGCCGAGCGCGGCGAAGGTCTGGGTGATGACGGTCAGCCGCTCCCGCATGTGCATGACGCTGGCCGGCTCGGCCCGCACCACGCCGACCACGAGGTCGCTGCGCTGCACGAGGGACAGCTGCCCCGACCGCGCGGCGAGCTGGCCCGCGTCGACGACGACATCGGTGCCGGGCAGCTCGCGGAAGGCGCGCGCCAGGGTCGGCCACAGCGCGGCGGAGGCCTCGGCCTGCTCGGAGGTCTCCAGCCCGACGAGCACCCGCTGGCCACCGAGGGCGACCTGGGAGTGGTCCATGACGACGCCGGAGGACAGGCCGTGCCGGGCGAGCGGCAGCAGGGTGAGCAGGCCCGGGTGCTGGGTCAGCGCCATCCCGGACTCCGAGGGCAGCCGCATGAGCAGGTCTCCGCCGTTGCCGTCCGCGTCGACGAGCAGCGTCGGGCGGGGCCAGAGGGCGGCCACGAGCATGGCGGTGCTCGTCACCCCGGGGGCGCCCTTGGCGCTGAAGAAGGAGATCAGTGCCATGCCGCGCTCACTCCGTGCGCCAGTCGACCACCGGTGCGGTGTCGGCCGGGAGCACCGCCAGGGCCGCGGTGCCGGTCACGCTGGCCGTCACCACGGAGGCGACGACGTCCTCGGGCAGCAGCAGGGTCACGTGGATGGTGTCGCTGGTGTCGACCTGCGCGCCGACCGCGACCACCTTGGCCGCACCGACCAGCTCGGTCGCGTCCTCGGCGGCGGCGACGGCCGACTCCTGCGCCGTGGCGAAGACGCGCACGATGTCGCCCGCCTCGACGGCATCCGAGGGCCGACCCGGGGAGGCGATGACCACACCGACCTGCTGGGCGCCGGCGGGCGCGAGCTCGGAGGGGGTGAACATCTGCCCGGACACCAGGCTGCCCGCGGGGATAGTGCTCACCGCCTGGGAGCCGACGAAGCGCTGGAGGGAGTCGGCGCTCACCACCTGGGCACCGTCCTCGAAGGCGATCTCGGCGACCCCGAAGTCGTCCTCGGTGACCTGCTGGCCCTGGCGGATCGTGTCGTTGGCGACGAGGACCTGCACCCGGTTGCCCGTGCGGTAGACCAGGAGCGCGCTGCCGAGCGCCCCGACCAGGACGAGGAGGAGCGCGAGCAGCGCGAGGGCCGGCCGCTTGTCGCGGGTGCGCGCGGGCAGGCGCGAGGGCGTCGCACCTGAGGTGGCGGTGGTCATACGGTGTCGTCCCCTTCCGGCACAGACCGGAGCGTCGTCTCGATGGAGTGGCGATCACCGTGGGGTGCTCAGCCGACGTCCACTCTAACCCTGACCACGGGTTATCCCTAGCGACTCAGGCTCGGAATCGGTGTCATAGTGAAGCCATGAGCGACATTCCCAGCATCGCCGTCACCGATCTCGCCGACGACGCCACGGTCGTGGACGTCCGGGAGCCAGAGGAGTGGGCGGCCGGCCACGCGCCGGGCGCCGTGCACCTCCCCCTCGGCGACCTGCCCGCGCGCATCGACGAGCTGCCCGAGACCCCCGCGTCGCTCGCCGTGGTCTGCCGCAGCGGTGGGCGCTCCGGCCGCGCCGTGGAGTGGCTCGTCCAGCAGGGCTTCGACGTGGTCAACGTGGACGGTGGGATGCAGGCGTGGGACCGCGCGGGCAAGCCGCTCGTCGGCGGGGCCGACGGGCAGGACCCCTCGGTCCTCTGACACCTTCTGGCAGGATCTAGCGTTTTCTAGTTTCTTCGCGAGATTGGTCCAGAAAACCCTCGCGAGCTAGGGTCGCGACCATGTCGACGCCCCGTCCCGCACCCCTTTGCATCGGCACCCGGGTCGTCGTGCGGCACCTCATCGAGGGCGGCGAGCGGGCGACCGACACGGTGGGCGAGCTCGTCTGCTCCACCGACGTCGACGTCGTCGTCCGGAGCCGCCAGGGTGACGTGTCGATCGCGCGGGCGGACGTCGTCGTGGCCAAGGAGGTGCCTCCGCCCCCGTGGCGACTGGCCGCCTTCCTGCGGCGGGCCGGGGTGGCCGTGCTGGACCTGGACGGGGTGCTGCGGGCCTTCGACGCCGAGGGCGCACGCTCCCGCAGCGAACGCGAGCTGGGGCTGGACCACCTGGGTTTCCTCGACGTGGCGTTCGACCTTCCGTCAGCACGGGCCATGGTCATCGGCGACGGCACGTATGCCGGGTGGGTCGCAGACCTGCGGGCGCGACTGCTCGAGCTCGGTCACGCCGAGCCACTGGTGACGAGGGCGATGGAGCGCTGGGAGCGCGACCGGGGAACCCCCATCGCGTCGACCGTCGAGCTGCTCGAAGAGATCGCGGGCCGCGGCACCCCGACGTTCGTCTTCACCAACGGCACCGACCGCGTGCCGCACGAGCTGGAGCAGATCGGCCTGGGGCACCTCGTGCCGATGCTGCTCAACTCCCACGTGCTGGGCTTCGCCAAGCCGGCACCCGAGGCGTATGCCGTGGCGCACGCCGAGATCGAGCGGCGCCTCGGGCGGCCGGTCGGTCGGGCGGAGGTGCACTTCACCGACGACCGCGTCGGCAACGTCGATGCGGCGCGGGAGTTCGGCTGGCAGGCGCAGGTGTTCGCCCCACCGAGGTGAGGTGTAGGCCGCAGGGCGACCCAGGGGCCACCTCGCGGCCCTGCTCCGGCATACCGGGCCGCGGCGAGGGCGCCGACGGCGTCACGACGGTGAGGATGCCTGCCCGTGCACCGATCCTCCCCAGGAAAGCCGCCCACAGCGGCGAGGATGCCTGCCCGTGCACCGATCCTCCCCAGGAGAGCCGGCCACAGCGGCGAGGATGCCTGCCCGTGTACCGATCCTCCCCGCTGTCGGCAACCCACGGTGCCGGCGACCCAGGGGCTCAGCGCAGCAGGCGGGACATGCGGCGGTCGGCCAGCGGCTTGCCGCCGGTCTGACAGGTGGGGCAGTACTGCAGCGAGGAGTCGGCGAAGGCGACCTCGTGCACGGTGTCACCGCACACCGGGCACGCCTCGCCGGTGCGGCCGTGGACATTCATCCCCGCCCGCTTGGCGTCCTTGAGCTGCGCCGCAGGCTTGCCCTCGGCCGCCATCACCGCCGCCTCCAGCGTCGTGCGCAGCGCCTGGTAGAGCACGGCCACCTGCTCCTCGCTCAGCCCCGCCGCGAGGGCGAAGGGCGAGAGCCGCGCCGCGTGGAGGATCTCGTCGGAGTAGGCGTTGCCCACCCCGGCGATGACCGACTGGTCGCGCAGCACCCCCTTGATCTGGGTGCGCCGCCCGGCGAGCAGCGCCGCGAAGGCGGCCTCGTCGAAGTCGTCGGCGAGCGGGTCGGGGCCGAGCGAGGCCACCCCCGCCACGTCGGCGGAGTCGCGGACGACATAGGCCGCCAGACCCTTCTTGGTCCCCGCCTCCGTGAGGTCGAAGCCGGCGCCGTCGTCGAGGCGCACCCGCAAGGCGATCGGGCTCTTGCCGGGCCGGATCATCGTGCCGGGCACCTCGTCATACCAGCGCAGCCAGCCGGCCCGGGCGAGGTGGAAGACCAGATGCGTGCCGTCGACGTCGACATCGACGAACTTGCCGTGCCTCGACACCCCGTCGACCGGGGCGCCGACCAGGGCGCTCGGCGGCGGGTCGAAGGTCTTGAGGACGGCGATGGAGCCCAGCTCGACATCGGTGACGACCCGCCCCGTCACCCGCTCGGACAGGAAGTCGGTGAGGGCCTGCACCTCGGGCAGCTCGGGCATCAGCCCTCCTCCCCCGACCGGGTGCGGGCCCCCACGAGCAGCTGGTGGAGCCCGAAACCGTTGGACGCCTTGAGCATCGGCACCTGCACCCGTTTGCCGAGCAGCTCATCGGTGGCCACCGGGAGACCGCTGGAGAGGACCTGCTCGGCCGGGGTCAGCTCACGCAGGCAGATGGCCTCGACGGACTCGGGGTGCTCCTGGGCGAACTCGCCGTAGATCACCGGGTCGTGCTGCCCGTCGTCGCCGACGAGGATCCAGCGCATCCCCGGGAAGTCCTCCCGCAGCCGCCTCAGCTCGGCCTCCTTGTGCTCCTGACCGGACCGGAACCAGCCGGTGTTGGTCGGCCCCCAGTCGGTGAGCAGCATCGGCCCCACGGGGTAGTCGTGGCGGCGCAGGAAGCGGGTGAGGGCCGGAGCGGTGTTCCAGGCGCCGGTCGAGAGGTAGAAGACCGGCATGCCGTGCGCCTCGGACAGCAGGGCGCGGTACATCGCGCTCATCCCCGGCACGGCCTGGCGAACCTGCTCGGAGCGCACGAAGGTGTTCCACCCGGCGATGAAGATACGCGGCAGGTGGGTGACCATCACCGTGTCGTCGATGTCGCTCACCAGGCCGACGCCGACGGCCGGGTCGACGACGAGCACCGAGACGGTGAGGGAGTCCCCGTTGCCGAGGTCGAGGTGCGCCTCCTGCCACCCTGGCTCCAGGCCGTGACCCTCGATCTCGACGTCGACGTAGCCGCCCCGGTCGGTGCGCGCGGTCACCTCGGCCTCCCCCAGCCGGACGTGCACCCCGACATCGACCGCCGGGGCGGTGAGGAAGAGCCGCCAGCCCCGCTGCGCGATGTCGAGCAGCGACTCCTGCGCATGGGTCAGCGCGGTGCGGGACTCCTCCGGCTCGTGCCGGGACAGCAGCACCCGGGCGAAGATCCGGGCCCGCGTGGGAGTGCCGTAGCCGGTGTAACCGAACAGCCGCTCGTGCCAGCCGCGCCGACGCAGGCGGGAGTCCAGCCGTCGTCGGACGGAGTCTTCGAGCAGGGCGGCGATGTGGGGACGCGCCATGCGCACACCCTAGCCGCCGAGGCGCGACCAGGCCGCTGCGAGCAGCAGCACCCCGGCGAGCACGCTGCCGGAGCGCTCGAGCAGCCGCGAGTGGCGGGCGAGGAAGGTCTGCCACCCCGGCGCACCCAGCAGGATCCACACCAGCACCGCCCACGACCGGGAGAAGCCGAAGGCCGCGCCCAGGAGGACCGCCGACCACCACGGGGGCACGACGAGCAGCACGAAGGCCGCCGCGAGGTAGGACGCGGCCGAGGGCACGAGGGTCCGCCAGCCGCAGCCGTACTCCAGCCCGAAGCGGAAGCCGCCGCGCGCCATACCCCGGCCGAAGACCTCCTGCGGGATGAGCGTGGCCCGCTGCGGCAGCGGCAGCGCGGGCGAGGCGAGGTCGAGCACGACGAGCGCGAGGACCACCACGACGAGCAGCGCCAGGCGCACCGTCTCCGGGACCGGGCTGATCAGGCCCGACAGCACGCCGAGCGCCAGCCCGGTCGTGGCACCGCCGAGCGTCGTCCCGACAGCGAAGGCCCCCCACAGGGGGAGTTGGAGATGTCGGCCCCGGACCGAGGCCACCAGCGCCCACGCGCTGTTGACGCCTCAGGTGGAGCCGGAGAGCGCCAGCCCGGCGACGGTCACCGCGAAGAGGGCGGGGACGACCCAGACCGGGCCTCCGGCCGGCAGCAGCGCCGCGCTGAGCAGCACGCCGACCCCGCCGAGGAGCAGCAGCAGCGGGAGCGGGTCCGCCGCCCACCGGCGACGGGTCGAGATCCCGGTCGCGGCGTCGGAGACGACCGGGAGGTCGGGATCCTCTAGATCGCCCATGGGCAGATCGTGGCCAGGCAGGAGCCGGAGCCCGAGCAGGTCCAGCCGTCGGAGCACCGGTAGGTGCGGCCGTCGCTGAACTTCCAGTTCCAGGAGTCGTAGACGCCGTTCCAGCAGTCGTCCGGGCGGTGGGTGTAGTAGCGGTCGGCCCCCGGGCCGTTCTTGTGCCACGCCACGACGTTGCCGGCGCCCGAGCGGTACTTCCAGCAGCAGGCCCGGTCGGTGCACATCGGCGAGGGACCGCACGGTATGCCGTTCTCGGTGTGGTCGCGCGCGTAGGTCGCGCACGGCCCGGTCGAGGTGTCGGTGTAGTCGAGGAAGTAGGCGGCCTGCGCCTTGGCGCGGCCGCTGCCCTTGTTGATCAGCGCCAGGGACCCGACCCCGACGGCGGTGCCCGCGCCGAGCACCCGGGTGAGGAAGCCGCGTCGGCTCGGGCGCTCGCGCAGCCGGTCGCGCAGGCGCCCCGTGTCGGCCTCCGGAAGATCCTCGAAGCGCATCATGACGGGCTGTCCTCCCTGATCGACAGTGGCGTGCGGGACTGGCGGAGCCAGCCGGAGAGGTCGGTGTCCTCCTCGGGCAGCAGGGCCGCCCGGAGGGTGCCGCGCGCGTCGACGAGCGCGAGGTAGGGCGTCGCCGGCACGGCCAGCCGGTCCATGACGGCGCGGCCCTGCGGGACGCAGGTGAGCCGGTCGGCACCCTGCGCGTCGAGCAGGCCGGGCTCGCAGGAGCCGGCCGAGACCAGCGCCAGGGCGGTGGAACCGTCGCGGACCGAGGGGTCGGCCGCCAGGGCCCGCAGGGTGAGGGCGCAGGAGCTGCAGCCGGGTGAGACGAAGGCGAGGAGGGTATGCCGCGCGGCCGGGTCGAGGAGGTCCGCGGCCAGGTCGTCGGGGACCCGGAACCCCACGAGCTCGCGGGTGGTGCGGGCACCGGTGGCGCCCGGGGCCGAGCCCGCCGCCGCTCCCCCCTCGAGCTGCTGGGTCAGCAGGCTGACCTGGCGCAGCAGCCCGGCGAGGCCGAGGGCCAGCAGGGCGATGGCGACGAAGGCGAGCACGAGGGCCGAGGCGGTGAAGGTCATCGGGCCACCCCCGCCAGCGTGGTCAGCCGCGCGGGGACGGCGCGGGCGGCGGGCAGCGCGGCGGTGGCCACGGCCAGCGCGAGACCGGCGCAGGCAGCCACGACGCCCTGGGCCCAGACCGGCGCCCCGGAGGTCGAGGACCAGGGTCCCGAGGGCAGCGCGAGCGCCGTGACGGCGAACGCGGCGAGCAGGCCCGCGCGCACGACGCTCCAGTGGGTCAACGGTGTCGTCCCGAGGCCGCAGCCGCAGGGCACGTCGGCCCCGGTGGTGCGCCGCAGCGCGAGCAGGAGGTATGCCGTGAAGCCGAGGCACAGGAGCACGGCACCGAGGGCGGCCACCCGGGTGGGGAGGGGCGCCAGCAGGCCGACACCGCCCGCCAGCAGGGCGAGCGCCAGCACGACCTCCGTCGGCCCGAGGAGGAGGGCGAGCGCGCGGTGGTGGGGACCGGCAGGACGCCGTGGGCCCGCAGCGCGGCGCGGGTCGACCGGGGTGCCCGCACGTGCTCGGCGCCCGACGCGAGGAGCACGAGCCCCACGGCCAGTGCCGTCGCGGCGGTGAGCACGCTCACCGGACCAGCTCCACGCTCACCTGGGCCATCGAGGAGATGACGGTGTCGACGATCTCCTCGCTGCCCGGCATGCCGTAGGTGACGAAGTCGGCGCTCTCCAGCACGGCATACGGGTGGCGCTCCTCGCCAGAGGACCGGGCCAGCAGGCCGCCGCGCACCTGAGCGCCCGCGGAGCGGCCGGCCTGCAGCTGCCCGGTGCGGGCCCGACGGATGTCGAGGAGGTAGCCCATCGGGCCGGTGCCCTCGACGGCCGGGGCGGGCGCGAGCTCGACGACCTGGGCCAGGGTCTGCGTGCGGTAGGGCGACCAGCTGGTCCGGCCCGCCGGGGTGAGGACCGGGCCGAGCGGGTCGGCCTGCACGTCGATGTCGGCGAGGTAGCCGGCGAGGGTCTCGACGTCCATCGTCGGCACGGTGTGGCCGTAGACCTGATGCCCCTCGACGGCGACGGCCCAGCCGACACCTTGCTGCGGGTCACCCCCGAACCGGCCGTAGCGCAGCGTGCGGCCCTCGCGCAGCCCGACCTCGCGGTCCAGGGTCGTGCCGGTCACCTCGAGGTAGAACGCGAGGTCCGCCTCCACGCCGGAGGTGACCTCCAGCTGACCGGCGCCGTCCAGCGCCAGCACGGCCAGCGAGGTGCCCCCGGGAAGGGCGGTGGCGTCCGGCACGTCGACGCGCACAGCATCGCCCGAGAGCAGGCGGTGGGTGGTCTCCATGATGTCCCTCTCCTCAGCCGACCCGTGCGCCGACCTGGTCCATGACGACGGAGCTCAACGCGCCCTGCCCGCCGAGCAGCACGCCGCGCAACGGGTCCAGGGCGCTCAGCGCCGTCCGCGCGTCGCTCACCAGCTGGTCCTGCCGGGTGAGGACGACCGGCACCCCCTGGCTGCCCGCCCGGGCCGCGCCCACGAGGGCGTCCGGGAACGCGGTGCCGGTCGCGACGTAGACCCGCGAGGGCTCGGCGTCGAACTGCCGGGCGATGGCCGAGGCGACGGCATACCTGTTGCTGCCGGTGATGCGCGTGACCGAGCCGGAGGTGTGCCGCCGCAACTGGTCGACGACGGTGTCGGAGACGGCGACCGGGCCGCCGACGACGACGATCCGCCCCGGGTCGAGGCGGGCGATCTGCTCCTCCACCGCCGGGTGCAGCCCGGACTGCGGGGTGAGCAGGACGGGGACGCCCTGGTCGCCCGCGCGGGCGCCGATGGCGAGGGCGTCGGGGAAGTTCGCGCCGCTCGCGACGTAGAGCACCGGACGACCCGGGGAGTATGCCGCGGCGAGGGCCGCCGAGACGTCGTAGCGGGTCGCGCCGGTCACCCGGCTCGTGGACCCGGCGTAGGCGCCGGCCTCGCGGGCCACGCCGAGCTCACCGCCCCCGTCCCGCCGAGCACGACGAGGCGCTGCGGCGCGAGGCGGTCCAGCTGGGCCGCGGTGTCGCCGGGCAGGCTGGTCGAGCGGGTCAGCAGCACCGGGGCACCACGGTGGGCGGCGAGGGCCGAGGCCCCGATGGCATCCGGGAAGTTCTCCCCCGTGGCGAGGTAGGCGACCGGCACCCCGGCCGGGTAGGTCGCCGCGATCCGGGCGGCGGAGGCATACCGGTCGGACCCGGAGATGCGGGAGACCGGGGCGCTGCGGCAGGTGTAGACCTGCACGTTGTCGATGTCCCATCGGGTGGTCGCGCCGGACTGGCTGCGATGCTCGAACCACGTGCCGAGGTCGCCGCCCTCGTCGTCCGTCGCCGCCGTCACGTCGTAGACCCGGCCGTCCCAGGAGTCGTCGGCGTAGACCCGCAGGTCGACGGAGTTGACCTGCGCGCGGGTGTAGGCGGAGTTGCCCTGGGTGCCGCGTGTCGAGAGGCCGAGCATCGTGCGGCGGTCGACCGAGACCTCGAGGTAGGGCAGGAAGAAGTGGTCGCTGGGATCGCTGGAGGAGACCACGGCCCGGGCGGCCGAGCCGTCGCGCGAGGAGACCAGGCCCCAGCCGTTGGTGAAGCGGGACTGCGGGATCGCGGAGTCCATGCTGTAGGCGCCGACGCTCACCCGGCGGGTCATGCCCTCCGGGCACGGCGCCTGGCCCAGCCCGGACCAGTCCACCGCGGTCGCCGTGGCCGCCTGCAGCTGTCCGGCGTCCGACTCGTCCGTGCCGTCGCCCTGTGCGGTGGAGGTCGTGGTCAGGCCGGCCAGCGCGAGCCCCGCGACCATCAGCCCGGAGGTCGTCAGTGTGCGCCTACGGCGTGCTGCCCTCATCGCGTGCCCCTTCTCCTCGACCTGGACCTGTCCACCGTATGACGCGATGGCCGGTGTCCGACGTTGCCCCGCGGCTCGGGAGACGATGCAGCGGATCCGCCGCGGACCAGGAGGGTGGGCCTCAGCGGTCGGCGTCCTCGACCGCCGCCTCGTGCTCCTCCTGCTGGCGCGCCAGCTCGGCCTCGCGCTCCTTCTCCTCGCGCTCCTGCGTGGCGCGCTTCTCCCGCTCCTGCTCCTCGCGGATCCGCTGCGCCTCCAGACCGGGAGCCGCGGAGACCCGCTCCGCCTCGATCGCCTCGGCCTCGACGGCCACCCAGGTGAACCCGTCGACCTCGCCCGTGGGCTCGAGGTCCGCGCCCTCCTGCACGGCCCGGACCGCCTCGGCGGTGAGCGGGCCGAAGCTGCCGTCGACCTCGACGCCAAGCAGCTCCTGCAGCACGGCGACCGCGCCGCCGGAGTAGGGGGTGTCCTCGCTGCCCTCGATCACGGCTCGGGCGGCCAGCTCACCGTCCGGGTCGGCGCCGATGTCGCGGCTGCCCTCGGCGAGTTCGACGTCGCGCAGCGCCATCGTCGGGTGGACCGCGCGCTCGAGGTAGACCCAGGTCAAGGGGGTGACGACCGCCGGCTCGTCACCGCGACGCTCGGCCTGCTCGGCGAGCACCGGGATGGTCTGCTCCCACTCGGCGAGCGCCTCGGCGGTCTGGGGCCCGAAGTCGCCGTCCGGCTCGGCCCCGAGGGCCTCCTGCAGGGCGACGACGGCCTCACCGGTCTCGCCCTCGGTCAGCGTCAGCCGCTTGTAGGGCGTGAACCGGGAGACCTGCCAGTCCTCCGGCGTGATGGCGCGGGCCGACTCGGGGACCTCCTCGAGGTCCCAGCCCTGCGCGGCGGCGTAGGTCAGGGCGTCCGCGACACCGGTCGCCGGGAGGTCGTGCTCGGTCTGCCACTCGACGAGCGCCCGCCGGGTCTGCTGGTCGAGCACGCCCGTGGCCTCGATGCCGAGGACGGACTGCAGCATCGAGACTCCCGCTCCCGCCTCACCCGGGCGCACCCGGCCGAAGTCGGTCCGCGGGGCGGCGAGCGCGGGCTCGAGGCACTCCTCGAACCGCGGGAAGGTGTGCAGCGCGGCATACTCCAGCGCGACCGTGTCGCACGGCCCGAGGTCGGGCTCGGTCACCGCGACGCCGGTCCACCAGGAGGTCCGCATCATCGCGCCGTCCCAGGTGAAGGAGAGGTGCACGTGGTCGGTGTGCGGGCTGGGCCCGACGTAGTGCCGCCACTCGTTGTCGTCCTTCATGAAGACGAGGCCGTTCCAGATGATGTACTCGATCCCGAAGCGGCGCATCATCTCGCCGTCGTTCTCAGTCAGCCAGGCGACCGCGGCGTCGCCGATGCGACGCTCGTGCGGGTCGAAGGCGTTGAGCGTCCAGTCAAGCGCGCGGCCGTCGTGGTGCTGGCTCATGTAGTCGATGCACGGCCGGGCGCCCGACCAGGCCTCGCGGCCGTAGTGGTCGGTGAGGAGCAGGGCGAAGGCGGTGACGCCCGGCCGGTCCTCGGGGTCGCAGGAGAGCTGGTCCTGGTAGGACGTGTCGGCGTCGACCTCGACCGGGAGCCCGTCGTTCTCGGGGGGCGCGGGGACGGGGTAGGCCGGGTCCTGCGGCAAGGGGGCGAAGGTCGCCGCCCCGGCCGGCGAGCCGCTGTGGGAGTAGCCGGCGCCTCCGGGGGTGGGCGCGGGGGTGCTGCCCACGGCGGCACCCGCGCCCTCCCCGGAACCCCCGGTGCCCGGGTCGGCACCCTCGGCGCCCGGGTCGGCCTGACCTGCGGCGCCGGACTGGCCTGCTGCCCCGGACTGGTCGCCGGCCGCCGACGCGGCGGGGTCGACCTGGGTCTCCTCGTCCGCCAGGGCCATCGAGGTCGACAACGCCAACGTCCCCGTGAGCAGCGAGGCCACCAGCAGGCGTGCCCCTCCCCGACGCCGTCCCCCAGTGCCTACCATCGCCTGCCAACCCCTGACTGATCCGTGGGCGCGAGAGCGCCGAGACTCTTACTTGTCTGTGTCGCGTCGTGGTCCACGCCGCGCAGCGCCGAACGCCACCCGCAGGTAGGACTCGACGCTGGTCGGAAGCCTACGTCGGCCCCCTCGTGCGCGGTACCCCCGTCTGCCAATCTTTGCCAACTCGTGACTGCGCACTTCCCCACGAACCCCAACAACCACATACGTTACACGTGCCCCACTGGCCGCGGCTGGCCGACCGCCCGCGTTCACCGGACCGTGACCTTTTCGTCGGGTGACGGACGGTCTCCATGGGCTACGTTGCTACCGGCGGGCTCAGTGACGAGTTCGCGACGCACATCCCCCCGCGAGGAGAACTCAACGCATGTCCCCCCGAACCCCCTCCGCACGTCGTGGTCTCGTGGCCGTCGGCGCAGCGGTCGCCCTCGTCGGTGGCGGAGCGGTCGCCGCGACGAGCGCGCCCAGCCTGCCGACAGCCCCCGAGATCGAGGACCCGACCCAGGTGCACCGCATCGCGGGCACCGACCGCTACGAGACCGCCGCCGAGATCGCCCGCGCCTTCCCCGCGGACGCGACCGACACCATAGTCGTCGCCTCCGGCGAGGTCTTCCCCGACGCGCTGAGCGCGCAGATGCCCTCCACCTCCGCCGGTGCCGCCGGTGGCATGGCCCGTCCGGACGCCGACGGCGCCGGCCTGCCGGTGCCCATGCTGCTCACCAAGCAGGACGCCCTGCCCGGCGCGACCGCGTCCGCACTCACCGACCTCGCCCCGAGCCAGATCATCATCGTGGGTGGCACCGTCGCCATCTCCGCGGACGTCGAGGCCGAGCTTGAGAGCTTCGGCGCCGAGGTGGTGCGGATCTCCGGGGAGAACCGCTACGACACCTCCGCGGAGATCGCCTCCCTCTTCCCGACCGGCCTGCCCGTCCTCTACCTCGCGACCGGCACCGACTTCCCGGACGCCCTCACGGGTGGAGCCCGCGCCGGGCGCGACGGCGCACCGATGCTGCTCACCGACCCGGACACCCTGCGCCCCAGCACCGCCGACGCGATCGAGGCGCTGCAGCCGCAGTCCGTGGTCGTCCTCGGTGGCTCCGGCGCCGTCTCCGACGAGGTCGTCGAGTCGGTCACCGCCCTGGTCCCCGACACGACCCGGGTCTTCGGCGCCAACCGCTACGAGACGGCCGTCGCCCTCGCCGCCTCCTACGAGTTCGACTCGGTGGCCTACGTCGCCAGCGGCGAGAACTACCCGGACGCGCTCACCGGCGGCGCCCTCGCGGCATACCACGGTGGTCCGCTGCTGCTCAGCCGCGCGGACAGCGTGCCCGAGCCGACCGTCGCCGCGCTCGACCGCCTCTCTCCTCAGGGCGTCGTCCTCTTCGGTGGGGAGGGTGCGCTGAGCGAGCTCGGCGTCGCCACCCCGCTCAACACCTGGCTGCCGCTCTGGGTCGACGAGCTCGTCGTCCAGATGCTGTCGTTCAACGACTACCACGGGCACATCGAGGAGGAGGACGGCACGCTCGACGAGGAGCAGGACCCCGACCAGAACCTCGTCGGCGGCGCGGTCAACCTCAGCTCCACGCTGGATGCGCTGCGCACCCGCTCCTTCGACGAGCAGTCGCTGACGGTCGCCGCGGGTGACCTCATCGGCGGGTCGACCTTCGTCTCCGGCCTCTTCCAGGACGAGCCGTCGGTCGAGACCCTCGAGATCGCGGGGCTGGACATCTCCGGTGTCGGCAACCACGAGTTCGACGAGGGTGTCGAGGAGCTGCTGCGGATGCAGAACGGCGGCTGCCACCCCGAGCGCGGCTGCTTCGAGGAGGAGCCCTACGACGGCGCCGACTTCCAGTGGCTCGCCGCCAACGTCGTGGACAAGGAGTCCGGCGAGTCCGTCCTGCCGGCGACCGAGGTCCGCACCGTCGACGATGTCGACGTGGGCTTCATCGGGATGACCCTGGAGGAGACCCCCACCCTAGTCAGCCCCGGTGGCGTGGCCAGCGTCGAGTTCCTCGACGAGGTCGAGACCGCCAACGCCCAGGCCGCCGAACTGCGCGAGCAGGGCGTGGAGTCGATCGTCGTGCTGCTGCACGAGGGCGGCTACCAGAGCGGGACCTACCGTGAGTGCGAGGGCGTCTCGGGCCCGGTCGTGGAGATCGCCGAGAACCTCGACCCCGCCATCGACGCGGTCGTCACCGGCCACACCCACGAGCCCTACGTCTGCTCGATCCCCGACCCGTCCGGCGCCGACCGCCTGGTCACCAGCGCCAACCAGTACGGCCGGGTGGTGACCGAGACCGCGCTCACCATCTCCCGCGAGAGCGGTGACGTGATCCGCGAGCGGGCCTACGCCGACAACAACCTCGTGCTCCAGTCGATCGACGACGACCCGGAGATGGCTGCCGCCGTCGACAAGTGGGTCGCCCGTGGCGAGGTGCTCGGCGGCGAGGTCGTCGGCACCGTCGTCGAGGACATCACCGGTGACGCCGGTGGCGACCGCGGCATCGAGACCCCGATGGCCGACCTCATCGCCGACTCCATCCTCTACGGCACCGACGGTGACGACGAGGGTGGCGCACAGATCTCCTTCATGAACGTCGGTGGCGTGCGCGACAGCTTGCTCGTCGACGAGATCAGCAACGAGGAGGCGCCCGGTGAGGTCACCTACCAGGAGGCCTACGACGTCATGCCGTTCGGCAACATCCTCGTGTCGATCGACATGACCGGTGCCGACATCAAGGCGGTCCTGGAGCAGCAGTTCGTCCCGGACCGCGGCCGTCAGTACCTCGCGCTCGGCGTCTCCGAGGGCTTCACCTACACGTGGGACGACGAGCAGCCCGAGGGCAGCAAGGTGAGCGACATGCAGCTCGACGGCGTGGCGCTGGAGATGGATCAGACCTACCGGGTCTCGACCCTCAACTTCCTCCAGCAGGGCGGCGACAGCTTCACCGCCTTCACCGAGGGCACCAACCTCGTCGGCGGCCCGGAGGATCTCGCCAACCTGGTGGACTACCTGCGCGCCAACCCGGACCTCACCGCTCCGGAGAGCCGCGTCGACGGTCTGTGAGGCACGCGGTCACACCCGGCGCCACCAGCGCCGGGTGAGCACCCCGGTCTGAACGCACGAGGGGCCGCCACCCATCCGGGTGGCGGCCCTTCGGCATACCTGGTGCGGAGCGTGCCGGGAGCGCGGGGTGCGGGGTGCGGGGAGGATCCGTGCACGCGCAGGCATCCTCACCACCACAGCCACCCCGGGCGGGAAGGATCGGTGCACGCGCAGCCATCCTCACCACAAGTGCCACCCCACACGGGAAGGATCGGTGCACGCGCAGCCATCCTCACCACCACAGCCACCCCGGGCGGGAAGGATCGGTGCACGCGCAGGCATCCTCACCACCCCAGCCACCCCGGGCGGGAAGGATCGGTGCACGCGCAGCCATCCTCACCGGCGAGACGCACGACCTGGCCACCGCGGCGGAGGTCGGCAAGATCCTGCACGAGGTGCGGCGCGCCTCCTTCGAGGACCACGAGATCGCGCTGCCGCCGCTCTACTACGGCACGGTCGACGCCACCCCGCTGTGGATCTGCCTGCTGCACGACACGTGGCGGTTCGGCCTGCCCACCGAGGGCCTGCGCGAGTTCCTCCCCACCCTCCAGGCGGCGCTGGGCTGGATGGAGCGCAGCGTCGCGCAGTCCACGGACGGCCTGCTGCGCTACCTCGACGACTCCGGGCACGGCCTGTCCAACCAGGGGTGGAAGGACTCCGGCGACGCCATGCGCCGCGCCGACGGCAGCATCGCCCCGGCCCCCATCGCCCTGCTCGAGGCCCAGGGGTATGCCGTGGAAGCTGCCCGCGGCGCGGCCCGGCTCCTCGAGGCGCTCGGCGAGGGCGACCCCGCCGGGTGGCGCTCGTGGGCGGACGCCCTGGCCGGTCGGGTCCGCGACCACTTCTGGGTCGGCTCGGGCGAGGAGGCCTACCTCGCCATGGCGCTGGACCGCGACGGACGCCCGGTCGATGGCGTCGGGTCCAACATGGGGCACGTCCTGGAGACGGGCCTGCTCACCGAGGAGGAGTCGGCACGCGTCGTCCGCCGGCTCATGCGACCCGACCTGCTCACCCCCTTCGGCGTGGCCACGCTGTCCGCGGACAACCCGGCCTACAACCCGCTCGGCTACCACACCGGATCGGTCTGGACCCACGACACCGCGATCGCGCTGCGCGGCCTGGTCGCCACCGGTCACCGGGCCGAGGCGGACATCGTCATCGAGGCGCTGCTGCGACTGGCCCAGGCCGTGGACGGGCGCTTCCCGGAGCTCACCTCCGGTGAGCCCCTGGGGTCCACCGCGGTGCCCTACCCCGCGTCATGCCGGCCGCAGGCGTGGTCGGCCGCGACCGCCGGCGTCCTCATGACCGCCGCCGTCGGGCTGGAGGTCGACGTGCCGGGCGGGGTCGTGCGGACCGACCCGTCGGGGGTGCTGCCGCGTCAGTGGCGCCTGCAGGGGGTCACGGTGGCGGGCGAGGAGCTGACGCTCGAAGGGGGCCCGGAGCCACGGTCCTGACCCAGGGACCGTCCACGCGGTAGCATCGTCGAAGTTGTTCAACGATCGTCACACTTTTGTCACAGCTGGAGAGGTGGCCGCAGCGATGGGGCAGGCGCGCTACACCGTCAAGCAGGTGGCGGATCTCACCGGTGTGGCACCGGCCACCCTGCGTGCCTGGGAGCGTCGGTATGCCGTCGTCGCCCCGCAGCGCAGCTCCTCGCGCTACCGGCTCTACGACCAGGCCGACGTGCGCCGCCTCACCCGTATGGCCGAGCTCGTCCGCGAGGGGAGCCCGGCCTCGCTCGCGGCCACCCAGGTGCGGGACGAGGAGTCGGTGCAGAACGCCACCGCCGAGTTCCGCAGCGTGGACGGACCGCCGGTCGCCGACCTCATCGAGGCCGCCCAGCGCTACGACCAGCAGCTGCTCACCCGGGTGCTCGACCGCGCGTTGTCCAAGGTGTCCTTCGAGCACGCGCTGGAGGGCTGGCTCATGCCCGCCCTCACCGAGCTGGGTCGGGCCTGGGAGCGGGGGGAGGTCGACGTCGGCAGCGAGCACTTCGTGTCGGCCGCCGTCCACCGACGCCTCTCGGCGGCCTTCGACGCAGCCGGGCTCAACGAGGGCGCGCCCGTCGCGCTCGTGGGCCTGCCTGCGGGGGCGCTGCACCAGCTCGGGGCGCTGGCCTTCGCCGTCTGCCTGCGCCGGCAGGGCATCGACGTGCGCTTCCTCGGCGCGGATGTCCCGCACGCCAGCTGGGAGCACTCGGTCCGGACCCTGAACCCCGCCGGGGTGGTGGTCTCGGTGCCGATGCCCCGGGACGCCGAGGCGGCGGCCGAGCTCATCGCGAGCCTCGAGGAGTCCCACCCCACCCTGCGGGCGTGGGTCGGGGGCCACGGCACGGCCGACCGCGCACTCGGCACCCCGCTGCCACCCTCCGCCGTGGAGGCCGCGCGCACCGTGTCGCGCGACCTCCTGCGGCGCTGACGGGCTCCGCTCAGAGGTTCTCGTCGACGAACTCCCGGGCGACCTCCGCCGGGTCCTCGCCCTCGCTCTGCACCTGCACCATCATCGAGGTGAGGTTGTCGGTGTCCAGCGCGGCCGAGACCTCGTTGAGGGTCTCCTCGATGGTCGGGGTGACCGCATCGGCCCGGATGAGGGGCACGACGTTCTGGGCGGCGAAGAGGGACTCCGGGTCCTCGAGCACGACGAAGTCGTTCTCCTCGATGGCCGGGTTGGTGGTGAAGATGTTGGCGACGTCGACCTGGCCGTTGGCCAGGGACTGCACGGTGAGGTTGGCGCCCGCCGCCAGGGACCGGAAGCTGGCGAACTCCAGGCCGTAGACCTCGCTCAGCCCGTCGACGCCGTTGGGCCGGCTCTCGAACTCCGGCGGTCCGCCAAGGGTCAGGTCGCCGGCGTGGTCGGCCAGGTCGGCGATGCTCGTGAGGTCGAGCTCCTCGGCCGTCTCGGCGGTGACGACGAGGGAGTCCTTGTCCTCGGCCTCGCTGATCTCCAGCACCTGCATCTCCTCGGGGAGGTTCTCCTGCAGGTCGGCCAGGACATCCTCGGAGGAGGTCGCGGTGATCTCGGGGTTGAGGAAGGTCGCGAGGCCACCGGTGTACTCGGGGATGGCGTCGATCGAGCCGTCCTCGATGCCGGCGATGTAGGCCTCGCGGCTGCCGATGTTGAGCTGGGTGTCGACCTCCACCCCGGCGTCGTCGAGGGCCGCGGCGTAGATCTCGGCGAGCAGCTCGTTCTCCGGGAAGTTGGCCGAGCCGATGGTGAGGCTGCCGGCGTCGCCGCCGGCTTCACCGCTGCTGCCGGCGTCGGCGTTGTCGCCGCCGGTGTCGGTGTCCATGGGGTCGCCTCCGCCGCCGCAGGCGGCGAGGCCGAGGGTGGCACTCAGGGCGAGGGTGATCACTGCGGTGCGGCGCATGAGGGGGTCCTCCCGGTGGGGTTCGGTTGCTTGGTCAAACGTCCGGCCCGAGCGCGGTATGCCGCGCCCAGGTCACGATGTGGTCACGAGATCGGTGCGCCATCAGTGCTCCTTGGCCACCACGAGCCCGGGTGAGACGACGAGCCGTTGGATCCCGGCCATGACGAGGTCGACGAGCAGCGCCAGCAGCGCCACGACGATCGCTCCCCCAGCCATGACGTCGTACTGGCGCGAGGCCTGCCCGTCGATGAGGTAGCGCCCGAGCCCGCCGATCCCGACGATCGCGGCGATGGTGGCGGTGGCGATGATCTGCAGCATGGCCGAGCGCAGCCCGGAGAGCAGCAACGGCAGTGCCGCCGGGACCTCCACCTGCCACAGGATCTGGGCCTCGGTCATCCCCACGCCCCGGGCGGCATCACGCGCGGCGGGGTCGACCGCCTCCACCCCGGCATAGGTGCCCGAGAGGATCGGCGGGACGGCGAGCAGGACGAGGACGAGGATGACCGGCAGCTCGAAGGCCAGGTCACCCTCGAGCCGGGGCAGCAGGATGAGGGTGGCGACGAAGAGCACGCCGAGCGAGGGGATCGCCCGGAACGCACCGGCGAGGTTGATCGCCAGCCAGCGACCGCGGCCGGTATGCCCGATGAAGAGGCCGACCGGCACCGCGACCAGCGCCGCGAGCACCAGAGCGATGAGCGAGATCCGCAGGTGCGTGAGGCTCTGGGCGAGGATGCCGCCGGGGCCGGTCCAGGTGGCGGGATCGGTGAGCCACTGCCAGGTGAGGCCGATCATCGGGCCACCCCCGTCCGGAGCCACGGGGTCAAGGCCCGGGAGAGCAGCGCGATCCCCGCGTCGAGCACCAGGGCCAGCGCCACGCAGGCGCCGATCCCGACGAGGATGGGCCCCATGTCGTTGCGGTTGAAACCCTCGGTGAACAGCTGACCGAGCTGGCTGACGCCGATGAGCGCGGCCACCGAGACGATCGAGACGTTGCTCACCGCGGCGACCCGCAACCCGGCCGTGATGACAGGCACGGCGAGCGGCAGGTCGACGACCAGGGTGCGCCGCAGCTCGCCGTAGCCCATCGCCGTCGCGGCCTGCCGGGTCGCTCCCGGGACCGAGCCGAGCCCGTCGGCCACCGTCCGGGTGAGCAGGGCCACGGAGTAGAGGGTCATGGCGACGAGCACGTTGGCGTCGTCGAGGACCCGGGTGCCCAGCACCAGCGGCAGCAGGATGAACAACGCCAGCGACGGGATGGTGTAGAGCAGGCCGGTGCCCGCGATCATCGGCGGCGCCACCCAGCGGTAGCGCGTCGCCAGCCACCCGAGCGGGAGGCTGATGAGCAGACCCAGCAGCAGCGGCACCCCGGCGAGGTAGAGGTGGCGCAGCAGGAGGTCCCCGATCGTGGACCAGGCCACCCCGCCGATCACGCGCGCCCCAGGGCCTCGAGGACCTGCTGGGCCCGCACCGTCCCGACGACGCGGCCACCCTCGACGACGACGCCGCGACCGGACGGCGCCGACAGCGCGGCGTCGAGGAACACCCGGGCGCTGTCACCGACGTCGGCGAGCGACCCCATACGGTGCAGCTCCTCCTGGCGCACCGGGCCGCCCGAGCCGTCGCGGTCCACCCACCCCAGCGGTTCCTGGGCCTCGTCGACGACGAGCACCCAGCCTCGCCCTGCGGCGACGTCCTCACCCAGGGTGACCGTCGCCTCCGGGCCGGGCTGGATCCGGGCCTCGGTGAAGCCGAGCTTGCGGTAGCCGCGGTCCTTGCCGACGAAGCTCGCGACGAAGTCGTCGGCGGGCTCGGTGAGCAGCTCGCCGGGGGTCGCGAGCTGGGCCAGGTGGCCGCCCTGGCGCATCACCGCGACGTGGTCGCCGAGGCTGATCGCCTCGTCGATGTCGTGGGTGACGAGGACGACGGTGATGCCGAGCTCGCGCTGCAGGCGTCGGACCTCGTTCTGGAGGTCGGTGCGGACCAGCGGGTCGACCGCGCTGAACGGCTCGTCCATGAGGACGACCTCAGGGTCGCTGGCGAGCGCCCGGGCGACGCCCACGCGCTGCTGCTGACCGCCGGAGAGCTGGGCGGGGTAGCGCGAGGCCTGGTCGGCGGTGAGACCGACCTTCTCGATCGCCTCCATCGCGGCGGTCCGGGCCCGCCCCTTGTCCCACCCGATGAGGGTCGGCACCGTCATGACGTTGGCCAGGACGGTGCGGTGCGGGAACAGCCCGGCGTGCTGGATGACGTAGCCGATCGAGCGGCGCAGCTGGGCCGGCTTGCGCTGCGCGACGTCCTCGTCGTTGATGAGGATCCGCCCCTCGGTCGGCTCGACCATGCGGTTGATCATGCGCAGGCTCGTGGTCTTGCCGCAGCCCGACGGGCCCACGAAGACGGTGATGTCGCCCCGCGGCACCTCCAGGGACAGGTCGTCCACGGCGGTGGTGCCGTCGGGGTACCGCTTGGTCACGGACTCGAACCGAATCATCGCCCTGACCCTACGGTGCCGCACCGACAGAGGCGACTCGTGCCGACGCCTCACGCGCCCGCCTCAGCGCGGGGGTGCCGCCCCCTGCTCCGGGCCCGCCAGCAGCGCGAGCAGACGCCGCGCCTCCCCCTGCACACCGCGGACCGGCCGGCACCGAGGTAACGCCGGGGGTCGACGGTGTCCGTGGAGACCAGCGTCGAGCGGATCGCCTCGGTGAGGACGACGTTGAGGTGGGTGGCGAGGTTGATCTTGGTCATCCCGACGCGCACGGCCGCGGCGAGCCCGTCGTCGGCGACCCCGGAGGAGCCGTGCAGCACCAGCGGCACCGGGACGCGGCGGGCCAGCTCGTCGATGAGGTCGAGGTCCAGCGCGGCGGTCCGGGTGGTCATCGCGTGGGAGCTGCCGACCGCGACGGCGAGCGCGTCGACGCCGGTGTCGGCCACGAAGCGCGCGGCGTCACCGGGGTCGGTCCGCACCCCGGGGGCGTGGACGCCGTCCTTGCCGCCGACCTCCCCCAGCTCGGCCTCGATGCTGACCCCCGCAGCGTGGCACAGCTGAACCATCTGCGCGGTGACCCGGCGGTTCTGCTCGTCGTCGAGGTGGGACCCGTCGAACATCACGGAGGACAGACCGAGCTCGACCGCCTCCCGGACGAGATCGGTGCTCTCGGCGTGGTCGAGGTGGACCACGACGGGCTGGGCGCATGCCTCGGCCAGGGCCAGCGAGGCGAGCGCCAGGGGGCGCAGACTGCCGTGGTAGCGCACGCAGTTCTCGCTGATCTGCAGGACCATGGGCCGTCCAGCCTCCTCGGCTGCCGCGACGTAGGCCTCGGCGTCCTCGAGCTGGATGACGTTGAACGCCGCGACCCCCTGACCCTTCTCACGGGCGCGCCGCAGGATCGGGGTGAGGGTGCTCAGGGGCATGGTCGGCTCCAGGGGAGATCTGCTGGGGGTCTGAGGGTCACGCGGAGGTCGGGGGTGGCCCGTCGAGCCGGACGAGTGGCCGCTGCCGGGCCACGTCGGCGGGGTCGAGGTCACCGGCCAGCGGGGAGAGCACGGCGGCCGCCGACCACGCGACGACGTCGCGCAGCAGCGCGTCGTGGTCCGGTATGCCGACGCCGGCCAGGTGGGCGGCGACCGCCGCGGTCGCGGCGTCCCCGGCACCGGCCGGGTTGCCGGTGAGTCGCTCGCCGGGGCGTGCGGTCCGCACCACCTCCGCGGCCCCCTCCCCGGAGACGAGCACGACGCCGTCCGCACCGCAGCTGATGAGCGCGGCTCGCGCACCAGCGGCCACCAGCGCCCTGGCGGAGGCCACCGGGTCGACCTCGCCCGGTGGTGGCGGCGGCCTCGGCCTGGTTGGGCTTGACCACGGCCGGGCGCGCGGGCAGGGCGGCCTCCAGGGCCGCGCCGAGCCGTCGACGACGACCGCCGCCCAGCGCCGCCCGGCCTCGGCGACCAGCGCCCCGACGGCCGCCGGGGCCAGCCCCTCGGGCAGGCTCCCGCAGAGGGCGAGCACGTGGCGGCTGCCGGGGTCGGCAGGGTGCTCCAGCTGCTCCAGGACGAGACCCGACAGCGCACGCCATACCTGCGGCGGCGGAGCCGCACCAGGCTCGTTGAGGACCGTCGCGGCGCCCTGATCGTCCACGACGGCGACGCTGGCGCCGGTCCGGTAGGGGTCGTCCACGACCACGACGCGGGAGCCGATCCCCCGCTCCTCCAGCTGCGCCCCCCACCACGACGCCGTCGCCGCGTCGAGGTGCACGACCGAGAGCGCCGGGACCCCCATGAGGGTGAGCACCGCCGCGGTGTTGACCCCTTTGCCCCCCGCCCGTCGGGCCGGGGCGTCGACGCGGGCGGACTCCCCCACGTGCAGCCGGTCGACCCGGTAGGTGAGGTCGATCGCCGGGTTGGGCGTGAGCGTGACGATCACGCCGTCACCTGCTCCTGCTCCTGCCCGAGGACCAGGGCGCCGAGGGCGGCGGCGCGGTCGCCCAGCGAAGCGAGCCGCACCTGCACCGTGCGGCCGGGCAGCAGCGCCCGCAGGCGCGCGTCGACCGGCTCCCGGAGCCTCTCCCCGGCCTGCGCCAGCCCGCCGCCGAGGATGACCCGCTCGGTGCCGGCCGCAGCGACCACCGGGGCCAGCACCCCCGCCAACGCCCCCACCGCCGCGTCGAGGAGGCGCTGGGCGCGGGAGTCACCGGCGCCGACCGCCCCGAGGAGATCCCGGGCGTCGCGCCGGGCGCCGGTCGTCTCGCTCCAGAGCCGGCCGAGGGCTCCCGCGCTGGCGACCGCCTCGAGGCAGCCCCGCCCACCGCACCCGCACGGCGGCCCCTCGGGGTCGACGACGACGTGGCCGATCTCGCCGGTCCAGACCGACCCCGTGACCAGGCGCCCGCCGGTGAGCAGGGCCCCGGCCAACCCGGTCCCGACGGGGACGAAGAGCACGTCGTCGACGCCTCGGGCGGCACCGAAGCGGTGCTCGCCCAGCAGCCCGGCCCGCACGTCGTGCCCGACGGCGACCGGGAGCTGGAGCTCTCGGGTGAGCAGGGCCCGCAGGTCGAGGTCGCGCAGCCCGACGTTGGCGGCCCACTGCACCTGACCCGCCCGGTCGTCGACGAGCCCGGGGACCACGACCCCGAGCCGGGCCGGTGTCACGTCGAGGTCGCGCAGGATGCGGCGGACGTGGTCGACGAGGCCCGCACCGAGGTCGTCCGGGGTGTCGTGCACGACGTGGGTGGCGCGGTCCAGCCCCTCGTCACCCCCGCGGGTCAGGGCCACCGACTTCGTCCGGGTGCCGCCGATGTCGATGCCGACGGCGGGCAGCCTGGCGCGGTCCGCAGCGGCCACGGGGCCTCCTCCCCACTATCGTCGTGAGTGTTTGTGATGACTTGGAGGCAGATTAGCGCACGATCACGCAGAAGAGTGGCCCGGCCACGCGCTCCCGGACCTACCGACGGGCCCCACCCACGGCGGCGCGGACCGCGTCGCGGTAGGGCGTCGCCCCGCCGGGGGGTGCACCGACGAGGTCGCGCAGGTCGTCCTCCTGGCACACGACCTCGTGGACCAGCGAGCCGACGAGCGGCTTGGCGACCCCCGCGTCGACCGGGGTGACCAGGCCGACCCAGTGGCTGGCCAACCACGGGGTGAGCACCGGCACGGTGACGATGAGCCGGTGCGCCAGGCCGGTCTCCTCCGCGAAGCCCTGCATCATCGCGCGGTAGGTCAGCACGTCGGGGCCGCCGATGTCGAAGGTGCGGTTGACCTCCGGGGGCAGGTCGGCGGCGGCCACGAGGTAGTGCAGCACGTCGTCGATCCCGATCGGCTGGATCCGGTTCTTGAGCCACTTGGGGGCCACCATGACCGGCAGCCGCTTGGTGAGGTGGCGCAGCATCTCGAAGCTCGCCGAGCCCGACCCGATGACGGTGGCCGCCTGGAGGACGGCGGTCGGGACACCGGAGGCCATGAGGATCTCGCCGACCTCGACCCGGGAGGCCAGATGCTTGGAGAGCTTGCCCTGGGGGTGCAGCCCGGAGAGGTAGACGATCCGCCCGACACCGGCCTCCCGCGCCGCACGACCGAACTCGCGAGCCAACCTGCGGTCGCGCTCCACGAAGTCGCCCGAGCCGTCCATCGAGTGGATGAAGTAGTAGGCCAGGTCGACGTCGGCGAGCGCGGACTCGAGGTCGGAGCGCTCGCTCGCGTCACCCTCGCTGACCTGCACCCGGTCCGCCCACTCCTGCGGGAGCTTGTCGGCCGAGCGGGTGAGCACGCGGACGGTATGCCCGGCCTCCAGCAGGCGCGGCACCATGAGCCCGCCGATGTAGCCGGTGGCCCCGGTCACCAGGGCCCGTCGCGTGTCAGGGGTCGATGCGGTCATGGGTCAGCTCACGATCTGTAGGAGGGGAGGGAGGAGCAGGAGCATCCCGGCGGACCAGGTGACGTGCGTGATGGCCGGGCCGAGGATCCCGCCGGTGACCCGGCGCTGCAGCCCGCACACGAGGCCGATGACGACGGCGGCGAAGACGAGGAGGGGCACGCCGGAGCCGACGGTGGCGAGGGCATACACGGCGGTGGTGGCGAGCACCGTCCACCGTTGCGGGATCGCGGCGTAGAGCGCGCCGCGGAAGAAGATCTCCTCGGCGATGCCGTTGACCACGGTGATGAGCAGGACGAGCGGCAGGGAGGCGAACCTCGCGTGGTCGAGCAGGTCGTCGACCGGCCCGGCCAGCACCGGGACGCGGGCCACGACCAGGGCGCCGGCGAGGAAGAGCGCGAGCAGCAGGAGCCCCAGGGCCAGCGACTGCACGATCGGCCGGGCGTAGTGGCCGCCACGGGTATGCCCCCGGCCGAGGTAGAGACGCCCGGACGCGAAGGCCCCCACGACCCACACGCCCGCGAGGGCGGTCGTGCCGAGGTAGAACCACGGGTTGCCCGGCTCGAGCTGCAGCGACCACCACAGCAGGGCGGCGCCGGCCAGCAGGGTGAGGACCGACACGACGCGCCGGCGGCGCAGGACCTGCGGCGGGTCACGGTGGTCGCGCGGCACCGGCGTGACCAGGGCGGCCCGCAGGAAGGCACGCAGCTCTGTGACCGGATTCACGCTCCCCACCCTGTCTCACGCGGCACCGTCGTGCCTCCTCAAGCTCGCCTCCGACAATCCTTTGACAAACATTGTGCAGCATGATGCTCCTTGGCGCCAGATGGAGGGTGTGACGTGTCACGCAACACCTCCTCCGGGTCGCCCGGCGCTCAACGCCGCGACCACCGGCCCCCGACAGGGACTTCGGGGCGCCCAGCACCACGAGACATGCCCCGGCGCCGCACCTGCGGCCCGGGGCATACCTCGTGCGGGCCCGGACTCTCGTGCCCACCCGGGGTGCGGGCGGGTGCCCGCCCCGCCTCAGCCCGCGGCCACCGGGCCGCGGGTCGGCCGGCTGAGGACGACCTGGCCCACGTCGATCGAGCCCGCCGTGAAACCGGCCTGGCAGTAGGCGAAGTAGAACTCCCAGATCCGCCGGAACCGCTCGTCGAAGCCGAGGTCCTGCACGGTCGGCCAGGCCGCGAGGAAGGTCGTCCGCCACCGGCGCAACGTCTCGGCGTAGTGCTGGCCGAAGGCGTGGAACTCCCGCAGTCGCAGACCCGTGTGCGCCGTGCAGGTGCGCTCGATGGCGTCCACGCTCGGCAGGGCCCCGCCGGGGAAGATGTACTTCTGGATCCAGCCGTAGGTGTTACGGGTCGACAGGTAGCGGTCGTGCGGCAGGGTGATCGCCTGCACCACCGCGGTGCCGCCCGGGGCCAGCCGCGCGTCGATCGTGGCGAAGTAGGTCGGCCAGAACTCCTCACCGACCGCCTCCACCATCTCGACCGAGACCACGGCGGCGTCGAACTCCCCCTCGACCTCGCGGTAGTCCTGCAGCCGGACCTCGACCCGGTCGGCCAGGCCGGCCTCGGCGATCCGCTTCTCGGCGAGCGCCGCCTGCTCCCGCGACAGGGTGATCGTCAGCACCTGCGCGCCGCGCTACGCCGCCCGCATGGCCAGGGTGCCCCAGCCGGTCCCGATCTCCAGCAGCCGCGTGCCGTCCCGGACACCGGCGCGGTCCAGGGCCGCGTCGACCTTGCGCAGCTGGGCGTCGGCGAGGGTCTGGGCCTCCCACGGCTCGTTCTCGTCGAAGAGCGCGCAGGAGTAGGTCATCGACTCGTCGAGGAAGGCCGTGAACATCTCGTTGGACAGGTCGTAGTGCGACTCGATGTTGCGCCGCGACCCGGTCATCGTGTTGCGCGTCGAGCGCGGCAAGGCCTGGTCGGCCAGGTGGCGCAGGGCCCGCACCGGCCCGGGCAGGCCGTCGGAGAGGCGCTCGGCGAAGGGCATGAGCACGGCGGCCAGGTCGTGGCCGGGCGCCGGGCTCCAGTCGCCCTCGGTGTAGCCCTCGCCGACCGCCACCTTGTGCGAGGCGCCCAGCCGGGCGTAGAAGCTCTCCGCGTCGTGCATGACGATGGCCGGACGGTCGGCCGGTGCCGGCGCGGCAGGGTCGGTGAGCACCTCGATCTCGACCCGGCGCAGCACCTGGTCCATGACCCGGCGCGCGGCCGCGGCGCGGGCCCGGCCCACGGGGTCGGTGCGGACGGGGATCGGTGCGGGTCCGGTCATCGGACAGCCTCCTTCGGGTGGGGGGGACGTGCCTGCAGCGGCAGCTTGCGCCACAGGCGCAGACCGTGCAGGCGGATGAGCAGGGTGACGACCTGCGGCATGAGGGCGTGCCGCAGCGCCACCCGGCGCAGGGAGCGGGGTGTCGCCGGCTCGGGTAGGCCGTCGGTCACCGCCGTGATGACGCGCTCGCCGTCGCGATCGAGCCCGATGCTCACCGCGACCCGGCCGGGGGTCAGCCGCAGGGACACGGCATACCGGCCCGAGACGTCGTTGAAGGGCGAGACGTAGAACGCCTTGTCCATGCCCGAGCGACCGTCCTCGTCGACGTCGAGGAGGTAGGCGTGGCGCTCGCCGTAGGTGTTGTGGACCTCGAACACCACAGCGCGCACCCGGTCGTCGCGGTCGAGGCACCAGAAGACGGTGAGCGGGTCGAAGACGTAGCCCAGGACCCGGGCGTTGGCCAGCATGAGGACCCGGTCGGTGGGCTCCAGCTCGACGCCACGGTGGGCGAGGAAACGGGTGACGTCACCGCGGATGCCGCCGCCGAGGCGACCCTCGTCGAGGTGGTCCTCGGCGCTGAACCGGCTGGCCCAGCGCCAGGACCGCGGCAGGTGGTGCTCCGGCAGGTCGTCGACGTCCACGAGCCACTGGTAGGCGCGGTAGCGGAAGGCGTGCCGCACCGGCCGGTGGCGGGTGTGGGCCACCGTGCCGACGACCAGGGCCGGGACCCGGGTCGGTTCGAGGGCCAGCGGGCTCATGCCACGCCGCCGAGCTCGAGCTCCCCTTCCAGCTTGTGCACCGCCCCGAGACCAGACCGCGCGCCGTCCTCGTGGAAGCCCCACCCCAGGTGCGCACCGGCGAAGGCCAGGCGCGGCCCTCCCGCCTCGCGCAGTCGCGCCGCCGCCTCGATCGCCTCGTGCGTGAAGACCGGATGGGCGTACTGCCGCTCCACCAGCACCCGACCGGGGTCGACCCGGCCGACGTGGTTGAGGGTGACGACGTAGTCGGTGCCCGCGACGTCGTCGGGGTCCAGCCGGTGCAGGTTGTTCATCCAGTAGCTCACGAGCACCCGGTCGTCGCGGGCGGCGCACCCGGTGAGGCGGTAGTTCCACGAGGCCCGGGCCCGGCGCGCGGTCGGCAGCACCGCGGTGTCGGTATGCAGCACGGTCGGGTTGACCGAGTAGCGGATCGAGGCCAGGTCGGCGCGCTCGGCGTCGGTCGCGTCGGTGAGCATCTCCAGCGCCACGTCGGCGTGCGTGGCCAGCACGACGCGGTCGACCTGCTCGGTCCCGGGGGCGTCGCCACCGATGGTGAGGTCCACCCCGTCGCCGTGCCGGACGATGCCCCGGACGGGGGCTCCGGTGCGCACGGTGGCGCCCGAGGCGAGAAGCGCGGAGCGGATCGCCTCGACGTAGACCCGGCTGCCGCCGACGACCGTGCGCCAGGTCGGCGACCCACCGATGGTGAGCAGGCCGTGGTGGTCGAGGAACTCGAAGAGGTGGTGCGCGGGGTAGGCCGCGGCGTCGTCGTGGCCGGAGGACCACACGCACGAGATGAGCGGGATGGCGTAGTGGTGGACGAAGTAGGGGTCGAAGGACTCCCGCTGCAGGAAGCCGCCCCAGGTGATGGGCGCCGCCTCGCCCCGCCGCGCGTCGGCCAGCTCGGCGAGCGCCGCTTGGTGGAAGCGGGGCACCTCCCGCAGGAGCCGCCGGTAGCGGCCGTCCAGGAGCCGAGTCGGTTGCGCCAGCAGGCCGCTGATGCCCTTGGCGCCGGCGAAGGAGAGCCCGCACTCGTCGCAGGTGATCGACATCGACATCTCCGTCTCCTGCGTGGGGATGTCGAGCTCGGCGAAGATCCGGCGCAGCATCGGGTAGGTCTTGTCGTTGTGCACGATGAACCCAGAGTCGATGCGCAGGTCGGTGCCCTGCGGGCTCGTGACGTCGTGGGTGTCGGCGTGCCCGCCGAGACGGTCATCGGCCTCCAGCAGGAGCACCCGGTGGGTGCGCCGCAGGTGGTATGCCGCGCTCAGCCCGGCGATGCCGGGCGCCGATGACGGCAGCGGTAGGTCGGTGGTCGCTCACGGCGGGTGATGGCCTGTCGGAAGGGGTGGGTGGGGGCAGGGTGGGGTCAGCGGACGGTCTGGGGTGTCGCCCCACGGCGGCGGGCGACCGCCCACACCCCGAGGCCGAGGACGACCAGGGCCGTGAGGGCCGCGGCGACGCCGACGACGTCGGAGCGCAGCTCGCCGGTGAGTCGGCCGGAGGACACCCAGGCGGTGCCCCAGACGACGGCGGCCGCCAGCCCGATCTGGAAGAGGCGCTGGTCGGTGCGCCCCAGCAGCACGGCGGCGATGGCGACGACGGTGGCGAGCACGGCCACGGTCAGCCAGGTGGAGAGGGTGGTGTCGACGGGCACGCCGAGGCCGACCAGCCAGGAGGCGATGTTGGCGCAGGTGGCGACGCAGATCCACCCGAGGTAGAGCCCGAACGTCGCCGACACCCAGACGTCCGCGCCGAGGCCCTGCCGGGGCAGACCGGCGGTGCGGCGCAGCACGAGGCCGAGCGAGAGGACGATGCCGATCATCACGAGCACCGACACGGCGATCCAGCCGGCGAAGACGACGAGGAGCCACAACCCGTTGAGCGCGATGGCGGCGGCGGCGGGCAGCCTCGTCACCCGTGCCCAGCGCGAGTCGGCGACGGCCGGGAGCCACTGCCACACGACATACCCGGCGAGACCGAGGTAGATCACCGACCAGATGGAGAAGGCCGGGCCCTGCGGTGCGATGAGGGTGGCGCTGTCGGAGAAGAGCCCACCGCCCTGGTTCTCCACACCGCCGCCGCCGACCAGGCCGAGGCCGATGAGGGTGCCGCCGACCCACAGGAGGGCGGCCAGGGTCACGACGATCTGCTGGGTGCGGGTGCTCACCGGTCGGCCTTCCTGCGGAGCAGGGCGGTGGCCACGGCGGCAGCAGCGGCGCTGGCCACCGTGCCCCAGGCGAGGTCGAGCCCGACGACGTCGGCCGGGAAGCCCTCGATGACGGCCAGGCTGGTGAGGTCGTAGGCGGCATAGGCCACCAGACCCAGCGCCCCGCCCTGGAGGGCGGCGCGGGCGATGCTGCCCGAGGCCACCCCCGGGGCGGTCGCGAAGTGGGTGAGCCCCACGGTGTAGATGCCGTAGAAGGCGGCCGCCGCGGGCACGTTGATCGGGTCGGCCATGAGCGAGCCGAAGCTGTCGGCGTACTCCTCCTTGGCCAGGACCCCGAGCCAGAGGGCGTCCAGCGCGCCGAAGGCCACGCCGGTGGCCGCCAGGGAGGCGAGCCACCGGCCGGGGCTCAGCCGCGCCTCGCGACGGCCGTCGCTCATGGCAGCTCGACGACGGTCGGGCCGGGGTCCTCCTGGTCACCCTTGCCGGTGACCATCTTGAGCGTGTCGACGGCGGTGCCGACGAGGGAGGAGCCGCCCCAGTACATGACGGTGTCGCCGTTGACCTTGAGCACGACGTTGTCGGGGTTCTCCGGGCCGCCCTCCATGAAGGCGTCGGCGCCCTTGGACCACAGCTGCTCGACGAGCGCGCGGTCCTCGATGATGCTGGCCGTCCCCGCGAGGGACACCCACGCCTTCATCGAGGAGTAGGCGACATTGACGTTGGGGTGGGCGCGCACGTCGCTCACCACGGCGCTGCTGCCCCGCACGAGGAAGAGCACGTCGCCGTCCTCCTCGTGGACCTGGGTCGACAGCGGCCGGCTGGTCAGCCGTCCGTCGCCGGAGCTGGAGTCGACCGTCGTGAGCATGGCGATGTCCATCCCGGACATGACCTTGTGGGCCTCCGCCACGGCCTCGGGGTCGGAGGTGACGGTCACCGGGTCGGCGGGGCTGGAGTCATGGTGCTCAGTCATGGTCGTCTGCCTTTCGGGAAGTGCCTTGTTCAAGGTTTTGCACAAGGTTTGTTCAGTCTAGGACAGCCGGGCTCCCTCATCCCGCGGAGGCGTCCCTCAGCTCGCCGCGGACCACGCTCTGACCGCCGTGGGCGGGGTCGCCGTCGAGCGCCTCGCGGGAGATGTCGACGACGGCGTAGTCCGCGAGGTCGACCCCGGCCGGGAGGCTGAACTCCGCGCTGGTGCCGGAGATCACCCCGACGGTGACCATGCCGCTGAGGTCGGGCCGCAGCAGCCAGACCTCGAGGTAGCCCTCCCCGGCGTCGGGCAGCTCGGCGACCTCGACCCGCAGCCGCTGCTCGCCGTCGACCGCGACGACCTGGGCCGTGCCCTCGACCGGCTCACCCGCGTCGGGGAGCTCGGCGAGGGTGCCGTCGGCCACGACGACCTCGCTGGCGCCCGGGCCGGCGCCGAGCACCTGGGTGCCGAGCCACGCCACGAGCGCGCCGACCGCCGCGGCGGCGAGCAGCGGCCAGCGGGCCGGGCGGCGCCCACCGTCGGCGCCACGCCGGCCCGCGAGGTCATCACGTCGTGGGGTGCCCACGGCACCCTGGGCGGGCTCGTCCTCGGTCAGCTCGGCACGCACTGCCTCCCAGACGCCGGGCGGAGGGCCGGCGGAGACGTCGCCGGCCCGACGCAGGAGACCCTCGACGCGATCGGCCGGGGGGTCGCCCGCGGGCCGGTCGGCATACCGGTCAGGGTTCATCGCGCACCTCCGAGGAGTGTTCGGAGCCGAGCCAGTGTTCGGTTCGTATGGGTCTTGACCGTCCCGAGCGGGAGGTCGAGCCGCTCGGCGATCTCCCGTTGCGTGAGGTCCTCGACGTAGGCGAGCAGGATGATGCGTCGTTGGGGGTCGCCGATGCGTTCCAGCTCCTCGTAGATCGTGAGCAGGTCGGTGCTGTCGGCGGCCGTCCAGGCCTGGGCGTCCGAGACCTCGGGCGCCGCGTCGGCGACTGGCACCTGGCGCTGCCGGGAGCGCAGCTCATCGACGATCCGGCGGCGGGTGATCCCGACCAGCCACGCGCCGAGCGGTCCCGCCGAGGGGTCGTAGGTGTCGCGCCCCCGCCACGCGGAGACGAACACCACCTGGGTGACGTCGTCCGCGCCATCGGCCCCCACCGCGCGACGGGCCAGCCCGTGCACGAGGCCGGACCAGCGGCGGTAGGCCCGCTCGAGGGCGTCGCGCTCACCACGGACCCACGCGGTGGCGATGTCGTCGTCGTCATCACCGGCGCCGGTCATGCCGCAAGCCTAGGCGACGTGCGCCCGGCCAGCCTGGGGTGACTAGGGTCTGCGGTATGCCCGTCGCCGTCGCCCCACGCCTCGACACCCTGCTCACGCCGCTGGCCGGCGGACCGCTCCCGGTCCACCTGATCGCCTGGGACGGGTCCACCGCCGGCGCCGACCCCGCGACCGCCCCGACCGTGCGGATCACCAGCCCGCAGGCCCTGCGGCGCCTGCTGTGGTCGCCCGGTGAGCTCGGGGCCGCGCAGGCCTTCGTCACCGGGGAGGTCGTCGTCGACGGCGACCTCGGGGAAGCCCTCACGCAGGTCCGCGACGAGCTGCTGCGCCGCGCGCCGCAGCCCAGCGCCGCCGAGCGCGCCAAGGCCGTCGCCGGGGTGGGCCTGCTCGCCAAGGACCTCGGGCTCCTCGGCGCGCGCCCGGCGCCGCCCGCCTCCCAGGCCGTGGTCACCGGGCGGCTGCACAGCCTGGGCCGCGACCGGGCGGCGATCAGCCACCACTACGACCTGTCCAACGACTTCTACGAGCTCATCCTCGATGACCAGATGGCCTACTCCTGCGCCTACGTCACCGCCGAGGGAGCCGATCTGGTCCACGGCCGGGAGGACGCGGCCTACACCCTGGAGCAGGCGCAGTTCGACAAGCTCGACCTCGTCTGCCGCAAGCTCGGCCTGCACACCCGCCCCGACCAGCGCTTCGTCGACGTCGGGTGCGGCTGGGGGTCGCTCACGCTGCACGCCGCCCGGGAGCACGGGGCGCGGGTCACCGCGGTGACGATCAGCCGCGAGCAGCAGGCCTTCGTGCAGGCGCGCGCGCAGGAGCAGGGGGTGGCCGACCGGGTCGACGTGCGGCTGCAGGACTACCGCGAGGTGCCGGAGTCCGGCTTCGACGCGGTCGCCTCCCTCGAGATGGGTGAGCACGTCGGCGACAAGAACTACGCGACGTATGCCGCGACCCTGCACCGTCTCGCCGCGCCCGGTGCGCACGTGCTGGTACAGCAGATGAGCCGGCCGGGCAAGAACCCGGGCGGCGGGCCCTTCATCGAGTCCTTCATCGCCCCCGACATGTCGATGCGGCCGGTCGGCGCGACGATCCAGCTCCTCGAGCGGGCCGGCCTGGAGCTGCGGGGGGTGCAGGCGCTGCGCGAGCACTACGCCTGGACCATCCGCTCCTGGGAGGAGCGCCTGCGCCAGCGGCGCGCCGAGGTGGTCGAGATGGTGGGCGAGGAGGTCACCCGGGTGTGGGAGCTCTACCTCGCCGGTGGCGCCTGGACCTTCGCCGCTGGCCGGATGGGCGTCGACCAGCTGCTGCTCCGCCGGCCGGACTGAGGCTGCGGGCGCGGTGCACGGCACCTCGTCGGCGCGGGCGCCGTCAACGGGCAGGCGTCGCCGTGATGACGAGGTTGTCGGAGTAGCTCCCGGCGCGCTCGGACCACTCACCGGTGCAGGTGATGAGCTGCAGGCGCGCAGGACCATCACGGTCGAAGACGTCATCGACGGGGAGCTCCTTCTTCTCGGTGGTGCGGCGCGCCGTCACGGTGTAGTCGAGCTCCGTGCCGTCGGCCCGCACCACGGTGATCGGGGTGCCCTCGCGCGCCCCGTCGAGCGCCAGGAAGGCACCCGGTCCCTCCCGGTCGTCGACGTGCCCGGCGATGACGGCCGAGCCGTCCTCGCCCGGCTGCGGACCGAAGCGGTACCACCCGGCGCGGTCGGCGTCCTCCGGGATCTCCATGAGGCCGTCACCGGTCACCCCGACGGCGTCGAGCGGGACGTCGAGGCCGAGGGTGGGCGCCAGCAGGCGCACCGGGACCCCGCCCGGGTCCGGGGCCACCGCCGCGACGGAGGCGTCCCTCACCCCCGGCGTCTCGACCCGGACCCGGGTGCGGTCGGCCGCGCGATCGGTCTCCTCGCGATCGGCTCCTTCGCGGTCGGCGGCCTCGCGATCGGGGTCCGCACGGGTGACGACCCCGCCCAGGGGCGCCGCGGTGGTGACAGGGCCCACCGCGGCGCCGGGCACCGCCGATCCCCCTTCGGTCGACGGCGTCGCAGGGGCGGACGACCCGAAGTCGGCGGCCGCCGGCAGCGGTCCACGCTGCAGGCCCCACAGGGCGAGCGCCACCACCACCAGCGAGCTGAGCAGGACCGCCGCCGCGGCCGGTGAGAACCGGCCGCGGCGGGGCTGGGTCCGAGGCAAGGCTCAGGCGACCTCGCGACGGACCAGGCGGCTGCCGGCGAGCACCGCGCCAGCAGCGCCGGCCATGAGGAGCACGGTCAGCGCTCCGGTCGAGGAGGAGAGCCCGCCCTGACCGGAGGGGACGCCGCCCGGGTCGCCGTGCAGGCCCTCGATCGTCTGCACCGCGAGGTCGAGGGTGCCGTCCTCGGCCGAGCCCCAGGCATACACGATGGTGTTGGTGCCCTCGGCGAGGTCCAGGTCGGCCGGGCCGATCGCGACGTCCTCGGTGCCCGCGAGCACCACGTCGGCCGACACCATCGCGGCCTCGAGGTCGAGGACCTCCTCGTTCGGGTTGGTGAGGCCCTCGATGACCGGGCTGCCCCCGGCGCGGACGTCGACCGCGGGCGCCGCGGCGGCGTGGCGGACGGTGAGCCGGGCCTGGCCGGCCTCGAGCATCGAGGTGTCGTTGACGAAGGCCGAGAGCATCGGCGTGCCGTCCTCGGCGAGGTGCGCGGCGAGGGTGAGGTTGGCCCCCGCAGGGACCGCGAGGCCCTCCGCGGAGATCGCCGGCTCGGCGGACTCGGGGTCGTCGCCGTCGGCATACACCTCGATGTCGTAGCTGCCCTCGGCCAGCATCAGCGGGTCCGTGAGCGTGCCGGGCTCGAAGTCGGGGACCGTCTCCTCGCCGTTGACGTAGACGTCGACCGTCAGGCCGGGTACGGCGTGCAGGACCGACACGGTGGACTCGTGGCCGTCGGCCAGGGCCGGGGTGGCGAGCGCCGCCGTGCCGACGCCGGCGAGCAGCGCGGCCGTGGTGGTGGCAGTGAACTTCCGCATGAGGGGTGCTCCTTCATCGCAGCTGGGGCGGACCTGTTCCGCCCTCACCCACCACTACGTCCAGGACCCCGGTGCGGATTCACCCTTTGTCCACAGTTTGTGGGAAAGGTGTGGACGTCACTGGTCAGCAGCGGTTGCGCGCCCGCCTCGAGCGGGTGCATAGTGGGAAAACCTTGGACACACATTAGACGTGGGTCCGTCGAGACGAAGGGTTCACCATGAGCGAGCAGCACGGTCACGAGCAGGGCCAGATGACCGGGACGGGCGGCGACACCGTCTCCTGGACCGACCTCGGCAAGGAGATGTGGAACTACCTCACGGGCCAGGGTGCGGCGATCAACTACACCTTCCAGGACCTCGCGGTCCAGGTGCCGCGCGACACCGGCGCCGACGCGCCGCGAGCGACCTGGAAGCTGGACGGCACGCTGCGGATCACCACCGAGGACCGCGCCCACGGCGCCTCCTGACGTGGTCGTCGGCGCATGACTGCACAGCTCCGCGTCGAGGCGGACCTCCGGCTGACGGTCGACGTCCCGGCCACCGACGACGGCCCGGCCGGCCGGTGGTCGGCCCGCATCCAGGGGGCCGGACAGGACATCGAGGTCGTGCTCGACCGCCTCGACGGTCTGCCCGTCGGCCTGGGGCGTCGGGCGGCCACCGATCTCGCCTCCGACCTCGCGGAGGCGGCGGCGGAGGCCGGCCTCACGTTGTCCGTCGTCGGCCCCCGCGGCCCGATCCTCTCCCTGGGCTCGGTGCGGGCCGGTCTCCTCGACCGCGCCGTGACCGGCTCACGGCACGTCGCGATCCGTGACCGCCGCGCCGCCCTGCAGCTGCTGCGGGGGAGCCGGCGCTCCGGCCCCTCGGTGGCCGATCTCACGCCGCCCGGCACCCCCTGGCCGCCCGCACCCACCCTCGCGCCGGTGCTGCGCCGGCGCGTGCGCACGACCCACGACCCCGCCGGCGGCGGTCGTCCTCGCCTCGTCTACTACCTCCCGCCCGGGCCGGAGCAGGGCGCGCCGCGCGAGACGGCCTACCTGCGCCGGGGCACGACGACGATCGGCTCCGCACCGGACAGCGATGTGCGCATCCCCGGCCTGCGACCGCAGCACGCGGAGATCCGGCGCGACCCCGCCACCGACGAGTACCTCCTGCACGCGCTCGGCCCTGAGCCGGCCACCGTCGCTGGCGAGCAGGCCACCGAGGGCCGGGTGCTGCGCACCGGCGCCACCCTCGCCTGCGGCACGCAGACCTTCGTCTACGTCCGGGACGAGTATGCCGACCACGGGCGCCCCTTCGGCGGCCGCGAGGGCGGGGAGTTCAGCCGGCAGCGCCCGCAGCGGCGGCCGCGCTACGACGCCTGAGGCCGGTGGCGGCCATGGCGTGAGGCCGACGGCGGCGGCGCCTGCTCGGGCCGTCGGCCACGGCTCAGGCCAGGAAGCCGCGCAGCAGGGCCGCCGTGCCCTCGAGGTGCTCGCGCATGGCCTCCTGCGCAGCGGCGGGCCGCCCGGCGAGGACCGCCACCACCACCGCCTCGTGCTGGTCGGAGGAGTGCACGAGGTTGGGCGGGATGAGCGGGATCTGGTCGAGCATGGCGTTGACCCGGTCGCGGACGTCGGCGACGACCCCGGCGAGGGAGGGTGAGCCGCCGAGCTCGGCGAGGGTGAGGTGGAAGCGGGCGTCGAAGGGGCGGTACTGCTCCACCCCGGCCGCCGCGCACTCGGTCGCGGCCGCGACGAGCCGCTGCTGCTCGGGACCGGCGAGCTCTCGCCGCGCCACGAGACCCGCGGCCGCGGGCTCGACGATCATCCGGAGGGTGAGCAGGTCCTCGACCTCGGCCGCATCGAGCGCGCCCTGCCCCGCGCGCGCCGGCGGCGCCGGGGAGACGTGGGTGCCGCCATACCGGCCCCGGCTCACCGTGACGTAGCCCGCCTCCTGGAGCTCGGCGAGCACCTCGCGCAGCGTCGTGCGCGACACCCGCAGCGACTCGGCCAGCTCACGCTCGGCGGGCAGCTTGGCGCCGGGCGGGAAGGTCCCCAGCCGCAGCAGGCGGAGCAGGTGCTCCATCGTCTCCTCGAAGACGTTGCCGCTGCGCACCGGACGGACGTGCGGCGTCTCGGCGGGCTGCATACCCCCAACCTAGGCGTCCGACCCCTTGACGAGGCGCCTCCACCCCCGCCAGACTCGACCTGCACGCCAATGGACCAACGATGATCCATTGATCTCGAGGAAGGTTCCCCATGCCCAAGCGCAGGGTCGACTACCAGGACGTCGCCGACGACTACCACCAGCACCGGCAGCTCAAGAAGGGCGCCGCCGGGTGGGTCCTCCTCGCCGGGCTCGGGGTCAGCTACGTCATCTCCGGCGACTTCGCCGGGTGGAACTTCGGCATCGACGAGGGCGGCTGGGGAGGTCTGCTCATCGCCACCGTGCTCATGGCCGTGATGTACACCTGCATGGTCCTCGGCCTGGCCGAGATGTCCTCGACGCTGCCGACCGCCGGCGCCGGGTACGGCTTCGCGCGACGGGCGCTCGGACCGCTGGGCGGCTACGCCACCGGTGTCGCCGTCCTCATCGAGTATGCCGTCGCCCCCGCCGCGATCGCCGTCTTCATCGGTGGCTACGTCGAGGCGTTGGGGCTCTTCGGCCTGACCAACTCCTGGCCGGTCTATCTCATCGCCTACCTCGTCTTCATCGGGTTGCACATCTGGGGCGTCGGGGAGGCGCTGAAGATCATGTTCGGGATCACCGCGATCGCCGTGATCGCCCTGGTCGCCACGGTGGTGGGACTCCTGCCGCACTTCCGGGTCGACAACCTCTTCGACATCGCGCCCACCGACGCCGTCGGCGCCAGCGAGTTCCTGCCCTACGGCTTCGCCGGGATGCTGGCGGCCCTGGTCTACGGCATCTGGTTCTTCCTCGCCGTGGAGGGTGTGCCGCTGGCCGCCGAGGAGACCGCCGACCCCAAGCGCGACATGCCCCGCGGCATCATCGTCGCGATGGGCGTCCTGCTCGTCTTCGCCGCCCTCATGCTGCTGCTGGTGCCGGGTTCGGCCGGTGCCGAGACCGTCCGGACCTCGGACAACCCCCTGCCGCTGGCCCTGCGCACCGCGCTCGGCGAGGACTCGTGGGTCGCCGGCTTCGTCAACTACGCCGGCCTCGCCGGGCTGGTCGCGAGCTTCTTCTCGATCATCTACGCCTACTCACGCCAGCTCTTCGCGCTCTCCCGCGCGGGCTACCTGCCCCGGGCACTGTCGTTGACCGGCTCCCGCAAGACCCCCTGGGTAGCTCTTCTGGTGCCCGGCACCATCGGTTTCCTGCTGGCGGCGATCACCCAGGACGGGGCACTCCTCATCAACATCGCCGTCTTCGGCGCGACCGTCTCCTACGTCCTGCTCAACCTCTCGCACATCGTCCTGCGTCGTCGCGAGCCGGACCTGGAGCGCGGCTACCGCACCCCCGGTGGTGTCGTCACCACCGGTATCGCCCTCACGCTCAGCGTGATCGCCGTCATCGCCACCTTCTTCGTGGACACCACCGCGGCCGGCATCACCGCAGCCGTCTTCCTGGCCTTCGTGGCCTACTTCTGGTTCTACAGTCGCCACCACCTGGTCTCGACCGCGCCAGAAGAAGAGTTCGCCCAGCTCACCGAGGCAGAAGGAGGCCTGCGATGACCCACCCCCGCAGCGACCGCATGCTCACCGTCGACCAGCTCCGGGGCGGGGTGGCGGACGGCTCGATCGAGACCGTCGTCGTCGCCTTCACCGACATGCAGGGTCGCCTCCAGGGCAAGTACCTCCACGCGCCCTACTTCGTCGAGCACGCCCTCGGCCACGGCGTCGAGGGCTGCAACTACCTTCTCGCCGTGGACACCGAGATGAACACCGTCGACGGCTACGCCATCTCCTCCTGGGAGGCCGGCTACGGCGACATGGAGTTCACCCTCGACACCGACACCATCCGGTGGGTGCCGTGGCTGGAGCGCACGGTGATGATCCAGTGCGACCTCGCCCTCACCGACGGCTCCCCGGTGCCCATGTCGCCGCGCTCGATGCTCACCTCCCAGGTCGAGCGCGCCGCCGAGCACGGCTGGTCGGCGGTCGCCGGCACCGAGCTGGAGTTCGTCGTCTACACCGACTCCTACGAGGAGGCCTGGGCCAAGGGGTATACCGGTCTCACCCCCGCGAACCAGTACAACATCGACTACTCCATCGTCGGGTCCGGCCGGGTCGAGCCGCTGCTGCGCCGGATCCGCGGCGACATGTGGACGGCGGGGATGACGGTCGAGTCGGCCAAGGGCGAGTGCAACCTCGGCCAGCACGAGATCGGCTTCCTCTTCGACGACGTCGTCACGACGTGCGACAACCACAGCGTCTACAAGACCGGCGCCAAGATGATCGCCGCGCAGCTGGGCCAGTCGCTGACCTTCATGGCCAAGCCCAACGAGCGGGAGGGCAACTCCTGCCACATCCACCTCTCGCTGCGCGGGCTGGACGGCTCCACCGTCTTCTGGGAGGACGACGGGCGCAGCGCGCTCTACGAGCACTTCATCGCCGGCGTGCTCGCGACCATGCGCGAGTTCACCCTCTTCTACGCCCCCAACATCAACTCCTACAAGCGCTTCGCCCAGGGCTCCTTCGCCCCGACCGCGGTCGCCTGGGGGCAGGACAACCGCACCTGCTCGGTGCGGACCGTCGGCGAGGGCTCCTCGGCGCGGATGGAGAACCGCGTGCCCGGCGGCGACTGCAACCCCTACCTCGCGGTGGCGGCGATGATGGCCGGCGGGCTGCACGGCATCGAGAACGAGCTCGAGCTGGAGCCGATGATGACCGGCAACGCCTACGAGTCCGACGCTCCGCTCGTCCCGCACACCCTGCGGGAGGCCCGCGACCTCTTCGCCGCCTCGGAGGTGGCGCGCGAGGCCTTCGGGCAGGACGTCGTGGACCACTACGTCAACATGGCCGACGTCGAGATCACCGCCTTCGACGCCGCGGTCACCGACTGGGAGCTGCGCAGAGGATTCGAACGTCTGTGAGCAGGCCACGGATCGGGTTGACCACCTACTACAAGGAGGCCGCATGGGGGGTGTGGCGCCGCGAGGCGGCGATCGTCCCGGCGGTCTACGTCGACGCCGTGGCCTCGGCCGGAGGGACGCCGCTGCTCCTGCCCCCCGTCGGCCTGGACCCAGAGGTGCTCGAGGTGCTCGACGGCCTCGTCCTCATCGGCGGCGCCGACGTGGAGGCCGCGCAGTATGCCGCCGCCCCCCACCCGAGCACGGCCGCGGAGCCGGTCCGGGACGCCCCCGAGCTGGCGCTGGCCCGTGGCGCCCTGGAGCGGGGCGTGCCGCTGCTCGCGATCTGCCGCGGCGTGCAGGTGCTCAACGTCGCCCTCGGCGGCACCCTCGACCAGCACCTGCCGGACCGACTGGGCCACACGGCATACCAGCCGAGCCCGGGGGTGTTCGGGGAGGTGACCTTCCGCACCGAGCCCGGCTCACGGGTCGCCGCGGTCCTGGGTGAGGAGGCGGCGTCGCCGTGCTACCACCACCAGTGCGTGGACCGGGTCGCCGACGGCCTGGTCGTCACGGCGCGCTCGGCGGACGGCGTCGTGCAGGCCCTGGAACCCGCGGGAGAGGACACCTGGGCCATCGGCGTGCAGTTCCACCCCGAGGAGAACCCCGCCGACCGCCGCCTCTTCGCGGCTCTGGTCGCGCAGGCCACCACGAGAACCGAGCGAGAGGAGAGCAGCACCACATGAGCACGACCGATGTCATCAACCCGGCCACCGAGGACGTCATCACGACCCTGGAGCTGGCCGACGAGGCCGAGGCCGACCGCGCGATCGAGGCCGCCGCGCGGGCCTTCGGGACCTGGCGCCGGGTGAGCCCGGCCGACCGGGCCCGGCTGCTGCGCAGGTTCGCCGCCGCCGTCGACGAGCACCTCGAGGAGCTCGCCGCGCTGGAGGTGCGCAACGCCGGGCACACGATCGGCAACGCGCGGTGGGAGGCGGGCAACGTCCGCGACGTCCTCACCTACTTCTCCGGCGCCCCCGAGCGGCCCGGCGGCGAGACGATCCCCGTCGAGGGCGGGGTCGCGATGACCTTCGCCGAGCCGCTGGGCGTCGTCGGCGTCATCGTGCCGTGGAACTTCCCGATGCCGATCGCCGGCTGGGCGATCGGCCCCGCGCTCGCGGCGGGCAACACCGTCGTGCTCAAGCCGGCCGAGCTGACGCCGCTGACCGCGCTGCGCCTGGCCGAGCTGGCGCTCGAGGCGGGGATCCCGGAGGGCGTGCTCCAGGTGGTGCCGGGGCGCGGGTCCGTGGTCGGCGAGCGCTTCGTCACCCACCCGCTCGTGCGCAAGGTCGTCTTCACCGGGTCCACGGCCGTCGGCAAGCGGGTCATGGCCGGGTGCGCCGAGCAGGTCAAGAGGGTGACGCTGGAGCTCGGCGGCAAGAACGCCAGCATCGTCTTCGCCGACGCCGACCTCGACGCCGCCGCGGCCGCCGCGCCCGGCGGGTCCTTCGACAACGCCGGCCAGGACTGCTGCGCGCGGTCCCGGTTGCTCGTGCAGGCCGACGTGCTCGACGACTTCCTGACCCGGCTGGAGCCGGCCGTGCGGGGCTTCGTCTGCGGCGACCCGGCGCAGGAGGGGACGGGGATGGGTCCGCTCATCTCCGCGGGGCAGCGCGAGAGCGTCCGCGGCTACCTCGACGGCGCCGACGTGCTCATCGAGGGCAGCGCCCCGACCGGTCCCGGCTTCTGGCAGGCCCCGACCGTGCTGCGCTCGCGCAGCGAGACCGACCCAGCCTTCACCGAGGAGATCTTCGGCCCGGTCATCTCGGTGCTGCCGTTCCGCGACGAGGCCGACGCGCTGCGGATCGCCAACGACACGGCATACGGGCTGAGCGGGTCGATCTGGACCCGTGACGTCGGCCGCGCCCTGCGCGTCTCGCGCGGCCTGGAGGCCGGCAACCTGTCGGTCAACAGCCACAGCTCGGTGCGCTACAACACGCCGTTCGGCGGGTTCGGGCAGTCGGGGCTGGGCCGGGAGCTCGGCCCGCACGCACTGGACGCCTTCACCGAGACCAAGACCGTCTACATCGCCACCGGCGAGTGAGCACAGGGAGTGAACCCATGAGCAGCACGATCGACCTGACCCAGCGCCTGGCCGGGAGGGTGGCCGTCGTCACCGGCGGAGCGAGCGGGATCGGCCTGGCCAGCGCCCGTCGGCTCGCCGCGGAGGGGGCGCGGGTCGTCCTCGCCGACATCTGCGGAGAGGAGGTGGGCGGCCCGCTGGCGCAGGAGCTGGGTGGGCTCTTCGTCCAGACCGACGTCACCGACGCCGAGCAGGTGCAGCGCCTCTTCGCGACCGCCAAGGAGACCTACGGTTCGGTCGACATCGCCTTCAACAACGCCGGCATCTCCCCGCCCGAGGACGACTCGATCCTCACGACGGGGCTGGAGGCGTGGCGTCGGGTGCAGGAGGTCAACCTCACGAGCGTCTACCTGTGCTGCAAGGCGGCGCTGCCGCACATGGTCGAGCAGGGGCGCGGGTCGATCATCAACACCGCGTCCTTCGTCGCCGTCATGGGTGCGGCGACCTCGCAGATCTCCTACTCCGCCTCCAAGGGCGGGGTGCTGTCGATGACCCGCGAGCTCGGGGTGCAGTTCGCCCGCCAGGGCATCCGGGTCAACGCCCTGTGCCCCGGGCCGGTCAACACGCCCCTGCTGCAGGAGCTGTTCGCCTCGGACCCCGAGCGGGCCCAGCGCCGGCTGGTGCACGTGCCCATGGGCCGCTTCGGTGAGCCGGAGGAGATGGCTGCGGCCGTGGCCTTCCTCGCCAGCGACGACAGCTCGTTCATGACGGCCTCGGAGTTCCTCGTCGACGGTGGGATCAGCTCGGCCTACGTCACCCCGCTGGCCGACTGAGCGCGAGAGCCGGGGTGGCGGCGCCTACGCTCACCTCATGGCCGAGGGTCACGCCGTCCACGGGATGGCCGCGCGGGTGCGCCAGCTGGTCGGCCAGACGGGGCGGTCCTCCGGTCCGGTGACCGAGGTCTTCGACCCGGCCGTCGTCGACGGGTCCGCCGTGGCGGGAGCCGAGGCGCACGGCAAGCACCTGCTCGTCCACCTGGGCGAGTCCCGGTGGTCGGGGCACTTCCACCTCGGTATGCACGGTCGCGTCTCGGTGCGTCGTCACCGGCGGGCCCTGGGCGAGGACGGGCTGCCCCGCACCGACCCACCGGTGCCGGAGGGGTTGGCCTGGAGGTTCCTCACCGGGGCGTTCCTGCTCGAGGTGACTCGACCGACGGTCTGCGAGCTGCTGGACGCCGAGGGGCTGGCCGCGCTGCATGCCCGGCTCGGTCCCGACCCGCTGCGCGACGACGCCGACCCCGAGGTGGCGGTCTCGCGCCTGCACCGCTCACGACGGGCGTTGGGGGTGCTGCTGCTCGACCAGGGCGTGGTCTCCGGCATCGGCAACGTCTACCGCGCCGAGCTGCTGTGGCGGGCCAGGATCGACCCGCACTCGCCCGGCCGCGCCGTCCCGCCGGAGGCGCTGCAGACCCTGTGGCAGGACGCGATCGACCTCATGACGGTCGGGCTCGGGGCGGGCTGGATCGTCACCGACCCCGGGCAGCTCACCGACGCGCGCGACCTGCTCACCCGCGGCGAGCCGGTCCCCCGCTGGCCCAAGCGCTACGCCGTCTACCTGCGCCGCGGCCGACCCTGCCCGCGCTGCGGCGAGACGGTCCGTGCCGAGCGGATGGGGTTGCAGACGGCCTACTGGTGCCCCGGCTGCCAGGTGCTGCACTCCTGAGCGGGATGCGGTCGCTCCGCGGGCCGGTGCCGCGTCAGGGGGCGCGGACGACGAGGGTGTCGGCGAAGCCGTCGACCGGCTCGGCGTCGGGGCTGCTGACGAAGGCGTAGTCACCCTCGGCCTCGGGGGCCGAGAAGGTGATGAAGGTCCGGGCGGGGACCTCGACGTCGAAGTCGGCGTCGCCGCGGGCCTCGCCAGCAGCGTCGTCCGCGCCGAGCGCGGTGATGGTCGCGGCGTCGTCGCTGCTGTTGTAGACCGTCACCACCTGCCCCGGCCGGACGGTCGCGGCGACGTGGAAGCGCTCGTCGTCGATGAGGATGGCCACCGACAGGTCGCCGTGATCGTGCCCGCTCATGTCCTCGACCAGCGGCTCGTCGCCGGCGTCGGGCTCGTCCGCCTCGCCGCCCCGCTCCTCCGCCGCGGACGACGGGCCGTCCTCGGGTGTCTCCTGCTCCCCGCCCGCGTCGGCTGCCGCCCCCACGCTGCTCGTCGTCGTGCCGCTCGACTGCGGGGAGGGCGCCGCCGAGGCACCGAGCGCGACGGACACGGTGATCGTCAGGGCCATGAGCGCCACCTCGACGACACCGAGTCGCACGAAGGTCCACGGCCTCCCTGCCTCCAGTGCGGGGAGCGTGGCGCGGCGGTGCTGCCAGCCGATGAGTCCGAGAGCGGTCAGCAGGACGGTCTTGACGGCCAGCAGTTGTGCCCATCCCTCACCCAGCCAGGACCAGGACGGCACCCCCGCGACCAGCAGGGCGGCGATGACCCCGGAGATGAGCAGCAGCGCGAGGCACGTCAACGCCACCGCGCTGAACCGGCGGACCGCGTGGACGCTCTCGACGCGGCCACGGCCATACATCAGCAGGGCGGCGAGCCCCCCGACCCACAGGCTGGCGGTGACGACGTGCACCGAGAGGGCGACCACCGCGGGCACGTGGTTGCCCGCCGCCGCGGAGTGGCCGGCGAGGACCCCCGGGATGGTGACGGCCCCCAGGGCGGCGACCAGCAGCAGGCCGGCCGCCGCCCGGAGGGCGGTGGGCCGCCGGGTCAGCAGGGCGCTGCCGACGGTGACGACGACGAGCAGCAGGCCCACCCAGAGCGCGGACCGGCCGGCCGGCAGCTCAGTGAGCACACCCAGGACGGACTGGGTGGACAGGCGTCCGACCGGGACGCCGTAGATCGTGCTGGCGGTGAGCACGAGAGCCACGACCTCGGCCACCACCCACCCGGCGGCGGTCCACGTGGTGGCGTGCAGCGCCCGCAGTGCCCCTGCCGAGGGCGCGGCGCCTCGCGACGGAGCGAGGACCGCGGCGAAGAGGAGCTGGCCGATCGTGAGGACGGCCAGCACCCGGGTGGACAGCTCGGCCACCGGGAGTCCCCACCCGGTGACCGGTCCGGCATCGGGCAGCCCCGCGGGAGCGGGGCTCGGCGCTCCTCCCCCGACGACGAGCGCGAGGACGAGGACGCCGACGAGGAGGGCGCCGGCGACGGCACCCACGCGACGACGGGGGAAGGCGGGTCCGGTCAGCGGAGCCCGGGCGGGGCGGACCGGCGGCTCGGTCGGTGCGGCGTCCCCCTCGTCGACCACGCGGGCGGACCCGCGCGAGGTGTTCTCCACCTCCCCGACGGTACGCGCGGCGTGCCCGTCCGGGTCGTGGGCTCGGGGCGGGGTCGTCCCCTCGAGGGTCGATCGGCTCACGGCTCAGGCCTCGCGGGCGTAGACGATGATGTTGTCGTCGTAGTGGCCGGTGTCGTCGTCGAAGGTGCCGGCGCAGGTGATGAGGCGCAGCTCGGGGCCGGGGGTGTTGCCGTAGACGGCCAGGGTGGGGAAGGCGTCCTTGGGGAACTGCTGGAGGTCGTAGATCTCGAAGGTCGCGGTGGTGCCGTCGGCACGGTCGACCTCGACGGTGTCACCGACCTGCAGGAGGGCGAGGTCGAAGAAGACGGAGGGACCGGCGGCGCCGCTGACGTGGCCGAGGACGACGGCCGGGCCGGGCTCGCCGGGCCGGGGGGAGCCGTCGTACCACGCGGCGGAGTCGTAGTCCTCACCCTCGGGGACCTCCAGTGCGCCCTGGTCGTCGAGGCCGAGGTGGAGCAGTTCGGAGGTCACCCCGATCGCGGGGATCGACACCGACACCGGCTCGCCCACGGGCGGAGCCTGCTCGGGCTCCTCGGGGTCCTGGCGGTCCAGGCCGGAGTCCTGCACGGCAGGTTCGCGGGAGTCCTGCACGGCTGGGACGTCGGTGTCCACGGTGGCAGGCATCGGGAGGGTGCGGGGCGACGCGGTGTCGTCGCCGGACGTGCTGGCGCGTGGGACATCGGCCAGCGAGGGGGGTCGCGCGGGTTCGGGGCCGGCGACGCCGACCGCGACCGCGGTGCCGCCACCGAGCATGAGGCCGATCGCGGCCAGGGTCGGCAACAGCGGACGGTGACGTCGGGCGGCGCGGTGGGTACCGCGCTGCCCGACGTCACCGGTCTTCATGAGGAGAGCCTGGTGTCAGCTCTGCTCGGCGGTGCGGCGACGGGCCAGGACCAGCGCGCCTCCGACCAGGGCAGCGCCACCAGCAGCAGCGAGCGCGATGTTCTGACCACCATCGGTGGCCGCACCGGTCTCGACGCCACCACCGGGCATCTCATCCATCTGGGAGACCTCGACGACACCACACAGGGCCGGGTCGGTCGCCTCACCAGGCAGCGAGGGGTCCAGATCGGACGCGCCACGCTCGCCCTCGTCGTAGGCGCCGCTGCCGTCGTGGTCCACACCGTGGACGACGACGACGGCCTCACCATCGGCGAGCGCGTCAGCGGTCTCCTGGTCGACCTCGACGCCACCACGGGAGTAGCTCACGTCGTCACCGACACCGAAACGGTCGACCGCCAGGCCGGAGTCCGGGGTGGTGTCACCCTCGGTGGTCAGCGAGACCTTGATGCCACCGTAGGACGGGGCGCCCTCGGTCGTGGTCAGGAAGCCATCGCCATCGGCGTCGTCCTCAGCGGTCGGGCACATGTTGGCCGCGTCGCCGGCGTAGTGGATGTGCGCGGCGTGCGGGGCGTCAGCCAGCAGACCCTGGTAGGCCAGGGTGAAGTCCAGCGTCGTGCCATCCAGCGTGATCATCGCCGAGCCCGAGCCCGGAGCGTCGTTGACAGGCACCGGCTGAAGGTCAGCCATGCCCTCGGTGTGACCAGCAGCCAGCGCAGGGCCAGCAGCCATCAGCAGCACCGCTGCACCGGCGGCGGGAGCGGCCAAAAACTTTCGGGAGATCTTCATCGAGACATCATCCTTCTGATCGGACCCGCAGCACGCAACCGTTGCGCACCGACAGGCAATGTCGACCCTGTGGGTACCAGGGCTCGCAACTGCTATTCGGGACCGACCTCGTGAACGGATTGGAGGTCGACGAATCTTTTTCGGACTTTTCCGTCCGACCGTGGCGACGCCGCAGCCACGGCGGGCACGACGCATACTGGTGCCCCGGCTGATGAGGGTGACTCACCGCGTCCGCGACGACCACGAGGAAGGTGGGCACCGATGCCCCGTGACGCAGCGGCCCTCGCCGCCGGGTATGCCGAGGGCTCGCTCTCCCCGGTCGATGTCGTCGCCGAGATCCAGCAGGTCATCGAGGCGCGGGAGCCCGAGCTCAACGCCCTCGCCGTCCGCGACGACGTCGAGGACACCCTGCGACAGGCGCAGGCCGCTGCGCAGCGGTGGGCGACGGGTCGGCCGCTCGGACCGCTGGACGGCGTCCCCGTCACGCTCAAGGAGAACCTCGCCCGCGCGGGCGTCCTCATGACGGCAGGGTGCGCCGGCGCGACGCCGGTGGTGCCGGACGTCGACTCACCCGTCGCCCGCCGGTGCCGCGAGGCCGGGCTGATCGTGCTCGGCTCCACCGTCATGCCGGACTGGGGCATGCTCTCCTCCGGCGTCTCCAGCCAGCACGGCATCACCCGCTCCCCGCTCGACCCGACCTGGACGACCGGCGGGTCCAGCTCGGGGGCCGGAGCCGCGGCGGCCGGGGGCTACGGCCCGCTGCACGTCGGCACCGACATCGGCGGCTCGATCAGGCTGCCGGGCACCTGGCTCGGCCTCGCGACCCTCAAACCCAGCGCCGGGCGCATCCCCCTGCACGCGCCATACCTCGGCCGCGCCGCCGGACCGATGGCCCGCACCGCGCGTGACTGCGCCCTGCTCATGGCGGTGCTCTCCGGCCCCGACCCGGTCGACTGGACCTCGCTGCCGCGGGAGGAGATCGACTGGAGCGACGCCCGACCGCACGTCCGCGGGCTGCGGGTCGCCCTGTGGACCGAGGCGGGGTATGGCGTCGAGGCCGACCCCGAGGTCGTCGCCGCGGTCGAGGCGGCGGCCGGACGACTGGCCGACGCCGGCGCACAGGTCGAGCCCGTGCGTCCCTGGCTGACCCAGGACCTGCTCGAGGGGGTCAACAGGTTCTGGCAGGCGCGGTCCTGGGCGGACTTCAGCCGGCTCACGCCGGACGCGCAGGGGCGGGTGCTGCCCTTCATCGCCGACTGGGTGAGCGGCGCCCGCGACCTCACCGGGACCGAGGTGATGGACGCCTACCACTGCTTCGCCGAGGTGCAGGCCCGCACGTGCGCCGCCTGGGCCGCGGCGGGCGACCCCGACCTGCTCCTCTCCCCCGTCGCCCCGGGCGTGGCCTTCCCCGCCGAGCAGCCCATGCCCTATCCCGACGACGGGCGGGGCATGTGGCACATCAACTACACGATGCCGTGGAACATGACCGGCCAGCCGGCCGGCACGGCGGCCGTGGGACTCACGGTGGAGGGCAAGCCCCTCGGCGTGCAGGTCGTCGGGCGGTCCTTCGACGACCTCGGCGTGCTGCGCGGGATGTCCGCGCTGCACCAGCCACCCCTCGGCTGACCGACGCGACCCACCTCCCGGGGCCCCGGGCGGCCCCCTCAGGGGTGTGCGGCGCGCCAGTGCTCGACGACGACGCCGGAGGGGATCGGCTCGACGGCCTCCGCGCTCAACCAGCAGGGCCCCGGCGGGGCACCCTGGAGTCGGGTGAGGCCGCTGCTACGGGTGACCTGCGCCTGCACGCCGCTCGCCGAGTCGTCCGTCCACGTCTCGCAGCACAGCTCCGGCGCGTCCACGTGGGCCGGCCACGGACCCCAGGGGAGCCGCCTGACCCAGACCGGCCGCTGCAGCAGCACCTCGGCCCTGGCCCGTGCGACGACCTCGGCCGGTGGCCGCCCGAGGTGGACCCGGGGGTCGTGCACCGCATGCTCCGCGGTCTCGTCCGCCCCCGTCAGCCACACCCCCACGTCGCCCTGCCGCAGCACCGACTCCACCGCGAGCACGACCTGCCCGTGCGTCCAGCCCCGGACGTCGAGGCGCACGACGACGTCCGGCTGAGGGTAGGTCCAGCCGCGGCCGCGCACCAGCGGGTGGGGAAGCAGCCGGGCGAGGCGGGCGGTCTCGGCGTTCTTGACCCCGCTCAGGCCGGCGGCTGTGCCGTCCACGCGGCCCGCGACGTCCGGACCGTCGTGCCAGGCCACCGCGTCCGGCACGTGCTGCATGGCCGCCCCCGCCAGCCAGCACCGCCACGCAAACTCCCAGTCCTCCCCGCCGTAGCCGGTCAGGTCGCCCTCGAACCCGCCCACGGTGTCGAGCACCGCACGGGACACGCCGAGCACGGCCCCGATGACGAAGCGGAAGGACGTGTCATCGGCGACCTGCAGGTCCTGCGTCTGCGCATACCCCTCGGCCAGCCACGCGGGCGCCGGAAGCTCCGTGGTCGGGGGCCAGCGCCCCTCACCGCGCAGGTCGGCGTGCCGACGCCGCCCGACCGCGAGGGTGGGCCGGACCCGGCACGCCTGCTGCAGGGCGGCGACGTAGCCGTCCTCGGGCACGGTGTCCCCGTCGAGCAGGATCACCACCCGCCCCGTCGTCACCCTGAGGCCGAGGTTGCGGGCCGCCGCGAGCCGGAAGCCCTCGTCCGGCTGGCGCAGCACCCGGATCCGCCCGAGCGCCCCGTGAGGGGCGGCCGGCAGCCTGGGCGGCCGCGGCGAGCCGTCATCGGCCACCACCAGCTCCAGACCACCCAGGACCCCTCTCTGGGCCCCGAGGCGATCGACGAGCAGGTCGAGCATCTCCTGGTCGCGGTAGTACGGCACCACCACCGAGACCGCGGGCTCCCGGGCCAGTTCCGAGACCAGCCGTCCCGCCTCCCCCCAGGTGGGTCCGAGACGGACGTCGGGGGGCAGCCAGGTCGGGTCCGTGCCCTCCGCCGAGCACGCCCGGACCAGGGCGTCGGCGAGCGCCGGGGCGAGCCGGTCGGCAGAGACCGGCTGCACGGCCCCGGGCAGCCGGGCGTCGAGCTCACGGGCGTAGCGCGAGTCCAGCAGCAGCGGCCGTCGTCCCGCGGCCAGCCAGGTCGCCACCGAGCCGGAGGCGGACACGTGCCGGTGCGCCGCGACAGGCACCGTCGCCGTGGCGAGCAGACCGGGCAGCCGCTCGTCCGGGACGTAGCCGGTGCTGTGCCAGCGCACCCCCCTGTCCCGGGCACGCACCGCCAGCTCCTCCAGGAGGTCCTCATGCCCCTGGGACGCGCCCCCGAGGTTGACGACCTCGATCGTCCGGCCCTCCAGTCGCGGGTCCTGGGCCGCCAGCGCCGCGGCGTCGACCACCTCCTCGAGCCCCTTGCCGGGGTAGACGAACCCCAGGGTGACGATGGTGAGGGCCTGCGACCGGGTCACCGGCGAGGGAGGCCTCGGCGCGGCGTCGGTGTCGGGCTCGACCGGCAGCGGCGCCACCACGGTGCGGCCGAGCACGGCGCGGGCCGCGTCCGGGCGGGCCCAGCGCAGCGCCGCCGCGAGGAGCAGCCGCTCGTGCGCGCTCGCCACCACGACCGTGTCCGCCGAGGCGGCCAGGGAGGCATAGAGCTGGCTGCGTGCCCGCCGGTGGCGGCCGTCCGACCGCTGCGGCAGGTCGTGCAGGACCACCAGCACCCGGGCAGCCCCCCGCAGCACCCGGTGCCACACCTGCATCCCCTGGGCCGGCGAGGACGCCAGCAACCGGTCGGTCACCTGCGCGACAACCACCCGCCCGGCGACGGCGTCGTCGGGGAGCTCGTCCAGCCGGTCGCACCGCAGGAGCTCGGCCTCTCCCAGGTGCGGGTGGACACCGAGCGCGTGCCGCACGACGCCGTGCTCCACCGGCCCGGGCACGAGGTGGACCAGCGGCAGGGTCACGCTCGCCAACCCCACCGCCGCAGCAGGTCCTCCCTCTTCTCCATCCCCACCTCGACGACCCGAGGATGGCGTGCGTAGAACTCCTGATGCGCCGCCCCCACCTCGTCGTCGGAGAGCGCCTCGCCGTCGACCAGCCACCCCTCGCGAGGCTCCCCCGGCAGGTCGAGCGCCTCGAGGACGCTACGCGACAGGGGGGTGGCCACGGAGGCGAGCAGCACGCGGCCCGGGTCCTGGACGGCCTCCCCCGAGCCGGGGCGGACCCCCTCGAGCACCCGACGGGCCAGCGCCAGCAGCACCTCGTTGCCAGGATGGTCGACCGTCCTGCCCGCACCGGCACCGCTGGCGCGCACGACGTCGCTGATGCGCAGGCTCTGCTGCGCCCGCTCCCGGCGCTCGAGCTCGGCCAGGGAGGCGGCGGCGACCTCGCGCACGAGCTCGGCCGGCGCCTCCCACGGGCCGTCCCACCCGGCGGCGCGGCCCAGCCGCCGCACGTCGTGGTAGGGCACCACCGGCGGGTCCTCGATCTCCGGGTGGCGCACCAGTACCTGCTCCGGGTAGAGCCCGCTGAAGAAGTAGTTGGGTGCGCGCACCACGCGCGCCTGCGGTCGCAGCCGCGTCGCGACCTGGGAGGTGCCGAGCGGCATACCCCGGTAGTCGTCGGCCACCGACTGGGCGACGAGGACGTCCACCCACGCCAGCAGGCGGTCCAGGTGGGGCAGGTCCGCCTCGTCCAGCTCGTGCACCGGCGGCATCCGCACGCTGTCGAGGACACCGGCGGTGTCGAGTGCGACCCTGAGGGCCTCGGCCTGGCAGTTGCCGAAGACCGCGAGCCGCGGGCGCCCGGTGGCAGGGAGCTCCTCCAGCCCGTAGAAGCCGCCGTAGTGGCGGCGCCGTCCGTCCTCGCTCACGGTGGGCTCCCTCCGTCGATCCGTCGTCCGTCGATGACACCGGCATACACCTGGGCGTGCCGTCGCGCCAGCTCGGCCCGTTGGGCGGCCCGCGCCTGCGCACCCGGGCGGGCGGGGGGTCCGGCTGCGCAGAGCGCGAGAAGGTCGACGAGCCGGGACGGGAGGGGCGCCTGGTGCGGAGGCCCCCAGGCGATCACCATCCCTGCACCCTGCTCCTCGAGGTGGCCGACGTCCGGTGAGAGCACCCAGGTGCCCAGGTCACGACACGCCTCGACCCAGCCGGAGTGCGTCGCCCAAGCATAGGGCAGCACCGACACGTCCACCGCCTGCAGGGCGGCCCACAGCTGCACGTTGTCCAGGCGCGGACCCACCAGCACCTCCACCCCGGGCGGCGGGTCGTCGAGCAGCCGACGCAGCAGCCGGGCGAGCGCCTCGTCGTGGCGGGTGAAGTCCGGGTCCAGCACCTCGGGGTGCGCCCGGATCTCCAGCACGGCGGGCCGCCCGGTCCGGGCCGCCAGGTGCGGCACCGCCTCGAGCAGCGCCGGCAGGACACGCATCGGCGTCACGTTGGTGCGCAGGCTCTTGAGGTGCATCCCGATGCGCAGCTCCTCGTGGACCGGGCGGGGCCGGTCGAGCAGGTCCATGGGGACGACGTGCGGGTGCGGCAGGACGAGGGGCCGCCGGCCGTGCTCCCGCTCGACGCGCTGTGCCGCACCCTCGCTGAGGGTGAGCAGGCCGTCGGCGCGCTCGACGAGCAGGGCCAGCTGCTCCCGATGGTGCCTCTGGTCGTGCAGGTGGGGATGGTCGACGTCGTGGACGGTGTGGACCAGCGGAAGACCCAGGTCGGCGAGCGCATCCAGCCAGGCGCGCAGCTCGGGGAGGCTGCGCCCCTCCACCCCGAAGTGCACGTGCAGGACGTCCTGCTCGTGGGCGTGCTCGCGCACCCACGCCTCCTCCAGCGCAGGATGTGGCCACCACTGACCCGGAGGCGCACCCGGCACCGGCGGGTCGGGGAGCACGGCCACAGCAGGCGCGGAGGCGGTCGACGGCAGCGCGTGGACGTGCTCGACGTAGGGATGGGCTGCAGGGACGTGCCGCACCCGCACGCCGCTCACCGGCTCAGGGACCATCGTCTGGACCCGTCCCCCCTCGACGCGGGGCTGGCCCACCGCGCGCCGGGGTGGGCGACGACCACGACCTGCACAGCACGAACCTCCAGGCATCCGGTGGGGCGGGGTGACGTGGGTGTATGCCTGCACCAGCAGGCTCGCCCAGCGCAGCTCAGTCTGGACCCTAGGTCGAGACGCACGGCTGCGCCGCCTGGACTGTCACCTGGCGACGGCACGTCCCTGACCGGGTCGTGATCGGGGTGGCCGGCCACGATGTGACGCGCGCCGTCACCGGTCCTAGGCTGAGTGGCATGTCCCAGTCGGTCGAGGTCGTCGTTGTCGGAGCCGGGCTCGCGGGGCTCACCTGTGCCCGCACCCTGCAGGACCACGGGGTGGGGGTGCGCGTGCTCGAGGCGGCTGACGCGGTCGGCGGACGCATCCGCACCGACGAGGTCGACGGATTCCTGCTCGACCGCGGATTCCAGCTGCTCAACCCGGCCTATCCGATGGTCCGCTCCGACGTCGACCTCGACGCGCTGGCGCTGCAGCCCTTCCGCGCGGGCCTGGCCTGCCGCAGCGACCGGTCGGACTCCCTGCTCGTCATGGCCGACCCCCGCCGCGAGCCCCAGCTCATCGGGCAGACGATGCGCTCGGGCAAGCTGCACCCCGCGGCGCTGGGCTCGCTGGCCCGGTGGGCCGCGCCCGCCCTGCGCGCCGACTGGGCCCTGCACGGTGACCGGGAGGACGTCTCGCGCCGCGAGTCCATGGACCGGGCCAACTTCCACGGGCCCCTGCGCCGGGTCGTCGACACCTTCCTGGCCGGGGTGCTCCTCGAGGACGACGGCAGCACCTCCACCGCCTTCACCCACCTGCTCACCCGGATGTTCGCCACCGGCCGACCGGGCCTGCCCGAGCGCGGCATGCAGGCCTTGCCGGAGCAGCTGGCGGAGACACTGCATACCCCTGTCGAGCTCGGCACCGAGGTCGTCTCCGTCAGCGGCGGCCGGGTGCGCACGGCCGGCGGCGAGGACATCGGCGCCGACCTCGTCGTCGTCGCCACGGGAGCCGAGGCGGCGACGGCCCTGACCGGACGCCCGAGTGCCGGGGGCAAGGGCGTGACGACGCACTGGTACGCCGTCGAGCAGGCCCCCACCGACCTGTCGCTGCTCGTCATCGACCAGCGCGAGAAGGCCGGCCCGGTCATCAACACGGCGGTCATGAGCAATGCCGCGCCGTCCTACGCCCCGGCCGGTCGCCACCTCGTGCAGGCCAGCAGCCTGCTGCGCCCCGGCCAGGAGCCGGTCGCCGACGACGTGGTCGCCACCCAGCTCGCGGGGATCTACGGCGTCCCCACCGACGGCTGGCAGCTCCTGCGCCGCGACGACATCAGGTATGCCCTGCCCGCCCAGCCCGCTCCCCTGCACGACCGGGAGGCCCTGGAGGTCGAGCCCGGCCTCATCCTCGCCGGCGACCACGTCGACACCGGGTCGATCCAGGGGGCGATAGTCTCCGGCCGCCGCGCCGCCGAGGGCTTCCTGCGGCGCCGCGGGGACCGGGCGGCACCCCTCGCCGCCGAGGCCTGAGCACCGGCTGGGCTGGACTGGTCGGGGCTGGGGAGCCCGCCAGCGCCCTCTGCGTGGTGGCTACGCGTCGCCCTGACGACCCACCCCCACCACACACCCCTGCCAGAGATCGCCCAACCCACCCCCGGGGGCGTCTCCGTGGTGGCTACGCGTCGCCCTGACGACCCACCCCCACCACACACCCCACCAGGGATCGCCTCACCCACCACAGTCAGCCGCCCCACGCGCCCGGGTCAGCCGGCCTTTCTCAGGCGGGGGTCACGTCGGACCGCGCAGGCCGGGCTGCAGGGCGTCGGGGAGCCGGTCCAGCCGCGGGCGAGGAGGGCTGCGGCGACATCGGCCGCGAGCTGGCAGGGCCGTTCCACCACCTCGAACCACCCCGCCCTCAGGATGATGTCACCGCGGCCGGCGGCCTCCCGGTCACGCCCGCGGTCCAGGTGGGCGCGGTCCCGGTGGAAGATCTCCCCGTCGATCTCGACCCCCAGCCCACGCTCGGCGTCCCGGAAGTCCAGGCGGCGCGATCGGCCACGCTCGCCCCCGTCCAGTGCGGCCTGACGCTGCATCCGCGGAAGTCCGTGCGCGCGCTCGACGTCACGGGCATACCTCACCTCGGCCACACTCTCCAGCCCCTCGTCGGCCGCGGTCAGCACCTGCTCGAGCAGCAGGCGGCGCGGGTGCCGCGGGTGATGGGCGAGCTCCTCGCGCAGCTGCCCGACCGTGACCCGGCGGCCCGCGACCGCGCGGGTCAGCCGGGCGATGATCGCGTCCGCGTCCATCATGGCGGCCACATCGAGCAGCGTCTGCGGCAGTGCCGTCACCGGTATGCCGTAGCGCCGGGCCGTCGTCAGCCGACGTCGCCGCCGTGCGCGCACCCCCGGCAGGGCGCGGGTGCGGTGGGTCCCCGCCGGCTCGGCGAGCGTGATGACCGGGGGCTGGCGATCAGTCAGACCCCAGAGGTGCAGCGCGCACTCGAGGCTGACGACCGCGCCGGGGCCGCGCGCCCTCGTCGCCGCCTCGAGCCGCTCGCGATAGGTGAGGGGCCCACCGTGCGTGACGAACACCCCGTCGAAGACCCGCTGCCAGGAACCCCGGGCCAGGAGGTGCCGGAGCCGCGAGATCGTCACTCCGCCCGCGAGGGCTTCCGTGCGCGTCGTCACCGGGGACATGCAGGCAGTGTGCCCACTCACGGCCGTCCCTCGCGGGAACTGTCCACAGGGGCCGTCGGCCGGGCTCACTGTGGTGGCTCTGGGTCGTCAGGGCGACCCACAGCCACCACGGTGAGGGCTATGCCGACCACGTGCTCCCGGCGTGGGCTGGCTGCCTGCCAACCGCTGAGCGCACGTGGGCCGTCACCGCGACACGTGCTCTCAGCGGACCGGCCTCACACCCGCGCACCGAGAGGTATGCCGTGCCCGCAGGGCAGGAGCGGGTCGCCCAGCCCGGGTTGGTCCGGGTGGTGGGTGCGCACCTGCTCCATGGACCGCGGCAGGTCGAAGGGCAGCCGGCCCCGGGCCTCGCCCTGCAGCGCCCTGACCAGCGCCGGCCCGCCGGAGCCGTAGCTCGCGACGACCGCGTCGACCGCCTCCAGCACCGGCCCGAGGACGGCGGGCCGGTCGAGGGTGACGTCGACCACGACCGGGCAGTGCTCCCGGATCCGGGCCAGCCGCACCGGCAGCCCGGGCGGGAAGTCCAGCGACCCCTGGTGGAACCACGCCTCCAGGAAGAGGTCGGAGCGCGGCTCGTGAGGGGCGGCGAGGCGGATGACGGCGAGATCGGCGTCCTCGGGCCGCTCCACGACCTCGCCCAGCGGCGCGGCATCCGCCGCCGAGAGCCCCTCGACGTAGACCCTGCGACGCCCGCCCGCCAGCGGCAGCAGCCCACCGTCGTCGGCGAGCACCGTGACCGAGGCGGCCTGCGCGGCCAGGCCGGACGCGACGACCGACTCCACGCCCACCCTCCGGTCGGCGAGGTCCTCGTCGACGAAGGGGTCGTCGAAGAGGCCGAGCTGCATCTTCACCAGGAGCAGCCGCCGCGCGGACACGTCGATCCGCTCCTCGGTGACCCGCCCGGACGCCACAAGCTCGGCCAGCACCTCGACGCACTCCTCGCCGCCGAACTGGTCGCACCCCGCCTCGAGCAGCAGCTCCATCCGGCCGGCGGCGTCGAGGTGCTCGACGCCCCAGGCCCGCGCCGGGAGCACCTGGTCGCCGACGTGGTTGTCGTTGACCAGCTCCCAGTCGGTGAGGACGACACCGTCGTAGCCGAGCTCGTCGCGCAGCAGGCCGGTGACGATCCGCCGGTTGAAGCCGAAGCCGACCTCGGGCACGTCCTCGCCGTCCAGCTCGAGCCCGATCGGTATGCCGTAGTAGGGCATCATCGCCGCCACGTCGGCCTCGATGGCCGGCAGGAAGGGGGCGAGGTGGTCGGCGAAGCGCCCTCCGGGGTAGACCTGCTCCTTGCCGTACGGGAAGTGCGCGTCCTCGCCGTCCGCCTGCGGCCCGCCGCCGGGGAAGTGCTTGGCCGTGCACGCGACACTGCCCGGCCCGAGCGGGCCCCGCTGGAGTCCCTCGAGGAAGGCCAGCCCCAGCTCGGTCACCACCTGCGGGTCCTGCCCGAAGGTATGCAGCTGCCGTGCCCAGCGCGGTTCCGTCGCCAGGTCCAGCGTCGGGTGCAGCGCCGCGCGGATGCCGACGGCGACGTACTCCGAGCGGACCGCCTCGGCATACTCCCGACACAGCTCGACGTCGCGCAGCGCGCCGATGCCCAGCGGCTCGGGCCACTGGGAGAAGGAGCCGGCCGAGAAGCTCGCGCCGGCGTTCTCGCTGAAGCCGTGCCGGGGGTCGGTCGAGATGGTGACAGGTATGCCGTGCGGCGTCTGCTCCGCCACCCGCTGGACCGCGTTGTGCCAGCGGGCGGCCTCGCCGGCCGACCCGAGCTGGTGGACGTTGAAGTGGTTGACGCGCTTGTCGACCACGACGTGTCGGGTGCCGGTCTTGCTGATCGCCCCCGGCCCGTCGAGCACGCTGCCACCCGGCCCGGACTCGATGACGGTGTGGAAGAGCAGCCCGATCTTCTCGTCGAGGTGCAGCCGGCCGAGCAGGTCGTCGACCCGCTCGGCCGCCGGCCGACGCGGGTCCTCGAAGGGGTCGAGGACGCCGTTGCGGTTGAGGTCGCGGTAGCGCACCCCGTCTGGTCCGGTGGAGAAGCCGATCTCGCTCATGCGCTGGCGCCGAACTCCTCCATGGCGAGCACCGGGCGCAGGGTGCGCTCGACCTCGCCGGTGCTGAAGTAGCGCTGCAGCAACCCACCGCCGAGCACGTTGCCGAGGGCCCCGAGGATCATCGCCTGGTCCAGGGACAGGTAGCGCGTCGCGACCTGGCCGGTCGAGGTGTTGACCGCGTCGTAGAACCCGCCCGGGCCGTAGGAGGCGAAGTCGGCCTCGATGGCGACGAGGTTGTCGTAGGACTGCGCCGGGGCGTGCATCATCGCGAGGAAGGCGGCGTGCGGGGTGACGACCCCCTGGCCGTAGTCCGGCTCCGGCTGCCCGTGCACCCGGTCGGTGCGCTCGACGTCGGAGAAGTAGCCCTCCGGGTTGAGCCCGAGGGCGTCGACGCCCCACTCGGCATAGCCGCCCGCCGGGTGGCTCGCGGGCGAGAAGCCCCAGTAGTCGTACTCCTCCAGCCCGTGGGCCCGCTGCACCGCGACGTGGTTGGGGTGGTTGCGGCCCCAGGCGTCCGGCGCCCAGGTCTCCTCGGGCACGAAGACGTTGGGCATGAGCTCCTCGAACATCGAGCCGCCCCAGCCGGGCACGGTGCGGTGGCCGAGGTAGTCGTGCGCGCCCTCGAAGACGTCGACGCCGAGGTAGGTGCGCCACTGCCCCACCGGGGGCATCTCCGGCCAGGTCCACTCCGGCGGGAAGGTCCGCCACGCCTGGAAGTAGGCCTCCGGCGGCACCTGGCCCTTGATGATGCCGAGGTAGGTCGTGATCCGGGTCTCGGAGACGATCGTGTCGTAGTGGTGGTCGGCGGTGTACCAGACCGGCTCACCGGCGCCGATGAGGTCGCGGGCCTCGGTGCGCGGCGGGGCGGTGAGGCGCGTGGGCTCCTCGAGGTAGAACCCGCCGTAGTTGAGGTAGGGCTTGGAGAAGGTCGGGTCGGCGAAGACGTCGAAGCGCATCCGGTCGAAGAGCTGACCCGCCAGGCGCGCGTTGGCGCGGTCGGCGTTGCGCACGACGAGCAAAGCGGCCCCGAGCCAGGACGCGTCGACGCTGGAGACGAAGGGCACGACCGGGTCGCCGCTCTCGGGCCAGTCGTAGATCACCGAGCCGTCGCGCGGGTCGTACCAGTTGAAGTACATCCCGCTCGCGGTGTGGTGCTCCATCCCCTGCAGCGTGCGCAGGGTCCGGCGAATCCGGCGCGTCGCCTCGCCGGGTGTGATGATGCCGAGGTCGCGGGCCACGACGGCCGACCAGAGGTAGCCGCCGATGTTGGTGGGCGAGGTGTAGACCCCCGCCGTCGCCAGGTCACCGGTGATGTTGTCGGAGACGAGCCCGGTGTCCTCGGGGGTCATGGCGACCATCGAGGCCCAGGTGTCCCGGGTCCAGCGCCAGAGGGTGTCGGCGTCGGTGCCCACCGGCGCCGGGCCCGGTCGGCCGGGTCCGCGGGGTGCCGCGAGGGCGCCGGTCGGCAGGCCGAGGGCGAGGCCTCCCGCGAGGCCGCCGGCCAGCACGGTGCGGCGGGCGAGGGGGGTATGACGTGCGTCGAACGGGTGCATGGGTGCTCCTTCTGGGGTGGTCGGGCTACTTGATCCCGGTGGTGGCAATCCCTTGGATGAACCGCCGCTGGAAGATGAGGAAGACGGCCAGGACCGGCAGGACGACGATCGTCGCTCCGGCCATGAGCAGGCCGTACTGCTGCTCGTTCTGCCCGGTGGAGTAGAGCGCGAGCGCCACCGGGAGGGTGTAGGTGTCGTTGGTCTGCGCCACGACCAGCGGCCACAGGAAGTTGTTCCAGCTGCCGAGGAAGGTGAGGATCCCCAGCGTCGCCAGGGCAGGGGTGAGCAGCGGCAGGATCACCTGGAAGAAGATGCGGAACTCGCCCGCGCCGTCGATCCGGGCGGCCTCGACGAGGTCCTTGGGGAGCCCGAGGACGAACTGCCGCATGAGGAAGACCCCGAACGGCCCGACGAGGAAGGGCAGGAACAACCCCGGGAGGGTGTCGACCAGACCGAGGTTGGCGACGAGGACGAAGAGCGGCACGAAGGTCACGACGCCGGGGATCATCAGGGTGCCGAGGATGAGGGCGAAGACGAACTTCTTGCCGCGGAAGCGCAGCATCGCCAGGGCATACCCGACCATCGAGCAGAAGAGCAGGTTGCCGGCCGTGACGACGACCGCGACGATCGTGGAGTTGGTGAAGTAGGTGCCGAAGGACAGCCTGCTGAAGAGCTGGCGGAAGTTGTCGAGGGTGGGGTTCTGCGGCCACCACGTCGGGGGGATCTGGCGCAGCTCGGCGTTGGTCTTGAAGGACCCCAGCACCATCCAGATGAAGGGGGTGATGACCACGAGGAGAGCCACCGTGAGGACGAGGTAGAGCCACCAGCGCGAGCGCATACCGACCGAGGTCATCGCTCAGTCCTCCTTGTCCGAGAGGAAGCGGAACTGCACGGCGGTGACGATCGCGATGACGAGGAAGATGAGGTAGCTCAGGGCCGCGGCATACCCGTAGTTGCCGTAGCTGAACTGCTGGTAGGTGTACATCGACGCCGAGATGGTGCTGTTGAGCGGGCCACCCTGGGTCATGACGAAGGGCTCCTCGAAGAACTGCAGGTAGCCGATCGCCGTCGTGACCGAGACGAAGAGGATGGTCGGGCGCAGGATCGGCACGGTGACGTTGCGGAAGCGCTGCCAGGCGTTGGCGCCGTCGATCGCGGCGGCCTCGTGCAGCTGCTGCGGCACCGACTGGAGCCCGGCGAGGAAGATGATCATCGCCGTCCCGAAGTTGCGCCAGGTCGCCATCGCGATGAGCGAGGGCATCGCCCACGTCGTCGACCCCAGCCAGTTGGGCCCGTCGATGCCGACCCAGGACAGCACGGTGTTGACCAGGCCGCTGTCCGGGTGCAGCAGGAAGCGCCAGACGACGGCCACGGCGACGATCGAGGTGATGACCGGCGTGTAGAACCCGAGCCGGTAGACCGCGCGGAAGCGGGTGATGCCGGTGTTGAGCGCGACCGCGGCGGCGAGCGCCACGGTCATCGTCAGCGGGACGCCGATGAGCACGAAGTATGCGGTGTTGAGCGCCGCCTGCCGGAAGACCGGGTCACCGAAGGCCTTGGCGTACTGCTCGACGGCGACGAAGTTGACCTGGAAGGGCGTGCGCAGGTCGCGGTTGGTGATGTCGGTGACGGAGAAGAAGACCGACTGGATCACCGGCCAGGCGGTGAAGACGGCGAAGAGCAGCAGGAAGGGCAGCGTCAGCAGCCATCCGGCCCGTTCCTCGCGCGCCGCACCAGGGGCGCGCGAGGAACGGGACCGCGTGGCGTCACGGGTGCCCTGGGGGTCGCGGCGGCGCGACCCGGTCACGAGACTCATGGGAGCTTACTGCCCGGTGCCGATCGAGTCGGCCTGCTGCTGGGCGGCCTGGAGGGCCTCCTCGCCGGAGAGGCCCTGCTTGGCGACCTTCTCCATCTCGGCGTCGAAGGCGGCCGCGACCTGCTCCCAGGTGGGGAAGGACGGCGGGGCCTGCGCGGTGGTGAGCTCCTCGCCGAACTTCGCGAGCTTGGCGTCCTCGGTCAGCGCCGGGTCCTCCCAGGCGGACTGCACGGACGGGAGCGCGCTGGTCATGTCGTACCACTCCACCTGCGTCTCGGGCTGGGTCAGCCAGTCGACGAGCGCCCAGGCGGCGTCGCGGTTCTCGGTGTCGGCGAAGACGCCGAGGTTGGAACCGCCGATGAAGGAGCTGGACTCGCCGCCGTCCGCGGCGGGGACGGGAGCCACGTCATACATCTCGCCGAAGCTGTCCTCGCCCGCCTCGGCGGCGAAGTCCTCGACGATGCTCATCATCCAGGGACCGGAGATGAACATCGGGACGCTGCCGTCGGTGAAGGTCGCCTCGGTCTGGCCCTCCGGGGGGTTGGCGTCGGCGATCTCGTCGGTGAAGAAGCTGCCGAAGTAGTCGACGGCGGCGACGGTCTCGGGGGTGTCGAGGGTGTAGGCGTCCTCGGTGGCGATCTCGGCGCCGCCGGACCAGGCGAAGGGCACGACGGTCTGCCACGAGCCGGTCTGGCCCGGCTGCAGGCTGATGCCCCAGTCGACACCGTCCTGCTCCTGCAGGGCGGCGGCCATCTCCTTGAAGCCGGCCTGGTCGGTCGGGACCTCCTCGAAGCCGGCCGCGGCGGCGATGTCGGAGCGGTAGTAGACCATGCGGGTCTCGACGTACCACGGGACGCCGTAGGACGTGCCCTCCACCTCGGTGGTGCCCTGGGCGCCCTCGAAGAACTTCGTCGTGTCGATCGACCCGGGCGTCGGGTCCAGCGCGTCCATGCCCGCGAACTCGCCCATCCACGTGGTGCCGATCATGGCGACGTCCGGGGTGGTGCCGGCGCTGATGGAGTTGACGAACTTGTCGTGCGCGGAGTCCCACGGCACCGGGGTGACGTTGACGGTGACCTCGGGGTATGCCTCCTCGAAGCCCGCGACGAGGTCCGGGAGGGCCTCGCCCTCGGCGCCCATGGCCCAGACGTCGAGCTCGCCGGACAGGCCCTCGGTCGAGACCGCCTCCCCGGTCTGCGGGGCGGCCTCACCGGCCGAGCCGCCGTCGTCGCGACCGCAGCCGGTCAGGGCGAGGGCGGTGGTGGTCGTCAGGGCGACCAGCAGGGTGGAACGTCGCATGGAGACTCCTTTGTCGTCGTAAGCGCTTACATGCCTGAGCCAGAAGATACACGCTCCACCGCAGGGGCACAAGGGGTCAGGAACAGCCGCAGGACTGCCGGATGACCGGCCGCGTGGGGAGGACGTGCTGCTCGGGGGCCGAGTCACGGTCCTCCAGCAGGGCCCGCATCCGCACCGCGACCTCCCGGCCGAGCTCACGGACCGGCTGGCTCACCGTGGTCAGGCCCGGCGTGACGTAGCGCGCAGCCATGACGTCGTCCCAGCCGGTCACGCTCATCTGCTCGGGCACCCTGACCCCGGCCGCGAGGAGCCCGCGCATCACCGACAGGGCGAGCTCGTCGTTGGCGCAGACCACCCCGTCCGCCTCCGGGCCGCCGTCGACGAGCAGGGACACCACCCGGGGGCCGCCGTCCTCGCGGAAGGTCGCGGGCACCGGCTCGGCCGCCGCGAGACCGGCCGCCTCGTGCGCGGCGACGAAACCGGCATACCTCTCCTGCACGTCGTCGGCGAACTCCGGTGACCCCACGAAGCGCAGCGCCCGCCGCCCGTGGACCTCGATGAGGTGGGTGGTCAGCGCCTGGGCACTCCGGAGGTTCTCGGTGCTGAAGCTCTCGACCGACTCCTCGTGGCTGTTGGCCAGCCCCAGCACGGGCAGCTTGGCCCGCACCGCGGCGACGGTGCCGGGCGACACGGGCACCGCACCCATGAGCACCATGCCGTCCACCCGGCCGGCCAGTCGGCGCACGAGCAGGTCGACGTCGTCCTTGCCCTCGGTGAGGAGCACGACGACGCTCGCGCCCCCCTCGGCCGCCCCCTGCTCATACCCCGTGAGCAGGTCGGCGTAGTAGGGCCCGCCCAGCTCCGGGAGCACCAGGCCGTGCGCCTCGTGCGACTTGACCGCGAGCGAGCGTGCGGCGCCGTCCGGCACGTAGCCCAGCTCGTCGACGACGGCCAGCACCTTGTCGCGGGTGGCGGCGCGCACCTCCCCGGGACGCCGCAGCACCCGCGAGACCGTCGCGATGGAGACCCCTGCGCGATCGGCGACGGAGTAGATCGTCGGGCGTCTCCCCGTGCCCTGCACCATCGACAACCCTTTCACCACCGATCCACGAGCCTTCTGCAGGCTACCGCTCAGCGCTCGACCCTCCACTCAGGGCGTCGCCGGGGCCGGTCCGTCCGCACGAGTGTCGGGCTGGTGAGGCGTGGCCGGTAGAGTGCTCCGGCGGTCGAGCATGAGGGAGGCGCTGGGTGACGGTCCGTATCGATCCGGACGGTGTGATCGCGATGAGTGGTGCCACGCTGGGCGTGGGCACCAGCCTGTCGACGATCGGCGGGGACATCACGACGCAGGTCGAGAAGGTGGACCAGTGGCTGTCGGCCGCGGCGCCGGACGCCCGACGTCGGACGAGCACGCTCGCCGAGACGTTGTCGATGCTGGCCGGTGCCGCCAAGGACCACGCGATCCACTACGTCGACCACGAGAAGCCGATCCAGGAGCTGCGCGAGGCCGGCTACTGGCTCCCCGACTTCGGCAACCTCCTGCCGGACGAGGACCGCACGGTCACCGAGAACATCGAGCAGATCGCCCGGAGCGACGAGTTCGGTGCCCTCCCCCTCGGTGTCGGGCAGGGGCTGCTGGACAGGTACCGCAACTTCCGCCTCTACGTGCCCAAGGTCGACACCGTCACCGCCGCCGGGGCCCTGGACGAGCTCACGTCCCTCCTGGGGAGCGCCGACGACGTGCACGAGGGCACCAACCTGGTGCGCCGCCCGAGCGGGATCCTCGTCCCCCAGGGCAGCTCGGCAGACCCGAGGCTGCCCCGCATCAGCACCCTCACCGACGAGGCCACCTACCGGCCGGGCCCCAACGTCACCACCAGCCCGGACCTCGGCCGTCCCCCCACGTGGGCGCGCACCGGTGGCCGTCTCCTCGGTGGTGCGGGCGTCGCCCTCACCGTGTGGGACTCGGCGGCGAGCCAGTGGGAGCACGACCAGCAGTACCACCCCGAGTACAGCACCGGTCAGCGCGTCGCCTCGGCGGGCTACAACGTCGCGACCGAAGGCGGCGGGGCGATCGCCGGCGGGCTCGTCGGGGCCCACTACGGCGCCATCGCGGGCAGCTTCATCCCCATCCCCGTCGTCGGCACCGTGGGCGGTGCCCTCATCGGTGGCGCGATCGGCGCCTTCATCGGCTCCAAGGCGGGCAAGGCCGCGGGCACCGCCATCAAGGAGGCCGGCAGCGCGATCGCCGACGGGGCCAAAGAGGTGTGGGGGTCGCTCTTCGGATGACCTCCCCCGACAGCGCACTCGTCTTCTCCCCGATCCTGCTCGCCCTCGGCCTGGCGATGATCGTCGTGGGCCTCATCGCCTGGTCCGGGCGGATCCGCGCCATCATGCTCCGCTCGTGGCCGAGCAGGACCCTGCACCTGGCGCCGCTGTACCTCGGGATCGCCCTCGTCCTCACGACCCTGTCGCCGCTGGTCGGCCCGGTCGTCGGGATGGTCATGCTCGTCGTGGCGCTGGTCTCTTTCGCCCTCGGCGTGCTGGCGGTCTGGTGGCTGCCGCGCCCGCTCACCCCCCGCTGGCTGCGGGACGCCCCGTCGTGGAAGGACCCGCATGAGCACTCCTGACCTCATCGTCGAGCTCGACCCGCCCCCCGGCTGGGGCCCGATCGAGCAGGAGCCGGACGACGAGGGGACCGTCCTGCTCGCGCTGGCACCGACCGACTGGGCGGCCGACCTCGGCGTGCGCCCCAACCTCGTCATCGGCCTGGGTCCGGAGTCGGAGGAGAGCATCGGCGCCCTCGCGACGCAGACGGCGGCGACGCTCATCGCCCTCGAGCAGGGGCATCGCCTCGTCTCGTGGGACCTGTGGCGCGACGAGGGCGGTCGCCGGCTGCTGTCGACCTGGCCCTCGGGCGACGCCCTGATCTGCACCACCACGTGGATGCGCGTGGAGGAGTGCCGACCGCTGTCGGTCACCGCCACCGTGGACGCCGACCGCTACCTGCGGGTCATGCCGTTGATCGGCGCCGCCGTCGACGGTCTGCGCGTCCGCCCGACCCGGGAGGAGGACGGCCGTGGCTGAGCCCCGCACCGACCCGTTCTGGAGCGGCCAGGGGGAGGATCTCGAGGACCTCTCCCGGCTGCACGAGGCCCAGCCGTGGACCCCGGAGGGTATGCCGCTCTCCCGCTCGGCGTTCACGACGTTCGCCGCCGCGGAGGCCGGCCTCCTGCGCGGCCCCCGGGTGAGCGACGAGGCGGCGGTGGAGGAGCTGCACCACGCCGGCCTCGTCGACGGCTCCGGCCGACTCACCGAGGACGGGCGGTCGACGCATACCCTCCTGCGGTCGGCGGACCGCCGGATCCGGGTCGAGAGCGCGGCGGCAGGCGTGCCGGGCACCTACGAGGCGGCCCGGGTGCGCGGCAGCGTCGTCGTCTGGGCGACGGACTCCCCGCAGACGTGGGCCGGCACCGAGCCGGTCGGCAAGGACCGGTTGGCCTCGGCGACGACGGGCACGCTCATGTGGCTGCCCACGATGCACCTGGCGGCCGACCTGGCGGCGTGGCTGCAGGTCGGGCCGGCGTGGCCGATGGCCCTCTCCCCGGACCGCCTCCCCCGCGAGCTGGTGGCGCAACGGACCGACGACGCGACGGCCCCACCACCCTCCGGGGCCGACGAGCACCTGCGCGAGATCTGGGGCCAGCCGTGGTTCACCTGGACCCTCACCTCGGACACCGAGCACCGGGTCGCCGGCGTCCACGCCGGTCGGCACGGCCACCTGCGGCTCACCGACGAGGGCGACGAGGTGGTCCTCTCCCCGCTCCCGTCCGAGCCGCTGTTCGCCATCCTCGTGGGGATGAGCCTGCTGTGACGACGCCGGAGCAGAAGCGGGAGCGTGCGCGTCAGCTGCGCGAGGTCGCACGCACGATCAGCGACAAGGCCGAGCTGCTGGACGACGACATCGACACCCTGCTGGAGCGCTACCCCGAGAACCCCGACGGCGTCTGGTGGGGCCCGAGCGCCGCGGAGTTCTACGACGGGGTCCGCGACGTCCGACGCGACGTGCGCACCCTGCGCACCGACGTGCTCGACTACGCCCAGGACTGCCGGGACCGCGCCCAGGACCTGGAGGACCAGGCCGACACCCAGGAGGCCACCGAGGCGGGCGAGGGCTGAGCCCTCCCGCCGACCTCAGTCACCACGTAGCTCCCGCTTGAGGATCTTGCCGGTCGCGCCCTTGGGCAGCTCCTCGATGAGGGTCACGGTGCGCGGGTACTTGTAGGGCGCGACCTGGTCCTTGACGTGCTGGATCAGCTCCTCCTCCGTGGCGCGGGCGTCGGGGGCGAGCACGACGTGGGCCGCGACCTCCTCGCCGAGCTCCTCGTGCGGCACCCCGACGACCGCGGCCTCGGCGACCGCCGGGTGCTCGTAGAGCAGCTCCTCGATCTCCCGCGGGTAGATGTTGAGCCCGCCGCGGATGATCATGTCCTTCTTGCGGTCGACGATGAAGTAGTAGCCGTCCTCGTCGCGCCGCGCGAGGTCCCCGGAGTGGAACCAGCCGTCGTCGTCGATCGCCTCGGCGGTCGCGTCCGGGCGCTGCCAGTAGCCCTTCATGATGTTCTCGCCGCGGATGCAGATCTCACCGATCTGCGGGTCGTCCGCCGTGCTGGAGCCGACCTCGGCGCCGTCGGGCCCGGCCAGCTTCAGCTCCACCCCACGGATCGGTATGCCGATCGAGCCGGCCTTACGCTCGACGTCCGGGTGGTTAAAGGAGGCGACGGGGGAGGTCTCGGAGAGGCCGTACCCCTCGAGGATGGTCGCCCCGAAGGTGTCCTCGAACGTCTTCATCAGCTCCAGCGGCAGGCTGGCCCCGCCCGACACGGCGGTGCGCAGCGTCGACAGGTCCGGCGCCTGCTCGGCGGCGCGCGCGGCGGCCAGCATCGCGCCATACATCGTCGGCACCCCCTCGAAGACGGTGACCTTGTCGCGCTCGATGACCTGCAGCGCCTTGGCCGGGTCGAAGCGCGGGATCATCGTCAGCGCGGCGCCGGTCGCGAAGGCGGTGTTCATGCCGCACGTCATGCCGAAGACGTGGAAGAGCGGCAGGCAGCCCATGACGACGTCGGAGGAGTCGAGGTGCAGCAGGGTCTCGGTCGTCGCGAGCTGGTTGGTCTGCAGGTTGTCGCAGGTCAGCTCGGCGCCCTTGGGTCGGCCCGTGGTGCCGGAGGTGTAGAGGATGACGGCCGTGTCGTCGGCGGCGCGCTCCACGATCTCCTCCACCGGGTCGGTCGCCTCCGCACCGTGGACGTAGGCGCTCAGCCCCTCCGGGCCCACCGTGAGCAGCTGGGTGCCGGTCGCCTCCGCAGCGGCGACCGCGTCGTCGCCGGGCATCGCGGCGAGCAGCGAGGCGCCGGAGTCCTCGAGGTAGAACTGGATCTCGCGCTTCTTGAACAGCGGGTTCATCGGGACCACGACGGCCCCGAGCCGCAGCGTCGCGTAGTAGAGGACAGGGAAGGCGGGGACGTTGGGGAGCATGAGCGCCACCCGGTCGCCCTCGCCGATCCCCTGCGCACGCAGCCACCCGGCCAGCTGACGTGCGGACTGCTCGACGTCGGCATACGTCAGCACCATGTCGTCGAGGATCACCGCCCGCGCGTCGGGGTGATCCTGCGCCGTGGTGGCGAGGTTGTGGGCAAGGTTGGCGCTGGCTCGGGTCATCGTCGACCTCCTGTGGGCGGATGGGCTCTGATCGTCCCAAACGCGCGGCCGCGTGTCCTGTCGGCAGCCGGCCACGGCACGGACGACGAGCGCGCGTGGCCCCGATCGACCTACCATGCGGGGCAGGGAGGGTTGATGCCACGGATCGACATCACCGCGACGCGGGAGGCCGCGCGGGCGCTGGGCGTGGGCGGCGACGCTCTTGACGGTGCCTCGGACGACGTGGCCGTGGCGGGACTGGCCGGGCCACTGGCCGGCTCCTTGACCGCCGCCACCCTCGCCGACCTCCAGGCCGTCGGTCGTCAGCGCCTGGTGGACGCCGGGCGGGAGCTCGCGACGCTGGAGGAGGGCATGGTGACGCTCGCCGACCACACCGCCGAGGCCACCGGCGAGCGATGAGCCTGGAGATCCCCGACTGGATGGTCGCCGACGCCGAGCCGCTGCGGACGGCCGCCCGGGGGCTGCGCGACGCCGCCGACGTCGTGGACGACGAGCGGGCGGGCCTGCGCCGCACGCTCGGTCAGGCGGCCTCCGCCCTGGGCTGGGAGGGTCAGATCACCGACCGCGCCGACGACGCTGCCGACCCGACTCAGGACGGACTACGGATCCTGCAGGAGGACCTCCGCGCGGCGGGCGGCGCTCTCGACGCCCTGGCGCGGGCGCTGGCCGACCACGGCCCGACGTTGCGCGACATCCAGCGGGACTGGGACGCGCTGCACGCCGACCGGCCGTTCACAGAGGTCCGCGGCGATGTCGGCGAGCAGGTGAGCGTCATCGACTGGGAGGAGGTGCGGCGTCAGGAGGACACCCTGCGCGGGCGCACCGACCATCCGAAGGAGATGCTGCGCACCGCAGACCGGGGGTGCCGCGACACCATGGCCCAGGTCCGGTCCTCCCTGGCCGGCCTGGAGCCCGGCTCGTCCACCGCGAGCTTCACCCGCTCGCAGGCACCGGAGGGGACGTGGCGGATCTTCCGCGACCACGGCCTGGTCAACAGCCGGGCCGATGAGATCCTGCTGGCTCGCATCGCGGGGGCGGAGGACCCGAACGCCGTGCGCGCCCTGCTGGACGAGCTCGACCCGCAGCGGCTCGCCGGGTTCCTTCAGCGCAACCCGCACGTCATGGCGGCCCTCGCGACCGACTACGCGCCGCACAACGCCGACGACCCGGTGCTGTCCGGGCTGTGGAGCCGGATCGGGGAGCTCGAGGACGGCCAGGTCACCGACCCCCGGGCGATCGCGGGGATCCGCGACTACTGGGCCGGGCTGACCCCGGAGGCGCAACGCCGGCTGCGCCTGCTCTACCCCACGCTCATCGGCGGCCTGGACGGCATACCGGTGGAGCACCGGGCGGCAGCCAACCAGCTGCTCATCGAGAGCGCCATCGATCTGGAGCAGCGCCGACTGGCGCTGCTCGAGGCCCTGCCCGACAACGCGACCACGCGCGAGGACGTGCTCGACAGCCTCCCGGGGTGGTATCCGGACTGGCTGGGCGAGCAGCTCGTCGACGGTCTCATGGGCGACGGCGCGCAGACGATGCTGCACGACTTCCGGCTGCGTGACCAGGAGCTGGAGAGGTCACGGGATCGACTGGAGTTCTACGAAGAGCTGGTCACGCCCGACCCCGAGCTGCGTTTCTCCGACGTCACGGACGAGGCCGGACTCGTGCTGTCCGCCGACCGGCGGGCGATCCTGCTCTTCGATCCGCGAGGGGACGGCCGGTATGCCGAGTGGCACGGCGAGTTCGACAGCGAGAACGTCGGGATCTTCGTGCCGGGGACGACCACGGACATGGCCAGCATCGCGAAGTACCCCGACAACATGGAGTCGGTCGCGCGACAAGGGACGAGCACGATCACCTGGATGGGCATTGACCTGCCCGACTCGGTGGCCTCCGACGCGACGCAGACGCGCTACTCCGAGGAGGGTGGTCAGGCGCTGCTGCGCTTCGTGGAGGGGCTGGGCATGCCCGAGCGGGCGGTCACGGCGGCCGGCCACTCGGCGGGGGGTGGCATCGTCGGCTTCGCCGACGTCTACGGCATCGACGTCGACCGCACCCTCCTCATCGCGCCCTCGGGATCGGGACTGGGGCTTCATCGGCCACTACCGCCGCCCCTGGACCCGTGGGGCGCAGCCCACCACCCCGGAGTCCTATCCGACGCAGACCTGGGACGGGGAGGACCGCCACGTCCAACGGTTCACCATGACGGCCCCCGGCGACACCATCCGCCTCGCGCAGGAGTCGGAGAACGTCCGGTGGTGGGTCGGCCTGCCGGAGGACTGGGGGCACGGCAACGACCCGCTCGACACCGACCAGTTCACCCGTCTGGAGACGGGTCGGTGGCTCGAGCCCTCTTCCAGGGATCCGCTACCGGACGGCGTCGAGGTCGGTGACCGGCTCGAAGGAGCGGACTCGCACGGGTGGGTGGTCACTCCCCCCACAGACTCGTGGACCAACCTCGTCGGGGTGATCACCGGGGGTGAGGTCATCCCCTACCGCGAGGATGGCGACTGGTTCGCCCCGGACAACGTCTACGACGACCCCGGCTACCCTGGCACCGACCCCGTGCCCATCGACGATCTGGAGTCTCCGTGGGAGCAGAGCCAGCCCGAGATCATGGCACCGGGGCCCCTCGGCGGGAGCTTCGGCAGCGGCGGATCGACGTGAGGCGGGCAGGCACCGGGCTGGCCCTCCTGGCCACCGTGCTCACGGGATGTGCGGCCGATCGTGGCGATGGCCCCTCCACCTCCTCCCCGGCCTCCACGACGGAAGGAACCACCATGAGCGGCACCGCCGAAGACGCCGCGCGCGCACAGCAGCCCCAGGTGCGAGCGATCCTGGAGACCCTGTGGGACCAGTTCGACCTGCCGGACAAGCCTGACCTGGAGGAGCAGATGGCGCCCGGCAGTCTCCGCGCATGCCTCTTCACCACGGCCTCCGACAGCACGTCATGGGCCGAGACAGCACGTCTGCGCGTCGCCGAGGACAAAGATCCGGAGCTCGAGGCTCAGCAGGCTCAGCTCGCCCGCGACTGGTTGCAGCAGAATGGGTGGGAGGAGCTCGACAACCCCGCACCCGAGGGAGACCTGGTGAGCTACCACCAGAACGCCGAGGGGTTCAGGGTCACCATCACCCCCTGGGGAGACGCCCGTGTGCAGGTGGACGTGCAGTCGCCCTGTGTCGCGGACGAAGGTTAGCCCGTCACCGCAGAAGCCATCTGCGGCGCTCGGTGGCGGTGAGAGCGACCATCTGCGGCGCTCGGTGGCGGTGAGAGCGACCATCTGCGGCGCTCGGTGGGGGTGACAGCGACCATCTGCGACGCTCGGTGGGGGTGAGAGCGACCATCTGCGACGCCCGGTGGGGGTGAGAGCGACCATCTGCGGCGCTCGGTCGGGATGGGGAGGGGGATGGGGGTGAGGGTGGGGATGGGGGTGAGGGTCAGGGTGGGGGTCAGGGTGAGGGTGGTAGGAAGGGTCAGCGCAGGGAGTCGAGGGTGTCCGCCTCGTCGGCGCCCTTGTCGTCGCGGTAGCGCAGGACCCGGGCGAAGCGCAGGGCGAGGCCGCCGGGATAGCGCCGCGAGGTCTGCACCGCGTCGTAGGCGATCTCGACCACCTGCTCGGGGCGCACGTGCACCACGTGCCCTTCGCGGGAGGTCTCCAGCGCGAGGAACCGCTCGGTCTGCCAGCGCAGGGTCTCATCGGTCATCCCCTTGAAGGTCTTGCCGACCATCACCAGCTCCCCGTCGGTCCCGAGCGCCGCCAGGTGGATGTTGGACAGCCACCCCTGGCGCCGCCCGCTGCCCCACTCCACCCCGGTGACGACGAGATCGGCCGTGCGGCGGGGCTTGACCTTGACCCAGCCGGCGCCCCGGCGCCCCGCGGCGTAGGGCGCCTGCGGGTCCTTGACGACGACGCCCTCGTGCCCGCGCGCCACGACGTCGTCGAAGAACTCCTGCGCCCGCGTCGGGTCGGCCGTGGACAGACGCTCCACCACGAGATCGGGCGCCAGGTCGGCGAGCGCCGCCCACCGCTGCTGCGCCGGGTGATCGACGAGGTCGGCGCCGTCGAGGTGCAGCAGGTCGAAGAGGTAGGTCGTCACCGGGGTCGTGCGCGCCAGCTCCGCCGGGTCGGTGCGCGAGGCCGTCCGGGCACCGGTGACCTGGAAAGGACGCGGTCGGCCGTCGTCGTCGAGCACGATGACCTCGCCGTCGAGGACCGCCGTCCGCGCGGGCAGGGCCGCGACCGCCTCCACCACCTCGGGCAGCCGGTCGGTGATCTCCTCCAGGCTCCGGGTGAAGAGCCGGACCGGCGGGGTCGCCTCACGGTCGAGGTGGGCCTGGAGCCGGATGCCGTCGAGCTTGAGGTCCAACGCCACCTCGGCCTGGCCGCTGACCGCCGACGCGACGTCGGGCTCGGAGCCCGCGAGCATCGGCCGCAGCGGGCGACCGACCTCGAGGCGGACCTCCTCCAGCGCCGCCGCCCCTCCGGTCAGCGCGGCCCGGGCGACCGGTCCGGGGAAGCCGGCGAGCATGACGGCCCGCCGCACCAGGGGCTCCGGCACGTCGGCCGCGCGGGCGATGGCCGGCAGGAGCACCCCGTCGCCGGCTCCCTGGCGCAGCTCACCGGTCAGCAGCCCGACGAGCCAGTCCTGCTCCTGAGCCGTCGCGCGGGAGAGCAGGTCGCGCAGCGCACCCGTGCGGGCGGCGGTCGAGCCGGCCCCGATGAGCTCCTTGAGGTCGGTGAGCGCCGCGTCGACCTCGAGCACCGACAGCGACGCGGCAGCCGCGGGCGCCGGGCGGTCGCGCAGGCTGCGCCACCCGACACCGACGGTGCGTTGGGGCAGGGTGCCGGCGAGGTAGTCGGCGACCACCTCGACCTCACGCGGCAGCGCCTCCCCACCGGCGACCTCGGTGAGCGTCTGCGCGAGCAGGGATGTCTTGTCGGTGCGCGACCGGGTCGCGGCGACCGCGGCGGACGTCCCGGTGACCTGGGCCAGCTGCATACCCGCCAGTGTGACGCACGACACCGACAGACCTCCTGATCATCGGCCTCGGAGCCCTCGTGAGACTTGACCAAGTCCTTACCTTCGGTATACCCCGTCTTTGCCGACCCCGGGTTAGCGTGGAGATGTCGTTCGGAGGCGCTCGCAACGGCGTCTGCTGATCGGCCAGGCACGTCAGACACGACGTGGATGGGATGCGGGCACACCCCCCTGCGCGCCCGTTCTCGTCCACGTCCCCGGGGAGGGGCTGGCTGCCTGACGAGAAGGGCGCGTCGGCTGTCACGGGACCGACGCGCCCTTCCTCATGCCCCCCACCGTCTGCTCACGGATGCGCGGTCACGAGGCGCACCCGCCGCTCGGGCTCCGCCTGGCTCAGTCGGTCGACGTCAGCCGGGTCGACGACGCCGACGACGGGATAACCACCGGTCACCGGGTGGTCGGCCCCGAAGACGACCGGCTGGCCGTCGGCCGGCACCTGGATGGCGCCCCGCACCATCGGCTCGCTCGCGAGCTCCCGGTCGCGGTAGGCCCGCGCCCGCCCGAGCGCCGGCCCGGTGAGCCGGGTGCCCACCCGGTCGCTGCGCTCGCTGACCGTCCACTCCGCGGTCGTGAGCGCGGTCGGGTCCGCCAGCCAGTCGGCCCGCGGCCCGGGGGTGACGTACATCACCAGGGCTCCGGTCGGCGCCCGAGGGGGCGGCACCTGGTCGAGCAGCGGCGCCTCCTGCGGGGGTCGTCCCACCGGGAGCACGTCGCCGGGACGCAGCGGCTCAGGCCCCAGACCGGCGAGCGTGTCACGGCTGCGCGAGCCGAGGACCGCGGGCACGTCCAGCCCTCCCCGCACCGCGAGGTAGCTGCGCACCCCCGACGTGGGCAGGCCGATCTGCAGGCGCTGCCCGTCCCCGAGCCGGACGGGCGCACCCCACGCGACCGCCCGCCCGTCGACGGAGACGGGCGCCGCGGCGCCGGTGAGGGCGACGGTCACCGCGCCCCGCGCCTGCAGCGTGCACCCCCCGAGCAGCACCTCGAGACCCGCGAGCGACTCGCGCTGGGCCAGGACGCGGGCCCCCAGCCGGTGAGCCCCGCGGTCCGCGGCGCCGGAGCGGCCGACCCCGAGCGCGGCCAGGCCGGGGCGGCCGAGGTCCTGCACGAGCACCAGGGGGCCGACGTCGAGCACCTCCAGGGCGGCCATCAGAGCGCCTCGAAGCGCACGAGCGTGCCGGGCTGCAGGAGGGCCGGAGGGTCCCGGTCGAGGTCCCACAGGGTGACCTCGGTGCGGCCGATGAGCTGCCAGCCGCCCGGCGAGGGGCGGGGGTAGATCCCACCGAACTCGCCCGCCAGCCCCACCGACCCCGCGGGCACCCGGGTGCGCGGGGTCTCGCGGCGGGGCACGTGCAGCCGGGGGTCGCCGCCGACGAGGTAGGCGAAGCCGGGAGCGAAACCGATGAAGCCCACCCGCCAGGCCGACCCCGTATGCGCCTCCACCACCTCCTGCTCGTCCAGCCCGATGAGCCGCGCCACGTCGGCGAGGTCGGCACCGTCGTAGGTGACGGGGAGGGTCACCACCGGCGTGTCCGGCGCACCCCGCCCCACCCCGGGCTCCTGACCTCCTGGGTGCCCGGCGGTCGCGACGTCGAGCGAGGCGGCCAGCGTGACCACCCCGGCCCGGACCGCGGGGACGTCCCTGGGCTCGGCGACGCGCAGCAGCAGGGTGCGCGCGGCCGGCACGACCTCGGCGAGGCTCCGCACCCACGTGGGCGCGTCCTGCCGCCCGCCCTGCTCGTGCAGGGCGTCCGCGAGGGCCAGCACCTCCCCCGTCCCCGCCACCTCCACGAGCACGGCCTCCCGACCCATCGGCAGCAGCGTGACCTCCACCGCGCTCACCCGGCGAAGGCGGCGAGCTCGACCCCGTCGTCCTCCAGGGCCGAGCGCACCGCCCGGGCCATCGCGACCGCCCCCGGGGAGTCGCCGTGCGTGCAGATCGAGGCGACCTGCACGGCCACGTCGGAGCCGTCGACCGCCTCCACCAGCCCGTCCCGCACGAGCCGGACCATCCGGGCGGCGACCGCCTGCGGGTCGTGCAGCACGGCGCCGTCCTCCAAACGCGGCACGAGGGTGCCGTCCGGCAGGTAGCCGCGGTCGGCGAAGGCCTCGGCCACGACCTGCACCTCGCCCTCCTGCGCCAGCCCCGACACCAGCGATCCCGCCTGGTGCAGGAGCGGGAGGGACACGTCATACCTGCTCATCGCGCGCAGCAGCGCCCGCGCCTGGCCCTCGTGGCGACCGACCGCGTGGTAGAGCGCCCCGTGCGGCTTGAGGTAGGCGACCCGGGTCCCGGCGACGCGGCACATCGCCTCGAGCGCGCCGAGCTGGTAGAGCACGTCGGCCTCGAGGTCCGCCGGATCGACATCGACGAAGCGCCGACCGAAGCCCGCGAGGTCGCGGTAGGCCACCTGCGCGCCGATGACGACCCCCCGCGCGGCGGCGGCCGCGACCGTGCGCTCCAGCGTACGGGCGTCGCCCGCGTGGAAGCCGCACGCGACGTTGGCGCTGGTCACGAGGTCGAGCATCACGTCGTCGTCACCGAGCGTCCACGTCCCGAAGGACTCCCCGAGGTCGGCGTTGAGGTCGATGCGCATGCCGCCAGCCTAGGACGGTGCCGCTCCACCGGGCCCGACGCGGCCGCTGCCGGGGGTTATCCCCCCACCGGTCCGGGGGCGCGCAGCCTGCCGTCGGGCTGCGCCGGTGACTACGTTGGGTGCCATGACCAGTCACCCCATGCCGACCCAGGGGCACCGCGACCTCGACCCGGGGCGGATGCCGCGCCTGGTCGGTGGCCCGCGCGACGAGGTCGAGGACGACACCCCCGACCTGCACCGGCACCCCGGACCGCGCACCGGGCCCGGCCCGAGGGGCGCGGTGGCCAGGCGTCTGCTCGAGCACTGGTGGACCGTGTGCTACCTCGTGACCAGCATCTTCACCGCCATCGCGGCCCTGGTGCTGGCGGGCGTCGCGATCGGCGGCGCCTTCGCGATGCTCGGCGTCGGCGTGGGCGTGCTGCTGCTCGTGCCCGCGATCTGGGGCGCCTACGGCCTGTCCGTGCTGGAGCGGCACCGCATCGCGGCCTTCCTCGGCATCGAGATCGGCGAGCGCGGTCCCTCCACCGCACCCACCTGGCGGCGGTGGCTGGGGCTGGACGAGAAGCGGCTGCGGGCCCTCGGCTGGGTTGGCCTGCACGGCCTGTGGGGCCTCATCGCGAGCGTGCTCACCGTGGCGCTGCTCGTCCAGGGGCTGATCCTGCTCACCCTGCCCCTGTGGGCCGCGTTCACCGGCGGGGTGACCGTCTTCGGGGCGCTGCGGGTCGAGTCCGTCGGAGGTATGACGCTCGCCTGGCTGATCGGGGTCGTCCTCGTCGTGGGGATGCCGTGGATCGCGCGTGGTCTGGCGAGCGTGGACGTGGTGCTCGCGCGGTGGTTGCTGGGCGAGGACACCCAGGCGCAGCTGCAGCAGATGAGCGAGCGCGTCGACACGCTCACGACGACGCGGGAGGACACCCTCGACTCGGTGGAGGCCGAGCGGCGCCGCATCGAGCGCGACCTGCACGACGGTCCGCAGCAGCGTCTGGTGTCGGTGGCCATGACCCTGGGTCTGGCCCGCGACGCCCTCGACCGTGACCCCGACAGCCCCGAGGCCGCCCTGCGGGTCCGCGAGCTCCTCGACGAGGCGCACTCCTCCAGCAAGGAGGCGATCATCGAGATGCGGCAGGTCGCCCGCGGCATCGTGCCGCCCATCCTCACCGACCGAGGCCTCGACGCGGCGGTGTCGGCCCTCGCCGCCCGCAGCCCGGTGCCCGTCACGGTGACCAGCCGGCTGCCGCAGGGCCGCCTCGACCCCACGACCGAGGCGATCGCCTACTTCTCCGTCTCCGAGGCCCTCACCAACGTCGCCAAGCACTCCGGGGCCACGCGCGCCGGCGTCGAGCTGGGCACCGCCCGAGGCCTGACCGGTGACCTGCTCGCGATCACCGTCACCGACGACGGCAGCGGCGGGGCGGTCGTCGGCGGCGGCAGCGGCCTCACCGGGCTGCGCCAGCGGGTCGGCGCGGTCGACGGTCATTTGCACGTCCACTCCCCGGTCGGCACGGGCACCACCGTCGCCATCACCCTGCCCCTGCGCCCGAGGACCACCCGATGAGCACCCCCGACACCGAGATCCAGACCCCGCTGCGGGTCGTCCTCGCCGAGGACTCGGTCCTCCTGCGCGACGGGATCGTGCGGCTGCTCGGCGCCACCGGTTTCGAGGTCGTCGACGCCTGCCCGGACGCCCAGACCTTCCTCACCTCGGTGCGCGAGCACCGGCCCGACCTCGTCGTCGTCGACGTGCGGATGCCGCCGACCTTCACGGCCGAGGGACTGCAGGCCGCCCTGGAGGTGCGGGCCGAGCTGCCGGAGGTCGCGGTCGTCGTGCTCAGCCAGTACGTCGAGGAGCGTTACGCCACCGAGCTGCTCGCCGGGCGCCCGCGCGGGGTGGGCTACCTCCTCAAGGACCGGGTCGCCGACACGAGCGACTTCGTCACCGCCCTGCGCACCGTCGCCGCCGGGGGGACCGCCCTGGACCCCGAGGTGATCTCCCAGCTCATGTCCCGGGCGCGCAACGTCGACCCGCTGGAGCGCCTCACCCCGCGCGAGCGCGACGTCATGCGACTCATGGCGCAGGGCCGCACCAACAGCGCGATCAGCCGCGAGCTGTTCATCGGCGAGGGGGCGGTGGAGAAGAACGTCTCCTCGATCTTCACCAAGCTCGACCTGCCCCCGACCGACGACGACCACCGTCGCGTGCTCGCCGTCCTCCAGTGGCTCGAGCACGGGGCCGACGGGTGAGCGCCCCCGCCCCGGGCCGCCCCCGGGCGTCCGCGCGCGAGGTGCGGTCCCGACCGGCATACCCCGCACTGCGGGCGGTCGGCGCCGTCGTCACCGCGCTGCTCGTCGGCGGCGCCGTCCTCAGCACCGCGCCGGCGATGATGACGCAGGAAGGGGTCGACACCGCACCGCTGCCCGACTCCATGACCCGGTTGGTCGTCGAGGCACCCCGCGGCGACGTCGAGATCCACGAGGTACCCGAGGGTGGGGAGCCCCGGATCGAGACGACCGCGCGGTGGACGCTCAACCGTCCTGAGGTCACCACCCGCGAGGAGGGGGCGACCGTCCACGTCGAGGCCCCCTGCGACGGCAGCAACCTCGGTGTCTGCTCGCAGGACCTCAGCCTCTGGGTGCCCGCGGGCACCGCGCTCGTGATCGACGGGACCTTCGGCGATGTCGACATCACCACCACCGGCACGGTCGAGGTCGACGTCACCGCCGGTGACATCACCCTCGCGGGTGCCCCGCCCCGGGCCGTGATCCGCAGCACCCTGGGTCAGGTCGACGTCGAGCACACCGGCCCGGAGCCGCCCGAGCTGCTGCGGGTGCGCACGACCCTCGGCGACGTCGGCCTCGAGGTCCCGGAGGGGCGGGGGTATGCCGTGACCGCCGAGGCCAGCCAGGGTGACAGCCCGCGGGTGCGGGTCGACGACGTGCCCGGCTCCGAGCACGTCATCGATGTCGAGACGACGCTCGGCTCGATCGAGATCCTGCCCGCGGTGACCCTCTGAGGCCCGCCCACCGGTGCCGCTGAGGGGCCCTCGACCGCACCGCTGGGGCAGATGTGACGCCTGGGGCTGCTGAGATCGGGTAGGTTGGGGACGCCCCTTGCCGTGCCGTCAACGGAGACTGCCATGAACTCGCTCGTCCTCGCCCTCATCGGGGTGACCATGATCCTGGCCGGGTATGCGCTCTACTCGCGCTTCCTCGCCAGCAAGATCTACGCCCTCGACGACTCCCGCCCCACCCCGGCCCACGAGCTCGAGGACGGCGTCGACTACGTCCCGACCAACAAGTACGTCCTGTGGGGCCACCACTTCACCTCGGTCGCCGGAGCCGCGCCCATCGTCGGCCCGGCCATCGCCGTCATCTGGGGCTGGCTGCCGGCCTTCCTCTGGGTGACCATCGGCACGGTCTTCTTCGCCGGGATGCACGACCTCGGGGCGCTGTGGGCCTCGGTCCGCAACAAGGGACAGTCCATGGGGGCGCTGTCCGGCCGCTACATCGGGGCCCGCGGGCGCAACCTCTTCCTCGTCGTGATCTTCCTGCTGCTGCTCATGGTCAACGCCGCCTTCGCGGTCGTCATCGCGGGCCTGCTCGTGAGCACGCCCACCGCCGTCATCCCCACCTGGGGCGCGCTGCTCGTGGCGCTCGGCGTGGGCCAGGCGATCTACCGCCTGCGCTGGAGCCTGCCGGTGGTCTCGATCGTCGGTGTCGTGGCGCTCTACGCCCTCATCTGGGTCGGTGACCAGGTGCCGCTGGCGCTGCCGGAGACGGTCGCCGGGCTGCCGGCCAACGCGATCTGGATCATCCTGCTCTTCGTGTACGCCGGCATCGCCTCGATGCTGCCGGTCTGGGTGCTGCTCCAGCCCCGCGACTACATCAACGGCCTGCAGCTGTTCATCGCCCTGGGCATCCTCTACGGCTCGGTGCTGCTGGCCCGCCCGGAGATCGTCGCGCCCGCCGTCAACGGCAACGTCCCCGAGGGCACGCCCGGGATCGTGCCGCTGCTCTTCGTCACCATCGCCTGCGGCGCCATCTCCGGATTCCACGGCATGGTCAGCTCGGGCACGAGCTCCAAGCAGCTGGACAAGGAGAGCGACGCCCGCTTCGTCGGCTACTTCGGCGCCGTCGGCGAGGGGCTGCTCGCCCTGGGCGCGATCATCGCCGCGACCGCCGGCTTCCAGACGCTCGCCGCGTGGGAAGAGGTCTACTCGGCCTTCGGCCAGGGCAACGTCGGGGCCTTCGTCTCCGGTGGTGGAGCCATCGTCCAGAGCGGTCTGGGGCTCCCCGAGTCGCTGGCGGCCACCATCCTGGCCACCACCGCGATCCTCTTCGCGGCGACCACGATGGACACCGGTGTCCGCCTGCAGCGCTTCGTCGTCCAGGAGATCGGTGAGATCGGCGGGGTGCGGCTCGGCAAGGGCGTCTCGACGCTCATCGCCGTCGGCGTGGCCCTCGCCCTGACCTTCGGCGCCGGCGTCGACGGCTCGGGCGGCATGCTCATCTGGCCGCTCTTCGGCACGACCAACCAGCTGCTCGCCGCTCTGACCCTGTCGATCGTCGCGATCATGCTCCTGCGCCGTGGCCGCACCGCCCTCCCGGCGCTCATCCCGCTCGCCTTCGTCGGCGTCATGACGCTGTATGCCCTCTTCATCCAGCTCGGGACCTTCTGGTCGGAGGGCAACTGGCTGCTGCTCGTCCTCGACATCGTCATCCTCGTCGCGTCGCTGTGGGTGATGGTCGAGGCGCTGGGCGCCATGCGCAAGGCCAAGGACTACCAGGGCGACGACGACGCCGAGCTCGAGCAGCTCTCCGCGTCCGAGATCGCCGGGCAGTCGGCCCGTGGCGACTCCGCACCGGACCGCAGGGACGGCTGAGCGCAGGCGCCCGCCGCGGCCCACGGCATACCCTGGACCGATGACGACCGACGCGCCGCACCCCCGGCCGACCGCCCGCCTCCGGGCGGCGGCGGGGGTGCTGCGCGACGTCTTCGCCGGCCCGTATGCCCGCACCTTCGCCCGCGCGCAGCAGGACGAGGACGACCTCTTCATGGTCATCGTCATGGCCGAGGCGCTCGGGGTGCCCAACCCGGCGAGCTACTACACCGTCGAGCTGCTGCCCGTCGTCTACGACCAGGTGCACGACTGGCACCGGCGGATGGGGCTGGACCGCAGCCCGCTGGACCACTTCTCGTGCTGCTGAGGGACCGATGACCGACCTGACCACCCTCGCCCAGGAGCGCGAGGTGCTCTTCGTCGGCGGCAAGGGCGGGGTCGGCAAGACCGCCGTCGCCTCCGCGCTCGGCCTGCGCCTCGCGCGGGGCGGACGCCGGGTGCTCGTCGTCTCGACCGACCCGGCGCACAACCTCGGGCACCTGTGGGACCGGCACGTCGGCGACGAGGTCGTCGAGCTCGCCCCGCTCCTGCGCGGCCTGGAGATCGACCCCGCCCGCACCACCGACGAGCACCTGCGCGCCGTCCGGGAGACGATGCACCGGCTCATGCCCGAGCACCTGCAGGGCGAGATCACCACCCACCTCGAGCTCGCCCGGGACGCCCCCGGCACCCACGAGGCCGCCGTCCTGGAGCGCATCGCCGAGGTCATCGAGGGCCGCCACCCCGACGAGCTGGTCATCTTCGACACCGCGCCCTCGGGCCACACCTCGCGGCTGGTCGCCCTGCCCGAGCTCATGCAGGCCTGGACCGACGGCCTGCTGCGCCGCCAGGACCGCTCGGCCCGCTTCGGCGCCGCCCTGCGCGGGCTGCAGGGAGGCGGTGCGCGCGACGCCGGCGAGCGCGCCGCCGCCGACATCCTCGGCAGCTCCCGGGGCGGCGGGGCGGCCGCACCGACCGACCGGCGCTCGCGCCGCGACGCCGAGATCCGCCAGATCCTGGATCGGCGCCAGGCCCGCTTCGCCGACCTGCGGGCGGTCCTGCAGGACCCCGCGCGCAGCGCCTTCGTCATCGTGCTCGCGGCCGAGCGGCTGCCGGTGCTGGAGAGCGTGGAGCTGCACGAGCGGCTCACCCGCGCGGGGATGGGCGTCGGCGCCCTTGTCGTCAACAAGCGCTCGCCCGCCGATGCCGGAGACCTGCTCGCGGCTCGTCGGGTGCTCGAGGACGGCTACGTCGCCCAGCTCCGCGACGCGCTCCCCGACCTGCCGGTGACCCAGGTCCCGCTGCTGCCCGACGAGGTGCTGGGGGCCGACGGCCTCACCCGGCTCGCGGCATACCTCTGAACCCCGCACGCACCCTCCCCCGCGCGGCGCACCTCCCGCACCCCCCGCACGGTTCTCGAGCCTGAGCGCACGAGGACGCCCCCGGGACCAGGTGGTCCCGGGGGCGTCCTCGTGTCAGTCCGTCAGGTCGGTGACCTCACGGGTAGACGACCTCCTCCAGGGCCTCCTGGACCGAGAGGTTGACGGCGCCGTAGCCACCGACGATGTGGACCATCTGCGCGCGCAGCGCGGTCATCGCCTCGACCGTGTCGCTCGGCAGCCGGTCCGGCCGGGTGAGCAGGACGGCCATGTTGTTGTTCGCCGCCACCGGGGCCGCCGCAAGGGCGTCCGGGAACTCCACACCGGTCGCGAGGAACGCGCCCGGGGCGGGGGTCGGGAAGAACTCCGTGGCCACCGCTGCGGCGGTGCCGTACCTGTTGGTGCCGCCCAGGCGGACGACCTCACCGGCGTCGGCGCCGGCGGCCGTGGCCACCTCGGCCGAGACCGCACCCTCGCCACCGATGACGTAGACCGTCTCGGGCGACAGGCGCTCCAGCTCGGCAGCCGTCGCGCTCGGCAGCAGGTCCGACCGGGTCAGGAGGACCGAGGAGTCCTCCATCCCGGCGGCTGCGGCGGCCGCGAGGGCGTCCGGGTAGTCCTTGCCGCTGGCCAGGAAGACGATGTCGGAGTCCGCCTCCTGTGCCTGGCTGACACCCACGGCCGTCTCGTACCGGTTGGCACCGGCGAGCCGCTCGACGTCGGCATACTCGCCGAGCGCCGTGGCGACGTCACCGCTCACCGCTCCCTCGCCACCGAGGACGATGATGGAGTCCGGGCCGAGCTGCTGCAGCGCCATCCGCGTCGCCGCCGGGAGCATGTCCGGGCGGGTCAGCAGGACCGGGGCCTCGTCGGAGCCCGCGAGGGCACCGCCCGCGAGGGCGTCCGGGAAGGCCAGGCCGCTGGCGACGTAGACCGTGTCCACACCGTCGGGGAACTCCTCGACGGCCAGCTCGGAGGCGGTGGAGTAGCGATCCTGACCGAGGACGCGGTCCACGGTCGGACGGTCCTCGTTGCCGTAGTCCGAGCCCTTGAAGGCGACCCCGAAGACGGGGCTCTCCCAGGTCTCGGTCTGCGCCTCGCGCTCGTCGTTCCAGGCCTTGGCCTTGGTGACGACGACCTCCATGATGTAGTCGCCGTCCGGGACACGGACCTTGGCGCCGTTGTCGTCGATCATCATGCCGTCCCACGGGTAGGCCGAGAAGCCGTTGCGGGTCGAGGACCGGGCGAGGTAGTCGACCTCGGCCACGGTGCCCATGGACTCACCCTTGGTGCCGTCCTCGTTGGCCGCGAAGACCTCCCACTCCATCCGGCGAGCCTGGTGCTCGAAGTGGATGAGGAACTGCGGGGCGTCGTCCTGCTCCATGGTGAAGACGGGGTCCTCACCGGCCAGGTCGTAGGTCCCGGCAGGGTCGACGCACTCGTAACCGAGCCAGAGCTCGCAGCTGGCGACCCGACCCAGCGCCGGGAGCTCGAGGATGACGTTGCCCTCGGCGTCGACCATGTCGGCCAGCACCTCGGTCTCCTGCAGGTCGGCCGCGTGACCGCCGTAGGCGACCGAGTAGGTGTCGGCCTCCTCGCCCTCACCGGTGGTGAAGCTGACGTAGCCACCGAAGATCGGGTCCATGCGACCCTCGATCGTCGGTGAGGTGATGGTCATCGGCACCTCGACGCTGGCGCCGGCCGGGACGACGACCGTCGGGGCGACCTCGACCACGGCGTTCGCCCCGGCCGCGTAGACCCAGTCGTTCGCGGTGCCGGAGGTGGCCACCGCCGGCACGTGCTCGGTGGTGTAGACCTGCTCGGTGTCGCTGGTGTTGGTCAGCGTCACCGTCTGGGTGCTGGTCTCGCCGCCGAGCTGCTGGCCCAGCTGGACCAGACCGGGCTCGATCGTCGCCTCGGCGAGGATCGAGTCGTCGATCTGGATCATGCCGGCACCCTGACGGTGCACGAGCTCCAGCCCCTCAAGGGAGGCGACGTTCACGGGCAGCTGCATCGAGCTGTTCATCAGCTTGAGCTTGATCTCCTCCACGCCCAGGTCCGGGTCGGCCTCGAGCATGAGGGCCGCGGCCCCCGCGACGTGCGGGGCGGCCATCGAGGTGCCCGAGAGCGTGGCGTAGGGCTGGATCTCCAGCGGGTAGGTGGCGTAGATCTGCCCACCCGGCGCCGAGAGGTCCGGCTTGAAGGTCGTGTCGGCCATCGTCCCGATCGAGCTGAACGAGCTGATCAGGCCGCCGGTCGGGTTGGGGACCGACGCCTCCTCACCGGTCCAGGTGATGACGTGGCCCTCGGTCGCCAGGGCGTCGGCGGCCAGTCGCGAGCCGTCGGCCTGGGTGACCATGACGACCGGCACCTCGATCGCCGGGTCACCGGCGACGCTGGGGTTGATGGTCCCCGGAACGTTGTTGTAGATCATGACACCGGCCGCCCCGGCCGCCTGGCCGTTGCGGGCCTTCTCGTGGAAGCTGCAGGTGCCGCGCTGGATCATCACCCAGTTGCCCTCGATGAGCGCCTTCTGCTCCGCGGTGAACGGGTCGGCGCCGCAGGCCTGGGCCTCGGTCGTCCCGGGCTCGTGGACGGCGACGAGGGTGTCCTCGCCCGAGGTCGGCGGCTCGGGGGCCGGGGTGCCGACCGAGAAGGGCACGTCGTTGCCCTCCTCGTCGACGAAGACGACGGCGTCGTAGAAGGTGTTGTCGACCGAGCCGACACCGATGGTGTCCTCACCGACGCCGGGGGCGCCGACCGAGTGCAGGCCGTTGGCGCCGGAGTTGCCGATGGAGGCGACGACGACGACGCCCTCGCGGGCGAGCGCGTCGGTGGCCTGCGCGGTCGGGTACTCCTTCCACGCGGAGAAGGCGGAGCCGATGGAGAGGTTGACGACGTCCATGTCGTCGGTGAGCGTCTGCTCCATCGCGTGCAGCATGATGTCGGCGTCGGTCGAGCCCTCGCAGCCGAAGACGCGGTAGGCGCCCAGCGTCACGCCGGGGGCGACACCGGTGACCTCGCCGTCGGCGCCGGTGATGCCGGCGACGTGGGTGCCGTGACCCTGGCAGTCGTCGGGGTCGGCGTCCGGGAACGGCTCGGGCTGGTAGCCCTCGCCCGCACCGGGGTCGGCGTTGTAGTCGTCACCGACGAAGTCGTAGCCGAAGGCCACCTTCTCGGTCGGGAAGGTGGTGCTCTCCGGGCTGCCGTTGCCCCCGAAGTCGGGGTGGTCGTAGTCGATGCCGGTGTCGATGATGCCGACCTTGACGCCGGTGCCGTCGAAGCCGAGCTCGCTCTGCACGATGTCGGCGCCGGTCATCGAGATCGCGGTGAACAGCTCGGGGTCGATCTGGGTGCCCTCGGGGCGCTCGGGGGCGTCGACGACCCCGACCGGAAAGATCGCCTCGACCGCGTCGGAGGACGCCAGCTCGAGCAGGGTGTCCTCGCTCGCCGTGACCGACAGACCGTTCCAGAGGGTCTCGAACTCCGAGCGCACCTCCATCTCGGCACCGGAGGCCTTCACGTCCGCGAGGAAGCGGTCACGCTGGGACTCGATCGAGTCCAGCGAACCGCCGGCGCTCGTGCTGGGTCCAGCGAGCTGGACGAAGTAGGAATGAGGCACCAGGTCTGCACCGGTGGCCTGGTTGTCCTGGATCTTGCTCTCCGGCGCCGGGGACCCCGGCGCGACGAACGCATCGTCCTCCGCTGCCGCCGACAGGGGTGCCAGCACGGCACCCGTCAGCGAGAGGGCGGCGATCGCGGAGAGCGCGCGGCGGGGACGTCCCCCGGGCCATGCACTGCTCACGAATGATCTCCTTTGATGATTCCGGCCGACGCAGGGATGGCGAGGGCCGCCTTCGACCCTAGGCGCTGACCGGCGGGTCACCAGGGGGCCGAGATCACGATCACATGACGATAGGGTCACGAGAATTCCTTACCTGACCTAGCGTCAAGGCATTCTCATCTGCGGGTATGCCCTTGACCTCACCTCATCGGGTGAGGGCGTGACCCTCACCCAGGATGAGGATGCAGAATCACAGGGTGCTCACCCGGCTCCTGCGCCGCCACCTGCGGCCCTACACCGGGCTGGTCGTGGCGGTGCTGGCGCTCCAGCTGGTGGCCACCCTCGCCAGCCTCGTCCTGCCCAGCCTCAACGCCGACATCATCGACCGGGGGATCGTCGGGACCGACCTGCCCTACATCTGGCGCACGGGCGCCCTCATGCTGGCCGTCAGCGCCGTGCAGGCCGTGGCCCAGATCGCGGCGACGTGGGCGGCGGCACGGACGGCGATGGGTGTGGGGCGGGACGTGCGGGGGGCCGTCGTCGAGAGGGTCCTGACCTTCTCCTCCCGCGAGCTCGGCGAGTTCGGCGCCCCCTCACTCATCACACGCAGCACCAACGACGTCCAGCAGGTCCAGCAGGTGACCTTCATGGCGCTCGTCATGCTCGTCGCGGCGCCGATCACCGCGATCGGCGGGGTCGTCATGGCGGTCCGCCAGGACGTCGGCCTCTCGCCGCTCATCGCCGTCGCCGTGGCCGTGCTCCTGGCCGGCATGGGCTTCATCATCGCCCGGATGGTGCCGCTCTTCCGCGCCAACCAGACCCAGCTGGACGCGGTCAACCGCGTCATGCGCGAGCAGATCACCGGCATCCGGGTGATCCGAGCCTTCACCCGGGAGTCCGAGGAGCGCGCCCGCTTCGCCCGCACCAACACCGAGCTCACCGGCATCGGCCTGCGCCTCGGCGACCTCATGGCCCTGATGTTCCCCTTCGTCATGCTCGTGATGAACCTCTCCAGCGTCGGGGTCATCTGGTTCGGCGCCCAGCGCGTGTCCTCCGGGGCGATGGAGGTCGGCGCGCTCACGGCATACATCAGCTATCTCATCCAGATCCTCATGTCGATCATGATGGCCACGATGGTCGCGACGATGATCCCGCGGGCCACCGTGTCCGCCGAGCGGATCGGCGCCGTCCTCGGGACGAGCAGCACGGTCGTCCCGCCGGACCATCCGCGCTCGCCCGGGCCGGGCGCCCGTGGCCTCCTGGAGCTGCGCGGGGCGACCTTCTCCTACCCCGGCGCCGAGACCCCCGTGCTCTGCGACATCGACCTCACCGCCCGGCCGGGCACGACCACCGCGATCGTCGGGGCGACCGGCGCCGGCAAGACCACCCTCGTCCGGCTGCTGCCCCGCCTCGCCGACGTCACCGGTGGCCAGGTGCTCCTCGACGGGGTGGACGTGCGCGAGCTCGCCCCGGACGAGCTGTGGTCACGGGTCGGGCTCGTGCCGCAGCGCCCCTACCTCTTCTCCGGCACCGTCGCCTCCAACCTGCGCTTCGGCGACCCGGACGCCACCGACGAGCAGCTGTGGGAGGCGCTGCGGGTGGCGCAGGCGGAGGACTTCGTCAGCGCCTTCCCCGAGGGCCTCGAGCACCCGATCGGCCAGGGCGGCAGCAATGTCTCCGGGGGTCAGCGCCAACGGCTGTGCATCGCGCGGGCCCTCGTGGCCCGGCCCTCGGTCTACCTCTTCGACGACTCCTTCTCAGCCCTCGACCTCGCCACCGACGCGCGCCTGCGCGCCGCGCTGCGCCCCCTCACCCGGGAGGCCACCGTCGTCGTCGTCGCCCAGCGCGTGTCCACCATCGCCGACGCCGACCAGATCGTCGTCCTCGACGAGGGCAGGGTGGTCGGCGCCGGGAGGCATACCGACCTGATCGAGAGCTGCCGGACGTATGCCGAGATCGTCCGCTCGCAGGAGCACGGGGAGGTGGCGGCATGAGTGAGGACAGGACCTCCGAGCCTGCCGCCGCGCCGCCGCGCCGCGGCCCGGGCGGGCCGATCGGGGCTGCGGTGCCGGTCGACAAGCCCAGCAACTTCGCCGCCTCGGCCCGGCGTCTGGCCGGTCGGCTGCGTCCCTACCGCGCGCTCGTCGCGCTGTCGGTGCTGCTCACCCTGGTCGCGGTCGTGCTCAGTGTCCTCGGCCCCCGCGTGCTGGGCCGGGCGACGGACTACGTCTTCGCCGGTTTCCTCGGGGCGCGGCTGCCGGCCGGCGCGAGCGTCGAGGAGGCCGTCGGGGATCTCCGGGCGGCCGGTCAAGAGACGCAGGCCGACCTCGTCGCCGGCACGCCCTACCTCGTGCCCGGTCAGGGCATCGATTTCGGTGCCGTGGGCCGGACGGTGGCGGTGGTCGTCGCGCTCTACGCCGCGTCCGCGGTCCTCATGTGGCTCTCGACGCGCCTAGTCAACCGGATCTCCATGCGGACCGTGCGCGACCTGCGCTCGGACGCCGAGGACCAGCTGCACGAGCTACCGCTGGCCTACTTCGACGGGCGGCCCCGCGGCGAGATCCTCTCCCGGGTCACCAACGACCTCGACAACCTGCAGACGACCCTCCAGCAGACCTTCGGCCAGCTGCTCAACGCCCTGGTCACGGTGGTCGCGATCCTGGCGATGATGCTGTGGATCTCCCCGACGCTGACGATCATCGCCGTGCTCACCATCCCGGTCTCGGTGCTGGTGACCGTGCTCATCGCGCGGCGCAGCCAGAAGCTCTTCAAGGCCCAGTGGGCGCACACCGGGACGCTCAACGGACAGATCGAGGAGGCCTTCACCGGGCACGAGCTGGTCACCGTCTTCGGTCGCCGCGAGCAGGTCGCCGACCGGGTGCGGGCGATCAACGACCAGCTCTACGACGTCACCTGGCGGGCGCAGTTCATGAGCGGCGTGATCATGCCGGCGATGTTCCTCATCGGCAACCTCGGGTATGTGCTCGTCGCCGTCGTCGGGGCGATCAGGGTGACCTCGGGGACGCTGTCGCTGGGCAGCGTCCAGGCCTTCATCCAGTACTCCCGCCAGTTCACCCAGCCGGTCACCCAGGTCGCCTCCATGGCCAACCTGCTGCAGTCGGGTGTCGCGTCGGCGGAGCGGACCTTCGAGCTGCTCGACGCCCAGCGGCAGGTGCCCGAGGCCGCCGACGCGCAGCCGGCACCGCGTGGCCGGGGCGGGCGGATCGCCTTCGAGGACGTGCGCTTCGCCTACGGCGAGGAGCCGCTCATCGAGGGGCTCTCGCTCGTGGCCGAGCCCGGGCAGACGGTCGCGATCGTCGGGCCCACCGGGGCGGGCAAGACGACGCTGGTCAACCTCATCCTGCGCTTCTACGAGCTGGACGGGGGCCGGATCACCCTCGACGGTCGTGACATCACCACGATGACCCGGCAGGACCTGCGCTCACGGGTCGGCATGGTGCTGCAGGACACGTGGCTCTTCGAGGGCACCATCGCCGACAACATCGCCTACGGGCGACCGGGGGCGAGTGAGGCCGAGGTGCGGGCGGCGGCCGAGGCGGCCTACGTCGACCGCTTCGTGCAGCACCTGCCGGAGGGCTACGACACCGTCCTCGACGACGACGCCGGTGCGGTGTCGGTCGGCGAGAAGCAGCTCATCACGATCGCCCGCGCCTTCGTCGCCCAGCCCTCGCTGCTCATCCTCGACGAGGCCACCAGTTCGGTCGACACGCGGACCGAGCTCCTCGTGCAGGGGGCGATGGCCCGGTTGCGGGCCGACCGCACGAGCTTCGTCATCGCCCACCGGCTCTCGACGATCCGGGACGCCGACCTCATCCTCGTGATGGAAGCCGGCCAGATCGTCGAGCAGGGCTCGCACGAGGACCTGCTCGCGAGGGGCGGGGCCTACGCCCGCCTGCACGCGGCGCAGTTCAGCGGCGCCGCGGTGCAGGTGGACGAAGGGGAGGTCAGCTCTCCGAGCCCATGAGCTCCTCGGCCGGGACGGCGTCGGCGGGAGCCTCGACCTCTTCTGCGGAGTTCCAGTCGGTGAGCACCATCTCCAAAGGCTCTTCCATCCCCTCGGAGATGAGGACGCGGAGCAGGTTGTCCTCCCCGTCGGCCGAGATCCAGATCTCGGCCTCCTCGTCCTCGATGGTGTAGTGGTAGGCCTCGACACCGTCGACCTCGCCGAGCTCCTCCGCGGAGGTCTGCAGGTCGCTGGCGTCGGTCGGGATCTCGGAGAAGAACTCCTCCCATAGGCTGGAGAGGGAGAAGGAGTCGCCGATGTTCATCTCCGGCGGGGTCTCGATCCACTGACCGGCCAGGGTCTCGGCCTCGGCCGATGCCCCGGCCATCGTCCAGAAGGCCTCGTCGCCGTTGAGGTAGTAGACCTCGTCGACGGCGATGATCTGCACCTGCGCACCGTCGATCGTGGCGTCCACGGAGAAGTTGGAGTTGTCGAGCTGCCCGCTGAGGGTGGCGTCGATCGTCATCTCGTCGTCGGAGCCCGTGATGGTCGCCGTCATCGACTCCGCGCTGTTGGCGTTGTCGATGACCGTCGGCCAGAGGTCCTCCAGCGGCGGCACCTCGGAGCTGCCCGCGGCCTCCTCGGTGGCCTCCTCCTCGGTCGTCTCCTCGGCCATGTCCTCCTCGGTCGCGGTGTCGTCGGCGGCGGCGTCCTCGGTGGCGGTGTCCTCCGGGCTCTCCGCGGCAGCGTCGGCCGGCGGCGAGGCGGCGGGCTCGTCCTCGCCGCCGCAGGCGGTCAGACCGCCGAGCAGCAGGCCGGCGAGGGCGATCGAGGTCAGGTGGCGGTTGCTGGACATGCTGTCTCCCTGTGGGTGGGGGGTGATGGTCGCCTGCACGACCGGTGGCTGTCCGGCGGACGAGCCCCCCGGGCTCTGGCGCACCTCCGACCCTACACGGATGCACTCGTCGTGCCTGGTCAGCAGGGCCGACGCCTGGCAGACGTCGTCGAAGTCCGGCGTCGGGTCACGACGCCCTGCTCACGACCTCTCCTCAACCACCCTTCCCACCACCCCTCCTCACACCCCTGACCCCGACCGAGCGCCGCAGATGGTCGCCCTGGGCCTGACCGAGCGCCGCAGATGGCTGCCCTGGGCCTGACCGAGCGCCGCAGATGGTCGCCCTGGGCCTGACCGAGCGCCGCAGATGGTCGCCCTAGGCCCCACCGAGCGCCGCAGATGGTCGTCTGCAGTGCCTGCGCAGGGTGATCATCGGCGCACGTGCACGGATACTCCCCAGGAAGGCGCCGCATACCGTCGACGATGCATGCAGGTGCACCGATCCTCACCGGTGAAAGGGTCACGCACCGACTCTCAGCCGCCAGGTCATGTGTCAGCCCCCTCGAGCAGGCTGAGGGTTGACCTCACGGCTGAGAGTGGCGTCCAGCGCTCATCCGGGCGCGACTCACATGGAGCGTTCGAGGCTGCGCCGCAGCAGCACCGATCCGAGCGCGAGCACGACGGCGGCCATGAGCGTGAGCACGCCGAGCTCGGTGAGGACGTCGCCAAGCCCGCCGTCGCGCCGCACCAGCTCGGCCATCGCGTCGTAGGCCCAGGCGTGCGGCGTGACGTGGGCGATGGCCCGTAGCCGCTCGGGGAAGATCTCCAGCGGCAGCATGCACCCACCGAGGGTGGCCAGGACCAGGCCGAGCCCCACCGCGAGGCCGCTCGCCGCGCCCTCGCCGTCGACGAGGACGCCGAGCACCATGGCCGCTCCAGCCGCGATGGCGGCGAAGACGAGGAGCACGAGCAGGCTCACCCGCAGATCGCCCCAGTCGACGCCGAAGAGCAGCGCCGAGGCGAGCATGATGTATGCCCCCTGCAGCAGCGCGATGAGCACCCGACCGACGGTCAGCCCGAGCATGGCCTGCAGCGGCGTCACCGGTGCGGCGACGACGCGCCGGATCACTCCGGCACGCCTGGCCTTGATGAGGGCCGCCGACGCGCTGAGCGTGCTGAGGAAGACGAAGAGCAGGAGCTGGCCCGAGGCGCCCACGTCGAACTGTCCGGCGCCGTCGAACTGCCTCGCGAGCTCGTCGGTGGGCTCCCGGACCAGCAGGGTCGGCCCGGGCACCCGCTGCTCGGCATCGGAGAGCGCCGACCGGGCCGACGCCTCGTCGACACCGACCGCCTCGACCAGGCTCATGACCTGCCCATTCTGACCCACCAACGACTGCGTCCGGCTGCGGACCAGCTGGGCGGTCGCCGGCGCCTGGGCGTCGCTGCCCTGGACGAGCTCGAGGTCCATCGGCGCCCCCGCCTCGAACTGCCCGGCCGCTCGCTCCGACACGAGCACCCCGACCTGGGCCCGCCCACGGGCGATGTCCTGGCGCACCGATTCGGCCGAGTCGTCGACGCTCACCTCGAGCTCGGCGGCCCGCCACTCCTCCACCAGGGCGGTGCGCGCCGACCCCTCGGGGGCCGCCACGGACACCGAGCCCGCGGAGGACCCACCGGTCCCGAACTGCCAGCCGATCACCGCGACCATCGCGAGCGGGAAGATGAAGACGAAGAAGATGTTGGAGCGGTCGGCGACGAAGCGTCGCAGCTCGACCCAGGAGATGGTCAGGACCGTTCTCACAGCACGTCCGTCCGTCCGGGGGTGAGGGCGGCGAGCGCCAGCATCACCACGGTGAAGAGGAGCATGGCCAGCAGCACCGGGGCCAGGTCCACGACCCCGCCGCCCCCGGAAACGACGCCCAGGCCCCGGCTCAGCGCCGACACCGGGTTGAGGAGCAGGACCTGCCCGAGCAGACCCTCGGCGTCCACCCGGAAGAAGGACCCGCCACTCATGCCCAGCGTGACGGCCACGATGGTCTGCGCGACCCCTGCCTGCTCGGCGGTGCGGGCGACCTTGGCGATGAGGAACATGATCGACGTGGCCGCGGCGACGACACCCATCACCAGCACCGCGACGACCGGGGGCGAGCCGAGGTCGACGTCGTCGAAGAACACCGTGCCGGCGGCCAGCAGCACCCCGGTCGCGAGCACCCCGAGCACCCAGCTCGACAGGCCCTTGGACAGCGGCACCCACCAGGTCGGGATCGGCATCGAGACCAGCCGTGACAGCGTGCCCCACTCCCGCTCGACGACCAGCCCCAGCACGCCGAACCCGACGGTGAAGAGGAGGAAGAAGCCGGCCTGGCCCGCGACGATCGCCTCCCGCGGGGTCAGCTCCTCGACGGTGGCCAGGCTCGTGCTCCAGCCGACCGCCGGCCCGGCAGAGGCCTCCGCGCGGACCAGCGACTCGATCTGCGGCCCGTCGGCCCCCAGCGCGCCGGCAGCCGCGGCGGTGCGCCCGGTGGCGGTGAGCTGGCGGAGCACCTCGTCCACCACGGAGGCGACCACCGTGCCCTCCGTCCCGGCGGACCCGCCCAGCTCGAGGGTCACCTCGGGAGCCTCACCCGCCGTCACCGCGGCGCCGAAACCCTGCGGCACCTCGAGGGCGGCACCGACCTCCCCGTCGGCGAGCAGCGCGGGCAGCTCCTGCGGGGCGGACTCGACCACCGCCACCTCGAACCCTTCCTCGCCGAGCGACCCCAGAGCCTGCGTGATGGCCTGCGCCGCCGGGTCGTCCGCCGGGGCGCTCACGGCGACGGTGATCGGCTCCAGCTCCTCGGTCAGCGGCGCGAAGACCAGCGAGAACACCCACATGAGGGCCAGCGGCACCACCAGACCGAAGATGAGGATCGAGCGGTCCAGCACCTGCTGGCGCAGGTCGCTGGCCACCATCACGAGGAGTCGTCCCATGGTCAGTCCCGGAGCGCTTTGCCGGTGAGGTGGAGGAAGACCGACTCCAGGTCGGGACGGGCGATCTCGACGTCGCGCAACGACATACCGGAGGCGCTGACGGTCGTGACGATGGCGCTGATCGCCTGCGCCGCGCCCTCCACCGACAGCACGAGGCGGCCCTCGCCCTCGACGCGATGCACCTGCCGCACGACGGGTATGCGCGCCAGGGCCGCCTCCGTCTCGGCGCTCGCCCCGTCACCGACGAGGGTGACGGTGTCCGCCCGACCGGTCAGCTCCACCAGCTCCTCGCGCGTGCCCTCGGCGATGATGCGCCCCGCGTCGATGATGCCGATCCGGTCGCAGAGGCGCTCGGCCTCCTCCATGTAGTGCGTGGTGTAGAGCACGGCCCGGCCCTGCGTCGAGAGGGCCTCCACGGCCTCGAGGATCGCGTTGCGCGACTGCGGGTCCACGCCGACCGTCGGCTCGTCGAGGATGAGCAGGGAGGGCTCGTGGAGCAGCCCGATCCCGATGTTGAGGCGACGCTTCATGCCGCCGGAGAAGGTCTTGGCGGGCCCGGTCGCCCGGTCGGTCAGCCCGACCGTCTCGAGCACCTCGGCGACCCGGTGGCGCAGCGCCGCCCCGCGCATCCCCTGCAGGCGGCCGAAGAAGAGCAGGTTGCTGCGCGCCGACAGCTCGGGATAGATCGCGAGGTCCTGCGGGACGAGACCGAGGTGGCGCTTGGTGGCGATGGGGTCGCTCACCATGTCGGAGCCGTTGATCCGGACCTGCCCGGCATCGGGCCGCAGGAGCCCGGCGATCATCGAGATGGCGGTCGTCTTGCCGGCGCCGTTGGGGCCGAGCAGCCCCACCGTCTCGCCCTGGTCGATGTGCAGGCTCACGCCGTCGACCGCGGCCAGGGTCCCGAAGGAGCGGCGCAGTCCCTCGACGACGAGCACGGGTGAAGTCATGCCCCGACGCTAGGGGGCCGCGCGACCCTCGGGGCATGTCATCTGTCATGCGTCCGACGTGCACCTGCGCACCCCGGCCGCCAGCCAACATCTAGGCTGGCACCGTGACTCTCACCCCGCGCAGCAGGCGCACCTCACCCGTCCGTCTCGACGAGGAGTTCGACCGGGCGGCGGGCCGCTACGACCTGCTGACCCGGCTCAACCCCGGCTACCACGCGGCGCTCCGGCGGGCGACCGCCGCACTGGTGGGGCGGTTGGGGTCAGGTCCGCTGACGTTGTGGGACCTGGGCTGCGGGTCGGGGTTGTCCACGCGCGCGCTCGTCGAGGCCACCGGTCCCTCGGTGCGGATCGTCGGACTCGACGCCTCCGCCGGCATGCTCGCCCAGGCGCGCGACAAGCAGTGGCCCGCCGGGGTGGGCTTCGTCCACGCCACCGCCCAGGAGCTGGCCCGGGTGGCCGGCGAGGAGCTCGACGGCCCCGCGGACGGCGCCTTCGCGGCATACCTCCTGCGCAACGTGCCCGCCGAGGAGCGCGACGCCGTGGTCCGCGCCATCGCCGAGCAGGTGCGGCCGGACGGCTGGGTCGCGCTGCAGGACTACCACGTCAAGGGCAGCCGCCGGGCGAGCGCGACCTGGTCGACGGTATGCCGTCTCATCGTCACCCCGCTCGCGGTGGTCACGCGTGGCAACCCCGCGATCTACACCTACCTCCACCGCAGCGTCCTGGACAACGACTCCACGGCCGAACTCGACGCCCGCCTGCGCCGCGCCGGGCTCGTGGACCTGGAGTGGAGCACCGCCGCCGGGTGGCAGCGCGGCATCCTGCACACCGTCCTGGCCCGCCGTCCGCTCGAGGACGGGACCGCATGAGCCCCCTCCCCGGTGCGCGCCCCGCCCGACCGCTGCCCCCGGGCAGGGACCCGCGGGCCGTCCGTCACCCCGGCCACGCGGGGGCGGCCCGGGTCGACCAGCCCCGCTCCGCCGTCGTGGTCGGGGGCGGCATCGCGGGGATCGCGGCAGCGACCGTGCTCGCCGAGCGAGGGGTGGACGTGACCCTGGTCGAGGCCCACGACCAGCTCGGGGGTCGGGTGCGTTCCTGGCCCGTCGACGGCGGACGGACGATGTCGCGCGGCTTCCACGCGTTCTTCCGGCAGTACTACACGCTGCGGGCACTGCTGCGCCGCGTCGACCCGACCCTGGCCCACCTGGTGCCGGTCCCCGACTACCCGCTGCGGCGCCACGACGGGCTCACCGACTCCTTCGCGGTGCTCCCGCCGACCCCGCCCGCCAACCTCGCGACCTTCGTCGTGCGCAGCCCGACCTTCCCGGTCCGGAGCCTCACCTCGGTGCACCTGCCGAGCGCCGTGGAGCTCATCACCGCGTCCTACCCCGCGAGCCACGAGCGCTACGACGGCGAGTCGGCGCAGGCCTTCCTCGACCGGTTGCGCTTCCCCGAGGGGGCCCGACACCTGGCGCTGGAGGTCTTCGCCCGCTCCTTCTTCGCCCACCCGGACGAGTTCGGGGCCGGGGAGCTCGTCGGGATGTTCCACGCCTACTTCACCGGGTCGGCCGAGGGACTGCTCTTCGACGTCCCGGGCGACGACTACGACACCGTGCTGTGGGAGCCGCTGCGCCGCTACCTCCTCGCGCGCGGCGCGACGGTCCGCACGGGGACGACGGTCAGCTCGCTCACCGGCCCCGGAGACGGGGCGGGCTGGCAGGTCCGCGTGGACGACGGCGAGCAGCAGGACACTCTGCGGGCCGACGCGGTAGTGCTCGCCACAGACCCGCGGGCCACCCGCGCCCTGGCCGGCTCCCTGCCCGCCTCCGACGCGGCGCGCGAGGACTGGCACCGGCGGCTGGCGGCCGGGCGCAACGCCCCGCCCTTCGTCGTGCTGCGCGTCTGGCTCGACGGCTTGGTCGACCCCGGGCGGGAGGCCTTTCTCGGGACCAGCGGCTTCGACCTACTCGACAATGTCACCGTGCTCGAGCGCTTCGAGGACGGCGCCGCCCGGTGGTCGGCCGAGCACGGTGGCTCCGTCGTGGAGCTGCACGGGTATGCCGTCGACCCGGTCCGCGACCCCTCGCTGGCGGCCGGCGAGGGTGACGACGGGGGTCGGCACGGTGTCGACCTGGCGGTCATCCGGGAGCGGCTGCTGGAGTCCCTGCACGAGGTCTACCCCGAGACCGCGACGATGCCGGTGGTGCACGAGGAGCTGCTCGTCGAGGACGACTGCGGTCTGGTCGGCACCGGACCCTGGCGCGACCGGCTGACCGTGTCCACGCCATACCCCGGGCTCGTGCTGGCCGGTGACGGGCTGCGGGTCGACTGGCCAGTCGCGCTCATGGAGCGGGCTGCCGTGACCGGGGTGCTCGCCGCCAACGACCTGCTCTCCGGCTGGGGCGCGCGGGGCGAGGACATCTGGACGGTCCCGCTCGAGGGCGTCCTGCGGCCCGGGCGCTACCGCTCCGGGCGATGAGCACCGCCCCGGCCGACAGGCCCCCCGGCTGCCCCGGGGCGCCTCAGGGTGTGCGCCGCGCGCGGCGACCGGAGGAGCCGCAGACCCCGGTCGTGGAGCGCGTCGACGCGGGCGGGCGTGCGGGGGTGAGCACCGTGTGGCGGCTACGGGGCCTGCAGCCTGCGCGCCAGCTGCTGCGCGCGCGCTACGCGACGACCCAGGCCGGCTTCACCGCAGAGGCGATCCCGCAGGGGCGGCTGAAGCACCACCCGATCCTCGTCTCGGACGGGCCGCAGCACGACGAGCAGCGACGCAAGGTGGCGAGGTTCCTCGCGCCTGCGGTCGTGACCGAGCGCTACGGCGACCTCATGGCGCAGGTCGCCGACCGCACCGTCGAGCGGGCGCTGCGGTCCGGCCGGTGCCGGCTCGACGAGGCCGCCCTGCACTACACCGTCGAGGTCACCGCGGAGCTGGTCGGGCTGACCGAGTCCGACGTGCCCGGGCTCTCGCGGCGGCTCGTGGCGTTCTTCGACCAGCCGCCCTTCGACATCGCTCGCGACGACCTCGGCCGCAGCCGCAGGCAGTGGGCGCGGGCCGCCCGCAACGGCCTCTCGCCGGTCGCCCGGCTCTGGTGGTATGACGTGCGCCCGGCCCTGCGCGCTCGTCGCAGGGAGCGCCGGACCGACATCATCAGCCACCTCCTCGACGAGGGCTACAGCCGGACGAGCATCCTCATCGAGTGCGTCACCTACGGCACGGCGGGCATGGTGACGACGCGGGAGTTCATCGTCATGGCGGCCTGGCACCTGCTGTCCGACGACGCGCTGCGGGAGCGCTACCTCGCCGCGGGGCAGCCGGAGCGGCTGGCGATCCTCGAGGAGGTCATCCGCCTGGAGCCGGTCGTCGGCCACCTCTACCGCCGGGTGCGCCGACCGGTCGAGATCACCGACGGCGACCAGACCTGGACCCTCCCGCCCGGCGACCTCGTCGACGTCTGCGTGCGCGCGGCCAACACCGACACCGCCGCGGTCGGCGCCTCCCCGCACGAGCTGTGCCCGGGGCGCCCGCTGCCCTCCGGTGTCGGCGGAGCAGGCCTGGCCTTCGGCGACGGCGAGCACAAGTGCCCAGGTCAGCCGCTCGCGCTGCTGGAGGCGGATGCCCTGCTCACCCGGCTCCTGCTGCACCGCCCCCGGCTGGTGGGCGAGCCCGAGCTGGGCTGGGACCACCTCATCGAGGGTTACTGGCTGCGCGGCTTCGAGCTCGAGCTCGACCCGTCCTCCGGGAGCGAGTGACGGTAGGTCCACGACGTCAGCGCGGTGGCGAGCATGGCGATGAGCACCCCGAGGAAGACGTGGACGTCGACGACGCGCGAGAAGCCCAGGGCGGCCTGCACCACGACGGCGACCCCCACCGCCACCGCGAGCGCGACGTTGACCGGCCCGGCCGAGCGGCGCAGCACGAGGTAGACCGCGACGGCCGCCAGGACGACGACCAGCGTGACCCACGCCCCCACCTCGTGTAAGGCGAGGTAGCGCGAGCGGCCCCCGATGAAGGCCGCCGCCCAGCCGGACTGGGCGACGACCGCGCTCAGCAGGAGCGTCGCGGCCGACCGGAGCACGATGAGGTGCGGGTGCGGCAGGGAGGCGGGGAGCGGCATACCTCTCACCCACCGTCCACGGGCCCGGGCAGCCGCCGCAGCGGACCCCGGGCCAGAACGTCGGAGACGATGGCGACCTTGACCCGGCGCGGCACACGGCGGCGCTCGCTGAACACGTCGTAGTCGGCGGCCTCGATCCGGTCGAGGATGAGGGCATACATCCGCAGCGCCGTCGCGACGCAGCGGGCGCTGCGCGGAGGCAGCATGGCGACGCCGCGGGAGGCGTCGCGGTAGAGCTCGCGGTTGCGCTTGATCTGCTCGGCCATCACGGCCCGCCAGGCCGGGGTGACGGTGCGGGTATGCGGGTCCGCACCGTGCCGGGCGAGGTCCGCCTGGGGCAGGTAGACCCGCCCGCGGTCGAGGTCCTCGCCGACATCGCGCAGGAAGTTGGTGAGCTGGAAGGCCAGGCCGAGCGAGCGTGCCGGGCCCTTCGCCGCGGGGTTGACCGGCTCCAGGACCGGCAGCATCATCTCGCCGATGACTGCCGCCGAGCCCTCCATGTAACCGTCCCGCAGCTCCTCCCAGGTGGCCCACGTCTCGCGGGTGAGGTCCAGCTCCATCGCGCGGAAGAAGCGGTCGAAGCACTCGGGGTCGGTGCCGCGGCGCCGCACGCTGTCGACGACCGCGGCCATGACCGGGTCGGTGGAGCCGCCGTCGGCGAGCGCGGTGGTGAAGAGCGCTTGGAACCCGCGCAGCCGCACCCCGGGGTCGGCGTCCGCCGGCACGGGGACCTGCACCGTCTCGGGCTCGTCGACGATGTCGTCGGCGAGGCGGCACAGGGCATAGACCGCGTAGACGTCGCGGCGCTGCTCGGGCGGGAGCAGACGCGCCCCCCAGTAGTAGGTCGTGCCGTGCCGTCTCGTCAGCTCCCGGCACCGGGAATACCCCTGGCTGAGCAGGGGGTCTGCCGCTCGGGACACCGCGTCGTGCATGCGGCCAGCCTAGTCCGGCTAGGGTCGGCCCGGAGGTGAGGCACGTGCACGATGTCGCCGTGGTCGGGCTAGGGCCGGCCGGTCGGGCGCTGGCCTCCCACGCCGTGCGCCAGGGGATGTCCGTCCTCGCCGTCGACCCGCGACCGGACGCGCCGTGGACGCCGACCTACGGCGCCTGGGTGGAGGAGCTCTCCGGGCTGCCGCCCGAGGTCGTGGCCCGCGCGATCACCGTCCCCGAGCTGTGGGCCCGCCGACGTCACCGGCTGGAGCGGCCGTATGCCGTGCTCGACAACCTCGCTCTGCAGCGGGCCCTCCCCCTGGCCGGGGTCGAGGTCCGAGAGGCGCGGCTGGACGACGACGAGGTCGCTGCGCTGAGGAGTGAGGCGCGGGTGGTCGTCGATGCCCGGGGCGCGCGCCCCGCGGGACGCCGGCCCCGGGATGCCTCGCCGGCGCAGACGGCCGTCGGCATCGTCGTGCCCGCCGCCGACGCCGCCGCCGCGCTGGGGGGAGCCCAGGGGCTGCTCATGGACTGGCGGGCCGACTGGTCGGCGACGCCGCGGACGCCCCAGGGCACCCCGTCCTTCCTCTACGCCCTGCCCCTGGACGACGACCGGGTGCTGCTCGAGGAGACGTGTCTTGCCGCAGCCCCCGGGATGGGCGTCGCGGAGCTCCGCGAGCGCCTGCTCCGACGGCTGCTCAGCCGTGGCGTGCCCGCGTCGGCGGTCGAGCGGCCGCTCGGTCGGGAGGCGGTGTGGATCCCCATGAGGGGTCGCGACGAGACGCCCCCGGCCGGGACGATCGCGGTCGGCACCGCCGGCCGTGGGGGGCACCTGATCACCGGCTACTCGGTCGCGCACTCGCTGCGCTCGGCCCAGGCTCTCGTCGACCGGGTCGCGGCCGACGGCGTGCCACGCGCTGCCGACCCGCTACGCCCGGCCGACCTCCTCCGGCAGGCCGGGCTGCGGGCCCTGCTGCGCCTGGACACCGAGGGCACCACAGAGCTCTTCGAGGCCTTCGGCACCCTTCCGGTGCACCGCCAGCGCGCGGTCATGGCGCGAGGGGCGGACGCGCAGCAGCTCGGGGCGGCCATGTGGGGAATGTTCGCCTCTATGCCGAAGTCGGGGAAGGCTGCGCTCGTGCGGGCCACCCTCGGACCCGGGCGACGTGCGCTCGGCGGCCAGCCGTGAGCAGTCCAACTCAGGCCGCGGTCTGAAAGTACGTCCTGTGACGGATTCCGGGCCACGTCCCTCTCGAGTCGGGGTATCGAGCCGGTCCCGCACCTGCGGTGATGGGCCAGACCACTGGGCGCGACCGCGACTCGAAAACGGTCGTGACCGCGCCACGCCGATCTTGCGTCTCGGAGGCTCCAAGCAGCGTGTTATGGCCTCGTCGCCGGCGCTGCCGCCCAAGTGCCGAGGTCATGACAGACCGGATCTGCCGATGAGCGGATCGTTCACTCCTCCTCGGTAGACCTCGCCATGCAGGATCCGGCCATTCCCAAGGGAACGCCCGCCAGCCGCGTCACGCGGGGCCCTTCGATAGGCGGAGGGGGTGAGTCGTCAATCTTGGCGGCCTGTCTCGACTGGCAGCACTCTCGGGTCAGTCCGACCCAACAGGCTGTACCCTCGCCTACATGTCAGCGGTCGGCAATCAGGGTCAGCACGTGGGGGGACTTTACGCAGGGTTCGAGGCGTATCGAACTCACAGTTCGGAAGAACTCCGCCACGCACTTCGGAGTTGTCTCGTCGTCTTTGATACGAACGTCCTTCTGAACCTCTATCGATACAACGAAGAGACCCGCGCCTCTATCGTTGATGTGATGAGCGCACTGGGGGATCGTCTTTGGGTACCGCATCAGGTGCTCGAAGAGTTTTGGCGCAACCGGGAACGGGCGCTTTCCGACCCACTCGGGCAGGTCCAGCAAACCTCCAATGAGTTAGAGAAGTTACGCGCTGCAGCTGTAGACCAACTTCGCATGTGGGTGAATAGGGCGGCACTCAGCAAAGCGGAGGAGGAAGCAGTCGAGTCCTCGCTCGACGCCGCCTTTGGTGAGGCGCAGGGTCTGCTGGATGGCCTGATCGATGAGGAGGAAGTGTCGCGCGCCAAGAATACAAGAAACGACCGGGTGTTGGATAGTCTGGAGAGCGTCCTGACTGGCAAGGTGGGGCCGCCGATGTCGGCGGAAGGCTACACGAACGCTGTTAAGGAAGGGCATCGAAGGGTAGAGGCAGGTGAGCCGCCCGGCTTCGGGGACGCCAAGAAGGCAAACCGTGGTGGTGAAGGCGCGGCTGGCGATTATCTTGTGTGGGAGCAGGTGCTTCGGGAAGCGTCAACCCGACAGATGCCGGTCCTGTTTGTAACGGGCGACGTTAAGAGGGACTGGTGGCGCTTCGAAGGCAGCAGCCCCAGAGGGCCGCGCGTGGAACTCGCTCGCGAACTGAACGCACGTTGTGGCCAAGATCTCATCATGCTTCGACCCGAGACACTGCTGGAGTTGGCAGATACTTTGTCTGTCAGCGTGCGCCCGGGCGCGGTAGAGGACGTTGAACGTACCACCCGCCTGGAAGAAGCTGAAGAAGACGATCGAGATGCAACGGGGTGGACGCCTGAGGCGGTCGAGACTCTCCTGCGAAAGCTCAAGATCGAGGCACCAGTGCAAGAGGCAACCATCCGTTACGCCGCTCAAAACGGAGGCTTCGTAGGGCGTGACGAGGTCTATAGCATCGGCGAGTATGAGCCATCAAGACAGCTCAAGGGATTCACGCGGCCCGTTAACCGGCACGTCCAGGCGCTCCGAGAGATTGGCACCATCCCGGAGGACGCAGCGGACGTGTTGGTGCCGGTGTACGACGAAGGGAAGCACGGCTTCGGATGGGTGGACGGTTTCAGAATTCCAGCCGAGATCGTTCAGCTTCTGCGATCTTGACTTGGGCGACTCGGCCGCTGCGGCGCTTTAGCCAATCGGGGTCGCGGAATCACGAACCATTGGACGGAACCCAACTCCGGCAGATCCGCATGACACTACTGGATGGTACTTGGTGAACACTGAGAATGTCAGAATGCTTTGGCACTATACGGACGCCAACGGGCTCCTAGGACTCCTCCGCAGCAGGGAGTTGTGGGCGTCATCTGTGGAGTACATGAACGACGCCGAAGAGTTGATGTTCGGGCGGAGGGTTATCGCAGATGTCGCAAAGGAGGTCTGCCGGACCTATGGGAGAAGTCATGAGAAGGACGCTTACAACCCGGCTTTGAGCGACCTGCGCACGTGGGCCGCGAGTGTGTCAGGACAACTCGAGGGGTTGGAGCCCGACCCTGGTGAGCCTATGGCCGCATTTGCAACGAGTTTCAGTTCAAATGGCGACCAACTCAGCCAATGGCGAGGGTACGCCAATGGGTCGGGCTTCGCTGTGGGATTCGACTTCGTAGCTCTGCGGGAACTAGTGGGCGACCGGTGCGGAGGTGTATGCCGGTTGCATCCGATCTGCTATGGTCAGGACGCGCGTGACTTCGTCGAGCGATTCATTACCCACAGCTGGGTGAACTATTGGGATCCGGCCAGCATTGATGACGCCAAGGAAAACCTGCTGATGCATACATCGCGTCTAAAGCATGGCGCCTTCAACGAAGAACAAGAGCATCGACTCATCGTGTTGAACCCAAATGTGGAGTCTGTGAAGGTGCGAGTGCGTGGTGCTGGCCTGGTCCCGTACCTTCCCATCCCGTTAAGTTCGAACGCCATAAAGGCCGTCCGAGTAGGACCTGGAAACGACCAGGCTCTGCAGATGAACGCCGCGGTGATTGCTCTGCAGTCCACCGGGTTCGTCGGCGATGTCGAGGTGTCAGTGTCCGAAGCTCCGTTCAGGAATTGAAGCACAGGCCTTCTGTGAGGTGGCCAACGATCAAGCCGTGGCAGCGCGCGCAGGCCTCGGCCCTCGAGGCCTGGCCTGGTGTGGCCTTCTTGTCCAGTGAACTAGGACGTACTGTGTTGGCCCTATATTCGAGCACTCGACTCTGCCGCCGCATTATGCCGCTGGCCGTCCAGCAGTCCCAGCCGTCGCAGTAAGCCTCACCGCGCGGTACTGGCACCCCTCTGTGTCAAGACGCCGCTGGCAGGGTCGTTCTAGGCTTTGTGGTGGCGGGTCCGGGAAGTGGCTTGTCCGAAGAGCCGGCAGCGGGTTGTGAGCCGGTCGCGCTGGAGTCAGAGTCGTCACCCCTTTGCCCTCCCGGGCCCGTCGTCGCGCGTCGGGCGAGGTCGTCGAGCATCGCCTTGTAGACCAGGTCGGACAGGCGCCGTTTGAGGCACCGCAGTGCTTCCATCGATGTCTTCCCCGCGGCTTTCTTCCGGTCGTAGTAGGCGCGGCCCTCGGTGGTTCTCGTGCGGAGCTGGACGATGGCCATGACGTGCAGCACCCGGTTGATCTGCCGGTTCCCGCCTCGGGAGAGGCGGTGGCGGACGTGCTCGCCGGAGGAGGCGTCGATGGGCGCGGTGCCGGTCCAGGACGCGAAGTGGTTGCGGTCGGGGAAGCGGGTGATGTCGCCGACCTCGACGAGGAGCCGCGCGGCGCCGGAGGGTCCGATGCCGTGCAGGTCCATCAGCGAGGACCCGGTCTCGGCGACGAGGGCTTTGAGCTCCTTGTCCGCGGCCTTGGTGCGGGCGTAGATCGTGGCCAGGTCAGCTGTCAGTTCCAGGGCGTGGGCCTTGCGGACCTTGCCCGCCGCGGTGGTGGGGCGGACCTTCTTCAGCAGCTCTTTGGCCTGGGTCGCGGACAGGAACGTCTTGGCGCCGCCGGGGATGAGCTCGAGCAGGAGTTTGTGCAGCTGACATATCTTGCGGGTGTGCTCCTCACCCAGGGAGCGGCGGCGGTCCACGCACATCCGCAGCACCTCGAGCTGCTCGTCGTTGATGACCGGGCGCAGCCCGCTCATGCGGACGCCGACCAGGGCGATGGAATGGGCGTCGGTGGCGTCGGTCTTGCGGCCCTGCCCGGTGGCGAAGATCCGCACCCGCGCCGACATCTTCGCCGGCACGTCCACGACGTCCTCGCCGTCGGCGACGAGCCGGTCGGCGACGTGCTTGCCGATCCCGGCGCAGCCCTCGACCGCCCACACCCGCTCAGGCCACTGACGGGCGTAGGCCGGCAGCCGGGTGTATCCCTCGGCGTCCGTGGGAAAGCGGCCGCCTCCGACGACGGACTCGTCGGCGGTCATGACCTCGATCGTGACGCTGCGCTTGTGCGGGTCCATCCCGATCACGACCCGCGGTGACTCCTGCTCGTCCATTGCTGTGCTCCTTTGCTCGGACAACGGTGATGTCGAGCTGGGAGGGCACCGCTACGTACGGCTGGGCATACCCCTCTTGAGCCTCTCGCAGCCCTGGCGGTGACCGGGACGACGCACGCCAATTGTGAGCCTCACGCCAAGAGCGTGGGCAGCCGCAAAGAGAACGACCATCCCGGTCACCTGAGACCGAGCCTGGCCGGGCCCGATCCTGCCGTCAATGAAACACGTAGCCGCTGGTCGAGCGGTCGCCACGCCGATGAGCGAGAGATTAGATCGGCAGAGTAAGGGTCACTCGCTGAGATCCCAGCAGCAGGTTGGCGGGGCTCCGCCCAAGCCTTCAAAGCAAAGTGCCCCATTTCACACGACGTGGGACAAGTACCGAGCCGGCCTCGCCGCTTGGGCCGCCCGACACGGCTCGCTGCATATCGTGGCCCGCTTCAGCCTCCCAACCGGCGTCGTCGACCCGCATCAGGGCATGACCGATCGCGCCAGGGCGATGCGAAACATCGCGAGAGGGCATAAGGCCGCGCGACCAGCAGGAGCAACCCGCCCTCGCCGGTGGCGCGCGTGCTGAGGTCAGCCGACTCACCTCAGTCCTGAGCCTCGTCCGACCGCAGTCGGATCACGTCGCGCCGCACAGGACCCCGCAGAGAAGCGAAGTCCTGAACGGACTGCCGCGCACGACGGTGCTCCAGATGGCGCTCGGACTGACGAATGCCAGCACGACCAACCGAGAACACCAGCAGCGCGATCACAGTCTTGACCGGGTCCGCCGAAGCGACCAGCACCTCGGTGAGATCGATGAGCTCCTTCATCGGAAGCTCCCTCCTGCCCGATTTCGGGCATGACAAAGGCCCGGACAAGAAGCCGTCCGGGCCTAGGGGGTCTAAGAAGTCAGTAGGGGAAGAGGGTCAAAGAAGGCATGGCTACGCCTAGGGAGGTCTCAAAGGACACCTCCCCTCGAAGGAGTGGAACTACGGCATCGGGTTCGTCCGACGCGGTCTATAACCCCTGGCGCGAGCGCGAATCAGGACATCGCCAAGCCGGACAAAGGACTCCCGGTCACGCCGATCATGGACACGGAGGTGGCCGCGCCTGATCCAAGACCTGACCGTTGATCGGGCCACGCCGGCGACCTGAGCGGCTACGCGCGCCGGCACCACAGCATCTACGTCAGGTGCTCCACGTAACAGGTTGCGGACGTCCAGAGGACCGCGGTTGGTGTGGAAGGAGCGGGTCTGAGCCAGGCGCTCCGCAGCCGCGGCGCGAACGTCCTCGACACGGAAGGAGTGAGTGTTGCCCAACCGCCCCATCGGTTGCAGGTGGCCCCGGCGGACCCACTGCCGGATCGTGGCGGGGCGGACACCGACGAGGTGTGCAGCCTCGCGCGTGAAGATGACCTGGCGGGGTGGGTAGAGCTCAGTGCGACCATCCCAGTGGTCGCGCTCGTACCAGTCTTCGAAGGACTCATGGTGTTCTCGCCATGCCTGCGACACGGCCTGCCGGCTGATCTGGCTCGGGTGCAGCGAGCGAGACAGCTCTAGCTGTTCGTCGGTGAGTGATTGGAGAGCACTCCACGCGTCGTGGTTGCCGGAGCGTAGGAAGGCGAGGAGCTCTCGGCTGGTGACGCCGAGTTCGCGGGCGAGTTCGTACGCGCGCATTGTTAGAGCGTGACACTGCATCAGATAGAGCCGGTGGAGGCTCGCCACTAGTTGGAGCGATTCGGGGTGTTTGCGCTGGTGAGAACGCTAAAGGCCCCGTCCGTAGGATCGGGGCCTTTCGGGTTGAGGGTGTAGTTCTCCCCAACTGGTGCTCAGACTAGCAAGAAATCTGCTGGCGCCTGTGGGCGACACGCGGGCATGTCGATCTCCGCAGGTCGGGGGCTCACTGCGGGTGGGCGCCCTGGGCATCCGCTTCTGCTTGTTATGCACGTGATCTTCCGGGAGATTTCGACCAGCCGGTGTGGCTGATGGTCGAGGGACCGGGAGGTCGTGACATGTCGGGTCTGGATCCGTGTCTGGTCAGGTCGCGAGGGCCCTCGGGTGAGGTGCTGCTGCGGGTCGGGGTCGCCTGCGCGGACGACTACCTGGACTTCCTGTCCGGGCGGTGCCGGCCGAACACGGTCCTGGCCGCGGCGTACGACCTGAGGATCTTCCTGGGCGTGCTCGGCAAGGACCCGACCGAGGCGGTCCCGGCCGACGTGCTCGCCTTCATCACCGCCCAGCGCACCGGCCGGCCCGCCGGCGTCGTCCAGGGCCTGCCCCGGCACGGTGGTGGCGGGGTCGGGCCGGCCACGATCGCCCGGCGGGTCTCCACGATCTCCGGGTTCTACGCCTTCTTGCAGGTCCGCGGGGACGTGGTCACCAACCCGGTTCCCCGGGGGCTGCCGACCCGCCGGGAGAGATCCCGGCCCTCCCAGGGCGTGCCGTTGACCAGGCGGGTCCGGTCCCTGCCGCAGATCCTGGCCCCAGCCGAGGTCGACGCCCTCACCGGCGCCCTGCGCACCCACCGGGACCGGGCCATGGTCGCGGCGATGGTGCTCGGCGGGCTGCGCCGCTGCGAGGTCCTGGGCCTGCGCCTGGAAGACCTGCGCCTCGCCGAACGGCGGGTGTTCATCGCCGAGGGCAAGGGCGGACGGCAACGCATCGTGCCCGTCTCGGCCAGGTTCTTCACCGCGGTCGCCGACTACCTGACCACCGAACGTCCCGCCGACGCCGCGACCGACCGGTTGTTCGTCGTGCTCAAGGGTCCCACCCGCGGGCAACCGCTGACCGTGCGCGGCATCGACCAGGTCCTGACCGGTGCCCGGGCCCGCGCGGGCCTGTCCCACGGCACCTGCCACGAGCTGCGGCACACCTGCCTGACCCGGCTGCGGGAGGCCGGGATGGCCCTGGAGGCCGTCCAGGCACAGGCCGGGCACGCCTCGATCGAGTCCACCCGGATCTACCTGCACCTGGCCGACGACTGCTGGTTGGCCTCCCAGTACCGCAGGGCCGCCGAGGTCATCGACGCCCAGGTCTTCGCCGGCACCCCCGGCGCCCTCCCGACCCTCACACCGCCGCCGCGTGAGCGACCGGCGCTGCCGGGGTTCCGGAGGCTGCGATGAGCACCACCGCTCTGCCGGTCCGGTTCGACCCCGGGCAGGACCAGCGCGGCGGCGCCGCACCGGTCGCGACCTGGGACCAGATCGCCGCCGAGCTGCCCATGGTCGCGGCCACCATGCAGGCCTACCTGACCCAGATCGCCTGCGTGCTGCGCCCGGGCAGCGTCAACGGCGCCGACCAGTCGCTGCGCTGCTTCGCCACCTACCTGCTCACCCACACCCCGGCCCTGGCCTGCGTGGCCGACATCGACCGGTCCACCATCGAGGCCTACAAGCCGTGGCTGGCCGCACGCCCCGGCCGCGGCGGCGCCCCGCTGGGCCTGGCCACCATCGCCGGCCGGCTCGGCACGCTGCGGATGTTCTTCATCCGGATCGCCGAGTGGGACTGGGACGACGCCCCGGCCCGGGTGCCGATGTTCTCCGGGGACCTGCCCCGCCAGGACCGGCCCCTGCCCAAAGCACTGGACGACCCGAGCGCCGCCCGGCTGCTGCGCGCCGCCCAGGCCCAGCCCCGGATGCTGCTGCGCGTGACCGTGGAGGTGCTGCTGCGCACCGGTCTGCGGGTCAGCGAGTACACCGCGCTGCCCGCCGACGCGCTCGTGCACATCGGCGCCGGACCCTGGCTGCACGTCCCGGTCGGCAAGCTGCACCAGGACCGCTACCTGCCCCTGCACCCGCACGTGGTGACTCTGATCCAGGACTACCGGGCCACCCACGTCGACCCCACCCACCCGCTGCTGCTGCCCAGGGAGAACGGCCGGGCGCTGGACCGGCACACCGTCACCCGGATGATCAACAAGGCCGGCGCCGCCGCCGGGCTGGGCCACATCCACCCCCACCAGCTGCGCCACACCCTGGCCACCCAGGCCATCAACCGCGGCATGTCCCTGGAAGCCATCGCCGCGATGCTAGGCCACTCCTCGATGGACATGACCCTGCGCTACGCCCGCATCGCCAACCGCACCGTCGCGGAGGAGTACTTCGCCGTCACCGACAAGGTCGACGCCCTCTACAACGACCCCGCCCAGCTGCCCGCCGACGCCCTCGGACCCAACATGGCCCGCCTCCGTCGCGAGCACTCCCGAATGCTCGGCAACGGCTACTGCACCAGGCCCCCCGAGCTCGACTGCGCCTTCGAGTCGATCTGCGAGACCTGCACCTTCTTCCAGACCACCATCGCCTTTCGCCCCACTCTCCAGGCCCAGCAGGACGACGCCCACGCCAAGGGCCAGACCCACCGAGCCCAGCTCTTCACCCAGCTCCTGAACAACCTCGAGAACGGCGAAGCATCATGAACCACCCCCACCCCCATCACGTGCATAATGCCGCATTACGCTCGAGCAGCTATCGTCCTGTCCTACCGTTCGCTCGGTGCTGGGGTGCCAGGATGGCGGGGTGAGCCTGAGCCCGTCTGTTGACCTGTCTGCTGCCGAGTGGTTGACGCAGCATGCTCAGCCCTGGCCGAGACTTCCACTCTTCGGGCCACCCGTGTTCAGTGCATACGCGCGCCTACGTTTCCTGCCCGACCCCGTCGAGCCTGGAGTGCCCGAAACTGAGGCGGTGAACCATGACGGTGAGCCTGTTCCTGAGATACGACTGTTGCGCCGACTGGCCGAGGTGCTTCAGCACCACACCACCACGCCCGATGACGGTTTTCACTGCCTGTGGGAAGGAGCGGGTGACCTGCGGGCAGACACAATCCGATTCCTCGTCGACCGCACCACAGGACAGGAGCGCGAGGCCCCCCGAGCTCGCCCAGCCTTCCCCGTAGAAGTGCTCGACGGCCCGATGGTCGAGCACGAGCATCGCAGCTACTACCTGTTCCGGGGACCGGTCTGGGACGTGGGCAACTGGGACGCCGCCGACATGGCACCCGGCATACCCCGGCAGGACCTGTGTCCCGCCTTCGTCTGGCCCGCCGACCACGCCTGGTGCATCGCCGCAGACGTAGACCCCCACTGGGCAGGCATCGGAGCGTCGCAAGATGTCGTGGACGCTCTGCTCAGCGTCGCGGATCTCGACGTGGTGGAAGCCGACCCAACCCAGCCGCAGCCCTTCTACACCTAAGTGGACTGACGCCCCCGGCTCCCATATGTATAACAACAGAGCGGTTGTCGGCAGCCCTACCTTGGCACGGCCGAGGCATCCGGATCTGCCGCGCGTCGGTCGGCTCGAATTCGCATCGATCATGTGCGGTCACGATGGTTCATGAACAACTTCCAGATCACCTCCGCCCTCGTTCCAATATCGACCGACGACCCCTCCGCTGCCGCGCTGCGCCAGGCGGTGGCCGCGCACCTTGCCCGCTACACCGGGCAGACGCGCACGCACACCGAGTCGGACCTGCGCGCCTTCCTTACCTGGTGCGCCGAACGTCACCTGGAACCGCTGGCCGCCCATCGGGTGCACGTCGAGCTGTACGTGCGGTGGATGCAGGAGACCCGCCGGTACAAGCCGTCCACGATCTCAAGGCGGCTGTCCGTCGTGATCGGGTTCTACCGCACGGCCGTCATCGACGGTGTCCTCACCGCCTCCCCGGCCGACCACGTCCGCCGACCGCACGTGCCACCCGAATCACCCACCCTGGGACTTTCCCACTTGCAGTTCGAGGCCATGCTGCAGACCGCACGGGCCAGTATCAACATCAACGACTTCGCCCTGGTCACCATGCTCGGACTGCTCGGACTGCGCATCTTCGAGGCGTGCGCGCGAACATCCAGGACTTGCGCGAGGAGCACGGCCACCGGGTGCTGAAGGTGCGAGGCAAGGGAGGCAAGGTGGTGCTGACCCCGCTGCCCCCAGCCGTGCAGCGCGCGATCGAACGCGCCGTCGACCACCGTGAGGATGGGCCGATCCTGCGCAACCGGCAGGGCGGACGGATGGACCGTCACGCCGCGACCCGGCGCCTGCACCACCTGGCCGACGACGCCGGCATCAACCTGCCCCGGATGCACCCCCACATGCTCCGGCACACGTTCGTCACCACCATGCTCGACGCCGATGTCGACCTGCGGGAAGTCCACGCCGCCCGCCACGCCGACCCCCGCACCACCATGCGTTACGACCGAGCCCGCAAGAACCTCGACCGTCACCCCAACTACATCCTCGCCGCCTACATGGCCTCCGGCACCTGACGAACAGCCGGTCCTTGTTCGACCAGCCCAGCCCTCGGGTGCGGATCCCCTTGCTCGATGGTACTACGAGCAGTACCATCGAGTTGTGCTGTCAGTTGCGAAGATCCTGGCCCAGATGAGGGCCAACCCGGCCAACATCCGGTATGAGGACCTCTCGAAGGTGTGCGAGCACTACTTCGGACCGCCCAGGACCAGCGGTGGCTCCCACGCCGTGTACAAGACCCCCTGGCCCGGCGACCCGCGAGTGAATATCCAGAACGACCACGGCAAGGCCAACCCGTACCAGGTCCGCCAGGTCCTGACAGCGATCGACAAGAAGGAGGCAGCCCAGTGAGCACCACAATCCCCGACGTCACCCACTACACCTACCGCGTCAGCTGGTCGCCCGAGGACCAAGAGTTCGTCGCCACCTGCCTCGAACTGCCCTCCCTGTCCTGGCTCGCCCCAACCCAGGACGAGTCCCTGCAAGGCCTTCGCGATCTGGTGGACGAGGTCGTTACAGACCTGCACCGCAACGGTGAGCCGATTCCAGACCCACTGTCCTCTCGCGCCTATTCGGGCAAGTTCAATCTCCGTGTCGGTGAACGACTCCACCGCCAGCTCGCCTTCAAGGCGGCCGAAGAGCACCTCAGCCTCAACCAGTACGTCATCCGCAAGCTTGGCGACGCGTCCTAAACAATCATCCGGACATGCCGCATGCGGCTAGGTGGGGGCCGGCCAGCGCATCCGACGCCTGAGGGATGGGCCGTGTCGAGTGGACGAGACCACGGCGACGCCGAACTCGAGGGCCTGAGCAGCCAACTGTGCATCCGGGACCAGGTTTCCGGTGACGTGGTGAGCCTCCGACAGCTGCGCATACGCAGCCACCATCCGTGCCGTGGCTGGCGGCACCCACACCGGCGGAGCAGCGAGCCAGCGGTCCACGTACCTCTGCGCCGCACCGGCCGAGAGTGGGCTCTGAGCGATCCGCGGGTGGGTGGAGATCCGGAGAAAAGAGCCGATGGTCTGCCAGGGGAGTCCGACACGCTCGTGCCCCGCGAGGGCGTGTGAGCCAGGTCGCGGCGCGGTTGACGTAGGGGCTCTCCTCGTCGAGCAGGTCGAGGACCTCGCCGATGTTGCGGACGTCCACCTTGAGGCCGAGCTTGGTCGAGTGGTGCTCGTAGCGCGGCGCTGGCGTGTCGGCGGCGGCCATGCCTCGGCGGGCGAGCGCGTTGACCACCTCGCTCGGGCCCACGCCACGCTCGCGACGAAGTCGCTCGACCTCCGCCGCGACATCATCACTCAAGGTGATCGTCGTCCTCATGGCCTCACGCTAGCCCCATGATGCGCACGCTCGGTCTCATACGACGGTACGGGCAGACCCACAGTCAGGCCGGATGACCCAGCATCTGGCTGACCCGCTGCGCTGCCAGCCGGCCCGACGGCAGCACCATGGGCACGCCCACGCCGGGCACCGTCCCGGACCCGGCGAAGACCAGGCCCTGCACGCGCCGGTCGACGTTGCCGGGCCGGAACGGCCCGGTCTGCGGGAAGGTATGGGCGAGCGCGAAGGGGGTGCCGGCCGCCATACCCTGCGCCTGCCAGTCGGCCGGCGTGACGAGCTCCTCGGTGACGATCTCGGTGGGATAGCCCGCGTCCTGCAGGAAGGTCAGCAGCCGCTCCCGCATCGACTCCCGCGCCGACGCCGACTCCCAGTCGAGGGAGCCCACGTCCAGGTTGGGCACCGGCTCGAGGACGTAGAGGGTGCTGTGGCCCTCGGGCGCGGCCTCCGGGTCGTCGAGGGAGTGCACGGTGACCAGGCGGGACGGGTCGCGCATCAGGGTGCCGCGCTTGAGGAGGTCATCGAAGGCCCCGGACCACTCGTGCCCGAAGTGGATGTTGTGGTGCGCCTTGCCCTCCGGCACGCCCTTGACGCCCAGGTGCCACACCACGCACGACGGGGAGTAGTCGCCGCCCAGGAGTCCGCCCACGGCCCGCGGCGGCCGCACATCGGGCAACCACCAGCGGTATGCCGTGGGCAGGTCGACCGTGCACACGACCGCGTCGGCAGCGAGTTGCTCGCCGTCGTCGGTCGCCACTCCCCGCACCCGGCCCGAGGAGTCGCGCACCAGCTCGCTGACCGACGTGCCGTAGCGGAACTCGGCCCCGGCGTCCGCGGCCGCCCCGGCGAGGGCGTCGGGGACGGCGCGCATCCCTCCGCGCGGGAAGTAGACGCCCTCGATGGAGTCCATGTAGGTGATGACCGCGTAGATGGACAACGCGTCGTCGGGTGCGAGACCGGCATACATCGCCTGGAACGAGAAGAGCCGGTGCAGCCGCTCGTCGCGGAACCGGCGCCGGATCATCGGCCCGAGACGCCCGAAGCCGCCCATGCGCAGCAGCGTGGCCGCGGCGCGCGGGTTGGCCAGCAGGTCGGTCGGGCGGTCGAAGTTGCGGTCGATGAACGACCCCATCTCCGCGAGGTAGAGCCGGCGCAGCCAGATGACGAACTCGTCGAAGGCCGCCGCGTCCAGGCTGCCGCACTCGCGGTGGATCTCCGCGCGCATCGCCTCGTGCCCGTGGCGCACCTGCAGGGTGCTCCCGTCGGCGAAGAAGCCGAGGTATGCCGGGTCGAGCAGCTGGAGGTCCAGCCGCTCCGCGAGGCTCGAGCCCGCCGCCCGCAGCGGCCGGTCGATGAGGTCCGGCATGGTCAGCACGGTCGGGCCGGTGTCGAAGGTGAAGCCGTCGCGGGTGAGTCGTCCGGCCCGCCCACCGGGCACGTCCTCGCGCTCCACCACCGTGACCCGGTGACCGTCGCCGACAAGGTGGCACGCTGCGGCCAGACCGCTCAGGCCGGCGCCGATGACGATGACGTGGCTCATGCGTCGCGCCAGGCAATCGCGCGGGCCTCGTCGCGCAGCCCGACCAAAGCTTCTTCGCTCAGGCAGTCGACGTCCAGCGCCTCCTGCGCGGCCGCGGCCTCCTCGGCGATCCGACGTTCCATCTCCTCACGCACGCCTGCCTCCTCCAGCATCCTGCGCAGCACGCGCACGTCGTCCGGCCGGGCCCGCTCGGTCGTGACCCGGTCCATCACCTCTGCGGCGGCGCCGGTCAGACGCTGCGCACCCAGCACCCAGATCATCGTGGCCTTGCCCTCCCGGAGGTCGTCGTCGGACGGCTTGCCCGTCACCGCATCCTCGCCCCACACCCCGAGGACGTCGTCACGCCAGGCGAAGGCCCGCCCCAGGTGCCGCCCGTAGGAGCCGAGCACCTCCTGCTGACGTGGGTCCGCCCCGGCCGCCATGGCGCCCAGCCGCAGCGGCCGCTCGATCGTGTAGGCACCGGACTTCAGCGCCGCCACGTCGCGGGCGTGACCGGCGTCGCGGCGCCCGGCTGCCGCGCCGGTGAGATCCGCCCGCTGCCCGGCGAGGAGCTCCAGGTTGAGCTCATACCAGCAGTCGCGCAGGACGGGCGGGAGCGGCACGACGAGCCGGTCCGCGACCGCGTGGGCCAGGTCGCCGAGCAGGATCGCCAGGTTGTCCCCGAAGCGCCCGGCGTCACCGCGGGCGCCGGCCTCCCGGTGGGCGGTGCCTGCGACGACGTGCGCGGCGGGCGTCCCCCGCCGCAGCACCGACTCGTCCATGACGTCGTCGTGGATGAGGGCGAAGGCGTGCAGCACCTCCAGCGCGGCGCCCGCGCGGACGACGTGGTCGTGCGCGGGTGTACCCCCGCGGCCCCCCGTCGCGACGAAGCCCCAGTGGCACATCCGCGGCCGCAGCCGCTTGCCGCCCGAGGCGAGGGTCCGGCGCAGCCAGGTGGGCAGGTCACCGGGATCCGGTGACAGGAGGTCGACCGGACCGGCCGCGGCGAGCCCAGCCCACATCTGCTCGGTCCAGGCGCACTCCCGGTCGATGAGCTCACCGATCCTGGTCAGGGTGTCCTCGACGCCCGGCGCGGGCTGCTCCTGGTCGCTCCGCGGGGGCCCGAGGGGCAACCTGCCGCGCTCGGCCTCGAGCAGGAGGACCTGCTGCGCCGCCCACGGGCTGAGCAGGTGCGGCGTGGCTCGCACGGTCGCCACCAGGCTCTCCCAGGCGACCCAGGCGTGCTCGGCGACCTCTGCGGGGTCGGGGTCGAGGTCGTCGGCGACGGTGCCGACGAAGACGGGGCAGATCTCGTGCTCGACGATGCCGCTCGCGTCGACGGCGCGGTAGCGGAACTCGGGGATCGCCACCGAGAGGCTCTCGACGCGCACTCTCAGCTCCTCCCCGAGCCGACGCCGGACGGCGTCGGCATCGGCCTCACCGGGCCGCGGGTGCCCGCAGCAGGCGTTGGTCCACACCCCGGGCCACGTCTTCTTGGTGAGGGCCCGCCGGGTGAGCAGGACACGCCCCTCGCGGTCGAAGAGGTAGAGGGAGAAGGCTAGGTGCAGCGGGGTGTCCTCGTCGTGGACCGTGAGACGCCGGGCCGTCCCGACCGGCCGTGCGTCGTCATCGACCAGCACGACCTCGTCGTCGGGGGGGGTATGCCGCACCCGACCACGCTCTTCTCCGGTCATCCACGCTCCTAGGGACACGGTCCCGCCTCGACCGGGACCGGTCCAGAACCTGCCCCGAGTCTATGTCGCCCAGCGGCGTGCCGCCCCCCGGGGGGAGCGGGCGGCCTCAGGGGCAGGCGGTCACCGCGTCGAAGACCCCCTCGGAGGTCTCGATCAACGTGCTCGTCGTGCCGTCACCCTGGCCGAGGTAGTCGCTGCTGCCCACGGCGTAGTAGGGGTTGTAGGGGTGCACGCCGTAGTTGATCGCGCGGCCCGCCGCCTGGTGCTCGGCATTGGTCGCCGTGCCGCACCACGGCCCCTCCGGGTCGGTCGGGTCAGGGTCGGTCGGGTCCGTCGGGTCGGGGTCGGTCGGGTCGGGGTCGGTGGGGTCGGGGTCGGTGGGGTCGGGGTCGGTGGGGTCGGGGTCGGTCGGGTCGCCACCGGCGTCGACGCGCCGGTTGTGGTCGAAGAAGAAGTCCGTGACGTAGGCGGGGTAGTCGATGCTGTTGGTCGAGATGTAGGCCCCGCCCGGCCCCTCGCCGGCCGGCCAGTTGTGCCCGAGGCCGGTGTTCTGCACGACCGAGACCCGCGGCCCCGCGGCATCGGCATAGATCGTCGCGCTCCCCGCGGTGTTGCTGCCCGGCACCCCGGCCAGGCTCTGGGTGCTCGTCGTCGAGGCGCCGTAGATCCCGGCCATGATCTGGCCGTTGAGCGTGTTGTAGCCCGGCGCGACGGTGCCGTCGTTGTTGCCGTAGACGACCGAGGTGAGCTGGGTGTCGAAGGCCCCGGCGGCCGCGCCGGCGAAGCCCGTGCACGTGCTCGTCCCCGCGGCCTTCGTCGTCGAGACCGAGGAGATCTGGGAGGAGGAGGTGCCCACGGTCGGCCCGGCGTTGATGCCGATCCCGGCGAAGACGTCCGGCGCGAGACACCCCATGACCATCGTCTGCCCGCCACCGGAGGACAGGCCTGACAGGTAGACCTGGTCGGCGTCGAGGCCGAGCCCGGGGCGCGCCGTGAGGTCGTCGACGAGGTCGAGCAGGTTGTCGTCGTGGCGGGCCGGGTTGGTGCGCGAGTGGTTGCTGTCGTAGTAGTCCCAGCAGCCGAAGATGACGCCGCCGTTCGGGGCGTCCGGCAGGGCGACCACCATGCCGTACTCGTCGGCGGTCGCCTGCCAGTTGGCGCCGGCCTGCAGCGTCGACGCGGTCTGCGCGCACCCGTGGAGACTGACCATGAGCGCCCGGCCCGACCCTGCCGTCGGGGCGGTCTGCGGCACGTAGAGGCGCACCGACATCCCCGCGATCGACTCGGTCACCCACCCCTCCGCAGCACTACCGCCGCCGTCGCAACCGGGCAGGGTGTCGAACGGTGGCTCGCAGGCGAGCGCCTCCGCCTCGGGTGAGGTGAGCGCGACGGGTGCTCCGAGCGCCAGGGCGGCGGCGAGGGCGCCTCCGAGCGCGAGCGTCGGCATACCGGTGCGTGACTTCCTCATGGGTGGGACCTCCAGGTCGTCGGTGCCGACGACGGTGTCGGCGTGGGTCGCTCCGTCCCGCCACCGACCCTAACGTGAAAGGTGATTCATGTCTCGGTATGTCGTTCACGCGCCTGAGGGGAGACACTGACTCCGTGGAGATCGCCATCGTGCTGGTGCTGCTCGCGATCGTGGTCATCGCGGGCGAGGCGCTGTCCGCGCGCCTGGGAGCGCCGGCCCCGTTGTTGCTCACCGTCGTCGGCATCGCGCTGTCCTTCGTGCCCGGCGTGCCCGAGATCCACCTGTCGCCGGAGATCGTGCTCATCGGGCTGCTGCCTCCCCTGCTCTACACCGCCTCCCTGTCGACCTCGCTCGTCGACCTCAAGGCCAACCTGCGCCCGATCATGCTGCTCTCGGTCGCGGCCGTGGTCGTGACGATGCTCGCGGTCGCCGCGGTGATGATGGCCCTGCTGCCCGACATCGGCTGGCCGGTCGCGCTCGCGATCGGAGCCATCGTCGCCCCGCCCGACGCCGTGGCGGCCACCGCCGTCGGCCGACGGATCGGGCTGCCACGACGGGTCGTCTCGGTGCTCGAGGGCGAGTCGCTGCTCAACGACGCGACCGCGCTGGTGGCCCTGCGCACCGCGATCGCCGCGATGGCGGGTGGGGTGACCGCCACCGGTGTGGCGGGCGACTTCCTCCTCGCCGCGGGCGGGGGGGTGCTCATCGGGCTCATCGTCTTCCGGGTCGTCGCCTGGGTCCGGCGGCGCCTGCACGACCCGCTGCTCGACACGGCGGTCTCCTTCGTCACGCCCTTCGCCGCCTACCTGATCGCCGAGGAGCTGGGCGCGTCCGGGGTCTTCAGCGTGGTCGTCGTCGGGCTGCTGCTCAGCCACCGGTCCCTCGCCCTGCAGACCGCCCGGGGCCGGATCGTGGAGAGCACGACGTGGAGCACCATCTCCTTCCTGCTGGAGAATGTCGTCTTCCTCCTCATCGGCCTCCAGGCCCGGTGGATTGTCGAGGACCTCTCCGGCTCCGACCTCCCGCTGAGCACGATCTTCACCGTTTGCCTCGCGACGCTGGCTACGGTGATCGCGGTCCGGATGGCCTGGGTCCACCTCACCCGCCCGCTGCTCGGCAGCCGGCTGGGGGAGCGCCGCGAGCCGGCCGGGCTCGCGGAGACCACGCTCATCGGCTGGGCCGGGATGCGCGGCGTCGTCACCCTCGCGGGCGCCTTCATCCTGCCCGAGGACGCCCCCTACCGTGACCTCCTCCTGCTCGTCGCGCTCACCGTGGTGGCGGGCACCCTGCTCCTGCAGGGCCTCACCCTCCCCGCGCTCACCCGGGTCCTGCGGGTGCGCCCCCCGGACCCGGCCGACGACGCCCTCGCGCGGGCGACGCTCCTCCAGCAGGCCGCGACCGTGGGGCTGGAGCGCCTCGACGAGCTGGAGACGCCGCAGACCGCCGAGGTCGCCCGCACCATCCGCCAGCGCCTGGACCAGCGCACCTTCGCCGCGTGGGAGCAGCTGTCGACGACCGAGGGCCAGCAGACGCCGTCCGACGCGTATGCCGAGCTCCGGCGCGCGATGATCGCCGCCGAGCGCGAGCGCATCCTGCACATCCGCGCCAAGGGCAAGGTCCCCTCGCCGGTCGTGCGGCAGGTGCTCGGCATGCTCGACCTCGAGGAATCGATGATCGACACCTCGACGACCGCCCGGCAGGACATCCGGGCGACCGGCAGCGACGGCCACCTCCAGTGCGCCGAGCTCACGGCATACCCCCGCGCACCCCGCGTCGAGAACCCCCGGTGCGAGCCGTGCGCCCGCGAGGGTCGCGAGGTCGTCGCCCTGCGCCGGTGCCTGGAGTGCGGCCAGGTCGGCTGCTGCGACTCCTCCGCAGGTCAGCACGCCACCGCCCACTTCCAGGAGACCGGGCACCCGGTGATGCAGTCGGCCGAGCCCGGGGAGGGCTGGCGGTGGTGCTACGTGCACCACCTCGCGACCTGAAGGCCCTCGCCGTCTCTGACCGAGTACGTCGCTGGTCGATGGCCCCTCAGGCGGTCTCGGCGGCCGCTTTCGTCACACCTGTCACGACCTGCCAGGAAGAAAGGATCTGCGCCTCGCATATCTCCGGCACAGGCTGATTTCCTGGCGGTCTGGTGCGCGTGTGACCTGCGAGACCTGACGTTCGGCGAGGCGAGCGCGAGCGTGGGGAGCAGCAGGCACCCGAGGCGCCCAGCCCACCGACAGCAGGCACCCGAGGCGCCCAGCCCACCGACAGCGGGCCCCCCGGCCCACCGGTCAGCAGGGCCCCCAGCCCACCGACAGCAGGCCCTCCAGCCCACCGGTCAGCCCTCGTAGTCCACGACGACCGGGGCGTGGTCGGAGAGCCGGACGCCCGCGTGCTCCCGGTCCACCTCCGCCCGCGCCGCGGTGCGGGCCAGGCCCGGCGTGGCGAGGTGGTAGTCGATCCGCCACCCGGCGTCCTTGGCATACGCCTGACCGAGCCAGGACCACCACGAGTAGGGGCCGGGCTCGGCAGGGTGCAGGTGCCGGACGACGTCCACGAGGGTCCGTGGTGAGAGCTGGGCGTCGAGCCAGGCCCGTTCCTCCGGCAGGAAACCCTCCGACTGCTGGTTGCGGCGCCATGCGGCGACGTCGAGCCGGGTGTGCGCGAGGTTGAGGTCGCCGGTGAGCAGGAAGTCCCGGCCTCGCGCCCGGGCCTCCCGCCGGGCCCGCCCGAGCTGCCGGGCGAAGGCGTCGAGGAAGTGCATCTTGCGCTCATACCTCGCGCCGCCGTCCGGGGCCTGGCGCTGTCGCCCCGGCTTCTGCAGGTGAGCGGGCAGCCCACCCTTGGGCAGGTAGAGCGCCGCCACCGTCAGGGGAGCGTCGGCCAGGTCCACCTCGAGGTAGCGCCCCTCACCGGCATACCTCGAGATGCCGCGGGCGAGGGTGGGCACCTGCGCCGCCACCACCGAGGTATGCCGTTCCCCCGGCCCCCGCAGCAGCACGTCGGCTCCCCAGGTGCGCACCGCCGCAGGTGCTCGGCGGGTGAGGACGGCGACGCCGTTGCGGCCGGCGACCGACCCGGGGTCGTAGGCCGCGTGGTAGCCGCCGAAGGCGTCCTCCGGCAGGTCGGCGAGGGTGCACCGGACCTCCTGGAAGGTAAGGACGTCGCAGTCGCGGGCGGCCATCCAGTCCCCCAGGCCGCGTCGGCGGCTGGCCCGGATGCCGTTGATGTTGACGGAGGCGACGCGAAGCATCCGGCGATGCTAGACGTCCGGTTGGAGTTGCCGACGCGGGTGTCAGCGCGCACCGTGGACCCATGAGCGAGAACCCCTATGAGGACGAGAGCGGCACCCGCGACTACTCCCCGGAGCAGGAGGCCGAGGCGGAGGTCAACCTCGACGAGCCGAGCTCGACCGCCGATGTCGCCTGGAGCCCGCCGGACCGCCGCCCGGTGAGCTCGGAGTTCGCCGACGACGACCCGGCCGAGGAGACCATCGACCAGCGGATCTCCCAGGAGCTGCCGGAGGAGGGCACGTCCTACGGCCGCCCGGAGACCGGCGGGGAGGACACCAGCCGCGAGCCCGAACTCCTCGGCGGCGACGACCCGGACGCCATCCCCGCCGACCAGGACGTGCTGGGCGGCGACGCCGACGCCGGCATCGAAGGCTTCGAGTCCGGCGCCGGCGACCCGGCCGAGGAGGCCGCGATGCACGTGAGCGAGGGTGAGTTCGACCAGGAGCGTCCCTGACAGGGCGCCCTCAGCAGGAGGCGAGCAGCATCGGCACGAGGATGTCGTTGAGGTCGTAGAGCGCGTCCTGACCGACGGTGAGGTCGCGCCCGGTCACCCCGAGCGCCAGCTGGCGTGATCCGTCGCGCGAGCTCAGGGCGATGCTCAGCGAGCCGAAGGTCGCGCCGTCGTGCCCGTGCAGGAACTCACCTGGACGGCACGGGTCCGGGATCGCGTAGGTGCCGAGCCCGTAGCCCAGGGGGTTGTCCGACGACAGCGTGATCATCTGCTCGACGGAGTCCTGCGAGACGAGCTCCCCCGACATGAGCGAGCGGGTGAAGTCGTTGAGGTCCTCGACGGTGCTGGTCGCCGCACCGCTGTGCGAGAAGACGTCGGGGTCGAAGCCGTCGAGCCCGATCCAGCCGCGCCCGTCGACGAACATCGCCTCGTGCAGGGCAGGTCCGGTCAGGCCGGGGTCGTCCGGGTACCTCGACTGCCCCATGCCCGCCGGCCGACGCACGCGCTCGGTCACCAACGTCTCGACCGACTCACCGGTGACCTGCTCCAGCAGCATGCCGAGCGCGACGTACCCGGCGTTGGAGTAGGTGTAGCCCTCACCCGGCTCGCCCGGCCACGGAGCCGCGTTGACGGCCTGGATGTGCTCTGCATCGGTGTAGTCGCGGCTGATAGCGGACACGAAGGCGTCCCAGTCCTCCGGGTCCTCGCCCGCGTAGGGGGTGATGAGCTCGTAGGTGCCCAGCGGCATACCCGAGGTGTGGCTGAGCAGGTGGCGGATCGTGATCTCGGGACGCCCCGAGAACAACCCGGGTATGACGTCCTCCACCCGGGTGTCCAGTGTCCAGGTGCCCGCCTCCACCTCCTGCATGACGAGGGTCGCGATCATCATCTTGGTGTTGCTCGCGACCCGCACAGGGCTGCGCTCCAGGGCAGGAGCCCGACCCTCCAGGTGGCGCCGCCCCGCGGCGTCCGCCCAGCTCAGGGTGGGCGTCTCGACGGTCGCGCTGATACCGATCGCGCCGTCCGCGACGATCGTGTCGAGGGCGGCGTCGAGGTCCGGGCGGATCGATCGCGGCACCGGGCCGCCCGGCGCCGAGGCGTCGGTGCGCTGGGCGGCGACCTGGGTGGCCGCCTCGGAGGCGGCGTCACGGAGGGCCTCCCGCACCGACTCCTCCTCGAGCGAGGGTGGGGCCGCAGGTGACCCGAGCGCCGCGGGTAACTCGGCCCCGCCCTCCTGGGGCGTGGCCAGGGCGACGGCCGGAGTGACGGTCAGGGCCAGGGCGACGGCGCTGCTCATGATGCGACGGTGCATGGTGGTGACTCCTCGGTCTCGACGAATCGGTCCCTTCCACCCTCGTCACCCGGGCCCCCGGGCACATCAGCCCGCAGCCGGATCTGCCTCCGCCCACAGGATGAGATCGTGCGGACACTCGCCGCTCAGGCGCTCACCCACTCCTTGAGGTGCTCGGCGGTGAGGCTGTCGCCCCGCTCGACCATGTCGACCGGGGTGCCCTCGAAGACCACCTGGCCGCCGTCGTGCCCGGCGCCCGGACCGATGTCGATGACCCAGTCGGCGTGGGCGACCACGGCGAGGTTGTGCTCGATGACGATGAGGCTGTGCCCCTGCTCCACCAAGGTATGCAGCATCTCGACGAGACGCTCGGTGTCGGCCAGGTGCAGCCCGGCGGTGGGCTCGTCCAGGACGATCGTCGTGCCCTTGCCTCCGAGCTGCGAGGCCAGCTTGAGCCGCTGGCGCTCGCCGCCGGAGAGCGTCGTGAGCGGCTGCCCGAGGCGGAGGTAGCCGAGTCCGACGTCGACCAGCCGGGCGAGAATCCCCTTGGCCTTGCCGGTGCCGAAGACCTCGGCGGCCTGGGCGATCGAGAGCTCGAAGACCTCGGCGATGGTGAGCCCGTGGAGGGTGTGCTCGAGGACGTCGTCGCGGAAGCGTCGGCCCCCGCAGGTCTCGCAGCGTGAGGGCCCCCCGGCGAGCATCCCCTGCTCGGGGTAGATGACGCCCTGGCCGTTGCAGACGGGGCAGGCACCCTCGGAGTTGGGGGAGAAGAGCGAGGCGGGCACGCCGTTCTCCTTGGCGAAGGCGGTGCGGATCGGGTCGAGCAGGCCCGAGTAGGTCGCCGGGTTGGAGCGGCGCGAACCCCGGATGGCGGACTGGTCGACGATGAGGACGTCCTCGCGCCCGCCGAGCGAGCCGTGGACCAGGGAGCTCTTGCCCGACCCCGCGACCCCGGTGACCGCCACCAGCACGCCGGTCGGCAGGTCGACGTCGACGTCCTTGAGGTTGTGGGTGGACGCACCGCGGATCTCGATGGCGCCGGTGCCCGGGCGGACCTGGTCGGCAGGACGCAGCGACATCCGGTGGTCGAGGTAGCGCCCGGTGACGGTGTCGGAGGCGCGCAGCCCGGCCACCTCCCCCTCGAAGGTGATGGTGCCGCCGTCGTTGCCCGCCCCCGGGCCGATGTCGATGACGTGGTCGGCGGCCTCGATGACCTCGGGCTTGTGCTCGACGACGAGGATCGTGTTGCCCTTGTCACGCAGCGAGGTGAGCAACGCGATCATCCGCCGGATGTCGTGCGGGTGCAGGCCGACGGTGGGCTCGTCGAAGACGTAGGTGACGTCGGTCAGCGCGCTGCCGAGCTGGCGGATCATCTTGACCCGCTGGGCCTCCCCGCCCGAGAGCGTGCCGGCCTCCCGGTCCAGGGAGAGGTAGCCCAGCCCGATCTCGGTGAAGGAGTCGAGCATCGCGGCGAGGTTGGCCACCAGCGGCCGCACCGAGGGGTCGGTGATGCCGCGGACCCATTCCGCCAGGTCGCTGACCTGCATCGCGGTGCACTCGCTGATCGTCGTGCCGGCGACCGTCGCGGTGCGGGCCGCCTCGTTGAGCCGGGTGCCACCGCAGGCGGTGCAGGGGCCGGTGGTCGCCACCCGCTCCTTGAACTCGATCATGTGCTTCTGCTTGGGGTCGCGGTCGCCGAAGAGGGTGCGCCGGATCCGCACGACCAGCCCCTCGTAGGTGAGGTTGATCCCGGCGAACTTCACCTTCGTCGGCTCCTGGTACATCAACCAGTGCCACTCGCGCTCGGAGTAGTCGCCCAGGACCTTGTCCATGTCGAGCTTGCCGTCGGCGGCGGCCCCCTCCTCGCCGTACATCTTCCAGCCCCAGGTGCCCACGCCATACCCCGGGACGAGGATCGCGCCCTCGTTGAGACTCTTGGTCCGGTCGACGACGACGTCCTCATCGATGGCGGCCTGGGTGCCGATGCCCTCGCACACCGGGCACATGCCGCCGATGAACTCGAAGGTCGCGGCCTCCCCCTTCGGCGGCTTGCCGCCCTTGTCCACGACGAGCCGGCCGCTGCCGCTGGCGCTGGCGAGGTTGAAGGAGAAGGCCGAGCTCGGGCCGACGTGCGGCTCGGAGAGGCGACTGAAGAGGATCCGGAGGAGGGCATACGCGTCGGTCGCGGTGCCGACGGTCGAGCGGGCGTTGGCGCCCAGCCGCTCCTGGTCGACGACGATCGCGGCCGACAGCCCGTCGAGCTCCTCGACCTCGGGACGGCTCGTCACCGGCATGAAGGACTGCAGGAAGGCCGAGTAGGTCTCGTTGATCAGGCGCTGGCTCTCGGCGGCGATCGTGCCGAAGACCAGGCTCGACTTGCCCGACCCGGACACCCCGCTGAAGACCGTGAGCCGGCGCTTGGGGATGTCGACGTCGACGTCCCGCAGGTTGTTGACCCGGGCGCCGCGGACCCGGATGACGTCGTGGCTGTCCGCAGGATGCATGCGCTGATCGTGCCACGGGCGGCGGACACACCCCGGTGCCGCACGCACGGGTATGCCGTGGCGACGCGCCGCGACCGGGCGCACGTGGGTGCGCCCGGTCGCGGTCGGAGGTCGACTACTCGCCGACGGGGATGCCCTGGCTCTCCAGGGCGCCGAGCGTGGACTCCTGCGTGGAGCCCAGGGCGTCGGCCAGGCTGCCGTCGCCGCTGGCGGCGGAGGAGAAGCCGTCGGCGACGTCGTTGTAGACCTGCGTCATCGTCGGGCCCCAGGTCCACTCGGTCGGCACCGTGGCGCCGGCCTCGGTGAAGACCTCGTAGATCGCCTGGTCGCCGTGGAACGGCACGCCCTCGGTCAGCGCCGGCAGCTGCTGGCCCTCGGTCGTCGCGGGGTAGAGGTTGGCGGCCTCGATGAGCGCCGTGTGCGCCTCCTCGGAGGTGTTGAGCCACAGCGCGAACTGCGCGGCCTCGTGCGGGTGCTCGGTGCCCTTGAAGACCGCGGTGGTCGAGCCGCCCCAGTTGCCGGCGGCCTGCTCATCGCCCCAGGTCGGCATGGGCGCGACCCGCCAGCTGCCCTCGGTGTCGGGCGCTCCGGACATGAGGGAGTTGGCGCCCCAGACGGCCGAGACCCACGTCCACGCCTCACCGGTGTTGTAGGGGTTGTCCCACTCGGTGGTCCACGGCGGCAGCGTCGAGACCAGGTCGTCCTGGATGAGGCCGTTCCAGTAGTCGGCGACCTGGACGGACTCCGGGCTGTCGAGCCCGACCTGCCAGGTGTCGCCCTCGGTCGCGAACCACGACCCGCCCGCCTGCCACACGAAGCCGGCGAACTGGTTGATGTCGCTCGTGGAGAAGTTGGTGATGTAGCCGTCGTTCTCGCGCACCTGCTCGGCGGCGGCGGCATACTCCTCCCAAGTCGTCGGCACCTCGATGCCCGCCTCGGTGAAGAGGTCCTCGCGGTAGAACATGGCCATCGGGCCGGTGTCCTGGGGGATCGCGTAGACCGCGTCCTCCTCGCCGAGCTGGACCTGGCTCCACGTCCAGTCCACGAACTTCTCCTGCGTCTCCATGACCCCCTCACAGCCGCCGATGTCGGTGAGGCCGTCCTGGGACGCGGAAGTTGGGCAGCGCGTCGAACTCGATCTGACCGAGGTCGGGCGGGTTGCCGGCCTCGAGCTGGTTGAAGAAGTTCTGGTAGGTGCCTAAGTTGCCGTTCGGGCCGGTCTGGACCTCGACCTGGATGTCGGGGTTCTGCTCGTTCCAGATGTCGACGACGCCGTCGATGCCGGGCACCCACGAGAAGAAGGTGAGGGAGACCTCGCCCTCACTGGGCTCGCAGGCGGTGGCCTCGCCGCCGCCAGCAGCAGCGCCGGAGCCGCTGCCCTCGTCGCTGGTGGAGCCGCCACCGCAGGCGGCCAGGGGCAGGAGCAGAGCGAGCGAGGTCACGCTGGCCACGCGGGTGCTGATCTTCATCGATGTCACTCTTTCGTGGGTGGTGGGTGGGACGGGTGGGCGGACTACTTGATCGAGCCGGTGCCGAGACCGGTGCGCCAGAAGCGCTGGAGGAGGAAGACGACGATGAGCGGCAGGATCGAGACCAGCGACCCGGTCAGGACGTAGAGGCGCAGCTCGGGGACCCCAACATCTGCGCCATCCTGCTCGGCGCCAACCGGGTGCTCTCCCAGGCCGACCAGCAGCTCGTCAGCCTGGTCATCGACTCCGAGCGCGACACCGAGCGGGTCGCGCGTTACCTGCACGGCGGCTTCGTCGACGGGGTGGTCATCGTCTCCGCGCGCGAGCACGACTCGCTGCTGGAGGCGCTGCAGGGGACGGCGCTGCCGAGCGCGCTCGTCGGTCGCCCGCCGGGCGAGGTGTGCATGCCCTGGGCCGGCATCGACAACCGCAGCGCCGCCCGTGCCGTGACCGAGCACCTCGTGGCGGCGGGTCGTCGGCGGGTCGGGATCATCGCCGTCGGGCTCGACCGTGATTCCGGCTCGGACCGGCTGGCCGGCTTCCGCGACGCCCTGGGCGAGTCCTTCGACCCCGAGCTCGTCGTCGAACGGCCGCTCTACGAGGACGCCGCGGGCCGCGACGCCATGCGCGAACTCCTCGAGCGGGCGCCGGATCTCGACGGCGTCTTCGCCACCTCCGACGCGGTCGCCGCCGGAGCCCTCGAGGCCCTGCACGCGGCGCGTCGGTCGGTGCCCGGCGACGTCGCCCTCGCGCCCGCATACCCCGCTCGTCCGCCCCGCCCCCTCGGAGTGCGGTCACCTTCTGCCGACCTCCATCGGCGACGTTCCCGATGGATGTCGAGACACGGTGACCGCGGTCGGTATCCACGGCTCGCGGGCGGGCTCTGAGAGGGTGAGCCCAGGCACACCGCGAGGACCCGAGCCGCAGGAGGCGCACCATGAACCGGTCGACCCTGTCCGTCGCGACGTTCAACCTCTACAACCTCAACCTGCCCGGCGGCCCGATGTACCGCGACGTCGACGGGTGGAGCAGCGAGGAGTATGCCGCCAAGGTCGCCTGGTCGGCGCGGATGCTGCGCGAGCTCGCCCCGGACGTCCTCGGGGTGCAGGAGCTCTGGCATGCCGACGCGCTGACCGACGTGCTCACCCAGTCGGGCCTGGCGGAGGAGTACGACGTGCTGGCCGCGCCCGCGACCGGCGAGCGCATCGTCTGCGCGGCGCTGGTGCGGCGCGGGCTGCTCGTGCCGGGCTCGGCCCGGTGGATCGAGGACTTCCCCGACGACCTGCGGCTGACGTCCTCCGGCGAGGACCCGCAGACCCCGCAGATCGCCGTCGGGATCCGCGGCTTCTCCCGCCCGGTGCTGCACTTCGAGATCGCACCCCGCGAGGACGAGCCGGCGACGGCGGTCTACGTCTGCCACTTCAAGTCCAAGGCACCGACCCAGATCTGGCGCGAGGGGTGGTATGCCGCCGACCGTGACCGTTACCAGGCGCACACCACCGCGCTCGGGGCGGCGCTGTCGACGATCCGTCGGACCGCCGAGGCCGCCGCCCTCCGGGTGCTGCTCACCGCGCAGCTCAAGGGCACGGTCACCCCGGTCATCGTGCTGGGCGACCTCAACGACGGGCAGCACTCCAACACCCTCAACATCCTCACCGAGCAGCCCCGCTACCTCGTCGGGGACTCCCGCGGCGGGGGTGACAACGCGCTCTACACCGCGCAGACCCTGCAGGAGTACCGCGACACCCGGGACGTCTACTACACCCACGTCTACCAGGACCTGCGCGAGTCGCTGGACCACGTGCTCGTCTCCGAGCAGTTCTACGACCACTCGCGCCGCAGGCGCTGGCTCTTCGACGGGCTCGTGATCTTCAACGACCACCTCAACACCAAGGACCACCGCTCGGACGGCACCGCCGACCACGGGATCGTGCTCGTGCGCTTCGCGCACCGGCCGGCCTGACGCGGAGGTATACGCGCAGGGGTGTCATCTCTATTCGGGTGAGGTTATCCTTACCTCATGACGAGCCCCTCGACACCGCTGCGCCACGACCTGCGCGGCGCCACGACCCGCTCGACCGCGTCCCGGCTGCTGGAGGGCGCCGGGCATGCCGCCCTGGTGGCCTACCGCCACGACCCCGATCGGTCGCACCCGGTCCTCGCCCACGGACTGACCGCCGACGGCCTGCTCGCCGTGGCCCTCCCGACCGACCGTCCCGAGCTGGGCGACGCCGGTGTGGACGTGCGGCTGCGCATCGACCAGCACGGCGCCGACCCGCGGCTACGGGTCTCGACCGCGAGCCTGCACGCCCTGGCCCACGTGCGAGCGGTGAGCGCCGCGGAGGCCGCCGACCTCTGCTCGCGCGGGTCGCTGCCGCGGGCGATCGCCTGGGCAGCGGACGCCGGTGCCCAGGTCGCGCTCGTGAGCCTGGACCGGGTCGTGCTGCACGACCAGGGCGGGGTGAGCGCCCTGCCCTTCGCCGAGGTCGTCGACGGGCGGCAGAGCACGTTCCCGGCGCCGCAGGAGGAGTGGGAGTGCCGGGAGATCGTCCAGCGTATGGGCGGCGATCGCACGGCGCGCGTGGCGGCCGAGGTGGTCGCCGGACATCGCCGGGGCGTAGTCGCGCACGGCCAGCCCACCCCAGCCTCGGTGCGCCCGTTCGCCGGTCAGACCCTGCTCGCCGATGTCGACAGCACGGGCTGCACATGGATCGAGGTGCAGGACCAGCGCACGCGCGCGGTCTTCGTGCCCTTCGACCTGCCGGTCACCACGCTCGAGGAGCTCGAGGTGGCGATCGGCGGCTGGGGGTCAGCTCGCGGCGTAGGTCTGGCAGCTGGCGGTGTCGCCGCCGACGGTGATCGCCTCGGCGGTGCACATGAGGTCGGAGTTGTGCACGCACTCCAGGCGCTGGCAGGCGCCGACGTGACCCTGGGCCACGGGCAGGCCGCCCCGCACGTCGAGCTCGATGAAGGTGCCGCACGAGGCGCCGGAGTCGGCGGTGATGGTGACGGCCTCGGCGCTGCACCCGTCGTTGTTGTAGGCGCAGGAGGTGGCGGCGCAGGCACTGACAGCGGTCATGGTGGCCATGAGGAATCGTCCTTTCACGTCGTTCCGGGATGAAGCGACTGAGAACGACGGTAGGGCCGTGCGATCCGCTCCCACAAGATCATCGTGCCTGATCAGAGATAGGAAAGGCCGACATTCCAGAATGCCTGTCAGCCGCATTCTCGTTATGCCGCGCGGATATCGGCACGCTCCGGTGACGGATATCGTGAGTGCCGCTGAGGTGCCCTTTTTGTCAGGCGGACCCCGGGCCGGGCAGGATGAGCCGCCATGAGCTACGACATCACGCTGTGCCGCCGGAGCCCCGGCCAGGACTGGGACGACGCGCTCGCGGAGGCCGACGCCGACGACACCGCGACCGAGGCCGACGCCCAGGCGCTGACGACCGGTGTCGAGACCTTCCGCCGCATCGAGCTGCGCCTGCGCGAGGTCCTGGACGGTGAGATCGAGACGTGGGTCGCCGAGGAGACCGGGGGTGACGTCTACGGCGAGCTCACCGCGACGCAGACCGGCCTGCAGGTGGAGCTCTTCGACCGGTCGGCGTCGGTGAGCCTGCCCGACGGCGAGCACGACGACCTCGACCGGGTGCACTCCCAGGCCCGCCGCGCCGTGGAGATCGTGGCCGACGAGACGGGCTACGAGGCCTACGACCACCAGACCCGCAGCGACTTCGACGGCACCCTCGCGCACCCGGTCGCGGAGCCGGAGCCGGCCGAGCAGGCGGGCCCCACCCGACTGTCGGCCGCCGAGCTCGCCCGGCGCAACCCCGCGAGCCTGCGCCGACGCGGCTGGTTCTACCTCGCCCTCGCCATCGTCATCCTCCTCTTCACCGCCCCGAGGCTCATGGCCGGCGACACCGGCGTCCTGACGATCATGCTGCTCGTCATCGGGGTGCTCGACCTGCTCGGCGGGCTCATGCTGCTGTCGGTGTCGCGGCGTGCCGCGGAGCCCGAGCCCGCGGCAGAGTCCGGGCCCGGGGCGGGGCCGACCACGCCGTGAACGGCTAGAGGCCCGAGAGGTCGTCCGGCACGTCCACGGCATACCGCTGCAGCAGGTCGAGGGGGACGACCTCGAGCACCCGCTCGTGGGTGCTGGCGAGCACCACCGGCGCGGCGTGACCGGCCTGGTGCGCCTGCAGCCAGCGCAGCGCGACCACGCACCAGCGGTCGCCGGGCGTCAGCCCGGGGAAGCCCCAGGCGGGGCGGGGCGTGAGCAGGTCGTTGCCGACGGAGAACTGGTGGGCCAGGAAGTCCTCGGTCACCACCGCGCAGATCCCGTGGATCCCGGCATCGTCCGGGGTGACCTCGCAGCCCCCGGACCGGGTGAATCCGGTCACCGGGTCCAGGCCGCACTCCTCCAGGGGCGAGCCGAGCACGTTCCGCATGCGCCCAGCATGGCAGGCGGTCTCCTCTCATGGTCCTCTCCTCTTGCCCCGATTGACTGGTTGGAACCGCCAGGAGAGGGGCGACCATGCCGGACCGGAACAACCTGGCACTCAAGGCTGTCCGCCGCGCCGAGCGCACCGAGGCCCTGCTTCCCGCAGCCACGCGCCCTCGTCGCCTGGTCGCCCACGGGCGCACCTTGATGACACCGAGGATCGACCCCCGGAGAGTGTCCCTGATCCCGCGCTCGGCGCAGGGTGACTGGCCAGCCGACGAGGTGCACGTCCACAGCGCGAAGGTGGCCGCGGATGTCATCGTCCTGGCCAAGTTCGACCTGCGTGCGGAGGTCAAGCTGCGGGCCGGCTACCAGCGGTCGCGCCTCACCTTGGCGATCCAGCCAGGGGACGCGAACGGTGGCATCTCTCGAGCTGTCCGAGCCCATGAGGTCGTCTCAGCGGTAGACCCTGACCTCGTCCCTCCGCTGCGAGCGCACGGCAGGCTCGACCGCAGGCTCGCCTATCTCGTGGAGGACTGGGTCGACGGCTCCCCGCTGGTCGGCACCGGTCGACTGGCCGTCGCCGCGCCTCACCTGCTGCACCGGCTCGGGGCTGTGCACAGGTCATACGGTCTGCGCGAGGTCTCCGTCCGCGATGAGTGGGGCGAGGTCTTCGCCCTCCGGTGGGCCCGGACTGCCGCCGCGGGACTCGTCCAGCGACGCGTCGAGGGCCGAGTGTCCGAACTGCTCGCGCAGCATCACAAGACCGTCGCCGTCTCCTGGAGCCATGGTGACCTCGTGGCTTCGAACGTCCTCGAGGGGCCGGGCGGGTACCGCCTGGTCGACTGGGAGCACTCCGGCGAGGCTCCGGTGATGATCGACGCCGCGAAGCTCCACCTCTTCTCCCGCGATCCCCGACGGACAGTCGACGACATCCTGCGGGTCTGGTCGAGACTGCCGGGCACGCTGGAACCCGCAGAGCAACTCTTGCTGGCTCACGGCTGGCTGATGAGCGGCTCGACCAGGCGCCTGACGGTTCTGCGGGGACATGCCCGGGAGGACGTGTACCGGCGCCAGCTCGCGCGCCAGGCCGACCGGATGGAGCAGTTGGTCGACGTTCTTTGATCTGAGGTCAGTCGCGCGCCGCGAGCTCGGCGTCGAGGGCCTGCAGGTCGGCGAGCCCGGTCCGGACGACCCGCTCGTTGCCGCTGCGCAGCTTGGCGACGGCGCGGGTGACCTCACCGGGGTTCACCCCGGCCGTCGCGGCCCGGCGCAGGTTGCGGTCGCTGGTGAGCTGCAGGTCGAGCACGGCGTCGGCCTGGGCCCGCAGGCTCGGGGTCGACGCGGGCTCGGCCTGAGGCGTCGCCATCCGCGAGGCGGTCGACGAGGTGACGCCGAGCGCGGGGGTGATCGCCGCGGCATACGCCCGGTTGCCGGCGCGGTTGGGGTGGAAGGACTCGTCGACCGGGAAGGTCAGGTTGTTGATCCACGCCTGGCTGTCGCACACCGCGTGGCCGGCGAAGTCGTCGCGGACCTCGACGTAGGTGAACCCGGCGGCGCCGGAGCGGGCGTCGATGAGGCGGTCCAGCTCGGCGGTACCGGCGTTGAGCCGGGACATCTCGCGCCCGGAGAAGAAGGTCGCGAAGGAGCAGTCCTGGCCGTTGAAGAGGTAGGGGTAGCCGGCGATCGCCACCTGAGCGTTGGGCGCCCGGTCCGCGATCTCGCCGTAGACCTGGTCGAGACGACCCGGCAGCTGGGTGCGCAGGGTGACCAGGCTGTCGTCGATCTCGCCGTCGCAGTCGCTGACCCAGCCGGGGAGCGCGCACTCGGTGAGCACGTCGGCGAAGCCGACGTCGTTGCCGCCGATCGTCATCGACACGTGCGCGGTCCCGGGACTCAGCGTGCCGAGCTGGTCGGCCAGCACGTCGGAAGTGTCGGCGCCGGAGCAGGCCTGGTAGTCCAGGGCGAGCCCCTGCTGGCCCGCGACGAGGACGGGATATCCGTAGGGCGAGCGGTAGCAGGAGTCGGTGCGGGCGAAGGTGCCGGTGCCGGCGGAGAAGCTGTCGCCGAGGGCGACGTAGTCGGTGCTGTCCACCGCCTGGGTGGGTGCGGCGGCGAGGGTGCCCGCGAGGGCGGTGGCGCAGAGGGCGGCCAGGCTGGTCCGTGTCGTCGTTGACATGCGCTCATGCAAGCACAACCGGCCGACCACGTCACCTGATCGCGCCGGGGTGCGGTGGACGACATCTGCTGCGATCTGAGGTGGCCGACTCCCGCGAGTTCCGCTGTTGCAGCAGTCCCGACCCAGGAGTAGGTTACCGCCCACCTGATCACACGAGGGGATCGCCCCATGGCCACAACTGGGCACGCCGCACACCTGTCGCTGGGAGAGCAGCTCCGGCGGCGCAAGCCGATCGTGTTTCGCAAGCACCACCATCCGGGCGAGGAGCTCGGACGCACCCTGACGACCTTCCAGCTGATGATGTTCGGGGTCGGCGCGACGGTGGGCACCGGGATCTTCTTCGTGCTCAGCGAGTCGGTGCCGGAGGCCGGCCCAGGCGTCATCGTCAGCTTCCTCCTCGCTGGCCTCGCCGCTGGCCTGTCAGCACTGTGCTACGCCGAGCTGGCCAGTTCGATCCCGGTCAGCGGCTCGACCTACTCCTACGCCTACCACGCGATGGGTGAGTTCGTCGCCGTCCTGATCGCTGGTTGCGTGCTGCTGGAGTATGGCGTGGCCACCTCCGCGGTCTCGGTGGGGTGGAGCGGCTACTTCAACGAGCTCCTCTCCTCCACGCTGGGCTTCCAGCTGCCCGCGGCGCTGTCCACATCCTTCGTGCCGGGCGAGGACGGCCTCGCGACCGGGGGGTTCGTCAACCTGCCCGCGGTAGTGCTGGTCCTGCTCTGCATGCTCCTGCTGATACGCGGTGCGACGGAGTCCGCGCGTGTCAACGCGATCATGGTGATCACCAAGCTCGGCGTGCTCGTGCTCTTCATCATCATCGCCATCACCGGGTTCAACGCCGACAACTTCAGCAACTTCTTCGGCTCGGGGGTCGGCGGGATCACGGCCGCCGCAGGCACGATCTTCTTCTCCTTCATCGGTCTGGACGCCGTGGCCACCGCCGGTGAAGAGGTCAAGAACCCGCAGAAGGCGCTGCCCCGGGCCATCATCGGCGCCCTGATCATCGTCACCACCGTCTACCTGCTGGTGGCCTTCGCCGGGATCGCGGCCAAGGAGCCCGCCTGGTTCGCGACCGAGGAGGCCCAGAGCGCGGGCCTGTCACAGATCCTCAACGACGTGACCGGCACCGCGGTATGGGGCACCGTCCTCGCCGCGGGCGCGGTGATCTCGATCTTCTCGGTCACCCTGGTCACGCTCTACGGCCAGACCCGCATCCTGTTCGCGATCGGTCGCGACGGACTGATCTCCAGACGGTTCACCAAGGTCAACCCGACCACGCTGACCCCCAACTTCAACACGGTGGTCGCGGCGGTCGTCATCGCGGTGATCGCCGGTTTCGTCCCCGCCGACTACCTGTGGGACACCGTGTCGATCGGGACCCTCGTGGCGTTCTCCGCCGTGGCCATCGGCGTGGTGGTGCTGCGCCGCACCCACCCCGACCTGGAGCGACCGTTCCGCATCCCCGGCTACCCGGTGACGCCCCTGCTCACCGTGCTGATCTGCGTGTGGATCGTCCTCGGACTCCCCGCGCTGACCTGGCTCATCTTCGCGAGCTGGCTGCTCGTCGTGGTGATCTTCTACTTCGCCTACGGCCGGCGCCATGCCGCGCTCAACACCATCACCGACCTCGAGCAGATCGCCGAGAGCCGCGGCGACGAGGAGACCGAGAGCGTATGAGCATCCTGGTCGGCTACAGCCCGCACCGTGAGGACCTGGGTGCCCTGGACCTGGCCTGCCAGCTGGCCAGGTCCGACCGGACCGAGGTGCACGCCCTCACCGTGGTCCCCCAGGGCTGGCCGACCGCCGTCGCGGGCGACACCGACCGCGAGTTCGAGCGCTGGGCCGCTGAGGAGGGTGAGGCCGCGGTCACCGCGGCGACCGCATACCTGAGCGAGCACGATGACGTGCCGAGCGACGCCCGGTGGGTCTCGGGCCGCTCCGTCCCACCTGTCCTGCTGGAGCACGCCGGGGCGCACGGTGCCGACCTGCTCGTCGTCGGCTCCGGCGAGGACGTGGCGCACGGTCGCATCGGCATCACCAGCAAGACCGACCGCCTCCTGCACTCCTCGACGGTGCCCGTCGCCGTCGCCCCTCGTGGCTACGAGGCCGGGGCAGGGAGCACGGTGCACCGCGTCACCCTCGCCTTCCGCGGTGACGACCCGACCTGGGCACTCATGCGACAGGTCGCCGCGATCGCCCTGCGCACCGAGGCGTCGCTGCGGGTCGTGACCTTCGCGGTCCGCACCCGCACCATGTACCCACCCCGGGTCAGCGGCGCCGAGGACATGGTGCTGGCCCACCGCGTGGAGACGGCCGGCGCGGAGCAGGCCAAGGCGCGCGAGCATCTGCTCGAGCTCGGCGTCGGCGACGGGCTGCAGCTGTCGGTCGCCGTCGGCCGCAGCTGGGGGGTGGCGATGGACAGCCTGGACTGGGACCGGGGCGACGTCCTCGTCGTGGGCTCCAGCTCGACCCACCGGATGAGCCAGGTCTTCCTCGGCTCGAGCGCCTCCAAGATCCTGCGCCACTCCCCGGTGCCGGTCGTCGTCGTCCCGTGACGCGGCACCGCCGCTAGCGTGACCCGTCGACAGGCTGACGGCTGGCACCGAGGAGGGGCACATGTCGGGCGAGGACGAGGTCGTCATGGTCGACAACACCTACAAGGATGCGGTCCGCAGCGCCCGGGCTGCGTGCGTCGGCCCGGCCTCGCGCCTGGAGGACGCCCTGCGCGCCGCGCGGCGCGCGATGGACTCCGGAGCCTGGCAGGGCCCGATGGGTGAGGACTTCTCCGGCGAGCTCGACACCTACCGGAGCAAGCTCACCGACGCCGGTCCCGAGGCGCTCGACGACTTCGACCGGGTCATCGCCGGACAGCCGGAGCGGGTGGAGTCGACCGCCTGGCAGGTGCGCTGGCAGCGCATGGGACCGCGGTAGGGGTCGCGGTGACACTCGTCAGCATCGACATCGGGGCGATGGAGGACCTCGTCAGTGACATGAGGTCGGCCCATGACGACCTCCCCTCCGACGTCAGCACCATCAGGGGACGGCTGGACCAGGTCCTCATCGGCACCGGGTCCGTCGCGCAGGTGGACTTCGGCTCCGCCATCTGGACGTGGATGAGCGACCGGATCCGCGACCTCGACCGTCGCCTCGCGCTGGCGCGCCTCATCGCAGGCAGCACCCCCGGCATACCCGGCGTCGGCGTCGTGGAGATCGACGAGAGCTATGTCAGCGACCTGTCGCAGGCCGAGGTGGACTCCTTGGCCGAGGAGGTCGAGGTGCTCATGACGCCGGCGGAGTTCACCGACCCGCAGGACATCGACCCTCGGCTGCTGGAGATCCTCGCCGAGCATGCCCACGACCCCTACTTCGCCGCGGCCGTGGCGGGCCGGGTCTCGCCCTCGACCCTGGACCAGTACCTCCAGAGCATCAACTCCTACCGCGAGTTCCACGCGCGTACCGAGGAGGAGGCCACCGATTTCGACGGTCGCTACGACGCCTTGCTCAACGGCCTGGGGATGACCTACGGACTGGCCTCCCAGGGCGAGGGCGACCTGGAGGTGCCCGGGATGAGCGAGGCCTGGGCCGACGCCATCGAGCAGGCGCCGCAGTTCAGCGGCCGCGCGCAGCGCCTGTCCCTGGTGATCTCGCGGGGCACCTTCTCCACCGAGCTGCTCACGACCGTCCACGACCGCATGGTCGACCTGGAGGGCGACGACGGGGCGGAGTACTGGACCTCCATGGGGTTCGTCTTCGATCCCGACCCGAGCAAGAGCCCCGCCACCAACCTGGTGACGGACCCGTTCGGGGGGCTCTACCAGGGCATGGGCAACAACCCCGAGGCGCTGCGGCAGGTCTTCGCCGAGGGCGAGACCGTGACGGTGGAGACCGACGACGGCACGGTGCAGGTCAACGCCCGGCTGTGGGAGACGCTGCGTCTGCGCGGGATGGACGAGTATGCCGTCTCCCAGCTGGTCGCCGGGCTCCAGACCGGGCTGATGGCACCGCCGGTGGAGGGCGCCGACGCCTGGCAGCCGGGGCTGGTCGAGGACCTCGAGGGGTCGATCGCGGCGATCGAGCGGGAGGCCCGGATCGCCGAGGAGAACCGGCCGCCGTGGTACGCCCAGGCCGGTCACATCCTCCTCGACGTCCTGGGGATGGTGCCGCTCGTCGGTGAGCCGGCCGACGTGCTCAACGGCCTCTGGTACACCGCCGAGGGCAACTACGTCGACGCCGGGCTGTCGTATGCCGGGGCGGTGCCGGTCGTCGGGTGGTTCGCCGTCGGCGGCAAGTGGGTCAAGCGCGCTCTCACGGTCGAGGAGCTCGCCTCCATCGAGCGGCTGGCCGCCAGCGGCACCGACGTCGGACGGTTGCTCCCGGGTGGTCGGCCGGCTGCCTCGGCCGACGAGCTGGCCGATGCCGCCAACTTCACCACCGACGCCTTTCTCACCCCGGCCGAGCTGCGCCGCTTCGGCGACCGGCCCTGGCTGCAGAACATGCTGGCGGGCAACAGGTTCGACACCTACATGACCCCGAACTACCCGCACAACCAGGTCTACCTTCAGGCGCCCGGCGGGTCAGGCTACGTCCGGCTGGACAGCTACGTGCCCGGCGATCAGATCATCTCCCGCAAGCTCACCCAGCTCGGCGACGTGCAGCCGACCACGGCGTTCGGCTACATCGACGAGCTGGTCACGAAGTACCCCGACGGCGCGACGGTCGCCGACGTGCCCTCGACGCAGATGTCCGGGCTGGCCGGTCAGCGGCTGCAGGGCGAGATGGTCCTTCAGGTGCCGCCGCAGGCCGGGGGGAGCATCCCCGACGAGGTGGCGGAGTACGCCTTCGAGAACGGCGTCCATATCATCGACATCAACGGTTTCGACTACACCGCACACCTCTACCCCTGAGAAGGCAGCGATGACCTACCGCTACGGACGGGACTGGCACCCGGTCCTGCGCAAGCCGATCAGCGAGATCAGCGAGCGGCAGGCGCGCTCCCGCTTCGTCGACGGACCGTCCTTCTCGGTGAGCAAGGTCGCCGAGGCCTCGGGTGGCGTGGTGCCGGACTACACGCTGAAGATCAACCCCGACGGGATGTATGTCGGCGCCGTGTTCTACGACTGGTTCGGCTCGGAGGTGAAGAAGTATCACTTCGACGAGGACGCCGACCGTCCCGGCGACCTGTTCCTCCGGGAGGTCGTGGTCACGGTCTACCCCGACGGCCAGGACACGTGGCTCTCGCTCCGCGACTCCAAGGCGCACACGTCCCTGCTCTTCCAGCCCGACGGGCGGGCCCGTTCCTACTTCGCCGTCAAGGGTGAGCCGGCGGCCAAGGTCGAGGAGTTCACCGGGGTCGACGTCTCCGCCCACTGGGTGCCGATGATCACCTTCGGCGACTGGGACCGCTTCGGCGAGCACCGCGAGCCACCGCTGCCCGGCTGAGGGGGCAGGGAGAGCACAGTTGCAACATACAACTGATTGGTTGTATGTTGTCTTCATGGATCGACCCACCGAGGACCGCGCGGACGCGATGTTCCACGCGCTCGCCGACCGCACGAGGCGCGACATCCTGCGCCGCGTGCTGGCCGGGGAGCACTCGGTGTCGGCCCTGGCGGCGAGCTATGACATGAGCTTCGCCGCCGTCCAGAAGCATGTCGCCGTGCTGGAGCGCGCCGGCCTGCTCACCAAGCGTCGTCGGGGCCGGGAACAGCTGGCCAGCGGCGACGTGGAGGCCGTCCGCTCGGTCTCCTCGATGCTCGCCGAGCTGGAGCACCTCTGGCGCGGCCGCATCGATCGCATGGACACCTTTCTCGAGGAGCACTGACATGCCCGTCACCGACGTGACCACCGACACCGACCACCGCAGCATCACGATCACCGCGGAGTTCGCGGCACCGGTCGAGCGTGTGTGGGAGCTGTATGCCGACCCGCGCCAGCTGGAGCAGGTCTTCGGCCCGCCCTCGCACCCGGCGACCTTCGTCGACCACGAGCTCGCCGAGGGGCGGACCTCGAAGTACTACATGACCGGCCCCGAGGGCGAGAAGTACGCCGGCCTGTGGGACATCACCGGCGTCGACGCCGGTCGCAGCTTCACCTTCGAGGACCGCTTCGCCGACGCGGAGACCTGGTCGCCGGCCGAGGGGATGCCGGTGTCCCGCAACACCTACGCGTTCGAGGAGGTCGACGGCGGCACCCGCGCGACCTTCACCTCGGTCTACGAGACCGCCGAGGGCCTCCAGCAGGTGCTCGACATGGGTGTCGAGGAGGGCGCGACCGAGTCGATCAACCAGATCGACGCCTTCCTGGCGGCCTGAGGGCAGGGCTGCCCAGCACGCCTCAGATGTGCTCGTCCTCCCGGACCGCCCGGGCGAAGGCCTCCATCGAGGGGTACTCCGCCAGGTAGGTCCACCGCCCCTCCGGCTCGGGCGTCGCACCCCAGCCGGGGCGGGCGTGGCGGCGGTTGATCCAGACCGAGTCCACCCCGTGCCGGGCCGCGGGCACGTGGTCGTGGAAGAGGCTCTGCGCGACGTGCAGGTGCTCCTCCCGGGCGATCCCGAGCTCGCGCAGGGTGGAGTCGAGCGCCGCGAAGTGCGGCTCGGCCGGCTTGTAGGCCCCGACGTCCTCGGCCGTGACCACGGCCGCGGGCGTCGTGGCGAGCCGACGGTTGCTGGCCTCGAAGCCCTCACGGTGCACGTTGGACAGGATGATGAGCTGGAAGTGCTCGGCCAGGGCGGCCAGTGACTCCCGGGAGTCCTCGAAGGCCGGCCAGTCAGGCACCGAGGCGCCGAGTCGGGCCGCCCACGTCTCGTCGACCTCGGCGCCCAGCGCCTGCCCCGTCCGGGTGAACGCCTGCGCGAGGACCTCCGGGTAGAGCGACTGCGGGTGCTCACGCTCCACGTCGGCCTCGTGCCGGGCATAGTCCCGGAGCAGGGTCTCCTCGTCGAGCTCCAGGCCGACCTCGGCCGCCCAGGGGGTGAGCACCGCGCCGATGCCGGCCTCCCAGTCGATGAGCGTGCCGTAGACGTCGAAGCTCAGCGCGCGGTAATCCTGCAGCCGCATCACCTCGCCTCACCCTCACCGACCGCGACCGGGTGGTCCTCGACCGACCGCCGCGCCCCCGGCGTGAGGAGGCTGACCACGGCCAGCGTCACCAGGGTGACCGGCAGCGAGACGAGGACCGAGTGGAGGTCACCGGGGCGGCCCAGCTGCTCCCAGGTGATGGTGAGGACGACGGCCACGGTCATCGACGCGATGGCGCCCCACTTCGTCGCCCGCTGCCAAAAGAAGATCGCCAGCACCGGCGGCGCCAGCGCCACGCCATACACCGTGTAGGAGTAGAGCTGCAGCTCGAGCACGGTGGGGAAGAAACGGCCCAGGACGTAGGCGATGAGGGCGATGCCCAGCACCGCGAGCCGGTGGACCTTGAGCCGGCCACGCTCGTCGAGGTCGACCCCCATCATCCGCTGCACGGCGTCGTAGACGACGTTGCCGGCGCCGGAGAGGAGGAAGGAGGAGCCGGACGTGATGATGAAGGCGAGCGCCCCGCCGAGCAGCAGGCCGCCGACGACCACGGGCAGAAAGCCCTCACCGGCGAGGGAGAGGATCGCGGTGTCCGGCGCGATGTCCGGCAGCAGCACCACGGCGGCAGAGCCGAGCAGCGCCACCGGCACGGTCACGAGGAAGCTGGAGAAGAAGAAGCCGGCGGTCGCCTGCTTGGCCTCGTCCTCGGTCTTGGCCGCGCCGAGCCGCTGGTACATGTTCTGGTCGGCCAGGATGAGCAGGAAGAGCGGCAGGAAGTAGCCCAGCAGGGCCAGCGCCGGCAGACCGCCGGAGAGGGTCGTATGCGTCTCGGGCATGCCCTGCCAGTAGTCGCCCCAGCCGCCGATCTCCCCGCCGAGGATGAGCGGCAGCGCGATGAAGAGGCTGGCGACGATGACCAGCGCCGAGACGAAGTCGCTCCAGGCGACCGAGCGCAGCCCACCGCCGACGGCGAGCAGCGTGATGATGACGGCGACGAGGATCGCGCCGCCCTGCGGGGAGAGCGGGGTGATGACGCTGATGATGTAGCCGCCGCCGGTGAACTGGTAGGCGGTGATGCCGGTGTAGGCCAGGATCGTGATGAGCGCCGCGATGATGCGCACGGTGACGCCGTACTTGCGCTCTAGGAGCTCCGGGACGGTATGCGCGCTGGAGCGGCGGACCCGCTTGGCGATGAAGTAGAGCACCACGATGCCGACCGGCGTGCCGGCCATGAAGAAGATCGAGGCGAGGGGGCCGTAGGTGTAGGCGAAGCTCGCCCCGCCGATGATCGTGCCCGACCCGACCCAGGTGGCGAGCAGCGTGCCGATCATCACCGGCCGAGGCAGGCTGCGCCCGGCGAAGAGGAAGTCGTCACCGGTCGAGGTGTACTTCCGTCGGCTGAACCAGAGCCCGATGCCCACCATCATCACGAGGTAGAGCACCAGGATCGTCACGTGCACGGGTTGCATGGGGGACCTCCACACTGCGGCCGGCACGGCCGGGGTCGGCCGTCGTTCGCGTCTATCAAACCGCCTGGGGGACCTGGATGCAATAGTTATTGCACTTCTGGGAGGAATCCGTCCTTGTCGGTGGGGAAGATCCGGAAGGTCCGCCAGAGGTCGTCGGATGCGTCAGCGGCCGTCGACGCGGCGGCCGGGCCGGCGGCGACGATCGCGGCGATGATCGCCTGCACCACGGTGACGGTCGGCACGAGCGAGGGGAACATGCTGGCCCCCTCGCTGGGGACAAGGACGAGCTCGTCGGCGAGGCTCGTCATCCCCGGGCGGGCGTGGTCGCCGATGACGATGAGGCGCAGCCCGCGCTCGCGGGCGAGCCCGGCGATCTGCAGCAGGTCGCCGGGGGTGCGCCAGAGGTGGAAGATGACGAGCGCGTCACCCTCGCGCAGCAGGGAGAAGGAGTTGAGCAGGGCCGTGCCGCCCGCGCGCTCGAGCCGCACGTCGTGCCCGATCGTCTGGGCCAGGTGGGCCAGCTGCAGGCCCGGCCCGGCGAAACTGCCGGATCCGAGGACGAGCGTGGTGCGCGCCCCGATGATGATGTCGGCCACCCTCGTGAGCTGGTCCTCGTCGATGAGCGCGGCCAGGTCGCGCAGGTTGTGCAGGTCCTGGTGCAGGGTCGCCTCGCCGACCCCCTCGGCCTCGCCGTGCTCCTCGAGGACCTGGGAGGCGGAGAGCAGGGAGAGGTAGCGGGAGCGGACCTCCGCACGCAGCGGCGGCCACCCGGTGAACCCGATCTGCTGGGCCGCGCGCACGACGGTGGCGGCGTTGACCCCGGCGATCTCCCCGGCCTGCTGGGCCGAGGCGTACGACATCTGCCGGGGGTGCGAGCCCAGGGCCCGCAGCACCTCCGTCACGCCCCGCCCGGGCGCCCGCCCCGAGAGCCGGCTGCGCACCCACGGAGGAAGATCGGACTCCGTCACACCACCCATTCTGCAACACTCCTTGCTGGTATGTGCGACAGTGAGCCATATCTGGACGCGAGAGGAGATCGATAATGGCTTCTGACACGGTGGTCCTGCAGGGTGGATCCGTCTGCGACGTGGCGGCGGGGGAGGCGCGGCCCGCCGACGTGCTCATCAGCGACGGCGTCATCCAGGAGGTCGGCGAGTCGCTGACGGTCCCGCAGTCGGCCACGACGATCGACGCCGGCGGCTGCTTCATCAGCCCCGGGCTCATCGACGCGCACGTCCACGTCACCGCGGGCACGGCCGATCTCGGCGCCCAGGCGGAGTACTCGCCCTACTACGTCGCAGCGCAGACCCAGGGGATCCTGCGCGGCATGCTGGGGCGCGGCTTCACCTCGGTGCGGGACGTCGGCGGGGCCGACTACGGCGTGGCTGCTGCCCTCGCCGACGGGCTGTGGGCCGGTCCTCAGGTCTTCTTCGGCGGCAAGGCGCTCTCGCCGAGCGGCGGGCACGCGGACCTGCGCAGCGCCGGCCGCCAGGTCATCGACCACCACGTCTGCTGCCCCAACATCGGCACCGTCTGCGACGGGGTCGACGCCGTGCGGCGGGCGGCCCGCGAGCAGCTGCGCACCGGGGCCGACCACGTCAAGATCATGCTCTCCGGGGGCGTGGCGTCCCCGACCGACCGGGTGGACTCGCTGCAGTTCTCCATCGAGGAGATCAAGGCCGTGGTGGAGGAGGCCTCCAACGCCAACCGCTACGTCACCGGGCACGCCTACACCGCCCGGGCGGTGAACCGCGGGCTGGAGCTCGGTCTGCGCTGCATCGAGCACGGCAACCTCATCGACGAGTCCAGCGTCACCCTCTTCCGGGAGCACGACGCCTTCCTCGTGCCGACGCTGGTGACCTATGAGTTCCTCCGCAAGGAGGGCGCCGAGGCGGGCCTGCCCGAGGCCAGCCAGGCCAAGGTCGGCGACGTGCTCGAGGCCGGGCTGCACGCCCTGGACCTCGCGACCAAGGGCGGGGTCAGGATCGCCCTCGGCACCGACCTGCTGGGCAGCATGCACCGCCACCAGAGCCAGGAGTTCGCCATCCGGGCGCAGATCCAGTCCGCGCAGGAGATCCTGCACTCGGCCACCCTCGTGGGCGCCGACCTCCTGGGGCGGACCGGGGAGCTCGGCGTCGTGGCACCGGGAGCCGCCGCCGACCTGCTCGTGCTCGGCGCCAACCCGCTGGAGGACGCCGGGGTGCTCGCCGACCCGCAGACGCACCTGCGCCTGGTGCTCCAGCGCGGCGCGGTGGCGCACGAGGGCTGAGCGCAGCGGCGTCACGGCGGCGGTCCGCACGCGCCGGGGCCTAGTTGCGGTAGTGCTCCACGGTGTCCGCCGAGCGCTCGCGCGCGTCGTCCGGGTCCTCCCCGAACTCGCGCTTGGCCGCGCGCTGCCGCAGCAGGTCCCAGAGCCGGTCCAGCTCGCCCTCGACCTGGGCGACGCTGGTGCTCCTCCTCGGCCGTGATCTCCCCCCCGCCCGAGCTGGTCGCGCAGCGAGCGCTCGGTCGCCACGAGGTCGGTGATGTGCTGGTGGATGCTGGTCTCGTCCATGGCCGCATCGTGACACACGGCGCTCAGTCGTCCTCGACGAAGATGACCTCCCGCCGACGGCGGATCGCCGGGAGCACCGCCAGGGGAGTGCGGTCACCTTGGGTCGACCTTCATCGGCGTTCTTCCCGATGAAGGTCGTGCTAGGCCGTGGTCACTTCGGGTCAGAGGCGGGGCCGGACAACGCAAAACCCCCGGACCGAAGTCCGGGGGTCTGGGCTGACCTCCGAGGAGGCCATCTGTGCGCGAGGGGGGATTTGAACCCCCACGCCCTTTCGGACACTGGCACCTGAAGCCAGCGCGTCTGCCGTTCCGCCACTCGCGCGAGTGCCGAGCAAGATTAGCACGACCCCCGCCGCGTCCCCACATCTCGCGCGACGGCTGCCCGCGACGGCCGGCACCTGACGGATCCCTCGGAGATCCGCCTCCCGTCTCCCACGCCCACCCCTGCGCCTCCAGGGTCCTCCCACCCTCGACAGATACCATCGAGACGGCCAGATCCGGCCCCCGATGCACAGAGGAGAGGTGGCGTGGGAGTCTTCGACAAGCTCGAGCGTGGTCTCGAGCGTGCCGTGAAGCAGCCGTTCGCGCGCGTCTTCAAGGCCGAGGTCCAGCCGGTCGAGATCGCCTCGGCGATGCGCGGCGCCATGGACGACCGCGCCGCCGTCCTGGGCCCGGGTCGCACCATGGTCCCCAACGTCTTCACCATCGAGCTCGCCGAGTCCGACTACGAGCGGCTCGCCTCCTACGAGCACGCCCTCACCGACGAGCTCGTCGCCGCCGCCGAGGACCACGCCGACGCGCAGCGGTATGTCGCTCCCGGCCCCTTCGAGGTCCGCCTCGTCAACGGCGAGGAGCTGGAGACCGGCATCTTTCGCGTGCGCCCCGCAGCCAAGGACGGCCGGCAGGGTGGCCAGCAGCGTGGTGACGCCCGCGAGTTCGCCCAGGCGCAGCAGGAGCGGGACGCCCGCAGGGCCGCGCGGGAGCGCGAGGAGGCGGAGGCCGCCCGAGCGGCCGCCGCAGAGCGCCGCGCTCGCGAACCCCGCCCCGACGAGGACGACGACGCGGCATACCGGCGTCCGACCCCGGAGCGTCAGCGCAGCCGCCGGTCCGGCCCGTCACTGACGATCGACGGGCGTCACGTGCCGCTGACGGCGGCCGTCACCACCCTGGGGCGCGGCGAGGAGTGCACCGTCGTCGTGGACGACCCCGGGGCCTCCCGTCGGCACGCCGAGATCCGCATCTCCCACGACGGGCCGCACCTGCAGGTCATCCTGCGCGACCTCAACTCCACCAACGGCACCTTCCTCAACGGTGAGCAGGTCGGCAGCGAGGAGCTGCGCACCGGTGACCGCATCACGCTGGGACGCACCCACATCACGGTCCAGCTGGAGGGTTGATGGGTGAGCTGACCCTCAACCTGCTCCGCCTGGGCGTGGTCGTGCTGCTGTGGGCCTTCGTCGTCGCCGTCGTCGGCGCGCTGCGTGGCGACCTCTACGGCACCCGGGTCCTCACCCGCAACGCCGGCCCGACCCGCAAGCCGGAGTCGCGCACGGACCGCAAGCAGCGCCGCAACACCCCCACCCACCTCGTCGTCACCGAAGGTCGGCTGCGCGGCACGTCGGTGCCGCTGCACGACGCCGGCGTCCTCGTCGGACGCAACCCCGAGTGCTCCCTCGTCCTCACCGACGACTACGCCTCGGGCCGGCACCTGCGCATCTACCCCGGCTCCGACGCGTGGTACGCCGACGATCTCGGCTCGACCAACGGCACCGAGGTCAACGGCCAGCGGATCGGCACCGGCGCCCGTCTCGACCCGGGCGCGCAGATCCGGATCGGTCAGACCGTCCTCGAGCTGCGTCGCTGACCATGGCCCTCGCCCTGCGCTACGCCGCGCGCACCAACATCGGCCTCGGCAGCAAGTCCCGCAACGAGGACTCGGCGTATGCCGGGCCCGAGCTGCTCGTGCTGTGCGACGGCATGGGCGGGCACGCCGCGGGGGATGTCGCCTCCTCCCTCGTCGTCGGCGAGCTGGTGCACCTGGACGGAGAGTCGCACGGGGCCGACGACGCCCTCGACATCCTGGAGCACGCGCTCGAGGAGGCCAACAACCGGCTCGCCGACGTCATGGAGGTCTACCCCGACTCCGACGGCATGGGCACCACCTGCATCGCGATGCTCCGGGTCGACACCAAGCTCGCCGTCGCCAACATCGGTGACTCCCGCGCCTACCTCCTGCGCGGTGGCCGACTGACCCAGATCACCACCGACCACTCCTTCGTGCAGAAGCTGCTGGACGAGGGCCGGATCAGCAAGGAGGAGGCCCAGCACCACCCGCAGCGCTCGCTCGTGACCCGGGTCTTCACCGGCCGTCCCGAGGACCACCCCGACCTCTCGCTGCGCGAGCTGCGTCAGGGCGACCGGGTCCTCATCTGCAGCGACGGCCTGACCGACTACGTCTCCACCGAGGTCGTCACCGAGATCCTCGCCGAGCCGGGCCGCACCCCGGGCCAGGCCGCGGACGCCCTCGTGCACACCGCCCTGCGCGCCTCCACCCGCGACAACGTCACCGTCGTCGTCGCCGACGCCGTCTCGCCGGGTGAGGGCACGAGCAAGCCGCAGGTCGTCGGTGCCGCCAGCGAGCGCCGCGGCACCCAGCCGCTCAGTCACCTCAGCCCCGCCGAGAAGGCCGCGGCCCTCTCCCGCGAGGCCGCGGGCACCGCGCCCGTCCCCGAGGTGCCCGTCCTGGCCGAGGAGCAGACCCGGCCGTGGGTGCGCTGGGCGCGCCGCACCGGGCTGGCCATCGCCATCGCCGCCGTGCTCGTCGCAGGCGTCTGGGCGACGTGGACGTGGAGCCAGCAGCAGTACTTCGTCGGCGAGCAGGACGGGATGGTGACGGTCTACCGCGGCATCTCCCAGGACCTCGGCCCGCTGACCCTGTCCACCGCCGAGGAGCAGACCGACGTGCCCGTGGAGGACCTGCCCGACTACTACCAGGCCCGCGTCCGGGGCACGCTGTCCGCCGACGGTCGCGCCGGTGCCGACCGCATCGTCGAGGACCTGCGGGCGCTCACGCCCGCGGCCTGCGTCCCCACCGTCGTCCTGCCCGACGGGAGCGCGACGACGCAGGTCCCGGACGACATGGCGACGACGACGGCCGACAGCCTGGCGGAGGCCACCGGCACCGCGGGCGCGGGCCCCACCTCCCCCGTGGGAGAGGTGCTCCAGGAGTCCCTCGACCTCGGCAGCGGCACCCTCGGCGGGGCCGACTCCGGGTCCGCCACCGCGCCGACCGGTGCCGAGGACGACCCGGTCGCGACGGTGGTCTGGCCGGAGGGATGCCCGTGACCGCGACCAGCCCGACCCCCTCGACCGTCACCAGTCTCAAGGTCCGCAGCGGCCGCACCATCGAGCTGCTGCTGCTCCTGCTGGCCCTCGGGATCGTCACCCTGTCCTACATCACCGTCAACGTCACGGCGGTCGGCGAGCTGCCGGCCGACGTGTGGTGGCACGTCGGTGGGTTCGCGGCGCTCGGGCTGGGGCTGCACGTCGTGCTCCGCCGTCGCGCGAGGTATGCCGATCCCCTCCTCCTCCCGCTCGCGACGCTGCTCAACGGGCTGGGGCTGGTGATGATCCACCGGATCGACCTCGTGCCGGGCCAGCTCGGCACCTCCGGCGTGGCCAGCCGGCAGCTCATGTGGACCGCACTGGCGATGGTCATGGCCGCCGTGGTGCTGCTCGTGCTGCGCGACCACCGCGTCCTGCGCCGCTTCACCTACATCGCCATGGCCCTCGGCTTCGTCCTGCTGCTGCTGCCGATGCTCCCGGTCATCGGGCAGACGGTGAACGGCTCGCGGCTGTGGATCCGGATCGGGCCGTTCAGCTTCCAGCCCGGCGAGCTGGCCAAGATCGCGGTGGCCGTCTTCTTCGCCGGCTACCTCGTGTCGACGCGCGACGCCCTGTCGCTGGTGGGCCGCCGGGTCCTCGGGCTGCAGCTGCCGCGGGCCCGCGACCTGGGGCCGATCCTCGTCGCCTGGGGGCTCTCGGTCCTCATCCTCGTGCTGCAGCGCGACCTCGGGTCCTCGCTGCTCTTCTTCGGCCTCTTCGTCGCGGTGCTCTACGTCGCGACCGAGCGGACCAGCTGGATCATCATCGGGCTGAGCCTCTTCGTCGGCGGCTGCCTGCTCGCGTGGCGCCTCTTCTCCCACGTCCAGAGCCGGGTCACGCTGTGGCTCGACCCCTTCGCGCCCGAGCAGTCCGACCAGGTGGCCAAGGGGTTGATGGGCCTGGCCCACGGTGGCATCTTCGGCGCCGGGCTCGGCAACGGCTATCCCTACATCACCTACTACGCCAACAGCGACTACATCGTCGCCAGCTTCGGCGAGGAGCTCGGCATGGTGGGCCTCTTCGCCCTCCTCATGCTCTACGCCCTGCTCGTCGAGCGCGGTCTGCGCACCGCGATCGGCTCCCGCGACGGCTTCGGCAAGCTCCTGGCCGTCGGCCTGTCCTTCACCGTGGCGCTGCAGGTCTTCGTCATCGTCGGCGGGATCACCCGGGTCATCCCGCTCACCGGTCTGACCACCCCCTTCCTCTCCGCGGGCGGCTCCTCGCTGCTCGCCAACTGGATCATCGTCGCGTTGCTGCTGCGCGTCAGCGACGCCGCGAGGCGGCCCATCTCCGAGCGCCGTCAGGACCCGAGCATCGACGCCGCCGAGCGCGAGGAGGCCCGCGCATGAACACCCCCATCCGCCGGCTCGCCCTCGTCGTCTTCGCGATGTTCACGGCGCTGCTGCTGTCGACCACGTGGATCCAGTTCGTCCAGGCCGAGGACCTGCGCGACCGCGCCGGCAACCGCCGCACCCTCATCGAGAACTACAGCCGCGACCGCGGCGCCATCCTCGTCGACGGCACCCCCATCGCCGCCTCCGAGCCGACCGACGACGAGCTGGAGTGGCTGCGCCGCTACCAGCAACCCTCGAGGTATGCCCACCTCACCGGCTACTACTCCTTCACCTACGGCGCCGGGCTGGGGCTCGAGCGCGCGGAGGACTCGCTGCTCGCCGGCACCGACGACAGCCTCTTCTACCAGCGCCTGTCCGACGTCGTCACCGGCAAGCCCGCCTCGGGGGCCAGCATCGAGCTGACCATCGACCCGCAGGTCCAGGCGGCCGCCGTGGAGGCCCTCGGCGACCGGCGCGGGGCCGCGGTGGCGCTGGACCCGCAGACCGGGCAGATCCTGGCCATGGTGAGCCGCCCGAGCTTCGACCCCAACGCCCTGTCCAGCCACCAGCTCAACGCCGTCGACGAGGCCTACGTCGCGCTCACCGAGGACCCCGCCCAGCCCCTGACCAACCGGGCCATCGCCGGCGACCTCTACCCACCCGGCTCGACCTTCAAGCTGGTCCTGGCGGCCGCCGCCCTGGAGTCGGGGCAGTACGAGCCGGACACCGAGCTCGAGGGCGGGCTGACCTATACCCTCCCCGGCACGGAGACCACGCTGCCCAACTTCGGCGGCGCCGCCTGCGACCCCGAGGACACCCCGACGCTGGCGGAGTCGGTCCAGGTCTCGTGCAACACCTCCTTCGCGTGGCTGGCCGGCGAGCTCGGCGCCGACGCGATCCGCGAGCAGGCGGAGGCCTTCGGCTTCGGTGAGCCGCTCGAGGTCCCGATGAGCGTCACCCCCTCGATCTACCCCGAGGAGATGGACGACGCCCAGCTCGCCCTCACCGGGATCGGTCAGTTCGAGGTGCGGGAGACCCCGATGCAGGTCGCGATGATCTCGGCCGCGATCGCCAACGACGGGGTGACGATGAGCCCCTACCTCGTCGAGGAGGTGCGCAACTCCGACCTCGAGGTCATCGAGTCCGCGGAGCCGCGCTCCCGCTCGCGGGCCATCTCCAGCGAGACTGCCACCGACCTCACCGCCATGATGGAGCTCGTCGTCGAGCAGGGTTCGGGCCAGGGCGCCGCCCTGCCGGAGGTTCAGGTGGCGGGCAAGACGGGCACCGCGGAGTATGGCAACAGCGGCGCGGCGCACGCCTGGTTCACCGGCTTCGCGCCCGCCGACGACCCGCAGATCGCCGTCGCCGTGATCGTGGAGTCGGCGACCGACAACTGGGCCGGCGAGACGGGCGGTCAGATCGCCGCGCCGATCGCCAGAGCCATGCTCGACGCAGGAGTGCAACGATGACCAGCGACCGCGACCCCACCGAGGCCACGCCGCGCCCCGAGCACCCCGCCCCACCGGAGCGGGTGCTGGGTGGTCGCTACGAGCTCGGCGAGCTCATCGGGCGCGGAGGGATGGCCGATGTCCACCTCGGCCACGACCTGCGCCTGGGTCGCCCGGTCGCCATCAAGGTGCTGCGCACCGACCTCGCCCGCGACTCCTCCTTCCTCGCCCGCTTCCGTCGCGAGGCGCAGTCCGCCGCCGGCCTGTCGCACCCCGCGATCGTCGGGGTCTTCGACTCCGGCGAGGAGCCCGTCACCGAGTCCGGCGGGGCCGACGTGCAGGTGCCCTACATCGTCATGGAGCTCGTCGAGGGCAAGACCCTGCGCGAGCTGCTCAACGAGGAGCGCACCCTCGACCCCGACGAGGCCGCGCGGATCACCGCGGCCGTGCTCGCGGCGCTGGAGTATGCCCACGACCGCGGCCTCGTGCACCGCGACATCAAGCCCGCCAACGTCATGGTCACCGAGACCGGGGCCGTCAAGGTCATGGACTTCGGCATCGCCCGGGCGATCGCCGACACCGCTGCCACGATGACCCAGACGCAGGCCGTCATGGGCACCGCGCGCTACCTCTCCCCGGAGCAGGCACAGGGTCTGGACGTCGACGGCCGCTCCGACCTCTACTCCGTCGGCTGCCTGCTCTACGAGCTGCTCACCGGTCGCACCCCCTTCCAGGGCGACCCGGTCTCGCTCGTCTACCAGCACCTCGGCGAGGCCCCCAAGGCGCCCTCCACCCACGCGGCGCGCCTGCCGCAGGCGCTGGACGCCATCACCCTGCACGCGCTGGAGAAGAAGCCCGAGGAGCGCTACCAGGACGCCGGCGCCTTCCGGGCCGACCTCAACGCCGCGCGCGCCGACGAGCCCGTCTCCGGCGCCGCGGAGTCGACCTACCAGCGGATCCTCGGCCTCGGGGCCGCCGGTGCCGGGGCGGCTGCAGCCGCTGCCGCCGCGGCGGACCGGTCGGGCGCCGCCACGCAGGCGGTGCCGGCCGCGGGCTCGGGGATGCGGGAGCCGCAGGACTACCCCGACGAGCCCACGGGCATCTTCCCGCGCACCGAGGAGGACGACCGCTACGAGCGGACCGACGAGCTGCCGGTCCGCGAGCGTCGCCACCCCGGCGCAGCACTGCTGCTCGGCGCCATGGCCGTGCTCGCGCTGGCCGGTGTCGCCTGGGTGCTCCTGCAGGTCATGGGCCCGAACGGCGAGGAGGGACCCGAGATGATCGTGGTCCCGAGCACCGTGGGGAGCACCGAGGCGGAGGCCCGGACCACCCTCACCGCGGCCGGCTTCACCGTCGCCGAGGACGTCGTGCAGCGCAACAGCGACGAGGAGACGGGCATCGTCATCGAGCAGGACCCACCCGGGGGCGAGGCGCCGCGCGGTGAGGAGATCGAGCTCATCGTCTCCGCCGGCCCGCAGGCGCAGGAGATCCCTCGCTTGCAGGGGATGGAGGAGCAGGCGGCGCGGGACCTGCTCGAGCGCGAGGGTTTCACCAACGTCCAGGGCGAGGCGAGACAGACCGACGACCCGGACTGGGAGGGCGGCCAGGTCGTCTCCAGCGACCCCGCTGAAGGCGATGAGGTCCCGCCGGACGAGCCGATCGTCCTCACCATCTCCAGCGGGGAGGTCGAGGTCCCCGATGTGGTGGGACAGGACCAGAACGCCGCCGTGCTCCTCCTCGACGAGCAGAACCTCACCTGGCAGATCACGACCCGCCGGACCGCCGAGGCGGACCCGGGGACCGTGCTCGAGCAGTCCGTGGAGGCGGGCGACGTCGTCGAGCAGGGCACCGAGATCGAGCTGGTCGTCGCCGCCGAGCCCGTGCAGACCGCCACCGAGGTCATCACCGAGTCGGTGACGGTCACCCCCAGCCCCACGCCGACGCAGGAGCCCGAGCCCACCGAGGAGCCCACGGAGACCCCGACCGAGGAGCCGACGGAGACTCCCACGGAGGAGCCGACGGAGGAGCCCACCGTGCCCCCGGCACCGACCTCGCCGGAGCCGACCGACCCCGGCCCGCCGGTGGAGCCGCCGCCCCCTTCGGAGGAGCCGACGGAGTAGCCCGCCCCGGCCGTCGTCGACGTCCGGGTGGTCCCGCGGTCAGCTGGAGTCGACCACCTGGGCGTGCTGGGGACGGACCTGACCGGAGTATGCCGGGAGCTCGGTCTCCCCGAGGTCGGCGACGGCATACCCGAGACCGACGGCGTCCGCCCAGTCGCGGTAGGTCGCGACGACCGGGTCCGCGGCGAGCGCGGCGTGCAGCGCCTCCGGGTCCCCGACGGCGGTGACGGTGTAGGGCGGGGAGTAGACGCGGCCCTGGAGGTAGAGGGTGTTGCCGACGCACTGGACCGCGCTCGTGGCGACGATGCGCTGGTCCTGCACCATGATCGCCTCGGCGCCCCCGGCCCAGAGGGCGTTGACGACGCCCTGGAGGTCCTGCTGGTGGACGACCACGTCGTCGACGGAGTAGCCCTCGGGCAGGGTGTCGAGGCTGTAGCCAGCGTCGTCGAGGGTGACGCTCACGGCCGGGCCGGTCACCGCCGCGGCGCCCACCCCCAGCGCGAGCTCCTCCGCGCGGCGCCCGTCGACCGCGGCCGCGCTCGTCTCCTGGTCGGCCCGCAGGCGGTCCACCTCGCGGGTGAGGTCGTCGGCCTGCTCGGTGAGGTCGCGCACCTGGCCGTCGCGCTGGGTGATGAGATCGACGAGGTCGGCGGGCTCGGCGCGGCCCTCGCGCGCCAGCGAGGCGCTCGTGCCGAAGAGCAACCCGGCCGCCAGGCAGATCACCGTCACCCCGGCGGTCCGCACCCTCGCGCGGGGCGCGGTCACGCCGCTCGGCTCATCACCCATACCCCCCACACTATCGGGCGTATATCCTGACCACTCCCACCACGAAGGAGACGACGTGCCCGAGTCTCGAGGCCGAGAGGGCGCGCGCAAGCGCGCCCAGAGCACCAGCCAGACGACGCCCCAGACCCAGAGCCTGCCGAGCAACCCCTCGTGGTTCGTCCCGGTGATGTGCGCCCTGATGATCGTCGGGGTCCTGTGGGTCGCCGTGTTCTACATCACCGGTGGTCAGTGGCCCATCGAGTCGATCCGCTACTGGAACCTCGGGATCGGGATGGGGCTCATCATGGCGGGCTTCGCCATGGCCACCCAGTGGCGCTAGTTGTCCACAGGTTGTCCCCACGATGGGGATAACGACACCCGTGTAACTCCGGTCGAGCGACGGGGGATCGGCCGGGTCAGCCCGACAGGCCGACGGCCGTCGGCCCCATGACCTGCCAGAGCCGCAGCCCGGCCAGCAGCAGGAGCACGACGAAGACCCCTGCGAGGGCGGGCCAGGCGAGCGCGCGGCGCCGCGTCGCCTCGGTGGAGCGCCCGGGCGCGGAGGTCAGCAGCATGAGCCCGCCGATGGCGGCGCCGGTGACGGCCCCACCGATGTGCGCCTGCCAGGCGATGCCGCCGACGAAGAAGGGCAGCGCCAGGTTGATGCCGATCATGACGAGCATCCCGGTCGGCACCCCGCCCCGCCGCCAGGCGAGCACGACGTAGATGAACAGCAACCCGAAGATCGCGCCGGAGGCGCCGACGACGGGGACGTACCACCCCGGATCGGGCGGGGCCAGCACGAGCACGCCGACCGAGCCCCCGATCGCGCTGAGCAGGTAGGCCGAGACGAAGCGTGCGCGCCCCAGCGACTGCTCGAGCACCGGCCCGATGAAGAAGAGGATGTAGAGGTTGAAGCCGATGTGCAGCAGGCTCGACGGCGAGTGCACGAAGGCCGCGCTGAGGAGCCGCCACGGCTCCACCCCGGCGAGGACGCCGACGAAGGCCAGCTCCCGGGTGACCAGAGGGTTGGCGAGCTGACCGGCATACACCAGTGCGCACAACCCCATGAGGGTCCAGGTGACGACGGGGCGGCCCTGGCGCACGGGGGCGCCGAAGCGGGTGCGCGCCACCGGCGCGGAGCGGGCGCCCTGCGCGACGCAGTCGACGCACTGGATGCCGACGGCCGCGGGACGCTGGCAGTCCGGGCAGGTGGGGCGCTCGCACCGCTGACAGCGGATGTAGCTCGTGCGGTCGGGGTGCCGTGGGCAGACGGGCGCACCGCCGGCCGGCCCGTCGCCGCCCGGTGGGGCGGACGGGGTGCCCGGCGTCGGTCCGCTCACCACGTCACCCGGCCTCGGGGGCTCAGCCCTCGACGCTGACGCGCTCGATGACGACCGGCTCGACCGGCTTGTCACCGGCACCGGTCGGCACGGCGGCGATCGCGTCGACGACGTCGCGGGAGGCCTGGTCGGCCACCTCGCCGAAGATCGTGTGCTTGCCCTGCAGCCACGTGGTCGGCTCCACGGTGATGAAGAACTGCGAGCCGTTGGTGCCCTTGCCCATGCGCTTGCCGGCGTTGGCCATGGCGAGCATGTAGGGCTGGGTGAAGTTGTGGTCGGGGCTGATCTCGTCGTCGAAGGTGAAGCCGGGGCCGCCGAAGCCCTCGCCCAGCGGGCAGCCACCCTGGATCATGAAGCCGGGGATGATGCGGTGGAAGGCCAGGCCGTCGTAGAACGGCTGCGGGTTGGTGCGACCCGCGTCGTCGGAGTACTCCTTCTCGCCCGTGGCCAGCCCGGTGAAGTTGGCGACCGTCTTGGGGGCCGCGTGCTCGAAGAGCACGACCGCGATGTCGCCGTGGTTGGTGTGCAGCGTGACGTTCATACCCCAAGTTTCGCACGGTCGCTCCGCCCTCGCGCGCGTGGCGGGTGAGGTGGAGTTCGGGGGCCGGACAGGGCAGGATGGGCCCAGACCGACAACAGGAGGGACAGCACGTGTTCTTCAAGACCGATGCCGAGCGGGCCGCCGCCCAGGCCACCCGTGCCCGGCAGGACGCCACCGAGGCCGGAGCCAGCGCCGCCTCGGGCGCCCGCAACCTGGGTGCCGCATTCCTGGCCACCCTCGCCGAGGTGACCGCGCCGCAGGACGACAGGTCCGGCCGCAAGCACGCACAGAAGGCCCGCGCCAAGGCGCTCAAGGCCGCCAGCAAGGACCGCTCGTCTGCCGCCAAGGCGGCGACCAAGGCCAAGGGGGCCGCCGGCAAGGCGAGGAAGCACAGCCGATCCGCCCTCGAGAAGCAGAGCGACAAGGCCGGGGGCCGGGCCGCCGCGCTGGGCGGCATGGCCAGCGCCCGGGCCGCCCGTCTCGCCGACGACGCCCGCGCCCAGAGCGCCCCGCCGCGGAGGCCCTGCGCCACCAGCGTGACGCCCTGCGCGACCACGGGGCCCACGCCGCCGACGCGGTGCGTGAGCGTGCCCACGACGCCGGCCCGCTCGCCGAGTCGGCCGCCGCCAAGGCCGGGGCAGGCGCCGCGGCGCTCGCCGGTCTGGCCGCGGCGACGCGCGACCGCGCGGTGTCCGGGGTCGACCACGGCATCGACGCGGCCGTCCCGCGCGCCCAGGAGGGCGTCGCCGGGGTGGGTCCTGCCGTCGACCACGTGCGCGACCTCATCAACGAGGAGCTGCTGCCCAAGATCCAGCAGATGCTCGGTGACGTCCAGACCGGCAAGGACCGACTCCTCGCCCAGGACGAGGGCGTCGTGGCTGCGGTCACGGGTGCGCCCAAGGCCAAGGGTCGCAAGGGCGGGGTGCTCATCACACTCGGCCTGCTCGCCGCCGCGGGTGCCGGGCTGGCCTGGTGGCTCGCCCAGCAGCAGAGCCAGCCGGCCGCCGACCCGTGGGCCAGCAAGGACAAGCGGGACCCGTGGGCCGCGAGTACCTCGACCACCTCCACCTCCTCGGTGAGCGCCGCTCCGGCGACGACCACCGCCGCGGTGGGTGGGGTCGGGTCCACCACCACCCCCACGGAGAAGACCATGAGCAACGACGCTCAGGACACGCACGGCGAGCACGGTGAGGAGCGCGTCACCCACGACACGTCCGCCCACCAGACCTCCCCGACCGGCGAGCACGGCACCGACGTCACCCGGGACGACCGCCGCACCGCCGATCGCGAGGAGGGCGGCGCCGTGGCCCCCTCGTCGGCCGGCGACGGCTCCCCGCGGATGCTCGACACCGAGCAGATCGACGACCTCGGCACCGACACCCCGTCTCCCGTCGCGGAGCAGGGCACGGGCGAGTCGCCGACCGAGGAGATCGAGGCGGCCCGCTCCCGCGAGCACCACGCCCTCCCGCACGCGGCGGACGAGGACGGCGAGGACGACACGCCCCGGCGGGTCTGACCCCGGCTCCACCGCACCGCTCACGAGGCGTCCACCCAATGCGGGTGGGCGCCTCGGGTGCGTCCGGGGCCGGGTCGGTGAGACTCCGGTGACGACACACCGCCGACCGTCCCCGACCTGCGAGGACGTCGCACCTAGATTGGGCGGCAGCGTCCCCGATCAGGTCGATGAAGGAGGTGGCACGGCGCATGTCGCTGCCCGCCTCCCACCCGGCCCCCCGGAGCAGTTCCCCGGCCCCCGCCCCTGCACCGGGTGGTGAGCGCGCCCTGGTCGACCCCGGGTCGCCGCGCTCGCGCACCGTGGCCGCGCCGCGGCATACCTCGGCACCGGGGGACGTCCTCGGGGCCCCCAGCACCCCCCGACGCCCGCGCCGCGGCGGACGCGGACCCCGCGACGTCGACCCGCGTCCGGGTCACATCCCCGGCCTCGACGGCCTGCGCGCCCTGGCGATCCTCGCCGTCCTGACCTTCCACTTCGTCCCGACCGCGCTGCCCGGGGGGTTCCTCGGCGTCGACGTCTTCTTCGTCGTCAGCGGGTTCCTCATCACCACGCTGCTGCTGCGTGAGGTGGACGCCACCGGTCGGGTCGACCTGCCGACCTTCTGGCGCCGGCGGGCGCGACGGTTGCTGCCGCCGCTGGCCGTGGTCGTCCTGGTGAGCGTCGCGGCGGCACGCCTGGTGGGCGGCGACCTCCTCGTCGGCATCGGTCGCCAGACCCTGGGCGCCCTGACCTTCACGAGCAACTGGCTGGAGATCGCCGCCGGCGCGAGCTACTTCCACAGCACCAGCCCCATCCTCTTCGTCAACTTCTGGAGCCTCGCGGTCGAGGAGCAGTTCTACCTCCTCTGGCCGCTGGCGCTCGTCGCCCTGCTCGCCCTGGCCCCGACGACCCGCCACCGGGTCGGCGCGGTCGTGCTGCTCGGGCTCGTCTCCACGGTGCTCATGGCGACGATGTTCGCCCCGGGCGTGGATGCCACCCGCGTCTACTACGGCACCGACACCCACCTCATGGGCCTCATGGGGGGCGCCGCGCTCGCGCTCGCCTGGGCCGACCCGGTGGGTCGCGCAGGGCTGCGCACGCGCCGCTGGCGCCGGGTCCGGGGCTGGGCGTCCTCGGGGCGCTGCTCACCCTGGCCGCGCTCATGCGGTGGTTGAGCGAGGACTCCGCGCTGACCTTCCGCGGGGGCATCGCGCTGGCCTGCGCCGCGACCGTCGTCCTCATCGCCGGGCTGCTCGAGGCGCCCTCGCCGTGGCGGCGGCTCATGTCGCTGCGCCCGCTGGCCTGGCTGGGTCAGCGCTCCTACGGCATCTACCTCTGGCACTGGCCGGTGCTCGTCCTCGCCGGGGCGATCGTGCCGTATGCCGTCGGCACCGCCCGCGGCACCGCCGTCCTGCTCACCGCGCTGCTCATCACCCTGGTCCTCGCCGAGCTCTCCTGGCGGCTCCTGGAGGTGCCGGTGCGGCGCCGCGGGATCCGCGCCAGCATCCGCGACACCGTCGGCTGGTTCACCGGTGGCTGGCACCGCAGCCGGGCCCCGCGCCTCGTCGCCGCCGGCCTGGCCCTCCTGCTCGTCGCCACCGTGGTGGCGCTGGTCACCGCGCCGGAGAAGTCGGCCACGCAGCGGCAGATCGAGGAGTCCCAGACCCGGATCGACGGCGCGGCCGACGACACCACCCCCGCCGACGACGTGACCTCGGCGGGGCAGCAGGCCAGCGGGCTCGGCGCCGCACTCGGCAGCGCCCCTGCCGAGCAGGTGGCCGACCAGGGTGCGGAGGAGTCCGCCAGCGCGGAGACCGCCGACGAGGAGTCGAGCGACGGCGAGGAGACCGCCGGCGAGGCGCAGGACGACGCCGAGGAGGCGCCGGCGCCCGGGGACGTCGAGGTCAACGGCAGCACCTACGCCGAGGACGCCGACGGGCTGCTCGTGCCCTCCGGCTCCGACCTCACCGCCATCGGCGACTCGCTCATCGTCACCAGCGCCGACGGGCTGAGCTACCGCTTCCCCGACACCGCCTACGTCGCCGAGTCCAACCGGCAGTGGGGCGATGCGACGCAGCGCGTCTCCGAGGCCATCGAGGCCGGCACCGTGCGCGACAACGTCGTGCTGCACCTCGGCACCAACGCCGGGGTCGACGAGGAGGCGCTGCGCGCCGTGCTCGACGAGCTGGGCCCCGAGCGCAACGTCGTGGTCATGGACCTCTACGTCCAGGCCTCCTTCACCGAGGACTCCAACGAGACCATCCGGCAGGTCGTCGCCGACTACCCGCACGCGGTCGTGGGCGACTGGAACGCCACGGTCAGCCAGCGCCCGGAGACCCTGCAGAGCGACAAGGTGCATCCCGACATCGACGGCATGCACCTCTATGCCGAGGTCGTGGCGCGCGCCTTCGACGAGCTCGCCCGCCGCGGCTGAGTCACACTCCCCGCGGGGCGCCCGGATGTGGCAGGCTCGGGCCTGTGAACATCGTCCTCGTCGAGCCGCATTTCCCGAAGAACCAGCGTGAGTTCGCCCGGGCCCTGGCGGAGGCCGGTGCCAACGTCATCGGCATCGGGGAGACCCCGCTGGACTACCTGGACGACCAGCTGAAGTCCTGGATGGTGCACTACGAGCAGGTGGGCTCGGTCACCGACCGCCAGCAGATGACCGAGGCCGTCCGCCGGGTCCAGGGCATGGTGTGGGTGGACCGGCTGGAGTCGACCATCGAGTCCCACCAGCTGGTCGCCGCCCACGTCCGCGAGGACCTCGGCATACCCGGCACGTCGGTGCGCACCACCTGGCTGTGCCGCGACAAGCCCTCGATGAAGGAGGCCCTGCGCGGTGTCGGGGTGCCGACCGCCGCCTCGACCGGGGCCGACCACCCCGACGAGGTCTGGGACTTCGCCGCCCGCGTCGGCTACCCCCTCATCCTCAAGCCGCGCGACGCTGCCGGCGCCGCGGACACCCTGCGGGTCGACAGCGACACCGAGCTGGCTGCCGCGCTGGAGCGCATGGGGCACTACTCCTCGATCGCCGTGGAGGAGTTCATCGAGGGCCACGAGGGGTTCTACGACACCGTCTCCGTCGACGGCCGGATCGAGCTCGACTTCGCCTCGCACTACTTCCCCGGCGTCCTGGAGGCGATGCGCACCCGGTGGATCTCCCCGCAGTTCGTCGCGACGAACCGGATCGACGACGGAGGGCTCTACGACGAGATCCGGGAGATGGGCCACCGGGTCAACGAGGCCCTCGGCATCGGCACGTCCGCGACCCACATGGAGTGGTTCCACGGGCCCAAGGGACTGAAGTTCTCCGAGATCGGGTGCCGCCCGCCCGGGGTCGGCTGCTGGGACCTCTACTGCGCGGCCAACGACATGGACGTGTATGCCGCCTGGGCCCAGTCCATCGTCCACGGCGAGGTGCGCGAGCGCGCGAGCCGCAGCCACAGCGCGGGGATCATCGCCCTGCGCCCCGACCAGGACGGCGTCATCAGCGGCTACAGCGGTCTGGAGGACATCGAGAACCGCTACGGCCGGTGGATCATCGACGCCCACGTCCCCGTCGCCGGCACCGGGACCCAGCCGGTGGAGGCCGGGTTCATGGCCAACGCGTGGATCCGCCTGCGGCACCCCGACTTCGACGCGCTGCGCGACATGCTCGACGACGTCGGGCGCACGGTGCACGTCCATGCCCGCTGAGGACACCGGCCATACCGGGGATGCCCCGGGGCACCGCATCACCCTGCTCGGCCCGCAGCGCGATCCCGTGCTGGATGAGGTCATGCAGTCCCTGGGCCTGGCCGGGGCCCGGGTCGCCACCATCACCGCCGGGTGGCGCGACCGCGAGCACGACGACACCCTGCTCGTCGAGCAGCTGTCCGGGCACTGCGTCAACCTCGGGCTCTGGCAACGGATGCAGCAGATCTGGGAGCACGACCCCGAGCTGGAGCGGGCCGACCGGCACCGTCGGCAGGTCCTCACCGAGATGCAGGAGCTCTACGTCATCGGGCTGCAGCACGCGGTCGAGGCCTGCACGCGGATCCGCGCCCACGAGCCCCGCGACGAGCGGGTGCACCGGATGGCGGTCGAGGACGTCCTGGGTGTCATGCGCGGGCTGGACGAGCGGCACGTGAGCCGGGTCGCCGAGCTGCACGAGGAGTTCTACGCCACCTACGAGCCGCACCACCGTGACGCCGTCGTCCAGGGCCGGTTCGAGGTGGGCCGCCTCGTCGGGGACTGCGACGCGGTCGTCATCGCCGGTGGGCACGTCGGCGTCCTCCTCGGCACGCTGCACATGTTCAACCTCGCGCCCGCGCTGGCCCACGCCGTGCCGGACCCGGCGGACCCGCGGGGGGTCCACGCGCGGGTGGACCGCCCGGTCGTCGCCTGGGGCGCCGGAGCGATGGCCCTCACCGAGCGGGTGCTGCTCTTCTACGACGACTCGGTCGTGGCACCGGGGGTGGCCGAGGTGCTCATGGACGGGCTCGGGCTGACCCGTGGCCTCATCGCCCTGCCGTCCGCCGCCGACCGCCTCGACCTCAAGGACCACGACCGCATGCAGACCCTCACCCACCGGTGCCGCCCCCGGGTGGCGCTGCCGCTGGACCACGGCGACCGGGTCACCCTCACCGCCGACGGGCGGGTGCCCGACGGCACCCGGGTCTTCGGCCCCGACGGCACGACGATGCGGTATGCCGCGCCCACGCCGCCCGCGTCCGCCACCTCGGCCGGGCACGCCACCGGCGCCAGCGCGCTCCCGGGGGAGGAGGGAGCGTGAGCCAGCAGACGGCATACCCGCTCTCACCGCGGCACAAGGGCAAGCTGGCCATCAACCAGCTGCGCGCCCGGAGGCTGGACGAACAGGTCGTGGCGCGCTTCCTCGCCGAGCACGAGGTGCCCGTCGTCGAGGGGGCCAAGTGCACCTTCCTCTACCGCGGTGAGGCCGACGGCGTCGCGGTCCGGCACCGCATCGTCAACCAGCCCCAGCACGTGCCGATGAGGCGGTTGGACGTCGAGGGCGACCTGCCGCTGTGGTACGTCACGATCGAGCTGCCGGCCGCGTCCCGGGTGGAGTACCAGATCGAGATCCGCCACGGCGAGGCCGTGGAGACCTTCAACGACCCGCTCAACCCGCACGTCGCGCACAGCCCGGTCGGGTCCTCCAGCGTGTGCCAGGCCGCGGGCTACGAGACCCCGGACTGGGTGGTGCCGCAGGGGGACGCGCGGCCGGGCGAGCTCATCGACCTCCAGCTCCCGAGCAAGGCGCTGCGGCGCACCACGCACAACCGGGTCTACCTGCCGGCCCGCTTCCGGCGCGGCAGCCACTACCCCCTGCTCGTCGTGCACGACGGCGACGACTACCTCACCTACGCCGCCATGCGCACGGTCCTCGACAACCTCATCCACGACCTCGACCTGGCCGAGACCATCGTCGTCTTCTCCAACCCCGGTGACCGGCTGCGGGAGTACCCCAACTACGCCCCGCACGCGCGTCACCTCACGACCGAGCTGCTGCCGGCGATCGAGGAGCAGCTGCCCGTCATCCGGCGGGCGGACGCCCGGTGCCTCATGGGCGCCAGCTTCGGGGCCGTGGCCTCGCTGTCCGCCGCCGCGCGGACGCCGGGGGTGTGGGACAACCTCTTCCTGCAGTCCGGCTCCTTCGTCTTCACGGACATCGGCTCCGACCACGGTGGTGGGCCGGCGTTCGACCCCGTCGTGAAGTTCATGAACCGCTACCGCGAGCGTCCTCGGCGCATCGCTGAGCGGATGTTCATCACCTGCGGCGTCTACGAGCCGCTCATCGTGCCCAACCGCTCGATGGTGCCGGTCTTCGAGTCGACCGGATCGCGGGTGCAGTACGTCGAGTCGCGGGACGGCCACTCCTGGGAGAACTGGCGTGACCGGTTGCGCGACGGCCTGTCCTGGATCTTCCCCGGCCCGCAGAAGCTTGTCTACGAATAATCCGATATATCAACAGAAAGACGAAGGTTCGTCATGGCCGAACGGCTCACCTATCTGCTCGTCGACGGCGAGAACATCGACGCGACCCTGGGCAACTCCATCCTGGGGCGGCGCCCGCACCCGGACGAGCGTCCGCGCTGGGACCGCCTTCTGAGCTTCACCCAGGAGACGTGGAACCAGACCGCGAAGGGGCTGTTCTTCCTCAACGCCAGCAGCGGCCTGCCGATGTCCTTCGTCCAGGCGCTGCGCGCGCTGGGCTTCACCCCGGTGCCGTTGTCCGGCACGGCCGAGGAGAAGGTCGTCGACATCGCCATCCAGCGCACGCTGGAGGCGCTGCAGGAGCGCAGCGACGACGTCATGCTCGTCAGCCACGACGGTGATTTCCTCGAGACGGTGACCCCGTTGCTCGATGGCACCCGCCGGGTCGGCCTCATCGCCTTCGAGGAGTTCCGCAACTCCGGCTTCCACCAGCTGGTCCAGCGGGGCATGGAGTTCTTCGACCTCGAGCACGACACCCTGGCGTTCAACACGCCGCTGCCCCGCCTGCGGATCATCCCGATCCAGGAGTTCGACCCGGCGCAGTTCTTGCAGTAATCGCATCGCCGCAGATCACAAGGTATAGATCTGGTAAAGAGTAGTGACACGGTGTGATTGCTGGGGTTAGTGTGACGCCGTCCCCCTGAAGCATCGCACCGCGGCCGGACGTCCCTTCCGGTCAAGGAGTTCCGTCATGCCCTCGTCCCGACGCTTCGTGCTGTCCGCTCTCACCGCGATGGCGCTGGCCGTCCCGGGGATCGGCGGGCCGGGCGCCCTCGCGGTGACCGAGCCCGCTGCCGACGCCGAGCACCGCTCGGTCGCCCTGGAGCCCGTCCCCTCGGCGACCTCCGCGGACGGTCAGGACGTCCTGCGGGGCACGCTGGACATCGACGAGCGCGAGGTCACGGTCGTCGGCGTGCGGTGGTCCGGCCCGCAGGACGCCGCCGCGCGGATGAGGGTGAAGCAGGACGACACGTCGTCCTGGGGCGAGTGGACCTCCCTCGAGGACGGCCTGGCCACCGGGGAGGTCGAGGGCGAGCAGGCCACCGCCGAGGCCGACCGGGCCGCCGGCGAGTGGGCCAGCGAGCCCACCGTGCTCCTCGACGCCGACGAGGTCGAGATCGAGCTGTCCGGGTCGGCGCAGGACGCCACCATCGAGAGCTGGACGACGCAGGTCACCCAGGCGGACGCCCGGACGGTGGCCGAGCTGCCCTCGACCGAGGACAACCCCGACGGCCTCGTCATCGGCCGCCGCAAGGACTGGGCGCAGGGGATGGACCTCATCCCGAGCGCCGGGCCCATCCGCCCCAGCGCCAAGCTCGGCATCACCATCCACCACACCGCCACCGACGCCTACTACGCCGAGGAGGACGTGCCGGCGATGCTGCGCGCGGTCTACCGCTACCACGCGCATACCCTCGACTGGCGCGACGTCGGCTACAACGCGATGGTCGACCGCTACGGCCGCGTCTGGGAGGGCCGCTCCGGCGGGCTGGAGAACAACGTCCAGGGGGCCCACTCCTACGGCATGAACTACGACTGGTTCGGGCTGAGCTCGCTCGGCAACCACGAGATCAGCCCCGTGCCGCAGGCCGAGCTCCAGGCGCTGGCCCGCACCTCCGGCTGGGTGCTCAACCTGCACGGCGTGGACGTCAACGCCAAGCGGACCTACAGCAACCCCTACCTCGGCTGGACCCGCACCCTGTCGACCCTGCACGGGCACCGCGACGTCTACGCGACCAGCTGCCCGGGCTGGCAGCTCTACCAGATGTTCGGCGCCCTGCGGATCATGGTCGCCGCGGAGCAGCAGCTGCAGCGCACCGCGGTGCAGCGCATCGGCGGCGAGACCCGCTACGACGTCGCCGCCGGCCTGGCGCACGAGGGTGCCCCCTACGGCGTCGACACCGCCTACGTCACCCAGGGTGGGGAGATTGCGGACGCCCTCGGCGTCGGCCCGGTCGCCAGCAAGGGCAACGCCGCCGTCCTGCTCACCCGGCCCGACGAGGTGCCCCCGTCGACCTTCGAGGTGCTCGAGGACATGGGCGGCCTCGAGGTGGTCCTCGTCGGCGGCACGCAGGCAGTCTCCCCGGAGATCGGTCGCGCCTTCGAGCAGCGGGGGTATGCCGTGCGCCGCGTCTCCGGCGTCAACCGCTACGACACCGCGGTGCAGCTGAGCTATGAGCAGGAGTGGGAGAGCGACACCGTCTACCTCGCCAGCGGCATGAACCTCACCGACGCCCTCGGGGGTGGCGCCGCCGCCGCCCACGTCGAGGCGCCGATGCTGCTCACCCGGGCCCGTGAGCTGCCTGCCGTCACCGCGGCCCGGCTGGCCGAGCTCTCCCCGAGCCGGGTCGTCGTCCTCGGTGGGTCGGGAGCCGTCTCCGACACGGTGCTGCAGCAGACTCAGCTGCTGCTGCCCGGCGCGAGCATCGAGCGGATCGGTGGCAGCAACCGCTACCAGACCAGCGCCCTCATCGCGCTGGACGCCTTCGAAGAGTCGACCACGGCCGTGCTCGCCGCCGGGACCGCCCCGGTCGACGCCATGGCCGGCACCCAGCTGGCCGCCGACCGGTCGGCCCCCCTGCTCCTCGTACGCAAGGGCTGCCGCACCGGGTCGGTCGACGACGTCTACGACGCCCTCGACATCCGCCTCTCGCGCCTGGCCGGCGGCTCGGGCGTCCTCTCCTGGGACGCCGGCTCCACCACCTGCTGACGGCCCACCCCTCCCACCGAGCGCCGCAGATGGTCGCCCCACGCCCAACCGAGCGCCGCACATGGTTGCTGGCGGAGCAGGCACCATAGGGGAGTGAACGTCAGGCACCTGCTCCGGACCAGCCCGGCGACCCGGGCAGGACTGTCGATCGCGGTGGCCACGGGCGCCTACGGCGTCTCCTTCGGTGCTCTCGGCGCGGCCAGCGGCCTCGGCCTCCTGGAGGTCTGCGCCCTGTCGCTGCTGACCTTCTCCGGCGGGTCGCAGTTCGCCTTCATCGGCGTGCTGGCCGGAGGCGGCACGCCCGCGGCCGCCGCCGGTGCCTCGACGCTGCTCGGGCTGCGCAACGGCGTCTACGGTATGCAGATCAACGCGTTGCTGCGCCCGCGCGGCTGGCGCCGGCTGGCCGCCGCGCAGGTCACGATCGATGAGTCCACGGCGACCGCGGTGGCCCAGCAGGACCGGGCCGAGCAGGCGCGCGGCTTCTGGACCGCCGGGGTCGGCGTCTTCGTCCTGTGGAATCTCATGACCCTCGTCGGCGCGCTGGCCGGCGACGCGCTGGGCGACCCGAGGCAGTGGGGTCTCGACGGGGCCGCGGTGGCCGCCTTCGTGGGGCTGCTCTGGCCCCGGTTGCGGGGACGCGAGCCCTGGGCGATCGCGACGATCTGTGCGGCGGTGACCGTGCTGTGCATACCTCTCCTGCCACCGGGGGTGCCGATCCTCGTCGCCGCCGCCGTCGCCGCGACGATCGGGTGGCGGGGGCGCAACTACGACCGTCGGCCCGAGCCCGTGGAGGTGGCCCGATGACGGTGTGGCTGTGGATCCTCGGGGCCGGTGCCTTGGCCTACCTCACCAAGCTCAGCGGCTTCCTCGTGCCGCAGCGGGTGCTGGAGTCGCCGGCGATCATCCGAGTCTCGGCCTGCATGACGATCGGGCTGCTGGCCTCCCTCGTGACGATGAATGCCGTCGCCGCAGGTCAGGCGCTCGCGCTCGACGCGAGACTACTGGCGCTCGGGGCGGCGGTGGTCGCACTCCTGCTGCGCGCACCCTTCCTGCTCGTCGTCGTCGTCGGCGCCGCCGCCGCGGCGCTGGGTCGGCTCGCCGGCCTGCCCTGACCAGGACGGTGCGGTTGCGGCACAGGCGGGAGCCCGCGCCGCAACCCCACCCGCGTGTCGGCCCGTCAGCTCGTGGGCTGCACGCTGCGCACGCTGAGCAGGTCACCGACCTGGCACTGCAGGACCTCGCAGATCGCCGTGAGCGTCGAGAAGCGGATCGCCCGCGCGCGGTCGTTCTTGAGGACCGAGATGTTCACCGGCGTGACGCCGACCGCCTCTGCCAAGGCGGCCACCGTCATACCCCGGTCGGCGAGCAGGTCGTCGAGGTGGCAGACCACCTCGTGCCCCTCCTCCGGTGGCATCAGATGAGCCCGTCGACATCGGCGCGGAGGCGGGCTCCGGAGGCGAAGGCCTGAGCGGTCGCCGCGACGAGGAGCCCGGCGACGACCCATCCCGGCTCGATGGTGAAGCCCAGACCGCCATCACCCGCACCCGCGAGGATCGCCGAGCGGGCCACCGCTTCCAGGACCGACACCAGGAGCGGCGTGACCAGCAGGAGCACCGCGATGGTGCGCAGCCGGGTGACGTTGGCGCGGGTGAACGGCTCACCCTGCCCGAGGTCACGCAGAAGCTTGGTGAGGAGCACCCCACCCCAGATCGTCGCCGCGACGCCGGCGAGGACGCCCGCCATGAGGAGGGCGAAGTCTCCGGCCGACACGGAGTCGACGAGCACCTGGGCCTCGGCCACGCCGATGACCCGCCCCACACCCGCAGCGCCGTCCTCCACGTCGACGGGCACGCCCAGGAGGGTCACTCGCCGTCGCAGGATCCAGTCGAGGCTGATGAACACCGCATACCCCGCCGACAGCCCGATCACCAGCCACAGCAGGACGGTCGTCGCGATGTGGTCGGCGCGGTCAAAGCGCGCCCAGTCCCTCCCCGGCGCCTTCCCCGCGCGTTGCCCACCCTCCCGCTGGCCCTTGTTGGTCGCCTTCATGCCTGTCCCCTTCCGCCGTGGTCACGCCCGGTATGCCCCCTGCTAGGGCCCCTTGTGACATATCGTTTCTCGATACTATCGTCAAACGATAGCTTCTGTCATCTCCACCCCGCGGCGCGACCGCGTCGAGGTGAGACAGGAGCTGCCAGGGCACGGAGATCCGGGCGACTGGCGGCCCGACCTCCTGAGTCAGGGTGCCCCGCCTGGTTAGGGTGATGGTGACCGCCCGACGTCGTGCAGGCTGACTGACGGTCGCCCCGGGGGGCTCACGTCCGCGATGGGTCCCAGCGCACCTACCTCGCCGCACCACCCACCGTCCTGAGGAGTCCCATGGATCTCGCCGGCCCCGTCCTGATCGTCGCCCTCGTCGTGGTCGTCCTGGCCATCCTGGCGGTGGTCGGGTTCGCCTACGCCAAGGTGCGCTTCAAGATCGCCACGCCTGACGAGGCCCTCATCATCACCGGCCGCAAGAGCGGCACCCCGGTCATCAACCCCGAGACGGGTGACGAGACGACGGACCTGTCGGGGCAACGGGTCGTCATCGGTGGCGGCACGTTCGTCAAGCCGATCTTCGAGCAGGTGGCCCGGCTGTCCCTCGCCGCCCAGAGCTTCCCGGTGACGGCCGAGGACGCCACCACCAAGAGCGGTGTCGGCGTGACGCTGCGCAGCATCGCGGTCGTCAAGGTCGGCGGCACGGAGCGGATGGTGCGCGCCGCGGCCCAGCGGTTCGCGGGGCGCAGCCAGGAGCAGGTCATCGAGCAGCAGACCAGCGAGGTCCTCGTCGGTGTGCTGCGCACGATCGCCGGCACGCTGACGGTCGAGTCGATCCTCTACGAACGCCAGGACTTCTCCAAGGAGGTCAAGGACATCGCGGTGCCGATGCTGGCCGAGCGTGGGTTGATCCTCGAGAACTTCGAGATCCAGACCGTCGAGGACTCCGGCGAGTACATCCGCAACCTGGGTCGTCCGCGCGCCGCCGCGGTCGCCCGCGACGCGCAGATCGCCGAGGCGCAGGCGCAGCAGGAGAGCACCGAGCGCTCCAACGAGGCAGCCGTCCAGATCGCGGAGTCCAACAAGGCGCTCGCGCTGCGCAACGCCCAGATCGCCCGGGAGACCGCCACCGCGCAGGCCGAGGCCGAGGCGGCGAAGGAGCGCGCCGAGGCCGAGGCGCAGCAGTCGGTGCTCGTCGAGCAGGAGCAGGTCGCCCAGCGTCGGGCGGCGCTGCGTGAGCAGGAGCTCCAGACCGAGGTGCGCAAGCCCGCCGAGGCGCGGAAGTATGAGGCGGCCCAGGAGGCGGACGCCCGCAAGTATGCGTCGGAGCAGGAGGCCGAGGCCGCCAAGACGACCGCGATCCGCAAGGCGGAGGCGGAGGCGCAGCGCACGACCGCCCAGGCCGACGCGGAGGCTGCCGCCCTGCGGGCGCGGGCCGAGGCCGCGCTGGTCGAGCAGCAGCGCAACGCCGAGGGTGCCCTCGCCAGGGCTCGAGCCGAGGCCGACGGCGTGCAGGCGCGCGGTGAGGCCGAGGCGGCCGCCGAGCGGGCCAAGGGTGAGGCGCGTGGTGCGGCCATCAAGGCGGAGGCGGACGCCTACCAGACCTTCCCCGAGTCGGCCCGCCTGCAGATGGTGCTCGACGCGCTGCCCAAGATGGCCCAGCCCTACGCCGACGCGCTCGCCAGCATCGACGACATCACCGTCATCGACCGCGACGGTGCATCCCGGCTCTCCGGCCAGGTCTCGACCGGGGTGCAGGAGCTCGCTCAGCAGCTCAAGGCTCAGACCGGGATCGACCTGCTTCAGTTGCTGGGGAGCGATCGTGCGGCAGACGACCGCCGAGCGGACACGGTCACGCCCGCAGAGGGCACCGTCGACGGCTAACCGAACCGGGCCGGCCTCGGGTCACTCCAGTACCAACCCCAGCGTGGTCACGACTCGGTCGCGGCCGTCACGGACGCACCTTCAGGCGACCTCTCCTACCCGAGCCCAGACCGGAGTCTCGCGTCCCCACCCCGGAGGGCTGAGCCGGCCCTCTGGCCTCGGTGACTCACGGGGCGTTCGCACCTGCGGCGATGCTCCGATCTGGCTAGGGTGAAAAGACGGTGCCGGTACTATCGTCGCCGCAGTCGGCGATCAGGTGCCGAGGCTGGTGCCTGATCCCGGTCATTCCATTCTGAGGAGGAAGCATGGCGGATCCACAGGACGAGCAGAGTCAGCAGGAGGGCCCCGCAGACGGTGGTGCTGCAGGCACCCCGGGCGTCAGCGACGGCGGAGCCGATGGCGGCGCCGACTCCGGAGCTGAAGGCCCCGCGGACGGCGGCGCAGTCGGCACCCCAGGCGTCAGCGACGGCGGAGCCGATGGCGGAGCTGAAGGCCCCGCGGACGGCGGCGCAGTCGGCACCCCAGGCGTCAGCGACGGCGGAGCCGATGGCGGAGCTGAAGGCCCCGCGGACGGCGGCGCAGTCGGCAACCCCGGCGTCAGCGACGGCGGCGCCGATGGCGGAGCTGAAGGCCCCGCGGACGGCGGCGCAGTCGGCAACCCCGGCGTCAGCGACGGCGGCGCCGACTCCGGAGCCGAGGAGCAGGGCGCCTGAGTGAGCCCCACCTCCATGCCCTCTCAGGACCCCGGCGAGCAGGACGGCGCCGGGGTCCTGGACGGGCGCCTCGTCGGCATCGGGCGTGAGGAGTTCGCCCGTGACGTCTGGGGACGCACCGCGCTGCTGACGCAGGGCGCCAGCGACTTCTCCGACCTGTTCTCCGCGGACGCCGTCGACGAGCTGATCTCGCGCCGCGGACTGCGCACGCCGTTCCTGCGCGTCGCCAAGGAAGGCACCACGGCCGCCGACTCGACCTTCACCTCGCCGGCCGGTGTGGGCGCCACCATCTCGGACCAGCTCGACGACACCGCCCTGTGGCGCGCGTTCGCCGACGGCGCCACCCTGGTCCTGCAGGCTCTGCACCGCACCTGGGAGCCGGTCGCGGAGTTCAGCAGCCGGTTGAGCGACGAGCTCGGCCACCCGGTGCAGGCCAACGCCTACATCACCCCGCCCCAGAACCGTGGGTTCGACGACCACTACGACGTCCACGACGTCTTCGTCCTGCAGATCGCCGGGACCAAACGCTGGATCATCCACGAGCCCGTCCACCAGGACCCCCTGCGTGATCAGCCGTGGACCGACCGCAGGTCCGCCGTCTCCGAGGCCGCGGCGCGCGACGCCTACCTCGACGTCGTGCTCGAACCCGGTGATGCCCTCTATCTGCCCCGCGGCTGGCTGCACGCCGCCCAGGCGCAGGGGGCGGTCTCCATCCATCTCACGCTCGGCGTCCACACCTGGACCCGCCACGGCCTGGCCGAGCAGCTCGCCGAGGCCGCGCTGCGGCTGTTGCGGGACGACCCGAGCATGCGCTCGACGCTGCCCTTGGGCGTCGACGGCCCGAGCGGCGAGATGGGCCTCATCCGTGAGCGTCTCACCGCCGCTATCGCCGAGGCCGATCCCACCCCCTTGTTCCACCGGACCCGGCGAGGGCAGGGACGTCCGTCGCCGCTCGGGCCGCTGGCCCAGCTCGCGGCCGTCGACGCACTGAGCCCAGAGACCTCCGTGCGCCTTCGCGGTGCTCTGGAGGCACGGCTCGACGGCTCGCGCCTCTTCACGCGTGTGGGCTGGCTCGACTTCGCGCCGGCCGACCTGCCCGCTGTCACGCGTCTGCTCGACGGCGCGGTGCATACCGCGGACGACCTCGGGGTCGAGCTGACCGAGCGACTGCTGCGCGCCGGTGTCATCCTGCCTGCCGAGCAGTGACGCGGCAGCAGTGAGCGGCCCGGACCGCTTCTTCTGCGCGGACAGCGCCCGGTTGCGCGGTGATCCGATGGCCGGGACGGCGCCGCGCGGCTTCGTGTGGGTCCTCATCGAGTACCACGGCGGGTGGCCGATCAACGGGTTCGAGGGCCTTGACCTCGAACCGAAGACCAAATCGTTGGTGTTCTCCGCGGCGCAGGCGGTTCGGGCGCGCATCCTCCTGGTCCGGCGCCACGGACGCCGCGCCCACGATGTCCCCACGCGGTGGGCTGTCCTACGCCACAGTGACGCCGGGGCCGGCCGGCAGACCTGGGGAACATGGAGCCATCACGAGGATCTGGCGCAGATCGCCACTGCATTGGACGTCCCCGGGGAGCTCGGCCATCCACCGGTCATCCTGGTCTGCGCGCACGGACAGCACGACACCTGCTGCGCGGTGCGCGGACGACCGGTTGCGGCCGCGCTCAGTCAGCGGTGGCCCGAGCTGGTCTGGGAGTGCACGCACGTCGGCGGTGACAGGTTCGCCGCGAACGTCTTTGTCGCCCCCGACGGGGTCTACTACGGAGGACTCGATGCCGAGTCCGCCGTGAGCACAGTGGAGGCGCACCTGGCCGACCGGGTCGAGGCCGAGCATCTGCGTGGGTACACTGACCTCTTCCCGCCACAGCAGGCCGCCCTCGCGGCCGTGCTCCATCGCTTCGGCCCGGCCGGCCGCAACGACTATGCCGTCGCTGACACCGCACGCGACGGGGACCGTTGGCGCATCTCGTTCACCGGCAGCCCACCTCACCCGGACCGTGTCCAGGTCGAGCTTCGGGCCCACCGGGCCCCTCCGTGCCAGCTGACGTGCCGCGGGCCGGCGACGAACTCGGCCGTCGTCTACGACGCCACGTCGGTCAGTAGCGTGCCCCGACAGGGTGGCGGGACGGCAAACTCGGGCTGTGGTGTCGGCGCTGTGCGGTAGATCTACCTGCGGTGAAGCCAAGGGGCCTCGATCTCTAGACCCGTGCTTGCAACGTCCACTGATTGGGTATGCGAGGATGCATCCTTGCAGGTCAAGAAGTTGCAGAGCAGACCGGATCGCGCCGACTGCGTCCCCCCCTGCAGCACTCTTCTGGGAAATTTCTCCGCGCGCCTAGGCCTGCTACTGTCGAACATTTGTATGATTTTAAGGTGCTGCGGACCTTTATCCACACGGATGCCTCGGAGGCACGTGGTATCCACAGGTACGAGCCTCGCCCTCGAGAAGCGATCAACTTCGCAGGACAGTCGGCGGACGCACCATTGACCACCCTGGGTGCGGCGAACTAGGAAGGTGTGCCGATGAACGATGCGCTCCCGCTGGACTTCGGCCGCCCGGCGCGTGGACTTGACTCAGCTGATCCGTCAGCTAAGCTGGGGGGCGTGGCCGTCTCGACAGCGTTCCGGTATGTGGACCTCTTCGCCGGGATCGGCGGGTTCCATGCCATGCTCGACCACGCCGGCGGCCACTGCGTCTACGTCTCGGAGATCGACCGCGAGGCGCGTGAGACCTACGTGCGCAACTGGGTGGACCCCTTACCCGCCAGCCAGCGTCCCGTGATCAACACTGACATCAACCTGGCGACACCCGAGGCCGGGGCGGTGGACGTGCCTGAGCACGACGTCCTCGCGGCCGGATTCCCCTGCCAGCCGTTCTCCAAGTCGGGCTACCAGCGGGGGATGGACGAGGCCCGCGGCACCCTCTTCTGGAACATCGCCCGCATCCTCGAGGAGCGCAAGCCACGAGTCGTCCTGCTCGAGAACGTGCGAAACATCGCCGGACCACGACACCGGCACGAGTGGGAAGTCATCATCCAGACGCTTCGCGAGATCGGCTACCGGGTCTCGGCCACACCCTCGGTCTTTTCGCCTCACTTGTTGCCACCCTCTCGCGGGGGCACACCACAGGTGCGCGACCGCGTCTTCATCCTGGGCACCTACGTCGGCCCTGAGCGAGCCCTGGCTGAGACAGACGTACCACCCACCGTGGTTCGGGGCCCTGTAGACGGTTGGAACGTCCATGAGTGGGACGTCGACTGGATCCTCGACGACGACTCCTCCATCCCCGACCGCGACAGGTACGCACTGACCGCAGACCAGACTGCTTGGATCGATGCCTGGGACGAGCTGGTACAGCGCATGTGGGCTGCCCGCGGCGTGCGTCTCCCAGGCTTTCCCCTCTGGGCCGACGCCTGGGTACCGGAACGCTCCTGGGATCCCATCGTCCTCGAGGCACTGCCCCGCTGGAAGTCCGACATCCTCATCAAGAACGCACGCTTCTACGACGAGCACCGCGACATCATCCACGATTGGAGGAAGGCGAACCTGCACTTCTCGTCGTTCCCGGAGTCGCGCCGCAAGTTGGAGTGGCAGGCCCAGGGCACCCGGTCCCTATGGCACACCGTCATGCACTTCCGGCCATCTGGCATCCGCGCCAAGGCGCCGACCTACCTGCCCGCTCTCGTCGCGATCACCCAGACGTCCGTGATTGGCAGCAGGCGCCGCCGCATCACCCCGCACGAAGCCGCGCGCCTGCAGGGCCTGCCCCGCTCCTTCTCCTTCAAGGGACAGCGCGACCAAGCCTCATACAAGCAGGTCGGCAATGGTGTAGCCGTAGGCGCCGCCTGGCACGTCTTCCGCGCCCACGTGGAACGGGACGCATCTGAATTGCCCCCTCGCCTAGTGAACTCAGTGCTCCATGCGGCCCTCAACCCGACCGTAGATGCCTTGAGCGAGTCTGCAATGGCACTAGCCAGCGCAAGCGCACCTTCGCCCTGGGCAGTTACAGCAGCCAGTTGATGTGGGCCCGCGGTCGGGGCCTCGATCTGCAGGCAAGCATCCCACCCCGCTGACGTCCTTCGCGGGGCAACTCACGCGCGCCTTGACTCCTCAAGTCTGTAGTTCGGTTGGTCGACGTCGGCCGTCCACGGGCGCCCTCAACGCGGCCCGTCAAGCACTGGTTAGCCTTTGGTCATGGTCACCAACAGCGGCTCACCCGAATTCGACGCTCTGCGCCAAGCGTTCGTCAACGATCCGATGCTTAGGACTGAACTTGAGTGGGCATACGGGCTGGCTGTGGAAAACTACAACCCGTCAGACCGTGGGCTTCGATTCATAACCGGCGGAATCGGCGAGTGGATCATTACCCTCGCCGCGTATCGGGCTAACCTGGTGACACTCCCCGACGGCCACAACGCTGACGGCCACGACACCGCGAGCGTTCTCAGCGATACGAAAGGCCTCTGGTCAGTCAAGACATCGTACTCAAGGATCGGCAAATTCACCATCACCAATGGTCAAGGTGGGCCAGGTGCCGGCCTAGTGACGCCGACAGTATTTCTCTCTCCCAACCTGCCCGGAATCACCTACATTCATCCTGAGCACCACCGCGAGGTCCGCGACCTAGTTGAGTGGCGTAAAGACTCGACAGCATTAGCAAAATCTGTGGTTGCGGCCTTCGCTTCCCAACATCCCGAGTGCCTCATTCCGTTCGCCATGCCGGATAACCCGGGAGCCGCAGTCAAGGACCCCAGCCTGGAGGCTGTGCGCATCATCGTGGATAACTCCAACTTCCCGAGGCTTCGCGCGATGTTTACCGACGTGGCAGCAGCAGCATCTGAGGACAAGTCGGTCGTCGCGGAGATCCAGAAGGCCAAGAAGCTCCGCGAGGACGGTGTGATCACCAAAGAACAGTTCGAGGCACTCGTCAACAAGTTAACGGGGCTCGGCTCCTAGGCAGGTGCATGGTTGACTGGGACACAGGCATGTCTACACTCGGGAACGTGCATCTCTGGTGCATTGTCACGATGTGGTGACACAGCACATCCAGGCCATAGCAAGCCAGAGCGTAGGACGGCCTACGCGTACATGCGGCCAGAAGGGGGCAACACCCTTGGAACGTCCTGGTTGCAAAGGTAGCTGGTTCGATTGCCACTGCGTCGGCAAGTGGAGTGACTCAAGGGCTTCGCTTGCAGCTGAACGTGCTGGGAAGCCCTGACGACGGCCACACCGGGTTGGCTGCCTCCCGGCATGAGACGAGCAGTTCGAACAGGCACGTAGCACCGGCCCGTGCTGAAGTAAGGAGGACCAATGGATGGTGCGTGGCATGAGTACCAGCGGTGGGCGGAAGCAATTGCGGAAGTCGTCTATCCGTTCAGAAGCGAGGCCGTACCCGCGTATCTTGACGTGGAGGAGGAGGACCTCCACGACATCGCATCAGCAGCGGGATGGGAAGGACCGGCAAAAGAGGGTCTGCGGGACGCTGTACTCGGGGTAACCGTGTTGGAAGGCAAGTTCTCACTGACTCGGCTAGCCGAGCAGGCATCGAGATGGCGCAGATCCCTCACTCAGGATCTGCCGCCACCCTGGCTGCCATTCCAAGCCATCACCGTGCTGGCCGCGGAGGCGATGGGAGCCGCCGACGACGGGTTCAACCAGAACAACTACTACGCGCGGCTCTGCACCCTGCTCCGGGCCCCTGCGGACTCCCAGGAGGTCCGCTGGGAGTACACGCACCGAGCGGAACAGATGTGGGGAGACCTGAACCGCTGGCTCGAGGGCCTTGAAGGACGCCGAGGTACGCCCACCGCCTACTCGCTGTCCTACCGCTACGTTGGACTGCCGCTCTCGCAGGCTCTCGTTCGTGCCGGCGACAGGCGAAAGTTCCCTGTGTTCTTCGTGCAGTACGGTCTGCCAGCAGGTACAGAACTGGCTCCCGAGGCGGTGGAGCGCTACCTGGACGCATGGTTCGGAAGCGAGACCTGTCCGATGTCGGCGGCGTTGCAAAAACTGTGGCAGAAGGGCTCTGCGCGTGAACGCATCTCGGCGGTCGCGGCTGTCGAGCTAGCAGGTTGGGACGGTACGGTCCTCTCTCATGAGGCTGGCAGCGCGCCGGCTCTGCAGCGGATCGGCTTGATGGCGCAGCTCCGTCGCGGATTCATGGGGGAGAGTTTGGACCTCGCACTCACCCTAAGAGCCGCTGCTGACGACACCTTCGGGGCCGGCGTGCTCGTCGAGGGTGAAGGCGGAGAATGGATGCCCGTCGGTCTCGTCCCCGCTGTCGCGAACGTGTGGCGCACCAGCTACTCCAGCGGCATCGATGTGAGTTCGGTGCTTGAAGGTGTGGTTCGTATGAAGCAAGCCGAACGCCCAGAGAGCCTGCTCACGCATCATCCACGCAGCATCGTGCCCCTCGTGTTCGACGAGCTTCAGGCAGCCTATGTAGAAACAGAACGCCTACAACTGAACGTCGAAAGTATGCTCCTCGTGCGGGCGAGCATCAAGGGAGGTGCGCTGGTGACGGGGGTCGAGAAGGCGCTCAGAAGTTGCGCGCGCCCCGGCTTCGCAGTTGTGACGTCAATGGACGGGCTCCCATCGGGCTGGACCTTGATCGCCGGTGTCCAACTCTTCGGTTCGCCGGGGCCCGGCACCTACAACGAGCTAGTGCCCCTGGCTCGCGACCAGCTCACAATCGCTGGCGGAATGCGGATCCCGTCGCGTATTCGAAAGTGGTCGGTTGCATCGCCTCCGGAGGTGAGGGCGTCGGTAGAATCCGATACGGAACTGAAGATCGTGCTCTCTGACGCCGAGAACCTCAAGGACGAACTGCACTCCTGGACGGCAGAGGGGGGCGCCCTGGTCGTGCCGCTGACGGACGCGAGACTCGCGATCGGGGACTACAGCCTCGCCCTCTACGCAGGCAGCGCCAAAGCCCCGCTCCAGCGAGCAACCGTACGTCTGCGCTCAGCGGACGAGGTGGACTCGGCATGGAGCCTCGCGCCCCGTCTTGTGTACGACCTATCCCAAGAAGGCGGTCCGATCGGCGCTCTTTCAGCACCAGAGATGGATCCGGACGGAGTGCCCGACGTCTTCATTGATGGTGCTCTCGCCGTCGGTACAACCCCCTGGCTGCCCGATGAGCCTACTACGGCGCCGAGACGTGTCGACTGGTCCTCGAATCATGCGGCCTCTGCGCCCCCTATCGTGAGGGTGGGGGCTGCGGAGCCTAATTCCTGCGTCATCACCGGGGCCCATTACTTGGAATACCCCACATTCATGGGGGGCTGGCAGCCGAAGTACATCGCAGGGGTCTGCAAGTTCTGTGGCCTTGCTAAGCGATCTCCCGGATGGATACCCAAGCACGGTCAGAAGAAGAATGCTGACGGTAATGGCATGCACGTCGACGTCGACGCCCTGCCACCGATCGAGACAGACAGCATCAGGCTCTGGGACGCGGCGCTCGATGCGCTGATGCATCTTGGTGGTGGTCCCGCCGAGGCTCTTTCTACGGTTGCCTCTCAGATTGATGGCAGCGCGCTCTTCACAAGCGCTTTCCCGATACGGATGGAACTCCTTGGGCATATCGCCGTCGAGCGGTCAGAACTTGGTGCTCCGCAACGGTGGGAGATCTCGCCATCTTGTCTGGTGGTTAGGGGCACTAGGTGCCTAGAGCTCGTGGGGTTTTGGCCGGAGGCCAGCGTGGCTGAACTGCTGGATCGTTTCGCTGCTCCAGGCTTGCGATTACGAGAGGAACGAACCGAGGACCAGCCGACACGTCGGCTGCTCGAGGGCATCGAAGTCGGGGCCGTCGAGGTGGACCCAGAGCCCGGATGCGTGGTTCATGATCCATGTACCAGTCTCCTCAACGCCTTGCCTGCTCTCTCTGCTGTCGCCGGGGCCTACCCGCGCGTGCCCATGCCGGGATTCACCCAGGCAGAAAGGTTTGACGTGGCATCTGCCTCGTGGGTCCAGACGAGTGACGTCTCGCACCCTGGCGCATACCGCCTAACCCGAGGGTTTGAGCGCATTCATGTGTTTCGTTCGGAGGCTGACGTGATGCGGCGCTCAACGATGCAAGGGCCCGTGCATCTGGTGAAGTACCTGGCTGCAAACGCGTTGGGCCGTTCGTTGGTCGCCTATCTGCCCAAACGCCAAGGCGTCATCGTGCCGCTGGGCTGCGATCTGCCTGGACTCTACGGCCGCGCCGTCGTCCTTGCCAGCGGGACGCTGCCTCGACAGATGCGCCTTACGGGGGAGAACAACCGCCGGTGCCTCTTGTACCCATCGATCACACCCCAGCAGGCGGACCTGCTCGTCTCCCTTCTCACCCGATAGGTGGCAGTCATGGAGCCCACAAACCCAAAGCGCCTCGCCGATGAGCTTCGGAACGCATACCTCCGGTACTTCGACACTGCCTTCTGGTTGGCGGACGAGTCCCTCATGTCGGAGCGGCGCGCACTGCTCGAGCAGCCGGGAGCCTTGGTGGGTCAGGTGCTGCTCGAGCCCGTGGTGCCGTATGCGAACATCGAGCCGATGCTCGACGTCTGCAGGGACGTTGGGATAGGGGCGGAGACGGCACGACGAGTAGCCGAAGCGGTGTTCCCGGGTGTCGACCCACCGGCCTTAAGGCTACGCCAGCACCAGGCGAACGCCATTCGGAAGACCCTCGATCCCCGGCACGGCCGGAATGTCGTCGTCACTTCCGGAACCGGCTCCGGCAAGACGGAGTCCTTCCTCCTGCCGGTGCTCCTCCGCATCGTCGAGGAGTCGAGGAAGTGGGGCAGTCAGTACAGCGGCAATTGGTGGTGGTCGGCCGCCGATCCGCAATGGACTCCCATCCGACACGCGGAGACCCGGCCAGCGGCGATGCGGACGATCATCTTGTACCCAACCAACGCCCTCGTTGAGGACCAGATGACGCGCCTCCGCCGCGCGGTGCGCGTGTTGCGCGAGCAGGAGCCACAAACGCCCATCTGGTTTGGTCGCTACACCGGCATAACCGAAGGACCCGGGCGAAAGCCTGGAAGCAAGGCAGCAGCTCAGGCGGTTGCGGCCAGCCTGCGACAACTTGAGGCGGAGCACGCCGCCCTGCTGCAGGCAAACGAGGAGGCCGAGAAGGCGGGCTCGCCCGAGGACTACATCGACCTCAGCCAGTTTCAGGATCCCCGATCCGGGGAGATGCTAACCCGGTGGGACATGATCGCTAGCCCGCCAGATGTCCTTATCACGAACTACTCGATGCTCAACACGATCATGATGCGTGAGTTCGAGGCACCCATGTTCGACCAGACCGCGGAATGGCTCCGCTCGGACGGTGAGAACGTTCTCACGCTGGTGGTTGACGAATTGCATCTCTACCGCGGAACGCAGGGCAGCGAGGTAGCGATGGTCGTCCGTTCTCTGCTTCGTCGGCTCGGCCTGGATCCCACGTCGCCACAACTTCGGGTCATCGGTACGTCCGCGTCCCTCGACGCCACACAAGACGGCCTGACCTACCTCGAGCAGTTCTTCGGTGTGCCAGCCGAGTCGTTCGATCTGGAGCCGGGTGAGCAGGTGAGGCTTGAGCCTGTTAGGCCGCTAACGCGACATGAGGTCGCGGACTGGTCTCGTCCGGTCGACGAGGTGTCTCGACTCGTAGCGACACAGTGTGCGGAACAGGGCACGGGCCGTCTGCGAGCGACTGATCTCGAAACGGTTGCCGAACGGATGTTCCCCGACGAAGAAGATCGTGACGATCTTTTGGCACAAGTGCTTGAGAGACTCGCAACATTTGAGCCGGATGAAGGCGCTGACGGAGGGACGTTCGTTCCCGTTCGCGCGCACCTGTTCGTCAGGACGCCTCGCGGGATCTGGGCATGTTCAAACCCAAGTTGTTCAGGCGTCGAGACTGCTCCAGGGCGGGTGATCGGGGCGCTGTACACCACGCCTGCCAATACCTGCACGCACTGCGGGAGCCGCGTCCTGGAACTGCTGTACTGCTATGAGTGTGGGGACGCTTCCTTGGGTGGCTTCGTGCTCAGTGAGCAGGGAGACCAGACCCTCCTCGGGCCGACCCCCACGACCGAAGGTCAGAGCGGGAAGCCCGTCTTCCTCAGGGCGCGAGACCAGTTCGCTTGGTACAGACCCGGTCTGTTGCCGCTGGGCAAGGAGTGGAGCGCGCACGGTCTCAAGTTCGCGTTCAAGGCCGTCAACTGGGAGCCCGCCCTTGGCGTTGTGGATGACGCACATGCGGGCAGTCCAAGCGGCGTGGGGGTATCCGTTGGCAATGCTGAACAGGCGGATCGCGTCCCGGCACTGCCTACCCGTTGCCCCTCATGCGGCTTCGATGCGAAACAGCAGGACGGCGAAGCTTTCAAGGCGGGACGAGTCCGTTCTCCTATCCGGGCTCACACCTCCGGACTCGCGGCAGCTACGGAACTGTATCTGTCCCAGTTGATCCGCTCTCTCGCCGAAGGACGTGAGGGACGGGACGCGATCACGGACGCGAAGACGATCGTCTTCACTGACAGTCGTAACGACGCAGCGCGCACTGCAGCCGGTGTCAGCCGCAATCACCACCGTGACCTCGTGCGTCAGGTCCTGCGGCAGGAGATCACACGTCAACCGGACCCTGAGGCGGTCCTTGATGCCATGAGTGACGACATCGCTATGGCCCAGGGGCTTGGTCAGGCTCGCCTGGGACGGCTTATGCAGAAGATGGGGCAACCCCTAGCCCCGGAACTGCAGTCCGCGTTGGATGAGGCGTACGGCGAGCTGGGCGGAAGGGCAGAGGTGCCCATCGGTGACATGTTCGCGCGAATGACCCGGGTGCTGGTTGCACTTGGGGCGAACCCTGGCGGAACGAGTCCGTGGAACCGCCACCTTGAGGAGGGTCACCACGCTAAGACACCTTGGTACCGAGCTTTCCCGCCGCCATCACCAGGCGCCTGGCCGAAGCCACCGGTCGTCCAAGGTCAGGAGAAGTTACTGCGTCACCTTCGGGCGTCGGTTGTTGAGGCCTTCTTCGACCGGGCTCGCCGAGACCTTGAGTCGGTAGGAATCGCACGGCTGGGTATCGCCGGGCTTCCGGCCACAGAGGGGCCCCTCGACGACGACAGGCAACCGGAAGTCCTTTCCTCAGTGATACGCATCCTCGGCACTCTGAAACGGTACGAGGAGAGCAACGCGGGAGGGGTTCAGCCAGAGGCAGTGCCTCCACCTGGCGTGCGCCGCTATCTGGAAGCCGTAGCGGCCCACCTTGGGGTGGAGGCCGTCGACGTCATCGCCCAGGTGGAGCGCCTCATGTCATCACCTGCCGGTCTAGAAGCAGTCGCAGGTTGGCTCCTGAAGACTGCCAGCGCGACAAGCACGCTGGTTGTTGTCCCGGGCGATCGAGCACAGTGGCGCTGCACGGCATGCAACTACGTACACCTGCAAGCCAGCGCTGGCGTATGCGCAAACCGGCAGTGCCACCGACCAGCCCTCGTGAGGGAGGACCGGGACGAGGAGCTCACCGACTACTACGCATGGCTCGCTCATCAGCCGCCTCGGCGGATGGCTGTGGCCGAACTCAGCGGACAGACAAAGCCCGTCTCCGAACAGCGGAGCAGACAGCGTAGATTCAAGGGGGCCTTCACCCTCAACGAGCACCGACTGCCAGATGAGCTCGACGTGCTGTCGGTCACCACGACGATGGAGGTCGGAGTGGACATCGGCTCCCTGCGCGCCACGATGATGGCCAACATGCCGCCGCAGCGCTTCAACTATCAGCAGCGAGTTGGCCGAGCCGGGCGCGGCGGCCAGGCATTCAGTTATGCCCTGACTCTCTGCCGCGACAGAAGCCATGACCAGTACTACTTTCAACGCGCTGACCGCATCACCGGGGACCTGCCGCCTCAGCCCTTCCTTGACTTGACTCGACGCCGGATTGTCCAGCGAGTGGTCGCTGCTGAAGTTCTCAGGGAGGCTTTCAGAATGGTGCCTGATAGCCCCAGATGGAAGTCAACGAGCAACCACGGAACGTTCGGGCAGATGGAGGAGTGGCACCGGTATCGTGGGTCAATCGCAGGATTCCTTTCCGACGAACGGTTGGTGCGTCCTATTGCTGCACGGCTTTCCGCACTCACGCCGCTCTCGACCCGAGATGTCGACGAGATCGTGGATTGGGTCCGCCACAAACTGGTCGCCGAAGTGGACAAGGTCGTGGTCAAGGAGAGCGGCACGGCGGACACGGAACTCAGTGCCGCCCTGGCGAGGTACGGCCTTCTGCCGATGTTCGGTTTTCCCACGCGGGTGCGAAACTTATGGGACACGACCATAAAGAGCACTTCGTGGCTGGAGACGCATACTGTTGCGGACAGGTCTCTTGACATGGCAATCTCCTCCTTCTCGCCCGGCGCCGAGGTAGTCAAGGACGGACTGGTGCACACAGTGGCGGGCTTCGCTAGCTACCGACCGGCAGGAAAGTGGGTCGAAGCGCTGGACCCGCTGGGATCGCCTAGAAGTCTCGCGCGATGCGAGCGATGCGGACGCAGCGACCTCGATCCAACAGGTGAACACTGCAGAGCCTGCAACGAGGTCTTCACACGGCTCGCCGTCTATGAGCCGCGCGGCTTTCGGACGACCTATCGTCCTCGTCCTTACAGCGATGACACTGATATGCCATCTGGCGCGGGATCGCCCGAACTGTCGCTCGATGGAACCTCACCCGAGCCGTACGAACTTCGTGCTGTCGACATCCAACTATTCGAGCAAACGCGCCTAGTGACTGTGAACGACAACTTCGGGCGCGGGTTCTCCTTCACCAAGGACAACGACGGCACCGTGCTCGCTGCACAGGGCCAGCCGGGCGCAGCGACCATCGACGCTATCGGCGAGATTCGCGTCACGGATGCGCTCGTGATCACTCCGAAGCGGTTGAATCTGCCCACCGGTGCTGTGGGCCTGCGGGAGCAACCGTCTGGGCGCGCGGCCTACACGTCGCTTGCCGAGCTCATTCGCCGCGGCGCGAAGGATGTCCTCGACGTTGACCCAAGTGAGCTGACGGTTGGTCTGATCCCGGTCCGGGTTCCACTGACAGCCGTCGACGAGCCGGACGCGAAGTCCCAAGTGGCAGCCGCCCTCTATGTTGCTGACACCGCGGAGAACGGTGCCGGCTACGCGGCCGAGCTCGGCAGGCCAGAGGTTTTCGAGCCGCTCCTGATCAAGACGCTGTCAGACGCCATCCAGCGGTGGCAGATCAGTCCCCATGGGAAGGCCTGCGACCAGTCCTGCCCCAACTGCCTCCGCTCGTACGACAACTCACGTCGCCATGCATTCCTGGACTGGCGACTTGCCCTAGACCTCCTGGAACTCGTCGCCGGAGAGCCCCTGACAACTGACCGGTCACTGCCCACAGACCTCGTAGCACTGGAACCGGCGGCGCGGGCGCTAGGCGGGGCAACGACCACAGTAATTGGCGGCATCCCAGCGGTAACGCGGAACGACTCGTGCGTACTGCTTGCGCACCCCCTCTGGCGGCTCGAACTCGACTGGTTCACGGATCAGCAGGCGGAGGCACACGTCCTCGCGACGAATTCATTCGAGCGGGTCGAGTGGCACGACTTCCGCATGTTCCGTCTGAACCCGTTGGCGATCTGGCCCGCTCTCGCGTAATGGCGAGCAATGATCAGAACCTGTGGATGGCTCTCGGCGGGGTGACGTGAAAGTGGCGTACCTCCCGAGCAAGATCTGAAGCCCATACAAGTTCTGATCAGGGTCGGCGTTGGAGCGCCGGCTCGGGAAGGTACGCCCATGCTCAAGGTAGTCCAGGAGAACACCGAGTCCAACGTCGACGCGACCGTGCACGGTGGGTCGTTGCTCGATGAGATCGTGCGTGACGGCGCCCGGCAGATGCTCGCGGCCGCGCTGCAGGCCGAGGTCGCGGCTTACGTCGAGCGGTTCGCCGGGGAGGTCGACGAGCACGGTCACCGGCTGGTGGTCCGCAACGGGTACCACGCACCCCGAGAGGTGACCACGGCCGCCGGCGCGGTCCCGGTGCGCCAACCGCGGGTCGACGACCGCCGGATCGATGAGGCCACCGGTGAGCGGAAGCGGTTCGGCTCGGCGATCCTGCCGGCGTGGGCCCGTAAGTCACCGCAGATGGCCGAGGTGCTGCCGCTGCTCTACCTGCACGGTCTGTCCTCCAGCGACTTCGGACCGGCGCTGACCCAGTTCCTCGGCACCTCGGCCGGACTGTCGGCCAAGACGATCACCCGGCTCACCGAGCAGTGGCAGGCCGAGGCCCTCGCCTTCAACCAGCGCTCCCTGGCCGGGACCGACTACGTCTACGTGTGGGTCGACGGGATCCACCTCAAGGTCCGCCTCACCCAGGACAAGGTCTGCCTGCTCGTCATGGTCGGGGTCCGCGCCGACGGCACCAAGGAACTGATCGCCCTGGACGACGGGCACCGGGAGTCCACCGAGTCCTGGGCCGACCTGCTGCGCTCGTGCAAGCGCCGGGGCATGGCCGCTCCGGTCCTGGCCGTCGGCGACGGCGCCCTAGGGTTCTGGGCCGCGCTGCGCGAAGTCTTCCCCACCACCCGCGAGCAACGGTGCTGGTTCCACCGGATCGCAAACGTGCTCAACGCCCTGCCCAAGTCCGCCCAGCCCGGCGCCAAGGCCGCGCTGGCCGAGATCTGGAACGCCGAGGACCGCGAGCACGCCGAGGCCGCCGCCAGGGCGTTCGCCGCCGACTACGGCACGAAGTGGCCCAAGGCGGCCGCGAAGATCACCGACGACCTGGACGTGCTGCTGGAGTTCTACGACTACCCGGCCGAGCACTGGGTGCATCTGCGTACGACCAACCCGATCGAGTCGACCTTCGCCACTGTCCGCCTCCGTCAGCGCGTCACCAAGGGTCCTGGCTCGCGCGCCGCGGGCATCGCGATGGCGTTCAAGCTCATCGAGTCCGCGCAACGACGCTGGCGCGCGGTCAACGCCCCGCACCTCGTGGCCCTCGTCCGCGCCGGCGCCACCTTCGAGCGCGGCAAGCTCGTCGAACGACCCGAGGAATCAGGACGCCAGCAAAACGTCGCATGACACGCCGATCCACAGGTCTTGACAATTACTCCGTAATGGCTAACTCAACGCACTGTCCTCACCCCGAGGACAGAGGCCAGGTATCCGCCTCTCTCGTGCGGGCCTTCGACCAATGTCCGCTGCGCGCAGGCTTCAGTTGGGACTTGCGATACAAGTCTCTGCGACGCACGGGTCTTCGCGCCGCGCTAGGAATCGCGGCGCACGCCGTCGCGGCGCGTTCGGGCACGGGCGTCGAGTTCGAGTCGGTATGGGCGGAGGAGACCGCGGCGGCGATGGAGGGCCTCAGTGCCGACTGGGGGCCCGCCCGGCCGCCGTCGGTGAAGAACTGGCCCGGGTCAGCGATAACAAAAGCCAGACTTCGCTCAGTATGGGATCCCACACTGAAAATGCGGGCCCCGGCGTTCGTCAAGGGTCAGAAGCACAGCAACAGTCATCCCGCACTTCCGTGGCGCGAGCGGTGGTTGGCGCCGACTGGGTCGGGGTTAGTAGGCAGACCCGATCTGGTGGAGCGAGTGGACGGGATCCTGCGAGTTGTCGACTTGAAGACTGGGGTGCTTCAAGGCGCCATCACTGGTTCGCAGCGGCGGCAGTTGCTCCTCTACTGCGCTCTAGTGGGCCACATGTTGGGTGAATTCCCCACACGGGCCGCTGTTCAGACGGCCGACGGTCAACTCGAGGAGTTTGCTGTCGATCCCTCGGAGATCGACGCTGCTGAGAACCACGCCCGTTACGTGCTCGAGTCTCTCACCGCTGCCGCGCAAGGAGCACATCTCGAGGCGCGGCCCGCGGAGAGCTCGTGCTCCACGTGCCCGTTCCGTGTGGTGTGCTCTGCCTTCTTCGACGCGTACGAGCAGGATTGGCGCTGCCCGCCGGCGCGCCTAGCACGTCTAAGATCAGTCGTTGCCGGCCAGAGCCACTCCGTCTGGGACGTTGAGGTCCTAGCGCCCGACTGGGCAAAGGGGCACAGCCGCTGGGTCGCCTTTCCGCTCCCGGCCAGCGCCTCAGTTGGTCAGAGGTGGGCTGCTAGCGACATTGAGGGGCGGGGCGGCGCCGCTATGGCCCGATGGAACACGCTGGTGGCGCCGTGGCCAGAGACCTGACCCGCCCCCCTTGGAGGGGACACGTGCTTGCCCGACCTCGTCTCCAGGTTCGCCTGCGGGGCCAAGGCAGCGTCTCCGATACATGCTTGGGTGTGGCCGTGGTCGGCCCGGAAGGCCGGCGCGAGCTCGAGAAATGTCTGTCCGCCGCGTCCAGGCCTGGGTCAACGAGCCTGCGAGTGCGCTGCCAGTGCGATCCACGCCACGCGGCGGACAAGCGCGAGCCTGCTGGTCTCGCTTGACGTTGGACCCGTGCGTGGCGATGGCGGTGCTGCGGCACAGCAGGATCGCGATGACGATGGAGGTCTACTCCCAGGTCTCGTGTCAGGCCACGCGCTAGGCACTGCATCAGCTCGGCGGACGGCTGGGGGATGAGACCGGCCGGGTAGGCACGCCGCCACCGGCCCGACGAGGTGTCAGCGCAGGTGGCTGGCCCCGTTGAGGTCGAGGACCGCCCCCGAGGCCCACTCCGCCCGCGGGTCGGCGAGCGCGAGCACGGCATCGGCGATCTCGTGGGGACGGGCGACCCTGCCGAACGGGCTCTGCGCCCGGGTGGTCGCCGCCTGGTCCCCTGCCAGCGCATACCCGGCCATCTCCGTCTCGATGAAACCCGGTGCTACCGACGTCACCGCGATTCCGTGCCGGCCCAGGCGCAGCGCCATCGACTGGCCGAAGGAGTGCAGGCCGGCCTTGCTGGCGCCGTAGGCCGGGATGTCCGGCTCGCCCCGATAGGCGCCGCGGCTGCCGACGTTGACGATCCGCCCGACGGGGACGCCGTCGGCAGGCGGCACGTCGATCATGTGGCGGGCCACCTGCCAGGTCAGGTGTGCCGGGCCGAGCAGGTTGGTCTCCAGGGTGCGCCGCCAGATCTCCACCCACTCGGGGTATGACGTCTCCTCCAGCGGGTGGTCGCCGCGCCGGCCCCTGCCCTCCCATGGGGCGGTGAGCATCGCCGCGTTGTTGACGAGGACGTCGACCCGGCCCAGGGCCCCGATCGCCTCGTTCGCCAGCCGCTCGACGGCGTCCGGGTCGGCCAGGTCCGCCTGGACGACGGCATGCCCGTCGCCCGGGAGGGATCGGCATACCTCGTGCGCGGCCGTCTCGCTGCCCAGGTAGTGGACGACGACCCGGTCGCCCCGTGCCGCGAAGGCGCGAGCCACGGCGGCCCCCACGCCACGGGAGGAGCCGGTGACCAGGACGCCGCGGGAGGGATGGGAGCTCATGCTTGCATCCTGTCACCCCTCCTCAGAGAGGCTGCCGCATCTGCCTGGCTAGCGGGGCAAGACGAAGGCCCTTCCCGCATACCGGGAAAGGCCTCTGACCTGTGGTGGAGCCAAGGGGACTCGAACCCCTAACCCCCTGCTTGCAAAGCAGGTGCGCTACCAATTGCGCCATGGCCCCTAAGGTATGCAGTTTGTGCCGCGCCACGTTGGCTCCCGTCATCCGGGAGTCGAGCTCGGCGGCCGGTGGGTCCTACTGACCCGGCTGGCCGGGGACGTCGTCCGTGGCCTCGGCCCACAGGTCGCGCTCGGCCTGCTGGTCCTGCATCCGCTTGAGGGCGACCAGGCCAGCCGCCGCAGCGGCCATCATGAGAAGACGCTTCATCTGGTCGATCAACTCCTGATCTCGGCGACGACGCCTGTGGGTGGTGGGCCTAACTGGACTTGAACCAGTGACCTCTGTCTTATCAGGACAGCGCTCTAACCGACTGAGCTATAGGCCCGGGTGCGTGCGACGCACGCGAGGATCGAGATTACCCCACACCCTGGAGCCTCACCAAAACGGCCGGTCCGGGGCGCGAGGCCGGTCTCTCACTCGTCGGAGAGCGTCACCTGGGCGCCACCGACGAGGGCGGCGCAGATGTTGTAGAGGAAGGCCGACAGGGTGGCCAGCGCCGTGAGCAGGAAGACGTTGAGCACGCCCAGCACGGCCGACAGGGAGATCACCCGGCTGAAGCCGAGGTAGTCGGTGAGGTCGATCGTCGGGCCGCTCGCCTCACCGCTGGTGATCTGGGTGAGGAAGTCGTTGATCGTGGAGAAGACGTTCATCCCCGACAGCACGGTCCACAGCACGGCGACCATGACCACACCGGAGATTCCCAGCGCCACGGACACGAGGAAGCTGATCTTGAGGACCGACCACGGGTCGATCCGCTGGGCGGTGAGGCGCACCCGGCGCGGGCCGCCGCGCCGCGGAGCCGGCCGGCTCGGCGGTCGGTTGCCCGAGGTGCGCGCCGTGCTCCGGCGGCACCGTCGCGGGAGGCACCCCGCGCGGTCGGCGCGGGGCCGCGTCCGGCGCTGGCGCCGGCGGCCGAGCCGGAGGCCAGACCGGCGGTCGCGCCGCGCAGGGCCCGCGCCTTGCGGGCCGCGAGATCGCGGCCCTGGGCGGTGCGGGCCAACGCACCGTCCTTCATCTTCGCCGCCGCCGAGCGGTCGTCGCCGCCGTCGTCACCGCCGGCGGCGCCACGAGCGTCGCCGCTGTCGCCATCGGTCCGTCCGGAGGGCCGCGAGGAGGACGTCTCCTCACCCCTCGCCTTCGGGTGCACCTGCGTCTCGTCGGCGGAGGACGAGGTCGACCCCGACGGTCCCGGAGTGCTGGTCATGCGCCGTCTCCCTCAGTGCTCTCGGTCTCGCCGGTCTCAGCGCTCGACGACGGGCTGTCGTCGATCTGCTCCGACGGTACGCCATCGGTCGCGGGAGCCGAGGCATCCGCGCCGTCGGCCTCGGTCGGGGCGGCCTCCTGGAGCTCCTCCTCGGCGGCGGCCTCGGCGTTGCGGGCGACGGCCACGATGGAGTCGCCCTTGCCCGGCCGGGCGAAGATGACACCACTGGTGTCGCGCCCGGTGACCCGCACGCCATTCTCCCCGCCGACGCGCGAGCGCACGACGTTGCCGCGCTCGGTGAGCACGAGCACCTCGTCGGTCTCGTCGACGAGCAGCGCCCCGACGACCTGACCGGCCTTGTCGCTCGCCTTGGCCACCTTGATCCCGAGCCCGCCACGACCCTGCTGGCGGTACTGCGACACGGGGGTCCGCTTGGCCATCCCCGACTCGAAGACGACGAAGACGAAGGGATCGGGTGCCCTGCGCCACGACCTGCATCGCGAGCAGCTCGTCGTCGCCACGGAACTTCATCCCCGTCACGCCGGAGGTCGCCCGTCCCATCGGGGCGCAGCGTCTCGTCGGCCGCCGGGAAGCGCACCGACTGGCCGCCCCGGGAGACGAGCAGCACCTCGTCCTCGCCGGAGGCCAGCCCGGCACCGACGAGCTCGTCGCCCTCGCGCAGGTTGACCGCGATGAGGCCACCGGAGCGCGGGGAGTCGTAGTCGGTGAGCCGAGACTTCTTGACGAGGCCGTTCTTGGTCGCCAGGAGGAGGTAGGGCGACTGCTCGTAGTCGCGCAGCGGCAGCACCGAGCGGATCTTCTCGTCCGGCTGGAAGGCCATGAGGTTGGCGACGTGCTGCCCCTTGCCGGTCGGGCCGGCCTCGGGGAACTCATACGCCTTGGACCGGTAGACCCGCCCCTGGTCGGTGAAGAAGAGCATCCAGTGGTGGGTGCTCGTGACGAAGAAGTGCTGCACGACGTCGTCGGCGCGCAGCGCCGCGCCGCGCTTGCCGCGCCCGCCGCGGTGCTGGGCGCGGTACTCCCGCACCGGGGTGCGCTTGACGTAGCCACCACGGGTGATGGTGACGACGACGTCCTCCTCGGGGATGAGGTCCTCCATCGACATGTCACCGTCGAAGGGCACGATCGTCGTGCGCCGGTCATCGCCGAACTTATCGACGATCTCCGCGAGCTCGGTCGAGATGATCTCCCGCTGCCGCTCCGGCTTGGCCAGGATGTCCTCGAACTCCAGGATCTGCGCCTCGAGCTCGTCGTGGTCGGCCTGGATCCGGGCCCGCTCCAGCGCGGCGAGACGACGCAGCTGCAGGTCGAGGATGGCGCGGGCCTGCACCTCGTCGATGCCGAGCATGTCCATCAGCCCGGTCCGCGCCTCGTCGGCGGACGGGCTGCGGCGGATGAGCGCGATGACCTCGTCGAGCTGGTCCAGCGCCTTGAGGTAGCCACGGAAGACGTGGATCTTCTCCTCCGCCTCCCGCAGGCGGAACTGCGTGCGCCTCACGATGACCTCGACCTGGTGGTCGACCCAGTGCCGGATGAAGGCCGACACCGGCAGCGTGCGCGGCACGCCGTCGACGAGCGCGAGCATGTTGGCGCCGAAGGACTGCTGCAGCTGGGTGTGCTTGTAGAGGTTGTTGAGCACGACCTTGGCGACCGCGTCGCGCTTGAGCACGACGACCAGCCGCTGCCCGGTCCGCCCCGAGGTCTCGTCACGCAGATCGGCGACCCCGCTGAGCTTGCCGTCCTTGACCAGCTCGGCGATCTTCTTGGCCAGGCTGTCCGGGTTGACCTGGTAGGGCAGCTCGGTCGCGACCAGGCAGGTGCGGCCCTGGATCTCCTCGACCTCGACGACCGCCCGCATGATGATCGAGCCGCGCCCGGTGCGGTAGGCGTCCTCGATGCCCTTCTTGCCCATGATGAGCGCGCCGGTCGGGAAGTCCGGGCCCTTGATGATGCCCAGGAGCGCCTCGAGCAGCTCCTCGCGCGTGGCCTCCGGGTGGTCGAGCAGCCACTGGGCGCCCTCGGCGACCTCCCGCAGGTTGTGCGGCGGGATCTGGGTCGCCATGCCCACCGCGATCCCGGCCGAGCCGTTGACCAGCAGGTTCGGGAAGCGCGCCGGCAGGACGGAGGGTTCACGCGTCTTGCCGTCGTAGTTGTCGACCATGTCGACGGTGTCCTCGCGGATGTCGCGCACCATCTCCATGGCCAGCGGGTGCAGCCGGCACTCGGTGTACCTCGGCGCCGCAGCGGGGTCGTCGCCCGGCGTGCCGAAGTTGCCCTGGCCCTGCACCAGCGGGTGCCGCATCGACCAGTCCTGCACGAGGCGCACCAGGGCGTCGTAGATCGCGCCGTCGCCGTGCGGGTGGTACTGACCCATGACGTCACCGACAACGCGCGAGCACTTGTTGAACCCGCGGTCGGGGCGGTAGCCGCCGTCATACATCGCGTAGAGCACCCGGCGGTGCACCGGCTTGAGGCCGTCGCGCACGTCCGGCAGCGCCCGCGAGACGATGACGCTCATCGCATACTCGATGTAGCTGCGCTGCATCTCGGCGTTGAGGTCGATCGGCTCGATGCGGTCGCCGGTCACCGCGGCCTCCAGCGCCGCGTCGGCGCTCTCCATCGCGCCGGTGGCGTCCGGGACCTCGGGGAGGTCGGGGGTCTGGTTGTCGTCAGCCATGAGTCACCTAGGTCGATTCCGGTATGCAGTCAGAAGTGGTGGGTGGGATGCCGCACGTCCCTCGCGTCAGATGTCGCACTCTCGGGGACATCTTCGTCATCGCTCGTTCCTCGCTTGATCCTTAGATGTCCAGGAACCGCACGTCGCGGGCGTTGCGCTGGATGAACGCCCGGCGGGACTCGACGTCCTCGCCCATGAGGATGGCGAAGATCTCGTCAGACTTGGCGGCGTCCTCGACCGAGACCTGCAGCAGCACCCGGGTGTCGGGGTTCATCGTCGTGTCCCACAGCTCGCTGTAGTCCATCTCACCCAGACCCTTATAGCGCTGCACGCCGGTCTCCTTGGGCAGCCGCCAGCCCTTGCTCGCGCCCTCCTCGAGCAGGGCGTCGCGCTCCCGGTCGGTGAAGGCGAACTGGTGCTCGGCGTTGGTCCACTTGATGCGGTAGAGCGGCGGCTGCGCGAGGTAGACGTAGCCCGCCTCGATGAGCGGCTTCATGAAGCGGAAGAGCAGCGTCAGCAGCAGGGTGCGGATGTGCAGCCCGTCGACGTCGGCATCGGCCATGAGCACGATCTTGTGGTATCGCGCCTTGGAGATGTCGAACTCCTCGCCGATGCCGGTGCCGAAGCCGCTGATGAGCGCCTGCACCTCCTGGTTGGCGAGGATCTTGTCGAGCCGGGCCTTCTCGACGTTGAGGATCTTGCCGCGGATCGGCAGGATCGCCTGGTTGTGCGGGTTGCGCCCGCGCACCGCCGAGCCGCCGGCCGAGTCACCCTCGACGATGAAGACCTCGGAGATCGTCGGGTCGTTGGACTGGCAGTCGCGCAGCTTGCCGGGCAGCCCGCCGGACTCCAGCAGGCCCTTGCGGCGGGTCGCGTCGCGGGCCTTGCGGGCCGCGATCCGTGCCGTCGCGGCCTGGACCGCCTTGCCGACGATGTCCTTGCCCTCGCGCGGGTGCGCCTGCAGCCAGTGGCCGAACTCCTCATACATCGCCGTCTGGACGAAGCCGCGCACCTCGGAGTTGCCGAGCTTGGTCTTGGTCTGCCCCTCGAACTGCGGCTCGCCGAGCTTGACCGAGATGACCGCGGTCAGCCCCTCGCGGATGTCGTCGCCGGTGAGGTTGGGGTCCTTCTCCTTGAGCAGCTTCTGCTCGCGGGCGAAGTCGTTGACCATACGGGTCAGCGCCGACCGGAAGCCCTCCTCGTGGGTGCCGCCCTCGTGGGTGTTGATGGCGTTGGCGTAGGTGTGCACGGCCTCGGTGTAGGCGCCGGTCCACTGCATCGCGATCTCGAGGCTGAGCATGCGCTCCTCGTCGGTGTTCTCGAAGGCGATGACCTCCTCGTGCACCGGCTCGCTGCGCTTGGACTTGTTGAGGTAGGTGACGTAGTCGAGCAGACCGTTGTCGTAGCGATAGGTATGCGTGCGGCCCGGCGTCGCGGCGGCCGCGCCGGAGCCCCGCTCGGTGCCGGGGGTGACGCCGTCGTCGTCCGGGCCCTCGCCGTCGATGGGGTCGTCGTCGAGCGCGTCGACGTCGGTCTTGACCTCGTGGGGACGCTCGTCGACCAGCGCGATCGTCAGGCCCTTGTTGAGGAAGGCCATCTGCTGGAAGCGCGCGCGGATCGTCTCGTAGTCGAAGTCGACCGTGTCGAAGATGTCGGCGCTGGGCCAGAAGGTGACGGTCGTGCCGGTCTGCCGGTCGGCCTCGGTGGCAGGGTCGCGCTCGGCGAGCGGAGCCTGCGGCACGCCCAGGTGGTAGGTCTGGGTGAAGACCTTGCCCCGCTGGCGCACCTCGACGTCCAGCCGCTCGGAGAGCGCGTTGACGACCGAGGAGCCCACGCCGTGCAGCCCGCCGGAGACCTTGTAGCCCGCGCCGCCGAACTTGCCGCCGGCGTGGAGCTGGGTGAGGACCAGCTCGACGGCCGGCTTCTTCTCGATCGGGTGGATGTCGGTGGGGATCCCGCGACCGTTGTCGCGCACCCGCACGGCGCCCTCGGCGGTCAGGGTGACGTCGATGCGGTCGGCCTCGCCGGCCAGCGCCTCGTCGACCGCGTTGTCCACGATCTCCCAGACCAGGTGGTGCAGGCCCCGGGCGCCGGTGGACCCGATGTACATCCCCGGGCGCTTGCGGACCGCCTCCAGACCCTCCAGGACGGTGATGGCCGACGCGTCGTAGGCCGAGGCCGTGGCCAGCGACTCCGGCTCACCGGACTCCGCGGGAGCCTCGGGGAGCTCCGGCATGGCCGGCTCCCCGGCGGCGTCGGGACTCGCTCCGTGCTCTGGTCCGGCACTGGACAAGGGGGCTCCTCGGGTGGATGTGTCAAAGACGTCTCAGTCTACCCTTTTCGCACCTCAGATCCGAGTTTCCCCAGGCCTTCGTGCGCCGTGTGCGGCCGTTCAACGCAGATGAGAGCGGAGCGAACCCGGATCAGGCATCCCCCCACGCGGCCGCGCATCTCGAGGCTCAGAGCGCGTCGGCGACCGACCGCGGCTCGCGGCGACCCGCTGGGCCGCCCCGCGTCGATCAGCCGTAGGTGTCGCGGGGGCCCGGACCCTTCGAGGACAGGGGCCCCTTGCGCCAGTGCGGACCGGCCGGGCCCTGCACGACGATCTCGCTCACGAGCCCCTCACCGACGAGCTCCTCGATGCGGGCCAGCACCGTGGACGTGAGCAGCCGCATCTGGGTGGCCCACGCGGTGGAGCGCGCCCGGACGGTGAGCACGCTGCCGTCGAAGGCGATGATCTCGACGTTGTCCGCCACCTGGTCGCCGACGATGCTGCGCCACCGACCGACGACCCCGCCGACCTGCACCTCCCCGGCCCACCCGCGTCCGGCGACCAGCCGCTCGAGCTCGTCACCGAGCAGCTGGGGGTCGCTGCGGGCGCTGCGGTCCGGCTCCTCGCCCGTCACGCCTCCCCGGCGACGACGGGTCCTCCCCGCAGCCCCCGGCCGTAGACCTTTGTCCCGGGCGGTGCGCCGGGCCCGGGCGAGCGCCTCGCGGGCGGCCTCCATCGTCTCCGGCTCGAGGTCGGGGTCGGGCTGACCGGTGCCCTCGGCTCCTGGTCCGTCGCTCACGGCTCCCCGGTCCCCGGCTCGGCGCCCTCCCGGGCGGTGATGGAGCCGAGCACGACGTCGAAGACCTGCCCGTCGGCGCCGAGCAGCCGCTCAGGCACGTCCTCGGCGACGGCTGCGGTGACGAGCACCTGCTCGCAGTCCGCGACGAGGTCGGCCAGGCGCTCCCGCCGCCCTGAGTCCAGCTCGGCGAAGACGTCGTCGAGCACGAGGACCGGGTCGGTGCCGAGGTCGTGGCGCAGGAGATGGAAGCCGGCCAGCCGCAGCGACAGCGCGAGGCTCCAGGACTCCCCGTGGCTGGCGTAGCCCTTCGCCGGCAGCTCACCGAGGCTCAGCAGCACGTCGTCGCGGTGCGGTCCGACGAGGCATACCCCGCGCTCCTGCTCCTGACCCCGGACCGCCTCGATCGACGCGAGGATCGCGGCCGTGAGCTCCTCCCGTGGCGGCACCTCACCGGCCGCGACGGCCCCGGCCGCGGGCAGTCCGTCGGCCAGGCTGCTGCGATAGGTCGCCTCTGCCGAGGTGTCGCTGTCGCTCAGCGTCCGGTATGCCTGGTCGAGGTAGGGCCGCAGGTCGCGCAGCAGCCGCAGCCGGGCATAGAGCAGCGCACCCCCGATCTGGGCCAGCTGGTCGTCGAACACCGCCAGCGTCGACAGTGCGCCCGCGCGGGCCTCCTCCAGGCTCTCACCCGGGGCGAGCCGGGAGGAGCTGCCCCCGCCGCGGCGCCGTGAGGGGTCTCGCCACAGGTGGGAGGCCTGCTTGAGCAGCGCTCCCCGCTGCCGCAGCGCCTTGTCGTAGTCGGCGCGCACCGCCGCCCAGCGCGGTTGCCGGGCGACCAGCAGATCGTCGAGGAAGCGTCGGCGCTCGGAGGGGTCGCCCTTGACGAGAGCGAGATCCTCGGGCGCGAAGAGCACGGTCCGCAGCGTGCCGAGCACGTCGCGCTGCCGCGGCACGGGCGAGCGGTTGAGCCGGGCCTTGTTGGCGCGGCCCGGGACGATCTCCAGCTCGACGAGGGACTCACGCCCCTCGCGCACCACGGTCGCCCGGACGATCGCCGAGCCGGAGGACCCGGCACGGACCAGCGGCGCGTCCTGGGCCACCCGGTGGCTGCTCAGCGTGGCGACGTAGCCGGCCGCCTCGACGAGATTGGTCTTGCCCTGCCCGTTGCGCCCGAGCAGGACGCTGACACCGGGCCCCAGATCCACCTCGGCGGTGGGATAGCTACGGAAGTCGGCGATGCCGAGGTGGCTCAGGTGCACCGTGCGCGGACGCGGGGCTCGGGCTCAAGAGCCGTCGCCGGGACGGGCCTGGCCCTCGTCGTGCTTGGGCTCGGCACCCTCGTGCACCTCGACCTGGTCGGCGTCGCGGGTGTCCTCGTCGTCGAGCATCTTGACGGCGTGACCACCGAACTGCCCGCGCAGCGCGGCCACGGCCTGCATCGCGGGGGAGTTCTCCTGGCGGGAGGCGAAGCGGGCGAAGAGCGCGGCGCTGATGACCGGCATGGGGACGGCGTTGTCGATGGCCTCCTGGACCGTCCACCGGCCCTCCCCGGAGTCGGTGGTGTAGCCACTCACGCCCTCGAGCTCCGGCGTCTCCTCCAGCGACTTGACCAGCAGGTCCAGCAGCCAGGACCGGACGACCGTGCCTCGGCTCCAGGCCTGGAAGCAGCCCTTGACGTCGGTGACGATGTCCTTGGCCTGGAGCAGCTCATAGCCCTCGGCGTAGGCCGCCATGAGGCCGTACTCGATGCCGTTGTGGACCATCTTGGCGTAGTGCCCGGCGCCGACCTCGCCGGCGTGGACGAAGCCCTCCTCGCGGGGGCCCTCCGGGCGCAGCGCGTCGAAGACCGGCATGGCGATCTCCACGTGCTCGGGGCGGCCGCCGCACATGAGCCCGTAGCCGTTCTCCAGCCCCCAGACACCACCGGAGACGCCGCAGTCGACGTAGCCGATGCCCAGCGGCTCCAGGATCGCGTCGAGCTCGATGTCCTCGGTGTACTTGCTGTTGCCGCCCTCGATGACGAGGTCACCCTCGGAGAGCAGCTCCCCGAGCTGCTCGACCGTGGACCGGGTCGGCGCGCCGTGCGGGACCATGACCCAGACGACCCGCGAAGCCTCGAGCTCGCCGACCATGGCCTCGAGGCTGTCGACGTCGCGCAGGTTCTCGTCGAGGTCGAAGCCCACCACCTCGATGTCCGCCCGCCGCAACCGCTCGCGCATGTTGCCGCCCATCTTGCCCAGGCCGATCATGCCGATCTTCATCTGCTGCTCCTTCTGTGGGTGGACGATCAGGTGTGCCGCGGTCAGCCCGCGAAGCGTACCGGCATGAGGACATACCGGTAGGAGTCGTCGGCCTCACCCTCGATCTCGGGCTGACCGGAGATGACGGCTGGTCGGGACGGCTGGGTGAAGGACAGCCGGGTATAGGGCTGGCCGAGGACGTTGAGCCCGTCGAGCAGGAACTGCGGGTTGAAGGCGATCTCGATCTCCGGACCCTCGAGGGTCGACTCGACCGCCTCGCTGCCCTGCGCGTCGTCGCCGGTGCCGGCCTCGATGGCCAGCTGCCCGTCGGTGAAGCGCAATCGCACGGGCGTGTTGCGCTCGGCCACCAGCGCCACGCGCCGGACCGCCTCGATGAAGGACTGGGTGTCGACCACGGCGACCGTGTCCACGGACGAGGGGAAGATCGAGGTGACCTTGGGGTACTCGCCGTCGAGCAGGCGGGTCGTCGTGCGTCGACGACCGGCCTCGAAGCCCACGAGACCGTCGCCGCGACCGGCCTCGCCCAGGGCGAGGTCGACGGCCGCGCTGGCCCCGAGGGACTTCGCGGTCTCGGAGAGGGTCCGTGCCGGGATGAGGCAGACGTGGTCGGCGTCGGTGCTGCCCGGCGACCAGGTCAGCTCGCGCTGCGCGAGGCGGTAGCGGTCGGTGGCGAGCATGGTGATCTTCTCGCCGTTGATCTCGACCCGCACGCCGGTGAGGATCGGGAGGGTGTCACCGCGGTCCGCGGCGATCGAGACCTGGTTGACGGCCTGGGTGAAGACGTCCCCGGGCACCGACCCGCTGGCCTGGGCCTGCGTCGGCAGCTGGGGGTAGTCGGCGACGGGCATCTGGATGAGCGCGAAGCGGCTGGAGCCGCAGGTCAGCGAGACCTTCGCCCCGTCGGTCGACACCTCGACCGGCTTGGCCGGCAGGTTGCGGGCGATGTCGGCGAGCAGTCGACCCAGGACGAGGACCTGACCGCCCTCGGACACCTCGGCCTCGACTGTGACCGTCGCGGAGACCTCGTAGTCGTAGGCGGAGAAGGTCAGGGTGCCCTCGGGGTCAGCCGTCAGCAGGACACCGGCCAGCACCGGCACGGGGGGGCGGTTGGACAGGCCGCGCACGACCCACGCCACCGCCTCGGAGAGCACATCGCGCTCGACACGAAACTTCACGACACCTCGAACCTTCCGGACTTGTGGACTTCGGGGCAACTCTGCCACGAACCCCGCGGTCCCGCTGCAGCACGTCCCCAGGGACGCAGGAGGATGGATGAGGAGAACAAGGTATTCGTCATCGTCATCGGTCCTGTGGATGCTGTGGACAACCTTGTGCCCGGACCCCTGTCGGTGCAGGTGAGGGGTGCCGCGGAGCTCCGTCGTGGGCTGTGCGTCGAGGGTGGACGTCGCGGTGGAGCCAGCAGCGGGGGGTGGGGACGGCTGCCGCCGATCCCCAGGGCCGTCGTCGTCCTGCACCGGCCGTCCCCAGCCTGACGTGCGCGAACGCCCACCTTCTCCACACCTCGTGCACAGGGCCAGGCGGCCTGCCGGAGCACCGTCGAGGGCGCGACGGGAGCAACGGATGTGACGATGGTGAACGCTGAGCAACTACACACAGGGTTATCCACAGGTGTGGACAACGGGGCCGACGCTGTGCGAGGGGCTCGGGGGAGTCAGCGCTGCGAGGCGCGCCGGATGGTGCCGGTCAGCTCGGCGATCTGGTCGTAGAGCGCCCGGCGCTCGCCGATCTGGGCGCGGATCTTGCGCTCGGCGTGCATGACCGTGGTGTGGTCGCGTCCACCGAACTCCTGACCGATCTTGGGCAGGGAGAGGTCGGTGAGCTCACGGCAGAGGTACATCGCGATCTGGCGGGCGTTGACCAGCGTCCGGGACCGGGAGGTCCCGCAGAGCTCGTCGATGCTGATCTGGAAGTACTCCGAGACCTCACGGATGATCGTCGACACGGTGATCTGCGCGGTGTCGCTGCCCGGCACGATGTCCTTGAGGACGTGCGCGGCCAGATCGGCGTCGGCGGGCTGGGAGGACAGCGAGGCGAAGGCCGTGACCCGGATGAGGGCACCCTCCAGCTCGCGGATGTTGGTGGTGATGCGGCTGGCGATGTGCTCGAGCACCTCGTCGGGCAGCTGCATACCCTCCTGCGCCGCCTTCTTGCGCAGGATGGCGATCCGCGTCTCCAGGTCGGGCGGCTGCACGTCGGTGAGCAGCCCCCACTCGAAGCGGCTGCGCATGCGCTCGGCGAAACCCGACAGCCGCTTGGGCGGCTGGTCGGAGGTGATGACCACCTGCTTCTCGCTGTTGTGCAGCGTGTTGAAGGTGTGGAAGAACTCCTCGACCGTCTGCTCCTTGCCCTGCAGGAACTGGATGTCGTCCACGAGCAGGAAGTCGACGTTGCGGTAGCGCCGCTGGAACGCGCCGGCCTTGTCGTCGCGGATGGAGTTGATGAAGTCGTTGGTGAACTCCTCGGAGTTCACGTAACGCACCCGCACGCCGGGGTAGAGCTTGCGGGCGTAGTGACCGATGGCGTGCAGCAGGTGCGTCTTGCCTAGGCCCGACTCGCCGTAGATGAACAGCGGGTTGTAGGCGCGCGCCGGTGACTCGGCGACCGCCAGCGAGGCGGCGTGGGCGAACCGGTTGGAGGGGCCGGAGACGAAGGTGTCGAAGGAGTACTTCGGGTTGAGGCGGGCCTCGTCAGCGGCGCCGGTCACGGCGGGGCCGGCGGGCGTGGCCGGGCGGGGTATGCCGTTGCCGGAGGGCCCAGGAACGCCCGCGCCGGCGGAGGAGCTGGGCTGGGAGGCCGGGCGCGTCAGGGACTCGCGGGTCTGCGCGTCCTCGTCGGCCTCGTCGTCGGCCTCGTCCTCGACCCGCTGGCGGACGTCGTCGTCGACCGTGATGGCCAGCCGGACCTCGCGGTCCAGCTCCCGGGAGAGCAGGTCGACGATCGGCTGACGCAGGGTGGTCTCCAGCATCTCCTTGGTGTGCGGGTACGGCACGGCCAGGAGCACGGTGCTGTCGAGGACACCGACCATCGTGGTGAGGCGCAGGAAGGCCTTCTCCCGTGCCCCCAGCCCTTTGTCCTCGAGCTCTGAGACGACTCTGCGCCACGTGTCGCCCGAGTCGGTCGAGGGCTGGGACATGGGTGGGCTCAGCCCCTCTCGACGGATGACAGCGGTGGTGCCGACAGTCATCCACAAGGTTATCCACAGCATGTGGACAAGGTGGTGGAGGTGTGCCGGAAGCGCCGACGCTAACAAGCGCGGACCGTGGGCCGCAAGTGGTGCTCACGACAATCTCGGCTCTGGCGGCGTGTCGCTGCCGGACACGCTGGCGTCCT